>NZ_SACO01000020.1 GCF_004005905.1 Novosphingobium umbonatum
TGGGTCCTTCCTTTGGGCTTGGTGCTGATGACAGTCGATTTTGGCTGGCGCATCTTCCGATGGGCACGTCCAAAACGCGCGCCCTCCGAGGAAACTCCTACGTAGATAATTTGTCCACGCCGCCTAGATTAAAGGGCGACCGGCGGCACGCGTCCGGTGATGTAATGAGACTCAGGCGCAAAGCCTTGCGAGATATCCAGCGGTATCTTGCCGATGATATGGTGCATGCGTTCGACCATGGAGCAGATGCTGTCGACAATTTTGGAATTGCCGAACCATTTGCTGTCATTGACCAGCCCCCCGTCCACGGTTTTCACCGCGCCCAGCATTTTGAGCACCGTGACGCGGCGCCACGCGGTGGTTGCACAAATAGGCAGGGTTTCGCAAAGGTTTTTGAACAGGACCGGCCGGCGCAAATGCATGGGAGGAATGGCATCTGCCGCAGCATAGGTGAAGGCCAGTTCCGGATGATAGGTGATGTCGCGGGTATTGCCTGCGGTAATGGCTGAAATCACCAGCAAGCCAGTCCAGTCCGCGATCAGGCTTTCCATCGCTTCCGCGCCCAGCAGGTGCAAGTCCAGAGCGGCCAGGATCAAGCCATCCTGCGTTGCGGCGCCTTTGGCGAAAGGCGGCAAAGGTAATTTGGCAAAGACAAAGAGATCATCCATCAACGTGACCATAATGTCATGCATCTGGACCAGATATTTGCGGACAGCCGGATGGGTGGCGATGTCACGGCACAGAACCACGCCATCGTCGCGCAATTCAATCAAGTCCATGTCGGCCAGCTTTCGCAAGGCCCTTCGCATGGTCTCATAGGGGCGATGGAAAGAGCGGCCCATCGCGCGAATGGTGATGGGTCGCCCTTCTTCAATGGAGCCATGGGCCAGCGATTGCGCCCCCGCGCGCCAGCTTTCGGCCAGCAGAGCCACCAGAGCATTGCCCGCCAGATTATCATCGCCCACCAAAGGGGCTAGAGCGACGACTGCTCTCAGCTGCATTTCCGTCAAAAGCCGCATGACCAGACGGCAATTGCCGCGAATATCATAGCGCCAGGCAGGCGCGTTATCCTGAGCGCGATTCTGGTGAAGATTTTCCGGTTTCAAAAACTCCTCGGCCATTTTGGTCACTTGACCGCGAGTCAATTTGGAAATTCTGGTCAGAACCCAAGGGAATTTCTCTGACGGCAAGGCAGCTCGATCCTTCGGGGCATCAAACGCTCTATCCTGAGCAGGGCAGAGGTTAAAGGCTCTTCCGTTATGACTAGGCGTCTATTTGACATGCCTATGATGTTTTACCAACGTCCCGAAACGAAGGTTCACCTGGCGCGACCATCTTGCCAATTCGCATCATAAGCCAATCCACATTTGGTCCCGATCCCAATTCCCGCAAAGGTGCCTCAAATTTCATGGATAGTGGCAGAATTGCTCTTGCAACCCATTGAAGCACAAATGCCCGATTCTGCAAGGTTATCCTTGCCGAATGCAACGGGGTGAAACGCGGTGAAATGGGGAACTGGTCGGGGAGACAGGATTCGAACCTGCGACATCCTGCTCCCAAAGCAGGCGCGCTACCGGACTGCGCCACTCCCCGACGCTGGATGGCCCCCTTAGGCGGCGTTGGCGGGGAAGGCAAGGGGCAAAGCGCAGCTTTTGCGCCTCCTCTTGGAATTTAAACGGTATGGCGGGAAAAGTTTGGTGGGCCCGGCAGGATTCGAACCCGCGACCTAGCCGTTATGAGCGGCCAGCTCTAACCGCTGAGCTACAGGCCCCACCTTTTCTCCCGTTAGCGGGGCAAGGCGCGCTAGGCAAGCTCTGCTGTTTGCATGATTTGTTGAACACTGCCCGGTTGCACCCCCCGCGCCAGCATCAGTTCAAATATTTTGCGCCACCAATCGTAGAGCAAGTCCAGATCTTCTTCGCTGCGCACATAGGGCGTATGGCCGGGGCAGAGGGATGGGCTGTGGAAAGATAGCACCAAAACGGGCAATCCATCATCAATCGCAATTTGTGTGGCGCGCAGGGCTTCGTCTACGCGGACGCCCTCTGGCGTTAACGGGATGCGTTCCAGCAGGCCAAGGCGGGCGAAAACGCCGCGTAAACGGTCGATCCTGCCCAATTGGGGGTAAAGCCAGCGGGCGTATCGCCGCAAAGGTCCGGTGAACACCGTCGTCAGCGGCAATTCCATCAATTGCCCCTTTTGCCCCACCCACCATGGCTCCAGCGGCAAGTCCTTGTAATCGGGCCCCCCATGCGCGCTATAGTCAAAGCCGCTGCGCACCGATGTGTCGATGGCAAGGCCCGCCTCGCGCAGAATGCTGGCGGTGTTGGGGCCGATGCCATAGCGGCCCGCGCGATAGATCAAAGGCGCGGTACCGAAATTGGTGGCGATGGCGTCATACAGCTTGCGGAATTTCGCCCGTTCCAGCTCATAGGGAAGATTGCCGGAAAAGCTGTTGAATTGATTGACATCTTCTTCAAACGGCGGATTGACCCAAGGGTGCAATTGCACGCCCACTTCGGCGCGCCCTTCAGCCACCGCCCCGCGCAGCAATTCCCCCGCCAGTTCGGACATAGCCACCGGATAGTCGATCAAATAGATCGGCACTACGCCATAGCCTTCGCAGAACTGCTGGAATTTGCGCAGTCGCGACACCGTGTCCACCCGATGCGCCGCGCGCGTCAGGGGTTTGGTCCAGTCAAACTCTTCCTCGGTGTCCACCGTCACCAGAAAGCGTTGCCCCGTGCCGGGGGCAAAACGCACCATCGCCTCTGCCGAGGGGGGAGTGGTTATGGCATGGGCTGGCAATCTGTTCCCCGTCGCAAGGAAAAATCATTCTGCCGGATGTTCGCATGTTTCCGACAGACCCACCCTAGCGGCAGGGTTTTGCGAGGGAGTTAACAAAGGCAGGACCAGCAACAACAAAGCTTCGTCGCGCACCAGTTTTCCGCCAGCGGCGCGCGCCTCGGCCGCTGCCAGTCGCAACGAGAAGCCGGTGCCGAAAATGCCGACACCGGGAACAAGCGCGCTATCGGCCGCAGGGGCATGGAACAGCGCGTGATCGTCCAGACTGGCCAAGGATGGCGGCAGGCTGAGGCTGACGCAAAGGCGGGTGGCATCGGTGGCCAGCGCCGCTTCCAGATGGTCGTCCGCGGCTGCATTGCTGCTGAGCGTGGCCAGCAGCCGCCAGCACAGGCGTTCGGCCTCCAGCTCGGCAATGCCCATAGGCGCGGCGTTGGTGGTGGACAGATAGGACCAATGCGGGTTCTTGCCCGACCCATCGGGTTGGAACCGGCCAATCGTGCTGGCCAGAACCTGCGCGAAATCGCAAGTGCCACCGGTCAATTCCATCACGCCACTGTCCAGCTTGGCAAAGCGGTCCAATTCTTCAAAGCCAGCCAGCATCAGCGCGCTATCGACGGCAATGACCGCAGCCAAAGAGCGATATTCATGCGGGGCAGGGCCAAACAATTGCTGTTGGATCACCTCCGCAAAGCCCTGAATGGCGTTTACCGGTGTGCGCAATTCATGCAGCAATTGGCGCAGGCGATCGGCCTCGCTCTCCACCACGGGCGGGGGTGAGGCGGGCTTGGCCTGCTGCATCCGGCGGAACCGGCCGATATGACCAAGGAATCGCCCGCCGACCGGATCGAATTTGGGCACGGCATCCACCTGCCATTCGCCGGTGATCGCTGGCGCACCGTTCAGCACCACGCGCTGCCCGCGCAGGGGTTGGTGCAGGCGCAGGGCATGGGCGGCAGGGCCATGGCTGCTGAGTGCGTGGCCGACCACCATCGGGGCCACACCGGCCTCGCTCCACACGATGCGCCCTTCGCCATCGCTGGCAAAGTCAAAGGCGGTGATGGCGGTGGTGGTGCCATCGCGCAGGGGAGGTGCGGCTTCGGGTGCGGCTTCGCGGGCCTGTTGAAAGGCCGCGATGCGGCGCACGATGTCGCCAATCGTTTCGGCATCCACTTGCGCCGGAACCGGTTCGGGCACGGCGGGATGGGCGGCTGCCATCGCGGTAAACACGGGCTTGGGTGGTGGCACAGGCTGCGCGGGCGCAGTCTTGGCCTCTGGCTGGCTTACCGCCACTGGCTCGGGCACGGCTTCGCCCGAAAAGCCCAAAGGACGCGCACCAAGGCCCAACCGTTCCAGCAGGTCCCGCGCCGCTGGGCCAAGGTCGGTCCTGTCGCGTAACAGGCCACGCGTGGCCAGTGGCAGGGCAGGGATCAGATCGACCCATTGCTCCTGCGTCAATTGTGCGGCCTGAATGGCGGCTTGCGCCTGAAGGCTTTCCCCCCGCGCCAATTCCGCCACCAGACGCGGCGAGCGCAGACGCAGGCCCGGTTCGCGCAGGATGGTGGCACGGTCTTGCGCAGGGATCATGTCGCGCAATTGCGACAGGCGCAGATAGGCTCGGTCCAGCACATCACCCCGCTCCTCGGCGGCGCGGGTGCCCAGCAGGTCCAGCAATTGCCGGAACTGGATGCGCGCGACGTTCGGCCCGACCGGAATCAGGTTCAAAACGGTAGCGAGGCGATCATCGTAGCGCATAGTCTTGTTTATCAGGAATCCTGGCGTTTTGAGAAGTATTTCCCACCAATACGGTGTTAACCTTGTTCCCTCTTCTCCGCGTTAATGCTTATGCTTACCAGCCTGTTAAGCATAGCATTTTTGTCTGACAAGTTTGACACAGGCGATGGGCGCAATGGGTTGCGCTTACGGCAAGGGCTAACAATATTAGCCTGACCTGTGCTAATGGGGTGGATTATTGCCCGCAGCAAGGCTAACGGCAACAGGAATCTATCGTATCCGTTTAAGGGAAACGCAGAAGTTTATGGCCAATCTCGACCATATCGACCGGCGCTTGTTGGCCGAATTGCAGGATGAAGGGCGCATCACCAATGTCGAACTGGCCCAGCGTGTCGGTTTGACAGCGCCTCCCTGCCTGCGCCGCGTGCGGGCGTTGGAGGATGCAGGCGTCATCCGTGGCTATCATGCCGATCTGGACGGGTCGAAGCTTGGCTTTTCGATCACGGTTTTCGCCATGGTCTCGCTCAAAAGTCAGGCCGAGGATGCCTTGCGCGGGTTTGAAGAGCATATGCGGACGCTGCCCGAAGTGCGCGAATGCCACATGCTCAACGGCGAGATCGACTTCATCCTGAAGATCGTCAGCCGCGACCTGCAAAGCTTTCAGGAGTTCCTGACCAGCAAGTTGACCCCTGCGCCCAATGTGGCCAGCGTGAAGACCAGCCTGACCATCCGCACGGCCAAGCATTTGCCTGGCGTGCCGATGGAGGAGTGATCCTTTCCATCCCAAGTCGAACAAAAAGGGCTGGAGCGGTTTCCCGTTCCAGCCCTTTTGTTTGTGGTTCAGTGCTGATGGAAAATCAACGCTTTGCCAGCCATTCTTCCAGCCACTTGATGGTATAGTCACCAGAGCGGAATTCGGCATCGTCCATCAAAGCCTGATGCAGCGGGATGGAGGTTTTGGGGCCGGAAATGACCATTTCCTCCAAAGCGCGCTTCAGACGCATGATCGCGCCTTCACGGGTGCGGCCATAGACGATCAGCTTGGCGATCATCGAATCGTAATAGGGCGGAATGCGATAACCGGCATAAAGCCCGCTATCCACGCGCACGTTCAAACCGCCAGCGGCATGATAGCCTTCCACCAGACCGGGCGAGGGCGCGAAGGTCCAGGGGTCTTCGGCGTTGATGCGGCATTCGATGGCATGGCCACGGAATTCCAGCTCGTCTTGGCTAACCGACAAAGGCTTGCCATCGGCAATGCGGATCTGTTCGCGCACCAGATCGAGGCCGGTGATCGCTTCCGTCACCGGATGTTCCACCTGCAGGCGGGTGTTCATTTCGATGAAATAGAACTCGCCATTTTCCCAGAGGAACTCGATCGTGCCCGCACCGCGATAGCCCATGTCGGCCATCGCCTTCGACACGATGCCACCCATACGCTCGCGCTCGGCAGGCGTGATCACGGGGCTGGGGGCTTCTTCCACCACCTTCTGGTGACGGCGCTGCAACGAACAGTCGCGTTCGCCCAGATGGATGGCATTGCCATTGCCGTCGCCAAACACCTGAAATTCGATGTGGCGCGGGTTGCCCAGATATTTTTCAATATAGACCGTGGCATCGCCAAAGGCGGCCTTGGCTTCCGATCCGGCCTGCTGCATCAGCGTTTCCAGATCGTCGGGGCTGTTGCACACCTTCATACCGCGACCGCCGCCGCCGCTGGCGGCCTTGATGATCACGGGATAGCCGATTCGCTCGGCAATCTCGCGGGCTTCATCAAAATCGCTGACCGCGCCATCGCTACCGGGAACCAGCGGCAGGCCCAGCGCACCGGCGGTACGCTTGGCTTCCACCTTGTCGCCCATGGTGCGGATATGCTCGGGCTTGGGACCGATCCAGGTGATGCCATGGGCTTCCACGATCTCGGCAAAACGGGCGTTTTCCGAAAGGAAGCCATAGCCGGGGTGGATCGCATCGGCGCCGGTGATTTCCGCCGCGCTGATGATGGCCGCCACGTTGAGATAGCTGTCCTTGGCCGCGGGCGGGCCAATGCAGACCGCATGGTCGGCCAGACGCACATGCATGGCATCGGCGTCGGCCGTGGAATGCACGGCCACCGTCTCAATGCCCATTTCCCGCGCCGCGCGATGGATGCGCAGCGCGATTTCGCCACGGTTGGCGATAAGGATACGTTTGATGGCCATGGGCTGCTTAACCGATCACAACCAGAGGCTGGTCAAATTCGACCGGCTGACCGTTTTCGATGGTGATGGCCTTGACCGTGCCCGACACGGGGGCGGTGATGGGGTTCATCACCTTCATGGCTTCCACGATCAACAGCGTGTCGCCAGCCTTAACGGCCTTGCCCACGCTGATGAATTCGGGCGCGCCCGGTTCGGGGGTGAGGTAAGCCGTGCCGACCATCGGTGATTTGACCTGCGTGCCTTCGACCACGGCGGGGGCGGCAACAGGCGCGGCGGCCACGGGGGCAGCTGCCGGAGCAGCAGCGGCAGGGGCAGCCGGAGCAGGTGCGTAAGCGGCCGGTGCATAGGCAGCCGGAGCGGCGGGTGCGGCCACGGTGATGTTGCGCGCCACGCGGATCTTGCGACCGCCATCGGCCACTTCGATTTCCGTCAGGCCGGTATCGGCCAGCAGTTCGGCCAGTTCACGCACCAGAGTGCCATCAATGTTCATACGGGGCTGGCTTTCGCGGCCCGTTTCGGTGTTATCGCCCATGAAAACTCCTTGGCGAGTGCAATCTCAAGCGACGGCCCCTAACCGCCTGCTAACCCTCTAGCAAGGGGAAAGCGGGGAGGGAGGGGAACCTGCTTGCGGGGTGCGACCCGATTGCATCGCAGTTTATAGTTTGTGTTGAAAGGTTTACAGGCCAGCGGCGGCGTCCAGCGCCACGCTGTAACTGCGCGCGCCAAAACCGGCCACGGTGGCCATGGCGGCCATGCCAATATAGGACTTGTGGCGGAATTCCTCGCGCTTGTGCGGGTTGGACAGGTGAACCTCGATCACGGGCAGTTCCACCGCCTTGATCGCATCATGCAGCGCCACCGAAGTATGGGTGTAGGCGCCAGCATTCAGCAGCACCGCCTTGGCACCACGCGCGCGCGCCTCGTGCAGCCAGTCGATCAGCGCGCCTTCATGGTTCGACTGATAGCATTCCACGGCAAGGCCCAGTTTTTCCCCCTGCGCGATCAGGCGGGCGTCGATATCGGCCAAAGTGTCATGGCCATAGATATGCGGCTCTCGCGTGCCCAGCAGGTTGAGATTGGGACCGTTGAGGACAAAGATCAGCGGTTGGGTCATGGTTAGGGCCTTACCTTCAGCTTGCGACTTGGTGCTTGTTCATACAGCCGGGCAGGGACTGGGCAAGTGCTGTATCGGGCTTTGCTGCAAAGCAGGTTGGCGTTGCCGGGCATGTTGGCTACGAACAAAAAGGGCGGCCCATCTTGCGATGGCCGCCCTTTTGAAGAACCTTTGGTCGGGACGAGAGGATTCGAACCTCCGACCCCCACACCCCCAGTGTGATGCGCTACCAGGCTGCGCTACGTCCCGACCTTGGTTGTTACCGCTGGGCTAGTGCCCTGCGGTGGACGGGCCTCTAGGCGTGCTTTTCAGCTTTGGCAAGCGGAGTTTTTCATTTTCTTTGCATTTTTCCTGAGCGCCTCCTCCGGCGGGCGGTGATCGGCGGCTTTCGGGCGCCGCTATCATCCCGATAAACCGGCGGTTTGGGGCAGCTGAACACCAAGGGCGGTTTGATTGCCACGCAGCCTATTAACTGCTAGGCGCGGGTGCTTTCCGGCAGGGCGGGGTTGAACTCTGCGCTTTGCCGGCCATCTTTCCTGCTGTTTCTAGTGATAGAGAGTGTAATCCGTGTCGATCCAGACCTCGCTCCTGCCCGTTCTTGCCGCCGCTGCCGCTGGTGGCCAGCCTCCTGCATGGCTCCAGTTCCTGCCTATCGTGGGCATGGGCCTTGTCATGTGGTTCCTGTTCATCCGCCCGCAAATGCGCCAGCAAAAGGAACACAAGGCCAAGCTGGAATCGATCAAGAAGGGCGATACCGTGCTGACCGGCGGCGGATTGCTGGCCAAGGTGATCAAGGTGGACGAGGCCTATGTCGAAGTCGAACTGGCCCCCAATGTGCGCGTGCGCGCGGTGAAGTCCACCATCACCGACATCGTGCCGCCCGCCGGCGCCAAGCCCGCCAACGATTGAGGCAGGGACAGGGCGCCGCTTTGGCCTTCGGCTTGACGCGGGCGCCCCTCCTACCCATCTGGCGACAAGCATTGTGTCCTCACGCGCCTCTGTACCCGTTCATGCGGGCCAGCGGCGCCTTTCGTAACAGAGCCATATAACCATGCTCGACTTTCCCCGCTGGAAACAGCTCTGGTATTGGGCGCTGACGCTGCTGGCCTTGGCCGCGGCGCTGCCGTCGCTTGCCACTATGTCGGGCCTGCGCTGGCCCGCCAGCCTGCCGCATCCGACCATCAATCTGGGCCTCGACCTTGCCGGTGGCAGCCATCTTTTGCTGGAAGCCAATGCCGATCAGGTGGTTTCGCAAAGGCTGGAAGCCAAGGAAGAAGAAGTCCGCGCCGCGCTGAAAAAGTCCGGCAAGGTGCATTATGGCGATATCTCGAACAAGGGCGGCTCGCTGTCCTTCATCGTCGCCAATGCCGCCGAAGTGGACGCCGCGCGCGAGGCAATCCTGCCTTTGACCAATGGCGCGGGCCTGTCGGGCAAGCGTGACTGGGAAATCCAGATCGCCGACACCACCCGCTTTATCCTGACCCCCACGCAAGAGGGGATCAAGGATGCGATCGACAAGGCGATGGAAACCGCCACTGAAGTGGTGCGCAAGCGTATCGACGCCATGGGCACGCGCGAACCGACCATCATCCGTCAGGGTAATGACCGCATTGTGGTGCAGGTGCCTGGCCTGTCCGATCCTGCCGCGCTGAAGGCTCTGCTGGGCCAGACCGCCAAGCTGGAATTCAAGCTGGTGGACCAGTTGGGCATGGTCGATGGCGTGGCCGCGCCCGGCGATGAAATCCTTCCCTTTGCCAATGGCGCGGGTGCGATTGCGGTAAAGCGTCTGGGCGGCATCAAGGGTGATCGCCTGACCGATGCCAAGCAGAGCTTTGGCCAGAACAATGATGCGGTGGTGTCGATCACTTTCGATTCGCAGGGTTCGGAGCAGTTCGCCCGCCTGACGAAGGAGAATGTGGGCAAGCCTTTCGCCATCGTGCTGGATGGCAAGGTTTTGTCGGCTCCCAACATCAACGAACCCATCATGGGCGGCAGCGCCCAGATTTCGGGTAGCTTTACCGTGCAAAGCGCGAACCAGCTGGCGATTGCCCTGCGTTCGGGCGCGCTGCCGGTGGACCTGAAAGTGGTCGAAGAGCGCACCGTTGGCCCCGACCTTGGCGCGGATTCGATTATGAAGGGTGTGGTGGCGATGAGCGTGGCGACCGCTGCGGTCGTTATCTTCATGGCCATGACCTATGGTCGTTTCGGCATGTATGCCAATATTGCCGTGATCCTCAACGTGTTGATGATCCTTGGCATTATGGCGCTGCTCAACACCACGCTGACGCTGCCCGGTATTGCCGGTTTCGTGTTGACCATCGGTGCGGCGGTTGACGCCAACGTGCTGATCAACGAGCGTATCCGTGAAGAGCGCAAGCGTGGCCGCAAGGTCTTTGCCGCCGTGGAGATGGGCTACAAGGAAGCCAGCCGCACCATTTTCGACGCCAACATCACCCATATCATCTCGGCGGTGTTGATGTTCGAATTCGGTTCGGGCCCGATCAAGGGTTTCGCCGTGGTGCTGATCATCGGCATTATCACCTCGGTGTTCACCGCTGTTTTCCTCACCCGCATGTGGGTGGCCGGTTGGTTGCGCAGGGCGCGGCCGAACGATCTGAACATTTAAAGGGCTGCCGACATGCGCTTGCTCAAACTCGTTCCCGACAACACCAACCTGCATTTTCTGAAATGGCAGTGGCCCACCACCATCATCAGCGTGGCTTTGATGCTGGCCAGTTGGGCTTTGTTGTTCACCCATGGTCTGAACATGGGCGTCGATTTTGTCGGCGGCCAGATGATCCGCGTCAGCTTTACCCAAAGTGCTTCTGCCCCTGTCGCGCAATTGCGCGGCGAGGTGGAAGCGCTGGGCTATGGCGAGCCGATTATCCAGACCTTTGGCAAACCCAATGAAATCTCGATTCGCCTGCGTCTGCCCGAAGGTTCGGACAAGGATGCAGGTCTGGCCGATGCCATGGCCAAGCGGATTACCGCCACGATCAAGGCCGCCCATGCCGATGCGCGCGTTGATGGCGTCGATTCGGTCTCGGGCAAAGTGTCCAAGGAACTGGGCTGGACCGCGTTCAAGGCTTTGGGCTTTGCCTGTATCGCCATTTCGCTGTTCATCTGGTTCCGTTTTGAATGGCAATTCGGGGTCGGTGCACTGGTCAGTCTGGTACATGACGTGTCGCTGGTGCTGGGCCTGTTTGCGGTAACGCAGATGGAATTCGACCTGACCATCGTGGCCGCGATCCTGACCGTGATCGGTTATTCGCTGAACGATACGATCGTGGTTTACGACCGCATCCGCGAGAATCTGAAGAAATATCGCAAGATGCCGCTGGAGGAACTGCTGGACCTCTCGGTCAACGAAACGCTGGCGCGCACGGTGGTGACTTCGGCCACCATGCTGATCACGCTGGTGGCTCTTTTGTTGCTGGGGCCGAAGGTGATCTTTGGCTTCTCGGCTGCGCTGATCCTCGGCATTTTCGTTTGCACCTATTCCTCGATCTATGCCGCAGCGCCCATGCTGATCTGGCTCAAGGTAAATGCTTCCAGCTTTGTGCCCGGCGAGGGCGAGAAGGAAGCCTGAGGTTTGTAGGCTGAAGAAAAAGCCCCGCTGGAGCGATCCGGCGGGGCTTTTTTATGCGCCTAATACCCTGCTGCGCGATGCCAGATCTCGATCAAGCGCCGCGCATTGCTTTCCCAATTGAACCCATCGGCATGGCGAGCCACTTCGGCCTGAGGCAGATTATCCTCCAGAATGGCGCGCATGCCTTGCGCAAAGCCCTGCACATCGCGTGTCACGATCCGGCCCGCGCTGGTGGCGGTCACCACTTCGCGCGCGCCGCCAATATCGGGGATGACCAAAGGCGCGCCGCAGGCCAGCGATTCGACCCAGACATTGGCGAGGCCTTCCCGCTCGCTGGGCAATACCAGCGCATTGGCCGCCGCCATCAGCACCGGCAGCGCGTCATGGCTGACTTGGCCGAGGAAATGCACGCGGTCAGAAAGGCCCAATGCGGCGGTCTGGGCGCGCAGGGCTGCCTCGTCCGGCCCGACACCGGCCAGCGCCAGATGCGCGTCGGGAACTTGCGCCAGAGCGTCCAGCGCGATCGATTGCCCCTTGATGGCGATCAGCGAACCGGCGGCCACGAAAAGTGGCGCTTGTGGCGGCAGATGCAGGATGGCTTGGGCCGCCAATCGCTGGCGGGCCTCGGTGCGGGGCAGGGGGTGGAATTTGGCGCGATCAAGGCCGGTGTAATGGGTGACAATCTTGTCCGGCGCCATACCCAGTGCTGCCATATCGCGCCCCAGCGCCTGTGAGACGGTTAGCAGCAAAGTCGCATAATCGGCCGCCTCCTGCATTTGGCGCAAGGCTTTGGGGCGGGTCTGCCAATAGATAATGTCTGATCCGCGCGACTTGATGGTCAGCGGCAGGCCCAGTTCCCGCGCGACAATTGCGGCGGCGGGGCCATCGGGAAAGAAGAATTGCGCATCGACCAGATCAAACGGCTTTAGCCCGTGCAAATGGCGCGCCAGCGGCAAGATAGCGCGGGCGATACGGGCCGGATTGCTCTCTGCCCCGAAACGGGGGATGAGCAGGAAACGAGGATGCAATACCGACAGTGCCCCCAATGTCGCCTGCGGGGGACAGGCAGTATGGGTGGCATAGGGTTGTTTGCGGTTGAGCGGCCATGGCGGCACCCCGATCGGGGCGATCATGGTCAGATCAACGCTGCCCTCTTCGGCTACGGCCCGCATCTGGCTGCCAACAAACTTGCCAAAAGCAGGCCGTGCCGGATTGGGGAAGAGGGTTGAGATGGATAGAATGCGCAACATGCGCGCGGGTTTAGAGCTTTCTTACTAACATTTCCGCAACGGCCAGCCATGGCGGGCTGTCGATCACCAATTGGCGATGGCCGATGCCGGGGGGCAACAAGGCCATGCGGTGTTCGTCGCGGTCGATCAAACGGCCATAGACGAAGCGACCGCCCGGACGGGGGGCCAAAACGTCACGATTTACCATTTTGGCAAAGTTGGCTGGTTCAACGCGGCGCAACCAGATCTGGTCGCCGCTGCGGTAATCGCCCGCGCTGGCTTCTACCGACATGGCCATTTGCACGCCATCGCCCACCAATTCGCTGGGCAAAATGGCATCGCGCGGAGCGGTCAGCGCTTCGGCACCCATATCGGTGAGGCGGGCGACCATCTTGGCCTGTTCTTCGGCCTCGCCCTTCACCAGCAATTCCGGATCAACCTCCAAGGCGGCGGCGATACGGTTCATCCAGACCAGCGAAAGATTACGCGTACCTGTTTCAAGGCGGCCAATGGTTTGTGCCGTTGTGGGCGGAGCGCAACGCGCTGCCACATCAGCAAGGGTCATGCCCTTTTGTCTTCGGATATCACGAATGCGGTTAATCATGTGCTGGCCGATCCCTTAACCAACGCGGTGTTTTCCATCTTTCCTACAATCGCACTTGTTTGGCAATGTGTGATTAGCACAGAAAAAGGGCTTGAGAAGGAAATTTTCATGGAACAGCAAGTATTTGAGTGCGGATTAACCGTTGATGGACCACTTCGCACGCCCCCGCGCAAGGGGCAGAAGAGCGTAAGCGTTAATTTGGCCGAATCACCTGTCAGCTGGCTCTATGCGCGCGGCCATCTTTCGCATCGGGAATTTGCTGCGGGCGAAAGATTGCGCATGGATTGGGAGATTGCCCAATTGAGCCCGAGTATCACCATGCGTTGGGAAGAGGTGAGCGGGCGCGGCAGCCGGCAAGACGCGCAATTGAACCCCACCGAAAGGCAAATTGCGGCCAAGGCGCGTTTCGACGGCGCGCTAACTCAGGCAGGCAAGGGCCTGTCGGATATATTGTGGCGTGTGGCCTGCGCCGGTGAGGCGTTGGTGGATGCGGAAAAGGCGCTGGCATGGCCATCGCGCTCGGGCAAGCTGGTGCTCAAGCTGGCGCTGGACCGTGTTGCCGACTTCTACCGCATCACCTGAGGGCTTAACCCTCCACCATCTCCGCCAGTTCCAGCCAACGCTCCTCTGCCGCCTCTTTCTCGCCGCGCGCCTTGTCCAGCGCGGCGGTAAGGGCGGCAAAGCGGGTCGGGTTCTTCGTATAAAGCTCCCCGTCGGCCAAAGCATTCTCCAGCTTGGCCATTTCCGCTTCCAATTCCTCGATACGGGCGGGCAACAGGTCGTAGTCGCGCTGGTCCTTAAAGCTCAGCTTGACCTTGCGCTGGGGCATCACCACCGGCGCGGCTGCGGGTTTTTCCATGGGCTTGGCCTTGGGGGCATTTGCGGTCTGGCGCTGTTGGCGCTGGGCCACCCATTCGGCATAGCCGCCCGCTACCACATCCACCCGCCCACTGCCGTCCAGACCCAGCGTGACCGTAACGGTCCGGTCCAGAAAGTCGCGGTCGTGGCTGACGATCAGGACGGTGCCGTCATAATCGGCAATCACTTCCTGCAACAGGTCCAGCGTTTCCAGATCGAGATCGTTGGTCGGTTCGTCCAGCACCAACAGGTTGGAAAAACGTGCAAATTCGCGGGCCAGCAACAGGCGCGAACGCTCGCCGCCTGACAGGGTGCCGACGCGCGCATCGACCAGACCCGGATCGAACAGGAAGTCTTTCAGATAACCATGCACATGCTTGCGCTCGCCGCGCACATCCACCCAATCGCCGCCCTCGGCCACGATATCGCGCACGCGCTTGTCGGGGCTCAACAGGCTACGATGCTGGTCAATGATCACGCCGGACAGGTTCTTGGCCAAGGTAACGGTGCCGCTGTCCGGTTCAAGTTCACCGATCAACATTTTGAGCAAGGTGGACTTGCCCGCGCCATTGCCACCCACCAGACCGATGCGGTCCTTGCGCTGGATGCGCAGCGAGAAATCGCGGATGATGGTGCGGTCGCCGAAAGACTTGGCGATTTTATCG
This sequence comes from Novosphingobium umbonatum, assembly GCF_004005905.1. Taxonomy (GTDB): domain Bacteria; phylum Pseudomonadota; class Alphaproteobacteria; order Sphingomonadales; family Sphingomonadaceae; genus Novosphingobium; species Novosphingobium umbonatum. The sequence continues at coordinate 14,797 of NZ_SACO01000020.1, forward strand.
GCCACGATCACCGATTTGGTTTTACTATCATCGCTGGATAGCGCCATTTTGGCAATGCCCTGCGGCGTCATCATCGCCGCGCGGGTGGCGCGCATTTCATACAGCTTTTCCAAGCGGCCCTGATTGCGCTTGCGGCGCGCGGTTACCCCGCGTGACAGCCAATGCGTCTCCAGCTTCAGCTTGGCGTCCAACCGGTCCGCCGCGCGGGCGTCCTCGGCATAGACTTGCTCTTCCCACGCTTCGAACCCACCAAAGCCGATTTCGCGGCGGCGGATATTGCCACGATCCAGCCATAGCGTGGCGCGGGTCAGGCGGGTGAGGAAAGTACGGTCATGGCTGATCACCACAAAGGCGCCGTTGTAGCGCTGTAACCAGCTTTCCAGCCATTCGATCGCGTCCAGATCCATGTGGTTGGTCGGCTCGTCCAGCAGCAACAGGTCCGGCTCGCTGGCCAAGGCGCGGCAAAGCGCGGCGCGGCGGCGTTCGCCCCCGCTGGCGCTGGCCGCCTCACGCGACAGGTCGATGCCCAACTGGCTGGCAATGGCTTCGACTTCATGTTGCTGGGGCGCATCATCGCCGCGCACGCAATAATCGAGCAGCACTTTGCAGCCGCTGAAATCGGGGTCCTGTTCCAGCGTGACAATGCGCGTGCCCGGTTGCACCGAACGCTTGCCCTTGTCGCCTTCCAGCGATCCTGCGATCAGCCGCAGAAGCGTGGATTTACCAGCCCCATTGCGCCCGATCAGCGCGAGCCGGTCGCGCGGGGCGATATGAATGTCGAGATCCTGAAAGAGCCAGCCAGTTCCCTGAACCAGACCGAGCCCTTCCCAACTAAGAATAGGTGCTGCTGCCATGCGCGCCGCCCTATACGCCGCAGCACATGGGGGCAAGCCAATTACCTTGCGGGCAGCTTGCTTGCATATTCACCCCTTGTTCAACGCTGCCAAACTAGATCGAAACTTATGAAAGCACTCACTCCTTCCTTGCTGGCTTGTGCGGCTGTGGCGGCGGCGCTGGCGGTTTCCACCCCTTCGCCCATGGCCCATGCCGGCCCGGGCGAGCCACAGGGGGAGGCGCGGCGCGATATGAAAGCGGGCAAGGTGCGATCCCTGCGCGAGATTGAGCAGCATGTGTTGCCCATGATGCAGGGCATGCAATATCTGGGGCCGGAATATGATCCGGTCGCGGTGGCCTATCGTTTGAAATTCATCAAAGGCGGGCGTGTGGTGTTTGTCGATGTCGACGCCCGATCGGGCGAGGTCATCCGGCAGTCACGCTAACCGCCTGCCTTGACGTTGCGGCATTGCCCGCCCATTTCGGTTCCGAACAGATAAAGGAATTCCCCTCATGCGCATCCTGATTGTTGAGGATGAACCCTCGCTGGGCCGCCAGTTGAAAACCACGCTGGAACAGAATGGCTATGCGGTGGACCTGTCGGTCGATGGCGAGGATGGCCATTTCATGGGATCGACCGAGGATTATGACGCGGTGATCCTTGACCTTGGCCTGCCGGAGATCGACGGGCTGACCGTGCTGGGCATGTGGCGCAAGGAGGGGCGCAAGTTCCCCGTGCTGGTGCTGACCGCGCGCGATAGCTGGTCGGATAAGGTGGCGGGGCTGGATGGCGGCGCGGATGATTATCTGGCCAAGCCGTTCCAGACCGAGGAATTGATCGCCCGCCTGCGCGCGCTGATCCGCCGCGCCTCGGGCAATTCCAGCAGCGAGTTGATCGCGGGCGATGTGCGGCTTGATACGCGCTCTGGCCGTGTGACCTTGGCGGGCGAGCCGGTGAAGCTGACCGCGCAGGAATATAAGCTATTGTCCTATCTGTTGCATCACAAGGGCAAGGTCGTTTCGCGCACCGAATTGATCGAACATATTTACGATCAGGATTTCGACCGCGATTCGAACACGATCGAAGTGTTCGTTACCCGCATCCGTAAAAAGCTGGGCGCCGATGTGATCACCACGATCCGTGGCCTTGGTTACAGCCTTGACGAACCGAGCAGCGCGGCGGCCAGCAAGGCCTGACAGGAAAAGTAGCGATGTCGGGGCAGGGATCAGGGCAGGCAGGCGCGGATGGCGCAGGTGATGCCCTGCAACCTGTCGGCAAGGTGAACCGCCATACCGGTAGTCTGGCCCAGCGCATGATGTTGATTGCGATGGGCTGGATTTCGGTGCTGTTGCTGGCGGGCGGCATTGCGCTGGACCGCGCCATGACATCCATGGTCACCCGCAATTTCGACGAGCAATTGGGCTATATGCTGACCGGCATGATCGGCAGCGCGGAAATCGGGCCGGATGGAGAGGTCTTCTTCAACCGGCCTTTGGGGGATCAGCGTTTTCTGGAGCCCAATAGCGGGCTCTATTGGCAGATTTCGGGCAAGGGGCATGAGGATTTCCCCAGCCGGTCCCTGTGGGACCGCAGCCTGAAAGTGCCGATGGACCATGTGGACGACCAGCCCCACATTTATGATTCGCAGCAATTTTCCGGCGAGCCTTTGCGGATGATGGAGCGGTCCATCATCCTGCCGGGTAGCAACACGGTATGGTGGTTTGCTGTGGCGGAAAGCCGCAAGGAGTTGGACGAGCAGATCGGGCGCATCCGCACGATCCTGATCAACAGCTTTCTCGTGCTGGGTTTTGGTCTGGTGCTGATGGCGGCTTTGCAGAGTTGGTATGGCCTGTCGCCTCTGCGCCGTGTGCGTTTGGCCATTGCGCGCATGCGGACGGCGGGCGCCAATCGCGTGACTGATCCCTTGCCGGTGGAAGTTCAGCCATTGGTCGAGGAAATCAACGCTTTGCTGGCGCATAATGACAAACAGGCCGCAGAAGCGCGCACCCATGCGGGCAATCTGGCCCATGCGCTGAAAACGCCTTTGACGGTCGTTCTCAATGCTGCGCAGGCCAAGGAGCCTGATCTGGCCGAGACGGTGCAGCGTGAGACGCAAGTGATGCGGCGGCAGGTGGAACACCATCTGGCCCGGGCGCGCGCTGTCGGGCGGCGCGGGGCGGGGCAGGCGCGGACTGCCCTATGGGATTCGACCGAGTCGGTGATCCGCGCGGTGGAGCGCCTTTATCAGGACACGCGCTTTGACATGGATGGCCGCCGCAACGCGCTGGTGGCGATTGAGCGGCAGGATCTGGACGATATCCTTGGCAATCTGATCGAGAATGCGGCCAAATATGGTGGCGGCAGCGTTTTCGTCACCATTCAACCGGACAAGGGGGGCTCATTGGTCAATATCTGGATCGAGGATGATGGCATGGGCATCCCCGAAAAAGACCGTGAGCGCATTTTCGACCGCGGCGCCCGGCTTGATTCGGGTAAGCCGGGGACGGGGCTGGGCTTGGCAATCGTGCGCGATGTGGTGGAAATTTACGGCGGCCGCGTGGAATTGGCCGAGAGCGAGGATCTGGGCGGGTTGCTGGTGAAGCTGGCTCTGCCGAAGGCGGCGGAGTGAGCGTTTTTGCCTCCGGCGGGCAAAGGGCGGGGGCCCTTTGCAATCCCATCACTGGGTTGCGCTATCTCCGCTGCTTTTTCTTTATTCCGCGAAGCGGATTTAAAGCCTGCGGCGCTTCAGGTTGGCACTTCGCAACGGATTTGGTGCGATATTAATGGGATTGCAAAGGGCTTCCGCCCTTTGCCCGCCGGAGGCATCCCTTACCGATCAAGCCTCGGCTTTCGCCTTTTCATGATGCCGGATCACTTCATCGATGATGAAGCGCAGGAATTTTTCGCCGAAATCGGGGTCCAGTTGCGATTCCTCGGCCAGCTTGCGCAGGCGGGTGATCTGGCGCTCCTCGCGGCCCGGGTCGCTGGCGGGCAGGGCGTGGGTGGCTTTATATTCACCCACCGCCTTGGTGATGCGGAATCGTTCGGCCAACATGTGAATCAGCGCGGCATCGATATTGTCGATGCTGGAACGGAAACCGGCCAGCACGGGGTCTGGCGTGGACGGAACCGGAGTGATGTCCAGATTCGGGGCGGGTGTGGATGCATTTTCGGGCATAAGGCGCCGCTAGCATGATCTGATGGGTGATTCCAAGCTTGCCTTCGCGGGCCTATGCGCGCAATGCGGCGCGGATGACTGCCCAACCCCTCTCCACGCGCGGCCAGCAGGCGACGATGCTGGCAGCGGACTATGCGCCGCAACCCTCGATTGATGCCCTGTTGGCGCTGACCGCGCCGGGTATGGATCGGGTGAATGCGGTGATTCTCGACCGTATGCAGAGCGAGATCCCGCTAATCCCCGAATTGGCGAACCATTTGATCTCCAGCGGGGGCAAGCGTTTGCGCCCGATGCTGACGGTGGCTTCGGCGGGCTTGCTGGATTATGCGGGCGATGCGCAATATGCGCTGGCTGCGGCGGTGGAGTTCATTCACACGGCCACCCTGCTGCATGATGATGTGGTGGATGGTTCGGATATGCGTCGCGGCAAGGCGGCGGCCAATATTATCTTTGGCAATCCGGCGACGGTGCTGGTGGGTGACTATCTGTTCAGCCGTAGTTTTGAACTGATGGTGGAAGCCGGTTCCCTGCGCGTGCTGGAAATTCTGGCCCGTGCCAGCGCCATCATTGCCGAGGGCGAGGTCGACCAGTTGACCGCCCAGCGCAAGGTGGAGACGAGCGAGGAACATTACCTCCAGATCATCGAGGCCAAGACGGCGGCCCTGTTTGCCGCTGCTTGCCGCATCTCCGCCGTGGCCGCTGGCCGCAGCGCCGCCGAAGAGCAGGCGTTGGATGATTATGGCCGCTATCTGGGCGTGGCTTTCCAATTGGTGGATGATGCCATCGACTATGATTCGGAAAGTCAGGAAATGGGCAAAGGCAAGGGCGATGATTTCCGCGATGGAAAGATGACCCTGCCGGTGATCCTCGCCTATGCGGCTGGCACGCCTGAAGAGCAGCAGTTCTGGCGCGATGCCATCGCGGGTTTCCGCACCGAGGATGAGGATCTGGCCGAGGCCGTGGCCATTATCGCTCGCCATGGCACTGTGGAAGCCACCCGTCAGCGCGCGGCCGATTATGCACAAAAGGCTATGGACGCCTTGTCTATCTTCCCCGATAGCCCCATGCGTCGCGCGATGCAGGAAGCGGCTTTGTTCTCGGTGGCGCGGCGGTATTGATTTTTTAGGGTGCGTTAAGGGGTGCCTCCGGCGGGCAAAGGGCGGGGGCCCTTTGCAAACCCGTGAATTTAAGCGCTAGTATCGATAGTCTGCGCAAGCTTCATGCGCCGCAGGCTTTTAAATCCGCTTCGCGGAAAGGCATAAAGTCGCCAACGAGGCGCGATCTCGTGACGGGATTGCAAAGGGCCCCCGCCCTTTGCCCGCCGGAGGCACCTTCCATCCTTCAACCTTCCGCCCAAATCGCCTAAGGCGGCCTCGTGACCGATCTTCCCATCCACGCCGTCCTGCCCGAACTCTTGGCCGCCTTGCGCCAAGGGCCTTACGCTGTGCTGATTGCCCCGCCCGGCGCGGGCAAAACCACCAGCGTGGCGCCTGCGCTCATCCGCGAGCCTTGGTGCAGCGGCAAGGTGATCCTGCTCTCCCCGCGCCGTGTTGCGGCAAGGGCAGCGGCGGAACGCATGGCCGAATTGCTGGGCGAAAGCGCGGGGCAGACGGTGGGCTATTTGACCCGTCTGGACAGCAAGCAATCGGCCAAGACGCGCATTCTGGTGATGACCGAGGCGATTTTCGTCGCCACCATTTTGCACGATCCCGAATTGCAGGGCGTTTCGGCGGTGCTGTTTGACGAGGCGCATGAGCGGCATCTCGATTCTGATCTGGGGCTGGCCTTGGCGGTGGAAAGCGCAGGCGTGCTGCGCGAGGATCTGCGCATCGTGCCCATGTCCGCCACGATTGATGGCCAGCGTTTCGCCAGCCTGCTGGGGGCGAACACGCCGGTGATCGAGAGCGAGGGCAAGGCTTGGCCGCTCTCCTTCCGCTGGCTGGGCGCGGCGCCGGAAAAGAGGTTGGAGGAGGCGATGACCAGCGCCGTCCTTACCGCATGGCGTGAGCAGGAGGGCGACATCTTGGCCTTTCTGCCCGGTGTGGGCGAGATTACCCGCACGGTGGAACGTTTATCCGAACGCCTGTCCGATGCCTTGGTGCTGCCGCTGCATGGCCAATGCGAGCCAGCAGCCCAGCGCGCCGCGATCCGGCGTGATCCTGCCGGTCGCCGCCGCATCGTGCTGGCCACCAGCATTGCCGAAACCTCGCTGACGCTGGATGGCGTGTCGGTGGTGGTCGATGCGGGCCTGTCGCGCAGGCCGGAGTTTGACAAAGCGGCGGGGGTGACGCGGCTGATCACCACGCGCGCCAGTCAGGCTTCGGCGGCGCAAAGGGCGGGGCGTGCGGCGCGGCAGGGGCCGGGTGTGGCCTATCGCCTGTGGGAAGAGGCGGCCCATGCAGGGCGCGCGGCCTATGATCCGCCCGAAATGCTCACCAGCGATCTGGCGCCTTTGACCTTGGCCCTTGCGCAATGGGGCGCGGGGGACATGGCCGATATGGCATGGATCGACCCGCCACCGGCGGCAGCCTTGGCCGCGGCGCGGGCCAAGCTGGCCAGCCTTGGCGCGCTGGATGGCGATGGGCGGATAACCGCGCATGGGCGGGCGATGGCCAGCCTGCCGATGGGGCCGGAACAGGCGCATATGCTGCTTTATGGCGCGGCGCGCGGCGCGGGTGAGGCGGCGGCGGAACTGGCGTTTCTGTTGCAGGAGCGGGGCCTTGGCGGGCGCGGCGATGATTTGCTTGCGCGGCTTGAGCGTTGGCGGCGTGACCGTTCGCCCAAAGCCGAGGCGGCGCGGCAAATGGCGCGTGGCTGGGCGCGGCGGGCCAAGGGCATGGTGGAGCGCGTTGCGGGCGAACCACCGCCCGAGGGCGTGCTGCTGGCCGAAGGTTTCCCCGACAATCTGGCCAAACGGCGCGATGCCAGCGGCGAGGAATGGCTGGCGGCGGGCGGCAGGGGGCTGGCGCTTGATCCCTTGTCGCCGCTGACGCGCGCGGATTATCTGGCCGTGGGTGAGGCGCAAGGCGCGGCCAAGGGCGCGCGGATTACCGGCGCGATTGCCCTGAGCGAGGCCGAGGTTTTGACTCATCTGGCCCATCGGATCGAGAGGCGCTCCACCTTGCGCTGGGTGGGAGATGAGGCGCGGGTGGAGGCTTTGCTGGAGCGCCGCCTCGGCGCCTTTGTGTTTGCGCGGGGCAGCGATCCTTCGCCCGATCCCAAGGCGATTGCCGCTTTCCTGTGTGAAAAGATCCGCGCGGAAGGGCTGGCTCTGCTGCCTTTGGGGCGGGCCAGTCTCAATCTGCTCAAGCGGGCGCGCTATGCGGGCGTGGCGGCGCTGGATGAACAGGCGCTGCTGGATGAACTGGAGGAATGGGCTGCGCCGCATCTGAAGCGGCGGCTCGACCAGGTGCAGGCAGGGGCCTTGCATCAGGCCTTGCTGGACAGGCTGGGCTGGGATGGGAAACAGGCCATTGACCGCCTTGCCCCGCCCGAATTCCACAGTCCGGCGGGCAGCAGCCATGCGATTGATTACGAGGATGCCGGTGGGCCCAGCATCGAGATTCGTGTGCAGGCTTTGTTCGGTCTGGAGCGCCACCCAACCTTTGGCAGCCCGCCGCAGCCCTTGCTGCTCAAACTCACCTCGCCCGGTGGAAAGCCGATCCAGACCACGCGCGATTTGCCCGGTTTCTGGCGCGGAAGCTGGCGCGATGTGGTGAAAGATATGAAGGGCCGCTATCCCAAGCACCGTTGGCCGGACGAGCCTTGGGCCGAAGATCCCAGCCTTAAAACCAAAAACGCTTTCAATGCGGGCAAAAAGCAGGGCGAGGGCAAAGGTCGCTCTTGATTTACGATGTGATTCGCTGGCATGGCGATTTTATGACCGCACGTATCTATCAGCGCCCGAAGAACGCCATGCAGTCCGGTAAGGCACTGCTGGACCAGTGGATCCTCGAATTCGCGCCCAGCGAGGCCCGCCGTCCCGACCCTCTGATGGGCTGGCCCGGCAGCGCCGACACCCAGACTCAGGTGACTTTGAAGTTCCATTCGGTGGACGAAGCAAAGGCCTATGCCGAAAAATATGGCATCACCGCCACGGTGCATGGCACGCCGCCGCGTCGGCTGAAGTTGCAGGCCTATGCGGATAATTTCCGCTAATCAGCTTTTTGGCGGGGCTTGCATTCTGCAAAAAGTCTCGCCATAGGCTCCAGCGGGAGTCGGGCGGACGTTTGCATTCGCCAACCTGGTCAGGTCCGGAAGGAAGCAGCCACAACGAAGCCGCGGCGGGTCGTCCGGCTCCTACTACAGATATTCAAAAGGCTGGCGGTTTCGCCGGCCTTTTTGTTTTTGCGCCCATCATTTGGCCGCATCTGCGGTGGATGGGCCAAGGGGTGCACTTGCTTTTTGCCCCTGATGTGCCAATCCATCGGCCAAGGCGACAAGCAGGGGTATGATGAGCATTTCGGAAATCTTCGGCGGTGATGAGGATGGCGATGATCTGCCGTGGGATACGGATGATTCGCAGGATTCGGACACGGTAAGCGCCGAGGAACTGGAAGCGGCGGGGCAGGGCAGCATGTTTGGCGCGCCTGAACCCGCGCCCGAACCCGCTCCGGCGCCAAAACTCGCAGCGCCCGTTTCGGCTCAGCCCTATCGCGTCTTGGCACGCAAATATCGTTCGCAAACATTTGCCGAGCTGATCGGTCAGGATGCGATGGTGCAGACGCTGGCCAATGCGATTCGTCGTGACCGTCTGGCCCATGCCTTTTTGATGACCGGTATTCGCGGGGTGGGCAAAACCTCCACTGCGCGCTTGATCGCCAAGGCGCTCAATTGCATCGGCCCCGATGGCAAGGGCGGGCCGACGATTGACCCCTGCGGCCAATGCGAGCCCTGCGTGGCGATTGCCGAGGGGCGGCATATCGATGTGATCGAAATGGACGCCGCCAGCCATACCGGCGTGGACGATGTGCGCGAGATTATCGAAGCGGTGCGCTATGCGGCGGTGTCGGCGCGCTATAAAATCTACATCATCGACGAAGTCCACATGCTCTCGCGCAATGCTTTCAATGCTTTGCTCAAGACACTTGAAGAGCCGCCCGCGCATGTGAAGTTCCTGTTTGCCACCACAGAGGTGGACAAGCTGCCGATCACGGTGCTCTCGCGCTGCCAGCGTTTTGATCTAAAACGCATCCCTGCCGAATTGCTGGCCGCCCATTTCGCCCGTATTTGCGAAAAGGAAGGCGTGGAGGCCGAGGCCGAAGCTTTGGCCATGGTGGCCGAGGCGGCGGAAGGTTCGGTGCGCGATGGCCTGTCGATTCTGGATCAGGCGATTGCCCATGCCGATCTGGCCAGTGATAGCGAACAGACCAAGGTTACCGCAGAGCATTTGCGCGAAATGCTGGGGCTGGCGGACAAGACCGCCCAGCGTCAATTGTTTGCCGCTTTGCTCGCTGGCGATGGGGCGGCGCTGCTCGATCTGGTGGCGGGGCAATTCGCGCTGGGGGTGGAGCCTTTGGCCTTGCTCCGTTCGGCGATGGAAGTGACCCATCGCATCACCGTGGCGCAATTGGGCAAGCGCGATACCCGCTCGATCTCGCAGGATGAGAAGGCTGCGATTGAGGGCTGGGCGCAGCAATTGTCGGCGGGGCAGTTGCATCGCCTTTGGCAATTGCTGCTAAAAGGTCATGACGAGGTAAAAACCGCGCCGGAGCCTTTGGTTGCTGCTGAAATGGCGCTGCTGCGCTGTATGCACGCCGCCGATATGCCCGATCCGGGCCAGTTGGTGAAAAAGATCGAAGGGCTGGCCAGTGGTGGTGTGCTGTCGGGGGCGGTTGCTGCCGCTTCGCAAAGTGCCCAGCCGGTTGCCCAGATCGCGCCTGCTATGCCGGTTTCCAATATGTCCGTTTCCACTATGCCCGCGCTGGAATGGCGCCATCTGGTCGAAGTGGTCGAGCGCGAATCCATCGCCACCGGCAGCATGATGCGCCTGCAGGTGCGCGTGGTGGACCTGGCGCCGGGGCGGCTCGTTTTTGAACAGGCGCCCGGTTTTCCAGAGGACGTTACCCCCATTCTACGCGCCGCCTTGCAAAAGGCCACCGACCGCGTGTGGGAGGTCGAGCGGCGTTCATCGGGCGGGGCGCCCAGCATGGTGGAGATGGAGGAGCAGGCCAAAGCGGCCGAACTGGCCCAGCGCCAACAATCGCCGCTGATGCAGGCCGCCATGGCCGCTTTCCCGCAGGCGCAGGATATTACGGAAGAAGGGCAGGCCGGTCAGCCACCGCGCCGCCAAGCCAATTGGAGCCGATAGATGAAGTCGATGGAAGAAATGATCAAGGCCGCACAAGCTGCCGCCGAAACGATCAGCAAGCAGATGAACGAAACGCAGGCCAAGCTGGACGCGCTGGAGGTCAAGGGCGTTTCGGGCGGCGGTCTGGTGCAGATCCGCGCGAGCGCCAAGGGCCGTGTGATCGGCGTGGAGATTGACGAAAGCCTGCTGACCCCTGCCGAAAAGGGCGTGCTGGAAGACTTGATCGCGGCGGCGTTTAACGATGCACGCGCCAAGGCCGATGAAGTGGCCGGTGCCGAAATGGCCAAGGCGCAGTGCGGGTTGGGCCTGCCGCCGGGCTTCAAGCTGCCTTTCTGATGCGCGTTTCGGGCCGAAAATGCCGATAGGGAAAACTTGCCGCTCGCCCCATTGCACAGGGGCGGGCGGCAACCCATATTCAGCAGACAGAAAAAAATTCAGCCCAGCCGCCCGAAGCTCCGGTTTTGTCGCTATAATGGATGACTATGACAGATAACGCCCCCTCTACCTCGCCGCTGCTAACCTCTCTGCCCATGCTGCCGCTGCGCGATATCGTGGTTTTCCCCGGCATGGTGGTGCCGCTTTTTGTAGGGCGCGAGAAATCTGTGGCCGCGTTGGAAGCGGCGATGGCGGGCAGCAAGGATATCTTCCTGCTGGCCCAGCTGGACCCCGGTTGCGATGATCCCCATGCCGATGATCTGTTCGATGTAGGCGTGGTGGCCACGGTGCTGCAATTGCTGAAGCTGCCCGATGGCACCGTGCGCGTGCTCGTCGAAGGCCAGAGCCGTGCGCGTCTGGTGGAACTGGTGGAAGAAGGCGATCTGCTGCGCGCCGAGATTTCGGCGGTCGAAGCGGTGGAAGCCGAAGGCTCCGAAGTGGCCGCCATGATGCGCAGCGTGGTCGATCAATTTGCCGAATATGCCAAGCTGAACAAAAAGCTGAGCCAAGATGCGGGCGAGCAGCTTTCGGACATCACCGATGCCTCGACGCTGGCCGATTCGATTGCCGCGCATATTACCGCCAAAGTGTCCGACAAGCAGGCGCTGCTGTCCGAGACCGATCCGCTCAAAAGGCTGGAGATGGTCTATGGCTTTATGGAAGGCGAGTTGGGCGTTCTGCAGGTGGAGCGCCGCATCCGTGGCCGCGTGAAGCGCCAGATGGAAAAGACCCAGCGCGAATATTACCTCAACGAACAGTTGAAGGCGATCCAGAGCGAATTGGGTGGCGGGGATGAAGGCGAGGCGAACGAGATCGCCGAGCTGCAGGAACGCATCAACAAGCTGAAAATGAGCAAGGAAGCCAAGGCCAAGGCCGAGGCGGAATTGAAAAAGCTCAAAACCATGCAGCCCATGAGCGCGGAAGCGACCGTGGTGCGCAATTATCTCGACGTTCTGCTCGGCCTGCCCTGGGGCAAGCGCAGCAAGTTGAAGAAGGATATTCCTGCCGCGCAAGCCGTGCTGGATGCCGATCACTATGCGCTGGACAAGGTCAAGGACCGCATCATCGAATATCTGGCGGTACAGGCTCGCACCAACAAGCTGAAGGGGCCGATCCTGTGCCTCGTCGGCCCGCCGGGCGTGGGTAAGACCTCGCTGGGCAAGAGCATTGCGGCGGCTTGCGGGCGCGAATTCATCCGTCAATCTTTGGGCGGTGTGCGTGACGAGGCCGAAATCCGTGGCCATCGCCGCACCTATATCGGCTCTATGCCGGGCAAGATCGTGTCCAACCTGAAGAAGGCTGGCACCGGCAATCCCCTGTTCCTGCTGGACGAGATCGACAAGCTGGGCCAGGATTTCCGCGGCGATCCGGCCTCGGCTCTGCTGGAAGTGCTGGACCCCGAACAGAATGCCAAGTTCCAGGACCATTATCTGGAGCTGGACATTGACCTGTCGGACATCATGTTCGTCTGCACCGCCAACAGTCTGAACCTGCCCCAGCCTTTGCTGGACCGCATGGAGATCATCCGTCTGGAAGGCTATACCGAGGATGAGAAGGTGGGAATCGCCACCCGTCATCTCGTGCGCAAGCAGGTGGAATCGCATGGCCTAAAGAAGGGCGAGTTCACGCTGGAAGAAGCGGCTCTGCGTGACCTGATCCGTTATTACACCCGCGAGGCGGGCGTGCGCACGCTGGAACGCGAAGTGGCGCGTTTGGCGCGCAAGGCCTTGCGCCGCATTCTGGAAGGCAAGGACAAGAGCGTCACCATCACGCCCGAAAACCTTGCCGACTTTGCCGGTGTGCGCAAATATCGCCATGGCGTTTCCGATGAGGAAAACCAGATCGGCGCCGTGACCGGCCTTGCATGGACCGAAGTGGGCGGCGAATTGCTGACCATTGAAAGCGTGACCGTGCCCGGCAAGGGCAGCGCCAAGACCACCGGCAAGCTGGGCGAGGTGATGAGCGAGAGCGTGCAGATGGCCTTCAGCTTTGTGAAGGCCCGCGCCCCCGCTTATGGCATCAAGCCATCGATCTTTAACCGCAAGGATCTGCACATCCACTTGCCCGAAGGTGCCGTGCCCAAGGACGGGCCGAGCGCAGGTATCGGCATGGTGACGGCGATGGTCTCCACGCTGACCGGCATTCCGGTACGCGCCGATGTGGCGATGACCGGCGAAGTGACCCTGCGTGGGCGGGTGCTGGCGATTGGCGGTTTGAAGGAAAAGTTGCTGGCGGCCTTGCGCGGCGGCATCAAGACGGTGCTGATCCCCGATGAGAACGCGAAGGATCTGGCCGAGATCCCCGCCAATATCAAGGAAGGGCTGGAAATCATTCCGGTCAGCCATGTTGATCAGGTTCTGGCCCGCGCCTTGACCGCTGTGCCCGAAGCGATCGAGTGGACAGAGGCGGATGATCTGGCCAGCCAGCCTGCTCCGGCGGCCTTACCTTCTGTTGGGGCTGCTGCTACGGCGCATTAAATCTAAGCCTTTGAATTAATTAATTTTGCTGCAAAACCGCGATATCTGTTCAGGCAGGTGTCGCGGTTTTGTGCATTAGCCGAATTGCGTAAGACAGGGCGCAACTGTCTCAAAACCCCTACAAAACGCGATGAAATGGGGCTTTGCTTCCGTATTCACCTTTGACAGCCCCCCGAAAAATCGCTTGTGTTGGGCGGCTTTTACGAGGCGATTCAAGGTTAACACATTTCAGCGTAATCTGGGGGTTCCCGCATGAACAAAAATGAATTGATCGGCGTCGTCGCCGACGCCAGCGGCTTGACGCGCACCGACGCCGCCAAGGCGGTTGAGGGCGTGTTCAATGCTATCACGGACGCACTTAAGTCGGGGGATGAAGTGCGTCTGGTGGGCTTTGGTACGTTTTCGGTCACGCGTCGCAAGGCTTCGACGGGGCGTAACCCGCGCACGGGCGAACCCTTGTCGATCGCCGCTTCGGCCCAGCCCAAGTTCAAGGCGGGCAAGAACCTCAAAGACTCGGTGAACTAAACGGCGACGATATAGAGCGCAGGCATTGCGCTAGGGCCGTCCCGCCTCACGGCCGCCAATGCCGATCTGCTCCCTAAAAAACGCCGCGCCAAGCTGGATGCTTGGCGCGGCGTTTTTTATGTCAGCGGGACAGGGGAGGGATCAATCCTCGTCCTCGACCTCGGCGCGCGTGGCCACGGCATAGAGCGCAATGGCCGCAGCATTGGAAACATTAAGGCTCTCCATCGCCTCGCTGATCGGCAGGCGGGCCAGCGCATCGCAATGCTGCTGGATATTGTGGCGCATGCCTTCGCCTTCCGCGCCCAGCACCAAGGCTACGGGACCTGCGGGCAGGCATTGGCCCAGCGTTGACTTGGCTTCACCGGCCAAACCGATTCGCCAATAGCCAGCCTCGGCAATATCTTCCAACGCGCGGGCCAGATTGACCACACGCACCCAAGGCACGATTTCCAATGCGCCCGATGCCGATTTGGCCACCGTGCCCGATTCGGGCGGCGAGTGGCGGTCCTGCGTCACGATCGCCGCTGCGTTGAAGGCCGCGGCCGAACGCAGGATCGCGCCGACATTATGTGGGTCGGTAACCTGATCCAGCACCACGATCGGCCGCGAGGGATCGCCATCCAGCACGTCGTCGAGAAAAATATCTTCGAGCGAATCACAATCCAGCACCAGACCCTGATGCGGCGCATCGCGCGCAACGAGTCGGCCCAGATCGGCGGGCTGCGCATATTCCAGCGGGAAATCGGCGGGCAATTCGCCATCCAGATTCGCAATCGCCTCACGCGTGGCCCACAGCTTGCGATGTTTGCGGTCAGGATTTTTCAGCGCGGCTTCAACCGCATGGTGTCCCCACAGACGCACAGCGCCCTTGGATGCGCGCCCAGAGCCCCGCCCGCCTTGCATTCGGCCCGCACGGCCCCGCAGCGCGCGGCGTTTACCCTTGTCCTGAGGGGCGCCAGTATCATCGCCGTTGCGGCTCATGTTTTTTCCTTTCGCGTAAAAATTTTCTCGCCTTTGCCAAGGACGGTGTTGACAGGCAAGGTAAACCTCTGCATAGGCGCGGTCCTCGGCCGGACGGACTTACTTACTAAGTCACTTCGGGGAGACCCCCAGCACTGGGAAACGGTGTGGACAGGTGGCCGAGTGGTTAATGGCAGCAGACTGTAAATCTGCCGACGTGAGTCTACGCTAGTTCGAATCTAGCCCTGTCCACCACCGAACTCTAACGAGTTCATTTCCCAAGGGATGAGCCCTTTAGGCCTCCGACTGCTACACAAATCTGTTACACAGAGGGTATGTCGGAGATGTCCAAGCCGTGCCGCCGCAAAGGGGTCGGTTTGGGTGTGTCTGCAAGCGTTGGGCTTCGGACATTGCCATCATGGTCTAGGTCGAGTTCGCCGTTTCACCGCATGCAAAAGACAAACGGTTGGCCCAACAGTGCCTGCCGTTGCTGGTCGCAGAGTAGAGGCGGGTTGCTGCAGCCCGCGCTAGGCTCGCCCAGAAGCTCCCTGAAGAACTCACCGAGGCAGAGGCCTACCACATGGCGGCGGATTTCTAGCGGCGCTCGCTCTCCTGATCCGACTGCTGGCGGGCCAGCCAGCGAAACTCGGTCCCGACCTTTTCTGGGTTGGACGGAAAAATGTCCTATCCGGTGGGCCTTGCCCAATTGGCCTATGCCATGGCGAAACCTTTGGATGATCGAGCTTTCGCTCAATAGCCACCTCAGGATCATGGGGGGGGCAGCAGTGCCCGCGCCCGCCTCTGTTTCACCGCAGTGCAACAATCGAAGCATAAAGATTGCGTATATATTGCAAATGCCACTGGTATTTTGCCGTATCTTTGCAAAAACTGCTGACATTGATGTGAGCTGCATAAGGCAGCAACTGGGGAAGAAAAATGGCAACGCCTATATTTGTCAATGAATTGCACTATGACAATGCCGGAACCGACACGGGCGAGGCCATCGAAATTGCTGCGCCTGCGGGCACGAATCTGGCGGGCTGGTCCATCGTTCTGTACAATGGCGGCACCACCGGTACGGCCGCGGTAACCTATGGCACGATCGCGCTGAGCGGAACGGTGGCCAATCAGGGCAATGGCTATGGCACCCTGTCCTTTGCCGCCACCGGCATCCAGAACGGCCCTGTCGACGGGTTCGCGCTGGTCAATGCCAGCGGCACCGTGGTGCAATTCCTCAGCTATGAAGGCGTCATCACCGCCAGCAATGGCCCTGCCAGCGGCATGACCAGCACCGATATCGGCGTGTCGCAAACCGGCAGCCAGGCCAGCGGCATCACGCTTGGCCTGACCGGCACGGGCACCACTTACGAGAATTTCACATGGTCGACGCTGACCACCGGCAATTTCGGCAGCATCAACAACGGCCAGACCTTTGGCAGTGTTGCCGTGCCCAAATATGGCGAATTGTCGATTGCCAATGCCAGCGTCACCGAAGGCAATAGCGGCACGCAAAGCCTGTCCTTTACCGTTACCCGCGCCAATGGCAGCGATGGTGCGGTTTCGGCCAGCTATACGGTCACGCTCAACAGCGCCGATGCCAGCGATCTGGCCGCAGGCACCACGCTGACCGGCACGGTCAGCTTTGCCGCGGGCCAGACCAGCGCCAATATCGTGCTGGGCGTGCTGGGCGATACGTTGGTGGAAGGCGATGAAACGCTCACCGTCACGCTATCGGCCCCCACCGGCGGCGCCACTCTGGGCAGCGTGACCACCGCCACCGGCACGATCACCAATGATGACACCGCCCTGCCGCAGGCCGCCGCCATCGCCTTCATCAACGAATTCCATTATGACGATATCGGCACCGATACCGGCGAAGCGATTGAAATTGCGGGCACCGCTGGCCTCAATCTGGCCGGTTGGACGCTGGTGCTGTATAATGGCAATGGCGGCGCGGCCTATAAAACCATCGCGTTGAGCGGTGTGATCGCGGATCAGGACAGCGGCTTTGGCACGCTTTCCTTTGCCGCTACCGACATCCAGAATGGCTCGCCCGATGGCATTGCTCTGGTCGATGCCAGCGGCACCGTGCGCGAATATATCTCCTATGAAGGCGTGATGACCGCCACCAGCGGCGCGGCCAATGGTATGGTCAGCGAAGACGTGGGCGTTCAGGAAAACAGCGCGCCCGAAGGCACCTCGATCCAGCGCGTGGGCACTGGTTCCGATCCGGCGGCCTTCACCTGGGTCACCGGCGCCACCAGCAGCTTTGGCAGCGTCAATGGCTCGCAGGATTTCACCCCTGCCAATCCCAATGGCACTCTGCGCATGGGCAATGCCAGCGTGGTGGAAGGCGACAGCGGCACCACGGCGATCACTTTCACCGTCACCCGCAGCGGCGGCGTGACCGGCGCGGTATCGGCCGATTACAATGTGATGTTCGGCACGGCTACGGCCGACGATCTGAGCGGCGCCACCAGCGGAACGGTGAACTTTGCCACAGGCCAGACCAGCGCCACCATCACCCTGCATGTCGCCGCCGACACCACGGGCGAGCCGGATGAAATGTTCTCGCTGGTGCTGTCCAACGCCATGGGCGGGGCCGATATTGGCCGTTCCAGCGGCACGGGCATTATCGAGAATGACGACAAGACCCGCGTCACCATCATGGAAATTCAGGGCGAAAGCCACAGCTCTGCCTATGCTGGTCAGGAAGTGACTACCAAGGGCATTGTTACGGCTGTGGATGGCGCAGGCTTTTACCTGCAGGATGCAGCCGGCGACGGTAACAGCCGCACTTCGGATGCGGTTTTCGTCTATACCGGCACGGCGCCGACGGTGAAGATTGGCGACGCTATCGAAGTCACCGCCACGGTGACCGAATATGTTTCCTCCACCACCGGCAGCCTGAGCGTCACGGAAATGACCGCGCCGGTGATCACCGTGGAAAGCAGCGGCAATGCTCTTCCCGCCGCTGTGCTGATCGGGCCGGATGGTTTGCACATCCCCACCGCCAATCTGGAGGATGACGGTTTCACCAGCTTTGATCCGGCCACCGATGGTCTGGACTTCTGGGAATCGCTGGAAGGCATGCGGGTGGAGATCCAGAACCCGGTTGCCATTGCCCCCACCGCCACCACCTATGGCGAGATTTACACCGTGGCCAGTGATGGCGCGGGGCATACGTCCTCCTCGGGCCTTTCGGCGGAAAGCACGCTGGCCATCAACGGCAGCTATTCCACCACGGGCACCGGCACCAACAATTCGGTAAACGGCGACTATAATCCCGAAAAGATTCAGATCGATGCCGATGTCGAACTGGGCTCGGGCACCGCGCCGCTGGTCAATCCGGGCGATGTTTTGGCCAGCGTGGTGGGCGTGGTCAATTATGCGGGCGGCATGTATGAAGTGTTGGCCACGCAGGCCATCACCATCGCGCAGGACACCACCGTCGCCGCGCAGACCACCAGCCTGATTGCCGGCACCGGCCAATTGGCGGTGGCTAATTACAATGTGCTCAATCTGGACCCCAATGATGCCGATGGCGATACCGATGTCGCCTCGGGCCGCTTCACCATGATCGCGCAGGATATTGCCTTTGCTTTGGGTGCGCCGGGCATTGTGGTGCTGGAGGAAATTCAGGACAATGACGGTTCGGCGAACACCACCACGGTTTCGGCCAGCCTGACCCTGCAAATGCTGGTGGACGAGATCTATGCCGCCAGCGGCATTCAATATGCCTGGATCGACAACACCTATATCACCGATGACAACAATGGCGGCGAACCGGGCGGCAATATTCGTGTGGCCATGATCTATCGCGTGGATACGGTCGATCTGGTCGAAGGCTCGGTGCAGACGATCCTGCCCACCAGCGGCAGCAATCCGTTTGACGGTGCGCGTCTGCCTTTGGTGGCCAGCTTTACCTTTGAAGGCGAAGAACTGACCGTTATCGGCAACCACCTGACCTCGAAGGGTGGCTCCACCCCGTTGCAGGGCGATGTGCAGCCTTCCACCAATGCGGGCGAGGCGGCGCGTGTGGCGCAGGCCGATGTTGTCAACGACTATGTCGACAGCCTGTTGGCGAGTGATCCGAGCGCGCATATTCTGGTGTCGGGCGACTTTAACGACTTCCAGTTCGAAGAGCCTCTGGGTGTGATCTCGGGCGAATTGACGCTGACCGATGGTGTGTTGACCGCCACCGATGGCGTGTTGACCAATCTGAATACCACCATCGCGGCGCAGGATCGCTATAGCTACATCTTCGAAGGCAATGCGCAGGAAATCGACCATATTCTGGTCAGCGACAGCCTGCTGGACGGGGCGGCGCTGGACATTGTGCATGTCAACACGCTGACCGACCGTGCGGCATCGGACCATGATCCGGTGGTGGCGCTGCTCAATCTGACCACCAGTCTGGCGGTGCAGACCGGTACTTCGGGCAATGACACGTTGAAGGGCACGGACGGGCGTGACCGTCTGATCGGTGGCGAAGGCAATGACGTTCTCAAGGGTGGCGCAGGCGCGGATATTATGGTCGGCGGCGCGGGCGATGATGCTTATTACGTTGATAATGCCGCCGATATCGTCACCGAGGCTGCAGGCGAGGGTAAGGACCGCGTCTATGCTTCGGTCAGCTACACTTTGGCCGATACGCTGGAGACGCTGAACCTGACCGGCAGTGACAATCTGACCGGCACCGGCAATGCGCAGGACAACCAGATCACCGGCAATGATGGTGACAATCTGCTCTATGGTCTGGGCGGAAAAGATACGCTGTCCGGTGGCGCAGGGGCCGACACGCTTTATGGCGGCGAAGGCAATGATACGCTCAAGGGTGAAGCCGGTAATGACACGCTGGTCGGCGGCGCAGGTGCGGATTCGCTGTGGGGCGGCGCAGGCGCTGACCGTTTCGTGTTCGATGTGCTGGAAACGGCTACGAGCAAGGACGCGATTGGCGACTTTACCAGCGGCGAGGACAAGCTGGTCTTTGACCTGTCGGTGTTTTCCAGCCTGTCCGCAACCGGCGGGGTGATTGATGCCAGCAACATAGCCTTTGGCGGCTATGCCACCACCGCGGATCAGAACCTGCTCTATGTCGCCTCCAGCGGCACGCTTTATTACGATACCGATGGTGTCGGCGGGGCAGACCGCGTGTTGATCGCGGTGCTGACCAGCAAGCCGGTGCTGAGCGCGGCAGATTTTGTCGCCGCATAAGGCTTTGTTGTAAAAGGCATGGGCGCGGGGGCTGACTATTCGGCGCCCGCGCCCTTTGCTTATGCGCGCGGCAATATGTCAAAAGGGCGGCATTCTGTTTCTTGCTTTCTATCGGCCATTTCCGCTAGCGGTCGGCGCTTCCCGTTGCCTTGATCGTTGAAAGGCCCGGTCCATCGTCCAAGTTTCTGGAGCCCGTGCCATGAACCGCAGCCGCCTTATCCTCCTTGCCTTGGGCGCCGGTGCAGCTTGCGGCGGTTTGTTGCGTTGGTTGCAATGGGATTGGTTGAACCAATTGGCCGGGGTGATGTTGCCCTTGGGGCATCTGTGGGTGAAGGCCTTGCAAATGACGCTGGTGCCTTTGGTCTTTGCCATGGTTACCCATGGCGTCGCCTCTGCTGTGCGCAGCGGGCGGGGAGGGCGGTTGATCTCGCTCACCGTGGTGGTGTTTGTGGCGATCATGGTGCCGGTGGTGGCGATGAGTACGGTGCTATGCGAGACGGCGCTGCATCTATGGCCCTTGCCGCCCCATGCCTTGCAGGGTTTGCTGACGGAAACTGCGCCCCAACCTGTGCCGGGCCTTGCCGCGCAAATTCTGGCCATTGTGCCCGACAATCCGATTGCAGCTGCGGCTCAGGGTCAGATCTTTCCCTTGGTGATTTTTGCCGTGTGCTTTGGTCTGGCACTGGCGCGTTTGCCGCAAGAGGATAGCGGGGCCGATCCGGTGGCCTTGCGTCTGTTACAGCAAGTGGCGCAGGCGATGATGATTCTGGTCGATTGGGTGCTGGTGGCCGCGCCTGTCGGCATTTTCCTGCTGGCCATGGGGTTGGTGCAGGCGGCTGGGATGGATGTGGCGCAAGTGCTGGGCATGTTTATCGCCCTTTGCTTTGCCACCTGCCTGCTGATGGCCGCGCTCTGTTATGTGGTGGTGTGGGTTAGCGGCGCTGCACCCTTGCGCCAATTCGCCGCCGCCGTTGCGCCCGCTCAGGCGATGGGGGCTGGCACCAGTTCGTCGATGGCCACCATGCCGTTGATGCTGGAAATCGCGCTGGAAAAGCTGCGGCTGCCTGCCGATGTGGTAGGGTTGGTGATCCCGCTGGCAGTTTCGGTGTTCCGCTTGGGCACAGTGGCCCATGCGGTCGGCGCGGTGCTGGTAGCGGCGCATGCTGCCGGTATCGAGCCTTCGCCCTTGCAACTGGTGCTGGCTGGGGGGGCGGTGATTCTGGGATCGATCAGCGGGGCTGGCCTGCCCGGCGCGGCGGTAATTTACGCCATCTATGCCCCCGGCATCCAGTTTCTGGGCGCGCCTATGGCGATCATGCCGCTCTATGTCGCGGTCATCGCCTTGCCCGACCCGATCATCACCGGTGCCAGTGTAACGGGAGATCTGACCGCAGCTGTGCTGGTCAATCGCCTGTTGCTGCGGAGAAAAGCGCATAAAGCCGAGGCCTGAGCCCTCACTACGCCCTTTGCCGCTTGTCGCCTCGCCCATCTGCGCCTAGAGACTGCCCCTATGCCCGGAGAAATTTTTGACAATCAGGGACGCGGTAATGCCGGATGGCATTGGCCTGCAGTCCATCCCGAAGCCCGCAAATTCGCTGCTGTCAGCGGTGCTGCCTGTGTCCTGTTCGCCTTGCTGGGCTGGTCCCTGCTGGCATGGCCGTTTGGCATCCTGACCTATTGCATTTGCGCCTTTTTCCGTGATCCCCTGCGCGTTACCCCGCGCGGCGATCGTCTGGTCATCGCACCAGCCGATGGTCTGGTAACGCTGATCCAGAAGGTTGCGCCCCCGCGTGAGCTGACCATGGACGACGGTTCGGGTCTGGCCGGTCTGCCTGACGCGCCGGTGACCCGTATTTCCATTTTCATGAGCGTGTTTGACGTTCACATCAACCGCGCGCCGATTGCGGGCACGGTTACCCGCGTGGTCTATATCCCCGGCAAGTTCATGAATGCCGATCTGGACAAGGCCAGCGAAGAGAACGAACGCCAGCATATTCTGATCGATCGCGGCAATGGCCTGTCGATCGGCTTTACCCAGATCGCAGGGCTTGTGGCGCGCCGTATCGTGCCTTTCGTCAAGCCCGGTGATATTATCGGCGCTGGTCAGCGCGTGGGCCTGATCCGTTTCGGCAGCCGCGTCGACGTCTATCTGCCCGAAGGCACAGAGCCCAAGGTTCTGGTCGGCCAGCGCACCATTGCCGGTGAAACCGTTCTGGCCGAAGTGGGTGAAGCCGCTTTGATCGAGGGTCTGAGCCAGTGAGCCAGAAGACCGGATGGCCGCGGGGCAGGAAACTGCCCGGCGGTCTGACCCTGCGCACCATGGCGCCCAATGCTATTACGTCGGCGGCGCTATGCTGCGGCCTGACCGGCATTCGCTTTGCCATTGCGGGCGAATGGGAAAAGTCGGTTATGGCGATTATTCTGGGCGGTGTGCTGGATGGCATCGACGGCCGGATCGCCCGCTTGTTGAAAGCCGAATCGCGTTTCGGCGCCGAATTGGACAGTCTGTCAGACGCCATCTCTTTTGGTGTGGCGCCTTCGTTGATCATGTTCCTGTGGTCGTTGCAGCATATCCCGCGTCTTGGCTGGTTTGCCGCTTTGGCCTTTGCCATTTGCATGACTTTGCGTCTGGCGCGTTTCAATGCCCAGATCGATATGCCTGCCGAGCCGCGCAAACAGGCGGGCTTTCTGACCGGCGTTCCTGCTCCGGTTGGGGCAGGCCTGGCCTTTTTGCCGCTCTATCTGTGGATTGCTTTGGGTGATCCCATCTTCCGTCAGCCCGAAGTCGTCGGTGGCTGGATGGTCTTCGTCGCTTTCCTACTGATTTCCAGCCTGCCGACGTTGAGCTGGAAATCTTTGCGTCCCCGCCGTTCGGTGCGTCTGGAACTGATCGCTTTGGTCGGCATCACCATGGCCGCATTGGTCAGCGAACCCTGGTTTACGCTGGTGGGGATCTGTGTCGTCTATCTGGCGATGATCCCCTATGGCCTATGGCTCTATGCCCGCGTCATGCGGCAGCGGGCAGGGCGTTCGGCCTGAGTTCCGATCACTTACGCCAAGGCAATTTCACGGCCCGTCACTGCCAAAGTGGCGGGCTTTTTGCTGGGCACGCAAACCTGTTCACGGCGCACCACTACAACGCCTGCTTGCTGGCGCAGAGCAGCGCTTTCGGCGTCCAACTGCTTCCACAAGGCAAAGAAAGCCTTGGTCGTATGTAGCAGCGCGCAAAGGGTAAAGGCCGCGCTCAGCCCGATGAACACGTTGATCACGCCGGTCAGAATTGCAGTGCTCAGCATCGCGACAAACCTTCCTCTTTGCGCGGACCAGCGGTTCCCAAACCTGCTATGTTCCGCTTCAATGCCTTTTTGTTCCATTTACGTTCCATCCCGTCAAGCCTAAAAGTACAAAAGAGAACAAAGTGTTGAGTTGCGCTGAGAATTGACCCGGGATTTTCATTGAGAATTGACCCGGGTGGGTATGGGTTATGTGCTGCCCATGGCGGTCAAGGTCAAGCTTTGGGTTTATACCTTTCTGGATTTTGGGGT
>NZ_SACO01000021.1 GCF_004005905.1 Novosphingobium umbonatum
CCCAGGACCTATTCCGTCACCTGGAAAACGCGCCACCGGTAATTTGCCACCGGCAGCGCTCGGGCCGCCGTTCTCGCCGGTTTGAGGTTGGCCAATGCCACAGGTGCTTATGCATTTGTGGCATTGGCCGCCTGCAGCCTCGAGTTTTGATCGGCCGCTACATGCGGCCAAGAAGCACGCGCAACCAGCGCATGCTGCCACGGGCTGGCCCAGCTGCGCAGGCCCAATTCCCTTTGAGATCTGAGATGACCGCTTTGGAGGAGGGGAAAAGACTTCTCCGCCTGCAGGCGGTCCGCGTTGCCAATAAGGCAGCATGTCCACTGACAACAGGATAAAACCATGACCAAGTTCCTTGTATATGATGCCGAATATAGCCGTGATGTGGCGGGCCATGCGCTTTACCAGCAGGCCGAGCGTTATGAGCCCACCCATGGGCTGAAGCTGCCGGCCAAAGACCCGCTCGTCTCCCCGCGCTGGCCCTTCCGGACTGTTGCGGCCATTGCCTGGCTCGAGATTGAAGTGGCTGATGACGGGCAGATCTTCCTCGGCCAACTTGGCGCCGTCTGTGGTCCGGAGTTGACCGAAGCACAAATGCTCCAGCGCTTCTTCAAGACCGTCGATCAACTTCCGGCCCATGCCATGCTGGTGGGCTGGGGAACGGGCAGCTCGGATGATATCCAGATCCGGCTTGCGGCGACCCGCTGCGGCGTTCGTTTGCCCCAGCGGATGATCGTGCCCTTGCAGCCCGGCAAGCGCTATGCTGCTGGCCAGCTTGATCTCATGGTGCATGTTGGCGGCGATGGCGCGCGGGTGCACCTCGCTGAATATTGCGCGGCGTTACGCATTCCGGCCAAAGTGGTGGCCGCACCGACTGCTGTCAGCGGCCTTATTGCCAGCGGCAATTGGAGTCTGGTTCAGGCGGTGTGTGAAGGCGATGTTCTCTCGACGGCGGCTGTTCTGCTGTATCAATTGCCCTGCCATTTTGATGACGCCCGTTCGCTGGGCGCATTGCTCAGTCTGGCGCGTCTGGGGGCTTCGAGAATGGACCGGCCTTACGCCGGTGCCTTTACCGCCTGGCAGGCTGAACTTGTCCGCAGGGAGAGTGGGCGGGTGGTGGAGGCGTTGGCAGCGATCCACGGTTGAGGTGAGGGTCGGCAATATACTCAGGTCTTGCCAGTCAAGTCTGAGTCTTGCCGACCTCTTTGCTCTACAGTCTCTTGTCAAAGCTGGCGGCTATCCGTGTCGGCGTGATCTTTATGGTCGTACCGCGTACCGCAACTATGGCAGTTTGCCGCCATGGTGGCAATGTTCCGCAGTGCCTGCCCGGAGCTAAAATAGGCGAGGAAATCGGACGGCTGAAAAATGCTTACCCGACCGCATCAGTGGCAGTTGACAATCGCGAAGTTTATGGTGCTCGCAAGATCTGGCACGCTCTTTTGCGCGAAGGATGCAAAGTGGCGCGCTGCACCGTCAAGCGTTTGATGCGGGAAATGGGGTTGAAAGGGGGTTATCCGAGGCAAACGGGCCATCACCACTAATCCCGATACGTCGCGCCCGTGCCCTGACGATAAGGTGAACCGACAGTTCCGAGCCCAGGCGCCCAACCAGCTCTGGGTGTCTGATTTCACATAGGTCCAGACCTAGGCTGGAACAGTCTATGTAGCCTTTATCATTGATGTTTTTGTTCGTCGGATAGTTGGATGGAAAGTGTCAACATCCATGACAACCCAGTTTGTACTCGACGCTCTCGAGCAAGCTATCTGGCAGAGAAAGCCTCAAAAGCACAAAGGCCTCATCCATCACTCGGACGGTGGTTCGCAATATTTGTCCATCAAGTGTACCGAGCGTTTGGCCGCAGCGGACATCGACGCCTTAGTCGGCACGGTTGGTGACAGTTATCTGTCCCGGAGATGTCAAAAATCTGGACTAGGCGCACGGTGAGATCCGATGGAGCACATTGTGAGCTGGCTGCGTGATATAGATCGCTGGTTTATCGCGCAGGTGTTGCCGCATGCTGCGGCCTATCGTGCAAGGGCCGCCTATTTTTGCGGGGCGGAAGAGGCCGAAGATTTGGTTCAGGAAGCCTATGCCCGCGTCCTGAAAACGCCTGACTATCGCACGATCAGCACTCCGCGTGCCTTTGTCCTGACCATTGTCCATCATCTGGCGCTGGAGAGGTTGCGGCGGGCCCGCGTGGTCAGGATCGAAGCGTTGGCCTGCCTCGATGCGTTGGATATGCCCGATCCGTCGCCCGATGCCTTTGCCGTAGCCGCCGGACGCAGCGAGTTGCAGCATTGGCTGGTCATGATCGACAGTTTGCCGCCACAATGTGCGCGCGTGATGCGTATGCGCAAGGTGCAGGGCCTGTCTCCCGCCGCCATTGCCGAGGAACTTTCAATATCCATCTCGACGGTGGAAAAGCATATTGCTAAAGGCCTGGCCCTCATCACCATCGGACGGCGCGAGCATGAGGCCCGGTTGGAGGAAGCTTGTCGACCAGAGTCACGCCCCCGCAATATCACGCGCAATTGACCGGGACCGCCGCCGACTGGCTGTCGCGGTTGGACGCGGGCACAGCGGATGTGGTGGCCTTTGAGGCATGGCGCGATGCCGATGCGCGTCACGCTGCCGCTTTTGCCGAAGTGGCCGCTACTTGGCGCGATCTCGACGGGCTGCGGTTGATGCCGACAGATGCCCCGATGATCGATCCGGCACTCGGCACTATGCCCCGAAGGCAGATATTGCGTGCGGCTATGGGAGCGGCTGTGGCGGCAGCTTTGGGCGGTGGTTTTGCCTATCGCGCTTATGCGCGGGACCATGCGGTAACCGGTGTCGGTGAACATCTGGCGGTATCGCCTGCGCCGGGCCTGTCGATAGACCTCAACACTGATAGCCGGATTTCATGGCGCATGAGCGCGCCGCAACAGCTTTGTCTGGAACAGGGCGAGATCGCCATTGCCAGCAAGGGCGGATGTGAATTGGCGGTAAATGGCGAGAGTTTCAGGCTTGCAGCCGGCCATTATAATGCGCGATTGCGCGGGGATAGCTGCGAGCTGGCGGTTTTTTCCGGAGGGATCAGCAACGGGGCAGGCCTGCATTTGGTCGCCGGAGAAATGGCGCTGATGGCAGGGGCGCGCGTCACTTTGCGCACCAGCGACAAGGCCGAACTTGGCCGGGTGACGGCCTGGCGCCATGATACGCTGGTGCTGAATGGCGAGAGCCTTGATTACGCGCTGGGAGAGATTAACCGTTATTTGAAGGACAAGATCGTGATTGGCGATCCCGCGCTGGCACGCATCAGGCTGGGCGGTACATTCGGCACGCGCAATCCGGCAGAATTTCTGCAGGCTTTGCAGGATTCTTTTGGCGTCCGCGCCACCACCGGGGCCAATGGCGGTATTATCCTGACGCGCGGCTAGATTTTTTCAAAACCGACTAGCGGTTTTTGCCGCGCCATCCATCCCTGCATCGAGTTCCACGTTCGACTGGGGATTACCGCATGTTTCGCTTTTTGACGACGACCGCCATCGTGGCGGCCGCGCTGCCTTCGGCTGCCTATGCGCAGGAACAGGCCGCGCGTATTTCGTTTGACATCAGGGCTTCCGATACAGCCAGTGCGCTTAACCAGTTCGCGCAACAGGCCGGTGTGCATGTTATTTTCCCTTATGATGCCGTGGCCGGCCATCGTTCCTCCGCCTTGTGCGGCAGCTTTACGCGCGGCGAGGCCTTGCGCCGTTTGATTGCCGGTCATGGTCTGGTGATCGTGCAGGAAAGCGCCACGATGATCTCGCTCAAAGTAGCGCCCGAAGATGGCGATCCGTCGGCCTCGGTCAAGCCGGTTGCCGAAATCGTGGTGTTGGGGCAGGGGCAATCACGTCAGGTGCAGACGGTGTCGACCAAGGCGATGGCCAAGGTGACGGGCGGCACTTCCCCTTTGCGCTCACTGTCGCGCCTGCCGGGGGTGAATTTTGATTCTTCTGACGCCCACGGGACCTACGAAGCGGCCACCCAATTGTCGATCCGTGGCTTTCTGACCGATCAGATGGGTTACACGCTGGACGGCGTTCCCTTGGGTAATATGCAGTATCGCAACAACAATGGCCTGTCGATCAACCGCGCCTTGTTGAGCGAAAACAATGGCGCGGCCACCCTTTCGCAGGGAAGCGGGGCCTTGGGCACCGCATCGACCAGCAATATTGGCGGAACGGTGGACTTCACCTCGATCAACACCACCGACGGCTTTGGCATCGATTTTGAACAAAGCTATGGCAGCGCGAACAGCTGGCGCAGCTTTGCCCGTATCAACAGTGGTGAACTGCCGTGGCGGGGCAAGTTGGCCGTGTCCTACGCCCATGATCGTCAGGGCAAATGGAAAGGCTGGGGCGAGCAGGTTCAGGACCAGATCAATATCAAATATGTGCAGCCCTTGGGCGCCACGGTCAAATCGACCACCTATTTGAACCTGATCGATCGGCGCGAGGATGACTATAATGACACCTCGCTCGCTCGTTTGAAAACTTATGGCTGGGACTTTGACAATATCCCTACCTTTGCCATGGCTGAACAACTGGCGCGCATCACGCAGAATGGTGGCACGGCTCCCGCGCCTTATCAGGCCGCCGATCATACCGTCTATCAGGGCGGCGGCGTGCGCCGTGACCTTTTGGGCTATGAAAAGCTGGAATATAGGCTCTCTCCGCGTTTAAGCGGGCATAGCACAGTCTATCTGCATATGGACAAGGGCATTGGCACTTGGGCCGATCCCTATGATCCCACGCCTGCTGCCTATGGCGGATCGCCGGTTTCAGTCTCGGCGATGCGTTATGACATCAACCGCAAAGGGGCTATTTCACGCCTTAAATTCAACGCTGGCCGTCATGTTGTCGAGGGTGGCATCTGGTATGAACACAATGATTTCAACCAGGGCTCCTATCTTTACGGCCTGCAGGCGGGCGTGACGCCTACCCGGTTCCAGCAATTTTACACCAACCCGTTCAAAACCAATTTCTACAACCAATATTCCACCCAAACCATCCAGTTTGATATCAGCGACAATTGGCAGGCGACGGATAATCTGCGTCTGAACGCCGGTTTCAAGGGCGTTTCGTCTACCAATAAAGCCCATAGCGTTATCAGCACCAAGCCGATTGATGGCTCGATCAAGGCCCGGAACTGGTTTCTGCCCACCGCTGGCCTGCTTTACACGCTGGATGGTAATAGTGAGTTCTTTGCCGATTATACCCGCAACATGGCGGCTTTTGTCGCCTCCACCTCCAGCGGGCCGTTTTCCAGCAGTTCGCAGGCGGGTTTCAACTATATTCGCGGCGATCTGAAGCCGGAAATGACCAACACTTTCGAGGCTGGCTATCGTTTCCATAATGCCGACTTGCAACTGTCGCTGACCGGTTATTATGTGAAGTTCACCAATCGCTTGCTGGCGTCTTCCATCAGTGCGGTGATTGTGGGCAACCAGAATGTGTTGCAGAATGTGGGCAGCGTCTCGTCGCGCGGTATTGAGGCGGCGGCCAACTGGCGCTTTGCACCCCATTGGTCGGTCTATGGCAGCTGGGCCTATAATGACGCCACCTATGACGATGATGTGCAGCCTTTAGGCGGTTCACGGGTCGCGACTAAGGGCAAACAGGTGGTAGCCTCGCCGCGCAATGTGGGTAGTCTCGAGCTGGGCTATGACAATTCGGCGCTGTGGGCCACATTGTCCGGCCACTACCGGTCAAAGCGCTATTACAGCTATCTCAATGACTCCGAATTGCCGGGGGCAGCCAATTTTGACCTGTCAGCAGGCTATCGCTTCAACCGGCATATCGAGCTTCAGGTTAATGTGATGAACCTGATGAATGCGCATTATATCGCCTCGACCGGCACGGCAGGTTTTGTCACCTCCGATCCGAAGGGGACCTATACCACGCTGCAAACCGCCGCGCCGCGTCAGGTGTTTGCCACGATCAAGCTGCATTATTGATCCAGACGAGGGAGGGCTGAAAGGCCCTCCCTTTGCTCACTATTGCGAGGTGTACCATGCTACGTCGCCATTTGCTTAAACTTGCCGCAACGGCGCCATGGCTGCGGGCAGGAGGGGCGTTGGCATCCCCCGATCTGGCCGACTTCACCTTTGCCTTTATGAGTGATTGCCACATCCGACCCGAACTGGGCGCGAACAAGGCCTGCGCAACTTGTTTCGAGCAGATCTCGGCTTCGGCCTGTGACTTTGTCATTCAGGGCGGTGATCATATCGAGGATGCTCTGGAAACCGGACGCGAACGCGCCACAATGTTGATGGATCTATATCAGCAGGTGGAGCGCAAGCATTTGCGCAAAAAGGTCTATCACGTGCTGGGCAACCATGATTGCCTTGGCGTATTCGCCAACAGTGGGATCGCCCCTTCCGTGCCCGATTATGGAAAGGCATTTTACACCCTGCGCTTTGGTCCACGCTATTATGCCTTTGATCACAAGGGGGTGCATTTCGTAGTGCTGGACAGCGTAGGCCTGACTGATGATCGCAATTATGAAGGGCGGGTTGATGCCGAGCAACTCGACTGGCTGCGCATGGATCTGGCCGCGCAGCCCAAAGCCACGCGTGTCATTGTGGTGACCCATATCCCTCTGATAACGGCCATGCAGTGTTATGAGCCCGAAAGCTGGCTCAACACCCCGCATAATTGGACCTATGTGACCAATGCGCGCGAGGTGTTGCGCATTCTGACCGAACATAATGTCTTGGCCGTGCTGCAAGGTCATAGCCATGTTTATGAAAGGATCGAACTGAACGGCATTTCCTTCATCACCACCGGCGCGGTGGCCGGTGCCGATTGGCGTGGGTCTTTCCTGAGCACGCCGGAAGGCTACACGGAAATCGCCGTCAAAGGCCAGCAGGTCTTGTCCCGCTATCGATCATATGGGCATATCAGTCCGGATCGGCAGGATGTGCCGATTTGAGGTAGCCTGATTTTGGCGGCAGTTTAAGATCAGCAAATTTCCGGCACATACATGTCTTCGGGAATGGGATGGCGGATGTAGTCGGGATTGCGCACCCGCGGCGGCAGGACCACCGGCGGCTTGGCAACTTCGCCAAAGGGCACTTGGGCCAGCAAATGGGCGATGCAGTTCAGGCGGGCGCGGCGCTTGTCATCGGCGCGTACCACCCACCATGGCGCTTCGGGAATATGGGTTTCCTCCAGCATGGCTTCCTTGGCACGCGTGTAATCTTCCCAGCGGCGGCGGCTTTCCACATCCATGGGGGAGAGCTTCCATTGCTTCAGCGGATCGTGGATGCGCATATTGAAACGGAATTGCTGCTCTGCATCGGTGATCGAGAACCAGTATTTCAGCAGGATGATCCCCGATCGCACCAGCATCCGTTCAAATTCGGGTACGGAGCGGAAGAATTCCTCCACCTCATCTTCGCTGCAAAAGCCCATGACGCGTTCGACACCCGCCCGATTATACCAGGAACGGTCAAACAGCACAATTTCGCCAGCGGCGGGCAAATGGGGCACATAGCGTTGGAAATACCACTGGCTGCGTTCGCGCTCCGACGGCGCGGGCAAGGCCACCACGCGCGCCACACGCGGGTTCAGCCTTTGCGTGATGCGTTTGATCACCCCGCCTTTGCCCGCCGCATCGCGCCCTTCAAACAGCACGACCACTTTCAGCTTCTGATCAACCACCCAATCCTGCAGGCGGATCAATTCATGCTGGAGGCGGAACAATTCACGGAAATAGCTACGCCGGTCAAGATGGTTGGCGTGGCGTAGCGCGGCTTCCTCAAGCTCTTCGTCATCGCCCAGCAATTCCAGCAGGCTTTCCGAGAGTTCCGATTCCAGTTCCTCGTCAAAACTGTCCTCGATTTCCTGCTGCAAACGTGAGGCTGAACTGGCGTCAATCGGCGACATGAAGGGCCTTTGGGCTGGGCGGCCGAGAATTCACGGAATCGACGGAGCCGCCATTGAGAATGAATGCTTCTGCCTAGACACATGATGCGTGACATTTTCGTGATAGGGCTTTCCTACCATGCCTTTTGAAAGGACAAGCGCAGGCTGCGTCCGGCTAGCGCGCGCCCTATGGCATAGGTCTGCACTGGCATGGCATTGCCCGCAATCGCATCGCCTTGCATCACGGCTATAGTGTTGGCTAGATTGTCGATTTCCAGACTTATCTGCCCGTAACGCGGCAGCGTCCAGCCCGTGCGAAGAGTGACGAGCAGCGCGGGGGGCAGCCGTAAAACATTGGCATCATCGGCAAAGCGCCGCCCCATATAGGTGATGGAAGGTTGGACATACCACGCCTGCCTCCCTCCGAAATCCAGCCCGCTATGCAGCATCAGATCGGGAATGCGCTGGGGCACATGGCCTGAATAATCCTGCGCAGCGCCTGAAGCGTCTTTAAAGCGATATTCGGCAAGGCGTGATTGTTGCCATGTCAGGGCGCTGCGCCATTGGGCCCATGGGCGCAGGGCAAGGCTGGTTTCCAGTTCCAGCCCGATGGTATGGGAACCGGCCTGTCGCGGGATCAGGGTGATGGCGCCTGTGCCAGCGTCCACTACGCTGCTCGATACATCCAGTCCGGTAAAGCGGTTGGCAAAGCCGGTAAGGCTGATCCTGCCGCGACTGTCTTGTGCCACCAGACCGGCTTCGCCTTCGATCACGCCCAGCAGATGGGCGGCGGCGGGCTGCGAGCTGGTGCGATAGGCGCCGACCGAGGGCAGCACATGGCCCGCGCTGGCTCTGACAAACAGGCCGATGCTGTCCGGCGCAATCTGCCGATGAACGGCCAGTGTGGCATTGGTGGCGGCAAAGCTGGCGGCATAGGCGGCGCTTTGTCCGCTATCCACTTGCAGGTTGCGGTTGGCCATTATGGTGGCGGTGGAGCCATCTATGCTGCGCGGCAGGCCGACAATGCCATGCAGCGCTTCGGCCTCCTGACGGATACCAGCCTCGATGCGCCATTGCGGGGCGATCTGCCATTCATCCGTGGCATAGAGCGCCACGCTGGCCGTGCGGCCCACTGTCTGCTCCCATGTCGAGGCGCGCGACAGATAGCCGCCATCGGTCAGGCTGCCCAAACTGTTGCCCGCACCATCCAGCGCCAGCGCCTCCACCAGCAAGCCTTGTGAGCGTGCCTCCACCAAAGCCCGCGCCACGATACGTTGATAGCGCCAGCGATTGACCACCAGATGCAGTCCGCCTGCCAGATTATGCGGGCCAAGGCGGGCCTGATGCTCGATTTGGCCCAGCATCTCGTCCAGTTGCACGGTTGCGCTGGCGGGTTGCACCACCTCGACCAAAGCCTTGCGGTCCAAGATCCGCCCATCGCTGCGGCGTAGAATGGCCGTCGAAGCAGGAAAGGCCAATTGCAGTGCCGCGCCTTGGCTGGCCAGAAATTCCTCTGCGGTGGTGGGGGCGCCGCTGGACAGGATCGCGTTGCGCTCTGTGTCCGATCGGCGCAGGCGCAACCGCGCGGTCCAGTCATGCTGCACCCATGCGGCGGATAAGTCGAACACGCGGTTGCGGTTGTTGCGCCCGACTTGGCGGGTGACGGTGCCGTTTGCGGTTGCAAAACGCACAAGGCTGAAATCCGGCCCGAACCATGAACCGCGTCTTGGGTCAAATCCGGCCAGCGCCGACCATTGGCCATCGCGCAACGCCATCGGGAAGGACGAGGTGTTGAGGCTGGCATCATCCTGATAACGAGCGGTCAGGGTCAGCCTGCCATCGGGCAGGTCGCGCTCGGCGCGTAGCCGGATCTGGCCGCCGCCCAAGGTCTGGTTGATCTGGCGCTGGGTGGGGTCGCGGGCGATATAGCCGCCCGCCATCGTCTGCCATTCCCCCAGAGGGCCGCCAAGCCATGCATCCATCCGCGCCAGCCCATAGGAAGTGGCGGTGATCCTTGCCTCGCCAGACCTGTGATCGGGGGGGCGTCGCAGGTGCAGGTTCAAAATCCCGCCCGGCGCGTTGGAGGCCAGCACGCTGGAGGGGCCTCCTCGAACATAATCCACGCTTTCCAGCATGATGTCGGGTCGCATGAATTGATCAATGTCGGTCCATGGCAGGCTGGAGTGCTGGATGGGCAGGCCATCCTCCTGCACGGCCATTGCGCTATAGCCATCCATCGGAATGCCGCGCAGGCGGGCGATATTGGCGCTGGTGCCCGCGCTGGTATCGATCCACAGGCCGGGAAAATTTTGCAGCAATTCGGCCATGCTCAGGGCCGGACGACGGCTGATGTCTTCGGGCGAAAGGCGGGAGAGGGAGAAGGCGCGTTCGGAGGCCAGCATGATGCCTGCGCCTTGCCGTCCGGTCACCAATATATCGGCGGGGGCAAGGGTTGGCGGGGCAGGCGGGGTGGGAGGACGCAGCGGACGCGGCTTTGCCAAAGGCCTGACCACCACGCCCATCGGCGTCAGGCGGCAATCCAGCCCCGCCGCAGGGCAGATCCGTGCCAGAGCTTTGCGCAGGGGGAGGCCTCTGGGCAGGCCCTTTCGCCGGATGCTGGTGACGGGGCGGTCTGGCAGGGCAATGGCTATGCCGCTGGCCGCTGCTGCCCCCTGCAACTGGGTAAGCGGCGGGCCTGCCGGCACAGGGTTTTGCAAAACAGGTTCCGCCCCGCCAGCAGCCGCCAGACTGGCCAGCAGCGCCCATATAGGCATTAGCGCTCCAACCGCCAGCCTGCGCCTTGGGCCTGAACATGCCAGCCATGGGCCAGCGCGATCAGGCGCAGGCTGGCCAGCGGATCGGCGCTGCTATAGCGGCCATGGATGGGCTTGTCGGCCAGTTCTGGGGCTAGCGACAAGGGGACATCCGCGCGGCGTTGCAGGCGGACGATTAGTTGCGCCAAAGGCTCACCATCGGCCACCAGCCAGGCTGTGTCCGAGGCCGACGCAGGATCGGCGTGAAAATGCAAAGCGTGCAAAGCCTTGCCTGTATCCAGCGTGAGCCCTTCGCCCGCTTTGACAAAGATAGGCTGGCTATGGCCTTCCACCGTCACGCGCACACGGCCCTGCTCTACCCTTAGGCTGGTGCCCATGTTGCCGGTGTCGACGGAAAAGACGGTGCCTATGGCGGTCACCGCCATCGCGCCGCCCTGCACTGTAAAGGGCCGCTCTGGCGCATGGGCGACATCAAACAGCGCCCGCCCCGAGGCGAGGTGAAGTTGGCGAGCCGAGGGCGAAAGGGTGACGTCGAGCGTGCTGGCGGGGTCCATTTGCACCAGCGAGCCATCGGCCAGACGGGAGCTGGTCACCTGTCCCTGCGCAGTGACCAGATGGAGCGGTACTGTCGCAGGTGGCCGCGCCCCATGCCATACGCCAAGGCCGATGGCCAATGCGCCCAATGCCGCCACCATCGGCAGCCAGCGGCGGCGCGGGGCCTGTGCTTCAGCTTGATCATTGGCGGGGAAGGGGGGCAGATGCGCCAAAGCCTGCGCCACTGCCGGATCGTCCATCACCTGCGCCACACGTCTGGCCGCGATCAAATGGGCAGGGCTTTGCGCGGCCCAAGCCAAGAAAGCGGCGCGCTGGGCACGGTCCCATTGGTCGGCATCCTCCAGCCGGTCTGCGGCTTCGTCAAACAGATCTTGCCCGCTCATTCGGAATCCTCCAAAGCGCGGGCGAGTTGGGCCATGGCACGGGTGATGTGCTTCTTCACCGCTTCAGGTTGTAGGCCCATCGCTTGGGCGATTTCCTCGCGGCTTTGCCCTTCCAGACGGCGGCGGCGGAACACTTCACGGCGCAGTGGGGGCATGGTTTCCAGCGCGGCGGTGACAATCGCCAGACGCTGACGCTGTTGCATCTGTTCATCGGGCAAGGGGGCGTGGCAGGCAAGCAGCTCCGCCCCATCGTCATGGTCCTCGCTGCCGCTTTGGCGTGCGTGATCGGCCATCAGATTGCGGGCAATGCGCAAGGCGTAATGATCGGGCTGATGCAAATGGGTTTCCCCGGCGCGGCGCAGGGTTCGGGCCAGACTTTCCTGCACAATATCCTCGGCATCGGCCTTGTTGGGCATATGTTTGTGCACATAGCGGCGCAGGCCGTGCATGGCTTGAGTCAGCCGTTCCAGCAACAAGGCGGTGTTGCCGGTGCTTTCCAGATTTGCGCTGCTTGCCATGGCGATGCGCGCTATCGGGCGACTGTTGCAATCGTGTGAAACGGGGGCGGAGTTTGCGCTCCGCCCCGCCATGGTATTTACATCGAAATGCGGGCACCCAGCATGAAGGAGCGGCCGCTCTTCAGATAGGTGTACACGCGGTTGGAATTATCCGCCACATTGCCCACATATTGGGAATCGGCAGCATTGGTCAGATTGACCGCGTCCAGCGTGACGGCGGCCTGCGGCGTGATATTATAGCGCAGCGAGGCGTCGATCTGCGTGCGCGGATTATACCCGCCTACGTCATTGGCATTGGCCGCGGGCAAATCGGTCAGATAGCGCCCATGGTAATTCACCGAGACGCGCGCATCGAATTTGGCATCGGTGTAATACAGGGTCGCATTGGCCGAATGGCGCGTCAATTGCGGCAGAGTGGCGACAAAAGCCTTGCCCGTGGTGGCGTTGGTATAGGTGGCCGTGCCATCGGCATAGGTGTAATTGGCCAGAATGCCGGTGTTTTTCAACAGGCCGGGCAGGAAATCAAAACCGATATTGGCCGACATTTCCACGCCCTTCACCTTGGCCTGTTGGCCATTGGCATACCATTGGCGGGTGAAGACATCGCTGGCCGAATTGCTGGTGGTGGCCACGTTCAACAGGCTGAGCGGTAGGCCGGTCGAGGCATAGGTGGGATAGTCATAGCTGCTGATAATCAGGCTTTCGATATGTTTGTAGAAAGGCGTGATGGCCAGCAGGCTGCGGGCGGAAAGGTAATATTCGGCCGAAAGTCCCAGCGAATTGGCGCGGAAGGGTTTGAGATTGGGGTTGCCCTGACGGATGATCTTGTTGTTGGCATCGACCGAGCCCGACACCATCAAAGAGCCCAAAGTAGGGCGCGAGATGTTGCGATCAGCGGCCAGACGCAGCTGGAAATTGTCCGACAGGCCCCAGACTGCGTTGAGCGAGGGCATGAAGTCATTGTAGCTGCTGCCCTGTGATACCCACAGCCCGCCAATATAGCCCTGCGAGGTGATGGCCGTATGCATGAAGCGCAGGCCCAGATTGCCGCGCAGATCATGGCCCAGCAGGCTGCCGCGGTAGTCGCCTTCGACATAGCCGCCCGACACCTGCTCGATGATCCGCGCCGTGCTGGCCTGATCCATGTTCAGCCCATAGCTATTGCCATTCATGCTGGAACGCAGACTGTTGAGATCGGGCGCTGCCCATGTCGTGGGCAGGCCGGTTACCCCCAAACCTTCCCCGAAATTATAGGGCATGGTCGTCAGCGCCACCGAAGGCGAGCTGTTGGCCACGCCGCTGGTGACATCCAGCGTGTAATAGCGCTGGTTCAACATCTGGCGGGTGTAGATGCCGCCCGCATGCAGCTTGATCTGTGGGCTCACATCATAGTGGAAGTTCAGCTTGGCATTGATATTGTTGCGCAAGATCCGCTGGTTTTGCAGGCGGAGCAAGTTGAAAATATAGCTATTGGGATTGGTGATGTCGAAACCATAGGTCAGCACCGGCAGGTTGGGGTTCTGGCTGAAATCAAAGCTGACCGTTGAACCGCTGGTGGTGTGGCTGCTGTCGCCGCGAGTGAAATAGGCCTCGGTGCGCTGGTTGTCATATTGCGACATTTGATAACCGGCGAGCGCGTCCATCGTCAGGCGGCTCGACAGGCGCGCCTTCATGTTCAAGACGCCCTGATAGTAATCATTGCGCGATTCATAGCGGCCCGTGTCCGAACGCACCCAGACATTGCCGAAGGTGCCGCTGGTGATTTGATTGCCGGTGACGCCCAGCGCGGAAACGGTGGTGCGTCCCAAGGCGCCGGAATTGTTCCACGAATTGCTGTCGAGGTGATATTCGTCACGCGTGCCGCGCAGGCGCCCATAGAGCAGGTCGAGGTCGAATTGCAGATCGCTGCTGGGGTGATATTGGAAGGCGGCGGTGACACCCAGACGCTTTTGCTGGATGGCATAGAGGTCATAACGCAGATAGCGCGGGAAATAGAGCGCATTGGCCGAGGCTGCGCCAGCATTCAGGCGCGAGGTGATCGAGGAATCGATGGTGGAAGACACATTGGCCAAATTCCATCCGCCGGTTGCCCAGCGCACGGTGGAGAAGCCCTTTTCCACTACATTGCGCTGCGAATAGGCCACCGAGACCAGCGCGCCCAGCGTGCCTTCGCTGTTGCGCCAGCTGGCCAATCCGGCCACGCGCGGGGCGACATCCTTGGCAAAGCTGTTGTAGAAACCTTGGCCGGACAGGGCAAAGCGCGGCTTGGCATAATCGAGCGGGCGGGCGGTATGCAGGTCGATCGTGCCGCCGATGCCGCCTTCTTCCACGCTGGCTTCGGCCGATTTGCGCACATCGATGCGGGTGAACAATTCGGACGCAAACAGGTTGAAGTCAAACGAACGCGAATTGCTGGTGCCGCCGCGTGCGTCAATCGAGCCGCCGGTGGAAATGGCGGTCATGCCTGCCACGCGCACCAGCGTGTAATCGGGCGTAAAGCCGCGCAAGGAGACTTGACGCCCTTCGCCGCCGGCATCGCGGGTGATGGCCACGCCGGGCACGCGGGCGATGGATTCGGCCAGATTGGTGTCGGGGAAAGAGGCAATATCGCTGGCCAGAATGGAATCGAGCGAGACCGAGGCGCGGCGTTTCAGATCAATGGCATTTTTGACCGACTGGGCGAAACCGCGGACCACGATGGCGGAAGCATCCCCTGCATCTTGCGGGGCGGCTTCATCGGCGGCACGCGCCAAGGCGGGCGTCAGGCCCAAAGTGACGGCTAGCGCCAAGCGGGAGGCGCGGGTGGAATAGCGGGAGAAGGACATTTGGATAGACCCCTTGCGTGGTAGGATAACGCAAGGAAGACTGGTGACTTGGTCCGAAGGGGACATGGTAATTCAGAAATAAATTTCTTCACATTCGGGATTTTTGTCATATTTTTTCAATATATCCCGGCGGAGCTCTGTTGTTAGTTTTTGTCGATGATTCATATTGGCCCAATTTACGTGATTGCGTGCTAAAAATAGAAGTTATTGATGCATGCCAAGGCGGTTTTTCTTGGTTCGCTCGTCCATGCTCCTGCGTGGGTCCTCTGTTTCGGGCCTGCGGATGACAGGAGGGAAGTCTTGCTTTATTCAAATCGCTATCGCTGGCTGGCTAGCGCTGCATGTCTGGGTTTCATTGCCAATTTGAGTCTAGCCACACAGGCGCAGGCTGAAACTGTCGCTGAGGCCGACAATGCTCAGCCCATTGTGGTGGCCGCGAAGCGCGCCGATGCCGCAGCGTTGGAATTTCGCTCGATCGTCCCGGTCTCGGCGCTGTCGGAAGAAGACCTGCAACGCACTGCCGTGCATAATGTGGCCGAAGCCTTGGGGCTGATGCCTTCGGTCAATGTCATGAACACCGGTTCGTCCTTCTTTGGCGGCATTGATGGCGCGGCACGTGGTGAAGGGCGCTTTGTCTCGATCCGTGGCTTGAACTCGGAATATAACGTCAATCTGATCAATGGCATCAACGTGGCGCAGGGCATGCCCTATAGCCGTCAGGTGCAACTCAGCCTGCTGCCGCCTTCGGGGCTGAACACGATTGTGTTGACCAAGGTTTCCACCGCAGCGATGGATGGCGATGCAATTGGTGGAACGGTTGATTTTCGCACCCCCACCGCCTTTGACTATGCCAAGCCTTTCCGCATGAGCCTGACCGCTTCCGGCCGTTTGGAAACCCGCGCACGCGATTATGGCGATAGCGGGCTGGGCGGTGGCCTTGCGGGCGAGATCACCAAGCGTTTCGGCGCGGATGGCAATTTTGGCCTCTATCTGTCGGGCTATTATGACGAACGCCATTTTGCCAATAGCGAGATGGCCGG
The DNA here is from genome assembly GCF_004005905.1 of Novosphingobium umbonatum. Classification (GTDB taxonomy): domain Bacteria; phylum Pseudomonadota; class Alphaproteobacteria; order Sphingomonadales; family Sphingomonadaceae; genus Novosphingobium; species Novosphingobium umbonatum. Next base: position 15,988 of record NZ_SACO01000021.1, read on the forward strand.
TGTGATGGCCGCACAGAATGATGGTGGATGGGCCTATTCGGTTGCCAGCAGCAGCAGCGGCTCGGCCCCGGCCGCCGGTTTGGACCCGCAAAAGACGATCACTCAAACGGGCATCAATGTGGGCGTTTCCAACGGCTATACCACGCGTTGGGGCGGCAATGGCTCGCTTGACTGGCGCCCGGATGCCGATACGCAGGTCTATTTGCGCGGTAGCTATGCCTCGTCCAAGACCGAGCAGAATTCGACGTTGAGCCAGTTTGTTTCCTCCAGCAAGTCATGGACCGAAACGGTGGCGGGCACGGGCCGCTACAATTTGTCGGTCAACCAGATTTCCAACCGCGTCTGGTATGAAACCAATCCCGAAAAAGCGATGCTGGCGACCGCTGCGCTGGGACTGGATAAAAAGTTCGGCGCGTGGCGTGTAGCGCCGCAGGTCTTTTTCAGCGAAGGGCATAATGATCGCCCCAACCACATTGAATTGTCGGCCCGAAACAACCAGTCGGACAATTACAATTCCGGCACCACCCAGCCTCTGGGCGGCACCTCGATCACCTATGTCGACAATCTGCCCCAGCCTTTGATGACCAGCGCGATCTATAACCAACTCAACAATGCCAACACCGCTTTGCTGGCGCGTCGCTCGGGCCAGTTGACGGAGCAGTTCAGCGGCCAGACCAAATATGGCGCCAAAATCGATCTGGCGCGCGATTTTGAAGGCTCGGTGCTGGAGCAGATCCGCTTTGGCGCGAAATATTCGATTTCACACCGCATGGTCACCAATCGTGACTGGACCAATGCCCATATCTCGAATTCGTTGGGCTATGGCGGGTCGACTTGGGCTTCGCTCGGCATCGCTACCGATTACTATGCCCAAGTGTTTCCCGGCGTCTACACCTGGTCTGTGCCCAAGGTGAACCACCAGCGCGTGGTAGAGCTGTTCAATCAATTCAAGACCTCGGCCAGCTTTGACACCTGTACCAACAATGATCTGGACAATTACAATTGCAACACGCTGAGCGGTAGCGAAGCGGTCAGCGCAGCTTATGCCAGCGCCACTTTGCGCTTTGGCGATCTGGAAGTGGAGCCGGGCCTGCGTTTTGAACATACGGCCATCCGCAACACCTATTGGCTGCGTAGCACCAATCTGACCACCGCGCCCAGCAATTGGGCCAGCAACCACACCGAATATAACGAGCTTCTGCCCAGCCTGATCATGGCCTATCGTCCGGCGGGCAGTGCCGTCTATCGCGCCAGCTTCTTCCAGTCCTATACCCGTCCCGCCATGGTGCAATTGGGCGGTGGTGCGACTGTGGCCAAGGGCGACACCACCACCACCATCACATCGGGCAACCCTAATCTCTTGCCAATCCGCGCCACCAATCTGGATGTGTCGGGCGATTGGAAACTGGGCCGTGATGGGCAAGTGATGCTGGGCGGTTTCTACAAGCATCTGCGCCATTATATGTATGACAATGGCAGCGGCTATATCAACGCGGCCAACCTGCCCGATACCAACACGATCTATCGCATGCCTTTGAATGGCGGTTCGGGCGATGTTTACGGTCTGGAAGCGCAATTGCGTGAAAAGTTCACCGGCCTGCCGCAATGGTTCGGCACGCTTGGGGTCAATTTGTCGGCGACGCATCAATGGACCAAGGTGGATATTGGTGGCGGCGTGACCAAGCGGATACAGAACGCTCCTAACTGGTTGGCCCGCGCCCAGATGTTCTGGGAAAAGGGTCCGGCCAGCATCGATCTGACGTTCAAATATACCGGCGAATATGTCTCGACCTATAATGCTCTGGGGCAAAGCGGCGGTTGGGATGATCTCTATGTCCGCCCGATCAAGATGGTCGATCTGCATGCGGGCTATCGCCTGCGTGAAGGCCTTCGGGCAGATGTTTCGGTGGCCAATCTGCTGGGCGCCTATTCCTATTGGTCGCATGTTGGCAAAGAAACGCTGGCCATTTCGGATGTGGTGGATTCGGGACGCACCGTGCTGTTGACGGTGAAGTGGTCCATGTAAGCACGATATGGTGAGCTAATGGGAAAGCGGCAGGCGAACGCGCTTTGCCGCTTTCTTTTTCGGAGCAAGCGTAAAACCTCCCCCGCCACAAAACGGGGGAGGCTGGAGGGATTAGAAAGTCAGATCGAGGCGACCATAAATATTGGCGCCATTGGTGTCATAGGGCGCGTTGCGGGAATAGACGATCCCGCGCGAGGCTTGATAGGTGGCCTTGGCCGGATAGGTGTCCAGCAGGTTCTCTGCGCCCAGCTTCATTTGAACACGATCATTCAGGCGGAAGGCCAGCGACGCGTCAAAGAAAGTGATGCCGCCAAAGCGCTGGAAGATATCGCCCGCGGCATTGCCCGAGGAATCGGTCCATGGGCCATAGTAACGTGCCCGCGTATTCAGCTGCCAACGGCCCAGCTTATAGCCCAGATTGATCACCGCATTTTGCTTGGGGATGCGCTGTTCAAACAGGATGCGGGTGGTGGCGCTGGCCGAGACACTGCCGGTTTCGGCCTTGGTCTCGATGAACGACAGGGCGAGGCTGGCGTTGAGATCGCCCGGCCCCATGCGGTCGAGATAGGCTAGATTGAAATCCACGCCGCGTGTGCGGGTGGAATAGTCATTGGTGAAGAAGGAGATCGAAGTGTAGTCAGCCGCCTGCGCTAGGCCTGCCGCCACCAGTTGCGTCTTGAGTGCAGAGGTCAGCGTGTAGTTCGAGGAAAGCGAGAACCGGTTGTCCACATTGATCTGGAACGCATCGAGTGATCCGGACAGGGCGCGCCCCGCCTTCCAGACCACGCCGCCACGCATGGTTTTGGACGTTTCTGGCGTCAAGGCTTTGGCGCCGAAATAGCGGGCAACCGCATTGTCCGTCCCCAACCGACCGGTAGTGTAAAGCAGCAGGGTGGTGGTGTCCAAGCCTTGTGTAGTGCTGGTGGAATAGAGTTGGGCAGGCGTGGGGGCTTTAAAGCCGGTGGCAAAGGATCCGCGCAGGGCAAAGCTGGAGGTCAGTTCCAGTCGGCTTGCCAGCTTATAGGTGAAATTATTGCCGAAGCTGTCAAAATGCTCGTCGCGCATTGCGGCTTCCACGGTCCAGGTCGGCGCTAGCTTGGCCTCGATGTCCAGATAGCCCGCATAGGATTTCTGGGACCAAGAACCAGCTTGATTGGGCGCAAAGCCTGGGAAGCCATTGGCCCCGCCCGCCAGACCATAGGCTGCGCCAGCGCCCACGGCATAGGACGCATATTCACCGGCACGAATGCGGAAAGTTTCTACGCGGCGTTCGGCGCCAAAGGCAATGTTGACGGGCTCTGGCAGCACATCTGTATTCCAGCGATAGACCGCATCGGCGGTTAGGTTGAATTCCTGCTGCACATTACGGCCAAGGTGAAAGCTGGTCGGGCTGTTGGGGCCAAGCGAGGCGTTGATGGAGTGATTGAGGTAGAAATTGGTGGCATTGCTGCCATAGCTTGCGGCCAGATCCCAGTTCAGCGCTTTGCCCTTGCCACCGCGCAGACCTGCCACGCTTTGCACATCGCGTGCCTTGATGCCTTCGCTGGGGGTAAAGCCGTTGGGATAGATTTGTGACGCATTCCAACCGGGGAAGGCGGCCACTGTCTTGTAGACCGAGGTTTGCGTCGAAGGGTTGCGCCAGTTGATATCGGCCCAGCCATGACTTTGGCCAGCGGTGGCAAAGCTATAGGCTTCGATCGTTTCACTCACAGGCAGAGCAGCATCCACCGCGAATTTGAGCGCGCCGACAGAAGGGTTGCCCCAGCGCTGAACCGGATTGTTGACGGCGATGCCGGTGCTGTTGGTGAACGTGATGGCATCGGGACGCTGTGCGCTGCGCGAGGTAGCACCGGTGCGGGTAAATTCTGCGGTTAGCGCCAGATGGCCGCCATTGCCCGCCACATAGCCATAATGCAGGCCGCCCTGACCCTGGACGCCGTCGCCTGCGGTGTAGCTCGAGCCTTGTGCGTAGGCAGAAAAACCGGCCTTTTTATCGAGTATGACGTTGATGACACCGGCAATCGCGTCAGATCCATATTGCGCCGATGCGCCATCGCGCAGCACTTCCAATTTGCCAATCGCGAAATTGGGGATCTGCGCCAGATCCACCGCCTGCGTGCCGCCGCTGTTCAGGAAGGCCGAGCGATGGAACCTTTTGCCATTGAGCATGACCAGAGTTTTGTCGCCGTCCAAACCGTTCATCGTGGCAGGGCGAATAAATTCCGGCCCATCCGAGGCGGGCAGGCGGCGCACCGCAAAGCCGGGCACCAGACTGGTCAGCGTCTCGTCCAGACGGCTCGTGACGGTCGAGCGGGTCTGTTCGCGGCTAAAGCTGTCCACTGGCGAAAGCGCGGTGAAAGTGGTCTGTGCGCGGTCGCGGGTGCCGGTTACCACAATGTCGCTGTCGGCCTGCGAAACGGGCGGATTGCGGTTCTCGCTTTTGCCCAGGATGATGGTCTTGCCGTCATCCTTGCGTAGGGCCAGCGGGCTGCCCGCCAGCAATTTGGACAAAGCCTGTTGGCGGCTCATGCGTCCTGCAACGGGGGGACTGCGCAAGCCGGCGATGTCTTGTGCGGGGAAAAAGATTTGCACGCCGGCCTGACGCGAGAAAAGCGTGAGCGCATCGGCCAAAGGTTGGGAGGGGATGGCGAACTGGCTGGTGCTTTGTGCCCATGCGGCGGGAGTGTGAATGGTGGCGGCGGCCAATGCAATAGCGGTTAGAGGCCGGTGGTAAAACTTGGCAGACATGAAACCCCCTCGTGGCAAAAATGGATGGAACTTGTCTGCAAGGACGAGAGAGCCGTGATCTTTCCGCCAAGTTGCGCGAAAAATATCGTGCTGGAGGATGGCAGGGCCGAGGTGCAGGAATTTGTCGCCTGCATGACATATTCGCCACCTAGGAGGAGCGCGACTGCCGCCGGAGATAGCCATGCGCCCCGCTTTGCGAGCCATAGATCAGTGGTTTATCGACGAGATATTACCGCATGAAGCCAGCTTTTTGACGCAGGCGCGCCGTTTATGCGGGTCGGCGGAAGAGGCGCAGGATCTGGTACAGGATGCCTATGTAAAGCTGTTTGGTCTTGATGGATGGGCCGCGATTGACCATCCGCAGGCCTATATGCGGCGCGTGCTGGTGCATATGGCGATTGAAAGAATGCGCCGTGCCAAGGTGGTTGCCTTTCAGCAATTGCAGGAGATCGAGCACAGTCGATTGGCCGATGATGCGCCCGATGCTTTTGCTGTGGCGGCGGGGCGCAGCCGTTTGGCCCATCTGGCGCAATCTGTGGCCCGCCTGCCTGAACGTTGTCGTGAAGTCTTCGTGCGCCGTCGTCTCGAAGAGCAATCTCCGACCCAGATCGCGCGGGAATTGGGGCTTAGTCTTTCGACGTTGGAGAAGCGTCTGGCGCGGGCCTATGTTCTGCTGGCTCAGGACGGGTGGGGCGTTGGCAGAGGATATTCCGAGGAGAATGGCCCTGCTGTACCCTTGGAAACCGGGTCGCAGCCAGTTTCGTCAGTCTCTGAAAAGCTGGCTTGACCGGCTCTGTCATATCTCCGTAAAATATTTTAGCCAGCGCTTGGCGGAAGCTCTGTTCCTGATCGTCTGGTACGGTAGCCGCAATGCTTGCCCACATTCTGCGAAGGCGAGCGGGACAAGGCTGGTTAGGGTAGAGCCGGGGTGAAAGACCAAGATTCCTTGCAGGATAAAGGCCATTGGGCGCGGGCAGAGCGTCAGGCTGCGCAATGGCTGGCCCGATGGGATCATGCAGGGGGGCAGGATGCCCCCGTCTTGCAGCGCGAATTTGACCTCTGGCTGGCCGCGCATCCCGCGCATCAGGCGGCCTATGCCCGTTTGGTGGGCTTGATTGAACCTGCACCGCAATTGCGCCTACAGGAAGCGGATCTTTCGGGGCCGGCCGTATGGCCTCGCCGTAAACTGTTGCGGGCAGGGGCAATGGGTTTGGCGGCTTTGGCTATTGGAGGCGGCGGCTTTGCGGTGCAGGCCTTGGCCTGGACCACCCAAAGCAGCGCGGTGGGTGAGAATAGGCCGCTTGTTTTGCCAGATGGTTGCATGGCGCGCTTGAACACCGATAGTCGGGTTTCATGGCGATTTCGCCCTGATCGCCGCGACATCTGGTTGGAGCGGGGAGAGATGGCTTTAGTGGTGGCGCCGCAGGTTACGTGTCAATTGCGCGCAAAATTTGGCCTGTTGCGGCTGCATTCGGGGCGTTTCAATCTGCGGTTGCGAGATGGGGCCTTGGGTCTGCTGGTGCTTCATGGCCGTGCCGAATATGTGGCGCGCGATCATCAAGCGCTGGTCGTGGCGCAAACGGGGCAATCGCTGCGGATGGCGGAAAGTGGCCCGATGTTGCGATCGTTCAGCGTACATGAGCGCGACTCCAGCCTCGCTTGGCAGAATGGCGAAATTCTGTTCCAGGGCGATAGCTTGGGTAATGCGGTTGCTGAGTATAACCGGTATTTAACGCAAAAGATCGTGCTGGTGGATCGCGACTTGGCCAATATCATTGTAGGTGGGCGATTTATTTCTACTGACCCGGATGATTTTCTCGAATCTTTGCAATATGGGTTGGGGTTGCATATTATACGGCAAGGAGGGGGCATCTTTGTTGCGCATTAAGGATCGATGAGCGCGAGGGTGGCCGCGATCAGACTTTTGATACGCCTGTCGCAACAGCGCCGGAAACAAGTTTCAAACGCCGATGGTGCATGGCAATGATCGCCAGAATGGTCAGACTGCCGAATATCGGGATGCCCATGATCCATGTTTCCAGCCAATGGGTCGATTGCGGCCGGCATGTTGCGCAAGGTTGGCCGTTAAGTTCCACCATGGTGGCGAATATCGCATTGCCCAGCCCGGCCGAACATTTGATGCCTGCCAGAAACAGCCCCATGGGCAAGGTTTCAGATCCTGCACCATGGCGCAGGCTATCGGCCAGTAGTGCCCAGATGGCCATATTCATGCCGCCCTGTGCCAGACCAAGCAGCAGTAGGCCGGCTAGATCGATCGTTGCGCCCGCAGCCAGAGCAACCCCTGCCATCGCTACTATCAACAGCGCGTGGGAAAGAGCCAGAACCATGGCCGAAGACCATCGTTGTGATAACGTCATCCATAAAGGGAGGGACAAGGCCTGCGCCAAAGTGATCAGACTTAGCGCACGGCCCGCCCAACTGGCGTCACCATGCATGGCCAGACCAAAGAAAGGCAGTGCGCGGGTGAAAAGCGGTGTGAGGCAGGATTGTAGCACCATCAATCCCAACACCATGCCATAGCGGCGATTGGCCCATAAGGTTTGAAAGGGGTGATTATCCTTTGATCTGGCCCTTGGCGCGGAAGGCAGGCTCCTGCTCACCAGCATTGCGATGAGCAAAGTGCCCAGATAAAGCAGCGAGGCCAAACCCGCCCAATGGTCAAACGCTGCTTTTTGTTCAGCCTGCGAACCTGTCAGGCTTTGCGCCGATGCCAGTCCGACCAGACCACCCCCGATGGCGCTGAAAATCAAGCGCCAGCCTGAAACGCTGGCCGCATCGGATGGATGGACCGCCACCCGCACCAGCAATGTGTTGTGCCCCACATCGCATAGCGTATAACCCATGCGGCATAGAACGATGGCCAGCGCGGTCAACAACCCTTGCGGCTCTGGCTTGGCGGCAAAAATGGCCCAAAAGCCAAAGGCGGTCATGGGCGCGCCAATCAGTATCAACCGGCCCAGCATATCGGCTCGCCCACGATGATCGGTCCAATAGGCAATGCCAAGATCGGCCAAGCCATCCCACACCAGCATCAGGGCCAACAGGCTTCCGGCGATGAGCGGTTCCATGCCCAGCACAGACACCAGATAGAACAACATGAAGCTTTCAAAGCTGGCCCAGATGACGCTTTTGCCCAGATTGCCCGAGGCATAGCCCAGCTTGATCACCCATCGTGTTGGCGGCGGGGCATCGATATCGGTTGCGGGAATGACCATGGACGACGGCCTATAAACACACTGGCTTTCATTTTTTTGACATCATGCAATTATATGGCCAGACCATGATGGCATCCCAGCGACCCAGCCTCCTCCTGACCGAGCCGCAAAAGCGCATCCTTTGGCAATTGCGGATTGCAGGCCCGCTGCCGCGCGTGCAACTGGCCGCGGCCTTGGGCATGAACGGGGCCAGCATGACCCGTTTGACCCAGCACTTGTCAGCCATGGGCTTGGTCGAGGAATTGTCCGCCGATGAAGTAGCCGCCCGTGGCAGGCCGACGGTGCCTTTGGCCGTTTCCGGTCATGGTGGTTGGTCCGTAGGCGCTACATTGCATCTGGGTTGGCTGGAACTGGTGGTGATTGATTTTCGTGGCCTGCCGCTGCTGCATGATCGCGTGCCTTTTGCCGACCCTGATCCACGTGTCTTTGCCCGCACGCTGGATACCCGGCTGCGCGCCCTTGCCGCCGACCATGGTTTCATGCGCGGACGATTTCTGGGTTTGGGCGTAGCTGTGCCCGGCTATGTCTTGGGTAATGACCGCAATCGCCGCAAGGTGGTGGATTGGCTGGCCCCATGGAATGATGTGCCGCTGGATGAAGTTCTGGGTGATGTGCTGTCCATGCCGGTATGGATAGAAAATGACGGCACGGCGGCGGCTTTGGCTGAATATTACCAACCGCAGATCGTAGCCTATCATCGTTCGGTGCTGGTGCTGTTTCTTGGCCACGGGGTGGGGGCGGGGCTGGTGGCTGAACGATCTTTATTCCCCGGTGAGCATGGCAATGCGGGCGAAGTGGGCCGCTTGTTTCCCGGCAATGGGCCGCGTCCATCGGGCATTGATTTGCTCAAAACCCTGCAACAGGCCGGTGTTGAAATCACCTCGCTATCAGAAATCGCAACGGTGATGACGGCTCAGCACGCGCTGATCGAGACTTGGGTTAACCGCGTGGCCATCCAACTTGAACTGGCGGTGTTCAGCGGTGTGGTCTGGCTTGATCCGGGGGCTGTGGTGATTTCCGGTGCTTTGCCGCCCGCCATTTTGCAAAGTCTTGCGGCGCGGATCGAGGCGCTTTCTGCGGCGCGTGGTCAGACCTATCTGGCGGCTCAGCCCAGGATTTATGCCTCCTCCATGGGCAGCGCGGCCGTGGTGATTGGCGCTGCGCTGGCGCCGGTTCATGCGATCACGGCTCTGCGTGGAGAGAACGGCTGATCCTGGGATGGGCACCATTTAATTACATGTAAGAAATTAAAACTGTCACGCTGCCTGCGCATAGGCCCGTCATCATTGAACCAATGGGGGCATCCTATGACCGTTTCATTCCGTTTCCTTGCCGGAACCGCTTTCGTGGCGCTGGCAGGCCTTCCCTGCCTCGCCCATGCCGGGGAAAGCGCAGCGGCACCGCAAGCCAGCGCGCCTGCTGTCAACGATATTGTGGTGACCGGCTCCTCGCGCGCCCAGCGCCGTTTTGGCGTTTCCTATGCCGTGAACGCGCTGGATGGTGATCAGATCCGCAAGCTGGCGCCGCGTTCAATGACAGAGTTGATCGGCGCGCTTCCGGGTATTCAGGTGGAGGCCACCGGGGGGGAGGTGCAGAACATTACCCGCGTTCGTGGCATCCCCACCGATCGCGGCTATCTCTATTACCAACAGGATGGCCTGCCGCTTTATCACGAACTCGACGGCTATTTTTTCAATCAGGGCGATGGCATGAACCGTCTGGACCTGATGACGCAGCGCGTGGAAGTGGTGCGTGGCGGCCCTGCGCCCATCCATGCCAGCACGGCGGCGGGCATTGCCAACGTCATCACCCGGACCGGCGGTGATGTGGCGCAGGGCGAAGCACAGCTGACGTTGGGGACCAGTGGTCTTTATCGTCTGGATGCGTTCCAGTCGGGCAAGCTGGCCAAGGATACCTATTTTGCGCTGGGCGGTTTTGTGCGGTTGAACGAGGGTTATCGCGATAGCGGCTTCCCTGCGGACAAAGGCGGCCAGATTCGCGCCAATATCCTGCACAAGCTGGATAATGGCTCGATCAAGCTGTCGGGCCAATACACCAATGACCGCAATACCTTTTATCTTTCGATCCCCACGGCCGATCCGCGCAACCCTTCCCTCAGCTTAAGTCCCTATATCGACTTTTTCACCGGCACGCTGAACTCTTCCTCGCTGCGCAACGTCAGCATCAGCTACAAAGACGGTTCCGGCAATGTGCAGACCCAAAAAGGCGATCTGGCCAATGGTCGCCACATGGAATTTGGCAATGCCGGACTGGATTACGAGGGTGACTTCGGGCCGTGGCATGTGTCGGTCAAGGCGGGTTACACCAAGGGAAAGAATCATTTTGATGCGCTATATTCCACGTCCAACCCTGTGGACGCGAGCACTTATGCCGCCAGCTATCTGACAGCAGCGCAAAGCGCCTTTGGCAGCGGGGTAACCCGTTTGGGTTACGCGCTGGCAGGCGCCAACGGGCAAAGCGCCTATACGCCCGCATCGGGTCTGGTGCTTTCCGCGCAATATCGCTCGGTAGAGGCGCGTTTTCATTCCAGTCAGGGTGATCTTAGCGTCACGCGCAAATTTGAAACCGCGTTGGGCCAGCATGATATTCGCGTGGGGGTCTATGGCGCGCGCTATGGCAGCACAGCTTTCGCCGTCTATCAGAACTATCTGATGCCGGTCGCTTCCAATCCACCCATGCTGGATCTGGTGGCCTATTCGTCCAGCGGCGCGGTGCTGGGCTATGTGACGGACAACGGCGCGATTAATGATGCGGTTTCATTGGTCGGAGGCAAGTTCAACGGGCAGGTCAAGGCCGTGTATGCCTCGGACAGCTGGGACATCACTCGCCATCTCCGCGTCGATCTTGGGCTGCGCCGTGAATGGTATGATTATGAGGGCTATTACCGCGCCACCACTTCGGCCAATCTGGGTAATGCCGCTACGCTGGCTGATAACAGCACGCGCGCCTTCACAGGCCAGATTGTCAACCAGAGCTATAGCGCCAACGCGACCAATTGGACGGTTGGCGCCAATTATGATCTGGACGGGCATTGGGGCGCTTATGCGCGCGCCTCGCAGATGGAAGTGCCTGCAGGCGCCTCGGCGGTGATGAACGCCACGATGGTGACCACCAAAACCACCGCCAAATTGTATGAGGCGGGTTTGAAGGCCAGCTTTGGGCGCTCCTACCTCTATCTCACCGGCTTTTACACCAAGTTTGATCCGCTCAGCGCCAGCTTTACCGCCTATGTCCCGTCAACAGGGCGTAGCGACCAGACAGTGAATTTCACGGGCACGGCTCGCAATATCGGCATCGAGGCGGATGGTCGCTGGCAAGTGGCGGGGCCATTTTCGCTGGCAGGCTCGTTCACCGTGCAAGATCCGAGATATCTCAATTTCACCAGCACCACCGGCGCCGATGCCAGCAAGGCCAATGGCAAGCAAATGCTGCGTCAGTCCAAAATCTATGCCAACATCCGCCCAAGTCTGGATTTCGCCAGCCATGGGGCCAAGATCAGTCTGTACGGCCGCTATGATTATGTCGGCCGCCGGTTCGTGGACTATCCCAACACCACCGCACTGCCCGCTTATGGTTATTTTGGCGTGGGAGTTATGGCCGAAAAGGGGTTGTGGACCGGGCAAATCGTGGGTGACAATATCACCAATGCCCATGGCCTGACCGAAGGGAACACCGCTGGTGACGTTCTGGCGGGGCAGGGCAATGCGACGGCCATTTTCGGTCGCCCTTTGTTTGGCCGCAGTTTCCGTCTCGTTGTCTCGCGCAAGTGGTGATGTGAGTTGGTTTGGCGCGGGGTGAACATCTTCATCCCGCGCCTCTTTTCCTTGGGAAGACAATTTATGAAACAGGCTTTGTCAGCCTTGGTCGCCGCTGCATTGGCGGTATCGCCCGCGCTTGCGCAAGATTCCGGCGCCATCATGCAGCGCATCCGGGATCCGAAGGGCGGGTTGATCATCATTGCCCACCGTGGCTGTCACGAGATCGCGCCGCGCCATGGTTTGGGCAGCGCACCGGAAAACTCCGCCCAGGCGCTGGAACATTGCGTGGCCATTGGGGTGGATGTGATGGAAACCGATGTGCGCAAGACGCGCGATGGCTATCTGGTCATCATGCATGATGACACGGTCGATCGCACCACCAACGGTAAGGGGGCCGTGGAGCGTCTGTCGTTGGAAGATTTGCGGCATTTGTATTTGCGCAAAAACATAGGCGGGGCGCAGAATGATGTAAGTGATCAGAAAGTGTTGACGCTGTCTGAAATGCTGGCCCTGGCGAAAGGGCGCATTGTCCTCAACCTCGATGTAAAAGCGCCGATCTATGCCGAGGTGGTGGATGCTGTTTTGCGGGCCGGAATGCAGGATCAGGTTATCATCAAAACCTATGGCGGTCTTGGCACGGCGCCTTTGGCAGCCATGCTGCCTTTTCGCAAGGTTCCCTTTGCGGTGATCCCCACCAGCGCCAGCAAGGATGGACAGGATATTTCTGAGGTGATGGCGCGGCAGGCCGGGGTAAAGCCCAAGCCTGTGGCCTTTGAGCTGCCTGTTGTTCCGGTGACGGCACTTTCCCGGATTGGCGTGCGGGCCAGTCACCTTGGCGTGCGACTGTGGGTCAACACTCTCGCGCCGGGCTTTGTGGAAGGGCAGGGCGATGATCGGCAGGCTATTGTTAACCCTGAAGTTGTTTGGGGGGCGCTGTGGCAGCAAGGTGTAAGCATGTTGCAGACGGACTATCCCGAAATGCTGGTTATGTACCGGCAGACACTGGAATTTCACCGTGGGAAAGATTGAGTGTGGTGATATGGCTAGGGCTCGTCATTCTCTATGGCGAGCCCGAGGTATACTAGAGTAGCTTGCTTTGAGTTTACCCCCCTAGGCTTGCTTTTTCATCAGATTGGCTTCCGATGGCAAAAGCTGATCGATGAATGGGAGCATTGCTGCTCCGCGCGCTGCGGCATCTTCGTAAAACTGGCCTAACACTATGTCCGCCCGCGCGCCTAGTGGTGCCGGTGAGTTGTCCTGTACGCGTTGGCGCAGTTTTGTCAGCAGACGCAGCGCCAAAGTCTTGTCCAGATCGCCTGCCAGCACAATAGCCTCGGGGTTGATGAGGCAATTGATGGCGACCACCGGTCCCGCCAATGCGTCGGCGGCATCCTCCAGCCATTGCGTTATCGCATTTTCGGCGGCATCGCCATGGGTATCGATCATCTGCAAACGGGCGTCCAGTGCCCTGCGCGAAACGACATCCTGCAAAGAGGCGCGGCCAACCGGCAAGAAGCCCAACTCGCCGCTGCGTCCAGTGGCCCCTCGAAAGATCATTCCATCCAGCACTAGCGATCCGCCAAGCCCTGCCGAGACGAGAATGTAAAAGAAATGCCGATAGATTTGGCCCATACCAAAATGGGCCTCACCAATGGCCGCCGCCGCAGCATCATTATCGATATGAAGCGGCCCGTTCCAGCAGGGCCGCATCAACGCCAGCGGATCTATGTCAGCCCAACGGGAATAAGCCGATGGTTGGCCAGGCAGTTGCACTTGGGCCAGATCGTCAGGCATGGCAATGCCCAGACCGATCAGACGTTCCGCGATAAAGGGATCATCGCGTTCTGCGCTCACCTCGGCTTCGCCCAATAGATTCTTGATGGCCAGCGGGATCAAAGCGGCCACTTGGTCAGGCAGCAGAAAGTCGGCGCGGTGGTGCCAAATGTTGCGGGTTTCGCCCGAAAGATCGACCAGCGCTAGTGTCAAGCCGCTGCGGTCAATGCTGAGGCCCAAGCCAAAGGCGCCGGAGGGCGCTACCCGGTAACGGCTGGCAGGCTGGCCTCGTCCGCCGCTGGTGCGCCCACTTTCCCTGATTAGACCGGCAGCTTCCAGCTTGCGGGTGATCGCCAGAATGGTGGGCATGGTCAGCCCCGTTATGGCCACCAGATCGGGCCTGGTAATATCGGGTTTAAGCCTGACCTGTTGTAGCACAATGCGCTGGTTGAAATCGCCTGCGAGCGCCAGATTGGTGCCCGAAAGGCGGTTCAGGAGGCGCGCTTGCCGCTGGCTGGCTTGGGTGTCGATGATCATCTCAAACTTTTCCGATGGTTTTACATCAAATTATGGGTGGTTTGATCCCTGTTGCGCCTTGTTTGCGCTAGCATGTCATCAAAGTTTCCCCGAATCCGCCTAATCCTATGCCCTGTAGCCGATCTTTTATGCGGCGTGCCACTATTTAATTAAATTGAATTATTTAATCGGGGGCTAGCGATATGCAATATTCAAACGGAATCTCCATGCTCGCCATGGGGCTGGCGCTTGGCTGCGCCACGCAGGCGCAAGCCGAAAATGCCGCGCCCGCGCAGCGCGCCGCAACCGACGCACAAACGGATATCATCGTCACCGGTGCGGCCCGTGCAGAGCGCCGGTTTGACGTGTCTTATGCGGTGAACTCGCTGGGTCAGGATGAAGTGGCCAAGATAGCGCCCAAGAATTTCGCCGATCTGCTGGGCACTGTGCCGGGCATCCATGTGGAAGCCACCGGCGGCGAAGTGCAGAACATCACCCGCGTGCGCGGCATTCCCACAGATCGCGGCTATTTGATCTTCCAGCAGGACGGCTTGCCGCTCTATCATGAAATCGATGGCGTGTTCTTCAACTCGGGTGAAGGTATGAACCGCTATGACCTGATGAGCGAGCGCGTGGAAGTGGTGCGCGGCGGCCCAGCCCCGATCTACGCCAGCAGCGCAGCGGCTGTGGCCAATACAATCACGATCAGCGGCAAGGAACAGGCCGCAGGCAAGGCGCAGATCACACTGGGCGACACGGGCCTCTATCGTCTTGATGCCATGCAATCCGGCCCGCTTGGCAACCGTACCTATTATGCTGTCGGCGGATTTATACGCCAGCATGATGGCTATCGTGACAGTGGATTTCCCAGCGACAAGGGCGGCCAGATCCGTGCCAATATCAAGCATGATTTCGACAATGGCTTCATCAAGGCCACGGTCACCTATGTGAACGACCATAATGTTTTCTATCTGCCGATCCCCGTGGCCGATCCGCGCAATCCGGCCACCTCGCTCAACCCGTATATCGACTATTTCAACGGTACGATGAACTCGCCCTCTTTGCGCAATGTGGTGATTAAATACCGCGATGGCGCTGGCGTGACACAAAGCCTGACGCGCGATCTGGCCGATGGTCGCCATATGCGTTTCTTCAATGCCGGGCTGCAATATCAGGGCGATTTCGATGGTTGGCTGGTGTCCAGCAAACTGGGCGTCACCAAGGGCAAGAGCAGCTTTGATGCTTTTTACTCCACCACCAATCCGGCTGATGCCACGACCTTTGCCAACAGCTATCTGGCCGCAGCGCAAACCGCCTTTGGCGCGGTGACGCCGGTGGCGCGCATGGGCTATGCTCTGGCGGGCAGCAACGGGTTGACGGCGTATAATCCGGCCAGCGCGTCGGGTTTGGTGATGTCGGGCCAATATCGCGCGGTGGAGTCGAAATTCTACTCCGTACAGGGTGATCTGGGCGTTACGCGCAAGTTTGACACCCGCCTTGGCAGCCATGACCTGCGCGCCGGGGTCTATGCATCCTTCTATGGCAACACCAATTTCACCGTCTATCAGGACATGCTGATCGAAGTGAGCGGCAAGCCACGCACGCTGGATCTGGTGGCCTATTCGGCGGCCGGTGCAGTGCTTGGTTCGGTAACGCAGAATGGCGTGCTGCGCTATGGCACCACATTGGCTAATGCCAAGGCCGATGCGCGTATGATCGCGCTGTATGCCAATGATACTTGGGACATCACCGATGGCCTGCGCGTGGATGCAGGCATACGTCGCGAATGGTATGGTTATACCGGCTTTGCTACCAACACGACCGCTGCCGATCTGGGGGATGCCACCACGCTGGCCGACAATGCGGTGCGGTCGCTTAACGCAACCACGGTGAACCAGAAGTTGAACCCCTCGGCCACCAACTGGACGGTCGGCGCTAATTATGACTTTAGCCGTCACTTGGGCGCTTATGCCCGCGTTTCCAATCTGGAAGTGCCGCCGCAGATGGGGGTGGTTGCCGCGATCAATCCCACGATCATCAAGACCAAGGCCCGCCAGCTAGAGTTGGGCGTAAAGGCCAGTTTCGGTAAAAATTATCTTTATGTGACTGGATTTTATACCAAGTTCGATCCGTTCAACGCTTCTTTCGTGGCGTTCAATCCTGCTACTGGCCGTAATGATCAATCGGTGCCCTTCATCGGGCAGGCCGTGGCCAAGGGTATAGAAATAGACGGCAGCGTGGTGCCGGTTTCGTGGTTTGCGCTGAATGGCTCGATCACGCTGGCCGATCCGCAATATCGCAATCTGGTCAATAGCTCGGGCGCAGACCCTAGCGCGGTCAATGGCCGCCAGATCATCCGCGAGCCCAAATTCTTCGGCAATCTGCGCCCTACGGTCAATTTCGATCTGGGCAAGGGTAATGTCGAGCTTTACGGGCGCTATGAATGGGTTGGCCGTCGCTATGTCGACCTTTACAATCTGACTGCCCTGCCCGCCTATCAAACGCTGGGCGCTGGTGCCACGCTCAACTGGGGCGCTTGGCGTGTGCAATTGGTGGGGGACAATCTGACCAATGCCAAGGGTTTGACCGAGGGCAACCCCCGCACGGACCAATTGGCCGGGCAGGGCGCCAGCAATGCGATTTATGGCCGGCCGCTGTTCGGGCGTAATGTGCGCCTCGTTGTCGGTCTTTCGTGGTAATCCCTTGGCCAAGCTGATGAAAATGCAATTGGGCCTCGCCGTGTTGATCGCGGCGGGGCCTTTGGGTGAAACCAGGGCGCTGGCGCGGCCATTAGCGGAGCAGGCAGCCCCATCTGTCCTGCCGATAGCAAGGCAGCCCTTAACGCAGCGGATCATTCCCTTGATCGGGCATTTCGCCCAAGCCCAAGGGTGGCAAGCCGGCTTGCGAGCCGATCGCGATATGCAGGCGCTGGGCCAAGAGCGTGCCGCGCGCGTTCAGTCCGTTGTGGATTGCAAGCCGCAGCCTGCCTGTCTTGCGCAAAGTTGGCTTTGGACGTCAGGCGATATTGAACGTGTCGCAGCAGCCTTGCGTCGCATCGGCGCTGACAGGGCCCGGATGAACGCGCTGGTGGTGCGCTTGATGCGCCCCTCGCGCTTTTATGAAAAGCATGTCCATCTGTCGGATGATGCCATGCTGGAGGCGGCTTGGCGTGAGGCCGCAGGCGGGATCAACCATATCATCTCTGTTTACGCGCTGGGCGAGGCGCCGCATTATCCCTTGATCGACAGCCTGATTTTCAACACCCAAGATCCCGCTTATCCTGCTTTGCTCAAGTCCCATAGCGCTGTGACCGTGGCGGAGGGGCTGGTGCAGGATACCGTGCTGGAGCCATCCTTGCGCTATGCGATGGGCCTGTTGGCCGCGAACGAACGGGCTCACGCTGTTGAGTATTGGCCGCTGTCATCCGGCCTCAATCAACCGGCCTTTGCCGCGATGGCCGTGCGGGGGCAACAAGCCTATCCCTATTCGGCCATTCTGGTGTTCGGGCATGGGCCCGAAGATCCCATCTCACGCACGGGCGTGCTGGGCCATTTGCGTTTGCGTTTGGCGGCGGCGCAATTGGCGCGAGGGCAGGCGCCGGTCATTATCCTGTCGGGTGGACGGGTGCATCCCAATCGCACGGGCTTTAATGAAGCGGTGGAAATGCGGCGTGAACTGATCGAGCTTTATGGCATTTCTCCCGCCCGAATTGTTATTGAGCCACATGCCCGCCACACCACCACCAATTTGCGCAATTGCGCGCGATTGTTGCTGGCCCCGCCCTTTGTGCAAGGTAAGCCTGCGCTGATCGTGACGGATCCCTCCACGCATGATTATATCGGTGGTGGGGTCTTGGCCGAACGCAACCTGAAGGAACTCGGCTATGAGCCGGGCCGGATCAGCGCTGGTCCTGATGCGCTTTCCCTGCGCTTTGTGCCGGATGGCAAGTCGTTTCACGTTGACCCGCTGGAGCCTCTGGACCCGTGAGAACTCTCCTGCCCATCATTTTTGCCCTGTTGGCTTTGCCCGCACAGGCTGGAAGTCCCAAGCCTTTGGTGCAGCTGGTCGATCCATTTGTCGGCACGCTGGAGGACTTTGGCCAACTGACCCCCGCTGCAGTGGCGCCATTCGGTATGGTGCAACTGGGGCCTGATACCAGCCCCGCCAACCACAATGGCTATGATTATGCTGCGACTCAATTACGTGGCTTTTCTTATACAAGGGCGGTGGGTGTGGGCTGTGCGGGGGCGGGGGGAGACTTGCTGGTGCGGCTTGATTATGTGAACGCGCCCGAACTTGCCGCCATGGATAAGGCCAGCGAGCGGGCAGCGCCGGGTTTTTATCATGTACGCTATGGGCGCGGCATTGTTGCCGATATGACAGCGACACGTGGGGCGGGTGTCATCGCCTTCACCATGCCGACAGGCGGTCGGGTTCGGTTCAACATCGATCCCGATCATGCCTATGCCAAACGGATAAGCGCGCATTGGCTGAGCCGCTCAACCGGTGATTTACGGACCGAACTCGTGGCGGGCACCGTATGCAATGCGGGGCGCTATCGCTTGTTTACGGCTTCGACTTTGCGGCTCAATGGGCGACTTGTGGCGCTGCCTTTGCGAACAGGGGCAGGGCAGCAGGCGCAGGTGGAGTTGGATGTCCGTGCAGGCGACCGGATCGAATGGCGCACGGGCCTGTCCTCGGTGGATGGACGCGGGGCAGCCTTGGTGCGGGATCGTGAACTGGGCCAGGGTAGTTTTGGCGCTTTGCGGGCGGCAACGCGCCAAAACTGGCAAGTGTTGATGGGTAAATGGTGTTTGCAGGGCGAGGAAAAACGCCGCGCACTCTTCGCCACCAGCCTGTTCCGCGCCTTGCAAACGCCTGTAGCGATTGTGGATCCCGATGGCCGTTATCGGCGGCCCGATGGTAGCATTCACAGCGTTGGCGCGGGGCATCAACGCTATGCCAGTTGGGCCATGTGGGATAATTATCGCACACTCATGCCCTTGTTGGCTTTGGCCTATCCGCAGCAGGCGCAAGATATCGCCGCTTCGTTGGTCGAGCTTTATCAATCGGGCAAGCAGCGTTGGGCCACGCAGCAGGAGCCTTTCTTGACCGTGCGTACCGAGCATAGCGGGGTGGCCTTGCTGGATTTTCACCGCAAAGGCATTGCTTTTGATGCCAAGGCTGCATTGGCGGGCATGGCAGCGGAGAGCGCGTCTCTGGCCCGCGCCACGCCGGATGAACAGATCGAGGCGGCCTATGATGATTGGGCAACGGGCCAATTGGCGCAGGATCTGGGTGACAGGCCCAAAGCGGTAGAGTTTGGTGGCAAGGCTTTTGCCTATCGGGCGATGTGGCGCGATATATTCCAGAATCTGGGCGCGGATGCAGACGTGGTGAAAGCGCGCGGGCTTTATCAGGGCACCTTGTGGCAATATCGTTGGGCGCCAGTGTTTGATCTGCCCTGGGTCGTGGAGCAACTCGGGCCGCGGCGCTTCGGTGCTGAATTGGCGCGGTTTTTTGGTGACGGTCTCTTTAATATGACCAACCAGCCCGATATCCACACCCCCTTTCTTGCAGCTTGGCGGGGGCAGCGCGAGCCCAGCGATCAATTGGTTCACCGCCTGCTGGATCAACCGGTCGACCACCCCTATACCAACGCGGGCAAGCGTGACATGCCTTGGCGCGGGCGCAGCTTTGCCCTTGCTCCGCAGGGCTTTGCCGATGGCATGGATGACGATGCGGGCGGCATGACCAGTTGGTATATCTGGGCTTCTATCGGATTATACCCGATCGTGCCGGGCGAGCCCCATTATGCGGTGATCTGCCCCTCATTTTCCAAGGTCCAGTTGCGTCAGGTGGCTGGATGGATAACCATTAAAAAGCGGATTAGCGTCAAATCAGAGGCGTCATGGCAGCCTGTCAACGGGCCTGTGATGGCAATCGGTACGAAGCTTTCTCATGCTGCCTTGTCGAAAGCTGGGGTACTCTCTGTGGCCTGTTCGCATTAGCAAACGGCACATCGAGCTACGATTGAGTGCATTCTGATGGGGTGTCTGAATGGTGCCGGGATTTCCGGAAGCCCCATGTGTTGCGTCCTCGACGGATTAGGGGTGTCACCCAAAGATCATAATTGAGCCTCTAGGCAGCGCAGCGTGTGAAGGTTCCTTACGATTGGAGGAGGAGGTCTCTTTTCGCTTTCCTGTGGATAAGTTTTGGGTTTTGGGCTTAGATTTGGACGATTGCTTGAGTGTTACACCGTTCAAATCCTGCCCCCGCAACCATGGCTGTTGAGCCTTGGTTTAGGTTGGGATGTATTTTTTGCGAGGAATGGAGTTGACCGAATCGATGTAGGTGCTTAGAGGCGCCGGACCGGATCGGTGGCTTTGACAGCTGCATGGGATGGTTACAGGCATAGTTGGTTGATATGCAGCTCTTGATCGAA
>NZ_SACO01000022.1 GCF_004005905.1 Novosphingobium umbonatum
CCTCTGTTGTGACGTTGTGAAAACGTCACAATGGCACATTCGATGCCGTCGGGAGGGGGCATCCACTCCATCAATTCTCAGTGAAAATTTACGCCCCTCCCGGGTCAATTCTCAGCGCAACTCAACATCGATGACGGACAGAGCGAGCAATGCGCGGTAACTTTCTGGCATTCACTCGTACCCACCCGGATGCAGGGAAGTATCATTAATAAAAATGATGATTGTTATATAGTTCGGTTCGTTGATTGATGACTTCGTGGTCCGTAACTCTCTGCCTGCAATGGCGCAGAGAGGCGGCATGGGTGGCGCGCGACATCACCTCCACCTTTTCTGCGTGAGCAAAGGGAAGAGAGATGACGTTCAAGGCGCTTCGATGCCCATCGACGGATAGACCGATGGTACTTTCGGGTTTGATCCGGGGCATCCACTATTCCGTCGTAAACCTGCCACGCACCCCTGAGCTTTCGTCATCGCGCACGGTTGGATTGCAATGAGCGGCGGCATGGCCATGGCGGCTTTACCCATCAGCCATAGCGAAGATACTGCCGCCGTGAGTGCGGCCCGCCTCTCAATGCGGGAAAAGCTCAGCTATGGCGCCGGCGAGGTGGCCTCCAACCTTGCCTGGAACATGGTTACGGGTTTTCTCCTGCTCTATTACACCGATGTGGCGCTTCTGCCGGTGGCGGCGCTGGGCACATTGATGCTGGTGACACGGGTGGCCGATGCAGTGGTCGATCCGCTGGTCGGCCTGCTGGTTGACCGCACGCAGAGCCGGTTTGGCAAGGCGCGGCCCTATCTGCTCTGGGGCGCGGTGCCTTTCGGGTTGCTCACGGTTGCCACTTTCGCGGTGCCGGGAGGCGGGGTCGGTTTTCGCCTGACCTATGCCTATGTGACCTTCACCCTGCTGGGCTTTGTCTATGCCCTGCTCTACGTGCCCTATGGCGCGATGCTGCCGATGCTCAGCCGCGATCCGGGCGAAAAGACCCAACTCGGCAGTTTCCGCGCGATGGGTTCCTCGCTGGCCTCGATCATCGCCTATGGTGCGGTGATGCCGCTGGTCGGGATGATTGGAGGACAGGATCGCCAGTTCGGTTTCCTTGTCACTGCCGCGATCATGGGCGCGGGCAGCGCGGCGCTCTATCTGTTGACCTTTGCCAACACGCGTGAACGCCTGTCGCGCCCGGCGCTGGGCGAGGGGCGCAAGGTGGGCGTCAGCCTGCGCCAGATGGTGGCCAATCCGATCTGGCGGATCACCATTGCTGCGGCCATCCTGATCTTCGTCAAGATCGGCGTGATGGTGTCGAGCTTCGTCTATCTGGCCAAGGATGTGCTGGGCAAGCCGGCGGTTATCTCCATCGCCTTGCCGCTGATGTCGGTGGCGATCATGAGCGGGGGCTTCATCTCGCGCGCCTATCTGCTGCGTTTCGGCAAAAGGCGGGGCAATCTGTGCGCCATCGGCCTGTCGCTGGCGCTGTTCCTCACCCTGCCCTTTGCCGAAGGGAACCTGCCGCTGTTCACCGCGATTTTCGTCCTTTCGAACATCGTGGGCGGGATTCAGGCCACCACCACTTTCGTCATGGCCGCCGATGCCGTCGAATATCAGGACCGGCATTTCGGTGACCGCGCCGAAGGGCTGCTCGCCTCGACCGTCAGCTTTGGCACCAAGCTGGGCATGGCGCTGGGCATTGCGGCGACGGCCTATGTGCTGGGCTGGGCGGGCTATGCGCCCGGTCATGCCTCGGCGGGCACGAATGGCGCGCTGCGCTGGGTGTTTTACGGCGGTCAGGCCGCGCTGATGCTCGCGCTGATGATCGTCATGTCTTTCTATCGGTATGACAGCACCGTCGCGTCTGCCGCCTCCGTTGAAAAGGATTAATCCCATGATGGATCACCGCGTGGTGAGCGATGGCGGCCTGTTCGCCAGTGCCTCCGGCTTTGATGTTGATGTGCGCCTGCCCTGGTATCGCAGCCTGCCCCTGTCCGTGGTCGAGGTGGTCGAAGTCGCGCTCGACGGGCATGTCATCGCGCTCGAAAACGTGACCTTCGAACTCAATGGCGAAACGCTGCGCCCGGCCGAACTGCGCCCGCGCACCGATGACTATTGGTATGTTCTGGACAGCGCCCTGCTGCATGTCGCTCACGCTCCGGTGGCGCAGGGCAGCACGCATGAGGTCTGCGTCACCATCGCCGTGCGCCCGCCCTATATTCAGGGCCTGAACCGCATCGTCAAAACCACCAAGACCCTGACAGCCCGGTAAGGAGCGCGCGATGACCACCACCAATGCCAAAGGCCTGAAACTTGGCACCACGCTCTACAGCCTGACCACGCAGTTCCATGCGCGCGAGTACAGTTTCGAGGAACTGGTCCGCAAAGTGGCCGCTGACGGGATCGGCCCCGGTCTGGAAGTCGTCGGTTTCCAGAGCATTCGCGGCTTTCCCAAGGTCAGCGACGAATTTGCCGAGCGTTTTGCCGCGCTGATCGAGGAAACCGGGCTAGTGCCCTCGTGCCTTGGCATCAATGCCGATCTGCGGATCGACCCGGACAGGCCGATGAGCGAGGATGAGAGCCTTGCCTATCATATCGGCCAGCTTGAAGCGGCGGCCAGGCTCGGCTTCCCGCTGGTGCGTTACCAATATCCCGCCGGGCCTGCGGTGATCGAGCGGCTTGCTCCCACCGCCGAAAAGCTGGGGGTCAAGCTGGGGCTGGAGGTTCACGCGCCCCATCATGCCAACCATCCCGACATTCTGGCCTATCGTGAGATGTATGAAAGGGTTGGCTCGCCCTATCTGGGCTTCATCCCCGATTTCGGAGCAACTGCCCGTGCCGTTCCCCCCAGTTTCTTTGAGGCTCAGGCTGACAATGGTGTGCCTGCCGATCTGATCGAATTAGCCAAGGACTATTGGGCGCGCGCAGGTGAGCCCTATGAGCGGCGAGATGCTTATATCGCCGATGCGCGCGGGCGCGGTTTTGCCGACCGGCATATCATGGCGCTGGTCATCATCTTTGGCCTGTTCAGCCGTGCGACGCCTGAAAGCTGGGCCGACATCATGCCGCAGGTCATCCATATCCACGGCAAATTCTTCGACTTTGACGACAATGGTCAGGAAATCGCGGTCGATTACGAGCGCATCCTGCCGGTCTTCGTCGCGGCGGGTTATGACGGTTTCATGTCCAGCGAATATGAAGGGCATATGTGGAATGATGCTGACGGTTTTGACAAGATCCGCCGCCATCATGCGCTGTGCCGCGGCATCCTCGACCGGATCCAGCCGTGAGCAGCGCCATCCCTCGGCGCGACCTCTTGCGCTTCAGCGCCCTTGGCGGGGTGCTGCTGGCCGGGGGAGGCGTGGCCTATCGGCTGGTGGGGCGGCGCGATCCGGTGTCGCCCGCCTTTATCGCCCGCCTGTGCGACATGGTGCTGCCCGCCACGGATACGCCGGGGGCGGTGGGGGCCGGGGTTCCGGCCTTCCTGCCCATCGCCTTTCAGCATGGGCTGTTTGGCGGGAATGCCGATACGCTGGGCCTGCTGCGCGATGCTCTGGACCAATGGAGCGCGGGCGGCGATTTCAGCCATGCTGGCCCTGCCGAGCAATTGCAGATCCTTTCCACGCTCGACCGCGAAACTTTCAGCCGCCCGCGGGCGCAGCGCTCGCAGACCTCGGCGGCGGCCGATGGTGCCGGGGCGGGGGCCATGGACGGCTTTGTCCTGTGGCGCGTGGTCAAGGATGCCATCGTCTCGTCCTATTACACCAGCCAGATCGGCGGTGAGCGCGAGCTTGGCTTCCAGCTGATCGCCGGGCCTGATTACCGCGCCGATGTCGCGGTGGGCGAAGTGCGATATTTGTCGAACTACTGGGTAGAGAATGTGTTCTGATGGACAGCCAATTTGACGCAATCGTGGTGGGTTCGGGCATCACCGGGGGCTGGTCGGCCAAGGAATTGACGCAGCGCGGCCTCAAGGTGCTGATGATCGAGCGCGGGCCGCCCATCGAGCATCAGGTCGATTACAAGAACGAGATGAAGGCCCCGTGGGAGATGCCGTTCCACGGCTTTGGCGATGCCAATCTCTATAAACGGGAATATTTCATCCAGAGCCAGAAGACGATGTTCTTCAACGAATATAATCAGGACCACTGGGCCAATGATCTGGCCAATCCCTATCAGCAGGCGCAGGGGACGCGGTTCGACTGGTTTCGCGGCTATCAACTGGGCGGTAAATCGCTGATTTGGGGGCGGCAATGCTATCGATGGTCCGACATTGATTTTGGCGCAAACAAGGCCGATGGGAACGGCGTGGACTGGCCGATCCGCTATGCTGATCTGGCGCCATGGTACGATCATGTCGAGAATTTCATTGGCGTTTCCGGTTCAGAGGAAGGGCTTGAGGTGCTGCCCGATGGCCGCTTCCTCCCGCCCATGGAATTGCGCGCGGCGGAAAAGCGGGTGAAGCAGGCCATTGAAAGCCACTATCCCGATCGCCGCATGATTATCGGTCGCTCGTCCAACATCACGCGGCAGGTGGGCGATCGTAGCCCTTGCCAATACCGCCTGCTGTGCAGTCGGGGCTGCAGCTTCGGCGCCTATTTCTCAACCCAGAGTTCGACCCTGCCCGCAGCGCGTGCCACAGGCCTGCTGACCGTGCTGACCGATACGGTGGTCGAGGCGGTAGAGCATGATCCGGTGACGGGCCTTGCCACCGGCGTGCGCACGGTGGGCACGAAGGATAAAAAACGCCAGCGCTTCACCGCCCGGCTGGTGGTGATGAATGCGGGAACGATCAACACCAATGCCATCCTGCTGCGATCGCAATCGGAACGCTTTCCCAATGGTCTTGCCAATTCGAGCGGGGTGCTGGGGCGCTATCTGATGGATCATGCTTCCTCCACGGCGGCGGTAGGGTTGGTGCATGGGGTCGATGATCGCAGCTATTTCGGCAATCGGCCCAATAACATCATCATCCCGCGCTTCCGCAATATTGGTGGGGACACTCAGGCCTTCCATCGCGGCTATATGTTTCAGGGCGCGGCATCGCGTCGCGGCTGGAAACGTGGCGGCGATCAGGCGGGCCTCGGCGCGGAATTGAAGCAGGAACTGAAAGGGCCGGGCGAATGGACGATGTTTCTTGGCGCCTTTGCCGAATGCATGCCCAAGGCCGATAATCGCATTACCCTGCACAAATCGGCCATCGACACACAAGGCCTGGCGCAGGTGGAGATCGCCTTCACCTTTGGCGCCAATGAGCAAGCCGCCCTGCGCGATGCGGAGAGCGAGGCGCGCAAGATGCTGGAGGGTGCCGGTTGCACCGTCCTCATGTCCTCATCTCAGCCTGATCCGGGCGGCTCCTCGATCCATGAGATGGGCGGGGCGCGGATGGGCCATGATCCGGCGCAATCCGTGGTCAACCGCTTCAATCAGGCGCATGACGTGCCCAATCTGCTGATCACCGATGGCGCCTGCATGAGTTCGAGCGCATGTCAGAACCCTTCGCTCACCTATATGGCGTTGACGGCGCGTGCCTGCGATGCGGCGGTGTCGCGGATGAAGGAGCATAAGGCGTAAGGCGCCCTATCCCCCGATCCGCGCCTTGATATCGGCATTGAGCATGGTCGTTGCATCAAGGATCTTGCGCTTGAGCCAAGCCATCGCCTGAAGCCCGTTGTTGCGCTTGTGCCAGACCAGATGCAGCGCCGCTTCCGGCAGGGCGATGGGCAGAGGCTGGAACGTGATCCAGTTCTGGCGAAAGCCATCGGCCACCAGCCGCATCGGCAGGACCGCCAGAAGATCGGATTCCCGCAGCATGGTGGTGGCCACGAGGAACTGGTTGACCACCAGCTTGATCGGCCGACTCTTGCCCAGTTCCTGCAGCGCGGCATCGACCGGAGACACCGAAGAGGGCGATCCCGAAAGATTGATATGCAACTGGGGCAGGCTGCATAATTCATCGATGCTCAGGGGGTGATCCAGCATGGGGTGGCCCTTGCGCGCGGCAATGACATAGCCCTCGGACCAGAGGGGGATCGCCTCCAGCACGGTCATCCTGGGCGGTTCGATGCTGATGGCGAAATCCACCTCGCCGCGCACCAGTCTTTCGGCGGTCAGTTCGGGATTGTGCGGGACGAAGGACAGGCTGACCCCCGGCGCGTCCTCGTGAATGCAGCGATAGAGATTAGGCGTCAGCAGCGCCGCCGAGAGATCGACCATCGAGATGCGGAAATCGATCGTGCTGGTCGCCGGATCGAACAGGCCGGGCCGGACCGACCTTTGTAGCTGGGTCAGCGCGGCGTGGATTTCGGGCCACAGGACCAGCGCCCTTTGCGTCGGTTCGACGCCGCGCGCGGCCTTTACGAACAGCATGTCGTCGAACAGCGCGCGCAGGCGGTTGAGCGCATTGCTGACCGCCGATTGCGTCAGGCCAAGCCGGATCGAGGCGCGCGTCACATGCCGTTCGATCATCACCATATCGAACACCAGCAGCAGGTTGAGGTCGATCCGTGTGGTTTCGCTGGCCAGATCCGAACCGGCTTTGGGCAAGGGCTTTCTCCCGTTTTTCCGCGCGGCATGGCGGCATGTCATTTATTGGAGTGATGATTGTAATATACGTCACTGCGTTGTTCAATGACGTTTTGACACATAAACAGGCCCCCGAACTTGAATGAAGAGGGGAGTGGAAAGCGTGTCGCATGATGTCGATGTAGCCATCATCGGTTTCGGACCAGCCGGAGAAGTGCTGGCCTCAACGCTGGGTGAGGCGGGTTTCAAAGTGCTGGTGGTGGAACGCTGGCCTCAGCCCTATCCTTTGCCCCGCCTGACGACGCTGGATGGCGAATGCTGCCGGATCGTTCAGGCCACCAGCGCGGATGTGGACCGGGGCTTTCAGGAAAGCTGCGTGCAGGATGCGGCCCATTTCCTCAACGCGGAGGGGCAGCCGCTGATGCGCGTGCTTTATCCTGGCCATATTGGCGGTTGGCCCGCGCGGGTCTCGATCTTTCAGCCCGATTTCGAACGCGGCATTGCCGACAAGGTCGAGGCCATGGCCAATGTCGAAATCCGACGCGGCTGGGAAATGCAGGATTTTGTGCAGGACGAGGATGGAGTCACGCTGACCATCGCGCCTTTCGATGCCGCGGCGGGTCAGGCTGGCGACAAGGCCGAGACGTTCCGCGCCCGCTATATGGTGGGCACCGATGGCGCGCGCAGTTCGGTGCGCGAGAAGCTGGGCGTCGAACTGACCGATTTCAACCTGCACGAGCGCTGGCTCAATTTCGACGCCGAACTCAAGCGCCCGCTGCCGGAACATTTCAACAGGCTGGCCATCTTCATGGATCCCGCCCGGCCGCATATGTATATGCCCATTGGCGAGCGCTATCTGCGCCTCGAATTCCGCGTGATGGAAGGGGAAACCGACGAGCAGGTCACCGTCCCCGAAGTGGCGTGGGAATTCCTGACCCGCGAACATGGGCTGGGGCCTGATGATGTGCGGATCATGCGTCAGGTGGTCTATCATTATTACACCCGTCTGGCGCAGCAATGGCGGGTCGGGCGCGTATTTCTGGCGGGCGATGCGGCGCATACTTTCCCGCCCTATATGGGGCAGGGGGGCTGTGCGGCGATCCGCGATGGGCGCAATCTGGGCTGGAAGCTGATCGAGGTTCTCTCGGGCCGCAGCGAGGAAAGCCTGCTCGACCTCTATCAGATCGAGCGGATGCCGCATCTGATGACGATCCTCAAAGGCTCGGACATGCTCTCGCG
This sequence comes from Novosphingobium umbonatum, assembly GCF_004005905.1. Classification (GTDB taxonomy): domain Bacteria; phylum Pseudomonadota; class Alphaproteobacteria; order Sphingomonadales; family Sphingomonadaceae; genus Novosphingobium; species Novosphingobium umbonatum. The sequence goes on from NZ_SACO01000022.1 coordinate 7,751, forward strand.
CGTGGTCAATGTGGTGGACTCGGACGAGGCCGCGCAGCGCAACAAGGGCATGCGCGAGCAAGGCGACCGCCGCCCGCCCGATCTGCCCGGCATGACGACGGGCATCCTGCAGGAAGGTTGCTCGGCCGCCGGGTCGATGACGCCGCAGGGGATTTTGCGCAAGGGCGTGGGTCTGCGCTGGTGCCGGGGCGACGATCTGCTCGGCACCGGGTTCCAGATCTGGGCGAGCGCGGATGTCCGGACCGCGCTCAATGCGGACAGCAAGGCGTGGCTGGCCGCGCGCAAGGTGGGGATCGGCGTGTTTGGCGATCCGGCATCGCCTGACGCTCTGGAGGATTGTGACGGGGTCTATGGCGAATTCCTGCGCCGGCATGGCTGCGAATTCGTGATCCTGCGCCCCGATTTCTTCGCCTTTGGCGGCGGCGCAATGGATCAGATCAACGCCGTGATCGCCGATTTGGCCTGCCAGATGAAGGCGCCTGTTGCCGCGCTGACCGCCGCCTGATTTTCATAAGGACAGATACCATGACCTATCTCGTCGGCGGCCTTGAACTGGATCGCCCCTTTCGCATCGAGCGGCTTGGCCATTTCGGCTATCACACGCCCGATCTGCCCGGCACTTTGCGCTTCCTGACCGAGGAACTGGGGCTTTTTTGCAGCGATATTGACGATTTTACCACCCGCGTGCCTGAATTGCCCAAGGAACACGCGCTGGGTTATTTCATCCGCTGCAACAGCGATCACCATACGATGGTGATCGGCAGCCAGTTGCTGGTCGATACGCGCGAACCGGCGCGTAAAGGCGCGCTGGTCAATCAATTGTCATGGCAGGTCGGCAGCCTGAAGCAGGTGGTCGAGGGGATCGATTACCTCGACCACAATGCCCGCCTGCGCCGGATCGGGCGGGATTCGCCGGGGTCGAACTGGCATGCCTATGCCTATTGCCCGGACGGCTATGTCAATGAAATCTATTACGGCATGGAGCAGGTCGGCTGGGATGGGCGCAGCAAGCCGGTCGCCTATGCCGAGCGGGCCTATCACACCCGCCCGCCCTTGCCGCAGATCCGCGAGCATCAGGAGGTCTGCGATATCGAGGCCCGCGATGGCATCCTGCCCGGCTTCCGCCATGAGGAAAAGCGCGAGGCTGCCTATGATGTCGAAGGCGTCCTGCTGCCTCAGCCTTTCCGCCTGACGCGCCTCGCGCGGGCCTGCCTGTTCGTTGCCGACCCGGAGGCCAGTCTGGCTTTCTATCAGGACACTCTGGGCCTTAAGGTGACTGAGCGGCGCGGGGGTATGATCTTCCTGCGCGCCGCGGATGAACACCACTCGCTGGCCCTTCTGCCCGAGGCGATGAAGGGCGAACTGGGCATTGGCGCTGCATGCAGCTTTGCCGTGGCCAGCTATGACCAGCTGCGCGCAGCCTATGATTACCTGCGCACGCGGGGCAATGTGATCCTTGATCTGCCCGCCGATCTCTCGCCCGGCCTGTCCTACGGCTTCTGGGTCAAGGGGCCGGAGGCGGTCGCCATCCAGATTACCTATGGCGCCGAGCGTTTCGATGCGGGGGGCAGCACTCCGCCCGCCATGGCCGATCTTCCGGCCACCATCCAACATGGCGGCGAGCGCTGGTTTCAGCCGCCCTTTCTGGGGCCGCTCGGCTGATGCCTTATATCGATGTACCCGATGCGCGTCTGCGCTATGATGTCACCGGCGAAGGCCCGCTGCTCGTGTTTGTCCACGGGGCGGGGGCCAATGCCACGGTCTTCTTCCAGCAGGTCGCCCATTTTGCCCGCAATTACCGCGTGCTGTGCATGGATATGCGTGGGTTTGGCGGCTCGCTCTGCAAGGCCGAGACGTTCCATCAGCGCTGGTTCCCCGATGATCTGGCGCGCATTCTGGACGCTGAGGCCGATGGTCCGGCAGGCGTTGTTTGTCAGTCCATGGGCGCATGGGCCGGCCTGCCGCTGGCCGTGCGCGAGCCGGAAAGGTTCCGGGCGCTGGTGCTGTCTGGCTCGCCTACGCCTGCTTACGGCCCGCATCATGCCTCGCTGACCAATGTGTCGAACACGTTCAAGCGGGCCGGGGCCGGCGAGAAGGTCGCCCCCACCCAACTGGGCTTTACCGAGCATTTCGTGGCCAACCGGCCCGATCTCATCGCTCTTTATCAGATGCTGGCGCGGCAGAACCAGAAGGTCGATACCTCGCACATCACCGATCCCGAATTGCGCCTGATGCCCGAACATTTCGCGGATTATCGCGTGCCGACGCTGGTGATGGGCGGATTGCAGAACAAGCTGCTGGGCGCTGAAACCCACAAGATCGCGGCCGGCTTCATTCCCGGCGCGCAGGTCTACACATTCCCCGACAGCGGCCATTCCTCCTATTTCGAGGAACCGGCCCATTACAACCGCGTGGTGGAGGAGTTCTTCCGCCAACATGGCCATGGAGAGGACAAGGGCCAATGATCAGCCGAAACAATCTCAGCCTTGCCGAGGCGCAGTTCCTGGCCGAGGCGGCCTGCGCTGCTGCACGGGCGAAGGGGGACAGGTTCCCCATCTCCGTCTCGGTGGTTGACACAAGCACCTATCTTCAGGCGCTGGCGCGGATGGACGGCGCGCCTCTGTTCAGCGCGCAAGGTTCCTTCGACAAGGCGCGCAGTTCGGCCGAGGGCGGCCATCCCACCACCTTCTTTGAAAAGCCGCTCAACGAAGGCCGCTTCTCGATGGTGAAGCTGCCCCATACGCCGATCGAGGGCGGGTTGCCGGTGATCGTCGATGGGCAATGCGTGGGCGCGGTCGGGGTGGCCGGCGCACCGCCGCATCTCGATGCCGAATTCGCGCAGGCCGCGATTGACGCCTTTCTGGCCAAGGGGATTGCGAAGTGAAACTGACATCCTATCGCCATGAGGGCAGGGAAAGCTGGGGCGCGGTGACGCCTGAAGGCCGGATCGTCGATCTTTCCGATCTGGCGCCCAGCCTGCGCCGGGCGCTGGCCGAGGATGCCTTGCCGGTTGCCCTCGACGGGCGCGAGGCGGGGCTGATGCTGGCGGAGGTGGAACTCCTACCTGTTGTGCCCGATCCGGACAAGATCTTCTGCGTCGGCATCGCCTATCATGCCCATCGCCTTGAAACCGGGCGGGATGAAAGCGCAGCGCCCATCATCTTCACCCGCTTTGCCAATACGCAGGTGGGCCATGATCAGCCCTTGCTGCGTCCGCAGGAATCCGAGCAGCTCGATTTCGAAGGCGAGATCGCCATCGTCATCGGCAAGGGCGGGCGGCGCATCCCGACCGACCAGGCATGGGAGCATGTGGCCGGTTACGCCCCCTATTGCGACGCCACGATCCGCGACTGGCAGCACAAGACCGGGCAATGGACGCCGGGCAAGAATTTCATCGGTACCGGCGGTTTCGGCCCATGGATGGTCACGCGCGACGAGATCGAGGATGGCAAAAACCTCACCCTCATCACCCGCCTCAATGGCGAGGAAGTTCAGCGCACCACCACCGACCTGCTGATCTTCAGCATCCCGGAAATCATCGCCTTCTGCTCGACCTTCACCACGCTGGAGCCGGGCGATGTGATCGCCACCGGCACGCCGGGCGGCGTCGGGGGCAAGCGCAAGCCGCCGCTCTGGATGAAACCGGGCGATGTGCTGGAGGTTGAGGTCAGCGATGTCGGCATCCTGCGGCATCCCATCGAGGACGAAGTGCTATGAGCGAGACGGATGGCATTGTCGAAACCGTCAATCTGGCGGCCGAAGAAGGCCGCATGGGCTTTTACGAGCGGGCCAGGGATGCTCATCTCGCGCCGCTCTGGCGGGTGCTGCACGGGCTGGTGACGGCCGAGCCCAAGGTGACGGCCTTGCCCGCGCATTATGCCTATGCGCAGGTGCGGCCCTATCTGATGGAAGCCTGCGACCTGATCGGCACCGAAGAGGCCGAGCGACGGGTGATGGTGCTGGAAAACCCCGGCCTGCCGGGCCAGTCGAAGATCACGCCCAGCCTGTTCTGCGGCCTTCAGATCATCCTGCCCGGCGAGATCGCCCCGGCGCATAAACATGTCGCCTCGGCTTTGCGCTTTATCGTCGAGGGGCGCGATGCCTATTCGGCCATTGCGGGCGAAAAGACGATGATGGAAGTGGGCGATTTCGTCATCACGCCCAGCATGACTTGGCACGACCATGGCAATGAATCCGACGGGCCGATGGTGTGGATCGACGGGCTGGACATGCATATGGTCAACCTGTTCAGCGCCTCTTTCCGCGAGAATTATCCCGGCGCGACCCATCCGACACTGAAGCCGCAAGGCGGGACGATGGCCGAGGTGGGATATAATATGGTGCCCGATGGCTACGCCCATGCCTCGCAAACCTCGCCGATCTTCAACTATCCCTATCGCCGCACGCGCGAGGCGCTCGACAGGTTGGCACGGTTCCGCGAGCCGGACGTCTGTCACGGGTTCCGCATGAATTACATCAATCCGCTGACCGGCGGATCGGCCATGCCCACCATTTCCACCGCGATGCGCCTGTTGCCCAAGGGGTTTGTCTCGGCGCCCTATCGCTCGACGGCGGGCACGGTGTTCAATGTGGTGGAAGGTAGCGGCACGGTGCGCGTGGGCGATCAGACCTATGCCGTCACCGCCAAGGACATCTTTGTCGTCCCAAGCTGGTTCCCGGTCACATTCGAGGCCGCCCAGGACATGGTGCTGTTCAGCTATTCCGACCAGGTGGTGCAGGAAAAGCTTGATTTCTTCAGGGAGAAGCGTGGCAATGACTGAATATGTGTTCGCCCCCGCGCCGGTGATGGGCGTGCCGGTTGTGGGCAGCGACAGGCTCTATCCGGTGCGGCGGATCTATTGCGTGGGCCGCAATTACCTCGACCATATCCGCGAGATGGGTCAGGATGAGCGGCAGCCGCCGTTCTTCTTCCAAAAGCCGACCGATGCCATCGTCCAGGATGGCGCGACCATCCCCTATCCCGTGGCGACTCAGGATTATCAGTTCGAGATCGAACTGGTGCTGGCCATCGGCAAGGGCGGGGCGGATATTGCGGTGGAACAGGCCGGTACCCATGTGTTCGGCGCGGCGGTGGGCATCGACTTTACCCGCCGCGACTTGCAATTGCGCGCCCGCGACACCGGCCGTCCATGGGAAGCGGGCAAGTCCTTTGACCAGTCCGCGCCCATCGCCGCTATCGTGCCGATTGCCGAAGGGCGCCTGCCCGAGGCCGGGGCGATCACGCTGGATGTCAATGGCGAGCAAAGGCAATCGGGCGATCTGGCGCAACTGATCTGGAATTGCGCCGAGATCGTTGCGCAGCTTTCCCGCCATTACCGGCTGGAGCCGGGCGATCTGATCTATACCGGCACGCCCGCCGGGGTCGGGCCGGTGGTGGCCGGAGATCGCATTGTCGGACGGATCGAGGGGCTGCCCTCGCTGCACCTTACCATCGCCTGATCAACGTGCGCCTGATCAGAGTCGCTTGATCGGTGCGTGATGGTCGGAGACCGGGCGGGCCTGCCTCTCCAATTGGCCCGCCTCGTCTCTTGTCGTTTCCGGCATGGTCATGGGTGCTTTGTCGGTACGAACCTGATGGCCCATGTCGCATCTAGGTCTGGAATCGGCCCGTCACTTGCGCGCCAAAACTATCATCAATTACAGTGATGATAGTAATATGCAATACGATATTGAGTTATGACGTTCTGATTGTCACTCCTTGATCGTCCAGCCCGGACCTTTCGCCATCCGCAACACAGGATGCACCGGGCAATCAACAACAGGACGGAACAAGGGGAGAGACATGATCGATACTCGCATATTCCTTTTTGCCGGCACGGCGATGATGGCAGGCGCGATACCGGGCGCGGCATGGGCGCAGGCGGCCCCCAAGGGCAGCGGTTTGCAGGAAATTATCGTCACGGCCCAACGCACCGAATCCGCCGCGCAAAAAACGCCCATTGCCCTGACGATCTACACTGGCTCCGATCTGGCCAATCAGGGCGTCAACAATGTCGCGGCCCTTGCCGCGGTCGATCCCAGCGTCAATTTCACCAGCAACAACGGCACGGCCTATGTCGCCATTCGCGGCATTGCCTCGACCGATACGACCGAAATCGGCGATCCCTCGGTACCTGTGGCGCGGGACGGGTTTTTCACAAACCGCCCCTATTCGCTGCAACTGGGCATGTATGACCTTGCCCGCGTGGAAGTGTTGAAAGGGCCGCAGGGCACGCTCAACGGGCGCAATTCGACCGGCGGCCTTGTCAGCATCATCACCAATCGTCCGGGCAAGACCATTGGCGGCTATGGCTCGGCCGAGGTCGGGAATTTCGGTGCGTTCAACGGTGAGATGGGCGTCAATCTGGCCTTTTCCGATATGGTTCAGGCGCGGGTATCGGGCGTCTTTCGGCACCATGATTCCTATCGTTTCCGCACAGGCATCAATCAGGGCGGCAATGACGAAAACGGCGCTTCCATCCGCGCGCAACTGGCGGTCCAGCCGACCACGGGCCTGAAGCTGTGGGGTTCGTATCAGCATGATGGCATCGATGAATTGGGGCCGGTGGTGTTCAAGGCGCCGATCAAAACGATGCCCGATTTTGGCAATGCCCACCAGTTCCCCGGTTTCACGCCGGTTTACAACAAGGTGCAGGCCGATCGTTTCCGCTGGGAAATGACCTATGACCAACTGCCTCTTGACGCCACGCTGGTCTATTCGGGCGGTTATGAGAGCCTGACCTATAATCATGCCCTGGACGGCACTGACCCCGCCTTTGGCTATCCGGCAACGCGCCAGTTCCGCAACAGCGAAATGCCCAAGACCTGGAACCATGAAGTGCGGATCTCGACACCGGCCGAGCGCAAATTCTCGATTCAGGGCGGCTACTTCAACTTTCGCGAACACAGCGTGATCGACAATGGCATCATCAATCTGGATTGCGTGGGGGCTTTTGCTCCGGGCGGCCCGCTCAACAATCTGTGTCAGGCGGGTGTCTATGGCATTCATTTCAACTTTGATGTGGTCAGCAAATCGCAGGCCGCGTTCGGTCAGGCCGCCCTGCGTCTGACGGACCAGCTCCGGCTGAGCGCGGGCGCGCGCTATACGTGGGATGACAAAGTCCGCACCGGCACGAACATGACCTTCCTCAAGGCGCTGGCCAGCCCCTTCATTGGCGCCCCGGCCAGCATCACCTCGGGCGATGGCACGCTGCACGATCAGCAGCCCAGCTATCACCTTGGCCTCGATTATACGCCCGGCGCGGGGACGATGGTCTATGCCAAGTTCGATACGGGCTATAAATCGGGCGGCTTCAACACGGCCACAACCGGGGTGACGACCTATCAGCCCGAGAAGGTCAAGACCTTTGAAATCGGCACGAAAAACCGCTTTGCCGGAAACACTCTGCAATTCAACGCGTCGGCCTTCTACACGATCTATACCAATTATCAGGCCAACCAGATCGCCAACAATCTCCTGCAGGTGTTCAACACCGGCGGCGCCCGGATCTATGGCGCCGAGGCGCAATTTACCGCGCTGGTCAGTCAGGCAACGCGGATCGATCTCAATGCCGCATGGCTGCATACCGCCTTTGACAACGGCATCACCGTGTCGGAAGGTTCCAACACCAACAATGCCGTCAATCGCAACATTGGCGGAAACATGCTGCCCAATGCCCCGTCCTTTGTGCTGGGCGGAGCGGTCGAGCAGAGCTTTGCCCTTGGATCGGGCAAGGTGAAGATGCGTGTGGACGGGAAATATTCCTCGAAGTTCTATTACACGGTGTTCAACGATGCGGACACTCGCTCTGGCGCCTATTTCCTTGGCAATGCGTCGATGACCTATGCCCCGGACAATGGGGTCTGGCAGGTCCAGTTGTTCATCCGCAACCTTACCGACAAGGTGGTCCTGTCGCGCGCGATCCGGAATTTCAACTCGAACACCAACGAGTATGAATTCCAGGCCCCGCGTACGTTCGGGCTGCGTGGTGGCTTCAAGTTCTGACGACGTTAATGCTTAGGGAAGGGGTATTCCCAGCAATTCGGGAGTGCCCCTTTTTAAGTGTTCGCAGGCGAGGCTTGTAGACCGGCGCCCAAAAATCTGCCTGCTGGATGGATTAAGGGCAGAGCACCGCGAGAATCGGATAAATTCCTACCTATTGGCCCATAGCCAAAAGCCGATGTCCGTTTCGGCCAGTTTCGATCTTTGAAACTTCCGTTCCAGAGGCCACGACATAATCGCCGTAAACAGGCGCATCTGGATTTCGTTTGGGGCGACCGCTCTTGCCCGAAGGCGCAGCTCGGACCAAGCCGCTTCAACGGCAACAAGGTCCCACGACACCGCGTTCTGCTGCTGGCGTGACCCGACCAGACCACGACGTTCCGATGCATTACTTGGATCGTCAGTCTACGCCAATACCGGTCATTCCACGCACTGCGCCCCATTGATCGCTGTTGCAGCGAATGCGGTCACCGCCGGCCCAATAAACGGGTGCCAAAGCCGCCCTCCATTCAGGTGCCTGCCTTATGCGCCGACTTTACAATATTACAGCGGGGCATATCAGGAGCGAATTAGCGGGCAAAATGTGCATTTTCCGCCGTTTGCGATTCGTGGCTGCATTGAATGGGAAAGAGGCTGATGGGGATTTACGACGAGAAGATCGCTGGAGCCCCCCAGTTTGTCAGCTATTTTGGTCCCATGTTGGACATTTTGCGTGATTTGGGTGGTAAGGCAGCGCCAAAACAGATCTTTGACGCGATAATCGAGCGCTACAGCGTTCCTGATGAATTCCTTCAGCAGGCGAACAAGAATGGCAGGCCCAAGTTCGAGAACCGGGTTGCTTGGGCGAGGTTCTACCTGACTAAGGCTGGGCTGATGTATGCTCCCCAGCGCGGAATCTGGGGGCTGACGGAAGCCGGTAGGGCAACGCACCTTACCGCAGAACAGGCCGCTGAAATTTTCAAAGGGGTGCAAGCTTCACTGCCCCGGGATGAAGATGAGCAGCAAGCGCCCGAAGATGCGGGGGCAGCGACCACGGTCAGCTATTGGTTTGTGGGCTCCCACTGGTGGGGAGACAGCGGCGATCAGACGGACCGCTTCTTGAGTGAAGGTATTTGGCAAAACGGCTCCGATGATAAATTCTCTGACCTCGTCCGTCAGATGAAGCCGGGCGATCGGATCGCGATCAAGTCGTCCTACGTCCGTAAGCACAATGTGCCTTTTGAGAATCGAGGGCGCCCAGTCAGTGCGATGAAAATCAGGGCCATTGGCACCATTACGGCCAATCGTGGTGATGGCAGCACGGTTGATGTCGACTGGCAACCCCTCGCGGAACCGCGAGAATGGTATCTCTATACCTATCGCACCACCGTTTCTCGCGCGCGGTTTGAAGATGATGATATGGCTCGCCAGCTGGTGGCCTTCACGTTTGAAGGCGCGGATCAGGATTACGGGAAGTTTCTGGCTCACCCGTATTGGATTGAACGCTTTGCCCCGGACGTCGACCCGCTGAGTGAAGCGGAAAGCGACGATGAAGCGGATGAGGCCGAAGATGAGGCCCAAGCTGTCGATGTCTATGGCATAGCCGACATCATGGCGGAGGGCGGCTTTATGGCGGAGGCGGATCTCGCCGCATGGCTGGAGCGACTGCGCGTAAAAAAGAACCTTATCCTTCAGGGGCCGCCCGGAACAGGCAAAACCTGGCTTGCTAAGCGCTTGGCGCGGGCTTTGATCGGGCAACATTCACCGCGAGCAGATCAGCTAAGGTCGGTCCAGTTCCATCCGTCGTTGTCTTATGAAGATTTTGTGCGCGGCTACCGGCCATCCGCTGAAGGGAAATTAACGCTCAGCGATGGGGTCTTCCTGCAAATCGTCGAGGCGGCGAAAGCGCAACCTGACGTCGAGCACGTACTGATCATCGAGGAAATCAATCGCGGCAACCCCGCGCAGGTTTTCGGCGAAATGCTGACCTTGCTCGAAAACACCAAGCGCAGCAGGGCGGATGCGATGGAACTCGCCTATCGCAAAGTGCCGGGCGAGCGCATCCATGTGCCGGATAACCTCTACATCATTGGCACCATGAACATTGCTGATCGGTCACTGGCATTGGTCGATCTCGCCCTTCGGCGCCGCTTTGCATTTGTCACTCTGGAGCCGCTACTCAACGAAGCCTGGCAAAGCTGGTGCGCCCAGCGAGACCTGCCTGTTGATTTCGTTGAACTGGTCAGGGATCGCCTCGGCGCGCTCAACGAGGAAATTTCAGAGGATCGAGCCTTGGGGCCACAATTCAAGGTCGGCCATTCGTTTGTCACGCCTGGGCAATCGGTCAAAAGCCCGCACGACTGGTTTCGCGAGATCGTCCAGACCGAAATCGAGCCATTGCTCAGCGAGTATTGGTTCGACACCCCCGATCGGTCGCATGAGGCTGCGGCAAAGCTGTTGGCTGGGCTGTAATGTCGACCTACGGGGCAATCCCGCTCCGGAATATCTGGCTGCTCTTTCTATACGCGGCGGATATGGTGCAGCTACGGGATCGGTTCGACCATGATGTCGAGGCAGCCCGCGATTTGCCAGAACTCCTCGGGCGCCTGTTGACCACAGTCGTCGATCAACGGTTGCGCAGAAATTTGAGCCGAGGCTATCGGGTCCGATCGGCAACCTTGTCGCGCGTCCGGGGCAGGATTGATCTGCTGGAGACCGAGACACGACAGCTCATGGATCGTGGGCAAATCGCCTGCTCTTTCGACGAGCATACCATGGACACGCCGCGCAATCGGCTTGTTCGTGCCGCCTTGGATCGTTTGGCGGGCAGGATAACGAACGCGGATGTTGCCCATCGGTGCCGAACGGCATCCGGAGATTTCGGTCGCCTTGGTGTGTCAGCCACCCGCCCATCTCGAGCTGAAATGGCCACTGATCAGATCGGACGTAACGAAACCGCTGATCGGTTCATGGTTGCTCTGGCGACTATGGTGTTTGATGCACTCATCCCATCCCAAGCGGCAGGGGCAGTGGCAGGCGCTTTACCGGTGGACCAAGAGCATCTTGTCAGGCGCCTATTCGAACGGGCGGTGGGCAACGCTTTACGGTTGCAACTCGCTGGTGAAGGCTGGACGGTGAAGCAGGGGCGCAGAATACAATGGCCCTGCGACCAAAGGACCGACGGCATGGCCTCCATCCTACCTGGCATGCAGACTGACATCGAACTCAACCATATAGCGCTTGGGCGCAGGATCGTCATCGACACCAAATTCACCCGCATCTTCACCAAGTCCGATTACCGCGAGGCCATGCTCAAGAGCGGCTACCTGTACCAGATGTACGCTTATCTGCGGACACAGGAACTGGCGGATGATCGGGCCAGCCTGTGCTCCGAGGGTATCCTCTTGCACCCGCAGGTCGGAGACGCCGTCGATGAGGCGATGGCTGTCCAAGGGCATCTAATGCGCGCCAAGACGATTGATTTGATGGCGATACCTTCCGCCTTTGAGGCGCAATTGGGGGGCATAATCCATACACGGAACGGCTGATTCCGACCGAGGCTGTGTAAAAACGCCATTCTATGGTAGTGTTACCCGGTTATTCGGGAGGTTTCGCGATGGGCCGTTTCGTCGAGGAACAGGATCGTAGGCAAGACTTTTTGCTGCCAGCGTCACTGGATGATTATGTCGCGGACGACAATCCGGTACGGGTTGTCGAGGCATTCATCGACGAACTGGACCTAGTGGCAGTTGGCTTCGCCGGAGCGACGCCGGCACAGACCGGGCGCCCCGCGTACCACCCTTCGACGATGCTCAAGATTTACCTCTACGGCTATCTAAACAAGATCCAGTCGAGCCGACGACTGGAGCGCGAGGCGCAGCGCAATATCGAACTGATGTGGCTGACCGGTCGATTGGCACCGGACTTCAAGACGATCGCCAATTTTCGGCGGGATAATGGTGATGCTATTCGGGCTGTCTGCAGCCAATTTGTGGTTCTCTGCCGACAGCTGAGCCTGTTCGGACAGGCGACCGTCGCGATCGACGGCAGCAAGTTCAAAGCGGTAAACAACCGGGACCGCAACTACACGGCGCACAAAGCTGCCAAGCGGATCGAGCAGGTAGAGGCCAGCATCGACCGGTATCTGGCGGCACTCGACCGTGCCGATCGCGAAGCCAGCGACGTTCCGCAAGCGCGGGTCGAACAGATCCGCGAGAAGATCGCAGGCTTGCGCGGTCAGATGCGGTTCCTGAAGGAAATGGCCGCACAGGTTGAGGCTTCGCCTGATCATCAAGTATCCCTGACCGATCCGGATGCCAGGTCGATGAACAGCAGCGGGCGCGGCACTGGCATTGTCGGCTACAACCTGCAGGCAGCGGTGGATGCCGAACACCACCTCATTGTCGCGCACGAAGTGGTGAACGAGGGCAATGATCGGGCGCAACTCGCGCCGATGGGCCGGCAAGCGCAAGCGGCCATCGGCGCGCCCGAAATCACCGTCCTGGCCGATCGCGGCTATATGAACGGCGAGCAGGTGCTGGAATGCGAAGGCACCGGCATTCTCCCCTGCGTGCCCAGGACCGACACCTCCGGCAAAGCTCAGCGCGGCCTCTTCACCAAGGCTGACTTCGTGTATGACGCCAACCACGACCATTACACCTGCCCGGCAGGGGAGCATCTGACCAAGGCGCGGGCACGGTCGGACCATCACGGCGATATCGACCATTACCGCAACCTGAGAGCCTGCCTGAGTTGCGTCCTGCGGCCGCGCTGTACCACTGAATACGTGAAGCGCGTCAAACGATGGAAGCATGAGGCCGTCATCGACGCCATGCAAAGGCGGCTCGACTTGTTACCCAATGCCATGGGCATCCGGCGACGAACCGTCGAACACGTGTTCGGCACGCTCAAATCCTGGATGGGCAGCACCCACTTTCTGACCAAGACACTCAAAAACGTCAGGACCGAGATGAGTTTGTGCGTGCTGGCCTACAACATGAAGCGGATGATCCAGATGATGGGCGTCCAGCCACTCATTGCAGTGATCCGGACCTGATCGCGGCCCGCGTCTTCAGCAAAATCATGCACAGCCTGCCATCGCGCTAAAATCTACCACCTTCACCTTGGCGCGTTTTTACACAGCCTCGACCAGATCACGTCGTTCCAGTGCGGTGGCAAGAGCGCCTGCTTACGCCGACAGCCGTCATAGGGCTGGCCACCATGCCGTCTTCGGCATGATTTGCGAAATAGGCGCTCCGGTGCTGCTTTGACCTGGCCATCGTTGTTGAGAGTTCCTGTGTGTGCACACGCCATTGACCCATGCGTCATTGGCATATAAAAGGCGCCTATGACTAATTTGCAGACCGTGGTGGAACTGCCCGAGTTTCTGCGACGGGCTAAGGCGATCATGTCCGATGATGAGCGCGCCGCACTGGTGAATTATATTGCCGCAAATCCAGAAGCAGGTGTTTCCTTGGGCGGTGGCTTGCGCAAGGCCCGTATCGCTCGCGAGGGCAGCGGCAAGAGCGGTGGCTACCGGACGATCCATGTTTTCGGGGGTGTGGCGATGCCGATCTTTCTGGTCACGGTGTTCGCCAAGAACGAGAAAGACAATCTGAGCAGGGCTGAGCAGGCGGAATTGATCGCGCTCGGAAAACTTCTGCTCGCGCATTATGGAGATCGATCATGAGCGCTTTTGAAAGCATCAAGCAAGGCCTGACCGAGGCTTTGGCCTTCGCGGAAGGCCGCGAAACGGGTGCCGTCGTCCACCATGTGGAAGTGCCTGCTGTCGATGTGGCAGCCATCCGTGCCAGCACCGGCCTGTCCCAGGGTGCCTTTGCCCGCAGCATTGGGGTTGCAAAAGGCACGCTGCTGAACTGGGAGCATGGCCGTCGTCGCCCGACCGGCCCCGCCCAGGTGCTGCTGGCGATGATCGCCAAGAAGCCATCGTTGGTGAGCGAACTGTTGCGCTGAGGTGGTTGCGGGCGGGCGATGACATCCCCAAATGGTGTCCTGAATGTCCGCAATGTCTAACATTTTCCGCAGTCACCGACCAAAATGCGACGCTCCGAAGCGGTGCGGGGAATGTCAGTTTGCGCAGAAACCAGCCGCTGCGTGCGCAACACCCCCCTCCATGGGAGCAGGCTCGTGTTGAAAATGCGCGAACTGGTGCCTGCCAAAACCCGCAGAAAGCCTCATCCCCAGCTTGTCGCAGGAGTTCTAAGTCTCAGTTAAGTTTCGCGGCCCATACAGCCAACATCACCAACGCCAGAAAGCAGGTTTGATGTTGTCGCCAATGCGTTTCCGTTTCGCCCTATTCGCCGTTTTGTGCGCCGGGCTGGCCACGCCGGCCTATGCTGGCCTGCCCTTTATCACCGACGATCCCGTTCCCATCGACCACCAGCGTTGGGGGATCTACAATTTCGCATCGACTGTTCGAAGACCTGGGCAAGTCGCCCCTCACGCAGGGGCGTGGCCACTCGCCATAAGGTTATGATTGGCGCTTCGCCCGACGCCAGCGTCCCGAAACCATGGTCTTGGCCTGCTTGCTAACAGCCCTGTCGCTATTTGAATGAATGGCGCCGGCCTATCGATAGGGCTGCTGTGCCGCAACAATGAGAAGCGATGATGGGGCGTATCACGCGTGGGGAGGCAAACGCGGATGGAAGAGGAATTGCGCGACAAGCGGTTTTGGCGAAGAGTGCTGACCAAGATCCGCCGCAACGTCCATCATGACGATGCGGAGGATGCCTTGCATTCGGCTTTTTTGCGCCTGCATCGCTATCGCCGCGACCATTGTGTCGATGATAACGAGGCCTTTCTGATCCGGGCGGCCCGGAACGTTGCCATCGATGGCTTCAGGCGGCAAGAACGCTTTACTCAAAAGGATTTTGACGAAATATGTTTGGAACTGGCCGATTCCAGCCCTTTGCAGGATGAGGTTTTTGAGACCCGTGCGCGTCTACACTATATCCAGCAGTGTTTGGATCAACTGACCCCGCGAACAAGGCAAATTTTCGAGATGCACAGATTGGACAATCTTAAATATCGCGAGATCGCCGAGCGCCTGGGTATCAGCCAGAGTGCCGTGGAAAAGCATATTGCCAAGGCGGCCCTATTTATTGGTCAATGGGCCAAGAAGCGGGACGCGTGACAAAACCGATGGCAGAGGATGAGCCGGGAGGCCCCGATGCGGAGGCGGCCGTATGGCTTGCCCGCCTGCATGGGGATGATTGTTCCGCCGCCGACGAGGAAGGCTTTCGTCGTTGGATCAGCGCGGATTCTGCCAATCGCGACGCTTTTGAACATTTGACCGAGGCATGGGAACTGGCCGGATCCGCCCGGCGTTCCCCTTATCGCATCGATCTGGAGCAGGCGCGGCCAGCGGGGGTATCACGGCGGAGGGTTGTCTGCGGGGCATTGGCGGCCCTGACACTGGCCGGTGGTATGGGCTACTGGCAAGTGGCACTGGCGGGGGTCTATCAGACCGATCTTGGCGAACAAAAGACGGTGACGCTTCATGATGGCACGCTGGTCGTGCTCGACACCGCCACGAAGATCCGGGTGCGCTATAGCGATGCGCGGCGCTCGCTTGAACTTGTTCATGGGCGCTGTAGCGTCAATGTTGCCCCCGATGCCACGCGTCTGTTCGATGTGACGGCGGCCAACAACACCATCATCACCTCCCATGCCGATATCGACATCCGTGCCGATCATGGACGTATTCAGGTGCTGTGCATTGCTGGAAAGGCTCTGGTGGCCACATCGGGCGCGACGATACCGCGCGCTAGTCTGGTGGCTGGGCAGCGGTTGGTGGCCGGTGAGCATCTTGCCGCCCGGATTGATGAACCTGATGTCGATGCAGAACGGTCCTGGAAGGCTGGGCAACTCAATTTTGACGGTGAAGCGTTGATGGATGCGGTCGAGGAAATGAACCGTTATTCGACGGTCAAGCTGGTGATCGCCGATCCGCAAATCGCCCAGCTTCAGATCAGCGGCGTTTATCGCGCGGGGGACAATCTCGCCTTTGCCCAATCGATTCAAAAGATTTTGCCGGTTACGGTGACCGTTCAATCCGAAAAAATTCAGATCCATTCCGCCGCATGAGAATTTTTTCATCCGGGGGGTGAGGTAAAAGCGCAGGCCCAGCGTCCCCTTCCTGTCAGAGCGCGAAAATCGCGCAAAGGGAGAGACATATATGACGTTGGGGAGGGGGATTGCCTTGCGCAATCATTTAATCGGTAGTGTTGCCTTGCTGGCCATCAGCAGCCAGTCGGTGCTGGCGCAGTCCAGCGTGCCTGTGCAGGTCAAGGCTCAGTCGCTGGAGCAGGCTCTGAAGGATGTCGCGCGCCAAACGCATACCAATATCCTGTTCACGCCCAATACCGTGCGCGCCTATCGGGCGCCAGAGGTCAGCGGTGCGATGGATGTGGCGCAGGCCGTCCGCCTTCTGCTGCGCGGCACGCCGCTAGAGAGCATTTCCGATGGCCGGGGCGGTCTTGTCGTGCGCAACAAGGCTGTGACCGCGATGCCCTTGCAGGGGGAGCCTGTATCGACTGCTGCCC
Organism: Novosphingobium umbonatum; assembly: GCF_004005905.1. Taxonomy (GTDB): domain Bacteria; phylum Pseudomonadota; class Alphaproteobacteria; order Sphingomonadales; family Sphingomonadaceae; genus Novosphingobium; species Novosphingobium umbonatum. The sequence goes on from NZ_SACO01000022.1 coordinate 24,296, forward strand.
CATTCGCGGCGGATCAGGCGACGCGCGAGGCCGATGCGCCAACCGCATCGCTGCAAGACATCATTGTGACAGGGTCGCGTCTGGCCACCAGTGTCAAAAATAGTCCGACGCCCATTACGCAGGTGTCGGTGGCCGAGCTTGTCGCCACCCATCCCACGACCGTGTTCGAGGGCCTCAAGGGCTTGCCCCAGTTCGCCGGTTCGACCGGCGTAACCAGCGACCCGCAGGCCGCAGGGCAGACCAATTCGAACGTCAGCGCGCTGAGTCTGCGCGGGCTGGGTGCTCAGCGCACGCTGATCCTTTATGACGGGCATCGTATGCCGCCCACCCAGTCGGATGGGGCGGTCGACATCAATCTCATCCCGCAGATGTTGCTCAAGCGCGTTGATGTGGTGACGGGCGGCGTTTCGGCGGTCTATGGATCGGGCGGCGTGACGGGCGTGGTCAATTTCGTGACCGATCGCAAATTCAACGGGCTCAAATTGCAGGCACAGGGTGGCATCTCGCAATATGGCGACGATCCCTCGCATGAATTGGGCATCGCAGGCGGCATGGCCCTGTTCGACGGGCGCGGCCATATCGAAGGCAGTTATCAGCACCATTATGACGGCGGGATCATGAATCGCTCAAGCCGGGCGATCACGGCGGGCCGATATACGCTGCAAGGCAGCGGCACCACGGCCAGCCCTTATGCCATCGTGGCGGGTGCGACAATGCAGGATACCACCTTTGGCGGGCGTATCATGCGCTTTGGCAACAGCCCGCTGGCGGGTATGCAGTTTCTGGCGGGCGGTGTTCTGGCCCCCTTCAACAGCGGCGCAGCGACCAGTTCGGGCGGTGTGCAGATCGGCGGCGATGGCGGCTATTACAACTCCTCCTCGCTGAAAACGAAGCTTAATTTCCACCAGATTTACGAAAGGTTCGATTTCGACTTCAACGACCGACTGCATTTTTATCTCACCGGCGCCGGGACTATCGAGGATAGCTATGCGATCGGCTCGAACAACAAGCTGTCCTATGTCAATCTGAGCGCGACCAATGCCTTTTTGGCACCCGCTTATCAGACCGCCTTGCTCAATGCAGGCCAGTCGACCTTTACCTTCAACAAGCTGTGGGATCCCAGCGTGGTGCCTCCCACAACTGCGGCGGACTATACATCACAGTGGTTCGTGAACACCGGGCTTGAAGGTGCGTTCAGCAAGTTCAAGTGGGAAACCTCCTTTACCGCAGGCCACGCTTTTTCGCGCAATGTGCAGAACAATGACGTCAATTATGGCCGTCTTTATGCCGCGCTGGATGCGGTGAAAGACCCAAGCAGCGGCAAGATCGTTTGCCAGGTGTCGCTAACGGCCAATGCCGGGCTTTATCCCGGCTGCGTTCCGCTCAATGTCTTTGGCCCCGGTTCGGAAAGCCCCGCCGCGGTCAACTACATCATGCAGCAGTCGGTGTTCCGCACCAGCACCAACCTTGTCGACGCCTCGGCCCAGATCAACGGGCCGTTGTTCGAGGGATGGGCCGGGCCGGTGACCGCTTCTTTGGCGGGGGATTTGCGCCGCCAAACCTACAGTCTGGTCAGCACTTCGCTGCCCGGCACGGTCGCGCCGCTCAATTGCACCGGGCTGCAATACAATTGTAACCCCGGACAAACCCAGCAGGCAGGGACCGCCGTGTCAAACCGTCCCCCGGTCAGCGAGACCGTGGGCGAGATCGCGCTTGAGGGCAACATTCCGCTCGTCAACGATGCCCGCTTCATCCGCAACCTTTCGCTCAATCTGGCGTTTCGTCATGCCCGTTACAGCGACAATGGCAGTTTGACCGCCACCGACCCCTATGTGCGCCACACCTATGGCGCGCAGACGTGGAAGATTGGCGCGATCTGGAAAGTGAGCGACCAGTTGACCGTTCGCGCCGCGCGGTCGCGCGATTTCCGCGCGCCCACGCTGATCGATCTGTATGCACCGGCCACCACCGATCATATCCCCTTTTTCGACATGCTGACCAACACCGGCACACCTGCCTTGACGCAGACGGGCGGAAATCCCACCTTGCAACCTGAATTTGGCTATACCACCACCGCCGGGTTTATTTTCCAGCCCACGCCCAAATTCAGCCTGTCGGTCGATGCCTATGATATTGTCATCAAGAACGCGATCGTGCCTTTGTTCGGGTCCGATCCGCGCGTACAGCAGGCGTGCAATGCCAGCGCTGGAACGTCCTCGCTATGCGCGTTGATCGAGCGTCCTTTGGCCTATTCGAACACCACGCCGGCCAATGCGGCCACCAAATGGTATCTCAACCTGCCGGTCAACATCGCCCAGCAGCACACTTGGGGCGCCGACGTCGAGGCAAATTTCCGCACGAAACTGGGGCAAAATCCGCTGGCGTTGCGGGCATTGGTGTCATGGCAGCCGCATCTGTATCAATCGATCCCCGGCCTTGCGGTCGAGGAAAGCGCCGGCTTCGCTTTTGGCAGCCAAAACGCGGGTGGACCCGTGTGGCGGGCGTCGGTGTTCGCCAGCTATGATCTGGGCAAGAGCGTGACCGTCGACTGGATGACGCGCTTTCGCAGCGGGCTGAAATTCGTCGCTTCGGCATCGGAAACCTCGGTTTCAAAGCTGCCCTCGGCCAGCTATTCGAACCTGACCGTGACCTACCACATTCTGCCCACAGCGGATGCCTATGTGAACGTCCTCAACCTGTTTAACAAGCTGCCCCAGCCCGCCGCAAGCGCAGGCCAAGGCTCCTTCCCCGGCTTTAGCGGGGGCTATTACACCGGCGATGACATCGTGGGGCGCTACTTCAATGCCGGTGTGCGGATGAAGTTCTAAGGCGCAAAGGGCGGCTGGCGCGTAGCCGGTCGCCCGCTTGATGCTACGCGGCGAGGACAAGGCCAACATGCAGAAACTACGTTACTATCACCGATTGGTCATGCTGCTGATCGTGGTATTCATGATAAATTATGCCGTCACGGGCTTGTGGATGCAGGGCATGGACATTCGCTCCTATTTCACCCACGCCCCGGCCAGCGATCCCGCGATGATCTCTCTGCGCGAAAGTTTTAACGGGCCACCCAATTTCGAGGTTATTGCTCCTTCTGATTATTCTGCGGCGCCGTTGTCTGCCGGCGCCGATCTGGTTGCGATGCTGGAACGCGGCTTGCCTGTGGCGCGCGCGCAGGCCGATGGCCGGGCGCTGCGCTATGTCGAATTGCGCATGGTGGGCGGCAAGCCCGAACTCATCGCCGATGCCAAACCGGTCGCCCAACCTGGCGGAGTCAAGTTGGGCGAGCAGGACGCGCATGATAAAGAGGTCAAGAATGACCTTTTCCATATCAACCCGGTCAGCGGCACGTTTTTGCGCCGTCAGATCGTGATGAACGGACGGCCAGAGGAAAATTTCCGAAACACCATCAAGGGTTTGCATAATTTTGGCTATCTTCAATTCGCATCATCGGTGATCGCGGTGCTGGCCGGGTTGGGGCTGCTAGCGATGATCGTGACGGGCACGCTGGTCTATTTCAAGCTGCTCAAGGCCCGCCAAAAGCTCAAGCGCGGGGCGTGGTTCTGGCAAGCGGGGGGATGGTGGCGCACCTTGCATCGCGGCGTCTCGGTGGCGGCGGCCCTGTTCCTGCTCGTGATCGCGGCCAGCGGCACCTATATCTCTTTCGAAGGCCTGTTCGTGCGGACGTCGATCGAGATTTACAAGATGAACCACGGTGGCCAGTTCGAATGGGGACCCGGCACCGATGCTTCGGCGCCCTTGTCCGACCGTGACTTGCCCGCGATGCTGACCGCGACCTTGGCGGCCCAGCGTGCAACGGCGCCCGACCAACCGGTCAAGGTAATCCGTCTGCGCTATTACAGCACCATGGCGCAGGGCGTGGTGGTCAGCGGCACCGACAATGAAACGCAGCAGCATGTCTACAACACCGCGACGCGTTTGCCCGTGACCGAGACCGAGCCGGGTTATCCCGAATCGCATCTACCGCTGGGCTGGCAGATGCATCAATGGGCCAAGCAGGTGCATCGCGGCGACTATCTTGCGCTGCCCGGCAGCACGGTGTCTGGGCATCTGGTTCATGCTCTGGCGGGGCTTGCGCTGCTCTATCTCTGTCTCTCTGGCCTAGAGATGTATTATTCCATGTGGAAGAAGCGCCGGGACACCGGACGAGCGGGCCTGACATGGAAATGACTGCTGCCTGATCTTTTTAATCATCACACAGGATATGTTTATGTCGCAATTTACCATCGTTGATCGCAGCGGCCACACCACCTCGGTCACCGTCAAGGGCTCGGGAAGCAGTGTCATGGAATTGATCCGCGACGCGGGCGTCGACGAATTGCTGGCCCTGTGCGGGGGATGCTGTTCCTGCGCCACCTGCCATGTTTATGTCGATCCCGCCTTTGCCGATCGTTTGCCACCGATGTCGGCGGATGAGGATGACCTGCTCGACTCCTCCAGCCATCGCACGGCCCAGTCGCGCCTGTCCTGCCAGATTGTGTTTGACGACAGTCTTGATGGCATGGCGCTGTCGCTGGCGCCCGAAGATTGAACTAGGTTCAAAGGCGAGAGGCGCCATGGCAGGTCGCGCCGTCACAGCCCCAGCGTCATCCGCAATTCGCCGGAAAAGCTCTTGCCCTGTTCGGTGTCGAGGCGTTCTTCCGGCTCTTCTGGACGGCGGCCTTTTTCCGGGCGGCCCAAAAGCGCGGAGAGAACCAGAAGCCTGTCGGGCGCCTGCGGGGAATAGGCCAGATAGCCGGGGCTGTCCCAGCGAATTTTAACCCCCTGCGCGCCTGACACCTCGGCCCAGCGTATAGCCTTGACGCCGCCCTGTTCCGCGCGGTCGGCGCGCCACAGGCCCAGTTGCGGCGCGCTTTGCAGATTGGGATAGGCGTCATATGGTCCCAGCCCCAACCAGCGAAGCTGTGTCAGATCCGGAGCGGTCTGAAAATCCAGCCCGACATAGGGCAGCCATTGGGCTCGAACCTGCGGCGCAAGGCGATAACGCAAGTTGAGCGTTCCCGCGCTGGTGATGTCGTAATCATAGGTCACGTTGAACGCGTCCTGCGCATCCACGCGATAGTCGACGACAGCATGGATCGTCACGCTATCCTTCGACCGGTTGACGCGCCATTGCGTGACGCTGGGTGTAAAACTGTTGAGATCGGGCAGATCGGGCGGGCCTTTTTCGCCGCGCACGATGCCCTGTTCGGTGTCATTGAGCGGGCGCCAGATCGTGGGGCGCATCCCCAGCACAGAAGGCTTTTCCCCCACTGACGCCTTGGCCAGCACGCCCTTGCGCGGGTCAAATTCAAACCGTGCCGCGCCAGCATTCACGATCACCGCATCGGGCTTTTCGTCAATCGCGATAGTCCCGGCGCCCGGTGTGGGCGCGCTGGCCAGAGGATGGCGCAATTCGACAGAACGGCGCGTAATCAGGCTGCCATCGGCGCGGCTAAAGCCGAGGTCGAGATAGGTCGTTGCGGCGGCCTGTGTCGCGGTCAGACCATCGAGCGGAACATCGAGCGATGCCACAGCATGGGGCGGTCCGGCCAAGGCCGACTTCCCCTGCGCCACGACCGTTTCGTCCTGCATCAGGCGCCATGCCACGCGGATCGCGGACAGATCGGTGAAGTCATAATCATTTTGCACCGGCACGCGCGCAAAAGCCTGTCCCGCCACCACATCCAGCGCGCTGACCGCCGGATAGACCGGGGCATAGACCGCCTGTGTTTCCCAATAATCACGGGTGGGATTGCGATAGGAATCGGTGATGCCGTCAAACCCGTCCGGGATCACCAGCAGGCTATGCGTGGTTGTCCCATCGGGCGCGCGCTTTGGGACGGAAAGGCCTTGATCTGCCCACATCCAGATCGCCCCGCCCGCGCCGGAGGGATGCTTGGTCAGCGCTTTCCAGCGCGCATCCAGCCCGCCAAAGCCGTCATTGCCATAGGCATGGGTGAATTCGGTGGTGACAATGGGCCGATCCGCGCGCCCGGCAAGTTGGTCATAGGCGCGCGCGGTCCAGTAATGGGGCGCCAGAATGTCGATTTCGGGCGGCAAGCTGGTTTCGGCGCGCCATGGCATCAGCACCGGGCGCGTTGGGTCCAGCCCCTTGACCATGCGCACCGCCGCCAGGTGCAGCGATGTCAGAGGGTCTTCATTGCCCACCGACCAGATAATGACAGAAGGATGATTGAAGTCACGTGCCACGGTTTCATAGGAACGCAGCATGGCCGCGCCTGCCAAGGCGGGGTTGTCCATATGGTCACCGCCCGAACCCATCGGGATCTCGTCGCTGACATACAGGCCCAATTGGTCGCACAGGTCTAAAAAGCCCGTGGCGGGCGGATAATGGGCAAGGTGGATATAGTTGATATTGGCCGCCTTCATCAAGGTAAGGTCTTGCCGCCATTGTTCGGGTGTGGTGGCGCGGCCGGTGTCGGGATGTTCATCATGGCGGTTGACGCCGCGCAGTTTCACCGCTTGCCCGTTGACCCGCAACACGCCGCCTTTTGTCGAAATCTCCCGAAAGCCTACAGCGATCTGGCGCTGGTGCGTCACTTTGCCATCATCGAGGATGTCCACCGTCAGCTTGTAGAGGTTGGGCGTTTCGGCAGTCCATTGCTGGGGCTTTTGTACATGCAGATCCAGCGCGGTTTCGCGCCCGGTTTCCGGGTGGGCGGGCAGGCTGAGTATCTGGCTCTGCACCAATTTGCCGCCAGTATCGGTCAGCGTGGCGCGCAATTGATAGGTTTGCGGGCCGCTATATTCGAGGTTTCCGGGGTAATCGCGCTTCTGCTTGCTTCCCACCATGACCCTGACATGCAAATCGGCGTCGCGATATTGCGCATCAAACCGGGGAACAGCCTCTACCCTGTCAATCCAGCGGGCCATGGGCGTGGCCTCCAGCGACACGCTGCGATAGATACCGCCGAGCGTCCAGTCATCATTGGTATCAAAGAGATAGCTGGGCTGGGTCTGGCGCACGCGCAAGGCCACCAGATTGCCTGCGCCCGGCTTGAGCGCGCTGGTCACGTCAAATGAGATGGGTGTGAAGCCACTGTCGATGCGGCCCAACGGCTTGCCGTTCACCCAGACTTCCGCCGAGGACCATACGCCGCCAAAGTGCAACAGCACGCGCTTGCCCGCCCAATCGGCCGGAACCGTAAAATCCTTGCGGTAAAAGCCTTGGGATGCCTCGGTCTTGAACGGTTTGTAATGCGGGTCTTCAAAGCCCTGCAAGGCCCAGTTCGACGGCACGGGGGTGGATACAAAGCGGCTTGCGTCGTAACCGAGTGCGTAAAAACCGGCCATGGCCTGTGCATCCGCCTCATTCAAGGCCAAGGAAAACTGCCATTGGCCATCTAGTGACAGCGTGTTGGCGCTAGCCGGTGCGACTTGTGTTGGCGCTGACGGGTTGGCGGCAAGGACTGCCACAGGCAAGGAAGTGGCGGCGATGACCGACCCGATTATAACCCAGTTTCGCATGCCGGCCCTCTCCGAATGTTCATATTATGATATTAAATTTCGATATATGCATTATGGGTGATCGTGTCGCCAAACAAAAGGGAATTTTTTCCGCCGGCGTCATGCATGCAGGCGGCATGGGCATGGCCTGTTCCGCCATTGGCGCAGTTCCGTCGCCCCTAAAGCAGCCGTCCTAATGCACAAGCGGTTGAGCTTGTTTGCGCTTGAGCGCGATTTCCGTCAGTTGGTGCCCGAATTTTCAGAAGCAATGCTGGTCGTTGACCATTGCTATCATCCATCGGCTTGAGCGATGACGAAGCGGTAGACCGAGCGGTGAATGTACGACCGCTGGAGAAAATGGGGGCCGGAAAGGAGTATTCCCGGTTCGCCTACCTGCCAAGCCTTTGTTGAGAAGGCATACACGGTTCGATGAATGGCGGGTTTTGGCATAGTCGGACGCATCCGGCAGCGGCGACGATCGGCAGAAATGTCCCAAGCCGCGTCATTGCGCAATTCAAAACTTTGGTTGTCTCATCATTGGCTATGCATGCGCGGTGCTGCAATTTTGCTGCTTGCTTGGCGCAGGAAGCGCGGACGCCGATAAGCATAACTGGCGGGAAATGCGGGCCAGCGCCTCATTCCAGGACGCCGACCCGCGCCCATCGGGATAGGTGTGTGTGCGATGGGAAATGCGCGTTACCAACGCCTCGTGACGTTAACGTTACGCCTTTTGGCGTAACAGCGGGAAATTATCCTGCGAAATAGCAGGCCAGCTGGTTGGGTCATAAACGGCTGGCCTGCCCCCCAGATGGGATCGCGGGGAATGGTTAATTAGACGAATTGTCGATA
>NZ_SACO01000023.1 GCF_004005905.1 Novosphingobium umbonatum
CACCCCAAAATCCAGAAAGGTATAAACCCAAAGCTTGACCTTGACCGCCATGGGCAGCACATAACCCATACCCACCCGGGTCAATTCTCAATGAAAATCCCGGGTCAATTCTCAGCGCAACTCAACATGTGCCGTCACGCTTTCATTGACGGTAAAGCCCTTTTTGCCGCGCAGCAGGCTGGATGCGTCGCTGGTTTCCAATTGCACTACGCCGCCCACGACGCCCGAGCCAAATTCAAAGCTGCCTACGGTGCCACGGATGACGCTCACTTGTTTGTACAGCAGGGGGTCGGTGAAAAGCTGGGTGCCGATGCGATAGAGTTCTTCCGATCCGGTGGTGGCGCCATCGACCATGACCAGCACTTTCTGATCGGTGCCATAGGTGCCATTGGCGCCAAAACCGCGAATATTGATGCCCGAACCGGTGGGGGTGGAGCCATTGACCAGCGTGACGCCGGGCACGGTGTCGATCAATTCAGCGATCGTGCTGGCCTGGCGTTCCTCGATTTCCTTGCGCTTGATGGTGGTCTTGGGGGTTGCGGTTTCGGTCTGGATCGCGCGGACGCTTTCGCTCACTTCGATGGTGCCCAAAAACTCGGCCTTCTTCTCGGCGGCGGCCTCTTGCGCCTGTGCGGGAAGGGCGACGAGCGCCGCAGCCGAGAGGAGAAGGCGGGTTTGAATGGGTTGGATATTTGGCATGAAGACCCCGACTGGTTGCGATTAAATGCAAATGATTCGCAACCGCAATAAATTCAGTCGAACGGGGTGGCAAGCGCTTTTGCGAATGAATGTCAATAAAGGTCGCGACGCAAGCGGCCCAGCAGCATGGTCTGTTCAACCCAAGCCTTGCCCATCACATCGGCCAAGGCCGCAAGGCAGGCCTCGCCCATAGCCAGTCGCCCGCAAAGCACCACGCGGCCGTTCTCGCCAAGGAATTGCCGGATCGTATCGGCCTGCGCCGCGATTCTATCCTGCACATAAGGACCGCCGCCTTGTGTTGCGGAAAGCGCGACATCCAGCCCGGTTAGCGGCAAAGCGCGCAACTCCTCGAACAATGGCGTCTCGCTCTGGCTGGCTCTTTCGCCGAACAGAACCCGGCATGGCTGCCCTTCTTGCAAGGCGTGCAGCACATGGGGGCGCAAGCCAGCCCAACCTGAACCTGCTCCGATGGCCAGCAAAGGCCCGCGCCCTGTCGGTGTCCGGTACGTGCGATGTGGCCGGATACGTCCGGTAATCCGGCCCGATCCGACTTGTGTGCCGGTCAAAAGGCCGGAGCCGATGCCGACCTGCCCTTCTTGCACCACCTTGCGGATGTAAAGCGTGATGAGCCTTTCGGGCGGCAGGCTGGCGATGGAATAGTCGCGCCGATGGCCGTCGGGCGTATGCAATTCAAACAAGTCGCCAATTTCCCAAGGCGGGCTTGCCCCATCTTCTGCAGCCAGTTGCAGGCGGAACAGGCCATCGCTGCCGCTTGCCCCCTTCATCGCGGGGCCGACCACTTGGCAGCGTTCCAGCACACGCCAATGCAGCGTCTCGTCGGCGGCGCCTTGCTCGGCAAGGTCGTAACCAAGCTGCGCCAAACGGCTTTGCCATTGCTGGAGATCATTGGCGGAGAGATCATCGACTTCGACCAGCGGGAACAGGAATGTGGCCCCGCCGATTTCTGCCCATTGCGCGATGCGTTGGCCAAAGGCGCAATATTGCGAATAGCGGCGATCACCCAGCGCCAGAATGGCTATCTGTTTGCCCTCCAATCTTGGCCTGTCATCGCCAATATATCGGTCAAAACCATGGCCATTGTCCGGTGCCAAGCCATCGCCGGTGGTCGATACGATGAAGAACAACCGCTTCGCCTTTGTCAAACGTTCCGGCGTGGCCTCATCGGCGGGCAGCAAAGCGCATTTTTCGCCGCGCGCTACGATAGTGCGATGCAGTTTTTCGGCCAGATCCGTCGCTTGCCCCGTTTGCGAGGCATGGAGCACAAGCGTGTCCGCATCATCACCCATTTGTCCCTGCCGGTCCCGCATGCAGGCGTAGGTCAGCGCCAACCAGCCACCGATCAACCCGCCCGCATAGAGCCAGTCGGTTGCCCCTTGTGGTGTTGCAATCATCGCTCCGCTCCTGTCAGGGTTGTACCGACAGCGTGACTTGCGACAGTTCCGCCGTGCCTTTGGTGCTGGCTTTAAACGGCTTTCCGGGCTGGACTGTAAAAGGCAGCCGGACCAGATCCCGCCCTGCCTTTTCGCGCGCGACTTCGGTCACCAAACTATATTGGCCTACAGGCAGGCCGGAGAGGTTCAGGCTGTGGTGTCCGGCCGGTTGGGTAGGGCGAGAAACGCCATCGGCCGGCATCGCCATATTCATCCCCACCGCGCGCCACCAATGGCGCAATTCTGGCAGCCATCTTGCGCCGATGCGGGTTTGGTCGTGAAACACGGCAAGGTTTTTCACCCAATGGCCTTGATGGTCCTCGATCCAGACCGCGACAAACGGCCTTTGGTAATTGGCCGCGTCGATCCGCGGCAAATCCAGCGAGACGGTGACATTGCCCGCCATGGCGCAGGTGGCGCTGCCCGCCCATGTTACGCCAAAGCAGGCCGCGCGCAGCCTGCGCGAAAATTTTTTAATCATCCCAAGGAGTCCTGTTGGTAAGCGCTGATTTAGCAAGGGCTTGTGATCAATCCACAAAGGCCCGTTCGATGGCAAAATGGCCCGGCTGGGCGTTGGAACCTTCGGCAAAACCTTGCTCGCGTAGCATATTCGCCATGTCGCGGTTAAACGCCATCGAACCGCACAACATCACGCGGTCGGTCTCTGAACAAAATTGCGCCGGACCGGCCAATTTGGCGAATAAGCGCCCATCTCTGGCCAAATCGCCTATGCGGCCACGTGTCGGGAACTCTTCACGAGTGACGGTTGGTTGGTAGCGAAATTGAAGCAAGGCCTGATCACCCACCAAAGGATCGCCTGCCAAGGCACCCTCCAGCATATCGCGAAAGGCCAGATCGCTGACGCGGCGCACGCCATGGGTTAGCAGAATTTGGCCAAAGCGGTCATAGACTTCCGGATCACGCGCCAGTGAAAGGAATGGGGCCAGACCTGTGCCCGTGCCCAGCAAGAACAAGCGCCGACCGGGCAGCAAGGTATCCAGCACTAAGGTTCCGGTCGGTTTTTTCCCGAGATAGATCGGATCACCCGGCGCTATCGCCTGCAACTGCGAGGTGAGGGGGCCATCAGGAACCTTGATCGACAGAAACTCCAGTTCTTCAGCCCATGCCGGGCTGGCAATGGAATAGGCGCGCAGCAGGGGGCGGCCTTCCACTGCCAGCCCGATCATCACGAATTCACCCGACCGGAAACGGAGGGAGGCGGGGCGGGTGATCGTGAAGCTGAACAGATGCTCGTTCCAATGCCGCACAGACAAGACGCGCTGGACGCTCAGGCTGGCAATCTCTGGCAGGGAGGATAATTGCAAATCACTGTTATTCATGATGGGGGATGCTTTCCGGCGGCAGGGACAAATCCGACAGGTCCATTCCCGACAGGGCCATGCGTGCCAAAGTGAAGTTCATGCAGCGGCACAGGGCTGTGCCATGATCAGCGGTCACCAACAGGGCGATGGTGGCATTGGCTCTTTCCTGTCTGGCCAGGGCAAGGTCGCGCCACAAGTTGAGCAGGATGGCCTCCGCTTCGGCAATGCGAGTGCATGGCAAAGGGGCAAGGGCGATTGTCTGGATCGCGTGGCGGTTGAGCATGCTCATCGCGATGTGAAAGTCGGGCAGGCTTTGGTGGGCGTGATGCGTCCAAAAGCCTTGCCGTAAAGCCATAGGCGGACATTGCGCCTTGGCCGTCGCTTGGGCCCAGCCTCGCATCGCCCATAGCAGAAATCGGGCTGGCGCGGTCAGACTTGTTACCGGTCGATCCAGCAGATCATACATGGCCGATAACCCGCCGCGTGGTAGCATCCTGCATGGCAAACCCGAGGCCTGCGGCTTGCAGAGCATGGCTTAGTTCAGCAATGCTTTGCATCAGATGTGGAACATAGTCCTCATCGACCAGCGCTTCGGCCAGATTTTGCACGGGCGCGCCGACGCTTTGGAGTTCGAGCATACCCAGCAACATGGCCTCGTCTTCATGCGTGAATTGGCAGGTTACTTTTCCAAAATGCAGATGTGACAGGCCATAGCGGTTGAGAATTCCCATCATGCGCAAGAAGGGCTGCAATCCGGACAGCATTTTCCCTCCGCCAAAGAGGGGCAGCATCTGTCGTGATGCGCAGGCGCCCTGCTGCATCGATACGACCCATTGGCGCATGGCTCCGGTCAGGAAGCGGGCGGCGGGCGGCAGATCGGCGATGGCCTGGTCAAGGTAGGGGTACATGCGCGCTCCTTTCGGCGGTCATTAGCTGTCAATATGGCTGTAATGCAAATGACTCGCAAGAGCGATTATGGGTGTTTCGCAAGTTTCTGAACGAGAGGAGGCAATGCTCTCAGATATCTATCGCCTTTCTGTCGTTGCCTGCAGGGGCGCCGCCTCCCTTGCAAAGAGGAGGAAGACGCCTCTCACGATCCACCCTTTTGACTGACGATAGCTATGATGGTCATGGAGGTTCTTCTGCCCGTCCACGTGAAGGCGTTTGGATTGCTGATATGCGGGACAGCTTCACCCGTCAGGCATGACGCGCCGCTCCATGCTGGCCATCAACCTCGCGGCTAGATGAGCCAGCGGGCCAGCCTGTGGCTCCATGAGCAGTTCAGGCAATTGGGTTTGCGGCGGAGCTTGCCGGACGTTGCGCTCCGTGGCCCAGAACAGCCCAGCAAGGTTCACCCGTGCCGAGCCTGCCCGCCGCACCATGCCCGCCAAACACCTTGCCGGTGAGCCAACCCGATAGCGATGGCCCAGCGGCAATTCGGCATTCCGGTCGATCAGCAGCACGCTGAGCGCCGCCCGTTCCCGCCCGAACTGCTGGCAAGCCCGACCCCAGGTGCTCTGGGCGATGCCTAGACGGCCGCAACTGCGCCAAGACGCCTCGATAAGGTTGGGCCAGGTCGGTCCACCCAGCGCCTCGACGATGCCGCGATAACTCTCGGTGGCCACCACCAGCGCGGTTGCGGGCCGGATGCGCTCCAGCGGATCGCTGAGCCGCGCGGTACGCCTTCGTGATGAGTTTTTGTCCTGTATATTGGGTACGCAGTTTTCTTCCGGCGCGTCGGAAGTTTTCAGTGCACGGGGATCAGGTTCGGGCACAGGTTCAATGGCGGCTAGCATGGCGGACAAGGCCTCGCGGATGGCGATCAGGCGGTCGATGTTGGTGATACGCGCCGTGCGTCCATCGGGCAGGACAGTCTCGGCCCGCTCGCGCAGATCATCATCGCCAGCCTCGCGGATACGCTGGCCCAACTGGCGTATTTCGGCGCGGCATTGCTGGATGGCGCGAGCTTGCAATTCCAGCGCTTCGGCCTTGGCCTGCATCTCGGCAAAGCACTCAACCAGCGGAGCCAGATTGATGCCTGCGGCCCAGACCACAATCCCGTCTTGCCGGTCGCCAGCGCGCTCGCCGTTGATACCGGCATTGCGGATGATGAAGCCTGCTTGCTCCAGTTCCCGCTCGGCCGAATTGATCGAGCGCGGCGTCAGGCCCAAGGCCTCGGCAAACCGACAGGCCTGCGTCCAGACCGCGCAGATACGACCCGACAGATAGTCGCCGTCCATGGTCTTGAGGATGTAGTGCCGGACTAGCGCCACCGCCGTGGACGACAGCCCAAAGCGGGGACGAGCGACTTGCTCGAACAGGCGCAGCAGATCGAACCGGCCGACGCCTGACGGCAGCCCCCTATGGGCAAGGGTGGTGCTCATGGGCGCCTCCTGTGTCAATTGGGCTGTTTGATTGCTTCAGGGCAAGGGGCTGAATAAGGCGGCAGTGACCACCACTGCTCCGCATCGAGATGCTCCGCACACCTGCCAACTCGGCCCGTGCGAAGAGGAAAAATCTTGACGCAGAACGGCTGATCGGCGACCAAAGGGAAGCCCAAGAAATGGCAAGTATTGACCGGCAATTCGGTTTACAGGCCAAAGGTAAGTGATTGATAGCAAAAGCGGGGTTAGAGCAGCGGTTTACAGAAAAATGCAATGATTTCAGTCTGAATGCAGAAATCATAACCCGCGTGTCGCGGGTTCGAGTCCCTCCTCCGCTACCAAAACTAAATAAAATCAATTACTTAATGGATTGGGCTGCGGCGAAATCCTGTAAACTGCGCTGTAAAAATGCTCCGCAACGCGTTGAGCTTTTGTCGCCGCTTCCATCTAAATGGCTGATTTATCGGCAAGGCTGTGCAATCGAGCCGATCCGCTTGTCTGGGTGGAATTGGTGGATAGTTTTGCCCGCGTTAACAGTGCGATAGTGCCATTCTGTAGCGCCCGTCAGGCTCGCGGTTTACAAACTCTGTAAACTGCCGTTGTTTTTGATGTGATTTTTGGCTGATATCTGCTGCCGAACAGCTCAAAAATCGACAGTCAGCGCTACGGATGCCCTGTGGGGGATTTGGGTGCGAAAGCCTCCGCCGCTGGTTACGCGACAGACAAAGACATTGGTCGCACTGGCGAGGTTGGCGCGGATGACCATGGGGTCGCTCTTGCCCATCTTGAAGCGATAGTGCGCGTCCAGAACCATGGTGGTGCGCGCAGGGATCGAAAAGCGGTTACGGGCATCCGCTTCACGCCGTCCTTCATATCGCACGCGCATGTTCAGCTACCAGCGCGAGCGTCCTTGGCTGAGGCGCCAGTTTCGGCTGCCGTCCACCAGCGTCGATGTGCGTTCGAGTCCGTCCATACTGTGGATCCTATAGACAGTCGTACGATTGGCGCTGGCTTATCCATTGTTTCGGGCGGCGGCAGAGGCGCCTTTGCAGGGGCGCCTCTGCCTTGGCCGCATCAGAACCCTGCCGTTACCTTCACCCAGAAGGAGCGGCCAGCCTCATTGTAATTGTTGGCGCCTGCGCCATTGTTGGCTGAGGCGCGATACAGCACCTTGTTGAACATGTTGCGCATGCCAAGGCCGAAAGTGAAGTTCCGGTTGACCTTGAAATTCGCAGATGCGCTGGCGATGTGATAGGCAGGACGCTCCATTGCTTGGGCCGCAGTGGCCGCTGCACCGGTGTAGAGCACCAGATTGGGCGTCTGCTTGCCATAGCGAGTAAAGATCAAGGTCAAGTCCAGCTTTTTGGTCGGCTGCCAATTCAGGGTGGAATTGATCGTGTAGTCGGGCACGACCGAGAGCTTTTCGCCCGTCGCGCGAATTTTGTTGGTGGTCATCACCGTGCCATTGGTGCTCCAGTTCACCGTCTTGGCCAGCGGAACCATGATATTGCCTTCAAAGCCTTCGACAATGGCGTTGGGCGCGTTTTCCCATTTGAAGATCCATGTTGTGCCGCCCACCGAGGTGCCCACTGGTATGTTGCCTGCGCGGATCTTGTTGTCATAATGGTTACGGAACCATGTGGCGGAAATATTCCAACCCTTGGGCGTGTAAGCCAAACCCATTTCGGTGTTGAGGCTGCGTTCGGGGTTCAGATCGGCATTGCCCTGAATCAGACAGCCCCCACCTTGCGTTGGATAGGCCAGCGGGCAGCCATTGCCATTGGTGCGATAGAGGTAATTGGGGTTGAGTTGATAGAGGTTGGGTGCCTTGAAAGCATAGGCTACGCCGCCCTTGATCTGCAGATCATCGCGCAATTTCCAACTGGCATTGAGGCTGGGCGATGCAGCATTGCCGAAAGTGTTGGTGAAATCCATGCGCAGGCCCGGCGTCAGCGTCAGGCGGCTCAGGATCATATTGTCCTCGATGAACAAGGCGTAAATGGACTGGCTGGCCTCGCCCGAACGCGCCGATGTGGCGTTGGTGCCGGGCACGGTGCCACTGGTGTTGGTCACCGTCATCGAGAAGGGGTCGTTCAGATATTCGCGGCGCATTTCCGCGCCAAACGTGGTCATATTCTGAATGCCGCCCAGCTTGAACGGCATGTCCAGCGATCCATTGACATACCAATTGCGCAAATAGGCCGAGGAATAGCCGGTTGTGGTGTTGATTGTGCCTTCCGGGCCGCCCACCAGGCCTTCGTTGAGGCGACGGTTGATCGTATCCTCATATTGCGCCAGCAGCTTGGCCGTGCCGAAAGACAGATCGCCCTTGTAATTGAGCGCGCCCGTGGCGCGCATCATAACATTGGTTTCCGCGCCCGCTGTGGACAGGCTGGTCACAATGGCAGAGGTCGAACCGCTGCCGGCGAGGGCATACTCCCCAGCATAACGATTGCCTTGACGGCTGTAACTGGAGGAAATGTCAACGCGATGGCCCGGCGCGATCTGCCAACGGATCAGTCCGTTAATGTCCTTGTTCTGCACGCCTTCGCGGCCTGCGGCAGGGTTGGCAACGGCGGCCTGATCGGCAGAGGCCGCGGCATTGAGCCTTGCGGCATCGGCAGTGGAAACATTGTAATTGCCATAAAGCCGGAAAGACAGGCCTTTGGCGATCGGGCCGGAGACCGATGCGTTATAGCGATAGGTCTTGCTGTAATCCTGCTGCTGCGGCTGCTCGGTATAGGCCGAAGCAGAGCCCTTCCATGTGTCACTGGGGCCTTTGGTAATGATGTTGACCACGCCGCCCGCCGCGCCCGAGCCATAGCGGACCGCGGCCGGACCACGCAGCACTTCGATGCTCTCGATTTCCTCGACCGGCACCCAATTGGAATCACCGCGCGTATTGCGCTCGCCGCTGCGGCCATAGCGCACGGCGTTGCGGGATAGCACGGGCATACCGTCGATCATGATCATCGTGTTTTCCGGCCCCATGCCGCGAATGTCGATCTGGCGGTTGTTGCCATATTGGCCGCTGGCGCTGTTGCCGGTCAGATTGACGCCGGGCTGGCGGCGCACGATGTCGGAAATGTCATTGGTGGGGGCGATCCGGGCGATATCCTCTTTGGTGATGGTCGAGGATCCAAGCGCCTGCTTGCCCACTTCGGCGGCGGTTTCCACTTTCAATTCGCCCAGCACTTGAGGCTGCTGCTCACTCGCTTGCGCATGGGCAAGAGGGGCGTGGAGAACAGAAAACAGGCCGACTGTGATGCAGGCAAGGGAGCTGGCCGATGCCAGCAGGCGATGGGTTGGTTTGGTCATGGAAAATCCCCTGAGAGGTGCGATTAATTGCAAATAAGTCGCAATAGCGCTCTACACGGCGAAATCCACTTGCCAATGGCTTATGCTGACATATCGTTCATGTCGTTTGGGATATATTCCCGCGCAGCAAATCCACCAGCCACATCAGGGCTTCATCCGTGCGGCTCCTTTCGCTCCAGAAAGCGCTGTAGGCGAAAGAACTCAGCTCGATCGGTGCCTGACAGGCATGGACATGACCGGATGAGACCAGAGCTTCCGCCAAGCGGCGCGGGAGCGTCACCAACATGTCACCGGTCAACATGGCGGCGGCAAGGTGGGAATAGGGCAGGCAGATCTGTAGATGCCTGCCTTGCATTGGCGCATCGCCATGGAGCAGGTCCACCAGTTCCTTGCCCGCATGCATCATCATGATGCCAATGTGGGGATAGGCCAGCCAATCGTCCAGATCGATACGGGCCTTTCGGGCGGCTTTGTCATGGGTCAGACGCCAAGGATGATCGGATGCCATCAGGCATAAAACATCATCGTGGAACAGGGTGCATTGGTGCAACTGATCGCTGCCGGGCAAGGAACCGGCCAGGATGAGATCGATCTCTCCCATCGCCAGTGCGCGCGGGCTGCTCTTTTCCAGAGGAACAATCTCGATAGCGGCTAATGGGGCCAAACGCCGGAATTGGTCCAGTACCGGGGCGAGGCAGGCATGTGCCCCATAATCGGTCACCGCGATGCGAAACCGCCTCGTCAGTGCTGCTGCGGAAAATGGTGCCAGCGTCACAAGACTGCCAAGTTGCCCCATCCAAGTCATCAAAGGATTGGCGAGGCGTGACGCATAATGGGTAAGCTGCATCTGGCCGTTGGCACGGATCAACAAGGGGTCCTGAAACACATCCCGCAATCTGGCCAGGGCGCGGCTGACGGCAGGCTGGGTCATGCCCAATTGATCGGCTGCCAGCGTTACATTGCGGGTTTCCAGCAATTTGGCCAATATGCGTAGCAGATTGAGGTCCATTTTTGCAGGATCGACCGCCATAGCGGGCGCGGAGAGAGATCTGTGAGGCATGGCTTAATCGTTGAGCGCCAGATCCAGAGCCACCACCAGACTGGCCTGCAGGGTGGCGCCATGGGGCAGGTCACCCAGCGGTTTCCAGCTTACCATGCCCCACTTGGCCTGCAATTGTTGCGCCACGAGGGCTGCGGAGGCCCCGCTGGCAGTATCGGGTCCGGATTCATGGTCTCCTGCTGCAATCAAGGCTTTCAAGGCGGATGGGCCGGTATCTTGGGCCATGCGCCGAAGAAGGCCATCTCCATACCAGCAACTGGGACTGATAGCGGCAAGTCGGGAAAAATCGCGCGGGCCTTTCATGCCGGCATAAAGCGCCAGAAGGCCGCCGAAACTATGGCCTATCAGGGTTCGCCGTGCTGGATTGAGATGCCATCGCTGTGCAAGTTGCGGCAAAATCCGTTGATGGAGCAATTGCAGAAATTCATCGGCTCCGCCAATCCGGTGTCCTGCACCAGGCACGCCTGTGGGAAGGCGTTGGGCCGCTATCGGAGGCGTGTAATCCCATATTCTTTGTTCCAGCGATCCCGATGACACGCCAACCAGCACAGCCTGCGGGCGGGCGCCTCGATCACGGCCATACTGCCCCCTCCTTTGCAAAGTGACAGCGGCAAGCGGAAAATTCTCTTCCCCATCGAGCATCAGAATGAGCGGCCAGCCCGTTTCGGGCGGCGGCGTATCGGGCCATGTCGCCCATAGTACCAGATCCGGCGCACCGTCCCGTGCCACGCGCCAATGCTGGCTGCGGGGGAGTTGATAAGGCCCTTCATCGCCCTGCGCCATGGCCAGCAACGGGCGTGGCAGCGCAAAGGCCGTGCTGCACATGGCCAGATGTTCCAGAACCTGGCGACGATGGATGGGGATCAGGTTCATCTTGCGCCTTGCAGGGTGAAGCGGATCGGAACCAGAACGTCGATGCGTTCTCCGTCCACATCGCCGGGCGGCGCGGGCAAGGGCTGGCTGCGGCGCACCACATCCATGGCTTCATCATCAAGCGCCCGCATGCCACTGCCTTTGGCAATGGCTACGCTCAGCACTTCACCTCGCCGGTTCATGGCAAAGCTGACCTGCACCAGCCCTTCGCGCTTCATCAAGCGCGCCAGTTCCGGATAGCGTTTGGCGCGTTCCAGATGGGCCAGAACCCGGTGGCGCCAGCCCGCGCCGCCATCGCCCGCCGTGCTACCGCCGCGCCCATCACCCTGTTGCGAGCCGGACGTGGCAGCATGGCTGTTTCCGGCTGGCGCTGAGGATGGTGCTGCACCGTTGCCTGATGCAGATGACGCTTGAGAAGAACCCGCCGTTGTGGACGCCATGGCGGGAGAGGGAATTGCAGGCGTCGTAGGCGCAGGCAGACTTGCCATTTGCGGGGCCGTAACGAGCTGGGGAGTCGTAGGCGCCGTGGCCGATGTTTGTGCCATGGCCGTCTGCATCGCCGGTGCAGCGAGTTCGGGCGAGGCAACTCCGGCTGATCCGGCAGCGCCACCGTCACCGGGCATTTCCAGCATGATGGCTTCGTTTTTCGGCTCTGGCGCGGGGTTGTTGAGCGACATCCACCATAGCCCGCCCACCACAATTGCATGGACCAGCACGACAGCACCCAGCACGCGCTGCTGTTCTTTGAAGGGCAAGGGTTGATGCATTGCAGTCGTCATTGTTTGCCCGCAGCACCCAGTAGGCCGATATGGGTAAATCCGGCCTGACGCAGATGGTCCATCGCCTCCATTACCGGAGCCATCTGGGCTTGTTTGTCCACCCGCATGAAGATGCGCCTGTCGTGGTCTCCTGCGGTGGCCAGTGTCACCGCCTCGGCCAGATGCGCGACTTGCACCGGCGCGTCACCCAAACGCAACGTGCCGCTTGCGTCCAGACTCAGCTCTACGGGTTCTTCGGGCATGGCTTGGGGCTTGGCGGCAAGGGCGGGCAGGTCAATGTCCACGCTGGCGGTGGAAAGCGGGGCCACCACCATGAAAATAATCAGCAGCACCAGCATGACGTCAATGAAAGGTGTCAGATTCATCTCGGCATTTTCTGCCAGATCATCCTCGCCATGATTGAGTTTGAGAGCCATGACTTACACCGCCGCGCGCAAATGGGGGCGATGGTTGAGCAGGCCAAGGCTGGCCTCGCGCGAGACCAGTTGCAGCACGGTGCAGGACAGGTCGCCGGTCAGCAATTTCCATCCGCCCAGAGCGCGCGAGAAGTAATTATAGGCAGCCGTTGCCGGAATGGCCGCCACCAGCCCCAAAGCCGTTGCCAGCAAAGCTTCGGCAATGCCGGGTGCCACCGCTTGGAGGCTGGCGGATTTTGCGTCGGCCAGGCCAACGAAACTATGCATGATGCCCCAGACCGTGCCGAACAGGCCGACGAAAGGCCCCACCGAGCCAATCGTGGCCAAAATGCCGATGCCACGCGACATTTGCCTCGCTGCGGCCAGTTCAAGACGCTGCAACCGCATAGCGATGCGCTCTTTCAGCCCATCCAGATCGTGCAAGCCGTTTTCGGACAGGGCTATTTCGTGATGCGCGCTGTGGAGTGCCGCTGCGGCCATCGGGGCCAGCGCCAGATCTGCCTGTGCCGCCTCTGCCAGATTGCGGGCAGTTTCGAATTTCCGCAGCGCTTGGCCATGGCTGCGCATGGCTCGCGCCAGTTCCCGCAATTTCAGGATCAGAATAGCCCATGTCGCCACCGAGCCCAGTAGCATCAAGGCCATCACACCTTGCACGACGCCATCGGCCGCTGTGAACATGGCAATGGGCGAGAGTGAGGCGGCGAAGGCCTGATGGGGCGCAAGCAAAGCCAGAAGGACAGCGGTGCCACGAAAGACGGATGGCTGAGTCATACGCACCTCGATAAAGTTGATATGGACTCGCAATAACATTAGTGGCGCAGGCGTGCCATGGCTTTGCGATCATTTGCGCTATGCGTTTTTGGGATAATGGGACGGCTTTGCCGCGTATCTGCCACGGAGAGCCGCCCCAACCGGTGTGGCGCGGGCAACTCTCCTACTGGCCTGTTTACAGATCGAGCAACAGCGTCATCTTGCCCATGCGCGAGGCCCCCGCGTAAAGCGTCGTGCCGCCAGTGGCCCAATAGCGTTTGTCAGTCAGATTATCGACGGTGGCGCGCAAGGTGATCCGCTTTTGAGCCGAAAGGTGCCAGCTATGGCCAAACCCCGCGCTATAGGTCGTGTAGCCCGACAACTGCGCCAGATTGAGCGCATCGGCATAACGATCGCCCGTGTAATAGGCGCCGCCATTGATCGACCAGCCATCCAGGAAGCGGGGACTATATTGCACAAAAGCCGAGCCGGACCATTTGGCGCTGTTGACCACCGGCTTGCCATCCTGCGCGGCAGTTCCTGTATTACGCTGAACAGCATCGAGATATTGCCCGCTGATCGCCACTTCCAGCGCGGGCAGCAACTTGCCGGTGATGGCCGCCTCAAACCCCTGATGCAAGGCGCGGCCATTGAGAACATAGGTGTTGCTGGTGTCCGTATAGGCCAAGGCGCGCTCTATACGGAACGCGGCCAGAGAGGTCTGAAGTCCATGCGCTTCATAGCGCAGGCCCGCTTCCCATTGGCGGCTGACTGCGGGGTCCATGATTTTGCCCGCATTGGTGGTGCCATCGGGCGCGGTGCCTGCGCTTTCCAGCCCCTCGATATAGGAGCCATAGAGGCTGACCGCCATGGCCGGGCGCAGGAGCAGGCCAAAGCTTGGCGTTACCGTGCGCACCGAATAGGCGCTGCTGGCGGTGCTGATACGATAATCCACCGCGCGCAGGCCCGCAATCACCTGCACTGGTCCCATGCTCACCGTATCCATCGCATAGGCGCCCGTATCGGAATTGACCCCGCCCGCATTGATGGTAACGGTTGAAAGTGTCAGTGCCGATTGCGGGATGACGACCGGATTATAGAGATTTTGCGCCATGGCAGCATAGCGCAATTGTAATTGGTCGCGGCTATACATGTCGGTGCGGGCAAGGCCCAATAACAGATCGTGGCGCAGCGGCCCTGTGGTGAACTGGCCCGCCATTTCGGCACGGCCATAGCGGTTTTCCCAGAATTGGCCGGGTGTATAGGTGATTGTGTTGCGCCCTGCGCCTGTGGTCAGATTCACACTGCCCAAAGTAGAAATCATCCGGTTGCGATGGGCCTGCGCCACGCCTGCCTCGGCGCGGGCGGACCAGGTGTCGGACATGGCATAATCAGCGCGCAGCGCGGCATTCATGCCCCATGTGGAGAACACCGCATTTTCGGGCGCAAAGCGCAGCGAAGGCGCAGGGATGGCCGGCAGCGTGATCTTGCCCGCCACGGCCGTGGGAAGGGTAATGCCGCCCGGCTCCTGTCCGGTCCGGTGGTAATATTCAGCATCGGCCTTGATGGTCAGTCGATCGTTGGCTTGCCAGTCCAACGCCGCCGAGAGCAATTCGCGATGGCCCGACACGCCATTGGTTGTCGATTGCAGGTCTGAGGCATAGCCATTGACGCGCAGGCCAAGCCTGTCGCCCGCGCCAAAACGCCGCCCGACATCCACGCCTCCGCCGTAGCCGCCCTCGGTGTCTGCGGTGGTATAGAGCGTGGTAACGGGCTGCGCGCCCGCCCGCTTGGTGCCCAGATTGAGGATGCCCGACGGCATGGCAAAGCCATAATACAGCGCCGAAACGCCTTTGAGCAATTCCACGCGCTGTTTGTTTTCCACGGGCATGGGCGCGTAATTGATAATCGGCAGCCCGCCATTCAGGCGATAGTTGCTGTCTGCGCGGATTTGCACGCCGCGGACGTTGAACGTGTTGGTGTTGAACGGGCTGGTGGTCTGCTGGGTGATGCCGGGCGTGTTGCGCAGTGCCGCTTCCAGCCCTTGAACATTTTGTGCGTCCATCAGGCTGCGGGTGATTACCGAGATGGTGGCGGGAGTGTCGATCCATGCGCGATTGCGGAAGGCGCCGACTTGAACCACTTCTGCCGTGAGGGCCTCGCGCTGGCCTTTGACCAAAATCTCTTCGTCCAAGGGCCGTTCTGCTACTGGAGCCTTATCGGTATCGTTCGTGACAGAGGCCGCCATGGCGGGGCAAGACATCAGGCTAGTGGCGATGGCGAGGGTGGATATAACAGGCGAAGTGAGGGGGCGGGGCAATTCATGTCCTTTCGGCGCGACCGTTTCGGAATGGTGCCCGCCTAAAGTTATTGCGATTAATTTGCAATTGCAATTTTCAGGGCATGGATTAAGGCCAATGGATGGTCAAACCCTTCTTTATCCAATTCCACCGCTGGCTGGGCCTGATCCTCGCCGTTATCCTTGGCCTCATGGCGCTTACCGGCGCGATGTTGAGCTATGAGGATGAAATTGCTCACGCGTTTTATCCCTCGCTCTACGCTCCCGGTGCATCGAGGCAAGCCGATCTGACCCCTGACCAGTTGGTGGCCAAGGTCGAAGCGGCGCATCCCGCCTATTATGTCGACCGCCTTGAATGGCCGGTTGATCGCGCGGCCTCGGTCACGGTGCGACTGGCGCCCGCGGGCAAGGGGGCAAAGCTGGAGGGTCAGGCCCACCGTGCCACTGGCCAATGGCTGGGGGCAGCGCCCAGCGCGCCGTTTTTTGCCACGGTTCGCCGCCTGCACCGCTGGCTGTTGCTGCCCGGCAATGGTGAGGGCTGGGGGCGCGACATAACGGGGGCGGCGGCGATCGGTCTGGTGGTGCTTGCCTTCACCGGCCTTTATCTTCGCTGGCCTTATCGGGCCTTGCGCTGGCGCGAATGGTTGGTGGTGGATTGGCGGCGCAAGAAGCGCCTTTTCTGGCGCAGCCTGCATGTGGTGGTGGCAACATGGGCCATTCCGTTTTGGCTATTGTCTGCTGCCACGGGCCTTTGGTGGAGCTATCAACCCTATCGCGAAGTCGCAACGCAGGTGTTGACCGGAAAGCCGGCGAGTTCGGCCAAGGAGAAGGCGGCAAAGCCTGTCGATCTGGAGCATCGTCCCGCTCTCGATCCAGTGTGGCGTGTTTTCCTGCAAGATCATGGTCAGGCTTATGGCTTGCTGCGGGTGGCTCTGCCGGAAGGCAAGGCCGATAAGCTTGTTGTCGAGGCTCTTGCGTCAGCGGCCGCGCATGATCGGGCTCTGGATCGCTTCACCTATGATCCTGTCTCTGCCCGATTGATCAAGGCCGACTATTATGCCCGGCGCTCGTTGGGCGTTGCCATCACGCAGTCGATGCTGGAATTGCATCGCGGGGCCATGCTGGGGCGAGGCGGGCGCGCGATCATGCTTCTCTCGACCTTGATTCTGGCTTTGGCTTGTGTTTCGGGTCTGATCATGTTCGCCTATCGTCAGTTCAAAATAGGGCGCAAGGAACATAGATCATGGTGATGCGCAGGCATGCTGCGCCGATGCTATTCCTGCATCAATGGGCGCATTTTTGGCGCCCATTGTGGGCGTAGCAGTATAATGCAGGCGGTTGCGCCCAGCACCAGAAACAGCACAATCACACGCATCGGCCATTCATAGCCGCCGCTGACATGTAGTAGCCAACCCGACAGGCTGGCCGCTGTGCCGCCCGACAAGCCGGCCGCCACATGCTGCACCCCCACCACCATGCCAATGGCAGGCGGAGGAATGAGTGTGACCTTGGTTAGCGCAAGATTATTGGCACTGGCCAATCCCAGAAAAGAGAGTGAGGCCATGTTCCAGAAGAGCGCGCCTTCCAGGCTTTGCGCGTAAACGCCCATCAAAACGGTTGATGCGCCCAGAAAGCCAGCCACAACAAAAGCTTTTCTGGTTTTGACCGGATCATAACCGCGCGCGATCAGCCTGTCGGCGGACCACCCCGCCAAGACCGCGACGATGGCAATGCCGATAAAGCTGAAAAACGTGTAGAAGCCCGAGGTTTCCAGCGAAAGGCCCCGCGTTTCCACCAAATAGGAGGGCATCCAGGTCATGCAGTAAAAGGTGAAATAGCTGTAGCAAAAATTTACGATCATGCCGCCCCACACCACCGGCGAGGCCATGATGGCGCCAAAGGAAATTGCGGATGCTTTTTTGTGCGCCTCTTTGCGCTCCTCGCCTTGAGGCAAGTCACTGTCCACCAACCCCAGCCACGGCAACAGCCAGATGAGGCCGCAAATACCGGTGGCCAAAAACATGGTGCGCCAGTCATAGGCCACAATCAGCCATGCGGCCAAAGGGGCTCCAATGGCCGTGCCAATCTTGTTTCCCATGGCGAAAAAGCCGATAGCCAGCCCCATGTGGCGCTCAGCTATGTGATGGCGCAACCAGCGATAGGATGCGGGCATCACCACCGCTTCGGTTGCCCCTACCATAAACCGCATAAGGAACAGGGCGAAAAAGCTGCTGACCAGCCCCGATGCTGCTGTCGCCAAACACCAAAGACCAAAGCAAAGCGCATAGGGCCATTTGACTCCATAGCGATCAACCACCCAGCCCATCGGCATCTGCAAGAGGGCATAGGACCAGAAAAAGGCAGATCCCAACCAGCCACGATGATCGGCATCCAGTTCGAAATGGCCGGTAAAGCTTTCGCTGGCCAAGGCTGAGGAAAGACTGGACCGGTCTGCGTATGCGATCAACACACCCAGGCATAGCAGCCCCATGATGGTCCAGGTCCTCACGGCGGTGGTGATGGGCCTGTTCATGATTGACTGTCGCTCATCAGCATCATGGCTCCGCCTGTGTGCGAAATCGGGGCGTGATAGATGGATGCGAGAACGTCTGGCCTTGTGCTGGCTAGGGCGCCGCGCATGACCAGCCAGGTCATCAATTCAACCCCCTGCGCTCCGGCCAGATCGACAATCTGGTCATTGTCATAGGCTGCCAAGGCTTCGGGTTCGCCAACAATCTTGTCCATACACATCAAGTCAAACGGCTGGTTGATTTTGCCGAATTGCCCCAATTCATGTGAAAGGCCGCCACTGCCAATCATCAATACACGGGCATCCTTGGTGTAGGAACGAATGGCTTTTCCCAGCGCGCAGCCGAATGCCAGGCATCGGGAGGGTTTGGGGAAGGGCGGTTGCACCGCGTTGATTACCACCGGAATGATGGCCACCGGAGGAACGCTGTCGGCGCCCCAAATCAGGTCCAGCGCGGTGGTGCAGGCGTGATCCAGTTCCATTTTGCGGCAGGTGGAAATGTCGAAATCATCGGCGATCAGGCTATTGACCATATGCCAACCCAGATCGGGAGCGCCTTGGAAAATCCTCGGCACGGGTTCTCCAAAGCCCTCGTCGGCCGGTCGATAGTCTGTTGCGACCCCCAAGGCAAAGGTTGGCATATGATCGAGAAAGAAATTCAGCCCGTGATCATTGTAGATGACCACCGCCACAGTGGGCTTTTGCGTCTCTGCCCATGCTTTAACGGCTTCAAACCTGTCATAGAATGGCTTGAACCCGACTTCGGCCTGAGTGCCGGCCTTGAGCGTGCGACCGATGACAGGAACATGTGAAGTGCCAAGTCCGGCCAGAACCTGTGCCATGATGATCAACCTTTTCCGGGACCGGCGCGTAGCGCACGGTCGAGTTTGGCGAAGAAATACATATTGCCTCCTGCATTGAGCAGGAGTGTCTTGTCTCTGCTGAGGGCCGCGGCCTGTTCTTCGGCATTCAAGCCATAGGCCGCACAATAGGCCGCCGGATCTTTGGCATAGGCCTTGCGGTTTTCGGCCTTGTTCAGCGAATAGCACATTTGGTTAAGGGCATAGCCTTTTTGGGCGGCCTGGGCGTGGAACTTGCCCACTTCAACATCCTGCATGGTAGGTTCCTTGAACAACACGGCGTTGAACTTTGCGATTTTGGTTACCGCGCATTCAACATGGACAGAGCCTCGTCGATGAAGCGCCCTGCGGCGCAACCTTGACTGGCGGTGGTGGCCGTGGCTTCATACGTGGCCAAAGGATATTCGCTGTCGGCCACAATGTAATGCATGGGGCCATAGCTGAGCGAGGCGAGCCAAGTTTGCGTGAGCGGCGATCGCTGCTGCAAGGCTTTGCCGACGTTGGCGGTGATATCGGCATCGCTATGCACGATGGCCAAATCACCCAACCGCAACATGCCCATCCGCAGGCTGGAGGGTGGAGCATCGCTATCCTTGAAATCGCAAGGCGGTAATGTGCTGCTGGTATCATGGGCGCAGCGATCAGGCAGATTGAGAGGTGTAGTGGTTTTGCCCGGACAATCGACTTGCGCCAGCGCGGCGCTGATTGGCAGGGCTGACTGGGTTTTGTCGGTTTCGGCGGAAACGGCCAGCACTTCTTCACCCAGAATGGTCGCCATGGCATTCAGGAGCCTTCCGGCCCGCTCGTGGTCGCCATCCGTGGCGCGATAAAGTGGATTGCCTGCAGCGCCTGCCGTAAGGAGAGCGACCGGCGCCACTTTGCCATGGCTTGATGCTTGTTCTATGTAGATTGCGGCAAGTCCCGGCACATCGCCGCTGACCTGATCCTTTAAGGCCATGGCGACCACCGGGTTGAAGCCATAATTGACCAGAAAGGCCAAGGGTTCGCCTCGTAGGTTTTCCAGTGTTAACACGCGCACCCGCTCGTCCACGCTTTGCGCTCCGCTCCGGTCCAGCTTCTCGATCCATCGCCGATGCTGGGCCGACCAACTGCTTTTGGGCGCGGTTAAATGGGCGCTGCCTTGTCCCGAACCAGCTCGGGCTGGTTGCAAGTTATCCAGCGCCTGCGCCAAGGCGCGCATGGTGGCGGCCTTGACCTGATCCACATAGTCGCTTGATCCGGGAAGCATGATGCCGCCCTGTTTGCGGTCCAGCCTGTAGGTATTATGCGTGTGACTAGCGCTTAACAGGACATGCTCTACGGGGATCTTTACATATTGGGCGATGGCTTGCGTCATTTCGCCCATGACTTGGGTGGACATCATCGGAACATCCAACACGCCGATGACTGCCCGCTTGCCCAGACTCTCAATCACCAGAACGCGGGCGAACAATGGGTCATGGATTTTGCTGAAAGGTGGTTTCAGCAAATGTGCAGCAGGGGTGATATCGGCTTTCGACGCGGCTGCCAGCAGGTTTTGCGTTTCTTTTGGTTTCGCCGGAACGGTTTGGGCCATCGCTGACGGCTGGCCACAAGCGAGCGGCGCAAGGCTGCATAAAAGCAGGGATCTCTTGAGAAGCCAGATCATGCGCAAGATATTCCTCACCCGGCGAAAGGTCTATTTTGCCTATTCGTCCCGCTGCAATTATCGTGACAGCACCATGGTTTGGCCAAGGCATCAATTCTTTGGCAAGCTTGATCCAAAATGCGTAGCCGGAGTGGTCGGCATGAAAAACGTAGCCACGGCAGACAAGTTATAGCCGCGACCGCCGTTTGGATTGCGTTCAGGACCCAGAGCCGGTGCAATATCGGCGACATAATAATGCAACAACCGTGATTCTGGCCGCCACACTATTGTGAACGAACCAGATTGGGAGACGCCCGGATCAAGCGCAACAGCTGGCCGGTAAAAATTAGGAGTGTGATGATGAGGCATAATTGCAAGCTCGCCCTGTGGGCGGGCGTTTCTTTGTGCGCCATGGGCACCAGCGCCATGGCGCAGAATGCACCTGCAGCCGAAGCCGCCAGTGCCAGCGATCAAGCCATTATCGTCACCGGATCGCGCGTTACCCGCAATGGCGACAGCAGCCCTTCGCCGGTCACTGTTATTCAAACCAGCGATATTCTGACCACGCAGCCTGGCAGTAATCTTGCCGACGCGCTCAACGTCTTGCCTGTTTTTGCCGGATCGCGCGGCGCGGGTAGCAATCCCAGCACCGGCGGTAGCGCATCGGGTGGAAATGGCGCAGCAAACCAACTCAATCTGCGGAACATGGGTATCACGCGCACATTGGTGCTGATGGATGGATTGCGCGTACCGCCAACCCTGTTCAATGGCGCGGTTGACGTGGACCTTATTCCGCAGATGCTGGTGCAGCGTGTGGATATGGTCACGGGCGGCGTTTCGGCTGTTTATGGTTCGGATGCGGTTTCCGGCGTGGTCAATTATGTCCTGAACCACAAGTTCAATGGTTTGCGGGTCGAGGGCAGCGCTGGCACTTCGGAATATGCCGATGCAAGACAGGTTGAAATCGGCGGCGCTTGGGGGCGGGATGTCGGTGAAAACGGGCATTTTGAAGCCAGTTACCAGTTCCGCAACAACACGGGTATCAAGCGTCGTTCCGATCGCCCTTGGATGAATCTGGTCGGTATCGCTGGCTTGGGCACGGCAGCCAGCCCGTTCCAACTCTATTCCGATCTTCGTCAGAAGGACTATCCGGCCGGCGGCCTGATCACTAGCGGACCGCTCACCGGACAGGTTTTCGCCAGTAATGGCGTATTGTCCCCATTCGTGAATGGCATTGCCACCAGCACCGCAGCGCTGCAATTGGGCGGCGGTGGCGGGACGTGGGATTCATCCCTGTTGCAACCGATGCGCGCCCATCAGGTCTTTGCCCGTTACGACCATAATTTCAATCCAGCCCTCCGCGGCTATGTGCAGTTCTCGGGCAATTTCAAACAGAATGAAATGTGGGCCGAATATGTCCGCCTCAACAATGTCCGTCTGCGTTCGGATAACCCTTTCCTGACTACTGCCCAGCAAACAGCTTTGGCTGCAGGTGGTGCGACCTTTACCTTTCGCAATACGATGAGCGAGGGTGAGGATCGTCGCCAGCATACGACGTCCAATTCAGATCAGTGGGTGTTCGCAACAGGGTTGGCTGGTGATCTGGGGGCTTGGGATTGGGGGTTTGATTTCACCCATAGCCAAGCCACACTGCGTACCAAAGTGGAAAACAACCTCAACCAGCAACGCCTTGCTGCGGCGCTGGATGTCGTGAGTACGGCTAATGGCCCGGCATGCTATGCAGCCACGCAAAGCGCTACAGCCGGTGCTTATGCCAATTGCGTGCCACTCAATCCCTTTGGCCCGACAGCAGCCAGCGCCGCCGCGCTGAATTACATTTATGGCACCACCAATTACCGTGCCGTAACCACGATGAACAATCTGTCGGGCCAGATTTCCGGCTCGCCCTTTTCCACTTGGGCGGGCGAGGTCAAAACAGCCTTGTCAGGCGAATGGCGCCTTCTGGCTTTTACCGCTTCATCGGATGCCACATCGCAGAATTTCGCCGATTGCACCGGCTTGCGCTATAATTGCACCACAGCGACCACCACCTATTATCTGACCCTGCCGGAACAGGCGCGGGTGAGCCAGACTGTGTCCGAAATTGCGGGCGAAATTGAAGTCCCGCTGCTCAAGGATGTGCCGCTGGTCAAGGCGTTTAATGTGAATGGAGCGGCGCGCTATACACGATACAACACCAGCGGAAATTATGTGACGTGGAAATTGGGGGTGGACTGGCAGATGACCGACACGCTGCGTTTCCGTGGAACCTTGTCGCGCGACATCCGTGCGCCAACGCTGTATGAACTGTTTGCCGAGCGGTTTGTCGTCAATGTCAACGGTATCGACCTGTTGACCGGCCAAAGTCCGGTGATTCCCTCGATCAATGGCGGCAATCCCGACCTGAAAGCGGAAATCGGCAATACATTGACGGGCGGCGTGGTATGGAAACCATCGCGCAAGTTCAGCCTCGCGCTGGACGGTTATCAGATCAAGGTCAGCGATGCCATTCTGGCGGTCAATGGCGGCGATGCCAGTTTCCAGGCCGCTTGTTATGCTAGCGGTGGCGCCTCGCCCTATTGCGCCTTGCAGCGCCGTCCCGGCAGCTTCAGCGATACCTCCGCTGCCAATGCCTGGACGGCTGTCTATAACGGTCTATTCAACATTTCTGAAATCAAGACTTGGGGTGCCGATCTGGAGGCCAATTTCAATTCTTCCTTGTTCAACCGCCCCTTCATGTTGCGTGTTCTTGCCGCCTATCAGCCCCATCTCTGGTTCCGCCAGCCCAATGTCGCAGCGCGCGATCAGGCTGGGGCAGCCTTTGGTCCGGTCGGTTTTTCTGCCACTCCTACCGTGCGTTTGACTGCCTTTGCCCGTTTCCAGCCTGTAGAGCGCGTTACCGTTGATATTCTTCAGCGTTGGCGCAATGCGATGGCACTTTCCAATGATGGAGTATGGGCGCCAGGCAGCAACCACATGGCGCCCTTCGGGACTACCAGCCTTAACATCAGTTGGGACGTCAAGACTCCCGCCGGTAACAGCCAGCTATTCCTGAACATCCAGAACATCTTCGATGCCACACCGCCTATTGGCGCTTTCAGCGGCAATGGTACAAGAGCCGGGTTGCGTGATGGCTATGCTGCGGGTGACGATGTGCGCGGACGTTTCTGGTCGGCTGGCTTCCGCTTCAAAATGTAGATCCGGATAATAGAGGGGGGGGCATCTTTCGCTCCTTTTCTTACCGGGCCTTGTCAGACTAAAATTGCGGGCGGGCCAGGGGGGCTGAAAATCGGTTGGATGAAGGCAGTCCCCGACCCGTTCCGTTGTTTCAATTCTTCGCCCGAGGTGATCCGCCTTGTGGTCATGATGTATGTGAGGTTTCCACTTTCGCTGCGCAATGTTGAGGATCTGCTGTTTGAGCGTAGGATAGATATCTGTCAGGAAACGGTGCGGTTTTGGTGGAACCGGTTCGGGCACTGGCGGTGGCACGTTGACGAAGTATTGGTGAAGATCAACGGCGACCGCCATTACCTGTGGCGCGCGGTGCATCACGAGGGCGAGATTCTCGAGAGCTTCGTCACGAAAAAGCGCGAAAGAGCAGCGGCTTTGGCCTTCCTGAGGAAGGCACTGAAGCGTCACGGTCGGGCGGAGAAGATCGTGACTGGCGGGCTGCGATCCTACCCTGCGACTGTCCGTCGTCAGAACATTTGGCACAAATCGCGGCGTAGATTGGCGGAGTGCGAGCCTCGTCTTGGGGGCGATTTTATGCGGCTAGGTGTTTGGTCCCGGCATTTGATGGTGCATCATCCGCGCAAGAGTGGAAGGATGCGCTATGGGACAGATTCTACACGGGAGCGCCCGCACGACAGAGGCGGTCCGTAGAGCGATACAACATAGTCAAGAGAGCCTGAGGGTTCTGGCCAAGCGCTACGGGATCAACCAGAAGACGGTTGCGAAGTGGAAGCGACGAACAGCCGTCAAGGACCTGCCGACTGGCCCCAAGGATGCTCATTCGACAGTGCTCAGCATTGAGGACGAGGCGGTCATCGTCGCTTTCCGCAAGCATACGCTACTTCCGCTCGATGACTGCCTCTACGCCTTGCAGGCGACGATCCCGCACCTGACGCGCTCATCCCTGCATCGCTGCTTGCAGCGGCATGGGATCAGCCGGCTGCCGGAGGTGGCCGGCGACAAGGAACCAAAGCGGAAGTTCAAGGCCTACCCGATCGGCTACTTCCATTTCGACATTGCCGAGGTCCGCACCGCCGAAGGCAAGCTCTATCTCTACGTCGCGATCGACCGGACCAGCAAGTTCGCCTTTGTCCAACTCGTCACCAAGACTGGCAGAACATCAGCCTCCGCCTTCCTGGTCGCCCTGATCGGGGCCGTGCCTTACAAGATATCCACACGGTGCTGACCGACAACGGCATCCAGTTCACTTTTCCGCCGCGCTACGCCGATGGCCCCACCGCAACCTACATGACCCACATGTTCGACATGCGCTGCCGTGAGAACGGGATCGAGCACCGCCTCACCAAGATCAGGCATCCCTGGACCAACGGTCAGGTCGAGAGGATGAACCGGACAATCAAGGAGGCAACGGTCAAACGCTATCATTACGACAGTCATGCCCAGCTGACCGCCCACCTCCACGACTTCATCAATGCCTACAATTACGCCCGCCGCCTGAAGATCCTGCGCGGCCTCACACCATACGAATACATCTGCAAATGCTGGACAACCGAGCCAGAACGATTCACGCTAAATCCGTACCATCAAATGCCGGGACCAAACACCTAGATATCCACAGTCACGAGAGTGGTACACCGTCGATATCCTGCCCCCGCAACCATGGCTGTTGAGCCTTGGTTTAGGTTGGGATGTATTTTTTGCGAGGAATGGAGTTGACCGAATCGATGTAGGTGCTTAGAGGCGCCGGACCGGATCGGTGGCTTTGACAG
>NZ_SACO01000024.1 GCF_004005905.1 Novosphingobium umbonatum
TCCTTGGTTGAAAGGAGCCGCAATGGTCTGCCTACTCGGGCCAGATCTCAACTTAGACCCAGACCGCCGATCACTGGCCTGACCTCAAGGAAAGCACCACTCCCGCGCCAGCGGGTTCGTACTCGTCTGGGCATCGACCAAATCCACCCAAACGTTAGAATTTGGATCGTCTGGAGCATAATTGTCATCGCGATGAATCTTGGTCTCCAAGCGTAGGCTCCCCATATCTTCGGGCCGCGCACGGCTCTTTATATGCACAAATGCCGGTTGCAAAATGGCCAGCGCCTCTCGATCAGAAAGACCAGCGCAAGCGGTCTTTTGAATTTGAAAATTCATCAAGATCACGATCGCTCCAAGGAGCAATGCGCCGCAGGTCAATTTCCAGCCAAACCTCATCTGGTCCTCCCCCCGCGAAGCGGCTTCTTCACAAAAGCTGCCTGCCCAGTAGCACGGGCCTTCAAACATCGCCCCATTATCGGGATTGCAAAGGGCCCCCGCCCTTTGCCCGCCGGAGGCATCTTCTTCCCCCAGCCGGAAACGCAAACAAAAAGGGCGGAAAGCCTCTCGGCCCCGCCCTCTTCGTTTCCAACCGAAAACGCTTGTTTAGTAAACGCGCTTCTTCGGCTTGATATAGCTCACGTCATCGGTGAGCGTGTATTCATGCACCGGACGGTAGTCGAGCTTGACCTCGCCGCCCTTGCCGCCCCAGCCGTCGAACCAGCCAACGGTGTGCTTCATCCAGTTGACGTCGTCGCGCTCGGGGAAGTCCTCATGCGCATGGGCACCACGGCTTTCCTTGCGGGCGTGCGCGCCATGCAGCGTGACCGAGGCCTGCGAGATGAGGTTGTCGAGTTCCAGCGTCTCGATCAGATCCGAGTTCCAGATCAGCGAGCGGTCGGTGACCTTCACGTCCTGCAGCTTGGTGTAGGTGGCGGCCAGCTTGGCCTTGCCCTCTTCCATCAGCTCGTCGGTGCGGAACACGGCGGCGTGGCCCGACATGGTGCGCTGCATTTCGGTGCGGATTTCCGCGGTGGACGAACCGCCATTGGCGTGGCGGAAATGGTCCAGACGGGTCAGCGCCATCTCTGCCGAATCCTTGGGCAGTTCGGCATGGCTCTGGCCGGGCTTCACCAATTCCTTGATGCGGTGGCCGGTGGCACGGCCAAACACCACAAGGTCGATCAGCGAGTTCGAGCCCAGACGGTTGGCGCCATGCACCGACACGCAAGCGGCTTCACCCACGGCGAACAGGCCGGGGATCACGGTTTCGGGGTTGCCATCGGCGCCGATGGTCACCACTTCGCCGTGATAGTTACAGGGGATGCCGCCCATGTTGTAGTGTACCGTGGGCACCACAGGCAGAGGCTGGCGGGTCAGGTCAACACCGGCAAAGATCTTGCCGCTTTCGGTGATGCCCGGCAGACGTTCGCCCAGCACCTTGGGATCGATGTGATCGAGGTGCAGATAGATGTGGTCCTTATGCGGGCCAACGCCGCGACCTTCGCGGATTTCCAGCGCCATCGAACGCGACACCACGTCACGCGAGGCCAGATCCTTGGCCGAGGGAGCATAGCGTTCCATGAAACGCTCGCCTTCGGAGTTGGTCAGGTAACCACCCTCGCCGCGCGCGCCTTCGGTGATCAGCACGCCCGCGCCGTAAATGCCAGTGGGGTGGAACTGCACGAATTCCATGTCCTGCAAGGGCAGGCCAGCGCGCAGCACCATGCCGCCGCCGTCGCCGGTGCAGGTATGGGCCGAAGTGGCGGTGTAATAGCTGCGGCCATAGCCGCCGGTGGCCAGCACCACAGCCTTCGCACGGAAGCGATGGATCGTGCCATCATCCATGCACATGGCAATCACGCCACGGCATTCGCCATTTTCCATGATCAGGTCGATGGCGAAATATTCGATGAAGAAGTCCGCGTCATATTTCAGCGACTGCTGATAGAGCGCGTGCAGCATGGCATGGCCGGTACGGTCAGCCGCGGCGCAGGTACGCTGCACCGGCGGGCCTTCGCCCATATTCTGCATGTGGCCGCCAAAGGGGCGCTGATAGATGGTGCCATCGGCGTTGCGGCTGAAGGGCACGCCGGCGTGCTCCAGCTCGTAAACGGCCTGAGGCGCCTCACGCACCATATATTCGATCGCGTCCTGATCGCCCAGCCAGTCCGAACCCTTGACGGTGTCGAACATATGCCACGTCCAGTGATCGGGCGTGTTGTTGCACAGCGAGGCAGCGATACCGCCCTGCGCCGCAACCGTGTGGCTGCGGGTGGGGAACACTTTGGTGATGCAGGCGGTGCGCAGGCCCGCTTCTGCCGAACCCATCGTGGCGCGCAGGCCGGAGCCGCCAGCGCCAACGACGACAGTGTCATAGGTATGGTCGATAATCTTGTAAGCAGGGGCGTTCATGGATCTCAAGCTCCCAGCGCGAGGCGGATGACGCTGAACAGGCCGAAACCCGCGCCGCCAAAGGCAGCAAGGTTCAGCGCGGCGATAGCGGCAAACTTGGCGCCATGTTCATGCACATAGTCTTCCACCACCACTTGCAGGCCCAGACGGGCGTGCCAGAAGACGGAAATGATCAGCAGGCACAGGCCAGTGGCCGAAACAGGGCTGACCAGCCAGTCACGCAGGGTGACATAGCTGAAATTGGGCAGACCCAGCAGCGACACGGCAAACCACGAGGTCAGCACCAGATTGCCGATAGCGGTGAAGCGCTGCACCAGCCAGTGATGCGCACCCGAATGCGCCGAGCCAAGACCCCGGACGCGACCGACGGAGGTTCCGTTACCCATCTATCCTAACTCCCTCAGTGCGACAGCAGGCAGGCCCAGAAGGCCGCCGTCAGCACGATGCCGATGACCGGCGAAATCGCCGACCAACGGTTGTTGCTCGACACCTCGAAACCGGCGCCAATATCCAGCAGGAAGTGGCGCAGACCCGAAACGAGGTGGTTGAAATAGGTCCAGGAAATGCCGATCAGCACGATACGGCCATACCAGCTGCCCGCTTGTTGCAGGAACAGGGCATAGGTTTCCGGACCCGAGGCCAGACAGCCCAGCCAGCAGAGCAGCAGGCCAAGCCCGCCAAAAGACAGCGCCGAACCGGTGGCGCGGTGCAGAATCGATACCGCCATGCCCGGACCCCAGCGCCAGATCTGGAGGTGCGGCGAAATCGGCCGGGCTTTGCGCGTGTGCGTGGCTTGGGCCATTGCGTGAATCCCCTTGGGCTATTCTTCAGTGCCAAAACCGCCTTTGCTGCAATGCAACGCTGGCAGTCGCTTTGTTATTCCCCTTAGCCAAAAAGTGGCGCGGTGCAAGCGCACTATGGGGAGAAAGGCGCTAAACTGCGCGCCCTGCTGTTACAGGCAATAGGTTGATGCTTGGCAGGCGGGCACAGAGGCCCTATCGCGGGCACTATGAACGATGAACAAGTGCAAAATTGGAAGATCACCGTCTTTGGCAGCCGGGAGGTGATTCAGGCCGCCCTGATCGCGCATGAGGATGCGTTTGACTGGGACTTTGAACTGGTGATCGCCGGTTGCGAAGTGGCCAAGGACCAGCCCGAGGACTGGAAGCTGGAGGTCTATCTCCCCCGCGAGCCGCTGGAACAGGATTTCGTCGCGGTCGAAAACCTGTTCGGCGAGGAAGAAGTCGAGCTGATTTTCGAGCAATTGCCCGACATCGACTGGATTACCGAGAGCCAGCAGGGGTTGGAGCCGATCTATGCCGACCGGTTCTGCGTGCATATCCCCGAGCGCGAACCCTCGCCCGACCATATCAATTTCGTGATCCCCGCCAGCCGCGCCTTTGGCACCGGCCATCATGAAACCACTGCGGGCTGCCTTGCCATGCTCAGCCAGATGAAGCGCGAGGGCACGATTGCCCGCAATGTGGCCGATATTGGCACCGGCACCGGATTGCTGGCCTTTGCCGCGCTGCGCCTGTGGCCGCAGGCCTATGCCACCGCCAGCGACATTGACGAGGCCTGCGTAGGCGTGGTCGAATATAATGTGCAGGAAAATGGCTTCAAACTGGGGGCCAAGGCGGGTGAACTGGCCATGGTGGTGGCCGATGGGATGGATGATCCGGTCCTGCAATCGCGCGGGCCCTATGACCTGCTGATCGCCAATATCCTTGCCGGTCCCTTGATCGAACTGGCGCCCGATTTTGCCAAGGCGCTGGTGCCCGGTGGCAATCTGCTGCTGGCAGGCCTGCTCGCGACTCAGGAAGCGCAAGTGCGCGCCGCCTGCCGCCGCGCTGGCCTGCGCCTTGCCCGCCGCGAACAGCGCGGGGATTGGTCGATCCTGTGGCTGCGCAAAAGGCGCTATGGCGGCATTCGCGCCTCGCGTCCGGGGCAATTGCCCGAATGGTCGCGCAAGTGGTGATGTAAAAAGGGGGAGCCGCCAAGCTCCCCCTTTTCTTTTATTTGGCTGGCTTTCGGAAGCGCAGGAAGAACTGGTCGGTGGCATCGTGCAGCTCGAACACTTTCTTGGTGTGGTCATCGCCCGCATTGGCCAAAGCCTTGCTTTCGCCATCCAGCACAAAACCGGCCTTGATCACTTCGGCCTTCACCAATTCGGGATCAATGCGATGCAGATTGTCGGTATCGGCGGTGCCCGAACCGGCGCGGGCCGCATGGTCGCTGACAATATAGATGCCGCCCGGCTTCAACGCGGCAAAGGCCGCCGCATTGGTGGCATCGGGGCTGCGGCCGGTATGATGCAGGTCATGGTAATTCTGCGTGGTCCACACCAGATCCAGCGGTTCGGGGGCCACCAATTGCTCGCCCTGCACCAGCTTCAGATTGGTATAGGCTTTGAGCAGCGGATCATAACGGGCAATGCGGTCAGCGGGCATTCCGGCGGGCATCCACAGGAACACCGTGCCCTTTTCCCCCACCACTTTGGACAGGATGCGCGAGAAATAGCCGCCACCGGGCAGCAATTCGCCCACTTTCTGCCCCGCCTTCACACCCGCAAAAGCCACCAGCTCGGCAGGCTTACGCGCGCCATCGCGGCTGCTGTCGCCTTCCGGGCGCGCCTTGTCGGCCACCGCGGCCAGAACCGCAGCGCTGGGCGCCTGAGCCTGCGCGACCGTCGGCGCCACCAGCGCCACAGCCGCCAACATCATCCATGCCTTCGTCATTCGTCGCACTCCCACCTGAAATTTGGCCGGAGACTAGCCTAAGCGCGGCATTTGCCAAGAGCGCGGCTTGTAAGAGTTTGTAACCGTTCCCCTACCCCGCCCGCGCGACAATCTGCGCCCATTCCGCTTCGTCAATCACCGGAATGTTCAGCGCGGCGGCCTGTTTCAGCTTGGTGCCAGCCCCCGGCCCTGCCACCACCAGATCGGTCTTGCTCGACACGCTGCCGCTGGCCTTCGCGCCCAGCCGTTCGGCCTGCGCCTTGGCCTCGTCGCGGCTCATGGTTTCCAGCTTGCCGGTGAACACCACCGTCTTGCCCGCCACCTCGCTCTCGCGGGTTTCGACGATGTAATCTGGCGGGTTCACCTCGTTCAGCAGGTCTTCCCAAACGGCCACATTATGCGGCTCGCGGAAAAATTCGCCCAAGGCCTGCACCACCACCGGCCCCACGCCATCAATGCCCAGCAATTGCGCCGCGCCATCCTGCCCCGCATCGGCATCATGGCCACGAGCAGCCTCCACCACCGCGCGCAAATTGGGCAAGGTAACGAAATGCTTGCACAAATCACGCGAAGTCACCGCGCCCACATGGCGGATACCCAGCCCGAACAACAGCTTGGCCGCGTCGGGCTGCCGCTTGGCCTCGATCGCTGTCAACAGGTTTTCCACAGACTTATCCTGCCACCCCTCGCGCCCGACAATCTCGTCACGGCGGCGGTGGAGGCGGAAAATATCGGCCGGATTTTCCAGCCAGCCCTGCTGGAAAAACTCGATAATCGTCTTTTCGCCCAGCCCTTCAATATCCAGCGCGCCACGGCTGACAAAATGCTTGAGCCTTTCGGTGCGCTGCGCAGGGCAGATCAGCCCGCCAGTGCAGCGCACATCGACCTCACCCTCTTCGGCCAGGGCCTCGCTGCCGCATTCGGGGCAGTGGTCGGGGAAAGCAAAGGCGGGGCGCTCCACCTCGCGGGTCAGATTTTCCACCACCTGCGGAATCACATCGCCCGCGCGTTGCAACACCACACGGTCACCCACGCGCACACCCAGCCGCGCAATCTCGTCACGGTTGTGCAGCGTCACATTGGTCACCGTCACCCCGCCCACCAGCACCGGCGCAAGGCGGCCCACCGGCGTCAGCTTGCCCGTGCGGCCCACCTGAATATCAATGGCTTCCAACGTGGTCTCGGCGCGCTCGGCGGGGAATTTGCGCGCAATCGCCCAGCGCGGCGCCTTGGCCACAAAGCCCAGACGCTCCTGCGCGGCCAGCGAATCGACCTTCACCACCACGCCGTCAATCTCGTAAGGCAGGGTGCTACGCGCCGCGCCAATCGCATTGTAATGCGCCACCAGCCCTTCGACACTGGCGCAGGTGGCCAGACGCGGGCTGACCGGCAGGCCCCAGGCGGCAATCTGCTGCATCATCGCATATTGGCTGCTGGCAGGCACTTCACTGGCCGCGCCCCAGCCATGCGCCAAAAAGCGCAAGGGCCGTTCGGCGGTCACCTTGGCATCCTTTTGCCGCAAACTGCCCGCCGCCGCATTGCGCGGATTGGCGAAGGTCTTGTCGCCTGCCTGCTCCTGCCGCTCGTTCAGCGCGGCAAAGGCGGCGCGCTCCATATAGACTTCGCCGCGCACCTCGAACAAGGCGGGCGCATCACCCTGCAATTGCTGCACAATGTCGGGAATGTAGGCCACGTTGGCGGTCACATCCTCGCCCACCTGCCCATCGCCACGCGTGGCGGCGCGCACCAATCGCCCATGCTCATAACGCAGCGATAAAGACAGGCCGTCGATCTTGTCCTCGGCGGTGAAAGCCAGTTCCGCCCCCTCGCCCAGCGACAGGAAGCGGCGGACGCGGGCGACAAATTCGCCCAGTTCCTCGTCGGAAAAGGCATTGTCGAGGCTCATCATCCGCACATCATGCGTCACCTTGCCCAAAGGCGAAGCGCTGACCTCGTGCCCCACCTTGTTGCTGGGGCTATCAGGGCGCACCAGATGGGGGAAAGCCGCCTCCAGCTCGGCATTGCGCCGCACCAGCGCGTCATAATCCGCGTCGGACATCTCCGGCCTGTCGTTCAGGTGATAGGCCTTGTTGGCGCGGTTGATCTTGCGCGCAAGGCGCATCAATTCATTGGCGGCTTCAGCTTCAGTCGGCAAAGATTGTGGCTCGGTCATGCGGGCCTTCTAGCCCAGTGCAAGCACACTCGCCACCATCGAGGCGCGGATTTGAAAGCCCAATTGTTCATAAAGGGCAATCGCACCCGCATTGCTGGCCCAACTGTGCAGATAGGCCGCCTCGCCCCGCGCCGCCAAGCCGGCCATCACATGACAAATCAAGCGCCGCGCATAGCCCCGCCCGCGATAGGCCGGATCGGTGCAAACCCCGCTGACTTCGGTGATGCCCTCGGCAGGACGCGCCCTTTCGCCCGCCATGGCCACCAGCCGGTCGCCTTGCTTGATGCCATAAAACGCACCGTAAAGATGCGTCTTGGGCCCCCAAGGTCCGGGCTGGGTGGCATGGGCCAAAGCCGCCATGGCCGGGGCATCCTCCTGCGTCAGCAGCACCATATCGCCCGAATCGACCACCGGCGGCGCATCGCGCGCCACCATCTGCACCAGATCGGCGCGGCGTTTGATTACCAACCCATCGGGCACCGCCAGACCTTGCGCCTGCACCAACCAGATCTCGTCCGAGGCATCGCGCAACAGATCGACCAACGCCGCCTCTTGGCCCGCCAAAGCCGCCGCGAAAGGCCCGTAATCAGGGGCGATCCGGCAGGCCGTGCGATCCGCATTCCAGCGCGCCAGATGCGCCTGCCGTCCGGTCAACGCGGCAAGGAAAGGATGGTCCAGCGCCTGTAGCGTCACGCGCCTTCCAGCAGCCTTTCGGCCTGCGCCCGCGCCTCGGGCGTGATCTCGCTACCCGACAGCATACGCGCGATTTCCTGCTGGCGCCCTGCGCCATCCAGTTGCACCACGCCGGTGCGCGTCACCGTGCCATCATTGCTCTTGGCGATGAAATAATGCTGCCCGCCGCGCGCCGCCACTTGCGGACTATGCGTCACGGCCAGCAATTGGCCCGTAGAAGCCAACCGTGCAAGACGCTCGCCAATCGCCTGCGCCACCGCGCCGCCCACGCCACGGTCGATCTCGTCAAAGATCATCGTCGCCGCGCCGCCTTCCTCGGCCAGCGCCACTTTCAGCGCGAGGATAAAGCGCGACAATTCCCCGCCCGAAGCAATCTTGGCCAAAGGCGCGAAATCCGCGCCCGGATTGGTTGCGATCATGAATTCCACGCGGTCCATGCCCGCGCCGCCCCACTGGCTTTCCTCCAGCGGGGTAACCTGCGTGCGGAAACGCGCCGCGTCCAGCTTCAGCGGCGCCAGTTCGCCCTTCACCGCCGCATCCAGCCGCCCCGCCGCCTCGCCGCGTGCGGCACTGGCCGCCTCGGCCAGCTTGAGCCAAGCGGCGCGCGCCGCCTTTTCGGCCGCCTCCAGCCCCGCCACTTCCGCCTCGCCGCCTTCAATAGCGTTCAAAGCCTCGCGCATCTCGCGGGCCTTGCGCGGCAGATCCTCCACCGCGCAGCCATGTTTGCGCGCCGCCGCCCGCAATTCGAACAGGCGGGTTTCCACACGGTCCAAAGCCATGGGATCATGCGCCAAAGCATCCAGCGCCCGGCCCAGCTTGTCCTCGGCATCATCCGCCTCGATCACCGCGCGGTCCAGAGCGCCCAGCACTTCTTCCAGCAAGGGATGCTCGCCCGCGATCCGGTCCAGCCGCCGCGCGGCCTGCCGCAATTGCGCCAACACCGAATTGGAACCGGCGAACACTTGCTGCAAATCGGCCAGATCGCCCGAAAGCCTTGCGCCCTTCTGCATGGTGGCGCGTTCGGCGGCCAGTTCCTCTTCCTCGCCCGCTTCCGGCGCCAAAGCCTCCAGCTCGCCCGCATGGGCCATCAACAACTCGCGGTCCTCGGCGGCCTTGGCAATGGCTTCGCGCCTTGCGGCCAATTTCTCGCCCGCCTGCCGCCATGTGCGCCACGCCGCCTCCAGCGCCGCCGTATCCACCCGCGCATAACGATCGAGCAGGCTGCGATGCCCGCGCGGATTGACCAGCCCGCGATCATCATGCTGCCCATGGATTTCCACCAGATAGGGCGCAAGCTCGCGCAGCAAGGCCACGCTGGCGGGGCGGTCGTTGATGAAAGCCTTCGATCCACCATCGGCCTTGATCTGCCGGCGAATCAGGATCGGCTCGCCCGGCTCGATCTCCACCCCCGCCTCGGCCAAGGCATCCGCAACGGCGGCATCGAGCGCGCCCGCCTCGAAACTGGCGGTCACGCTGGCCAGATCGGTGCCTGCCCGCACCAGACCGCTATCGGCGCGCATGCCCAGCACCAGACCCAGCGCATCCAGCAAGATCGACTTGCCCGCGCCCGTCTCGCCGGTCAGCACGCCGAGGCCCGGCGCGAAATCGAGGTCCAGCGCCTCGATCAACACAATATTGCGAATGGATAAGTGGCTCAGCATAATCG
This sequence comes from Novosphingobium umbonatum, assembly GCF_004005905.1. Lineage (GTDB taxonomy): Bacteria > Pseudomonadota > Alphaproteobacteria > Sphingomonadales > Sphingomonadaceae > Novosphingobium > Novosphingobium umbonatum. The sequence goes on from NZ_SACO01000024.1 coordinate 9,683, forward strand.
CATCGGTTTGTTCGCCAAGCGTTCTAACCGATCGACAGGCTCTCGTCTATGGCCCGTGCCCCTAAACCGTTCAGATAATGATTCGCCACAGGCCCAGCGCAATCGCGCCCAGCCAGATCGCGCCAATCATCAAATGTTCGGGATAGATGGCGGTGCGGTCGGCGCTGACCTGCATCAGGCCATATTGTTCGCGGTGGAGATGCGCATGCACTTCCGGCTCGGCCTTGGCCTGCGTCCAGTCAAATTCCTCATCCACCGAACCGCCACGCGCCGAGGCGAAGAATTCCTGCGCAATACGGGCAGCCTCGTCCTCTTCCAGTTGCAGACGCTGGCGCTCTTCGGGAAACTGACGGAAATTGCCCATGCCTGAATTCCACTCTCTCGCTGCCGTTGGCAATCTTTGCACGGCAACCAGCCTTCTGCCCTAGATCGCCTAAAGCTTTGCAAGAGGTGGCTTAGGGGGAATTCCGATAAATTAGGGTTAACCCGCCTTAGGCTCCGGCGCCGGAGGATCGGCGAAAGGCGGCTCGACCTCGATTTTATCGGCCAAAGTCAATCGGTCCAGCATGGAGGCCATTTCATCGCGCAGGGCCAGCATTAACCCGCGTAAACGACAATCGGCCTCGGGCAGGCAATTGGCGCAATGTTCATGGGCGTAACGGCTGGCGCAAGGCACCAGAGCCAGACTGCCACGGGTGAGTCGGATGATGTCGCCATAGCGGATGTCGCAGGGCGGCAGCGCCAGTTCATAGCCACCTTCGCGCCCACGATGGGAAATCACCACCCCTTCGCGCACCATTTCCGACAGGATCACTGTCAGAAACTTGCGCGGGATGTTCTGCGCCTCGGCCACAGCGTCCAAGCGGATAGGCCCCTGCTGCCATTTGTCGGCAAGGTGCTGCAAGGCGCGGATGGTATAGCGGGTCTTTTGCGAGAGCATGGGATCGGGCAATCAGAAAAAGCGGCGGCACAGCGCCACAAGCCTTCATCTCGCATTTGCAAGGTGAATGTCAACCGCCAAGCTAGAATAGCAGAAGCAAGCGCCCCGCCGACCGATACGAAAAGGGGCGGGAAAACCCGCCCCTCCACCTATCCGGTTCAGATCGCCTTGGTGCCCGGCGCGTGGCGCTGCATCAAGGCATGGGCCTTTTCATACCACTCGCTGCCCGGATAATTGGCACCCAGAACGGCGGCATATTTCTGCGCTTCCTCGGGCACGCCCATCGACAGGTTGGTTTCCACCAGACGGAACAGGGCTTCCTGAATGTGGCTGGTAGTTTGATATTTGTCGATCACGTTGCGGAAACGGATATCGGCGGCCAACCAACGACCGGCGCGTTCATAGAAACGGCCAATGTCCATTTCCTTGCCCGCCAGATGGTCGTTCACCAGATCGACCTTCAACTTGGCATCGGTGGCATAGCGCGTGCCGGGGAAGCGGCGCACCACATCATTGAGCGCGGTCAGCGCCTGCAGGGTGGTCTTCTGGTCGCGGCTGACGTCGCTGATCTGCTCGTAATAGCACAGGCTGACGAGGTAATAGGCGTAGGCCGCGTCCTTGTTACCCGGATGGATCGACAGGAAACGCTGCGCCGACTGGATCGACTTGGTATAATCGCGCGCGGAATAATAGGAGAAAGCGCTCATCAACTGCGCGCGGCGGGCCCAGGGGCTATAGGGATGCTGGCGCTCCACCTCGTCAAACAGGGCCGCAGCGGTCTTGGCCTCACCCTGATCAAGGCGCTTTTTCGCCTCCAGATAGAGCGAGTCGACATCGCGCGCCACATAGGCGGTATCCTTGGGCTTGCCGCCCCGACCGGAACAGCCCCCCGTCAACGCAATGGCAACAGCAGCGCCTGCAAGCAGGACAACACGCGACGAAGGGAGAAAGGCGAGCTTGGACATGACTGGCCTATAACCAGCACGCGCATGAACGCCAAGTGAAAGCATGGCGGGAAAGCAAAGAGGCAGTCAGAAATATTGGCGCCGGCCAAGCAGTCCGCAGGCACAGCCACGCCAACGCAAAACTCCCGCCGCGGCGCCAAAGCCACGACGGGAGCAAGCGATGGATCAGGGCAGACCTGCCCCGCCCGTTTAACCGATGGTTTCAAACCCGCGCAGAAAGCGGGCCAGAGCCCGTGCATAACGACGGGCGATGCGCTGGCGATCCTCATCGGGGCGCAGCGAGAATTGATAGAGGCGCGGCGCCATCAAAGTGGCGGCCAACAGGATCGTCGACCACACTTCGGCATCATGCCGGTCATCGCTGAACGAAAAAACGCCCAGCCCAGAGCCAAGACCGTTGCTCTGCAAACGCTGGCCCATTTGCGTGACCAGCAATTCCCATTTGGGGAAACGCACCACCATCGAGCCACGCTCGACCAGATCCTCGACCCACAGGCGGACCGCCTCGGGCCGCGTCAGGACGAAAATGATCGTCTCTTCCAGCCGCTCCTCAATATCGCCTGCGCCCAGCAACAGGTCGCCAATGCGCCCGCCGATCCACCCCTTGATGGATGCGATCAGGGATTCACGGCTGTCAAAATGATAATAGACGGTCGAGCGGTTCATCCCCGCATCTCTGGCCAGAGAGGCCACCGACAATGTCTCAAGCCCGTTTTGAGCAATCAAATTGATCGCCCGCTCGATCAACTGCCGATGGGTCTCCGCAAAGTTACGATTGCGCCGCTGTTCGGTGGTGGTGATGTGCCCGTTCATGGAACCTTTTATGCTTTGCGACGTTAACTTTTGCAAGATTACATGAGTGCAATCTTATTGTTTTTCATAAAAAATTTACGCGCAGACCACAAATTTGGATATTTTGTACGAAAATGTTCAGTTTTACTTAAAACTAACCAGTAATCTTATCAAAACTATCCAAAGGCACCCGATCCGAACAAAATCCTCCTCGCCGCAGAACGAGCCGCCGTCAATCAAAAAAAGCTATTGCTCGCAATTCGATACTTGATCTGGTCCGTGCGCCTGACAGCGATGTATCATGGAAAGCCGTATGCGGACAGCGCCATGCAACATTGTGGTCACTATCGTGAAATTTAAATAATAGAATGTCATCGCTCGCCATATTGGAGAAATACCACCAACGATGCGCGGCGCTGTGGTGAAAGATGGTGGCGGCGATCATCTCGTCCTCACCGGCAACCGGAGCGGTTAACGCCTCCCCTTCCGGAAACTGGTCGACCACGAAAAGCGTGTTCGAAACGCCCTCCTCATCGCCCACGCTGCGATAATCGCACATCGCCAAGGGCCAATCCTGCGGGCCGGGCGAGAAGGTCCGCCACAGCGACAAGCAGATGAAGCGGCGATAGCCATCAGGCGATCCGAAACATTGCTGGTGCATGCGCGCGGCGGCTTTGTGGGCGGTTTTCTGGTTATAATCGACATGGGCCTCGCCCGCAGGGGGCTGGATACCGCCAGCATGTTGGTAATTTTCGGTCTTTTCCTGCGCCCTTTGCGTCAGATCGGCGCTGGTGCGAATCATCCAGCCTTGCGTGGCGACCCGATCCGCGCCGGTCATGGCTTTGATGATGTCGACAGCGTCATGGGGGTATAACGCATCCACTTCATCCCGGTTCCAGAAATCTTGGACACGACTCGGCCCTTTGCCGATTGCAAAGCCATGGGTGTCCAAGGTGAAGTGATCGCGGATGGACATGCCATCGCGGACGACCGCGGGATAATCGCGATATTCGCCGGTGTTGATTTCCGCCCCTGCGCGCACATAGCGGCGCGTCACAAAATCGCCGGGGGCAAGATAGCGCAAAATCGCGGGCGCCTGCCGTGCCTGATCCTCTAGAGAATCGCCTTGGGAATTGCTGGCCGTAACGGATGTATCACTGGTTGCCATGGTCTGTCCTCTCTTCCACACGCCTGTATCGGCGCTGGAAGAGAGGCTATCAGAGACGGCGCCTTACACAAGTGTGTAAGGAAAGGGCGGAAGCGGAAGTGTTAAATCAAACCGGCCGAAACCAGCGCCGCATCCACCGCATCGCGCGCAGCCTTGTTGGCGGGCACCAGCGGCAGGCGCAATTCCTCGCGGAAATTGGGGAACACGCGCGACAGGGCATATTTCACAGGGCCCGGCGAAGCGTCTTCAAACATGGCATAATGCAGCGGATAGAGCAGATCGCTCAACCGGCGCGCCTCGGTCAGATCGCCCGCGGCACAGGCGGCCTGAAACTGCGCGCAAAGCTTGGGCGCGACATTGGCGGTGACCGAAATGCAGCCCACGCCGCCCGCCGCGCTGAAAGGCAGCGCCAGTTCATCATCACCCGAAAGCTGGCAGAAATCCGCGCCAATGCCCTTGCGATGGTCGGTCACGCGCGACAGGTCGCCGCTGGCATCCTTGATGCCGATGATGCGATTGGGGAAGCGGCGCGCCAGTTCCACCACGGTTTCCGGCTTGATGTCGGTCACGGTGCGGGCGGGCACGTTGTAAAGGATGATCGGCAGATCGCTCTTTTCGGCCAGATAGGAGAAATGGGCCAGCAGACCTTCCTGCGAGGGGCGGTTGTAATAGGGCGCCACCACAAGGGCGGCGGCCGCGCCGCACTTCTTGCTGAAAGTCATATGCATCAGCGCATTTTGCGTATCATTGCTGCCGCAACCGGCGATCACCGGCACGCGGCCAGCGGCCTGTTCGATGCAAACTTCGATCACGCGATGGTGTTCTGCGTTGGAAAGGGTGGAATTTTCCCCCGTTGTGCCGCAAGGGACCAAAGCGCTTGATCCATTGTCGATCTGCCAATCGATCAGGGCGCGATAGGTCGCCTCGTCAAACGCCCCGTCGCGAAAAGGGGTCACCAGAGCGGGAATGGAACCGGAGAACATGGACTTTATCCTCTAACATCGCCCACCTATAGGCACAGCGGATCGACGAAACCCACCCCGCCCTGCAGCCAGCGCATCATCTGTTACAACTCCGCCTGATAGGGAGCCACAGGCCATAATGTCCAGCATCTTCATAAACAGCCCTCGCAACTGCCAGCATGGCCCCCGTGCCAAGCGGCGGACAAGAGGCGCCTTGCTGGCGGGTCTGGCCCTGTTATCGCCCCATGCCGCCGATGCGCAGATCATTGCGGCCCAGCCCCTGCCCGACATGGCCCCCGCCGCCGTCACAAACCCCACACCGCCCCCCGCCCCGCAATTGGGCGAGGAATGGGACCGCGCCCGCGCCCTGTGGCGACAAACGCCCCCCAGTCCGATCACCAGCGCCATTGCCCGCTGGCGGCAATTGGCGGGGACCGAGAATCAAGGCTATGATGCCTATGCCTCTTTCGTCATGGCCTATCCGGGCTTTCCGCAAGAAGAAGCCTTCCGCCGCGCTGCCGAAAAATCGCTGTCCCTGCAAAATGTCGATGGCAGCCGCCTGATCGCCTTTTTCGACCGCTTCCCCCCGCTCACCAACCCCGCCCGCGCGCTTTATGCGCTGGCGCTGGCCAATGCGGGGCGCGAACATCAGGCCTTGCCCTTGGCGCGCGAGGCTTGGCGCGGCGGCGCGATGAGCGATGCCGCCGAAGCCGCGATACAGGCGCGCTGGGGCCATCATTTCACCCAAGCCGACCATGACGCCCGCCTCGAAGCCCTGCTCTGGGATGGCGCCACATCGCAAGCCAGCCGCGCCCTGCCCCGCGCCAGCGCCAACCGCCGTGCCGTGGCCGAGGCCCGCCTTGCCATCCAGCGCGGCACCAGCGCCGAAGTGCCGATGGTCGGCCCTGACGCCATGGAACAAGTCGCCGCTTCGGAAAATGCCACGGAAATGGCACGCGTCACGGCGGCGGCCAATCCGAGCCTGTTCAAACCGGCCCCTGCCACCACGCCCGATGGCCCGCCAGCCCCTACACCCCCGCCCGCCGAAGTGATCCCGCCCGAATTTCTGGGCGATCCGGGCTATCTGGCCGATCGCGGGCGGATGTTGCTGCGGCGCGGACGCAATGGCGAATTGGCCAGCCTGTTTGCCACCCGCTTGCCCTTGGCCCGCCCCGCGCTGGACCAGCGGCGCTGGGCCGGTATCACCCTTGCCGCCGCCCGCGCGGCCGAGGCATCGGACCAATTGCATATCGCCCTGGGCGCGGTGGAAGGCTTTGGCAGCGGGACCGACATCTCCCAACTCGCCTTTGCCGTGCGCGATGATTACACCTCGCTGATGTGGCTGGGCGGGACCACCGCCTTGTGGACGCTGCGCAATCCCAATGCCGCCGCCACCCTGTTCTATCGCTATGCCACCGCCGCCCGCTCGCCCAACACCCGGGCAAAGGGCTTTTACTGGGCGGGCCGCGCGATGGAGGAGGCTGGCCGCCGCGCCGAGGCGCAGGCCTATTACAATTCCGCCGCCGCCTATCCTGACCAGTTTCACGGGCTGATGGCGCTGGAAAAGCTGGGCCGCCCGTTGCCTTCGATGGCCGATGCGCCCCATCCTTCCCCCACGCCCGCCCTACGCGCCGCTTTCAACGCCCGCCCCATCACGCAGGCCGTGCGCGAAGTGGCGCGCGAGACCGACTGGCAAACCACCATCCGCTTCTTCCGCTCCATCGCCGATCAGGGGCGGACCGAGATGGACTTTGTGCTGCTGGGCGAATTGGCGAGCGAATTGGGCCGCCGCGATCTGGCGGTCGTATCGGGACAAGCCGCCGAAAACGCAGGCCTGCGTAATTTCCGCGAGCTATCCTTCCCCGTCACCCCCATTCCCGAAGGCGGGCAATGGACATGGATCCACGCGATCGCGCGGCAGGAAAGCCAGTTCAGCTATAATGCCCTGTCGCGCACCAATGCGCGGGGCCTGATGCAATTGATGCCCACCACGGCGGCGGAAACCGCGCGGCGCATTGGCCTGCCTTTTTCCACCGAGGCGTTAACCGCCGATCCATCCTATAATCTGGCGCTGGGCAATGCCTATTTCGCGCGCCTGCTCTCCAGCTTCAACGGCTCCTACCCGCTGGCGGTGGCGGCCTATAATGCGGGGCCGGGCAATGTGCGCAAATGGCTGGCCGCGCGGGGCGATCCGCGCAATGGCGGCGTCGACTGGCTGGAATGGATCGAGCGCATCCCCTTTGGCGAGACGCGCGGCTATGTCTATCACGTGATGGAAAATGCGGTGACCTATGAAGCGCTGGTGCCGGACAAGGCCAGCTATCGCGGCCCCAATCCGCTCAGTCATTTTCTCGGTCGGTAACCGACAGGAACACCGGCAGGTCGCTGCTGGGCAGGCTATAGCCCGAGGCATTGAGCATCGCGACAATATGGCCGCGATGATAGGTGGCGTGGTTGACCACATGCAGCAGGATCTGGTCCCGCCGCATTTCCCCCTCGCCACCGTCGATAAAGGTGAAAGGCACGCTTTCGCGCAGGGAATCCCAATCCAGCGCCAGGGCATAGGCGCGATACCAGAAATCGATCTCGCTCTGCCGCGCGGCAATCTCGGCCAGCGGGGGGCAGGTGTCCGGGTTGCGACTGGTGTAGGGATGCGCGCCGGAGGTGAGATGGGCGCGCCACACCTCGCTCATCGCCAACGCGTGATGGGCGGTTTGCAGGATGGAGCCGAACACCACTTTCTGCGGCGCCACCAAAACCGCCTGCGGCACACGGGCCAGACCTTCAAACATCAGGCGATTGGCCCACTGGCCATAGGCAAGATAGGTTTCCAGCATAAAGTCAGTCTATGCCCGAATAGAGGCAATAGCGAGTCCCTTGGCAAGTCGCCCCTGCCTGCCTACCCCCCCCATGGCTCTCACCAACGACGCTATTGCCCGCATCGCCCATGGCTTGCTGGACCGCAGCCTGCCCAAGGCGGAATGGACCCATGCCGCGCATTGGGCCGCCGCGCTCTGGCTGCTGCGCCACCGGCCAGAGGCTGCGGGGATCGACACCATGCGCGCCACGATCCGCGCCTATAATGAGGCCACCGGCGGGGTAAACAGCGATAGCGCGGGCTATCATGAAAGCATCACCATCGCCTCTTTACGTGCGGCACAGGCGGAATTGGCCAAGGCGGGCGACCAGCCGCTGGAGCAAGTGCTGGCCGATCTGCTCGCCTCGTCTCTGGGCGCCAGCGATTGGCCTTTGGCCTATTGGCGGCGGGAAACCTTGTTCACGCCCGAGGCGAGGCTGGCATGGGTAGCGCCCGATCTAGCGCCCCTGCCTTTCTGAATTGCAGCGGGACAAGACACAACCTAAAGCCCGCCCATGACCGAGAGTTCCAACGCCTCCAAACCCGCTGGCCCGCCCATCACCCCTGCGGGCATGGCCGCCCTGCGCGCCCGCTATGACCATCTGCTGGGCACCGAAAGGCCCGCGATTGTGGAAATTGTCAGCTGGGCCGCGGGCAATGGTGACCGCAGCGAGAATGGCGACTATCTCTATGGCCGCAAGCGCATGCGCGAAATCGACCGCGAACTGGCCTTTCTGGCCAAGCGCATGAAGGCCTGTCGCGTGGTCGACCCTGCGCGCCAGGCCGACCAAAGCCGCGTATGGTTTGGCGCCTGCGTGGAAATTGCCGACGAGGATGACAATCGCAAGCAGCTGACCTTGGTGGGCGATGATGAACAGGATGCCAGCAAGGGCCTGATCGGATGGAGCGCGCCGATCGCGCGGGCCCTGCGCGGGGCGGCTGTGGGCGATTTGCGCCGCGTCCACCTGCCCGGCGGCGAGAAAGAATGGGAAGTGATGACCATCACCTATCCATCCGTATAAACGCAGGATTTCCCATCAGGATTGCGCCACAGCGCTGCACTGCGGCATAAAACTTCAAAAATCCGCTCTTGCGCGCCTCATTCCATCACCTCTATGGCCCCTGCCGGAGGAAACCGCCAGCGGGTCGCGGCGGGACGTGGAGAATGACATATGCGCCAATGCCTATCGGGCACATGGGCGCGGCAAGCCTGCGCCATGGCGGCAGCAAGCGCCGCGCTGCTGAGCCCTGCCGCCGCTTTTGCCCAAACAGCCCCCGCCGCTCCCAATGGTGCTGACACGGTATGGATTCTGGTGTCCAGCGCGCTGGTGCTGTTGATGTGCCTGCCCGGCCTGTCGCTGTTCTATGGCGGTTTGGTGCGTGCCAAGAATTTTCTGGCGGTGATGGTGCAAGTGGGCGCGATTGCGGCGGCGGCATCCTTGCTCTGGGTGCTGGTGGGTTATGGTCTGGCTTTCGGGCCGGTCACGCATGGCTGGATCGGCCAATTGTCGGGCGCGGGCCTTGGCACTTTGGCCACGGTGCGCAGCGGCACCAGCCTGCCTGAAAATGCCTTTGCCCTGTTCCAGCTCTGCTTTGCCGCGATCACGCCTGCGCTGATGGCGGGCGCATGGGTGGACCGCGCACGTTTTGGCTTTGTGGTGGCTTTCTGCGCCTTGTGGGGCCTGCTGGTCTATGCGCCTGCCGCGCATTGGATCTGGGGCGGCGGCTGGATGGCCAGCCAGTTTGGCACGCTGGACTTTGCCGGTGGCATTGTGGTGCATACCACGGCGGGCGTGTCGGCGCTGGTGGTGGCGTGGCTGGTCGGCCCGCGCACCGGCTTTAACAAAACGCTGATGCTGCCGCATAGCCCGGCGCTCACCATGCTGGGCGCAGGGCTGCTGTGGGTGGGCTGGTTCGGCTTTAACGGCGGCAGCGCCTTGGCGGGCAATGCGGCGGCGGCCAGCGCTATTTTGAACACGCATACGGCGGCCTGTGCGGCGGCTCTGGTCTGGATCGCCATCGAAGCCCATCACGTGGGCAAGCCCACCAGCGTTGGCTTTGCCACGGGCGCGGTGGCGGGTCTGGCCACGGTAACGCCAGCGGCAGGCATGATTGCGCCTTCCATGGCGGCGCTGTTCGGTCTGGTCGCGGCCTTTGTCTGCTATGGCATGATCCAATTGGTGAAGCAGCGCTGGCGCATCGATGATTCGCTCGACGTGTTTGCTGTGCATGGCGTCGGCGGGATGATCGGCTCGCTGGGTCTGGCGCTGGCCATGCATCCGACCTTGGGCGGCACCGGCTACGCCACGGGCATGACGCTGGCCAAGCAATTGCACGCGCAGGTTCTGAGTGTCGGCGTGACCGCCTTGTGGTCGGCGGCGGTGACTTGGGTGCTGGCGGTGGTGCTGGGCAAAATCCTGCCCATGCGGGTCAGCGAGGATGACGAGCGCGAAGGTCTCGACATTACCGCCCATGGCGAACGCGCCTGGGAAATGGACTGATCCAAACCCCCGTGGTAAAGGGCCGGAGCATGAAGCTTCCGGCCCTTTTTCTTTGCCTGCTGGCGCTAGGCGCTGCCCCTGCGGCGCAGGCCCGCGACGCCTTGGGCGTCTTTGGCGCATGGGCCGCTTTCCGCGATCCCCAAGTGCCGCGCTGCTATGCCATTGCCGTGCCGCAAATCGAGCATCGCGGCGAAACCGCGCCCTATGCCGACGTTGGCCTGTGGCCCAAACGCGGCGTTCGCGGCCAATTCCACCTGCGCCTTGCCCGCCGCAGCATGGGCAGTGCCCCGATCACCCTGTCCATGGGCCGCAACCGCTGGCAATTGGTGGGCGGCGGTTATGACGCATGGGCAGCCGACATCCGCATGGATGCCGCCATCATCGCCGCCATGCGCTCGGCCGAGAGCTTCACCGTGTCGGCCCGCGACGCGCAAGGGCGCAGCTTTTCCGATACCTATCCCTTGCAAGGCGCGGGCACCGCGATGGATGCGGCCACCGTGGCCTGCGCCGGGCGTTAAGCGTCTGAGCCGAAACTGCGTTTCGGCAAAGCGGCACCGGCCCTCTCCCCCTGCCCTGCCACCCAACAGGCTACACTATATGGGTGGCAGGGCAGGGGGAGAGGGCCGGTGCCGAACACAACTGGCCTTTTGCCGCCAAATCGGCTATGCGCCGCGCCCATGAACGCCAGCAACACAACCGAAACCGCATCCCCCCTTCCCACCAGCATGCCGATTGCCGGTCATATCGATCCGGTAGTCACCGCGCGCGACATTACCGCACGCGAGGATGGCAAGGTGGATCTGGTCGGCCTGCCCCGCCCCCGCATCACGGAAATTTTCGCCGCTGCGGGGCTGGACGCCAAGCAGGCCAAGCTGCGCGCCAAGCAGGTGTTCCACTGGATCTATCACCGTGGCGTGCATGATTTCGACGCGATGACCGATATTGCCAAGACCATGCGCCCTTGGCTGGCCGAACGATTTGTGATTGGCCGCCCTGACATCGTCGTTTCGCAGCATAGCGAGGACGGCACCCGCAAATGGTTGCTGCGCACTGCCGATGGCCATGATTTTGAAATGGTGTTCATCCCCGATGCCGATCGCGGCACGCTTTGCGTGTCCAGCCAAGTGGGTTGCACGCTCAATTGCCGCTTCTGCCACACCGGCACCATGCGCCTTGTGCGCAATCTGACGCCGGGCGAAATCGTGGGGCAGGTGATGCTGGCGCGCGATGCTCTGGGCGAATGGCCCAAGGCGGGCGCGGCCGACTTTGCCGAGCTGGGCGATGACATGGTCGATGAGGATGGCGGCTATTCGTCCGACGGGCGTTTGCTGACCAATATCGTGATGATGGGCATGGGCGAGCCGCTGTATAATTTCGACAATGTGCGCGATGCGTTGAAGCTGGTGATGGATGGCGATGGCCTTGCCCTGTCCAAGCGCCGCATTACGCTTTCCACCAGCGGCGTGGTGCCGATGATGGAGCGTTGCGGGCAGGAAATCGGCGTCAACCTCGCCGTCTCGCTCCATGCGGTGAACAAGGAAGTGCGCGACGAGATCGTGCCGATCAACCGCAAATATGGCTTGGAAGAATTGCTGCAGGCCTGCGCCGATTATCCGGGCGCCAGCAATTCGCGCCGCATCACCTTTGAATATGTGATGTTGAAGGACAAGAATGACAGCGACGATCATGCGCGCGAACTCGTCCGCCTGATCCGCAAATATGATCTGCCGGCCAAGGTGAACCTGATCCCGTTCAACCCATGGCCCGGCGCGATTTACGAATGTTCGACGCCCGAACGCATCAAGCGCTTTTCCGACATCGTGTTTGAAGGCGGCATCAGCGCGCCGGTCCGCACCCCGCGCGGGCGCGATATTGACGCGGCTTGCGGCCAGCTCAAAACCACCGCGCAAAAGCTCAGCCGCGCCGAACTGGACCGTCTGGCCGAAGAAAAGCAGGCCGCGCTGGGTTAATGCCTGATGGTGGCAGTCCGATGGAGACCATTCCGGTCGGCCTCTGGCTGCCGCCGCAGGACCTGCTGGCGCTGACCAACCGTGTGGGGGAGGCGCTGCACGCGACTTGCGAAATCCGCAGCCAGCGCGGCAAGAGTTTCCGCGAGGCCTATATGGCCAGCCGCTTCGCGCTTTATCGCGGGGCGGAAGCGGTGCGGTTACTGCCCGAAACCGGCCAGCACACGCCCGATTTCGCCATCCGCCTGCATGGGGCAGAGTTAATCTACGAGAACACCGAGGCCGACAACCCGCTGCTCCACCGCAACGAGGCCTATGAAACCACCTGCCGCCAATTCGGCATTGGCGAGGCCCATCCCGTAACCGAACCGGTGATGATCAGCCCCGATGCCTATGCCGCCGAAATCGCGCGTCTGGTGGCCAAGAAAGTGGCCAAAAGATACGAACGCTGCCACGGCCTGTTGATAAGGTCGAACACCACATGGATTGAAGGGTTGGAAGATCCGCCGCTCGACTGGTGGCGGGCGGCCTGTGCGGGGGCCAAGGCGCGGTTTGAGGAATGCTGGGTGTTCCACCACCGCCATTTCTTTCCGGTTTTCGGGCCGGTAGTGTAAAGACAGAAAAACCCCGACAAAGCTAAGCCTTGAGCAATCTGCCAAAAAACAGTAAAATCCTATCGCTTACTGTGTTATAATTTGGCGCAAATGTGTAAGACCCTTCAGGATACGACATATATTCAATCCCAAGCCCTTGTTGAACAATAGCCTCTCGCACGAAATCATCAGGAACTTCTACACCCCCCCCCTTCAGCAAATCAGCGCCGCCAAACTGCTGAATATAGCTCGCCCGAATAGCATCGATGGAGGCACTCGCCTTATTTACTTTCTTGAGAAAATGATTTCGAATATATTCTCGAATGGCGGCGAGAAACAAACTTAGCAATATATACACCATCAAAAAGCTACAAAAAATCGCAGCAGCCCATTTCAAAAACATGGGAGCGACCGGAACGCGCCATATTCCCAAGATCACTGAAACGCATATGCCGAACAACCCAATGGCATTTTTGACAATCATCTCATACGCCTAACACACGATATCCATTTATCGTATATTAAAATAAAGGCTACTCAATCAATAAAAATCTTCATTCACCAAAAGTCGATAAAATGGGAGTCCCTCGCCTCTAATGGCTATTTCAGGGACTCCACTCATCAAATTATCACGCCGCCGTAAAGCTACTCGACAGGCGGAACAGGGTTTGCGCCGTTGGACCATTGGTATATCTGACACGGTATAGCGTGATCGAATTTGATGTGCCAGTTGGACACCTCGAAAAACTCTGGCTTTTGAGTGGCAGATTTGATTCATATCGCTGACGATGCGGTGGAGGCGACGATGGCAGGACAGCCCAGTTTCTTTGACCTATCTGACCGGTACGAGGCGCTGAG
>NZ_SACO01000025.1 GCF_004005905.1 Novosphingobium umbonatum
CCGCTGGTCAGCGCGATCCGAACCGCCTCTCGCTTAAAATCTTCACTATGCTTCATCATCTCGTCGGTCTCCTGTTGCGAGCATAAAACGCTCAGGTGACCGGCACAAATCCGTTACAAGTCCAGTCGATGCCGCCTACTTTCACGAGATCGCCCATCGCGTCGCCTCCACCACGCGCTGGACTGTCAGCTACTATGGCGACGATAGTTACGCCCGCGCGCAGATCGCGAGCTTCGGCGTCGCCGCCAATCTCGTCACTTATGTGCCGCTCGCCTCTCTCTAAAGCGCCCTCAAGGCCGCCTTCCAAGAACGCTTCCTTTATCGTCGAAAGCGAGCCTTCGTTAATCCGCCCCTCATACCTGAAGCCTCCGATAGAAGCGGCGCGGTTCAGGAGCACTTTGGGATGAGCATTTCATATGCTGATCAATGAGATTGAGGTCTGTTAGTGAATGTGCAACAAGCACTGTCGAAGGCAAACGCTCTCGGGGGTGAAGTGGTTAGTTTAGTCCATCAATGGGGACCTGACGAATGGGAAGAATTCTCCCATAGCCTTTTGCAAAGCCGTCATGGTGTCTTAAACATCCATAAGGTTCCCGCAAACCACAGCGGGGATCTCGGCATCGACTATTATTGCCTGACCGACCTCGTCATTTATCAATGCTACGCGCCGGAAGAGCCGCTGGATATCGCGGTCCGCGCCGATCGTCAGAAAACTAAAATGACGACCGATCTGGGGAAGCTCGTCAAAGGCGCCGCCGACATTTCCAAGCTCATGCTCGGCCAGAAGCTAAAGACCTGGGTATTGCTCGTCCCTCAGCATGACAGCAGAGAGCTCAACCTCCATTGTGCGAAAAAGACCGGCGACATGCGGAAGCTGAAACTTTCGATTCTGGACGAAAATTTCGAAGTCTGCATTCAAGATCAAACACATTTCCCGGGTAAGGCGGTGCAGGACGCAATGGCCGGCCTCACCAACCTTTCGCTGAGCGTCTCTACGCCCAGCAAGAAGGAATTGGAAAATTGGGAGGCTGGTTCTGCTGACCTCGTCGCCAATGCTACCGTCAAACTCGCAAAGCGAGTGAGTGGTCCAGCGTTAGGTGACGTTGTGGCGCATGGCGTTGAGGCATTCCTCAGAGGAAATGCTCTCATCGAGGCGCTGCGTAATAACGCTCCCGACATGCATGAGAAAGTTACTGCCGCAATTCAGGTCCGTGCCCGCACCCTAACGTTTGCGGGCCCCCAGGGAGGAACCCTGCCCAGTAGCATCATGAATACTGAGATCGCCTCACTCACCCAGGCAATTAAAGCGGCGGCTCCAACATTGTCGGATGGCAACGCGCTTGAAATTGCGCTTGGCACTATCTCGGAATGGATCATGCGCTGCCCACTCGACTTTCCCGATGCCGCCTGAGAGCCCGTTTCTCGAAGCGCTGCAAGGCGCCAATTTCTCGTTCACTGCGCGACCCGAGCCGGTCGCTGGGGATCTGCGCATGTCGTGGGGGATTGGAGTTGTCCTTCTCAGCCTGCTCCACAGCCGTGGCAAAAAGGCGAGTTTTCTGAAATTGCAATTTCTGGCCCACTCGATCCGAACCGAAGGCAGTCGGGAGCAGGTCAACGCCGTTCTACGCGGCGAACGCAAGACAAGCGATGTTCAGGTCCGCGTCGAACCTTGGCTCAACCGGGCCGTAGCGTTCGCGCATGGCCTTAAATATGTGACAGTCAACAAGGGCAAGACGATCAGTTTGACGCCATTAGGACAGAACGTCGCCTCGGCGATTGACGTCAACTCCGAAGTTCTTCAGCGTGAGCGCGCTTTCCTCACGATCGTCGCCAAACGAGCAACTGAAGATATTGTTACCCGCATCTGGCGTATGGAGAGCCTGCTTTGACCTTACGCCTACGGCATTTGCGACTGCGTGCCTATACACAAGACGGCGCTTATGGCGCCGATTTCCCATTCGAACCGGGGCTCAACGTAATTTGGGCCGACAATACCAAGGGCAAGTCAACCAGCATGCAAGCGCTGCTCTATGTGCTTGGCATGGAGAAGATGCTCAGCCCGAGTCGAGAGGTGCCTGTACCTCACGCCCTGACGAATTACCTGCTGAAGGATGACGACAGTCGGCTTGCGGTCATCACCTCCTTTGTGGAAGTTGAAATTGAAAATGGGGCTGGGACCATCGTAACGGCTCGCCGACCGATCAAGGAGCCGGGGGTCGACACCCGCCTTGTCACGGTATGGTTCGGCGCCATGCTGAGCGAACCGACAGCAAACGCGCCTTCACGACAGTTCTTCGTGCGCGATCCAGGCGCGTTTCAACGCGAGGATGGCTTTCTCCACTTCCTCGAGGATTTCATCGACTGGGATATGCCGGTCGTTCGGAAATATGACGGCCCGGAAGGAAAACTCCCGTTAGAAACTGTCTTCCCGCTGTTCTGGGTAGAGCAAAAGAGGGGATGGTCCGCGATCCCCGCAGCCATTCCAACATACATGCGTGTCCGAGATGTCCAGAAGCGCGCGGTTGAGTTCATCATGGATCTCGACGTCCATAAGCTCGAACTCCAGCGCCAGCGCTTAAAGGAAAAGACGGACGAGAATGCGCGTAACTGGGCGGCCGTACTCGACGAGATGACGCGCGTCGCCCGGCGCGCTGGCGGTACTTTAAGCGGGCTTCCCGCGCGCCCGACGATCGATACTGATAGTCTCGAGCGGTGGACGGTCTCGCTCATTCAGGATGATCAGGCCATGGCCGTCGAAACGATCTTGGCCGGGTTGCGCGCTAGGGTCGTCGCACTCGCGCAGGCAAGGGTACCTGAGGTCGGCGAGACAGCGAACGCTCTAACTGCAGAACTTGAAACGCTTGGAAAGGAAATCGACGCGCTCAACCAACGACGCGTGGAAATTCACAAGGCGCGACAGCTTAAGGACGCCGATATCCTGTCTCTTGAGCGGCGTATAGCGCAGCTAAGAGAGGATTTGCAGAAGAATCAAGACGTTCAAAAACTTCAGCGCTACGCCGGAACCGCTGGGAATCTGACACCGGACCAATGTCCAACGTGTGAGCAGAGCCTAGTCGATGCCCTGATTTCCCAGGACGTCCTCGAAGCTGTGATGCCGATCGAAGATAACATCGAGTATGTCCGATCACAGCTCAAGATGTTTGAGGATATTCTAAAGCGAGAGCTGGATGAACAAAGGCGGCTTGGAGATCTGGGCGCGGTTGTCGTGAGCGAGACCGCACAGCTATACGCGCGCGTCCGAACGATTCGTACGGACCTAATGGGGCCATCGAACGCACCCTCTGCGGCAGCCATCGAGGAGCGTGTACGCGTTGAAGCGCGCATTCGCGATCTGGAAGGCCTAATCGCATCGCTGGGCGATACGGCAAGCCGCCTCAATATATTATCCGCAGAGTTCGCAGAATTGCTAAAGGCGATCCGGCTGCTCCCGTCCGATAAAATGACTGCTGATGACAAGGATAAGCTCGACGCACTCACAAGCTCGGTGCAAGAATTAGCCCAGGCCTTCGGGTTCACGACCTTTGCCCCCAACGAGTTGACGATCGACGAAGACAGCTATCGCCCACAAAAAGAAGGCTATGAGATCGGATTTGAAACATCAGCGAGCGATGCCATTCGTCTTAAATGGGCTTACCAGCTTGGGCTCCTAGAACTCGCTCGAGATTATACGACCAATCATCCGGGCATGCTGTTGCTCGATGAGCCGCGCCAGCAATCATCGTCGAAGGTGAGCTTCGGTCAGCTGCTTGAGCGGGCAGCAAATCACCGTGGTAAAGGTCAACAGGTGATCGTTTCCACAAGCGAAGACATCGATACATTGACACCTATTCTTGCCCGTCTGTCGTGCAATAAGATCATCTTCGATGGCTATGTGTTGCAGCCGGTAAAGACTGGACAAGGCCCTGCATCGGATTAGCTCTAGGCATCGCGCCAGCCGCTTTGCAAAGGAATGTCTGCTCACCTTCTCTGGAGCCTAAAAGGCGACGTTCCGGTCTGTCCCCACTCACGGGCGTTCTCGGCTTGTCATTTGGCGGAGGGAAAGCCGCGCGCCAACCCAGTGTGATTGGCACCCGAGGCCTTGGTCACTGGGTCAGACAATCAAAGCAGCCGAGCGACGCTGTTGCAGGAGACGGAATTCACCCCACGCGGCTGCCGCGAAAGGTAACCACTTGAAATCTATTATTTTATAATTTTTGCGATCTGTCGGGGCTCATGCCAAGCTCAATCAGCGGGCAAAAACTTTGTCACATCGGGCAAGGCCCGGTGTCAAAGGATAGGAAATGTCCAGTGACACGATAACTGGTCCTCTGGCGTCAGAACAAATCATGATTTGGCATAAACGCGTGACAAGGGTTTTATCCGATAGGCCCTGTTTTGGACAGGCTGTTTATCCGATCTTTTAATAACAGTGTTTTGTTTCGTCCGGCCAAGGGCGATAACTCCCCCGGCCGGATACATGATCAGAAGCCCATCCGCACACTTGCACCGCCCTTGGCCTCACTCTCGTCACGCAGGCGGGCGAGGATGTCGGCAGCATCGCGCGCCGGCGCATGGCGCAATTGCCGCGCCACTACCGCGAAATCGCCGGGCGTAAGATTGCGCAGGGCGGCAAGGCCCTCCGGCGGCTCCATCCCAAAGCGCTGGCGAAAGGCGCGCATCACGCGCTCTGGCCCCAGCGGCTCCAGCTTCAGCTTGAACACAAACCGGCGCAGGCTGGCCGGATCAAGCTTGTCGGCATGGTTGGTGGCAGCCACCACCGGCAGTGGATGCCGATCAAGCCAGGTCAGCAATTCATTGACCTGCCCCACCTCCCAAGAGGCGCGCGCCTGACTTCGGTCGAAGAGCAGCGAATCCGCTTCGTCGAACAGCAAGACGCCATCGCTGCGGCGCGCCTCCTCGAAAGCCTCGGCAATCGCCTTCTCCGTTTCACCCACCCATTTGGAGAGGAGATCGGAGGCACGCTTGACCAACAAAGGTCGGTCCAGCGCGCGGGCAAAATGATGGGCGAGCGCCGTTTTGCCCGTGCCCGGCGGGCCGGAGAGCAGGAGCGACACATCGCTGCCCCCGCCCGCCGCCACCGCGTCCAGCAGCGGCGCCAAAGGGCGACCTGTCTCGAACAGATCAAGGTCGATCATCTCCTCGCTGGCCAACGGCATGGGACCGCCGCGCAGGGCTTGCACCAAAGATCCCGCCGCCCGCGCGCCGCCATCCCTCTCGCCCGCCAGACGCGCCACCCGCGCCGAAACGCGCAAAACGCTGGTGGTTTCGGGCGCGACATCGATCAGCGCGGCCATTGCATCACTGGTCGTCACACCTTCGTCGCGGGCGATGTTCTGCGCCATTCGCAAAGCGGTGCTGCGCGGCGGGTGGCCCATGCGCAGCACGAAACTCATCCGGCGCAGGATGGCATCATCCACATTGCCCAGCGCGTTGGTGGTCCAGATCACCGGCAGCGGATTGGTTTCCAGCATGCGGTTGATGAAGACCTTGCTGCCCTCGCGCCGGTGCATCCAGTCGCCCTGGCTGCGCTGCGTGTCGCCGATCAGGTCTTCCATTTCGTCAAACAGCAGAATGGCGGGGCGAGTCTGTCCCGACAGCGCCCGCTGCGCCAGTTGCAGCGCCTGAACCCGGTCCCAGCGGGTGGGCTCCTCGCCATCATCGTCGGCCTCGCCAATGGCATGCAAGGGGGCCTGAGCGGCGGCGGCCAAGGCCAGCGCCAGTTCGGTCTTGCCCGTGCCAGGTGGCCCATGGATCAGGATGTTGATGCCACCCGCGCGATGGGCCAGCGCCCCCGCCAGCAAGCGGCGCAGCATATCGGCATCGGCCACATGGCCGAAATCCTCCAGCGTCAATCGCGCCTCTTGCCGCGCGCCGACCAGCAGCGAGAGCAGATCCTCACCCGCAGACGGCGCGCGGTTGAGCAGCCGGTTGAGCTGCCAGCGCAGATCGAGCCGGAGCACGCCGTCGCGGCCCAGTTCAAAACCCGCAAGCCCCATGCGCAGCACCGGGCTGCGGCGGACCGCACCCTCGGCCGTGGCGCTTTCAGCTCCGGCCAGTTCGCCCAGCAGCACGGGCATATCATGCCCATGGCGCGCAGCGATCTGCACCAAGGCCTGCACGCGAGGCAGCCGCTCGGCGGCAATTGCCAGCTGCAACAGGCGCGCATCAAACGCGGCAAAGCCCAGCAGATCGGCCAGTTCCTTGGCCGTTGCCAACCCATGCGAAGGCTCGCTGACACGCGCCTCGCTGGCGGCAAGCTTGGCGCAAATATCGGCCCAGTCCGGGGTCTCCTGCGCAACTTCATCCAGCAGCCACGGCATGTTCGGCGCTGCCCATTCGGCCAGAGCCAGCGCAAGCGCGCTCTTGGCAGGGATGCCCTGCCCTATCCGCAGCGCAAAGCTGCGGATAATTGAAAATTCGTCCATGACACGTCCCATTGACGTTCATGGCGCGCGCAGACATGCGCAGGCCATGAACCTATTTCTGCAAAAGCGGAAAATGCGCGGCGAGCTGTTCTTCAGCCCACCGTAGCGCCTATGGGACGCTTACGAGAAAGGCTGGAACAGCACGGGCGCAGAGCCCATTATGAAGCTGTATCCAAACACGGTTTTTCTCCGAGAAGACGGGCTTCATGCCCAGTCAACGGTGGCCTTATACTTCGCGCCTCATGCCCAAGGCAATAGGGTGGGGCTGAAATTTGCAGCACACGGGTCAATTCGCAAGCATCGAACAACCGGATGACGAATTTTTATTTTTAAATAGCTCCAGCCTGAGGCTTCCGCGCAATAGATGTTCAGATTGCTGCCCCATTGTAAGCAGCCCCAATCCAGCCTAGCCTGCAATCATGTCGTTTCCCCAGCCTCAAACCGAAGCCCCTTCGATCCTGCTCGACGCCTGCGCTTTTGCCACGCGGATGCACGCAGGCCAGCACCGCAAATACACTGGCGAGCCTTACGTGCTACACTGCCTTGAGGTGGCGCAAATGGTGGCAGAAGTTGGCGGCACGCCGACGATGATTGCAGCGGCCCTGCTCCATGATGTGGTCGAGGATACCGACGCGAGCATCGAGGATGTTCGAGCCCGGTTTGGGGAAGAGATCGCGCAAGCGGTTGCGTGGCTCACCGATGTCAGCCGCCCCGAGGATGGCAATCGCGCCGTCCGCAAAGCCGCCGACCGCGACCATCTGGCGCAGGCACCCGCGGATATAAAGACGGTGAAGCTGGCCGATGTCATCTCGAACACGCGCTCGATTGTCGATGATGGCGATGGATTTGCGCGGGTCTATCTGCGCGAGATTTCAGACCTGCTGGATGTGTTGACAGAGGGGCACCCCGGATTGTGGCAGAAGGCCAAGGCTGAGGTGGATCGGGGCGTGGCCAAGTGGCTGGCATGACGGCTCTTGATAGTCTGCAATTGGCAGAACATGGCGCCCAACTCTTTCGCGGCGCGGCTTTGGCGAATCTGCCCGATTTGCGAGCGGTTCTGGCCCAGCTTCCGCCCGATCAGGCAGGCATCCGCATTCATGGGGTGGAAGCGCTGCGTCCCTATCTCGCTCCAACTGGCGCCATCGGCGCTATAGCCTGCAGTGCCATCGGCACTTTGGCAAAGCCTGTCCGTGCGATCCTGTTCGACAAGAGCGCGACCACGAACTGGTCGCTGGGGTGGCATCAGGACCGCACCATCTGTGTGCGCGAACGGATTGAAGTGGCAGGCTTCGGGCCTTGGTCGATCAAGGCCGGTCTGCACCACGTTGCCCCGCCCTTCGAACTGTTGTCGCGCATGGTGACGCTGCGGGTGCATCTCGACAATGTGCCCGCCACCAATGCCCCTCTGCTGATCGCGCCCGGATCGCACCGGCGCGGGCGCGTGCCCGTGGAGTCGGTGGATCAGGTGGTGGCGGAATGTGGCATCTTTGTCTGCCTTGCCAAGGCGGGTGATGTCTGGGCCTATGTCACACCCGTGCTGCATGCCTCGGAAGCAGCCAGCCATCCCGCGCATCGCCGCGTGCTCCAGGTGGATTTCAGTGCGCATGACCTGCCGGGCGGGCTGCAATGGCTGGGTGTGTAGCCAGCTTTACCTGTGCCCTCTGAAATCCTCCCATCCCAGCCCGAACCGCGCCAGATACTTGCGCAGCCGGTCAGCATCATTGGTACTGGCGCGTTTTTCGCGAGAGGCGGCGAAGAGCTTGCGCCCTGCCTCGGAGAGCGAGCGACAGGTGGCGCAGGTCTGCACCACATAGGCCAATTGCACGCGGTCAAACGGGTCGAGATCGGCCAGCGCTTCAGAGGACAACCAGCGCTCCAACCCATCCCCGCCCTGCCCACCATCTGACCACAGGCGCTTGAGCCGCTCGATCTCCTTGGCCACGGCTTGAACATCGATCCGCCCTTTCGGCGAGAAGGTTGCCATGCGCGTGACGCTGGCGGCCAGATCACGGAAATTGCCTGACCAGCGCGCCGCCGGTGACAGTGCAAAGGCGAGATAATCGGCGCGGGCCTCCTTGTTTAAGGTCACCCGTTCGCCCTCGCGCTCGGCATAGCGGTCGAGTTCATAGTCAAGGTTGGGAGCAATGTCCTCCCGCCGTTCGGAAAGGCCGGGAAGCGCGAAGGTCCACAGGTTGAGGCGAGCATAGAGATCCTCGCGAAACGTGCCCTCCGCCACGCACGCAGCCAGATCGCGGTTGGTGCCCGCGATCAATTGAAACTCGCTCTGCGCCTCCTTGTCGGCGCCAACGGGTAGGAAGCGTTTGTCCTCAATGGCCCGCAGGATCATCGCCTGCTCGTCGAGGCCCAACTCGCCGATTTCGTCGAGGAACAGCATGCCCCCATCGGCCGAGCGCAGCAATCCGGGGCGATCCGCCGCTGCGCCAGTGAAGGCACCTTTCTTGTGGCCGAACAGCGCCGACATCGCGCTGTCGCCTCGCAGAGTGGCGCAGTTCACCTCAACAAAGCTGCCCACCATCTGGCGCTTGAGCTTTTTGAGTTCAAAGATGCGGCGGGCGAGTTGGCTCTTGCCTGCCCCGGTCGGCCCCATCAGCAGGATCGGCGCGCGGGTGCGGCTCGCCACCTGCTCGATCTCGTCGATCATCGTGTTGAAGGCGGGGTTGAGCGTTTCTATCCCTGATTTGAGGAAGGACGAGCTTTCCGCGCTCTCACTGGCAAAGCGGGTGGCGATGCTGTCGTAGCGCGACAGATCAAGGTCGATCACGCTCCATGTGCCCGCAGCTTCAGTGGTGCCGCGCTTGGGTTGGGTTTGGAGCAGGCGTCCGGGCAGATAATGCGCCTCGGTCAGCAGGAAGAGGCAGATCTGCGCGACATGGGTGCCGGTGGTGATATGCACCAGCACATCCTCGGCATCCGGATCGATCGCCAACTCCCGCGCAAAGTCGAGCAGCTTGCCGTAAACCTCCTCAAAATCCCACGCGTCGTTGAAGTCGAGGATATGCCGCTCGACCCGCGTCTCGGGCGAAACCGAGGCAATATCCTCCGCCACATAGTCCGCGAGGCGGCTGTGCAGATTGCCGTGGATCATCACGAAGCGATCCACCCGCAGATCTTCGTGCATGCACAAGCCGACCGATGGCCGCCATTTCATCCAGCGCGAGGGGCCGAATTTGGAGGCGTCGAGCGTGGAGCCAAGAAAGCTGATGACGGTGGTGGGCCTCATGCGCTAAATTTATATCAGCTTATACAAAAAGATACAAATTTCCGATCACACACCTTGCCTATGCCGCAAGGTACTGCTGCGTCTGATTTTAATATTACTCAAAATCAACAATTTGAGAATTTTTTCGGCCACAAATTCAAAACTGGCACGCCCTCTGCGGTAATTCTGGCGTCGGGTCAGTCGAACAGCCCGGCAGGCAAGCGGTAAGTGGGGCGGCCAGAATAGGCTGGCCGTCCCAAAGCCGCCAAAGCACAAGGAATTTCACCATGGCCAACCAGAGCCTTTTTGCATCGCTGACCGCCAAGGTCTGGCTGCGCGCCGATGCGGTCAATCAGGCCGGTGGCGTGGCCTATACCTATGGGCCCGAGGCCAAACTGGCGCAGCTCGCCGCGACAGGCACGCTGGCCGATGGCTTCTACGCCGGCGCCGAGGCGCAGCTGGCTGATGTGCTGGCAGCAGCCCAGGCTGTGTCGCCCGAATTTGTCGCCAAGGCTGCGGCCTATGCCCGTAAGTCTGGCGCGATGAAGGATATGCCTGCGCTGCTCACCGCCTATCTGACGGTGGCCGATCCCGATCTGGCGGTGCCCGTTTTCAAGCGGGTGATCGACAATGGCCGGATGCTGCGCAACTTCGTGCAGATCATGCGGTCTGGGCAGGTCGGGCGCACTTCGCTGGGCACGCGGCCCAAGCGTCTGGTCAAGGCGTGGTTGGAGCAAGCCTCGATGGCGCGCCTGATGCAGGCCGCCACGGGCACCAGCCCCAGCCTCGCCGATGTGGTCAAGATGGTGCACCCCTCCCCAGCGGACGCCGAGCGGCGAGCCTTCTATGGCTGGCTGATTGGAAAGCCCTATGATGTCGCGGCATTGCCCGCGCAGATTGCGGCTTTCGAGGCATGGAAGCGGGCGCCTTCGAGCGATCTGCCTGATGTGCCTTTTGAATGGCTGACGGCTTTCCCGCTCTCGGAAGAGCAGTGGGGGGTGTTGGCGGGCCGCATGGGCTGGCAGGCGCTGCGGATGAACCTCAACACCTTGGCGCGTCATGGCGCGTTTGGCGTGGCGGGCGTCACTGAAGCAGTGGCTGCGAAACTGGCCGATGCAGACACGATCGCTCGTGTGCGCCCCATGCCCTATCAGTTGATGATGGCGCTTGGTCAGGTGGGCGATGGCGTGCCACTGGCGGTGCAGGCGGCGCTCGAAAGCGCTCTGGAGGCATCGCTGGCATCTGTCCCCAAGCTGGAGGGCAGCGTCGTTGTCTGCCCCGATGTGTCGGGTTCGATGGGATGGTCGGCTACCGGCTACCGCAAGGGCGCCACTTCGAAGGTGCGCTGCATCGACATCGCTGCGCTGGTCGCCGCCGCAGTGCTGCGCCAGAACCGCGATGCTCGGGTGATCCCGTTCGAATGCGATGTGGTCAAACTGAAGCTCGATCCCCATGCCCGCGTGGCCGTGAATGCGGCGAAGCTGGCGGGGGTCGGTGGTGGTGGTACCAATGTCTCGGCTCCGCTAGCCTTGCTCAACAAAGAGCGGGCGCAGGTGGATGTGGTGGTGATTGTCTCGGACAATGAGTCCTGGGTCGATCCCTCGCGTGGCGGCGCCACGGCGACGATGGCAGAGTGGAACAAGCTGAAGGCCCGCAACCCGGGCGCGAAGCTGATCTGCATCGATATCACGCCGGGCACCACCACGCAGGCGAAAAGCCGTGCGGACATCATGAATATCGGTGGCTTCACCGATGCGGTGTTCGATGGGATGGCGCGCTTTGCCTCTGGGCAGACGCGCGATTGGGTCGAGATCGTTCAGAATACGGAGGTTTGAAGAGTTCTGGTCACGGCGAATGCCGGAAGGACTACATCTGTCGCAGGTTCGATTCCTGCCCTTGCCGCCCGGCAAGGTAGCTCAGTGGCTAGAGCAATGACGCTTTCGGGCGTGTCCTTTCCAACTATCGTCGCCGTGACCTTTCTCGCAAAATTTCAGAAATTGCCGTGGCGAATGCCGGTGGGACTACACCTCCACAAACCATAGGTCCGATGAGTAAAGCGCCCTTTTTCCAGCGATGGCCAAGGGGAGATGCGGGTTCGAACCCCGCCGCCGGAACGTAGCTTAAGGACCGTGTCTCGCCATACCTCGTCGCCACGGCAACTCAAATTCACGGCGAATGCCGGAAGGTCTACATCGATTTGTAATCGCCAGGTCGCGGGTTCGAGTCCCGTCGGGCCAACATTTGGGGGCTCGTAGCTCAGTAGGTTAGAGCAGGATCGACTTTCCAACACCTCGTCGCCGTGAACCACATTCAAAGCTGGCGAATGCCGGTGGGACTACATGGGTAGAGCGCCCGCAACCGTGCGGGAGGTCGGTGGTCCGAATCCACCCGCGGAGCAATCCGCAGTAGCTCAGGAAAAATGTCTCGCCAAACCCTCGTCGCCGGCGCCATGACTGTCAAATGGAGGTCAACCATGACCGAGACTTACGAATTTCAAAATGTTGAAGACGGCATGCCGATCAAAATGTGGACACGCGGCGTGCCGGTGGACGACAAGGCCCGCGAGCAATTGGCGCGCGCAGCCAAGATGCCTTTCATCTTCAAGCATGTCGCCGCCATGCCCGATGTCCATGTCGGCATCGGCGCCACCGTTGGCTCGGTGATCCCCACAAAGGGGGCGGTGATCCCGGCTGCAGTGGGCGTCGATATCGGCTGCGGCATGATGGCGGCGCGCACCTCGCTGATGGCGCATGATCTGCCCGACAATCTGGAAGGCATCCGCAGCGCTATCGAGCAGGCCGTGCCGCATGGACGCAGCGTCGGGCGCGGCAAGCGCGACAGCGGTTCTTGGGGCAATCCGCCTCCGGCGATCGTTGAGGCATGGGCCGCGCTGGTTTCGCGTTTTGACCGGATTTGCGAGAAGTTTCCGCGGCTCAAGAACACCAACCATCTGGTGCATCTGGGCACGCTGGGCACGGGCAATCACTTCATCGAACTGTGCCTCGATCAAGAGGCGCGGGTCTGGGTGATGCTGCATTCGGGGTCACGCGGGGTGGGCAATGCGATTGGCTCGTTCTTCATTGAACTGGCCAAGCAGGACATGCGCAAATGGCACATCAACTTGCCCGACGAGGATCTGGCCTATTTCCCCGAAGGCACCGACCATTTCGACGATTATGTCGAGGCGGTGGGCTGGGCGCAGGATTTTGCCGCGCTCAACCGGCGGATGATGATGACCAATGTCATCGCCGCGCTGCGGGGCCAAATTGCCAAGCCTTTCGAGGCCGAGTTGGAGGCGGTGAACTGCCATCACAATTATGTGACGCGCGAGAACCATTTTGGCGAAAACGTGCTCATCACCCGCAAGGGAGCGGTGCGCGCGGCCAAGGGCGTGCTGGGGATCATCCCGGGTTCGATGGGAGCCAAAAGCTTCATCGTGCGCGGCCTTGGCAATGCGGAGAGCTTTCATAGCTGCTCACATGGCGCAGGCCGTGTGATGAGCCGCAACGAGGCCAAGCGGCAGGTCAGCCTTGCCGAGCACATTGCCGACACCGAAGGCGTGGAATGCCGCAAGGATGTGGGTGTGATCGATGAAACGCCCAAGGCCTACAAGCCGATCGAAGCCGTGATGGCGGCCCAGGCCGATCTCGTCGAGATCGTCCATACTTTGAAACAGGTGGTCTGCGTGAAGGGGTAACACCCTTCACGCAAGCCCGAATTGAGAAGAACACATGATTACCATCGACGGATCGGAAGGCGAAGGCGGGGGCCAGATGGTGCGCAATTCCTGCGCGCTGTCGCTGGTCACCGGCCAGCCTTTCCGTATCACCAACATCCGCGCCAAGCGCTCCAAGCCCGGCCTGATGCGCCAGCATGTGACGGCGGTGGAGGCGGCTGCGGCCATTTCTGGCAGCGAATGCAGCGGGCTGACGGTGGGTTCCTGCGACCTCACCTTCCGCCCCGGCAAGGCGCAAGCGGGGGAATATCACTTCGCTGTTGGGACAGCTGGCAGCACGGGACTGGTGCTGCAGACGGTGCTGATGCCGCTGCTGTTGGCCGAGGGCCGCTCGCGGTTGGTGCTGGAAGGCGGCACGCACAACATGCTTGCACCGCCGTTTGACTTCATCGAGCGCTGCTTCCTGCCCATCGTCAACCGCATGGGACCGCGCGTTTCGGCGCGTCTGGTGCGGCATGGGTTTTACCCGCGCGGCGGCGGGCGGATCGAGGTGGAGATTGAACCGGCTCCGCTTGTGCCTGTCGCGTGTGTCGAACGCGGCGCTTTCCAGGGAGTCAGCGCTCAGGCGACCTATTGCGGCCTGCCCGGCGAAATCCCCCTGCGCATGCTCGAACGCGCCCGCAAGGATCTTCCCGATTGGGAGGAAGAAAGCTTTGCCATGCGCAAGCTGCCCGAAGACCAGGGCCCGGGCGTGATCCTGATGCTGGAGGCGGACTATGACCACGTCACCGAAATCGTCAGCGGTTTCGGCCAACTGGGTGTCCCTGCCGAAAAGCTCGCCAAAACGGCAGCGGCGCGGATGCTTGGGTTTTTGGATTGCGAGGCTTTTGCCGGCCCGTATTTGGCCGATCAGCTCATTCTGCCCTTCGTCTTGGCAGGCAGCGGATCCTTTACAACAGTCAAACCAAGCCAGCACCTGCGGACTGCCATCGACATTGCACAGCGATTTACCGGCAAGTCGATCAAGCTGATCCAGCAGTTTGATGGTAGCCATCTCGTTTCGGTGGAGTGATCGTCGCTCCTGCGATCTGAGCTAAATTCCGAAACGAGCCATCCCCATTGAGCCATCGGCTAAAGCTCGCCGATGACCGCAGGTGGGACAAAACGGCCAGTTGCGACGGCAACAGGTAGCGTCTGACTAGGTCGAAACCCGCCATTCATCGAACCAAGTGTGCCCTCTCACCTTCGGCTAGGTTTGGCGGCGAGCTCACCCGATCAATCGGGCTATTTTCCCAAGCACAGCCCCGATCACTTCTGGCGCCAGATTGGCGAGGCCGATCCGCACGGCATTGGGGGCATGGGCGGCCTGTACCGCAAAGGCAGAAGCGGGCGTGATAGCGATGCCTTGCGCCTTGGCGGCCGCGACCAGCGTTTCGGCTCGTTGACCTTCGGGCAGATCGATCATCAGGTGGTAAGATGAGGGATGGGCCTGCCATGTCAGGCCGCTCAACGCATTCGCGGCCTCGGCCTGACGGATTTGCGCATCGACCCGCTTGGCCTGTTCGAGTGCGGCCATTCCGCCGTCGAGCAACAGGCGCAGACAAACTTCCAGCGCAAAGCCGCTTGGCCCCCAGCCGCCGGACATAAACGACAGGGAAATCGGTTCGATCCATGGCGGCGGCGCCACGACGAAGGCCAGTGTCAGTCCCGGCCCCAGACGTTTTGACATCGCATCGAGCAGGATCGTGTGATCGGGCGCGAAAGAGACCAGCGGCGGCGGTGCATCGGCATCGAGAAAGGCATAGATCGCATCCTCGATCGCCACGACGCTCTCCAGCGATTGCAACATCTTGGCCAGCGCCGCGCGCCGCGGGGCGGGCATGGTGATGCCCAGCGGATTATGCACCGTCGGCTGTACATAGATCGCGCGCAAGGGGGCCGCGCGGTAAGCTGCCTCGACAGCTTCGGGTATCAGCCCCTGTTCGTCCATGGCCAAAGGCACGGCCACCAATCCCAGTTTGGCCGCGATGGTTTTGGCCATCGGATAGGTCATGGTCTCAAATCCTATCCGCTCTCCCGGTCTGGCCAGAGCCGAAAGCGTGGCGGCCAGCGCTTGGCGCCCATTGCCTGCAAACAGCAATTGGTTGGCCTGTGCGCGCCAACCCTGCCAGTGCATCACCTTGGCCACACTATCGCGTGTGGTGATTGTAGCGCGCACCGATGTTTCCCGCAAAATCCGCTGTATCACTTCGGGATTGGCCGCGATCTGGCGCAGGATGGAGGCCAATATCGCATGCTGATCCGGCAGGATCGGGTAGTTGGTTTCCAGATTGATCGGCAGCGCGGGTGGCTCGGCCAGCGTGGGGTGATCGGCGGGCGGAGCGGAGCGGATGAAGGAACCTCGCCCGACCTCGCCCACGATCAGCCCGCGCCGCGTCAATTCGGCATAGACCCTGCTGGCGGTGGATGGCGCAATGCCCCGGCGCCAGGCAAACTGACGCTGGGGTGGCAGGCGGTCGCCCGGTTGCAGGCGTCCCGCATCAATATCTTCGGCAATTTCCTGCGCGATGGCGCGGTAGTCTTCGGCCATAATTGCTCCGAGAACAATGTTATGATTGCACCGACTCATGCCTATGTGAGAAATCGCCCTCACGCAATCATCAGGAACATACCCATGCAAATCGCGGTTCTCACCTTCGACGGCTATAATGAGCTCGATTCCTTCATTGCTGCGGGCATCCTCAACCGGATGCGGGCCAAGGGCTGGGCAGCGCATATCACTGCGCCAACCGAAGAAGTAACCTCGATGAACGGGGTGACGGTGCGTCGTCAGCGCCCGCTCGAATTTGCCCGCGAGGCCGATGCTGTCCTGATCGGCAGCGGGATCAAGACGCGCGAGATTGCCGCTGATACGGATCTTCTGGCGCAGTTGCAGCTTGATCCGACGCGTCAGTTGATCGGAGCCCAATGTTCCGGGACGCTTCTGCTGGCCCGATTGGGTCTGGTCGGCTCGCTTCCTGCCTGCACCGATCTGACCACCAAGCCTTGGGTGATCGAGGCGGGCGTCAATGTCATTGACGCGCCCTTTGTGGCCCATGGCAATGTCGCCACCGCGGGCGGCTGTCTCGCCTCGGCCTATCTGGCGTTCTGGATGATTGCCAATGGCGGCTCGATGCAGGATGCCGTTGACGCTTTGCACTATGTCGCACCAGTGGGTGAAAAGGAACGCTACATCGATCTGGCGCGCGCGGCGGTGTCGCCTTTCGTGCCGGATCTGGTCGGGAATTGACGGATAAGGCCCATGCATGTGCCAACCGTGTTTCGGGAAAATCGCCGCGATGTTCTGGTCGAAGCAATGACGGCCCGCTCCTTTGGAGCGCTGGTTTCCACTGGTGATCGGGGCATCGCACTCTCCCATCTGCCTTTCATCTGTCGCGAGGTGGATGGGCAGGTGGAATTGCTCGCCCACCTTCACCGTCAGAACCAACAAGTGGATCACTTGTGCAGCGGCAGGGAGGTTGTGGTCAGCTTCCTGATCGATGACGCCTATATCTCACCCGGTTGGTATCCATCGAAGCAGGAAACCGGCCGCGCGGTGCCGACGTGGAATTACGTGGCGGTCGAGGCAAGGGGCATACCGCAGATCGTCGAAGACAAATCTGACCTGCTGACGTTTGTCGAAGCGGTCACCGCACGTCACGAAGCCGGGCGCGAGACACCTTGGTCATCTGCCGATGCACCAGCAGAATATATTGATGGTTTGCTTACAGGTATCGTTGGCGTCCGTATCAAAGTCCACGAACTGACCGGTGCATGGAAGCTGGGCCAGAACAAGAGCGCTTCTGACCGCAAAGGCGCAGCGCAGGGGTTGAGCGATGATCAGCGCCATTCGATGGCGAACTGGATGGCGGGTGCGAGCAGGACCTGC
This sequence comes from Novosphingobium umbonatum, assembly GCF_004005905.1. Classification (GTDB taxonomy): domain Bacteria; phylum Pseudomonadota; class Alphaproteobacteria; order Sphingomonadales; family Sphingomonadaceae; genus Novosphingobium; species Novosphingobium umbonatum. The sequence goes on from NZ_SACO01000025.1 coordinate 17,271, forward strand.
CTCTGAATGGAGGGCAAGTTTAGATAGGACAATCGGGAGATTTAAAGTTCTGCTTTTGCGGGCGGCAACGATCGACACAGCGCGGCGCGTGGAATGGCCGGTGTTGGCGTAGACCGACGTTTCCGGCAATGCATCGGAACGGCGATAGTTGGTCGTCAGGAGAGGTGCCCAACGGGGTGTAAAGCTCTGCGGATTGGTCGCCAGTGCTGACCTTGCCGCGACTACCCGTCGTAAGTCGAGGACATCCAGTCCTCTCGCCCATGCCGGACGCGCAGAATGATGACCTCGCCCTCATTTCCTACATCATAAATCACCAGGTGAGCCTTGTAGGGATGCACGCGAACAGGCGGCGATATTTCCTCTCGCAAGCGAGCGGCATGGGGATAGTCTGCGAGAAACGCGAAAATCGCACTCAGCCCTTCGTGATAGGCGTCGGCCTGCGGCAAGCCAAACTGCTCGATGCCTTCCAGAAAAATGGCTGTCAGATCGTCGGCTGCGGCGCGTGTTAAGTGAAAACCTGGCACAGTCAGGCTTGCAGGCCTGCCTGACTGATCGCTCGCGCCCGGATATCCGCCATCGTCTCGTCGCTCAAACCGTTGGTGCGGGCCTCATCGACAAGGCGTTGCATGGCGGCAATCTTGTCGGCGCGTTCCTGGTCACGGCGGATAAGATCGCGCACATAGTCGCTGGCATTGCTATACCGACCAGTGTCAGCTTGCGCTTCCACCCATTGCTTCATCGGATCGGGCAGTGAGATGTTCATCGTCGCCATTGCAACCTCCAAGACCAGAAGAATAGCAAGGATTGGCAAAGTTTGTCAATTAACACCCTGCCATGGCCTACCCCGCAAACAGAGGCCATTATGCAGCCGACGCCTCGCAGCATTTCCCCCAGCGGCTGCCAAACGTTCTTCCGTTGGCCAATTCTGGCTATCGGAGAATGAACATGGACATGCCTGAAACCCAATCCACATCCACCAAGCGTCAGGTCTGGAACGCAGGTCGCGCTATTCGGCGCGAAGCGGGCGCTGAAGCCGAAGCAAATTTGGGAGATCCGCTTTTACCTCAATCAGCGTCGTCGCCTTCGAGACCGGGCCTTGTTCGACCTGGCGATCGACAGCAAATTGCGTGGTTGTGATCTCGTGCGAATGAAAATCGGCGACATTGTCAGCGGCGGGCAGATCCGAACACGCGCCATCGTGATGCAGCAAAAAACCGGCCGCCCTGTGCAGTTTGAGTTGCTTCCTGATGCCCGCGCCAGTCTGCTGGCGTGGCTTGAGTGCCGTGGCGGCACGGTGGACGATTATGTCTTTCCAAGCCGGGTCGATCGCAACGGCCATCTCAGCACCCGCCAATATGCCCGGCTTGTCGATGAATGGGTGACCGGTGTGGGCCTGATGCGAAGCGAATATGGCACCCACTCGCTGCGCCGGACGAAGGCATCGATCATCTACCGGGCGACCGGCAACCTGCGCGCCGTCCAGATCCTGCTCGGTCACAGCAAGATCGAAAATACGGTGCGGTATCTTGGGATCGACGTGGAAGACGCACTTGCCCTTGCTGAGAATACCGAAATTTGAACCGTTGGCCTCCCGCTATCAGCGGGGGCCAACTTTAACGGGCGTTGGACATAGCGGGCATTCAGCAAACCTGGGTCGAACAGCAGAATCCGCCTCAAAAACAGCATTATAATGGCAAGAAAAAGCGCATCTTATGCGTGCAAGACGCTTGCTTTGCTCGGTAAAATCCAGCAGCATTTTCATTCCATGACGGCGTTTGCCATTCCATGGAATCCACGCCCAATGTCCGGGCCAACGCTTTGGCCGCATCGAACAGGCGCCCACCGATGGCTTGACCGCGATAGTCCTCGTGAACGAACAGGCAGTCGAGATGAGCCCAATAGCGAGCGCGCCACAGCGAAAAATCCACGGTTAGCGCGGCATAGCCTAACAAAGCGGCAGGGCTTGCCGCCACAATGATCCTGCTGGCAGGACTAGGCTGGTTGAGAAGATGGTGGAGATCGTCATGCGAAAGGCTTGCCTGGCCGTGTTCGAACGCGGCGTGGGCGATGATTAGCCCATAAAGGCCGGTGCAATCACCGATTTCGGCCTGACGGATGACGATCTCCATTGGCCTTTACTCCGCGCTGTCCAAGGCAAAACCTTCATCCAGCCAGCCCGTGATGCCGCCCGCCATGATCTTTACCGGCCGCCCCAGTTCTGCCAACCGCAAGGCGCCACGCGCGGCTCCGTTGCAGTGGGGCCCTGCGCAATAGGTCACAAAGACCGTTTCAGGCGCCCACTGCGCCATCTTGGAAGCAATGATCTTGCCATGCGGAAAGCTGATGGCGCCGGGCACATGGCCCTTGGCGTAAAGCGCGGGGCTGCGCACATCGAGCAGCACGAAATCGGCACCCTTGCTCAAGCTGTCATGCACATCCCAGCAATCGGTCTCAAAGCTGAACTCGGCTGCAAAGTGTTCGCGTGCGGCATCGCTGGGGGCGCAGGGAATGGCGGTTACGGCGGTGGTCATGGGCTATCTCCTTCGCCATGACATTGGCGCGAAACAGGGCTTGCTTGCAATTGGCGTAAATGACAATATACGTAAATATTATGCCAAAACGCAAATACCCACTCGTCGTCGCCCTGCTATATGATGGGCTGTGCACGTTTGAATTCGGCATTGTGGCCGAGGTGTTCGGCCTGTCCCGTCCGGAAATGGGGCCAGACTGGTATCGTTTTGCCAGCGCCGCCATC
>NZ_SACO01000026.1 GCF_004005905.1 Novosphingobium umbonatum
GTACATCAACGGCTTCTACAACCCACGTAGGCGCCATTCATATCTGGGCGGCATCAGCCCCCTCGCATTCGAGGCCAAGGTGGCATAGTGAGATAGGTGACCGGCACAAAGCCGTTACAAGTCCAGACGTCCGCCAGCGAATGACCGAGCACCCAAACGTCCGACACGCTGACTAGACGATTAAACCAGGCGCGGTTCTGTGCAAGGATTTGCGCGGTGGGCTTGAAAGTATCCGCGAAATATCCGTCGATCAGGTGATAGCCTCCCGCGACGCGGGTGTCGGTATTTTCGTCGATCGTGGGCGTCATCATCTCTTCAGTCCGGCGTTCCCAGCCATGTCCCAGCATGATCGCGGAGTCCGGATCTGCCGCGCGCCCATGAATATGGAGCACTTGGTCGTCGGAAACGCCGTATAGTTGTTGCAGCGTGGGCGTGTAGTTGAACGTCAGGAAGGTCGCGGCCAGGTCGATGCAATGGACGGTGGGCGCGGCCCCTGACACCGGGATCGGCAGCATCCTGATCCATTCGGCGAACCGGCTCCGCATAGTGTTCGACAAGCCGCGGACGATCTTTCCGATCTCATATTCGAAATCGTGATGATAGGAGTCGCTCCAGTCCTCCACGCTGTAGGGCATAAGAAACTGCTCGGCATGATCGATTATTAGATTGGAATCGAAGGTCGCCAGACGCTCCTCGAAGCAGTTCCAAAAATTCTCATCGACGAACAGATAGTCATTGATGAGCCGGGCAACCTCTGGATCGGCAGTTTTGACATAGGCGCCGAAGTCGCTGTAGCGCGACGGAATCCCATGATGAAGATCGAACCCGTTGCCGATTATGAAGAGTTTGTGTGTCATGTGCCCCAATCCCCATCTCCTTGTTAGGCGATCTTAGGCATCAATTCAGTAGGAAAATGCCGGGGGTAAAGGCAACTGGCGGCGGTTTTCTGGCGCCGCGCACTGTCTGCAATCGCGGTCACGCCGCTACGAAACAGACTGTCGTAAAGTCCTATTTCTGGTCTGTAGGGCTCCTTGCTAGGGATATATGAACGAACGAAGGTTTCGAAAAGCCGATTTGCACGCATGAGCGGCAGACCGGTGCAAATTTTGGCAACGGTTGTCTTCGCCCACACATAAGGTCGGACGCTTACGGTGGCCCGTGGGCCCAGCCCGATTGCGGACGTCAGTGCCGATTACTTATAAGCCACGGCAACTCTCTGGACCTAATCGAGGAGGCCATGCCGAAATGAAATTATCGACCAAGACCCTTGAGCACTTGAACGACATCATCACGGGCGATGGGCAAGCCAGCCCCTATCGCAAGGGCCATCAGCTCGTGAATTTCTTCAACGACTTCGGGGAAGGCGACCTTTACGGCCAAGGCTTTCCGGCGCGGCCCGCCTACGTGCGCGAGAAGCTGGATAAGTTCAACGGTACCGATACCATGAAAGGGATCGTCTCCGCCGCCTTCGATTTCATTGGTAACGAAGGTTTCAACGCGGAGGATGCGGCCTATCAGTTTAATCAGTTCTTGGCGCGTGACGGCTTTCGGCTTGTCCTCGCCGATGACTATGGCTGGATGGAGGGGGACAAGGAAGTCAGGATCAATCCGCGATTTGAAGTTTGTCCGCTCAGGCAGCTTGTCCTAGCTTCATCGAGCCTGGCCGCTATCAGTCACGAGGCCATCCAGGAGCAGGTGCGCAAAGTGAACCAGAAGATCGAGTCCGGCGATTATTCCGGCGCGATCACTAATGCGTACACTTTGGTTGAACACCTTTTGAAGCTCTTGCTCGCGGAAACGGCTACAGCCTTCAAAGAGAACGAGGGTGACATCAGGGCGCTCTACAAGACATTACAGCAATCGTTGAACCTTGATCCCGCTAAGATCGAGGAGCCACTAAAGCCCATTGTCGGTGGCCTCCAGACCTTGATCGGCGGGCTTTACGAAATGGCCAACAAAAGAAGTGACCGTCACGCCCGCCGGTTCAATCCGGCACGACACCACGCTAAGCTTACCGTTAACGCCGCCCTCGCTTTTTGCGACTTCCTTGTCGAAAGTCGAGACTACCAGAAGGCGCGAGCCAGCAGCGCCACCAGCAAAGATGCCTCAACATAACTGCACACGCCGCCCATCGCGCCCTCAAGTAACCTGTGGTCTAGGATCATCAGATCGCTAGCTTGTCGCTAACAAGGGTTCCTTTGGACACCTGAACAAACGACCGGTTCTAACGGCCCGGTTAGAGCCCGCGAACGTCAGCAATGGCGGCGTTCTGCGCTTCATCGCATCCGCCGACTTTCCCGTTTCCACACCCTTTCCGGCGGCATGGGTAACCGGATATCGACATTGCTCGAAGGCACCAAATCAATCCGTTGCGGGTTTCGCCGCTTGCGCGTTTCTGACAGACACATCAGGCACCAAAAGCGTTTGCGTATGGCATAAATCTGCATTTCCCAGCCGCGTCGTTCGAAATGCCACCACAGGCCATGCGGATCGAAAGATGCGCTGTGCCCGCAGGCGCAGACAGGCTTTAACGCCTGATGCCACGCGGCGGCTTCGAACAGATGGGTGGCAACCTGCAATCCATCGGCAGACCAGCGGGCCACGTCACAGCGCCAGCCCTATTTGCGTATCCTCTGCCGTGGCGGGTTGCTGTTCGATCTGATCGAGGATTAGAGGGAGCGCGCCAGTTCCTCTGCCGCGTCTTCACGCAGGAATTCGGACGCGGCGGAGATGCCAATGCGAGCCCAGCCCGGCGCGGCCAGTATGGCTTTGGCGATGATAGTGGGTGCGATTCGTTCCATGTGCCAAATGGAACATATAAAGAACATTTGCGCAAGAGGCGGCTTGACTCTGACGGCGCGCGCAGCACAATCGGGTGATGTGCAACCTTTATCGCCTGCGCACCGGCACAGCTGAAATGGCGCAACAGTTCGGCAAGGCCTTGCCTCACGGCACCAACGCGCCCGAAGAAATGTATCCAGGCTATCCCGGCGTGGTTTCCAACGGGATCGATCTGCGTGTGATGACTTGGGGCTTTCCTGTGGTGCTGAAAGGCAAGAAGGGGCAGCAGTTGAAACCCAAGCCCGTGACGAACGCGCGGGATGACAAGCTGCACACGGCCTTCTGGAAAGGCAGCTTTGAAAAGCGGCGCTGCCTGATCCCCGTTACGCAGTGGGCCGAGCCGGAAGGCGATGAAGGGCGCATGACCCGAACATGGTATGCACCGGAGGGCGGAGAGCCGTTTGCCGTGGCGGGGCTGTGGCGACCGACCGACGTCTGGGGCAAATGCTATACCATGGTGATGGTGCCCAGTTCTGAGCAGATGGCCGAAGTGCATGATCGCATGCCCACCATCCTGCGGCGCGAGGATTGGGCGCAATGGCTAGAAGGCTCGCCCGACGAAGCCTTTGTACTGTGCCACACATGGGAAGGGCCTCTGAATGTGGAGCGGACGCAGGATCGATGGGGGGGAGGTGGCTAACAATGGCGATAGTCGACCAGTTTATGACGTTCTGATGAAGTGCCGGGAATGTCGGCCTACGCTAACACCGGTCATTCCAGCCGCCTCGCCCTCTGAACAAAGGACGGTTATGGGACCTCCCGGGTAACGGTCGCTGCGGCGGAAAAGTTAGGGGGAGCGGACTTTCCAAGACAACAACATTGCAGCCGCCCTATTCCGCATTGCACCAATTTCGGGAAGCTCGTGCTCCTCAAAGCCAAGTGTAAGCACCAAGCCATCGACATTCCAAACCGTCGTACAAATCGCAGTTCCCTTGGCACGTGCTGGGTTGGGCGAGATAGGTGAGCAGGAGGCAACCTGTATTCCATCCGATTCCGAACGGCTGGCTGTCGCAGGTGCCGAAGCGTAATAATCCCATTCCATTGGATAATTCGGAATCGGGTAAGACTTTCGAAAATTCAAAAATGAGGAAATTGCCGCTACTTCATCGCCGCAGGCAACTGTTATCATCTGTGCCTGCCCCCTGCCGCAGACATCGTGGCGTGATTGAACAAGAATTCTGTGTGGGGGAATTAAATTGGGATCGGCCGCGAAATCCAAAATGTAGGTGAAAGATGATTGAGACGGTGCTGGCAGCCACGGGATGCGTGCGTTAAAAATCCGATCCCTTGGTATTTGAAAATGCCGTCCATCGACTTGATATTCCGAAGTCGACTTTAGCCTATGGATCGTCACAAGACCAAGGGCAAAGCACAGTGGCAGAGCGGACCATTTCCAGTTCATGAGGGGGCTTTGCACGGATTGACGAACGTCAGCAATAGCACCGTGTCCGGAAAGGCGCTTGTCGGCGAAATTTGGTGGGAAGCGGACGTTGCGATTTGCGCTGGCAGAGCAACTGGCGAGCAAGTTAAGACATTGCCCTTGGTACGTTGAGCGACGGGATGTGAGAGCAAATGTCCTTAGCTATTTTCCGTCTGCCATTCTGCGGCGGTCATAACCTTGCCAGCTTGAGCCTCTATCAGCATTCCCATGAGGACGAGTATATCCAAATTAAAATCAGATGGACTAATTAATATTCTCCCCTTTTTGCCGACAAAATTATATTTTATAAGGGGAGGATTTTTCACGACGTAAACCGAATACGGGCCATCAAGACTCCCCCATTTATGAAAAGATGATTGACCAAATCTCCGAACTTCAATTCCAGATACATAAATAGTCAAATCATTTGGCTTTATCAGCCTTATCGAAAAAATATAAAGCGTCCAAACGAAGCCTGCGATTATAGGCAAAAATATGATCGCGCCAATGATTGGCTTAAACGCGATAAAGAGCATTCCTGCAAATGATATAACGGCGGCCGCAAAGGCGAGGTTGACCAGCGCAAAAACTGGAAGCCACCTACCCTCACGAAAATGAACCGAAGCAGTTTTGTCATCCATTGTGACCGACTATCATGCATCGCGGATTGAATAAATCATTATGGCGGTTTGCATATTGAATCGCTCAGTTCAGAGCCGTGCCGTCGAAACTTGGTGGTTAGCGGACGTTAGCCTTTGCCGTGCGATAAGACTTCAATGTCCATGACTCCAACAGGCCAACGACAGCTCGCGATCAACCTCGTAGTGAGCGACCCAAAGAAGGCATTATCGATTGCTCGTGCAATTGAAGATCCGTGGTTTAACTGCCAAGCACTGGCCTATATTGCGCGATACTGGCCGAATGACGACTATGAACAACTTCTACGCGAAGCGATCAAAGCGTCAGACTCGCAAGTTGACTGGTACAAGCGCGTCGCAGTGTCGGCATGGCCAATACGCGCGTATTTAGAGCTGGGAAACCCTACCCCGGCAAAAAGGCTCCTAACGCGATACACCGAAGCGGCGAATAACATCGAGAACATGGGCGGACGTTCGGAGGCATTGCTGATGCTCTTCCAGGCGGCCAAGCCATTTGACCGGGACCTGTGGGAGCCTGTTTTCCACGCTTTGGTGAAAGCGACGGAGCCTGCGCTTGCGTGGCGACAAACGAGAAACATAAGGAACGCCATTGCCATGGTCGGGCCGGATGATCCCACGCTTTTGCAAGAGGCGATCAAGTGCCTCACGAATGAAAAGACGATCGCGGCGATTAAACGCGACATAGGCAATCGGAAAGCTGCAGAGCCACGACCATTTTTCTGGCTCGACTGAAAATCCGAACTGTTTTCGCGTCCCGCTCAACTCGCAGCCCATGCTGCCGTTCGGCAAGGGCGTCCTGAATGTCCGCAAAGTCCCAAGCCCCGGCATCCCCCTGCACTGCGATGGTGGTGAACATACGACCGGTTCCGACGCCGCTGCCTGGGCCTTTGAACGTCAGGATTGAGGGCGATCCCCACGCTACGCAGAGGCGGCAGCACGCGACCGAGGCTGTGTAAAAACGCGCCAAGGTGAAGATGGTAGATTTTAGCGCGATAGCAGGCTGTGCATGATTTTGCTGAAGACGCGGGCCGCGATCAGGTCCGGATCACTGCAATGAGTGGCTGGACGCCCATCATCTGGATCATCCGCTTCATGTTGTAGGCCAGCACGCACAAACTCATCTCGGTCCTGACGTTTTTGAGTGTCTTGGTCAGAAAGTGGGTACTGCCCATCCAGGATTTGAGCGTGCCGAACACGTGTTCGACGGTTCGTCGCCGGATGCCCATGGCATTGGGTAACAAGTCGAGCCGCCTTTGCATGGCGTCGATGACGGCCTCATGCTTCCATCGTTTGACGCGCTTCACGTATTCAGTGGTACAGCGCGGCCGCAGAACGCAGCTCAGGCAGGCTCTCAGGTTGCGGTAATGGTCGATATCGCCGTGATGGTCCGAGCGTGCCCGCGCCTTGGTCAGATGCTCCCCTGCCGGGCAGGTGTAATGGTCGTGGTTGGCGTCATACACGAAGTCAGCCTTGGTGAAGAGGCCGCGCTGAGCTTTGCCGGAGGTGTCGGTCCTGGGCACGCAGGGGAGAATGCCGGTGCCTTCGCATTCCAGCACCTGCTCGCCGTTCATATAGCCGCGATCGGCCAGGACGGTGATTTCGGGCGCGCCGATGGCCGCTTGCGCTTGCCGGCCCATCGGCGCGAGTTGCGCCCGATCATTGCCCTCGTTCACCACTTCGTGCGCGACAATGAGGTGGTGTTCGGAATCCACCGCTGCCTGCAGGTTGTAGCCTACAATGCCAGTGCCGCGCCCGCTGCTGTTCATGGACCTGGCATCCGGATCGGTCAGGGATACTTGATGATCAGGCGAAGCCTCAACCTGTGCGGCCATTTCCTTCAGGAACCGCATCTGACAGGCCCGACCGCGCAAGCCTGCGATCTTCTCGCGGATCTGTTCGACCCGCGCTTGCGGAACGTCGCTGGCTTCGCGATCGGCACGGTCGAGTGCCGCCAGATACCGGTCGATGCTGGCCTCAACCTGCTCGATCCGTTTGGCAGCTTTGTGCGCCGTGTAGTTGCGGTCCCGGTTGTTTACCGCTTTGAACTTGCTGCCGTCGATCGCGACAGTCGCCTGTCCGAACAGGCTCAGCTGTCGGCAGAGAACCACAAACTGGCTGCAGACAGCCCGAATAGCATCGCCATTATCCCGCCGAAAATTGGCGATCGTCTTGAAGTCCGGTGCCAATCGACCGGTCAGCCACATCAGTTCGATATTGCGCTGCGCCTCGCGCTCCAGTCGTCGGCTCGACTGGATCTTGTTTAGATAGCCGTAGAGGTAAAGCTTGAGCATCGTCGAAGGGTGGTACGCGGGCCGCCCGGTCTGTGCCGGGGTCGCTCCGGCGAGGCCAACTGCCAATAGGTCCAGTTCGTCGATGAATGCCTCGACAACCCGTACCGGATTGTCGTCCGCGACATAATCATCCAGTGACGCTGGCAGCAAAAAGTCTTGCCTACGATCCTGTTCCTCGACGAAACGGCCCATCGCGAAACCTCCCGAATAACCGAGTAACAATACCATAGAATGGCGTTTTTACACAGCCTCGACCAGATTACGACGTTCATCAACATCAACTTCGATGTCTGCATCCAACACAACCTGCCGTCCCTCAAATGAAGCACGGTTTTGCGCAAGGAGTTGCGGCGCGACGAAGCGCGCATACTGGCTGAGATGATTTCGGGCCGACGTTTATTTAGGCGAACACCGGGAACTAAAGCATCGCTCGACCAACGCCTTTCGCGTGCCGCGCACAGATGCATTCTACAGCGACGCCACGCTCGAACAGCCCATGATACAGGAATGTCGACATCGTGCCTGTCTCCAGCACCACGCGCGCCAGCTCGGTGCAATGCCTGTTGAGCCATTTGGCCAAGACGTCGGGATCACTTGCGACGACATCGCGTCGCAATACCTTGCCGTCAGCATCGACCACGCACATATGCGTCGTCTTGTCACTCACGTCCAATCCTGCATAAATCGCCATCGGTCACCCTCCTGCATTGAAGCGCCAAGGCGACTTCGTACCATGTACGAGGGTGACTAAATCAATTACGCGGTGTCCCACACTCAGTCATTCGGTTACCGCGCGGCGACGGTGAACGACCAACAGTGCCGACGACGGCACCAACGGCCCTGAAGGGCACGGATTTGCGCGGGATCATGGGGCACAGCTTTGTTGGTTTGAGCGTGGCTTGGTGCCTCTTTTCGCTCTGCCGATTGGTACATTATGTGCCCGAGCCTTTTCGGCGAAACCCTATCAATCATCAGTCCGCATGCTTGTCTCCGTCCAGCGTCTTGGTGCGTTGTTGACGACGTAAATGGGTTCGGTTGCCGGAGGCATCATCATCATGGCGCAATCCTGGACCACCCTGGCAGCATAAACGCTGTTGGTCATTTTCAAACTCTCTCGCAGGCGCTTCCGGATCACCTGGGGGGCGATCTGGGCATCTTGCTTCATTGAGAACCACTCAGGGAGCGGGGCTCCCTTGTAGCCTTTGTGCAATAAACGGTTGCCAATCCCAAGCATCCGCTTGTGCCGCTTTATCGCATTTTTCTGCAACTGTCTGTAGTGTTTAATATCGTCCCCTTCATCATCAAGCCATAGGTGGGCGTGATACCAAGATGTATAGCCAACTTTTCCTGGGGTTGGTGATTTTTTCAATAGTGACGCGGTTTTTTTGTAAATGTTTTCACCAAAAGTAGAGCCGTGCGATAATTCAACAATTTTTTTGAAGAGTGTATCTCCTGCCGGTGCTTGATCTCCTCGCTGGCCTTTTATTACAGGTTTTATCGCGGTTTTGAATGCGGCTGGGTGACTGGCTTCGATCCAACAATACATCATGGCAGCCATGGCGCTTTGTACTTTTCCGTTGATCGCCCCGAGTCGATATTTCCGCTCCGGGTCAGCAGCATTCCAAGCCCTTGCCTCTTTGGCCAACATGATCAGGCCTGCCATTGCGTGCTGCCGCCAAGTCATACCGTGGAATGTAGCTGGGGAGCCTTTTTTATGATGCATAGGTATTTGGCCATCATTTTTATGGTATTCTTTCCAATACCTTGGGTTGGCGCAGATTCCATTGCCAATGAACTTTGCCGTGCGCAAGTCGGGTGGGGCGTTGAATAACTCAAACGCGTCATTTCCGGCTTGTGCCAGAACGATAGTGGTTAACGCCGCCGCGCTTCTGCTCCAGGCGCTGCATTTGCGTCGATCAGCCGATTTCAGAACTGTTGCCGTGGGAAGCAGGGCGGAAGCGCTCAAAATGGCCATTTGGGTCATTCGGCGTATGGCAAAGTGTTCTGCTTTATCAGTGGCAAGTGTACCGATGGTCTCACGATATTCTTTTATGGTCAATTCTTTTCCACGTGCGTCGAATGCTAATAGGGCATGAGCTCCAATGTTTTGTCCAAGTCGAGCAATTTCTGCGAAAAGGGCAATAGCGTAAATGGGGCGGAGTGCATTGTTCTGATTTGTTGCCGTCCACCTGTTCTTGACGGAATTTGGCCAATCTAATTCAAGTAGGCTCGGGTTCTGCATCAGGACATTTTTCAGCTCCTTACCCAAAAGCTTCTGAGCTGTTGCAGGGTCGTTTTCTTTTAGCACAAAGAGAAACTCTGCGATGTCACGCGGGCTGTGCCCAGTGACTGCAATCAGGAACTCTGAGCGCTGTGCAAGGGCTCCAGTTGAGCGCGCGAAAGGATCTTTTCCTCCAGGCGTTGACGAGTGGCCCATTTCTTCAAGGATTTTGTCGCTCTCGTCGTCAGGATAGATATTCAGCTGGCGCCAAATGCCGGCTTCAAGTTGCTGCGCGTCCATGTTCATGGACAGAACTGGTTTCATTTCAAATTCGGTCACGTCTGCGCCATAGGTAATAGCTAAATGAGACTGGCGCGCTATGCCAAAGCGGTCGAATTTTTTGTCCAATCTCGCATGAACGTCCCAGCCACTTCGTAGAATGTTCGGAAGCATTTCATTGCGCTTTGATAGAGAAGACGCCAAAGCTGTCCATCGCTGCTCTACAATTTTTATATCATTCAAGATGGTCATAATTATTCCATTTTCGGCGTAATTTTTACAATCCAGCGATGCCGAGCCGGGCAATATCTGCACGCAAAATTTCTATTTCCTTATTTCTCTGGGTAGTTTGTTCATCGATCCAGCTTTCCATGAGACGGCAAAGATTATTCAGAATTGCCGCATGGGCCGCAATTTCACGCCACACGGCAATATCATCCGAGGCGTGCGCAAGACGTTCTGTCTCGATTTTTACGAGCTGGAAGCACTTTTCGTCGATGGCGACTTGGAGATCATCCATCGACGAAAAGTGCAGCGTCATACCTTCGATTTCGAGGTACTTGCCGCCCACTGCTTTTAGCTTTCGCTAGCATCGTTGGCAGGGCTGTGAAGTTCAGGTTCGAACCGAACATTAGCCCCGTTGATCTTCAGCCAGTCATGGGCTTCACCCCGGGTGAGACGACTGGGAGTCTGGTTAAGTTCCAGTGCGTCCACGGTGCGGAGGATCAGCATCCATTGGAGCTTGCTCGCTGGCTTGTCCCGCCAGGTCTTCTTATCGGGGTTCTCTGCTGCCCAGCGCTCGAACGACTTGCATTCCTCCTCGTAAGCACGACGCGCTTTTTCATAAAGCGCCATTTTGCCTTGTTCGGTCCAGCTGGTCAGGTTATCTTTTACAGCAATGAGCTCGAGTTCGGCGATAGAGCACGAGGGATTCTCAGGCGCGTATTCTTTCAGCATATAATAGTATTGACGTGGCTGCATGGATCGCAGGTAATAGCGCGCTTCGCTCATTTCCCCATTGTAGCCTATTTCTCGGTCGTGTGCGGACAACCGATGGGCATGCCACGCCGGTGCGCGGGCTGTAGATTGCTTAAGTTGTGCGCGAGCCATGCGCGCCTCGCGTTTCGCTTTGGCTAACTTTTCTGCAGCAATCGCGGTTAGTTGTTGGGCCTTTTTTATCGCGCGCATTTTGCGGATGTCGTCAGCATCGTTATCCATCGATTGTCTCCTGATTTGATGGATCATCTGCATATCAGGGAGGGCACGGATGAGATTGGGGAGGGTTAGTCGCTTTTTGTGGCCAACCAAGCATAGGCTAGCCATCGCGGCAGCTTAAAATTGGGTTGGTTACGTTACCAGTCCAGCGGTGTACCCGTCAGCCGCTTGCAAGCACGTGCCTGCGTCAAGTCTTCAAGCGGCAGATTGAGGCTGAGGATAGTCGAACTACGTTCGTAGCGCTGGAAGAAGGTCTTGCCTCGGCAGCATGGGCTATGACCGTGTCGGTGGCATAGCTCAAAGTCGAGCCGCCACATTTATAGGTGCAAGCTGGGGCTGCCCGTTTTCACCGACGTTCAGCCCCAGCTTGCAATCGCGGACTACGTGGAATCTGTTTTTCCGCGCCACACATAGGCGTTTGTAGGTCCCATGAAGCCTGCCGTGTCGCAAGTGCACTAACCCTCCCGTCTCCAACACGCACTCTGCCAGCTAATATTCATTCAGAAAGGATGGGGTGAGGGATTTAGGAGAGGGGGGGATGCGAAAGAAATGTTGACCACTGTCAACGTCGCGTCCCGCTCTTTCGCCCCCCCTCTCCCTGGTTGATGAAAGGCAAAGGCACCGTGCAGGTCATGAGCGAGACGGGTATTTGGGCAAAAGCCGATGCTGCCGCATTTGCCATGTTGATGGGGGGAAATCGCACCGGGCGCCGTTTGCAGGCGGCCGAACGCACAATGGCTGGCGCGCGTGAGCGCATTGCCAAACTTCGTCGGCAACTTTCTATGATGACGGCAAAAGCCAACGAAATGGCGACCAAGGCCATCGAGCGCGAATTCAACAATTCGCGATCCGCCTGGGGTAGGACCCTTCGGGTCCGGATCAAACCTGGCTCGATCAAGATGCCCACCAAACCCAAACCATCTGCAAGCCCGCAGCCGGCAAAACAGCGCCGGGCCCGGCGTGCGTATAAGGCACCGATTATCGATCGGCGCGGTCGCACCGCCATCTATTTTCGCATCCGCTATATCGGCTTGAAATCTAAAAAATGGCGGGCCGGACTGACAGCCGATCACGCCCTTTATATCCTGCGGGAAGATGCCCTTCAGGACGGCGAATTGGGTGTCATTTCCAACATGGGCGAGAACGCCGCCGAGATCGCCAATTGCTGGCGGGCGCTCGAGGCGGTGGAAACCGGATATCGCGCCAATGCGATCATGCAATATCGCATCGTCATGAACCTACCGGCAGGGCTCACCCCTGCGCAAAGGCATCACGCGGTCCAACATTTTGCCGAGCGTACTTTTGGCAAGAGCGGTCTGCCTTATGTGGCTGCCGTCCATAAGCCGGATGAAGGCGGGGATTCGCGCAACTTCCATGCCCATATCTGTTTCTCCACGCGGCCTTGTGAAAGGATCGATGCTGGCGAATGGCTGATCAGCGAGGAGAAGGTCAACGGCCTGACAGATCCTGCCGGCCTGTTTCGCATGCGCGCCCAAGCGGCTGCGCATTTAAACCTTGCCTGTCATCACGCAGGTATCGCCGCCAGATATACACACCAGTCCTACCGTGATCGTGGTATTAATGCAGTCAGGCAAGAGCATGTCGGCCCTCATGCCATGGCGGCTTTCGAGCGAGGCGAGCCGGTGGCGGTGATTGAACGCAACGAGGCCATTGTTGTTGCCAATGAATTGGGCATCGAGACAGACAAGCGGCAGGCCGAAGTGGATCTTCTTGCCCGGCTTACGGCATGCTTGCAGCAACAGTATCAGCTCGTCGCCAGTAAGGCGGCCATTCAGAAAATGCGCCATCGCGTGGAGGCTGTAGCGCAGCGGGCGGCGGCCATCGGGTCCTCCAAAACCAAGGCGGCGGTGATCGAGCGGCAGCAAGTCGAAACAATCCTGGCGCGTTCCACCTGGCTGCTCGCGCAAAAGAAGGCGCGGCATGCGACTTTGCCGAGCGCCATCGCTGGATCGATTGCGGTAAGGGCGCAAGCTTTGGCCCAGCAATTGGCGAGCGTGAACGAACAGCGCCGTTCCCTGAATAATGTCAAAATCTACCTGAAAGGCGTCCAGCGATCCTTTGCCCATCATCAGGCCCGGGTAGAGCAGCAGCGCCTTGCCAAGGCCGAAGCATTGGTGGCGACCGTCATGCCGCGGCCCTATCGCATGGAGAACAGACAGCTGGTCCCGGATCTGTCCGGTATGACGGCGGCACAACAAGCCCTCATCCGATCGGTCGATCGTCAGGCGATGTTTATCGCATTCCGTCGCCGCCATGAGGAGGATTGTCTTGCCGACGAGGCCAAGGCGATCGCGGCTGCAGCCGAGCGTCAGCGCCAGTTCAAGCTGGAAGCCGAGCGGCTGGCAGCGGAACAGGCCCGTGAACAAAGGCTGATCGAGGAGGCCTGTCGGATCCTCGACAAGGCTGCCTCCCGTCCATACCGTTTTTCCGGAGGCACGCTGACGGTGGACCTGTCGAGCTTGAACGAGGTTGAGCGATCCACTGTTATCGACGCCGGGATTTTCTCGGACGAGATCATGCAGGCGCTGCAGGAGCGCGCGGCGCGGGACAAGGCCGCCGACGATTTGAAAACCACCCAGGCGCTGGCCCTCAGTTTGCAACAGGCTCAAGCTGCTGCAAAGGCGCAGGCGATGGCCGCAAAGGTTGATCCTCCAGCCAGGCAGGAGGTCATGCAGTCGCCTCCGCCTCCGCCTCCGCCACAGCCACAGCCACAGCCACAGCCACAACCACAGCCTGTCGCCCAGCCCGGCTTTGTCGTGGGCGCGCTGAAGAAGATTGAAGAGACGAGGAGCTTTATCTTCTCTCGCGATGGGCAATTGGGCCTTGATCCTCAAGCGGCAGCGGACATGGGGCTGGATGATCAATTCTTTAAGGACGCAGGTGTTCAGATGTGGCTTAAGCAGCTGTACGAGCCGCAGCAGGCCGATGTGTCTGTGTTCATGGGGCATCTGGAAGAGCAGCCTGATCAATTCCATTATGCACCGGGCCAGTCCGGGTTCCTCCCCGAGGCGCCAGCGCCCGTGCGCCAGGCATTTGCCCGCTGCGATACGCCGGAATTCCAGGGTATTTTGGCCAACTATATCGAAGGCAATGCGCAGCTGAAGGCGCGACTTGAGGCCGCCAATCGGCAGCGGCAGCAGCATGCTGGCCAAAGGCTGGTCCCGCCGGGCGCGCAAAACGCGCCGTTGGCTGACACCAATCCGGCAAAGCCGGGCATGGCGCCTGATAGTCGCGCCGGGTTGGCCGCCGATCAGGCGAAGCGCGTTCCCGCCGCCACGGTCAAAATCAAGACGACGGCCGAATGGGATCAGACGCCTGCGGCGGAGGGTTCTGGCAGGCCGCAGGTGGCCACCCAGCCATCTGCGCCAGATTTGTATGATAATTCGGCCTTTGTCGTTAGCGCTGTGTACAGGATCCTAGAGGCCGGGAGCTTTATCTTCTCTCGCGATGGGCAATTGGGCCTTGATCCTCAAGCGGCAGCGGACATGGGGCTGGATGATCAATTCTTTAAGGACGCAGGTGTTCAGATGTGGCTTAAGCAGCTGTACGAGCCGCAGCAGGCTGATTTGTCTGTGTTCATGGCGCATCTGGAAGAGCAGCCTGATCAATTCCATTATGCACCGGGCCAGTCCGGGTTCCTC
>NZ_SACO01000027.1 GCF_004005905.1 Novosphingobium umbonatum
GCGCCACCGGCTCCTCCCATCGATGCGCCGCAGGCCCTGCGCCTTGGCAAAGAGCCCAAAGCCGATGTGGGGCGCTACGACACGCTGAGGGAGATGCGTCATGCGTCATGACCCCGCCAGCGCCGCCCCAAGAAGCTAATTGGGGTCGTGATGCTGCGTGGCCTTAAAATGTATGGCCCAGAAACGTCCTTGGGCTCAGGCCGTCGGTGATCTGATCGAGCAAGGCGCACCTGCCTTTGAGGCCGCCGTCCCCATGCTGTCCCAATTGCTCAAGGCAGAGATGGCCGAGCGCGAGGTTCGCTCGATCGCCTATCAGATCAAGGCTGCCCGTTTCCCGGCTTACAAGGATCTGGCCGGCTTCGACTTTGCCGCCAGCGAGATCAACGAAGCCTTGGTGCGCCAACTCCACCGTGGAGACTTCATGGATAGCGCCGACAATGTGGTGCTGATCGGCGGGCCCGGCACCGGCAAAAGTCACATTGCCACCGCACTTGGCGTCCAGGCTGTCGAGCACCACCGCAGAAAGGTACGCTTCTTCGCCACCGTCGATCTGGTCAACGCACTGGAACAGGAAAAGGCAGCCAACAAAGCAGGGCAACTGGCCGAGCGGCTACTCAAGCTCGACCTCATCATATTGGACGAACTGGGATATCTCCCGTTCAGTCCATCAGGAGGGGCCCTGCTGTTCCACCTGCTCAGCAAGCTGTATGAGCGCACCAGCGTGGTGATCACCACCAACCTTAGCTTCAGCGAGTGGGCCAGTATCTTCGGTGATGCCAAGATGACCACCGCCCTACTGGATCGCCTGACCCATCATTGCCACATCCTGGAAACCGGCAATGACAGCTTCCGCTTCAGGGCCAGTTCCGCCACCCCAAAATCCAGAAAGGTATAAACCCAAAGCTTGACCTTGACCGCCATGGGCAGCACATAACCCATACCCACCCGGGTCAATTCTCAATGAAAATCCCGGGTCAATTCTCAGCGCAACTCAACACATAGCTTTCCATAATCGCAAGAACTGGCTGTTTGCCGGGTCAAAAGCCGGCGGTGAGCGGGCGGCTGCCATCTACTCAGTGATCGAGATCTGCAAACTCAATGGCATCGAGCCCCAGGCCTACATCGCCGACGTCATCGAGAAGATCACTTCAGATTGGCCCGCTTCACGCTGGGATGAACTCATGCCCTGGAACTGGACTGCCGCGCCGAACGAAACCTGCGTCAAGGCTGCATAGCTGCGGTCACTCCGCCACGCTTACGAGATTACGGCGAAACTCTAACTCCAAATGATCCAGTGTTCCGAGATCAGATCACTTTACCTGACGAAACAGCCAGTCGCGAGCAGATTGAATATAAAAGAACTTGCGGGCGGAAGCCATGTGATCCACCCCTTGAAAGGTTAGGTAGGTGATATTGCCACCTTCAGCCAAATACCCTTCAACCTGTGCGCTCAACACTTTCTGGTCACCCACGGGGAAGATCAGTCCAGGATCTAGCCGACGTGCTGGGCGTGTAACTTTGCCTCCGGCCTTTTCCCACACCGGAACGCATTTCTCATTCCAGGGAGTCGCCTTGCCATCCTCTGTGCCTGTAATAATAAGTAAATTCTGATGGGCAAGCGTCACCACGTCTGCAGGCCTTTGCTGGCCCGCAATAATCAGACCGCCTGCAAAAGTGTCGGGATGACGAGCCATTATCCACAATGACGTCATAGCCCCCATCGACCAGCCCGTGCAATAAACCCGTTTAGGGTCGATCTTCAACACTTTGTCGGCCCGGTCAGGACGGTTGGGGTTCCCATAATTCCACGTGTTACTCAGCAAAGACTGTATAAGCTTCCACGTATTCTCGACATCCGCGGTGTGCTCCCAATAGTCGTTGAGCGTTGTTCGCTCATAGCGAGGCGTAATGACCACACATTCGTGACGGTCCTGTTCTTCAGGCATGCTCCAAATGCTGGCGATGCATTGTTCAGTCAAAGTTTGGGCACAAGTACCGTCTTGGGTAGTGCCGGAATGGGTAATCGCCAGCACGAGCGGATAGGCCTTGGTCTCGCCGCCCGATTTTAGAAAGCTTTGCGGCAGATAGATGCTATATTCAAGCCAGGCAGAGCGCTTGTCATCCCACCACCAATGGCTTTGCTCCCATGCATCTACACCACGAATGGCCACATGATTACCGCGCCGGCCAACGTTACTCCATGGCTTGTCGCTGGCCGCATATGTCGTGCCCTCGATAGTCCGCACTGGCTTGTTTTGGCTAAGCATGACCATGTCGCTATCGCTCGTGAGTAAACTTAAATCCTCATCATGCGCGAATTCAAGGATCACGACCGGGCCGACCACGCTCTTCCCGTCAGGGCGCAGTGCGACTTTGTCATTGGTATAGATTGCCGCCACAGCACGTTGGCGGGCAGGTTCGGTGGTAGCGTTTTTGTTAATGGTTTGCGGCATGCCGGGAAAATACCCCTTGGCTGCGGGAACCACGCCAGCGACAAAGCTATCCTTCGTCAGGCTGGCCGGATCTATCGCCACATCATAGGCCACGGCAATGCCATAAACCTTTTGACCACCGCCAGTCACCTCACATATCGCGGTGATACTTTGGAGGCCGGGCTTGCGTTGGCGGTCGTCATCCGGCTCACCTGTCCCGGCGCTGTTGGCAGCCTGAAAGCCGCCTTGCGCGCGGGCATCCTGCGCAGCCCCCAGCTGCGCCACCGTTGCTATCCCCGCTAGCGCGGTACTTGTCGCCACAAAATCTCGTCTCGATACGTCTGCCATGCCTAGAGTCTCCCATGCAGTCGTGGCGGCGCCATTGCTGAAATTGCGTAGCTAAGCTGGATTTGCGCCAATCAGACCTTTGCTCGTGAAAGGCGATCACACCAAATTAAACTCTATGTCTAACCCTTCCAGAAAAAGGCTGGGCGACCCGATGCGCGACGTTTTTGCCACATCGTCCAATACATCGCGACACCCGAAACCGAGAGGTAGATCATCGCCAGGCCAGACAGAAAGCTCGTAAACCGCCCCGTAACACCAAAAAAATCGCCGCGATGAACGCTCTTTGCCCATTGATGAGCCTGCCAGCCAAATGGGAAACCCGTTTCTGGATAGCCAGCCTCGGTAAGGCGTAAGGCGCGGCCAGTAGCAGTATCGAACACCAGTTGGCGTGCCTCGTCGCCGGGTGTTATGACAACGCCCTGGCGCCATCCGCCGAAATGGCGTAAGCGGATCACTCGCAGCCCCTGACCCGGGGCAACCCGCTGATAGGCAGCTAGCGTAGCACGGGCCATGCTTGGCAAAGCGTGATCATCTAGGGGCGCTGAAGGATCCACAGCAAAGACCCCCGGTGTGTGCTCAAGATAGAGGCTGAACATGAGGCTTTCCACAGCGAGCCACGCCCCGCTGAGCGAGACCACGGTGATGAACAGCCCGGCCGCAATCGAAATAGACCGGTGCAAGTGACGCAATGTACCGCCCGCAGTCCAAAATGGGTTGCTCCGCTTGATCCTGCGGCGCACGGCATAAACGCGCCAATAAATTACCACGCCAGTCACTATCAACACAGCCAGCGCGACCGACACCATAATATTGATCCATAAGGCCCAGTTGCCAAAGGTGGTCATGCGGTGCAGGTGCTTGAAATTGTTGCGCCACGATTTAGGGGGCATATCTTCGTTTCGCGGCTCGGGCGCTTTGCCAAGAAAGGCACCGCTTTGCGCATCGAAACGGAACTCTCCCTGCTCGATCCTCACATGGCCGACTGGCCGCGCACCATCCATTCGCAGTTCGACAAATTTAAACGGAGCGCTTACAAACTGGTGTCGTGCAGCATGGGTGACGGTCTGCACCATCGAAGGCAGATCAGCCCCGTGCGGCAAGAGTGGCGCATTATGGTCCGCCACTCCCAAAACACGGAAACTGGGCGGACCGGCAAAATCCTCGCGCATGGCCATACGATCTGGGTCTATGGCAGGGGCATGAGTAGCCAAAGTGCGAAAATCGATCATCTCGATCAGCGTGCCGGTCACACCAAGATAAACCGTGAAAACCGTCACCAATATCGAAAGAATGCGGTGAATGTTGCGCATCTGCATCGGCTTTACCCACGCCCTTTAATGGGATGTTTGGCATTGCCTAGCTTGAGCGCATAGGCGCCATCGCCCAGCGCAAGTTGCAGCACCAGCATGCACGTCCACATCACCGGGAATTCAGCGCCCGGATTGGTGAACCAATAGCCTCCCATGTTCAGCCAAAAGGCAATGATCCCAAAGAAGGAAGGAATGGCAAAAAGCGCTACCCAGCGCGTACGCAGGCCCAGAGGCAGCAGGATCGCGCAGGAAAACTCCACCGTCAGAACATAAATCGGTACATAAGCCGCATGACGATGGGTCAGCGCCGCCCACCAACTCCAAAAACCGCCTTTGGTGAAGAACTTGTTATAAAGATGGGCCCAAAAGAAGCAGGCCAGCATCACCCGCAGCAGCAGCGCGACATAGGGCGCGACCGCCTCGGCGGGCGGATCAAACGCCAACAACCGGTGAACAAGGCCGGGAGAACGCGTTGAGGTGACAGCGGACATCGAAATCTCCTGAAACGGCGCCTCAGCGCGCGCCATCCTTCATCTGGCCGAGGGCGGGCGACGATTGCTGGTCCAACATCTGCCAGCGCCCGTCACGCAGCACGTAAACGGCAAGATACGTACCCGAAAGGTGCATATCGCCCACATCCAGCACCTTGGTGCCACGCACGATACCGATAGTGCCAAACAAGCGTACCACGCGGTCGGTCGCGGTAATTGCGCGGATAGGGAACTTGGAATCCCGCATGGCCTGAATATACTCGGCCTTGGTCTGGACCATGCCATTAGCGTGAACGAAGTTTGCTTCCGTGGCGAAGCCGCGCTGGATCGCTGCGACATCATGATGTACTTCAGCCGCAAAGAGCTCGTTCTCGGCAGCTAACAAGGCATTTTCGGTCAACCGGGGCGAAATAGCTGGGGAAGCCGTGGCTGGGCCAGCCATCACAATCAAATTTAGCGTTAGGACCATTATTCGAAAAAGCATCATCATCCATCCTCTAGACAGGTAAGCAGGTCTGGCGACGATCACGCCGCCAGACCCCTCACAACATCACAACTTGAGAGCAGCGCGCACACCATAGGTGCGGGGATCGCCGGTGCTTACTGTGCCATTGTTCAACGTGGGCCATGCAGGGGCGGTGTTGATGTAAGTTACATCCACCTTATTCTCGAGGTTCTTGGCATAAGCTTCCAAGTACCAACGCTCGCTCGGTGCGGTGTAACGCAAACGAATATCCGTCTTGTGGAAGGCAGGCTGAACGAACTGCGCATTAACCGAGGAGTTGATGATATAATGCGCGGTGGTGTAACGCGCATGGATTCCAGCCTCGAGCGTGGCCCCGCTGGCAAGCGGATGGCGGTAAGTATAGCCGCCAGAAAGCGCCCAGGTCGGTGCATGATCCAGTCGGCTATTGTTATAATTGCCCGAACCTGCAACTTGAGCCACGGCATAATTGCTATATCGCGCATTGAGCCAGGCCAGCGAGAAATCAATGTTATGGCCCGTGGATGGGGCAAAATTGCCCTCGAACTCCAGCCCGTCAACCTGTGCCTTGGCGGCATTGGTAGTCAGCGAACTGGGAGTGTTTACGCCATTGATAACCTGAGAAATGATCTGGCTGATCTGGAGATCATTATAATTGTAGTGAAAGTAATCAGCGGTGACATAGAGTTTGTTGCCCATCAAGCGGGCCTTCACACCACCTTCAAAATTGGTCAATGTTTCAGGTTTGTATTGGCAACCCGGCGCACTCGAACTGCAATTGCGGTTGAAACCGATAGCCTTGTAACCGGTGGCCACAGTAACATAGCCCATCACATGCGAGGTGATGTCAAAATCACTGCCAAACTTCCAGGTTACCTTGCTGCTATGACCGGCTACCGACGTGTCATTCAATACGAAAGGACCAGTAGGCAACAGCAGTTCGGCTTGCGAACGGCTGGCAAGATGATCGCGCGTATATCGCAAGCCACCAGTCACGCGCCAACGGTCGTTCAAAGCATAGGTAGTCTGACCGAACACACCCAACGATTCCTGCGATGCGCTAGGCGTGGGTAGGCCAAAATTGCCGAAGCTAAGCATCGTCGAATCATGGTTGTAAAAATGATAGAATCCCGCCTGTGCTTTCAGCTTGCCATTGTCATAGGCAAGGCGAACCTCTTCGCTGTTCGAGTGCGACACTTGCGACGTGGCCGCCGCATTAGTTGTGAAAACCGGCGTTGTACCGCTGTAGTCAGCGCCCCAGAACACTGATCCGGTGTCATCGCGTCTGAATTCTCGGTAACCGGTCAATACAGTCAGCGTCCAGTCCTTGCCCAGCCTCCAGTCCAGATTGCTGGTAGCGCTCCACGTGCTGTCATTGGTGGAGAAAGGAGCTGTGTTGGCATAAGTCTTGGCCAGCGCCGCATCGGCCGAAGGATTGAGATAAACCGGATCGGCCGAACGCTGGCCGGCAGCCGGCACCTTCAGTGGAACAGCATAGAAATTGGAAATGAGCGGCGACATCCCAAAGCCGCTACCAGCCCCATTCATACGGGTATAATCCAGCTTCACCAGCCACTTGATAGCATCGCTAGGCTTCCACAGAGCAGTTAGACGGACGGATTTGTTATCTTTGTCCAACGGATTCTTGTAACTTTGGGCAACGGTCTGGTGATAATAACTGTCCCGCGCCTCGTAATTACCTGCCAGACGCAAGGCCAGCGTGTTGGTCACTGGCGCATTCACCACCACCGTTACCGTGCGCGCGTTATAGGCACCATAGCCACCCTCGATCGAGGTGCCGAAGGTTGGCTTGGGCTCAGCCGTGATGACGTTGACCACGCCTGCCGTGGTGTTTCGGCCATAAAGAGTGCCTTGCGGCCCGCGTAGTACTTCGACACGAGCCAGGTCATAGAAGGCAACTTCCTGCGCATTTTGTTGCTGAATATAAATACCATCCAGCAAGAAGGCAGCCGATTGCGACGCCGTACCGGTAGAGGTGATACCACGAATGTTGATCTGAAGACCGTTGGCATTGCCACGGTCAATGGTGAGGTTGGGCACCACGTCCATCAACTGCGTAGGGTTGGTCACCCCCTGCGAGGTCAGCTTGTCAGCAGTGACTGCGGTCAGCGTGATGGGGGTTTTGGATGCCAGCGAAGCCGTGCGGCTGGCGGTGACAATGATCTCGCCATTGCTGCTGCCCTCGGATTGGGCAAAGGCCGCACCCGACCAGACGAATGCGCTGGCACTGGCCATAAATACAAATGCACGACGCCCATTGGCCATGATATTATTCCTCCCTCAAGGTTTTATCTTGCTTACTCATGCGGCCTTGGAGGCGAGCAGAAAGAGACCCACGCGCCTTGCGAAGCGGCAAGACACAGCAAATCGCCCCCCGTCGGACATGCCGAAGGCTGACGTGGCGAGCGCCACTGCCGATTGTCATGAACGCTGCGCCACCCGGGTCAGGGACGGATCAGCGTGCCGTCACAGCAGCTGCGGCAGACCTGTTTCGCAACTGCGGTTTTGGCCCTAGCACGCTGGTCCGAAATTGAACTTAAACGAACGCTGAATAATCAGCGAGGAAGGTCAAGCACGGCGCGCAAGCCACCCAGTGGCCCCTGCCCCAAGTCCAGCGAACCACCATACAGCTCGGCCAATTCACGCACAATAGCTAGCCCCAAGCCATAACCCTTGCTCACTTCATCGAGCCTAACGCCTGGTTGCAATACGCTGGCCAGTTTATCGGGCGGAATTCCGGGGCCATCATCTTCGATCACGATCTGGACGCGCAAACCTTCTGCGTCCACTGCAACATCCACACGCTGGTGGGCATAGCGGCAAGCATTGTCAATCAGATTGCCCATCATCTCGCCCAGATCCTCGGGATCGACCGCCACCACACAGTCTTCGGGCACGTTGGTCGAAATGTTGATAAATCGCGCGCGGTACACCAGCGCCATCGTGGCGCGGACGTCGGACACCACGGCAGTTACCAGTGCCTGTTGCTGCCCCTCGATCCCGCCGCTGGCGCTGCGGGCACGGTGCAGGTGGTGCGCCACCCGGTTAGAAACACGGCCCAACAACTCAAGCGCCTCCTGGCTCACCCCCTCATATTCCAGTTGCAACATCAGCGAAGACAGCGGCGTTGCCACCGCATGCGCAAGATTGGCCGCATGAACCCGCGCTGTCGCCAGTCCGGCCTTGTTTCGCTCGATCAGCGCGTTGATTTCGGTTGCCAAAGGCTGCAAATCGCTTGGCTGACGTTCAGGCAAGGTGCTTGCCTTGCCTGAACGGACCCGCGCCACGTCGTCCACCAGTCTGCGCAGAGGGGCCAGCCCAACTCGGATCTGGAGCACCGACAACACAATCAACAATAACACAATCTGCGCGGCCAAGGTATATATCTGGACTATTACCCGATCCAGCTCACGGTCAATCTGTACTCGCGGACTCATCATCACGATTGAAACCCGACCTGCCTTACGCGAGCTATCCAGCCTCCGAACATGCACTCCCTCTCCGGATACGGCAAAGCCGCGGCCACTGTAGATGCCATCCTCCACATGCCAGTGAGGCACAGGATATTCGATAGTGCCCAGCGCGAGACCCTGATGCCAATGACCCTGCGGTGTGAGGATATCCCACCCCCAACCCGGGGCAGGATGCAGTAAGGAAGGGAACGCACGCAAACCCTTAAGGTCAAGTTGCCCTCGACTATCCAGCGCCTTGTCCAGCACCATAATGTTGGTGTCCAGTTTGACATCAATATTGTCAGCCAGCACCCCTTCCAACACATTGGTGATGAAATTAAGATTACCCAGAATAAGCCCTGTCACCATGACAATAGACAGCAACCCCAACCGGCTATGCAAGGATAGCGGTAGCCTCACGAAGCGGCCGCCGTCAGGCGATAGCCCTGTCCACGCACGGTTTCGATCATGTGATGGCCAATCTTGCGCCGCAGGCGGCCAATCAGCACCTCGAAGGAATTGTTAGGTACCTCAGCCTCGAACTCATAAAGGCTCTCGAGCAGCTTCTGACGCTCCACCACGGCCTCGGGAAACTGAATCAACGTCGTCAGAATGCGAGCCTCGAAGGCGGTGAGGCGCAGCGCCTCCTGCCTCATGGTAAAGCCCCCACTCGCAGGATCATAGGCCAGCTCACCGCAGCGCACCAAGCCCGCCGTCTGGCCCCTCGCCCGCCGGATCAATGCACGCAACCGAACCACCAATTCCTGTGCCAGAAAAGGTTTGGTCAGGTAATCATCAGCGCCGGCGGCAAAACCTGCGGATTTGTCGGCCCAGCCATATCGCGCGGTCAGGATCAGCACCGGGACATCCTTCCCCTGTGCCCGCCAATTCTGCAAAACGCTAATCCCGTCGATCATGGGCAGCCCAATGTCGATCACCACACATTCATAATGACCCGTTGTTCCCAGAAACAAGGCATCCTCGCCATTATGTGCCACATCCACCGCAAAGGCCTCTCGGTGGAGCGAGCGCACGATCCGCTCGGCCAGATCGACATCATCCTCGACAAGCAGAATTTTCAAGTCATTCACCAGGATCGCAAAGTGCCTTCCCTTTCGCCACCGTGGCGAGCCTCGGGCGAGTCTAGCAAACTCATAGTAGTCCAATCCCTCCACGCAACCGTAAGGGCAGAAGCGCGGCGTATGTTCAAACGGCCACGCACGTGTTTGTATCACCCATGGCTAATGAGACCTGTGCGCGGGTGGGTGTAGACATTGGCATTGATCGCTGATTCTATGGGCTTTCCGGAGAGGAGGGCTGGACGTGGCACATCGTTCGATTGGTCAGGAGCGGTTTGATTTTGCCGGGCGTACAAGGCCTGCATCCTCGCTCGACGAACTCGGCAAGCTTATCAATTGGGCCCCAGTCGCGGCGCTGCTTGATCCGCTTTATTCGGCTACCAAAGGGGAGCCAGCCTGGCCGCCGCTGGCGATGTTTAAGGCATTGCTTCTTTCGATCTGGTACGATTTGTCCGACGTGAAGCTGGCCGAGGCGCTCGACGATCGCGCTTCCTTCCGCCGGTTCTGCGGGTTTTCGGCCAATGAAGCGACGCCCGAGCGTACCGCCTTCGTCAGATTTCGCAGGCATTTGGCAGCAAACGGCCTTGATCGGTCGCTGTTTGACGCCGTGACCACGCAGCTCAGATCGAAGGCGGTGGCAGTCAAAACCGGGACGCTGGTCGACGCAACCATCATTGCCTCCGCCAGCGAAGGCGATAACGATGCGCGCTGGGTCAAACATAAGGGCAAAAGGGCGGTTCACGGTTTCAAGGCCCATGTCGGAGCAGATGCCGATACGGCCTTGGTCGAGGAATTGTCGATCACGCCCGCCAACTTCAACGATGGCAGAGCAGGCCCCGGCGCACTGCCTGACAATCCGGGCGAGGTATTCGCCGACAGCGCCTATCGTGGCAATCATTTCCGAGATGCCGTGCGGGCAAAGGGGGGTATCCCGAGAATTGTCGCCACCGGCATGTGGGGCCGCGACGAACAGGAAACCCTGCGCAAGCTCCATGAATGGAACCAACCAATTCATCGGGTGCGGGGCCGGATCGAGAAGATCTTCGGGACATGGAAGCGCTGCTACGGCCTTCGCCGGATGCGATGGCGAGGCCTCGCCAAAGCCGCTGTCCAAGTCCACCTCACCGCCATCGCCTACAACCTCAAACGCACCATGAACATTCTCGCAGCCCAAGCATGAGGGCTGGTGCCATTGTGCCCCAAGCGGTCGCAATGCAGACCAATGGTTCCAGAAAAATCGAAAACCTGTTCAGTTCCAATGTCTACACCCACCCGCGCACAGGTCTCATAAGGCGGCATAGGCATCGATAGCTGATCCGCTGTGCTCATAGACATTGCCAATCAGTTCGCTGAAGATGCTGAAACTTGCCGATTCGATGGCATCGCGATCAGCACGACCGGAACAACCGCGCTTGACGGTTTCTGCAAGCCGGGGAGCCAGGGTTCTATCAGCTGGAACCGAGCGATTGAAGCGCTCGATCTCCACCAAACCCTTATTGCTGCCACGATGGATCGTCGCACCCGAGAAAACAGGGCGACCTGGATGGACCTCGACTGCGGTGGCGAGTTGATCAAAAAAGCCCATTCGGTTCAGGTAACCGATTGCAGTGCCCTCATCCCCGAAATGAAGTCGCACCCTTTTCGTACATGCAGAAAGCTGGTTGCAGAGGCTCAGGAGCCTAACAATCACATCGATCATCAGCTTACAACTGGCTGGGATCTCAACAATCACGCTGGTGACACCAGGCCCCAGCACGTCACCGCAGCGGCAAAGGGCGTTGTCGAACGTGTGAGTATCGACCCATTTGTCAGGGAGTGTCAGCCTGCGCTCAGCCGGAAAGGCTATGGTCGCCATCGCTCTCCTCCCAGTACGACCGCGCGTGAGGCAACTGGCCTGTGATCATGCTGCCACCTTCTCGATCCGGGGCACAGGGCTACCCTGCCATGTCATCCGATAGACATCGCCCTGAGCGACCGATTGCACCGCATGTGGAAACAACGCGGCGATACAGGTCCCCCCCGAACACCGCACTGATGGATAAATAATACCGTTCAGCCCCCTGGCACGCGCGACGTCTGCAAGAGCATTGCCGGCCGGGTAACCGATCGATTTGTCAGGGTGGAGGCAGCCATGGCCCTGATGTGACCGCAGATCGACAAACTCTCCGGCAAAACTGGCATAGAGTTCAGCATAGTCGACAGTCGCTTCGAAGATACCTGTGGCAGCAAGCGCCTCCGTCAAGTGATAGGAGACTTCGGCCAGCGAGGTTTCAAGCTCAAGCGCAGCATACCATGCCCCACGATCCGCCCCATTGAACCGGCTGGGTTCGCGCGGCTTGGCGTAGGAAAATGACGCGTTGATAAATGCAGCATGTGGGACGCCATAGACCAACTCATAGGCCTGAATCTCAGCAGTTCCCCGGTTTTGCGCCAGCAACCTATTGCTGGTCGCGCCCTCAATTTCTGCCAGTGCAACCAGATCATCTTCGTCGACAAGATCCAGCAGAACGGGCACACGCAGGCGGGCGGTTGTCACCAGACGCACAGTCCTGGAAAGAGCCTCCCTGTTGATCGTGAGCCCCTCCAGCACGCTTACAGCCCCCCGCGCAAGGCGTCGATGTAGCGGCGTGCTTCCAGCATCGCGGGAATACCACCCTCGATCATCGCGTCCACCGGACTAAGTCGCTGGAAAATTGGCCCACGATTGGGTAGCTTGGGCCAACGATCTGCCATCGTATCAGCAAAGAGCAGATGCAATCCCTTATAGACGCCGATCGCAGCCGAAGCGCGCGTTAGCTGATCCTGCGAAAGAGGCTGCCCCCAGGTACCGCGTTTGATACGGTCCCAGGTACTATCGCTGACACCTAGAAGCGCGGCAGCTTCGCTGTTGGAAAGAGCCCAGCGCACGACAATTACGCGGAACGCCTTGAGTGCAACGCCAGACAACCGGGATCGGTCATCAACCTTGGCAAAGGTCTGGACATCGATAGGCGTCAGGGGAGCTTCAGTCCCAAATTGCACGATATTCACCATCGCAACCTCCTCACCGATGACATCTACATAACATCAATTGGTGCGACTTCAAGCGTCATTTGAGGAGATTTCCCGGGGGGACACGCCAGGTCACTTTCCAAACCGGCCCGCAAAGCGCCTCAGATGCGGCCCCCTCCTCTGAATCTTCGAGCCCCGAGCGCAATTGACGATCCATTCAAACCCCTGCCATCGATCGTAAATACCTTGAAGGGGGGGGCATCCGGACTGTCCTCAACCCCTGCCATTCCAGCTCAACCCGCAGAGCCCTGGTTTTCGGGCGATTGATGCCCATCGCCGACTGACGCTTTCGTGTGAGCCGCCTGAGTACTGAACTCCATCCAAGCCCCTTCAATTTCTCTCCATTCCATTCCTCTCGATCGGGCTTCTCAAAAATCTGGAGTACCCCCCGCGGAATGCGGCGGGCGAATCATTCAAGTGATTCGCATGCAGCCCACGTCACACCCTCACGCCGAGCGCCAGCAAACCGAACCCGTACCACGGGTATCGGAAGAAGGCGCATCGAGCTCCGAAGCAATCGACAACTTAGTCGACGCTCTCCTGAGCTCACTCGCGCGTGAGATTGCCTTGATCTGCATGAAACCCAAAAACTTAGAGGACGACGTCCATGAAGATTGAAGCCATCGGCTACGCCCGCAGCCACTCGCGAAACGGCGAGGTCCACACTGTCACTGACCAAGTAGAACAGATCAAACTGTTTGCCTCCGCGCAAAACGTAAGCGTTGCGGAGTGACCGCAGCTATGCAGCCTTGACGCAGGTTTCGTTCGGCGCGGCGGCCCAGTTCCAGGGCATGAGTTCATCCCAGCGTGAAGCGGGCCAATCCGAAGCGATCTTCTCGATGACGTCGGTTATGTAGGCTTGGGGCTCGATGCCATTGAGTTTGCAGGTTTCGATCACCGAGTAGATCGCAGCCGCCCGCTCGCCACCGGCTTTTGACCCGGCAAACAGCCAGTTCTTGCGGCCTACGGCCACGCTGCGCATCGCGCGCTCGGCAATGTTGTTGTCGATCTCCGCCTCGCCCGCGTCAAGGAAGCGCGAGAGCGCATCCCAGCGCTTTCGCCCATAGGCGAGCGCCTTGGCCATGTTCGATTTAGGCGACAGGCGGCGCAGGGCATCGTCGATGGAGACCTTGAGTTCGTCTACCAGCGGCTTGCTTCGCTCCTGCCTGCGTACACGCCGCACGTCCGGCGGGCTCCCACGGACTTCTTCCTCGATAGCGTAAAGATCGCGGATCTTGTCGAGCAGCGCCGTGGTGAGCGGTGTCGGGCTGGTCTGATGGTTCTCGAAGATCTTGCGTCGAAAGTGGGCCCAGCAGGCCACTTCGCTGATCCGGTTACCGGCGTAGAGCTTGTCGAAGCCAGCATAGGCGTCTGCCTGAAGCAGGCCGGTGAAGTCCTTGAGTTCGTTTTGCGGATGCGACCCGCTGCGATCCGGCGTAAACTTGTACCAGACCAGCGCTGGCGTGGTGGCACCTCCGCTGGCGCGATCATCGACGACATAGGCCCACAGGCGGCCTTGCGCGGTCTTGCCCTTGCCCGGCACCAGCATCGGCACGGGCGTATCATCGGCGTGGATCTTGTTGGCGGCCAGCCCGACCTCCCGAATGCGGCTGACGATGGGATCGAGCAGACTGGCGGCTTGTCCGGCCCATCCTGCCAGCGTCGAGCGGTCAAGCTCGAGACCTTGGGCGGCCATCATCTCGGCCTGACGGTAGAGCGGCAAATGATGATCAAACTTGGCGACATGGACTTGTAACGGCTTTGTGCCGGTCACCTATCTCACTATGCCACCTTGGCCTCGAATGCGAGGGGGCTGATGCCGCCCAGATATGAATGGCGCCTACGTGGGTTGTAGAAGCCGTTGATGTACTG
>NZ_SACO01000028.1 GCF_004005905.1 Novosphingobium umbonatum
ATCACGAAAGTCTGGGCAATGTGACGCCCGCCGACGCCTACTTCGGCAGAGACCGGCAGATCCACGCCCAGCGTGCCGCCATCAAGAAGCAGACCATCGAACATCGCCGCTTGCAACACCGCAAGCTTGCCGCCTAAAACCCAAACCCAGACGAGGCCATATCTCCGTTACCAACATACCAACTTTGCGCCAAATGTTTCGACGACGGACAGGCGCCGAACAAGTTGGTGTCGAACAACGCCTGGGCTTCACCGTCGCTGGCTGCTTCAACAGGGCCTACAAGTGAAACGCCCGCGTTGTTGATGACGATGTCGATGCGGCCAGCTTTCTCAAGAACATGTTCGACCGCAAAACGAACCTGAGTGTCATCGCATACGTCCATTGCGACCACTTCGACGCCCAATGTGGGCCGGACATTGGCGGGATTGCGTGCGCCTCCAAAGACGCGATATCCTGCTTGTGCGAGCGCGTCAGCAGTCGCGGCGCCGATCCCCGATGAGATGCCGGTGATGAGAACAGTCTTTTGCATGGGAGGCTCCTTTTGCAGCCAAGTATTGGTTCAGGATGGTGTTAAGGGGGACGGCAGTTTTGCGGCTGGTTCGCGAGTTGCTGTGTTCCGTGCTTCCATCAGAGACAGGCGCTCTTCCAGTTCTGCGATCCGGCGGCGCTGTTCCTCATGCGGATCTTAATCCAGCGCCAATGCGAGCAAATCGAGATTGCGTCCGAGGCCAGCCGGTGCAGTGCGCAGCCTTACGAAGATTGCCATCAAACATCTCCTGATTGATATGACCGAGCCGAGGGATCGCCAGCTATCCGAGGCCTGCCTCACGCAAAGTGCCGGTGGCTGACGACGACGGGGTGAGGCGAATTTCGCCCGATGGCGGTGCGATGCGGTACCAAAGGGAATAAAGTGCCGGCAGGAACACCAATGTGAGAACCGTGCCGCCCAACGTACCGCCGATCAGCGTGATGGCCATCGAACCCCAGAACACCGAACTGATCAGCGGGACAAAGGCCAGCACTGCGGCCAGTGCGGTCAGGATCACCGGGCGCGAACGCTGGACGGTGGCCTCGACCACCGAGTCATAGGGGCTCATACCTGCCTCCTGATTGTCGCGGATCTGGCCGATCAGGATCAACGTGTTGCGCATCAGAATGCCCGCCAGTGCGATCAACCCAAGGATCGCGTTGAAGCCAAAGGGCGTGCCGGTGATGAGCAAGGTGGGCACCACCCCGATCACCCCCAGGGGCGCAGTGAGCAGCACGATCCACATGGCCGACAGGCTGCGCACCTGAAGGATGATGACGATCATCATCGCCGCAATCATGATCGGAAAGATCGGCGCCAGCGCGGCATTGGCCTTGGCGGCTTCCTCGATCGAACCGGCCATGTCGATACGATAGCCAGCGGGCAGGCTCTTGATGATCGGCTGCAGCTTGGCCAGCATCCCGGTGGAGACATCGGGGGGCTGAAGCCCGTCGGCAATGTCGCCGCGCACGGTGATGGTGGGCACGCGGTCGCGCCGTTGCAGGATCGGGTCCTCCATGCGGACCTCCAGCTTGCCGATCTGGCTGACGGGGAGGCGCTCACCATGGGCGCCGATCAGCGTGTAATTGCCGATGCGGGCCGGGTCGAGCCGGTCGCCGCCCGCCGAACGCGCCACGACATCGACCGTGCGAATATCCTCGCGCGCCTGGCTGACTGTCACGCCAGACAGCAGGAACTGCAACTGGTTCGCCACATCTCCAGAGGTCAGGCCAAGCGCTTGCAACCGATCCTGATCGAACACAAAATGCAGTGCAGGAACGCGGTCCCCCCAGTCGGCATTGACCGTGCGCATCATAGGATCGGCCTGCATCACCGCCTGGACCTGTGCCGCGATGGTGCGTACCGTGGCCAAATCGGGTCCGTTGACGCGGAAAGCCACAGGAAAAGGTGAAGGCGGGCCAAACACCAATTGCGTTGCACGAACACGCGCGGCGGGCGCCAAACCATCGGCCGCCGCCTGCCTCAGACGCAGCTTGAGCGTATCGCGGTCGGCCTCCTTGGCCGTGCGCACGATGATCTTGGCGAAGGAGGGATCGGGCAATTCGGGCGAAAGCGGGACATAGAAGCGCGGCGCACCCTGGCCCACATAAGTGGTTACGATGCGCGATTCCGGTTGCTTGCGCAGCCATGTTTCCACCTGCCGCGCGGCCTCGCTCGTCTGGCCGATCGCGGTGCCCTTGGGCATCTGCACCTCGACCAGCAATTCGGGCCGGTCAGAGGTGGGGAAGAACTGCTTCTTGACCGGCCCCATACCAACACCCGCGACCAGAAACGCCCCAAAGGTCGCCCCGGCCACCAGTTTCTTGCGCCGCACCGCCCAAGCGATGACGCCGCGCACCTGTTGATAGCGCGGCGTCTGATAGATGGCGGCGTGCCCGCCCTCCACCGGCTTGATCGCAGGCAGCAGCTTCACCCCCATATAGGGCGTAAAGATCACCGCCACGAACCATGAGGCGATCAGCGCGAAGCCAACAACCCAGAAGATGTTGCCCGCATATTCGCCTGCCGTGGACTTGGCAAAGCCCACCGGCATCAGGCCGATCACCGTGACCAGCGTGCCCGCCAGCATGGGCGCGGCCGTATGGCTCCAAGCATAGGCCGAGGCGCGGATGCGGTCATAGCCTTCCTCCATCTTCACCACCATCATCTCGATGGCAATGATCGCGTCATCGACCAGCAGGCCCAGCGCCAGGATCAGCGCCCCCAGCGTGATGCGGTCAAAGGCGCGGTCGGTGGCCCACATGATCATCAGCACGACCGCCAGCGTCAAAGGCACGGCGGCGGCCACCACGATCCCCACGCGCCAGCCAAGGCTGATGAGGCTGACGATCATCACGATGATGAGCGCCTCCATGAATGTGTGCATGAACTGGTCGACGGCATCATGGATGTTGACCGATTGGTCGGTCACATTGCTCAGCGTCATGCCCAGCGGCAATTGCTGGCGGATCTTGTCAGTCTCGGCGGCCAGCGCCTTGCCCAGATCCAGCCCGTTCCAACCCTCGCGCATCACCACGCTGAGCATCAGGGCGGGTTCGCCCTCGCTGCGGATCAGGAAGGTGGCGGGGTCTTCATAGCCGCGCTCGACCTTGGCAATGTCGGACAGGCGCAAGGTGCGGCCATCAGCCACAATGGGCAGGTCGCGGATTTTGGACAGGTCATCAAAGGCGCCATCCAGACGGACGACGACCTGCTGCGCCTTGCTGTCGATAGACCCTGCGGGCGTCATCAGGTTCTGCTTGGCCAACGCGTCAAAGATCGCGCGCGGCGAAACGCCCAGCGTGGCAAGCCGCTCCTGCGCAAATTCGACATAGATGCGTTCGGGCCGCTCGCCCAATATCTTGACCTTGTCGATGCCGGGGACATGCAGCAATTGCTGACGCAGCCTTTCGGCCTCACGCGTCAGGTCACGCTGGGGCACACCCTTGGCCTTCAGCGCATAGAGCGCAAAGCTGACGTCGCCGAATTCATCATCGACAAAGGGGCCGACTACGCCTTGCGGCAATTTGCGCGTTTCGTCCGAAATCTTCTTGCGCGCCTGATAGAACTGCTCGGGCACGTCCTTGGGCGGGGTCTGATCGCGCAGAGTCAATGTAGTGAAGGCAAGCCCCGGTCGCGTAAAGGTCTCGCTGCGGTCATACCAGCGCAATTCCTGAAGCCGCTTTTCCAGCGGTTCCGCCACCTGATCCTGCATTTCCTGCGCGGTGGCGCCGGGCCATGCGGTGACCACGGTCATGACCTTGATCGTGAAGCCGGGATCCTCGGCTCGGCCCAGTTTCAGGAAAGCAAAGACCCCAGCCAGAATGATGGCGATCAGGAAGAACAGCGTCACCGATTTTTCGCGCACAGCCAGTGCGGAGAGGTTGAACCTGCCTCCGGTTTTCGATCCGCCGCTCATTGTGCCGCCACCCGTACAGGCTGACCCTCATGCAGCTTATGTGCACCCATGGCGACGATGCGCTCGCCCTGCCTGAGCCCAGCATCGATGGTCGCGGTTTCCTCTGCCAGCGTGGCAATATGCACGGCGCGCCATGTCACCGCAGGTTGCGCGCCAGCGCGCAACACCCAGACGCCAGGCCCTTTCCCGATATCGCGCAATGCACTGAGCGGCACTTGCGCGGAACCGGCATGGGTTTGTTGGCTGAACGAAATGGTGACCGTGGCACCCAGCGGCGCTTTGACGGGGGCGCCGCTCAAGACGTAGCGTGCCTCAAACGTGCGCGAGGCCGGATCGGCAGCATCGGAAAGCTGGCGCAAGGTGGCCGTGCCATGTGCGCCATCATACAGGCGCGCCATCGCGCTGGATCCAATGGCAGGGCGTAAGGTCTCAGGCAGATGCACCAGTGCCTCACGCGGACCGGAATGGGCGAGGCGCAGAACGATCTGGCCGGCGCCCACCACCTGGCCCGGCTCGGCCAGTGTCTCCGCTACCGTGCCATCGGCATCAGCAAGCAGTACGCCATAGTTTGCCGCGTTACGCGACACGCTAGACTGTGCCTGCGCTGCGGAAAGCTGGGCGCGGGCGGCGTCGGCGGCAGCTTTGGCCTGATCATAGGCCGAGGCGGAAATGGCTCCCGCGGCGACCAGATCGCGCAAACGCCGCTCATCGGCGGCGGTCTGGTTTGCGCGCGCTGCTGCTGCCTGAACATTGTCCTGCGCGGCGCGCGTAGCCAGCGCAAGATCAGTCAAATCGATCCGCATCAGAGGTTGGCCTCGCCGCACATGCTGTCCAGCTTGCACCAGCCGCTCAGTCACTTTACCGCCGACGCGAAAGCCCAGATCGCTTTGCACGCGGGCCGCCACAACGCCGGTGAATTGATGCGCTGCATCGCCCGCCTGAACAGGCGCGATCACCCTCACGAGCGGCGGTTCGGCCCGAGGGTCCGTGTCTGCGCTATGGCAGCCCGAAAGCGCAAGTGTTGGCAGGGCCAGCAAGGCGATTGCAGATTTGCGATACCGATTCGTCACACACGTTTCCTCCGACGAGAGAGGTGCCATGTGTATCCATGTGACCAATGTGTCAAGCAGTCACATATCGACTTATGGGGCGAGGCTCCGCAAAATCAACCCGCAGACCTCGACTTGGGCGTCTGGCAACAAGTCCAGATTGCGCTCCAAATGCAGCGGATCGATAAAAGGCATCATCGCATAGAAAATCGCGCGACAGGTTTCGTCCAGTGGCGTCTTACGCTCAAACTCACCACTTTCGCGTCCGTCCTTCACGATCTCGAGCAGCATCGCTTTGAGCGTCGCTTTATAGATCTGGGCTGATCCCCACTGCTCAGCTGCTGAGAGCGCGGCGATCTCGTATATTTTTCGATCATCGAAAAAGAGCTGCAGGCTTAGATTCGTTAAAGCCTTGAACATGCGTCTGAATTTTTCAGTTGCGCTTCCGCCCAAATCAATCGCCGTGCGCGCCTCAACGATCAAGCGATCCAGCCGTTCTGTGCAAATCGCCTCTCCAATCGCCTGTTTGGATTCAAAAAAGCGATAGATGTAAGCCTTGGAAAAACCGATTTCCCTGGCCAGGTCGGAAACGGTCGTCTTGCCATAACCGTAACGTGCAAAACATTCATGGGCTGCCGCGATGATCTGGTCGCGCACGGCATGCTCTGCGGGGCCGCGTGATGCTGTCTCGATGGATGGGTTGGTCATGACGCTCTCATAGCTTGTGAGCCGCACATTGACAACGAGTGACCATTCAATATATTGGTCACTCGTTGTTATCGACGCTGTGAGGAAATATGCGGCCTTCGATTTTGATTCTGCCGATCCTTGGCAGCTCCCTGTTGCTGGCGGGTTGCTCCGTTGCCCCCCGCTATGAACGGCCTGTTTCCGCGCTTGCCCCAGCCTATCATGGTGAAGCAGCCGTCGCCGCGCGCAATGGAGCCACCCAAACTGCAGATCTGGTTGACTGGTGGCGGTCATTCAACGATCCACTGCTGACCAGCCTCGTTGAACGCGGGCTGGCGCAAAATCTCGATCTGCAACAGGCCGCCGCCCGCGTTTTCCAGGCGCGGGCCGCACTAAAGAATGCCAATTCTGCCTTGCTCCCCTCGGCGCAGGCCAGTGGGCAGGCAGGAGAAAATTACCAGTCATTGCAAACGCCTATCGGCCGGATCGGAAACGCCTTTCCGGGGTTCCAGCGTAGCTCGGAGGCCTACGAGGTGGACCTTGGTGCAAGCTGGGAAGTTGACCTGTTCGGAGGACGTGACGCCGCGCGCGATGCCGCGCATGCCGATTGGCAAGCCAGCGAAGCGGGCGCAGTGGCCGCGCGCCTGTCGGTCGCGGCGCAGATTGCTGACACTTATGTCACGATCCGCATGCTTCAGGCCCGGCTTGATGTAGCCCGCGCCCAACTTGATACGCAGCAGCGTCTCGTTGATCTGGTGGCCCTGCAATATCGCAAAGGCGTGGCGGCCGAATTGCAGCTGCGCCAGGCGGAAGGGGTCTTGGCGCAGGTGCATGCCTCTGTTCCCGCGCTGGTCAATCAACTCGACATGGCGATGAATGCGCTGGACGTGCTGATTGGCTTGCAACCCGGAACGACGCGGGGCGAGCTTGCGGCGCAGACGCCAATCCCTGCGCCTCCCGCGATTGCGACGGCGGGCGGCCCTGCGGCTCTCTTGCGTCGTCGCCCCGATATCATTGCGGCGGAACGTAGGCTCGCCGCTTCCAACGCTGGGATTGGCGTGGCCATTGCCGAATATTACCCCAAATTCTCACTCGGCGGGCTGGTTGGTACTTCCACGACGGCATCGGGTGGCCTGTTCACGGGCGGGGCAACACAGGCAAGCGGTGTGATGGGCCTGCGTTGGCGGCTGTTCGATTTTGGCCGAGTGGATGCCGAGATCCGCGCTGCAAAGGGACGAAATGCTGAAGCCTTGGCGGCCTATCGCCTTGCGATCTTGCGGGCATCACAAGACGTTGAGGATGCTTTCTCTTCACTGGTTCAGCAAGAGGCACGCGCAGCCTTGCTCGTTGGCGGGGAAGCGGCGCTGTCAAGGGCGCGCGACGCTTCGATGGCGTCCTACAAGGGCGGGATGGTCAGTCTGGTCGAAGTGCTTGATGCCGATCAACGCCTGCTGGAGACCCGAGATGGAGCGATTGAGGCGCGCGCGGCCGCAACCCGTGGAGCGATAGCCTCGTTCCGCGCGTTGGGCGGAGGATGGACCCCACCTGCCAATCCGCTCACTACCGGATGAAGCCCGCCCAAAAATGGAGAAAGTGAACATGACAGAAGCGCCCAGTGGCCTTGAGCAGGTAAGGACTCTTTTGGCGGCCGGAAGGCAACCGCCGCTAGGTGAAAAGTTGGGCATAGCCCTAGTAGAGGCCGATCATGGCCATGCGATGTTCGAGGCGAAGCCGGATAGCAGTGACTGTAATCCGATGGGGACGGTACACGGCGGCTTCGTTGCGACGATAATGGACAGTGCATGCGGCATTGCGGTGCACACGGCTTTGCGGCCCGGCTTTGGCTACACAACAATGGAACTCAAAGTCTCCTATTTGCGGCCACTCATCGCCAACAGCGGGACGGTTCGGGCTGAAGGTCGCTTGTTGTCGATCGGTCGGCGCGCCGCCTTTGCCGAGGCAACGCTCTATAATGGCAAGGGCCAATTATGCGCTACTGCTTCGTCGACTTTGCTGGTCTTTGAGCAAAAAGCAGAATCTCGTTCTGAATAGCCGCAAGCCTTCAACGTAGGTCTTTCTTACCCCAGAAAATCAAGCGCACGTTCGACCGTTGGTGCCGTGAGTTTGCGGCACTGCCTCATCACTGGGCGAGCGTGAACCTATTTGGTAAGGCGGATCAAATGGGCCGGAACGGAGAATGAAACGCCTAGGCTGATTACAGGCTCGCTGCTCGTCAATGGCGATACAGTGTCTTGCGTACGGCCGCTTTACCCGAATCCATCATTGGCAGTCATGTCGCGAGCGACCGTTTTGTCCCAAGCCCCGGCATTCCCCTGCGCTGCGATGGCAGTGAACGTACGACTGGTTCCGACGCCGCAGCCTGGGCCCCTGAAGGTCAGCAATGAGGGCGAAGATGATGCAAGTTCACTTCAGTTGGCAGCCCGAATGATCCGGGGCACCATTTGCCTCAGCCGATCAACTGGCACGGCAAAGCCGATGCCGGCAGAGGCGCCCGACGGGCTGTAGATCATCGTGTTCATGCCGATCAGCCGCCCAGCGGAATCGAGCAGCGGGCCGCCGGAATTGCCCGGATTGATCGCGGCATCGGTCTGGATCAGATGTTCGATGGCGCCGCCCTGCTCATCCTGCAAAGTGCGATTCAGTGCCGAGACAATGCCGGTCGTCAGCGTCCAGTCGAGACCGAAGGGGTTGCCGATGGCGAACACCTTCTGCCCCACCCTCAGGTCGCCGCTTGTGCCGATGGGGATGGGCGGGGGGGCCTTCAAGCCAATGCCGATCTTCAGCACGGCAATGTCGTTTTCCGGGCTGCCCCTCACCAGTGCAGCACGGAACTTGCGGCCATCGGCTAGGCGAATGGTGGCCTCGGACGCGCCGCGGATGACGTGGAAATTGGTGACCACATGGCCCGCCTCATCCCAGATAATGCCCGAACCTGTCCCCTGCGGCACCGCGAAGACATTGCGGGTCCACACATCCTCGACATATTGGCGGGTGGAGATGGAGACGACCGAGCCGCGGGCGCGCTCGAACAGGGTGATGGTGGCCTGTTCATCGGCGGCCAGATTGCCGCGCGGGGTGATGGCGCGCTGGCCATCGGCCGATGGTGCAGGGTTGATCGCGCTCCACAAAAGCATGAGCGCGGCGATGCAGCCGGTCATGAACAAACCTCGCAAGACAATGCCGGACGGGAAGGGGGCCTTTGCGGGCCGCTTTACCGGAATGGACATGGTCTTGCAGATGGGGGCAGCACGGCGCCAAATTCAAGGGGTCATTGCAGGGTTATGATCCCGCCTTTGGGGTGCCACACGCGCGGGCCGAGCAAGCGGTCATGCATCACGCGCACGGAATGGACAACCGCCTCAATCTCGCGCCGCCACATATCAAGAAACCGCTTGAGTTCGGGGAATTGCGGAGCCTCGTCGTAAAACTGCCAGACAAACACCTGAAGCAGCGATGGATAGTCCGGCATGAAATAGCTGACCTCCGCGGTTGAAAGGCCATAGCCTTGCAGTTGAAGCGCGATTTCGCCGTGTCTGTCCATCCTTGGTTCTCCTTGAGGAATTTGCGTGGCCTGTCTTGCGGTCTTTCCCAAAAGTGGGTTGGAATGCACAAAACTGTGGGCAAATGCCTTTGCCTGTCAAGCCGGGAATTTGCGGACAACCACCTCAATTCTATGGTTATTTTGGCACTCTCCAGGCCAGTGTGCCAAAAATTTCTGACGCCCTCTTGAACGCCCCCATGGCCCTTCCTAATTCTGGCCACGCCGCCCGCCAGCGCATGGGGGCGGCATACACCATCATCGCTTTTGCAACTGGAGGTTATGCATGCATTTCCGACCCTTGCACGACCGCGTGCTGGTCCGCCGCATCGAGGCCGAGGAAAAGACGGCCGGCGGCATCATCATCCCCGACACTGCCAAGGAAAAGCCCCAGCAAGGTGAAGTGATCGCCGCTGGGCCCGGCGCTCGCAACGAGGCCGGGGAACTGGTCGCGCTGGCCGTCAAGCCGGGCGATCGCATCCTGTTCGGCAAATGGTCGGGCAGCGAGGTGAAGATCGACGGAGAGGATCTGCTCATCATGAAGGAGAGCGATATTCTCGGTGTGATCGAGACCACGGCGGAGCTGAAGAAGGCAGCCTGACGGTGCCATCTTACGTGGTTGTTCCCCCGAAAACCAGACAAACCAAACCAGATAGACAAGGAGGTAGGCCATCATGGCTGCCAAGGACGTGATTTTCGCGAGCACGGCGCGTGAGCGCATGCTGCGCGGTGTGGATATTCTGGCCAATGCGGTGAAGGTGACGCTCGGCCCCAAGGGGCGCAATGTTGTCATCGAAAAGAGCTTTGGCGCGCCGCGCATCACCAAGGACGGTGTGTCGGTTGCCAAGGAAATCGAGCTGAAGGACAAGTTCGAGAACATGGGCGCGCAAATGCTGCGCGAGGTGGCCAACAAGCAGAATGACAAGGCCGGCGATGGCACCACCACTGCCACCGTGCTGGCACAGGCCATTGTGCGCGAGGGCGCCAAGGCGGTGGGCGCGGGCATGAACCCGATGGATCTGAAGCGGGGCATCGACCTGGCCGTCAAGGCCGTGGTCGCCGATCTGGAAACCCATGCCAAGAAGGTTTCCGCCAACAGCGAAATCGCGCAGGTTGCCACCATCTCGGCCAATGGCGACGAGGAGGTGGGCCGCATTCTGGCCGAGGCGATGGACAAGGTCGGCAATGAAGGCGTGATCACGGTCGAGGAGGCCAAGAGCCTCGCGACCGAGCTGGAGACGGTCGAGGGCATGCAGTTCGACCGCGGCTATCTCAGCCCCTACTTCGTCACCAACACCGAAAAGCTGCGCGTGGAACTGGATGACCCCTATATCCTGATCCACGAAAAGAAGCTCTCGAACCTGCAGGCGATGATCCCGCTGCTGGAGCAGGTGGTGCAATCGGGCCGCCCGCTGCTGATCATCGCCGAGGATGTCGAGGGCGAGGCGCTGGCCACGCTGGTGGTCAACCGGCTGCGCGGCGGGCTAAAGGTCGCGGCGGTCAAGGCCCCCGGCTTTGGCGACCGGCGCAAGGCGATGCTGGAAGACATTGCCATCCTCACGGAGGGCAATGTCGTCAGCGAGGAACTTGGCACCAAGCTCGAGAATGTCACCGTTCCCATGCTGGGCCGCGCCAAAAAGGTGATCATCGACAAGGACAACACCACCATTGTCGATGGCGCGGGCGCGCGGGCCGAAATCGATGCGCGCGTCACCCAGATCCGCGCGCAGATCGAGGCCACCACCAGCGACTACGACCGCGAAAAGCTGCAAGAGCGCGTGGCCAAGCTGGCGGGCGGCGTGGCCGTCATCCGCGTGGGCG
Source organism: Novosphingobium umbonatum (assembly GCF_004005905.1). Taxonomy (GTDB): domain Bacteria; phylum Pseudomonadota; class Alphaproteobacteria; order Sphingomonadales; family Sphingomonadaceae; genus Novosphingobium; species Novosphingobium umbonatum. The sequence goes on from NZ_SACO01000028.1 coordinate 11,064, forward strand.
GCGCGACCGAGGTCGAGGTCAAGGAAAAGAAGGACCGCGTGGACGATGCGCTCCACGCCACCCGCGCGGCGGTGGAGGAGGGCATTCTGCCGGGCGGCGGCATTGCCCTGTTGCGGGCAGCCAAGGCGCTCGAAGGGCTGAAGGCGGCCAATGACGACCAGCAGTCAGGCATCGACATCATCCGCCGCGCCCTGCGTGCGCCTGTCCGGCAGATTGCCGACAACGCGGGCGAGGACGGTGCTTATATCGTTGGCAAGCTGCTGGAATCGGATGATTACAACCAAGGCTTCAACGCCGCCAACGGCCAGTACGAGGATTTGGTTCACGCAGGTGTGATCGACCCGGCCAAGGTGGTTCGCACCGCGTTGCAAGACGCGGCATCGGTCGCGGGCCTGCTAATCACCACCGAAGCGATCATCGTCGACGCGCCCAAGGAGGACAAGCCTGCGCCCAGCCCGGCGCTGGATTATTGATTCCAACAAGGAGCGGAGCCGCAATGCGGTGGCTCCGCTCACCTACGCACCATCGTGGACTTGTAACGGCTTTGTGCCGGTCACCTATCTCACTATGCCACCTTGGCCTCGAATGCGAGGGGGCTGATGCCGCCCAGATATGAATGGCGCCTACGTGGGTTGTAGAAGCCGTTGATGTACT
>NZ_SACO01000029.1 GCF_004005905.1 Novosphingobium umbonatum
CACTGAGTAGGTCCATGTCGATCACTCCGATGCCTCCCGACTGTCAGCCGGAGGCGAGGAAAGCATGGGTCAATTCTCAGTGAAAATTTACGCCCCTCCCGGGTCAATTCTCAGCGCAACTCAACATGCTCACCTTCAAAGGTCATCACCACCTGCCGGGTAGTGCGGTTGAGCAAACGCAGACCAAGCCGCGCCTCGACCCGCGCCACCGCCTTGCCCACGGCAGATGGCGACAGGCCAAGCCGTCGCGCAGCCGGTGCAAACCCGCCAGCTTCGACCGTCGCTACAAAGGCGGAGAGGCCGGACAGCGATTCCAGATGAGAGATTGAGGACATCATGTCCTTACTGATCGGATTTTAGGCGCCATTCCGTCAAGTGTGGAATTGCGACATAAGCGGGTGCTTCCTCTTTCTTCTTGGTGACATATGCTGCGATCTTTGTTGCTGGCTTTGAGCATTGGCCTGACAGGCCTAACGACGGCGCACGCCGAACCGGCCATTAGCGTGCTGGGCCGCGATTATGTCTTTCCCAATGCCATCGCGGGGATGCCTGCCAAGCTTTCGGACTTTCCTGCCCTGCAGATCAAACATTTCACCACCAGCGACGGCGTGCGCATGACGTGGTGGGAGGCCGGAACAGGGCGGCCCATCGTCATAATCCCCGGTTGGTCGTCCAATGGGGCGGAATACGTGAATGTGATGTGGCTGCTGGCACGCAATCACCGTGTACTGGTACTTGATCCACGCAATCAGGGCCTGTCTGGCCGGGTTGACTATGGCGCGCGGATTGCCCGCTATGCCGCTGATTTGCATGAATTTCGCGCGGCCGCACAGGTGGGCGAGGCCGATTACGTGGGCCATTCGATGGGCGCCAGCGTGATCTGGAGCCACATCGACCTGTATGGCACGCAAGGCATGCGCAAGCTGGTCTTTATAGACGAAGGGATCTCCTTGATCGCCGGATCGGATTGGACCGACGAGCAACGCCGCGATGCAGGCGCGATTGCCGACAGCTATGATGGGTTCCGCTCTGCTCTGGCGCCAAAACCGGATGGCAGCGATCTGTTCACCCGTCTGATGCGGGATCGCACACCCTATTTCGAGAATTCACAGGGCTTTTCCGATGCCTTCATCCACAATGACATGGTGCATATGGGTCTGGTGATGCGCGACCATGCGGGCAACGATTGGCGCGACGTGATCTCTCATAAGATCGACCGTCCCACTGCCTTCTTTACCGGCGAATTGAGCGCCAATGTGGCCAGCCAGCACTGGGCTGCGCGCCAGATCCGGGATGCCCGCGTGTTTGTCTACACCGCCGCCGAACATGGCGATCACCTGCTGGCTTATAAAAACCCGGTCAAATTTGTGGCCGACCTGACCCGGTTTCTTGATCAGTAAAGGAGCATCCCATGCCCGTCGTTCGCGTCAGTTGGTTTGCAGGCAAAGACACCGCCCAAAAGGCCAAGGTAGCCGCCGACATCACCGACAGCATTGCCCGCAATACCAGCACGGATCCATCCTATGTCTATGTGATTTTTGAGGATGTGAAGCCTTCGGATTGGGCAGGAGCGGGGAAGCTGTATGCGCAGGAATAGCGCCATGGGTGTAGTCGCCGCGTTAGCGCTGCCTACCTCGGCACATGCCGCCGATCCAGCGCCGTCCGCGTTTCGGGTCAATGGGGTGGAACTGGCCAAAGATTCCGAAGGTCTGCGCCTGTCCATGCCGCGCCAATATTGGCAGGATCCGGCCCGCGAAGCCTTGGCCGACCGGGATTTCATGGCGTGGTTGCCAATCGATTTTCACAATGGCGTGATCGAGGCCGAGGTAAAGGCGGGCCTGGCGCCCGGAGCCCCCGCATTTGCGCGCGGCTTTGTAGGGCTGGCGTTCCGCTATGATGGTGCGCGGTTTGAAAGTTTTTACCTGCGGCCAACCAATGGCGTGGCCGATGATCAGGTGCGGCGAAATCATGCCGTGCAATATGCGGCCTTTCCCGATTGGCGCTTTGACCGTCTGCGCCGCGAAAGCCCCGAGCGATACGAGACCGCCGCCGACATTGCCCCCGGTCGCTGGGTGCATATGCGGATCGTGGTAACGGGGGCGCAGGCCAGGCTCTATCTCGATCACCGTGCCTCGCCGGTGTTGATCGTCAATGATCTGAAGCTGGGTGCGGATTTGCGTGGCGGCGTGGGTCTGTGGATCGAAACGGCCACCATCGCCCATTTCCGCAACATCAAGGTCATGCCGCAATGATCGACAAGCTGGGGTTTGGCGGTGCTCCATTGGGCAACATGTTCGCTCCCATCGACGAGGCGACCGCCGACGCCACCATGCAGGCAGCCTGGGACAGCGGCGCGCGGCATTTCGATACCGCGCCCGTCTATGGCGGCACGCTGGGCGAGCATCGCTTTGGCCGGTTCCTGCGCCAGATGCCCCGCGAGGATTTTGTCATTTCCACCAAGGTCGGCCGATTGATGTGCCCCGGCCGGGAAAAATCAGCCGCGCCAAAGATCATCCACGGCCCCAGTTCGGACGAGGCGGGACTGTTCAAGGGCGGCCTGCCGTTCCACGCGCATGTCGACTATGGCTATGACGCCGCCATGCGCAGTTTTGAGGACTCGCTTCAGCGCCTTGGACTGGACCGGATCGACATCGTCTATGTGCATGATCTGGGGGGCGATCATTTGGGCCCCGCGTGGGAAGAGCATTGGCCGATAGCGCTGAATGGAGCCTTCCGCGCCCTGCGGGCGTTGCGCGATCAGGGCGTGATCCGCGCATGGGGCATGGGCAACAATGTGATCGAGCCATGTCTGCGCGCGCTGGAGCAGGCTGATCCTGAGATCATCCACATTTCGGGACGTTATACATTGCTGGATCGTAGCGCGGAGGACCTGCTGGCGCAGTGCCTACGGCTTGGTGTGCCGGTCGTGCTGGGCGGATGCTATAATTCTGGCATTCTGGCTGATGGCCCGCATGACGATTACCGCCCGGCCAGTGCGCAGCGGATTGAACAGCGCAATCGTCTGGCGCAGGTGTGCGCGCGTTATGAAATCAGCCTGAAGGCCGCCGCGTTACAGTTCTGCGCCCGCCACCCTGCGGTAGAGGCCATCGTGCCTGGCGCTTAATCGCCGCTCAAGGCGCACGAAAATGCGCTGATGCTTCAGGACCCAATCCCGCCAGATCTTTGGACGGAGATGGAGAAGGGTGTGTCCTAAACCGTGTAGGCCCGATTTCCAAAGACAGATGTCGGAGAAAGCCGCCATTCCCGGCGCGGTATTGAAACGACGATAGTTGGTCGAATAATGACGGAAGCAATTGCCGCGTTTGGGCCAAAGCCGCGGGCAAACCTGCTTAAAACAGCTTTCCCGGGGTGAGCCGGAGGCCTAGCGAAAACCACCGTCCCGACCCGCCTTGATTAATTTGTTGGCCAACGGTTGCATCAACCTGCACCCTGTCCGGTACGATGAAATACCTCATGCCCATTTGAGCATAGGGCGCATAACGCGGATCACCGTAGGTTTCGGCCACCAAAATCAAGCGTTGGCTGATGCGCGTTTCAGTTCCCACGCCCCAGCTTATGGCGTGGTTGTCACCGCGCGATTTGATCCACCCGACATTGGCGTGAACGGTGAACTTGTCGTCATAGAAGGACGCAGACACAGGAATATAGGCGTATAAGTTGCCAAAGCCGTTGGGGCCTGCGCTCACGTCGGCATGATGCATCAAACCAGCGGCCAAGCCGATACCCCAGCTATTCGTTTGCAATGGCCGGAAGAGCGTTTTGGCCTGAACCATCAAATCTGTGCTGGCCTGCATCTCGCCGCCAACCACTTGCCCCACACCAGCGGTAATCTCGAAATTGCCGGTTGGGTTGCAGGCGGGCAAAGCCCACGCTTCGCGGCGGCTGTTATAGCTGCGCACCCATGTTTCCAACTGACAACTTTGTACAGTTGTAAGTCGGGCATCATCGGTGACCAAAGGACGCGCAGCTTCCAGCGATGATGCGGAAAGTGCGAAGAGAAGGATAAACAGGGCTGGACGCATTCCATCGCGTTAGCCTGAGAAGATGACAGTTTCCATCCAAGCCCTGCCCATGAGCCGCCCAGCCATGCCTTTGGGCGCTACCATTACCTACGGTTCCCCCAACACGCCTATGCTGATAGGGAGGGTACCTATCCAATGAGGGAACTGCATGACTGTCATCGCTTCCTATCACTATCGCAATGGCCGTCGGATTGAACCCATCGCGCTCGACACCCCAGTGCAATGCCCCATTGACCGGTCCGACTTTGTGTGGATCGGCCTTTTCGAACCCACCGAGGAGGAACTGCGCAAGCTGCAAATCAACTTTGACCTGCATCCGCTGGCGATTGAAGATGCGTTGAAGGCCCATCAACTTCCCAAAGTCGATGTTTATGGCGATCAGCTTTTCGTGGTCGCGCGCACCGCTCATTTGGAAGACGACAAGATCGCCTATGGGGAGACCGCAATCTTTGTTGGCGCCAACCACATTATCAGCGTCCGCCACGGTTCTGAACGCGCCCACTCTGCCTTGCGCGAACAACTGGAAGCCGCGCCACATTTGCTGGAACATGGCGTAGATTATGTATTGCATGCGATACTGGATTTCATTGTCGACGGCTATTTCCCGATTGTGGAGGCGATCGAAGAAAATGTCTTAACGATGGAACATCGTGCGCTCGACGCCTTTCTAGAACGGGATGAGGTGACACGCCTGTTTACCTTGCGCCGCGAGTTGATGCGTTTCCAGCGTTTGCTTGGCCCGATGGCGGATCTTTGTGCAAAGCTGGAGCATATGGAGCTGCCTTATCTCGATCCGGAAGTTCGCCCCTATTTCAGGGATGTCCTTGATCATGTCCGCAGAATTGATGGCATGGTCGGATCATTGCGCGATGTGTTGACAACTGTGTTCGAAGTCAGCCACCTGTTCGAGCAGCAGCGGCAGGGCGTAATCACGCGCCAACTGGCAGCTTGGGCAGCGATTCTGGCAGTTCCGACGGCCATTGCAGGCATCTATGGGATGAACTTTGAGAATATGCCCGAACTCAAGACACGTTATGGCTATTTCATCGTTCTGGTCGTGATCGCTACGATTTGCGCCATACTATACCGTCGCTTCAAAACGGCGCGATGGATTTGACAGGGGTTTGTGGCTTTCACGAAAAGGCATGAAAGGCAACGCGGGCCAATTGAATTCCGCCTGCGTGAAAAGGAGATGAGTTTGTGAGGGGCAGTTTTCAGGTAAAGCTGCCCTTCATGGAGTGAACGAGGAACGGCGCTTGTTGGTCCAGACTGTGTAAAAACGTGACTGGCAGATTTTAGCTGGGGCGTTCGAAGAACCTGCGCGGTTTGGTTGTTTGCAAGCGGCCTCAGCTTGCGATGGCTTTCATGATGGCCTTGCTCCCCATGATGTTGAGCACCCGGGTCAGGTTATAGGCCAGAACGTGAAGCGCCATTTCCGTTGAAACACGCGGCTTGGTTTTTGTCAGGAAGTGGGTGGAACCCATGCGGGCTTTGAGAGTGCCAAAGGGATGTTCAACTGTCTGGCGCCGTATGCGCATGGCATCGGGATTGGCATCAAGGCGTTCCTGCATGGTTTCGAGGACGGTCTCATGCTCCCATCGAGTGACGCGCCGTTCCTTTCCCGGTGTGCATTGGATCTTGATCGGACATTTGGGGCAAGCACTCGTCCAATATCGGCTTACCGTCAGACCGGCTTCCACATTGGTGTAACGATAGGTGAGCATGTCGCCGGCCGGACAGCGATAGACGTCCTGCTCGGGTAAATAGATGAAGTCCACTTTTCCGAACCGCCCCTCCGCCTTGGCGCGGGAGGTCATCGGTTTCGGCAAGGTCACGGTAACCCCGGCCTGTTCGCTGGCCAGTATCTCTTCGCTTGAGAAGTAACCGCGATCGGCCACGACATCGAGCCGCTCTGCCTCCAAAACGGCTTTCGCTTTTTTCGCCATGCCGCTCAACTGTGCCTGGTCGGTGCCGATATTCGTAACCTCATGTGCGACGATCAGATGGTGTTCGGTATCGACAGCGGCTTGCACATTATAGCCGACCACGCCTGTTCCGCGTCCGCTGCTCGACATCGATCGCGCGTCAGGATCGGTCAGCGAAATTTGGCGGTCAGGTGACGCCAGCATCTGCGCTTCCAGTCCATCGAGGCGCTCCATTTCCTGTTCGAGCCTGGTGATCTTCTCCTTGAGCCTGTCTGTCTTGGCCACCAGTGCATCCGTCGGCTCGTGCCGGTCAGCGGTATCAAGTTGGGCCAAATAGCGCGCAACGCTTTCCTCGATCTGCTGACGCCGACGCTCCAGTTTGGCTTTGGTGAAGTTGCGATCCCGGTTGTTCACGGCCTTGAACTTGCTGCCGTCGATAGCAACGCTGTTGCCTGCCAGCAGTCCCATTTGGCGGCACAGCAGAACGAAACGCCCGCAGACCTGTCGGATGGCGTCGCCATTATCGCGGCGAAAGTCAGCGATCGTCTTGTGATCGGGCACGAGCCGCCCGGTCAACCACATCAGTTCGACGTTCCGATCGGCCTCACGCTCTAGGCGGCGGCTCGACTGCACCCGGTTCAGATAGCCATAGATGTAAAGCTTGAGCAGAACCGAGGGATGATACGAGGGGCGCCCCGTCGCAGCAGGCTTGACACCGCCAAAACCAAGCTCTCCAAGCTCGAGCGCAGCAACAAAGGCATCAACCGCCCGAACTGGATTATCCTCTCCGATCCAGTCATCAACGCACGGCGGAAAAAATGTCGTTTCGCTACGATCCGCACCGGTGATGAAGCGACCCATATGACCCTCCAGACTGCCACCGCATCATAGCACATCTGATGCGTTTTCACACAGTCTGGGTCGCCTTCAGTCAGAAGCAAACCCCACATCGTTGGACAAACCAACATCCAGCGTTCGCCCAAGACACAAAATCAACCGCACTAACCCTCCCCATGAAAGACAAGCGCACATATGAGATTTCCAGCGCATGGACGCGCCGGACGACATTCCCTCAAACAAACAGCACGGCGCTGATTCCGTAAACCTGTCCCCAAATGGGACCCCCCTTGTCAAAGTCGACCTAAGTGATTCATGGTCGACCTTGGCTGCGGAAGCGGATCTAATTGACCGCTGGTTCGGCGCCGAAATTTCCAAGCTGTTTGGAGAC
>NZ_SACO01000002.1 GCF_004005905.1 Novosphingobium umbonatum
GCCAAATCCAGACCGATAATGCTAACTTCGTCCATGGATGCCTTCTCCTCTGTTGTGACGTTGTGAAAACGTCACAATGGCACATTCGATGCCGTCGGGAGGGGGCATCCACTCCATCAATTCTCAGCGCAACTCAACAGCTTTGGAACACGAACTTTGGCATGCCATTTATTGTGCTTCAGGAAGATCATGGAGGCCCATTTAGCGCCTCTTCAGGCCCCCGAAAAGACCCGTGTGTGACCGATTTGTGTGACCGGTTTGGGTGACAGGAACCCTTGAAATACATATACTTGCATATAGATCAGTCGCTTAGAACCTGCCAGCCATCGCCTCCTCCCGCCCCAGCCATTTTCTAATCTGTCCAATCTATGCCAAGACTACGCAGGTAATCTGCCACTGGTCTCAACGCGTACTCATGCCTTTTCCAGCGCGCCAGTGCGGCGGTATAGATCGGTTGGCGCACCTGTGCGGCGCTGGGGGTGGAAACGGGGGCTGCATTGCGGTGGAAATGCAGGCAGGCCTCGTCCCATTCCAGCCCGCAATGGGCCAGCAGGCGACGCGTCGTGCCTTCCTGATCGGCGACCAGATCCTCGTAATGCAATTCCATGATCCGGTCCGGCATGGCCTGTTGCCAATAGGCCATCAACCGGTCGAAACGGGCATAATAGCGGGCAATATCCATCAAATCATAGCTATAGTCATAATAGCGCGAGCTGATGGCAAAGAGATTGCGGAAATTGGCCAGCACCGTGTCGAGTGGATGGCGACGCAGGCAAATGATCTTGGCCTGTGGCAAGGCGCGGGCGATGATGCCTGCATAATGGAAATTGCCCGGGAATTTGTCCGTAAAGCGCTTGGTGGAATCGCGCCGGTGATGGGCGGCGCGGCGCAGATAATCCGCGCCAATCGCGCCCATATCGGCCTGCGCCATAGCCGCCATCGTTGCCTCATCCAGCACCATGCGGCTGCGCGTGCCCGAGGCCAGTTTCACCGCCAACGGCATGGCCTGCAACTCGCCCGCGCTTTCCATGGCCGGATGGCTGGTGATGATGCGATCCACCAGAGTGGTGCCTGTGCGCGGCATGCCGATGATGAACACCGGCGCATCCTGCGGGGCATGGGCCACAGGAGTCCGCGCGACGACGGGCCACACTTTCTCCACCGCGTCAAAAATCTGCGCGTCGCGGGCAAAGTCATAATTCAGCGTGGCGCGATGGGTGGCATTGGCGGCGCTAAATTGCGCGAATCCGGCCTGCTCTTCGCCCAGATCATCCAGCAGCTTGGCCAGAGCATAACCGAGCAACACAAGCGAACGCGCATCCCCCGCGCGGGCCAAGGCTGCCTCCAACCCTGCGCGATGGTTGTCCTGCACCGTCTGCTTGCGCAAATGGGCCAGCAGATGCCAAGAGCGCGCCTCATCGGGGAAGCGCACCAACAGATCGAGCAGGGCCTGTTCCGCCTGCCCCACCTGCCCCAGAAAATTGAGCGTGGTGGCATGATTATAGCGATAATCGGCCACATCAGGCGCCAGCCTGATCGCTTCGGCAAAATGGGGCAAAGCACCCGCATGATCGCCCAGCCGCGCATAGACGCAGCCCATCGTATCGCGGCTCAGCGCGTCATCGGGCAAGGCTTGCTCTGCCTGCGCCAGAACCTGCGCCGCCGCCCCATCCTCGCGCAATTGCACCAGACAACGGGCCAATTGAGCGCGATATTCGCCCCTTGGTTGCAAGGCGATGGCCGCGTGCAAATGGGCGACAGCCAGCCGCAACCGCCCCCTGCCCGCCTCGGCCATCGCCCGCAGGAATGGCGCCTCGGCCTCTGACGGATCCATCCGCGCCAAGGCCTGCGCCGCCTGCTCTACCGCAACCAGATCCCCCCGCGTCAAAGCGGCGCGGGCCTGTATCAGTAATCTGTCAGGCGACTGTGCCAGAACCGGCCTGCCTTTCCTTGAACCATGCGATCACCGGCTGAAACGGGAACAGGAATTGTTCGCGGATGCTCAAACGGCGGCGTTCGTCCTGCCCTACTACGCTGGCTTCGCCTTCCTTGTACGTGCCGAACATCCGGTCAAACAGGATCACCGAATTGCCGTAATTGCAGCGCGTATCCTCATAGGGCACCGAATGGTGCAGGCTATGATGGCGGATGGTGGTAAATATATAGGAATAGAAAAAAGGCGGGTCCGCCTTCACATTGGCATGGGCATAGGTGGAGATGACAAGCGTGCAGCTAAAGCCGCAAAGCAGCGCGCGTTGATCAATATCAAACAAAGCGACAAAGCTGAGCGAGATCAGGAACAGTTCGATCGGATTGCCGACCGCGCCCTTCATGGCGTTCAACTGGGTGATGTGATGATGCGGCGCATGGGTCAGCCAGAAAGGCGTCGAATTATGCATCAGGCGATGCATCCAATATTGCCCGAATTCGGCCAGAAACACCACGAACATCGCCTGCGCCAGAAAGGGCGCATGTTCCAGCCAAGGGGTGGCAATGCCCATGGCATGTTTGGCCGCCATCAAAGGCTCATCGGCCAAGAAGCTGGACACCTTGGCAATCACCGTGGCGTTGAGCACCACATAAAACACATCGGTGAAAAACTCACGTTGGTTCATGCGCCAGCCGGCATGGCGTTCAAACAGAAACTCCATGCCCAGCACAAAAGCAGTTACCACCACAAGCACGCCGGTCATGGTGGCCCAATGCGCCACCCATGCATGTGGGGCGAGATACCAAAAGCCGATCACCGCCAGCAATGTGGCGGGAGGCAGCAGGTCGACAGCCGATTTCTTCATGCCATCCTCCGTCATTCTCATGCGGCCGGTCACAGGCCATAAATATCCCATGGAAGACCCCGCGTCACCCATTCCCTGTGCGCGGGGCCAACACCATCAATAATGGAAATGCACGTCAATCCCCACGCGGCGCGGGGTCAGCACGCCTTGCGCGTAGTAGCGTTCCACCACATCGGTGCGGACGCGGTTATAGGAGCTCAAATCATTGCTGATCGCGGTCACCGCATATTTGTTGAAGATGTTGTCGGCATAGAGCCCGACATCAAACGTCTTGGCGCGATAGGTGATCGAGGCGCGATGGGTGACATAGGAGGGGATCACCTCGCCATTGCCACGCAGGCCAACGCGGGAGTAAATATTGCCAGTATAGGTCGCGGCCCAATTGGCATCGATCGCCGCGCCATTGGCCAGAGGATAGGTGTAATTCAGCTGCGCGCTACCCGAATTCTTGGTGGAACCGGGCAGACGATCCCCCGCCTTGGCATCATAGGGCGTGCCGCTGCTGACCACGATGCCGGGCGCATCCTGCGTCAGATGGGCGTCGGTATAGGAATAGGTGGTTTGCAGCGACAGGCGCGGGGTAATCTTCCACTCGCCCGCAAATTCAAAGCCCTGCGACACCGCCTTGCCGCCGTTGACGGTAATGCCCACCGCGCCATTGATGGTGGTGCTGGGCACTTGCACCGCATCCCAATCGACATGGAAACCGCTGAGTGTCAGGTTCACATGCTTGTCAAACAGGCTGGCGCGCAGGCCCAATTCCAAATTGCGCGTTTTATCCGGCCCAAAGGACATTTCATTGGCCAGCGCGCAGACATTCTGCACATTGGGATTCAAAGGCAGGATGCAGGGCGCCACGCGGTTGACGTTACCCGTGCGATAGCCGGTGCTATAGGTGGCATAGGCCAACAAACCATCGCGGAATTTATAGGAAGTGTTGAGCTTCCAGACCATACCGTCCTTCTTGGTGGCGCCGCTGTTGATCCGGCTGGGCGCAAACACCACCAAGGGATAGGGCGTGTTGCTGCTGAACAAGGGCGTATCAGTGCCGCCCTGCGCAAAGGCATCATATTTGAAATAGCGCAGACCACCCGTCACCTGCCACGCAGGCGTGATGCGATAGGTCGCCTCGCCATAGACCGCCATTTCCTTGGTGCGGGTTTTGACGAATTGCATATATTCCAGATCATCGGGCCGGTTGATGCCCGCCCATGCCGCATAGCCGGGCACATATTCGCGGTATTGCTGCTCATAACGCATATTGTTGTAGAAGCTGCCGACGACCCAGTTGACCGGCCCGCCATGGGTGGAAACCAGACGCATTTCCTGATTGAACTGGTTGTAATTTGATGCAGTCGTGTTGTGCGAGGAAAATTGCGGGAAGGCTTCATAGCCATAGTCCAAATCGAGCAGCAGGTCGGTATTATCCGCCTCGGCCATGATCTTCTGCTTGGTGATGGCGGTGGTCGCCACCAATTGCGCAAAATGGCCTAAATCAATATTGAATTCGGCGGCGAACAGGTCAGACTTGCGCGTGGTCGGCTCCAGATAGCGCCATGGCGCTTCATAGCGCCCCGTCCCCAACACGCCGCCGCCATTGGCCTGACGGCCCATCGTGCTGGTCTGCTGATGGGCATAGGTCAGATAGAGTTTGAGACCTTGGTTCGCCTGCAACAGCAACTGGTTGCGCGAGGTAAAAGTGCGCTCGTAATTGGCATCCTTATAGGATGTGAAATTGGCCGCCTGATCGGCTGCACTGCCAAAAGATGCCCCCGCCCCCGTCGCGCTACGCCCCGGTTGCGGGTCGGACACGCCAGGGTTTTTCAGCAAGTGGTTATAGTCGATAAAGCCGGGGTTGTAATAATAGCCATTGGTGGTGCGGAAGGCGATATGGTCCTCGATGATCGGGATATTGACCGTGCCATCCACATTCTTGCCAGCCAGATTGCTATGCGACTGCATAAAGCCGCGCGCATGGACATCGACCGAGAATTTGCTGCTGTTGGGCCGGTTGGGCATATAGCGGATCGCGCCAGCCAGCGTGCCAAGGCCATAGAGCGTGCCTTGCGGGCCTTGCAGCACTTCCACGCGGGAAATGTCGATCAGCTTGAAATCCAGATACATCGGCACTTCGCCCAGATAGACGCCCAAGGCGCTCTGGTAATTGGAACCCGAAGCGCTGGTATCGCCCGAACTGATGCCGCGCATGATGATATTGCCGGTCGAGCCCGGGCCGGTATCGGACACGGTCAGACCGGGGGTAAAGGCGGAGAGCGACTTGACGTCATCCACCCGCTCGCGCGCCAATTCGGCCGAGCCAACCGCGCTGATATTGATCGGCGCGTCCTGCAGGCTGGTGGCGCGGCGGGTGGCGGTCACCACGATTGTGCCACCATCATCGGATGCGGCGGCGTCTGCTGGCGCTTCTGCCGCCAGCGCGATGGCAGGACTGGCAACAGCGATAGGACCGGCGAGCATCGATGCGCCCAGCAAAGTCATGCGGAAATATTTCTTCGTCACGGCAGCCCTCACTCTGTTGCGATAAAGCGCGATGCCTTGGCCCATCCCCCATGCGGGCCCTGTGTCGGCATGGGGGTAAAACCCGCCGCCAGAGCATCCTGCATTTCATTCGGTAACATCACGGTCGGTTACGTATCGCGGTTGCAAGGGGCGTAGGGCCCGCGGGCATGCGCGATGGACTTGATCTAGGAATACCAGCCCTGCCGCCTTGTTTTATCGGCGTTTCCAATCGCTTCGGATCTGGCGTGAGGGGGAGCATCCCGCGTTATTACCAAATCGCCTATACGTAATATTGACATAGACAAGCCGCCCCTTCCCCCTGATGCTGCGGTGCGAAAGGGGACAGACTCGTGCTCAAGCTGACCGGCATTTCTGCGAAAACGGGCCGTAAACTCGCTCTGCTGGCGGCGGTCTCGCTGCTGGCCGCCTGCTCGGGCAGCGCGCCGCCTCCCGCCAAAAAGCATGATTTCACCATTGGCTGGTCGATCTATGCTGGCTGGATGCCTTGGCCCTATGCCCAGCAAGCGGGCATTGTGAAGAAATGGGCCGACAAATACGGCATTGATATCAAGGTTGTTCAGGTGAACGACTATGTCGAGTCGGTGAACCAATATACCGCGGGCAAGTTTGACGGCGTGACCGTGGCCAATATGGACGCGCTGACCATTCCGGCGGCAGGCGGCAAGGACACCAGCGCGATCATCATTGGCGATTATTCCAATGGTAATGACGGGGTCTTGCTCAAAGGCGCCGACAATCTGGCCGCGATCAAGGGACGTCAGGTCTATCTGGCCGAACTCTCCGTCTCGCATTACCTGTTGGCACGGGCACTGGAAAAGGCAGGCCTGTCCTTTGCCGATGTGAAAACCACCAACACGTCCGATGCCGATATTGTCGGCGCCTTTGCCAGCCCACAGGTCAATGCCGCCGTGGCATGGAACCCGCAGCTATCGGTGATGCGCGGTCAGGCTGGCGTCAAACAAGTGTTCAGCTCGGCCGATGTGCCCGGTGAAATCCTCGACCTGTTGGTGGTGGACACCGCGACGCTGAAGGCCAATCCCGATTTCGGCAAGGCCTTGGCAGGCATCTGGTATGAAACCATGGCCGTGATGCAGCGTCAGGACGCGCAGGGCAAAGCGGCCCGCGCGGCCATGGCGAAACTGGCCGGTGCCAGCCCCGAAACTTTCGACAGCCAGTTGACCACGACCTATCTCTACACCGACCCCAAAGCGGCGGTGGCGGCCACCACCTCGCCCGCGCTAGTCACCACCATGACCCGCGTGCGCGACTTCTCCTATTCCAAGGGCCTGTTTAAAGGCGCGGCTTCGGCCGATGCCGTGGGCATGGCTTTCCCCAATGGCAAGACTTTGGGCGATGCCGCCCATGTCACCTTGCGCTTTGATGAAAGCTTCATGAAAATGGCAGCGGACGGGAAGCTTTAAGCCGATGCGCTGGATCAACCGCTCCATCAGCCGCAAGCAAAGCATGGCCTTGGGCGCGCTGCCCATTGTGGCCTTGCTGATGCTCTATCTGCTGCTGGCTGCGCAACGCCATGCGGCCAATCCGATGGACAAGATCCTGCCGCTGCCCTCCGGCATGGCGCAGGCGATGCAGGCCTTGCTGTTCCAGCCAGACCCCTTGTCGGGCAATCTGCTGTTCTGGGCCGACACTCTGGCCAGTTTGCAGCGTCTGGGGCTGGGCCTTGGCATTGCCACGGCGGCAGCTTTGCTGGTCGGGTTGGTGCTGGGCATCCTGCCGCCGGTGCGCGCCACATTGGGGCCACTGGTCACCTCCATCGCGGTCATCCCTCCGATCGCGCTGCTGCCTATCCTGTTCATCGCCTTGGGGCTGGAAGACACGGCCAAGATCGCGCTGATCGCTATTGGCATCGCGCCGGTGATGATCCGCGACATTGCGGGCCATGTTGCCGCCCTGCCCCGCGAACAATTGGTGAAGGCGCAGACCTTGGGCGCCAGCACATGGCAGATCATGCTGCGTGTCGCGCTGCCGCAAACCATGCCGCGCCTGCTGGAAGCTTTGCGTCTGGCGCTGGGTCCAGCATGGGTGTTCCTGATCTCGGGCGAGGCGATCGCTTCGGATGTCGGGCTGGGCTATCGCATCTTTCTTGTCCGCCGCTATCTCTCGATGGATGTGATCATCCCCTATGTGCTGTGGATCGCGCTGCTGGCCATTGCCATGGATGTGGCCTTGGTGCTGGGCAGTCGTCGCCTGTTCCCCTGGGCGCATGGCTTGGAAGCGAAAGGAGACAAGGCATGAGTACCCTCCTTTCGCTGCGCAACGTCTGGGTCGAATTTGGCGACCGCGTGGTGCTGGAAAATATGAACCTCGATATCGAGGCGGGTTCCTTCGTCTCGGTGGTAGGCCCATCGGGCGCGGGCAAGAGCAGCTTCCTGCGCGTGATCCTTGGACAGGATGCGCCCTCGCGCGGGCAGATCCTGCTGGATGGCGCGCCCCTGTCGCCCGAATGCGGGCCGGATCGCGGGGTGGTGTTCCAGCGCTATTCGGTCTTCCCCCATCTCGCCGTGCTGGAAAACACCGCTTTCGGGCTGGAATGCGCTGGCTCGCCCCTGCTGGGCCGCCTGTTTGGCAGCGCCCGCCGCAAGGCCTATGCTCAGGCCGAGGAAATGTTGGCAGCGGTCGGCTTGGGCGACAGCCTGCATCTCTACCCCGCGCAAATGTCGGGCGGGATGCAGCAACGTCTGGCCATTGCGCAGGCGCTGATCAAACGCCCGCGCATCCTGTTGCTGGACGAGCCCTTTGGCGCGCTGGACCCCGGCATTCGCGCCGATATGCATGCGCTGATCACCCGCCTGTGGAGCGAATATGGCCTGACCATCATTATGGTAACGCATGACATACGCGAGGCTTTCTCTCTGGGCACCCGCGTGCTGGCGCTGGACAAGCGCCGCCACGATCCCCACGCGCCGCACCGCTTTGGCGCCACCGCCGTTTACGATCTGCCCTTGGACAAGACCAAGGCCGAAAACCCATCGGAACTAGCCGCATGAGTGCCGAAACCACCAGCCTTGCCCGCCTGAGCATGAGCCTGCCCACCGAATTGCTGCGCAAACTCGACATGATGGTGGAGGAGCGCCAATTGCCCTCGCGATCGCAATTGATTGCCGAATTGATCCGCCACGCTCTGGCCGCACATGAAGCCTATGCCCGCCCCGACGAGATGTTGGCGGGCACCATCACCGTGGTCTATCGCGGCGACCGTACCGGCGTGCGCCACCAACTGGCGCAGACCCAGCTGGATTACCTGAAAGAGGTGATCTCCAGCCAGCATGTGTTTCTGGAGGATGACCAGTCGCTTGAAGTGCTGCTGGTGCAAGGGCCTGCGGTGCGGCTGAAGGAATTGGCCGATGCCCTGCGCCGCGTGCGCGGGGTGCAACAGCTGGAACTCGTCACCACCACCGCGCTTTTGCCGCCTTTGCATGAGCAGGATGGCATCAAACAATCTAGGGAAGGAGCTGCCGCATGACCGGAACTCTCGCCAATCCGCTGGCCGCGCGTGACCATGCCCGTGCCATGGGCGGTACTGTGGTGGAAACCATGCCCATATTGCCGCCAGAGGCCGATGACCTGCCCGAAGGCGTGGTCCGCCAAGACCATTTATGGGAAGAGACCATAGCCAGCGGCGGCTATACCACCCGCCGCCTGCCGCGCGGCAGCCGTCTGCGCCTGATCGACCTGAAGGGCGATGCCTGCGCCAGCATCCAGATCTTCAACGCCGAAATGCCCAGCGAAAGGCTCAATGTAGCCGATACGGTGAAGGTGCAATGGAACGCCTATCTGGAGGAAGGCAAATTGCTGCTCTCCGACATGGGGCGGGTGTTGATGAGCATTGTGACCGATGATGCGGGCACGCATGACTGTTTCTGCGGCACATCCAATGCCGCCACCAATCTGGCCAAATATGGCGAGGGTCGCAACAGCGGCGCCTATCCCAATGGCCGCGACCGTTTCCTGCTGGGGGCTGCCAAGCATGGCCTCACCCGCCGCGATGTCCACCCCTGCATCAACCTGTTCAAGGGCGCAAGGATCGAGGACGATGGCACCATCACGCCCGTCATCGGCCCCTTCGATCCGGCGCGGGAAATGGTGCTGCGCGCGGAGATGGAGGTGATCGTGGTGATCGCCAATGTCCCGCATGTGCTGGACCCGCGCCCCGAATATAGCGTCACGCCTTTGCGCGTATCGGCATGGCGCGGCGAGGTGACGCCGGAAACGGACCCGATCCGCAACGCCACGCCCGAAGGCCTGCGCGCCTTTCTCAATGTCGAAGACTATTTCCGTCGCTGATGCACAGGAAGGGACCAGCATGACCCAGGACAAGCATCTGGCCGGTCTGACCGGCGCCATCATCCATGACGAGATCGTCCCCGCCCGCGCCCCTTGGCTGCATGAGGTGAAAGCAGGCCAGACCCTGCGCATTGTCGATCTGGAAGGCAATCAGGCGGTCGATTTCCTGATCTATTCCGCCGCCGACGATGCCGAGCGTTACAGCGCGCAGGACACTGTAGCCGCGCAAGGCAATCTGTTTCTGCGCAAAGGTGCCGTGCTGCGCTCCAACGAGGGCAATGCCATGATGACCATTGCCGAAAGTCAGGTGGAATATCACGACACGATCGGCGGGGCCTGTTCGTGTGAAAGCAACACTTTACGCTATGGCCACCATACCAAGGCGCAACATGCCTGCGTGGAAAACTTCCTTGAGGCCAACCTGACCCAAGGGCGCGGCAAGAGGGACATCGTGCCCAACATCAATTTCTTCATGAATGTGCCGGTTGAGGCCGATGGCGCTTTGGGCATTGTAGATGGCATTTCCGCGCCGGGCCTCAGCCTTGATTTGCGCGCGGAGATGGATGTGATCGTGGTGGTGTCCAATTGCCCCCAGATCAACAATCCCTGCAACGCCTTTAACCCCACCCCCGTTCGCATGATTGTTGCCGCATGAGCTTCGATACGGTCCTGATCGCCAATCGCGGCGCCATTGCCACCCGCATCATCCGCACATTGCGCAAGATGGGGCTCCGCTCGGTCGCGGTCTATTCCGAAGCCGACGAGGCATCCTTGCATGTGGCCGAAGCGGATGAGGCGGTCTGCATCGGCCCCGCCCGCGCATCGGATTCCTATCTCAACATTCCCGCCATTCTGGAGGCCGCCCGCAAGACCGGCGCAGGCGCGATCCATCCCGGCTATGGCTTTCTGGCCGAGAATGTCGAGTTTGCGGAAAGCTGCGCCGCGCAGGGCATAGTCTTCATCGGCCCCACGCCCGACAATATCCGCACCTTTGGCCTGAAGCATAGCGCACGCGAATTGGCCGCCGCCCATGGGGTGCCTTTGGCCCCCGGCTCTGACCTGCTGACCAGCGAAGACGAGGCTTTGGCCGCAGCAGAGCGCATTGGCTATCCGGTGATGCTCAAAGCCACGGCCGGCGGCGGCGGCATTGGCATGCGCGTATGCGAGGATGCCGATGATGTGCGCGAGGGCTTTGCCGCCGTAGCCCGCCTTGGCATGAGCAATTTTGGCGATGCGGGCGTGTTTCTGGAAAGCTTTGTGCGCCGCGCCCGCCATGTGGAAGTGCAGATTTTTGGCGATGGACAGGGTCGCATCCGCACACTTGGCGAGCGTGATTGCTCGCTCCAGCGCCGCAACCAGAAGGTCGTCGAGGAAGCCCCTGCCCCTTTGCTGCCCGAAAAGGTGCGGCGCGAACTTTACGCTGCGGCGGAAAATCTGGGCAAGGCGGCGCTCTATCGTTCAGCAGGCACGGTCGAATTCCTGTATGATGCCGAGCGGGAGAGCTTCTTCTTTCTGGAAATGAACACCCGCCTACAGGTCGAACATGGCGTTACCGAAATGGTGATGGGCGTTGATCTGGTGGAATGGATGGTGCGCGGCGCAAGCGGCGATTACAGCTTCCTCGACGCAGAACCGCAAGCACCGCAAGGCCATTCGGTGCAGGTCCGCCTCTATGCCGAGGACCCCGCGCAGGACTATCGCCCCACCTCCGGCACGCTGACCCATGTGACCTTCCCACAGGATGCGCGGGTGGAAAGCTGGGTGATGGCCGGCAGTCAGGTCAGCGCATGGTATGACCCGATGCTGGCCAAGCTGATTGTCCACGCCCCGACCCGCGATGAGGCCGTCACCGCCATGCAAGCCGCGCTGGACAGCAGCCGGTTGGACGGGATGGAAACCAATCTGCGCTGGCTGCGCCAAGTGGTGCGTGCAGAAGCCTTCACCAGCGGCGAGGTTTCCACCCGCGCGCTGGAAAGCGTGACCTATGCCCCGCGCGCCTTTCGCGTCATCAGCGGCGGCACGGCCACCACAGTGCAGGATTGGCCCGCGCGGCAAAAACTATGGGCGGTGGGTGTTCCGCCCTCAGGGCCGATGGATGATCAATCCTTCCGCCTTGGCAATCTGTTGCTGGGCAATGACGAAGGGACCGCAGGGCTGGAAATCACCATCTCTGGCCCAACGCTATCCTTTACCGCGCCCACGCGCCTATGCCTGACCGGCGCGGATTTTGGCGCGAAACTCGACGGTGTCCCCGTGGCGCGGGGTCAGGTGATCAAGGTTGCCGCTGGCCAGACTTTGTCCATGGGTCGTGCGCAAGGCGGCGGGATGCGCGGCTATCTGCTGATCGCGGGCGGGCTGGATATAGCGCCCTATCTGGGCAGTTGCAGCACGTTTGAACTGGGCCAATTTGGCGGCCATGGCGGACGGCGCTTGGTGGCGGGCGATGTGCTGCATCTGGGCGATGCGCCTTGCAAGCCCGCTCCTGCCGCGCTCGAAACCTTGCCTGCTCTGCCCAAGGAATGGGAACTGCGCGTGCTCTATGGCCCGCATGGCGCGCCCGATTTCTTCACGCCCGATGACATTGCCATGATCGCCCAAACCGAATGGCAGGTGCATTACAACTCCAACCGCACCGGCGTGCGCCTGATCGGGCCCAAGCCGCAATGGGCGCGTAAGGATGGCGGCGAGGCGGGGCTGCACCCGTCCAATATCCACGATAACCCTTATGCCATTGGCGCGGTGGATTTCACCGGCGACATGCCGATCATCCTTGGCCCCGATGGGCCTTCGCTGGGCGGTTTCGTCTGCCCCTTCGTGGTGATTGCTGCCGACAGGTGGAAGATAGGGCAACTGGTTCCGGGCGATCGCCTGCGCTTCGTGCCGGTCGCACTGGAAGATGCCAAAGCCGCCGATGCTGCGCAGCAAAAGCTGCTGACGTCAGGCCTTCTGCCGGAAGCAACCCCTGCCAGCCCCTTGGCCGATCTCTCCCCCATTCTGGCCGAGATCCCTGCCAGCGGAACCCGCCCCCGCGTGGTCTATCGCCAGCAGGGGGACCGCAACATTCTGGTCGAATATGGCCCGATTGTGCTGGATGTAGAATTGCGCATCCGCGTGCAGGCTCTGTTGACCGAGATGGAAAAGCTGGCGCTGTCGGGCGTGGTCGATCTGGTGCCCGGCATCCGTTCGCTGCAAATGCATTTCGATGGGGCGCAGCTTGACCAACAGGCTGCCCTCGCCGCGCTGATGGCGGCAGAGGAAAGGCTGGGCGATCTGGATGATTTCACCATCCCCAGCCGCATCGTGCATCTGCCGCTCAGCTGGCGCGATCCGGCCACGCTGGAAACCATCCAGAAATACCAGCAAGCCGTGCGCGATGATGCGCCATGGTGCCCCGACAACATCGAATTCATCCGCCGCGTCAATGGCCTGCCCGATGCCGCAGCGGTCGAAAACCTGATTTTTGACGCCACCTATCTCGTGCTGGGTCTGGGCGATGTCTATCTGGGCGCGCCGGTAGCCACGCCGGTGGACCCGCGCCACCGCTTGGTCACCACCAAATATAACCCTGCCCGCACATGGACTCCGCCCAATGTGGTGGGCATTGGCGGGGCCTATATGTGCATCTATGGCATGGAAGGTCCGGGCGGCTACCAGCTGTTTGGCCGCACCATCCAAGTGTGGAACACCTATCGCCAGACCGATGCCTTTATCGAGGGCAAGCCATGGCTGCTGCGCTTCTTTGACCAAATCCGCTTCTATCCGGTCAGCGCCGAGGATCTGGCGGCATGGCGCCGCGATATTCCCAGCGGCCGCCGTGCGGTGCGGATCGAGCAGACGCAATTCCGTCTGGCCGATTACCGCGCCTATTTGGCGGACAATGCCGACAGCATCGCTGCTTTTGAAGCGCAACGCACCGCCGCTTTCGACGCCGAACGCGCCGCATGGGAAGAGATGGGTGAATTCGACCGTGCCACCGATCTGGCCGAGGCCGATACGCCGCAAGCCGAAGCCATTCAGGTGCCCGATGGCGCCGATGTGATCGAGGCCCCCTTTGGCGGCAGCCTGTGGAAGCTGTTGGTCGATGTGGGCGATGAAGTGAAGGCGGGCGACACAATCGCCGTGATCGAGGCCATGAAGATGGAGTGTCCCGTGGAAAGCCCAAGCAGCGGCACGATTGCCGCGCTCTATATCAAGGAACGTCAGGCTTTGGCCCCCGGAACGCCGCTGTTGGCCCTGAGAGAAACCGCATGAGCGCGGGTCTGGAACGGCGCAGCGCCGCCGCCATCGCCCATGCCGTGCAATCGGGCCAGACCAGCGCGGTTACGGTATTGCAGGAAACACTGGCCCGTATCGCCGCCTATGATGCGATTCAGCCCCAGATCTGGATTAGCCGTTTTGATGCGGCGCAGGTGCTGGAGGCTGCCGCCAAGGTCGATGCCCGTGTGGCGGCGGGGGAAAATCTGCCTTTGGCCGGCGTGCCCTTTGCGGCCAAGGACAATATCGATGTGGCCGGCCTTGCCACCACTGCCGCCTGCCCCGCCTTTGCCTATAGTCCGCAAGCCGATGCCACGGTCATCGCCCGCCTGCTGGCCGCTGGCGCCATTTGCGTGGGCAAAACCAACCTCGACCAATTTGCCACCGGCCTCAATGGCACGCGCAGCCCCTATGGCGCGCCGCGCAATGCCTATAACCTTGCCTATGTCAGCGGGGGTTCGAGTTCCGGCTCCTCGGTAGCCGTGGCCGCAGGGCTGGTGCCCTTTGCGCTGGGCACGGATACGGCGGGTTCGGGCCGCGTTCCGGCGGCCTTCAACCACCTGATCGGCTTTAAACCCAGCAAGGGGCGCTGGAGCACGCAAGGTCTGGTGCCTGCCTGTCGCTCGCTCGATTGCATCTCGGTGTTTACTGATGATGCGGACGATGCCGCGCTGGTAGACAAGGTGATCGCCGGTTTTGATGCGGGCGATCCATGGTCCAAACCTCTGGCCGATGCCCCGCTGGCTCCTCGCGTGATCGGCGTACCGCGCCGCGACCAGCGCCAGTGGTTTGGCGATGCGGAAAGCGAATTTCTCTATGATCAGGCGCTGGCCAAGCTAGCCAGCTTCGCGCAGGTCGTGGAGATCGACCTCGCCCCGCTGCAGGAAGCGGCCCAATTGCTTTATGGCGGGCCATGGGTGGCCGAACGCACCGCCGCCATCGCCGACCTATTGCGCGATAATCCAGAAGCGATTGACCCCACCGTGCGCGAAGTGGTGAGCGCGGGGCTGGACAAAAGCGCGGTGGAATTGTGGAACGGCATCTATCGCATGGCCGAAATCAAACGCCATGCCGATCTGATGTGGGCCGACATCGATGTGCTGGCCTTCCCCACCACCGGCACCACCTATCGCGTGGCCGAAATGGCGGCGGCCCCTGTCGGGCTCAACAGCAATCTGGGCTTTTACACCAATTTCGTGAACCTGCTGGATATGGCCGCTGTGGCCGTGCCCGCAGGCGCCCGCGCCAATGGCACCGGCTTTGGCATCACCTTCATCGGCCCCGCCGATACTGACCGCGCCCTGCTCGATCTAGCCCGCCATTGGGCCGATGTGGCAGCGCTTCCTCCCCCACCCATGCTCGATCTGGAGGGCAAGATGCAGACCGTGAAACTCGCCGTGGTAGGCGCCCATTTGAAGGATATGCCGCTGCATTGGCAGCTCACCTCGCGCAATGCCACATTTGTGGGCGCGTTTGAAACGGCGCCCACCTATCGCCTCTATGCCATAGCCGACAGTGTGCCGCCCAAGCCCGCGTTGGTCTATGACGAGAGCGGGGCTTCTATTGCGCTGGAGGTTTACGAGTTGGGCGTCGCCGAATTTGGCAGCTTCACCGTCGAAGTGCCCGCACCTCTGGCGATTGGCACCGTGACCTTGGCCGATGGCAGCAGCGTGAAAGGCTTTGTGGCCGAACCCCGCGCCATCACCGGCGCGCAAGACATCACCAGCCTTGGCGGATGGCGCGCCTATATCGCCCAGCGCAGCTAAGGGAGAGCCTAGCATGATCCGGTCCCTCTTGATGGCAACGGCGGCTTTTGCCAGCTTTGCAAGCGCGGCACAGGCACAGCAGGTGGAAACCCAAGCCGTCCCCGGTTTCGCCGACTTTATCGCCGTGGATGGTGATACCATCTGGGTAACCAACCGTGGCCGTGTGGAGCACTGGTCGCGCAAGGGCAAGCTGGGCGAAGTGCCGCTGGCCCGCCCCTGCGGCGCGATGGCGATTATGGGCGATGCGCTGTTTGTGGCCAATTGCGGCGATGGCACTTTGGCCCGTATCGATCGCGCCTCAGCCAAATTGGCCGCCAGCATCGCCACCGGCATCGCCAACCAGAAAGAAGGCGAATTGAACGTGGTGGCAGGCGCTGGCTCAATCTGGCTGGCCAGCGATGCCAAAGGCGTGGTCAGCCGCATTGATCCGGCCACCAACAAGGTGATCGCCACCATCGCGGTCGATCCGGCCACCACCTATCTGGCCTATGGTCTGGATGCCGTCTGGGCCGCCAGCCCGCAAAGCCAGATGCTGCAACGCATCGATCCCAAGACCAACAAGGTGACCGGCAAGGTGGCCTTGGGGCGCGGGCCCGGCTTTCTGGTGGCGGGCGAAGGCGCGGTATGGATTCAGGAGCAGGTGGATGGCACGCTGGTCAAGATCGATCCGCAATCGCTCGCTATTCTGGGCCGCGTTAAACTGGGCGCCAATTTGAAATGGGGCGATATTGATACTGGCGCGGGCAAGGTCTGGCTGCGCACCACCGATGATCAGGTGTTTGTCGTGGTAGATGCAGCCACCATGGCGGTGGATGCCAGACTGGGCAAGGCAGCGGGCAGCGGGGCCTTGCGCTTTACACCCGATGGCGTCTGGACCACCGCGCATGACGAACACACGTTAAGCTGGTGGCCCAAACAGGATTGGAAAACGGCGGGTAAATAGGCGGCCTAGAACAAGGCGCCCTAAAACAAGGCGCCCTAAAACAAGGCATCGTCAAACAGGGCATCATCGTCATCATCGTCAAAGCTGGTGACGGATGCCGAACCGCTGCTGATCGGCGCCATGCCGGGCAACAGGAACCGGTCATGCACCACGCGCTCGCTGGCCATCGTATAGCTGCGCCCCAGATTGGGCAGCAGTTCATGGAGCACCGCCTCAGCCGCTTCATCCAGCGCCGCAGGGTCGCCCGCCTGTTCGGCCAGCATCACGCTGGTCGAGGCGATCATTTGGCCCAAACCGACATTGGCCTCCATCTGGTCCCGCGTGCGGCGTAACAGGTCGGAAATGCCGTTGCTGCGCTCACCAGCGGCGGCCATGGCTTCTTCGGTCCGCATCGCGCCTTCGCGGATCGTGGCCAAGGATTGGGCCAGTTCATCGCCCGTGTCGCCCTTGTCCGCCTGCGCCTGTTCGCGCAGCCGTTCCGAGGCGGTGTTAAGCTGGTCCGCCGCCGCCG
This sequence comes from Novosphingobium umbonatum, assembly GCF_004005905.1. GTDB lineage: Bacteria > Pseudomonadota > Alphaproteobacteria > Sphingomonadales > Sphingomonadaceae > Novosphingobium > Novosphingobium umbonatum. The sequence continues at coordinate 17,116 of NZ_SACO01000002.1, forward strand.
TAATCGCGCCGATCGACGTATCCAGCTTCTCCGAATAGCTGCGGATTTCATTGGCCACCACCGTCATCGGGCGACCAATCGCCTCCACACGGCGGCATTGCAGACCGATGTTAATCGCCATCAATTGCACATCAATGCGCAGGTTGCGGATCGATTCCGCCCTTTCGGCCAGATCATCGACTGTGGCGATAATCATGGTCAGCGTTTCTTCGGCCTGCCGGTCGGCTTCCTGCAACTGGGCAATCATGGCGGTGGCTTCGGCAATGCCGCTCTCCATCCGGCGCAGGAATTGGCCGCCATTGTCATCGCCACCCTTGGCCTGTTGCAAGGACACCAGACGCATCGCATCGGGCTCCATCGCGCGCAAGGATCCGATCAGAACCCGCGCCTCGCGCTCGTAATCCTGTGCCGTTTCGCGCATCTGCGCCTCCAGCAGGCGTAGCACATGGTGCCGCACCGCCTGCTGGGTCACGGGATCGCTCATGCGTGGCGCATATTCATCCAGCAATTGGCAGCCATAGAGCACATGCTCCATGCGTTGCCGCGCAATATCGTCAATCTGGATCGCGCTGAGGATCGAGGCGATCTTGTGCTGGATGGCATTGGCCAGTTCGCCGGTGGTTTGCGCCATATCCAGCAATTTCTGCTGATGCCCCTGCAGCGCGCCCGCATCATGCACCAGACGATCGGGCACTTCGGGCACCACGCGGGCGCATTCCCGTGCCAGACGCCCATCGGACAATTCCATGCGGGCCAGACTGGTTTCCAGCGCGGCAATCTGGCTGTCGAAACCGGCGGCGGATTCTTTTCCTGCCACCAGCTTTTCGGCCATCAAATTGGCGAAATCGACAAATTCCTCGCGCCCGAAAGCGGTGATTTTGACGTTGATGCCATAGATGCGCAGCACTTCGAGCGCCTTGCGCACATCCTCCACCTGCGCGCCCATCTGGCGGGTGCTTTGGCGGATCAATTGCACCTGACCGCCGCGATAGTCCACCTGTTGCGCCACGCAAAGCAGGCGGCGGGCGGCCAGTTTGAGATTGCTGACCGCGCCCACCGCCTCACCCTGACCAAAGGCGGCGGTGACATGCTGCAGGCTTGAAATGACCGTGGCGATGGATTCAACCGCGCTTTCCAGCATCCCGCTGATGCCGCTAAAGCCGGCATGCAGGTCGGACAAAACGTCCTCCATCCGGTCGCGCAACATGGCGGTGCCCTGCTGGCTGTCACCAGTGACATCCCATGAAGGCACGGTCAGTCTTTGCTCAAGCCCCAAAAGTTTTCTCCTTAACGGGCCGTGGCCTGCAAAACTTCACCCGCAATGGATTCCAACGGAACAATGCGGTCCGCCGCGCCGCGCGCAATCGCTTCCTTGGGCATGCCGAACACCACCGATGTGGCCTCGTCCTGCGCAAAGGTACGGGCGCCGGCCTGCTTCATTTCCAGCAAACCCCGCGCGCCATCGTCCCCCATGCCGGTCATGATCACACCCACCGCATTGGAACCGGCACAGCGCGCCGCCGAACGGAACAGCACATCCACCGAAGGGCGATGGCGGCTGACCAAAGGCCCGTCGCGCACATGCACCAGATAGCGCGCGCCCTGTCGCTCCAGCATCGTATGTTTGCCACCCGGCGCGATCAACACATGGCCGCGCATCACCGTGTCGCCATCCTCGGCCTCTTTCACGCTGACCTCGCACAAGCTGTCGAGGCGCTTGGCAAAGGCGCGGGTGAAATGTTCGGGCATATGTTGAACGATCACCATGCCCGGCGCATTGGCGGGCAAGGCTTCCAACACTTCGCGCAAGGCCTCGGTGCCACCGGTGGAGGCGCCGATGCACACCACCATTTCGGTCGTCTTGGTCATGGCGCGACCGGTGGGCGGCGGCAAAACCGCATCGGCGGTCAGCTTGGCCTGCGGTTCCAGTCGAGCGGGAACAGGCCGCCCCTTACCCCCCTTCACGCGCGCGCGGGCCGCTGCTTTCACAGTATCGCGGATCATCATGCGTTGCTCGGCCAAATGGTCCGCCACGCCCACGCGCGGCTTCAAAATGACATCCACGGCTCCCGCCTGCATGGCTTCCATCAAAGTGGCCGACCCATCCTCGGTCAGCGAGGAGCACATCACCACCGGCACGGGGCATTGCGACATCAACTTGCGCAGGAAGGTTATGCCATCCATGCGCGGCATTTCCACGTCCAGCGTGATTACATCGGGCACTTCCTCGGCCAACATGCGCGCCGCGGCGAAGGGATCGCAGGCGGTGCCGATCACATGCAGATCAGGGTCTTCTTCCAGAATAGATTTCAACGTCTGGCGGACACTGGCGCTGTCATCAATGACCAGCACACGGGTTTTGGCGGAAGCACCCATCGCCTATTTCCTTTTGAACACGGTGTTGGAGGCAGGGGTGAGCGGCAGATCAAGCCCTGTGATAGACTCCGAATGACCAAGAAACAGATAACCACCACTCACAAGATTGTCGCAGAGGCGGGAGACAACCTTTTGCTGGGTGGGCTTGTCGAAATAGATCAGCACATTGCGGCAAAAGATCATGTCCACCGGTTTGCCGATCGGATAATGGCTGTCCATCAGGTTCAACTGGGCAAAGCCGATGCGCGAGCGCAGCTCGGGCACGATGCGACCCTCGCCCCGCCGCCGGTCATTGGCCTGCATCACATAGCGCTGGCGCAACAGCGCTGGCACTGGCTCCAGCATCTCTTCGGAATAAATGCCCCTTATCGCCGTCGCCAACACATTGGTGTCCAGATCCGTGGCCAGAATGGCGTAATCAGGCCCGCCATGCGCCTGCGCATAATCGTCCAGCACCATGGCCAGCGTATAGGGTTCCGCGCCAATCGAACAAGCCGCGCTCCATGCAGAGATCGAGCGGCGACCCGCGGCCTGATAGGCAGGCAGCAAAGTGTTGCGCAAATAGTCGAAATGGCGCGGCTCGCGGAAGAAGTCGGTCTTGTTGGTAGTTACCGCATTAATCAGATGCACCAACTCGCTGTCATCCACCTCGCCTTGCAAAACCATGGCGCAATATTCGTTCAACGTTTCGGCATCCAATGCCCTTGCGCGCCGCCGTAAACGGCCTTCCAGCATGGTCTGTTTGGAAGGCGGCATGCGGATGCCGGTGCGGTCATAGATAAAGGCCGATAGCTGCTTGAAATTGCGCGGACTCAGCCCATCCGTGCTGGGGGCTGTCACCGCAATCTTGGCAAGGGCCTGCGCCTTGGCAGCCATCTTACCCCTCCACACCCATGGAGGCATGGAACGGCAGATGCACCGCCTCGTCACAGCCAAAGATGCGGCCTACATCCAGGATCAACACGAATTGTCCTTCTTCACGCAACACGCCGGCGATGAAATCGGAACGCCAGCCAATGCCAATGTCGGGCGCGGCCTCGATCCGCGAACGGTCAAAGGCGCTGACCGCCAGCACGCGATCGATCACCACGCCCAGCGCCAGTCTGCGATCGGGCAAAGGCACATCCAGAATGATGATGCGCGTGGCCAAGGTCGGTTCGGCCGCGTCCAGCCCCAACCGCAAGCGGAAGTCCACGGTGGGAACCCCCTGCCCGCGCACATCGGTCAGCCCCAGAAAATGCGGCGGACCGCCCGGCACTTTTGAAGGTGCCTGATAGTCGAGGATTTCCCGCACCAGCCCCACCGGCACGGCAAAGACCTCATCCCCAAGGCCGAAAGTAACGACCTGCATATCCGCCGCGCCGCTCATCAGGCAGCCCGCCCGAAGTCGGAGTCATCCTCATCCGCCCCGCCACTGGTCAGATCCAGCGCAAAGCCTTTGAGGCGGTTTTGCTGGTCAGCCACGGAATTGGGCTTGGCCTTCTTCAGCGGCTTGGCCTTGGCTTTGGGCGCGGGGGCTGCGGCACGCTGGACCGGCGCCAGTTGCGCGGCGGCGCGGGCAAGGCGAGCGGCGCGGGCATTGTTGTCGACGCGGAAATAGGCGATGCTAGCCTGCAATTCCTCGGCCTGTGCGGCCAATTCCTCACTGGTGGAGGAGATTTCCTCCGAAGCGCCCGCATTCTGCTGCGTCACCTTGTCGAGCTGCTGGATCGCCTCGTTGATCTGCGCCGCGCCAATATCCTGTTCGCGACAGGCCGCGCTGATTTCCGAAATCAGTTCGGCTGTGCGGCGGATATCAGGCACCAGCTTGGTCAGCATATCGCCAGCCTCGGTCGCGGCCTTCACCGTTTCGGAGGACACCGCACCGATTTCCGCCGCCGCTGCCTGGCTGCGTTCGGCCAGCTTGCGCACTTCGCTGGCCACCACGGCAAAACCCTTACCATGTTCACCGGCGCGCGCCGCTTCCACCGCGGCGTTCAGCGCCAAGAGGTCGGTCTGGCGGGCGATTTCCTGCACGATGGAGATTTTATCGGCAATGGTACGCATCGCCTGCACGGCGGTGTTCACCACCTGACCCGAGGCCTCGGCATCGCGCGAGGATTGACGGGCGATCTTTTCGGTCTGGGCGGCATTGTCGGCGTTTTGTTTGATATTGGCGGCCATCTGCTCCATCGAGGCCGAGGCTTCTTCCGCCGCTGCCGCCTGTTCGGTGGCCCCTTGCGAAAGCTGTTCGGAACTGGCCGAAAGCTGCTGGCTGCCCGAGGAAACGCTTTCCGATGCCACCGAAGTGTCCGACACCACATTGCGCAAGCGTTCGATCATCGCAACCAGCGCGCTGCCCAAAGTATCGCGATCGGACAGAGCCTTGAAATCAATGGTGAGATCGCCCTCGGCAATGCGATCGGCGGCTTGCGCCGTCTTGCGCAGATTGGCGGTCATCATGTTGACCGTATCGACCAGATCGCGGATTTCATCGTCGCTGTTGACGCGCACCTCCTGATCCAGATCGCCGATGGCCACATAATTCATGGCATCAGCAATACGCTTCAACCCGCTAGAAATCGTGAGCGAAATCCAGATGGCGGCAGCGATGCCGACAACAACTGCCAGTACCGTCAAACCAATAAACAGCGTGCTGGCATCAGAATAGGTTTGCTGCGCCTCGTCACTGGCCTTGTCGCCACCTTTCACATTGATTTTGACCAACTCCATCAGATCATTGGAATAATCATCATACAGAGCCGCACTGCCAATCAGCATAGCGCTTGCTTCGGCATTCTTGTTCTGTCGAGAGAGGGCAAGAAACCGCTCGGAAACCTCTTGATATCGCGAAAACTTTTCCGAAAAGCGATTATAGACCTGCCGCTCTTCATCGGACGATATAAGTTTTTCATAGCGCGCCCGCTGTGCGCCCAACTCGCGAAGGGTGGCATTGATCAACCCGTCAACCTTGCGCATTTCCTCGGCATCGGTCGAAACCACATGCTGGAACTGCAACACACGCAAATCCGATGTCCCCGTATTGAGGCGATGAACGCTGTCGATACTGGGCATCCAATTGGTGGTGATTTCGGTTGAACGGCCATTGATCTGCCCCATCTGCTTTATGCCGAATAACCCCAAGGTGGCGGTAATCAGCAGCACGGCTGCAAATGCTCCGGCAAGTTTGGCCTTTATTGTGGCACGCATGTTCCAAATCCCCTTCCGCCTTCTGGCGCCGTTCTTCCTTCATTGACCCGAAAGATTGTGTTGATCAGTAAGCTAGGCCCATTCTGTCCCCTCCGCGCTGGGCGGACTGGAAGATTTGGGGTAAATCGGGCAGCACGATCACCCCGTCAGGGCGACGCACCAACCCGCGCGCATAATCGCGCCGCCAGCGCAGCCCGACCGCAGGCGTATCGGCGGCATCGCGCTGGTTGAGCAGGGCAACCTCATGCACCTTGTCCGTGCGCAGACCGATATGGGTCTGTTCCCCATCCAGCTCGGTTTCGATCACCACAATGCGGCTGTCGGGTGTGGATGGTTCAATCGCCATGCCAAAGGCCACGCGCAAATCGGCGATCGGGATGATCTTGCCACGGAAATTGACGATGCTGCCCACCAGATCGGGCGCGCCGGGCACTTTGGTTTCGGGCAAGAGATCAAGGATTTCGCGGATCATCACCGCTTCGACCGCCAGTCTTTCCTCGCCCACATCAAAGGTCAGCACTTCCAGCTGGCCATCCTCGTTCCATTGCGGCTTGTTGCTTTCGGCCATGGTCAGTCACCCTACCGCGCGCAAACGCGCTTCCCGCTGTTGGCCAAAGGCCACCAGATGCATAACGTCCAGAATGAGCGCCACCCCGCCATCGCCAAGGATCGTAGCGCCGGAGAAACTGCCGATCTCGCGGTGCAGGCTGGACATGGATTTGATCACCGTCTGGTGGCTGCCGATGATCTGGTCGACCACCAGACCAACGCGTTCGCCGCCGGTGGAGATAACCACGATCTTCTGGAACTGGTCCGGCTCGGTGCCGGTGTTGAACACTTCGCGCAGGCGCAGGAAAGGCACCAAAGCGTCGCGCAACTGGATCATGGAACGCCCACGCATCCGCAGGTCTTCCGAAACCGGCAGCTCGATACATTCCTCCACCGCCGCCAGAGGGATGACATAACGCCCATCGCCCACACGCACCAACAGCCCCTCGATAATCGCCAAGGTCAGCGGAATGCGCAAAGTGATGGTCGAGCCCTTGCCCTGCTCGCTGGCCACATCGATGCTGCCGCGCAGGCCTTCGATGGTGCGCTTGACCACGTCCATGCCCACGCCACGCCCCGACAGATTGGTAATCTGGGCCGCGGTGGAAAAGCCGGGATGGAAAATCAGCTGCAACAGCTCATAGTCGGTCATCACCTGACCAGGCTGGATCAATCCATTGGCCTCCGCCTTGGCCCGCACCCGCGTGCGATCAATGCCGCGCCCGTCATCGCTGATGGTGATCAACACCTCGCCACCCGCATGCTGGGCAGACAGCTTGACCTGACCTGCCGCAGGCTTGCCCACCTGCAAACGCTCTTCGGCCGTTTCAAGCCCGTGGTCGCAGGAATTGCGGATCAGATGGACGATGGGATCGGCCAATTGCTCGGTCACCGTCTTGTCCACCTCGGTGCTTTCGCCCTCGGTCACCAATTCGATGGTCTTGCCCGTTTCGCGGGACAGGTCATGCACCAATCGGCGGAAACGGTTGAACAGGCTGGCCACCGGCACCATGCGCAACACCATCATCGTGTCGCGCAATTCACTGGCCAGTCGCTCGATCTCTTCGGAAATGGAACGCAGGGCCAATTCGCCCGCTGCGCCTTCCACCCCGCTATTGGCCAATTGCGACAGGCGGCTTTGCACGATCACCAATTCGCCCACGCGGTCCATCAAAATGTCCAAGCGCTCGGCGGGCACGCGCACGCTCTCGCTGTTGCGCGGGGTGGCGTTTTTCGCCGTGGCCGCAGCATCATTGGTAGCCACCGTAACCGGTTGATCGGGCACGGCCTGGGTCTGGGCAATAACCGGCGCTTCCTCGGTGCATTCCAAAGGTTCGAGGCGCAATTCCATGTCGTCCATCACAAAGATGAACACATCCTCGATATCCTCGCGGCTGATATCGCCCCGCAATTCAACCTGCCAACCGATCATACAGTCAGTGGGCACCAAATCGGGCAGATTGGGCAGATCATCCAAGACCGCCACCACTTGCGCCTCGCCCAGATCGCGCAATTCATCCAGCAGGATCAGCGGATTGGTGCCATTGGCCATCGCGCCGGGGGGCAGGCGAAAGAACAGCTTCCAGCCCTGTGCCTTGGCGCTATCTGCGACAACCGCTCCATCCGCCGCTGCCACAACCGCCACGGCCACAGTCGCCGCCGCAACCGGCGCATCGCCCATCGCCGCATGCAGTCGCTCCAGAATGGCATCGCCCGTGGCCTCCAGCCCTGCGCCGTCACCTTCAACCAAGGCGCGCATATGGTCCATGGCCGAAAGGATCACCGACACCAATTCGGGCGTGGCTGGCGTCAGCCCTTTGCGCACGCGGTCAAAGGCGCTTTCGCAATGGTGGGTGAATGTGGCCAAAGCGTCAAAGCCGAACATCGCGCCCGAACCTTTGAGCGTATGCAGCCCGCGAAACACCGCGTCGATCAAGCCGCGATTGTCGAGTTGATGGCTCAGGTCCAGCAGCGCCTGCTCCAGACCTTCCAGCAGATCGCCAGCTTCCACCCTGAAGGCGGCAATGGGATCATCGCCGCTCACCGGCCCAACACCTTGCGCGCGATTTTCAACAATTGGTCGGGCACAAAGGGTTTAACCAACCATCCGGTCGCCCCCGCCGCCTTGGCCGCCTGTTTCATCGCATCATCCGACTCGGTGGTCAGGAAAATGATCGGCGTTCCGGCCTGATTGCCCAGCTTGCGGATCTCGCGGATCATCGACAGCCCGTCCATATTGGGCATGTTCAGATCGGTCAGGATCATGTCAAACTTGGCTGCGCGGGCCTTGTTCAACCCATCCATACCATCCACCGCCTCGGTCACGCTATAGCCCGCGCCGGTGAGCGCGATGCGGGTGGCGACGCGCACGCTGCTGGAATCATCGACTGTAAGGATAGAGGCGCTCATGCCGGTTGTTCTCCGTGGAACCAGAAATCAATGGTTTCGGGGGTGAGTTTGGTGAGCATGCCCGCCCGTTTGAGCAAGGCGGTCACCACCGCATTGGCTGGTGCGGTCAGGCGGATGGCCTTGTGTTCGCGCAGAGCATAGGCGCGGGCCACTTCCACCAATTGCAGGAGAGACAGGTCGGCGTCTTTTACGCCCGCCAGATCCAGCGCCACGCTGGCATGGCCTTCCATCGCCCCGGTCAGGCTGGCATGGGTCGCGGCAATGGTCTGAACGGTGGCAATTTCGCCAAAGGGAACTGTAGTGCTCATCAAGCTCTCCCGAATTCTTTTCGGGAATAGCCCATTCCGCCTCAAGGGGGGGTTACACAGCCCCCCTCGCGCTTGTCCCTAGGCAGCTTTGATTAGACCGCGTTACTGGGATTCTAACCCTAATTGACTGCGATCCACCAAAGTAGCCGCCAGCTCAGCTTTGGCAGAAGATTGACGATAGTCAGCATCAACTTGGCGCAATCTGGCATCCGCTGCGGCCTCTTCCCGCAGATTTACCAGCAGAAAGTCACTGGCGCCCAGACTGAAACGCCGCCTTTCGGCCTCGGCCATGCGGGCCGACAGGGCGGCTTCATCGGCGGCCAGTTGCGCCAATTTGTCCGAACCGGTCACCTGCGTTTTCAGATTGGCAATCTCCACCCCCAATTGCTGCTCCAGCAAACGGCGGCGCTGCACCAAAGCATCGGTTTCGGCGGCCACTTCTGCCAGCTTGCCCTTGGCCTGACGCTGCTCCAGCGGGACAGTAAAGCGCAGCCCGATAATCGCTTCGGCAGGGCGGCGGACATAGCCCATATAGCCACCCTCGCCGATGTCCTTGGAGGCTTCGACCCGTAGGTCCAGCCTTGGCCGCAATTCATTCTGCGCCATGGCCCCGCGCAAACTGGCCTGCGCCAGACGCGTTACCAGCATTTGCACATCCGGCCGGTCGGCAATCGCCTGTGCCTCGTCCAACGTGGCGCGGCTTTGCAATTTGGGCAGGCTGTCGGGCAGGCGATCGGCGGTGGGAACGACAGGCTCGCCCTCGGCATTGCGCAGGAACAGCGACAGGGCATTGGCCTGCAGCGCCAGATCCTGCTCGGCGCGCACCAGCAAGGATTGGCGGCGCACGATATTCTGCCGGTTTTCCACTGCCAGCATCGCCTGACGCGCGCCAGCGGCCACCTGCTTTTCAATCGAGGCCTGCCGCTCGCTAGCCAGCGCCAACAGGTCGCGGTAGATTTTCAACCGCCGCCCTGCGGCCACCCATTGCTGATAGGCATCGATCGCGCGGCGCTGCACGCCCACCGCCACCATATCCCGTTCCAGTTCGGCCAGATCGGTGTCCAGCCCAGCAATCTGCACCCGCCCGCGCCGGTCATCGATCAACCGGTCACGCAACAGCGAGAAGACCGCGCCGACCTTCACCTCGCCCAGCTGGTTGGTGATGGATTTGCCATCATAGCTGGGAAAGGGCCCCATAGACAGGCGATAGCCCGCATAGACATTGCCGCCATTATTGGCCATCGGCCGCGAGGCCTTGGCTTCCAACGTGGCGCCATTGTAATAGCCCATCGGCTTCCATTGGGTATCGCCATCAAACACCAGATCAAACAGGCCCTGCGTCGACAACATCCGCGCATCAGCCTGTTTCTGCCGCGCGACTGCCTCCAGAATTTGCGGCGCATAGGAGGCGGAGGACGTCAGCACTTCCTTGAGAGTCAGTTCCTGCGCCTGCACCACCGACGAGATCGCCAGCAGGCCCGCGCCGATCATCCAGCGCATCATTTGCCTTCCTCGCCATAATCGCCGCCCTTGGCCTTGTCCTTGCTTTTGGCCTCCTTGCCGCCCTTGTCGGCCAGCCCCTTGCCAGCACCCTTGCGCGGGCCGGTGTTTTGCGGGGTGGGGAATTCCAGCGGGAAGTCGTTCAACTGGCGCCACAATTCATAGCCCACGCTGACCGTCTCCATCTGGATCCAACCGCGCACCTTGGAACCAAGCCGCACGAAATTATTGTCCGGCCATGCCCGCCCACCGGGCAAAGGCTCCACCAACACGCGGAACAGGCCGCTATCCAGCGCCGAAGGGTCAATCGAGCGCACCTGCCCGTCAAACATGCCCTGCGCCACCGAGGGCCAACCGCTGAACTGGATCGCGGGCCAGCCTTCGAAATTGAGCCGGACATGCTGCCCCTTGCGCACCATGGCCACATCGCGGCCATCGACCTGCAATTCCACCACCTGCTTGCTATGTTCCGGCGCCAGAGTGGCCAGCCAGTCCCCCGCGCTGACCAAAGACGCACCCGCCGCCGTGTTCAACGCCTGAATGCGCCCACTGCGCGGCGCGCGCACCACCTGCGCGGACTGTCGGTTAAGCGCAATATCGGCGCGGTTCAGCTTGGCTTTGGCCTCGGCCAGTTTGGCGCCCATTTCGGCCACTTTGATCTGCGCATTTTCATAATCGCGCCGCGCGGCCAGACCTTCGGCAAACATCATGCGCGAACGGTCCACATCCAGCTTGGCCACCGCCATCGCCTGACTGGCCGCATCAATCTGCGCCTTCACCTGCGCCCTTTCGGCGGCCAGACGGCTCAGCACATCGGGATCATTGTCCATCACGCGGGCGATGGGATCGCCTTCCTTCACCGACTGGCCATCGGTGACATACCATTGTTCCACCCGACCCGGCACCAGCGCGGTGATCTGCTGCACGCGGTCATGCGGGTCCAGCGCGGTCACCTGCCCCGTGCCCGGCGCGGTTTGCACCCATGGTACCGTCAACAGGAACACCACAGAGGCGGGAATGGCGATGCCCACCATCCATGCCACCGCCCGCATCACGCGCGGCGGCTTCATCTGGGCCAGCGTGCTGAACCGCTCCATCTGCATCGCACGCATGCTCATGCCGACACCTGTGTCACAAAACTATCCTTGGCAAATTGGCGGATGTCATCCAGATCGCGGCCCCGCTGCTGGCTCTGGCTGCCCAGCCACAGCCAACTATCGGGCGCCAAGCCTTCGGGCCTGCCGGTAAATTGCAGAACCGTGGTGCCCGATTGACGGAATTGTTCCAGCACCTGCTGCAAACGCAAGGGCGGCAACAGGTCATAAAGCGGCGAGAGCAACAGCACCTTGGGCCGCGCCAGCAAGGCTCCGGCCAGTTTCAGCGCCATGGTCTCCCCCACCGCCAAGGGCCAGCCAAGGTTGGACAGCATCGTGTCCAAACCTTCGGGCAATTGCCCCACCCGCGCGCCAAGCCCGACCAGTTCCAGCGCGGCCAGCATGTCTTCATGCCGGTCACCGCTGGCCAAGGCCAGATATTGGCGGACCGACAATTCCACAATCGTGGGCCGATCCAGCACCACCACATCTGAACGCAGGCGCACCATGTCAAAGGTGCCCAGATCGATGCCGCCGATGCTGATCATGCCGCGACCGGGCACTTCCAGACGTTTGAGCAGCACCGACAGGCTGCGCTCGACACCGGCAGCGGCCAGAATGGCCACCTGTTCACCCGGCGCCAGTTTGAAGTCAAACTTGTGCCCGCCATGTTCGACTGCGCGAAACTCGATCGCGCCATGGGGCAAAGCGGGCGCATCCAGTGCAGGTGGAGCTTCCTGCGGCACGTCCCAGAACAGCGACAATTCTTCCAGACCGCCCACCAGATCGTAGAAAATCTCCAGATAATTGCCCAATTGCGCAATGCCGTAAAACACGCCCGACAGGATCAGTTCGGCGGCCACCAATTGCCCGATCGACAATTCCCCTGCGATGATCAGCATACCACCCAAGGTCAGCAGACCGGCGCTGGCCAGCGCGTAAAGCAGCAGCAGGCACAGGGTCTGGCTGAAAGTATAGCGGAAATGCGCGCTATGCTTGGCCACGTAATCGGCGGTCAAAGCCTCGGACTGGTCCATAGCATAATGCATGTGGCGACTGGATTTGTAGAAACCGTTGGAACCGCCCACGCTGGCCAGCCAATGGGCGGCGGCATGTTTGGAATGGCTTTTGGCAATGGCCGTGCGCATCGCCCCATGCGACCAGATGCGCCAGATGATCAGGATGATCGCCAGCAACACCGCGTTAAAGGCAAGGAAGAAAGGGTGGTAAAAACTGGTCACCACCAGCCCCACCGCGCTTTGCAACACAATGGCAAAGCCGCCGATGAGCAGGCTGGTCAGCGCCTTTTGCACCGTGGCAAGGTCAAAGAAGCGGTTGAACAGGTCTCCGTTACGGCGGTCGTGAAAGAAGGGATTGCGCGCATGGACCGCGCGCAGGGTAATCTCGGCCACCATACGCGCAAAGAAGCGCCGCTCGAACAGGGCCATGACATGGACCCGCAGCGCGCTGAGCAGGCCTGCCAGCAGCAACAGGCCAAATAGGATGGCCGAAAGCGTGAACAAGGGAGCGGGCAGCGCGATATTGGCCACGGCATTGACCAGCAATTGCACCGAGATGGGCGTGGCCAGAGACAGCAGCGAAATGGCCGCACCATACATCAGCGCCATGCGCAGATAGGGGCCATCGGGACCCAATACACGGGCCCACCAGCCCGCCACGGTCCTTAAACCCACATTCTGTTTTGCCATGCAACAGCACTCCCTTTCGCAACTGCACAAGAATTAGGCGGGCGAGATTTTAGCGCAAGAGGCGGTCACAAAATGTAACAGAGGAGACAGGTTGAGAACCTATCTGCAAGGAAGTGGAAACAAAACCTGCCCTTTAGGACTCACTTTTCCCCAAGTAAGGCGCGCGGCGCGGCAAATTCCAGCTGACCCAGAACACCACAACCATCATCGCCGTGACATACCAGTAAAAGGCCCCTTCCTGACCCTGAGTCTTGGCCCAGAGCGCGACATATTCCGCGCTGCCCCCGAAAATGGCATTGGCCAGCGCATAGGCAAAGCCCACGCCCAAGGCCCGCACCTCTGAAGGAAAGAGCTCCGCCTTGATGATGCCAGCCACCGATGTGTAAAAACTGACCAGAAGCAGCGCGAGGCTGATCAAGGCGCCTGCGACCCAAGGGCTTGCCGTGCCGCGCAGCAAAGTCACCAAGGGCACCACCAGCAAAGCGCCCCCGCCGCTGAAGATCAGCATATTGGCCCGCCGCCCGATCCGGTCGGACAAGGCGCCCATCACCGGTTGCATCAGCATGAAGAGGAAGAGACAGACCGTCATCACCTGACTGGCCGTGGCTATCGGCATGCCCGCACTGTTGACGAGGAATTTCTGCATATAGGTGGTGAAAGTGTAAAAGATCAGCGAGCCACCCGCCGTAAAGCCCACCACCGAGAAGAAGGCTCGCGGATGTTCGCGCAACAAAGCTGACAGTTTGCCCGCCTCCTGCACATCCTGCCCATGTTCGGCGCTTTCGGGCAAGCGCCGCCGCGCCGCCAAAGCCACCATTGCCCCTGCCGCGCCCAACGCAAAGGGAATGCGCCAGCCCCAGGCCTTGAGCGAAGCCTCGCCCAGACCGGCCTGCATCACCACCACCACCAGCGAGGCCAGCAATTGCCCACCCACCAGCGTGACATATTGGAAAGAGGACAGGAAACCGCGCCGTCCCTCGCTTGCCACCTCGCTCATATAGGTCGCCGCAGTGCCATATTCGCCGCCCAGCGCAAAACCCTGCACCAGTCGCGCCAGCAGCAACAAGGCCGGCGCCCATAGGCCGATGCTGGCATAGGTGGGCATCACGGCGATCGCCAGCGAGCCTGCGCACATCAACAAAACCGAGACCAGCAAGGAAAACCGACGCCCGCGCCGGTCGGCCAGTCGGCCAAAGGCCCAGCCCCCGATCGGGCGCATCAGAAAGCCAACCGCAAACAGCCCTGCCGTATTGAGCAATTGGCCCGTGGCATCGGCTTTGGGGAAAAAAGCGGGCGCAAAATAGAGCGAGCAGAAGGCATAGATATAGAAATCAAACCATTCGACCAGATTGCCGCTGGAGGCCGCGATAATCGCCCCCACGCTGCCTTTGTCCTTGCCACCCATAACACCCCCGCATCAACGCCAGAACCAAGGATGGCAGAGACAGCCCCCCAAGGTCCAGCGCATAAAAAAGGCCCGCCGGAATAATACCGGCGGGCCTCTAAAAGAGGGCGGGTGATTAGCCCCGCCCGGCAGGGTCCGTATTAGAACTTGATGCCAGCGCGCACGCCATACATGCGCGGGTCAGAGACCTGCAGCGTGCCGTTAACGCCAGCGCCAGCAGCCGTCACCAGCAGCTTGTTTTCCAGATTCTTGACATAGGCCTGCACGAAATACTTCTTTTCAGGAGCCGTGTAGGTCAGGGTCGCTTCGGTCTGGGTATAGGAAGGCTGGGCGAAACGACCGATGATCGACAGCGCCATCAGCGTGTAGCTGCTGGAATACTTGCTGCGCACCGCGGCCACCACTTCACCGCCATTGTTCAGGGCGAAGGTGTGGCTGTAACCACCCATGATGGTCAGCGACGGCGAACGGTCGAGCTTCACGCCCTTCCAGTTCAGGGTCGGATAGGCGGCAGCATTCGGATAGAACTCACCATAGCGCGCGTTCAGATAGTTGACCGACAGGTCCAGCTTGTCAGCCTTGCTGGCCATGAAGGTGGCTTCGGTTTCGATACCGTCCACCTTGGCCGAAGCGGCGTTGGTGGTCTGGGTGCACTGCGTGCCGCCAGCGCAGAACGGACCGACCTGGGTCAGCTGCAGGTTGTTGTAATTATAGTGGAAGATCGACGCGTTCAGACGCAGGCGGTTTTCCATCAGGCGGGTCTTCACGCCCATTTCAAAGGCGGTCAGGGTTTCCGGCTGATAATACAGCGTGCTGGCCGACAGGGTGCAGCCCGTGTAGGTGCCCACTTCGCAACCATCGTTGAAACCACCAGCCTTGTAACCGGTCGACACGGTGCCGAACAGCAGCGTGGCAGGGTTCACGTCATAGTCGAAACCGACCTTCCACGTGGCCTTCTTGTACTGACGGTTGGCGCGGTTGGGGGTTTGCACGTCACCGGCGGTGGCGCAGTTGGTGTCCACGGCGCAGGTGACGGTCGCGCCGTTACGTGCCTTTTGGTCGGCGGTGTAACGCGCACCGGCGGTGAAGCGCAGCTGGGGCATCGGGTTATAGGTCAGCTGACCAAACGCGGCCTTGGAATCCGACATCACATAGTGCTGGGGGAAACCGAAGACATAGCCCAGCTGGCCGGGCTGGAAGCGCAGGCCCGTGGCGCCATTGGTGCGGTTGTAGATGAACAGCTGGATGTCAGCGCGTTCCTTGAAGTAATACAGGCCAGCCTGAGCGCGGACCGGACCGTCACCATTGGTCGACAGGCGCAGTTCCTGGCTGTTCTGCCAGTACCAGCCATTGAACATGTTGGGGGCCAGACCACCGATGTTGGTGGCGTTCACCGGACCATAATAGCTGTAATTGCCTTCGTTACGGCGGAACTCACGATAGGAACCGACATAGTTCAGGGTCACAGGGCCAAGGTCATACTTGAATTCGGCCATACCACCATAGGTGGCATTGTTGCGGTGCAGACCATTGGCCAGACCGATGTTGGGCAGGCCATCAGCGGTGGGCGCGTTCAGCGTCAGCAGCTGGGCGTTGCTCTTGCCATCGGCGGTGTAAACAGGGTTCACCGTGGTGGTGGTATAGCCCGAGTAGAAGTTGCTGGTGGGCAGCGCGTTGCTGCTGATACCCTTCATCTGGGCATAGTCAGCGCGCAGGACCAGATCACCATGGTCAAACTTCAGCAAGGTGGTGAAACGGGCCGACAGGTTGTCCTTGAACGGCGACAGGTTCAAACCATTGAGGTTGTTGCCAGCGCGCAGGAAGCTGTCACGGTGGTCCCAGTTGACCGCCAGACGCACACCCAGATTGTCGCGCACGGGTGCGTTCAACACGGCGGTCATCTGGGTGTTGTTGTAGTTACCATAGGCGGCGTCCACCGAACCCGACAGCTTGGTCAGATCGGGGCGGTTGGTGATGACGTTCACAGCGCCAGCGGTGGTGTTGCGGCCGTAAAGCGTGCCCTGCGGACCACGCAGCACTTCGACGCGGCTGATGTCGTAGAAGGAAACTTCCTGAGCCTGCTGGCGGGCGATATAAACGCCATCGCCCATGAAAGCGGCCGAGGGATCGCCCTTTTCGGTGCCGTCCGCGCTGGTCACGCCGCGGATGGTGATCTGCAGACCGTTGTTACGGTTGATCATCACGCTGGGAACCTGGTCACCCAGGTTGGTGGGGTTGGTGATGCCGGCGGTGCGCAGAGCGTCGCCCGAAACGGCAGTCAGGGCAATCGGGGTCTTGGACGCCAGAGTTTCAAAGCGGGTGGCGGTAACGATAATGTCGCCGTTGGCATCAACGCGCGATTCCTGCGCCAAGGCCGGTGCAGCGGCCAGAACGGCCAGCAGCGAGGCTCCGCCCAAAACGGATTTCTTCAGCATAGTGTACTCCTCTCCAAAACACACAAATTCTTCCATTCTGCGCAGCCATGCCACGCAGAACGACCCTCTTTGGGGATATCAGGAAACCTTCTTTAGCAGCCCACTTGCGCCAGTCGCTCAAACCTTGGCGAGCCGATGTGACCGATTACAGAACTGCCGAAAAATAAATGCCACACGACGTGACGACCTCAAGCCCCCTTCAATCCCGAAACCCCTGCGCTCTATCTCGGCGCTGTCTGATGTTGGTTGGCATAACAGCATGACCTGCACCATGCAATAGCGCTAACCCTAGGCAGTGGACCCTCTGACCACCAATTCATGCGGCAAAATGACGCTTTGCTGCTCGGTGGGCTTTTTATGCAACACCTCGTCCAGCGCCCGCATGGCCGCTTCGCCCAAATCGCCCACCGGTTGGCGGATAGTGGACAAAGGCGGATAGGCAAAGGCGCCAAAGCGGATGTCGTCAAAGCCGATCACCGCCACATCCTGCGGCACACGAAGCCCGCGCGAGAGCACCGCCTGCTGCGCGCCAATCGCCATTTCGTCATTGGCGCAAAACACGCCATCAACACCCAAACCCTTGTCCAGCAACAGATTCATCGCAGCAAAGCCCGATTCGATGGTAAAGTCCCCCTCACCCATCATTGCGCCATCAATCGGCAAACCAGCAGCGGCCAAAACCTCCCGATAGCCCTGCGCACGATCAAGGCTGAGCGAATTGTCGGCAGGGCCGGTGATTGTGGCAATCTTGCTACAGCCACGCTGCACCAAATGCATCACTGCCATGCGGGCGGCAGCGACATTGTCGATTCCCACCGTCGGGCATTGCAACCCGTCGAAACGTTCACAGGCCAGCACCAGAGGAATGGAAGGCGCCTGCCCCGCCGCCACACTGGCCTGCACCATGGTCGGCAACAGCGATCCCAGCAGGATCAGGCCGTCGGCAATCCGCGTCAACACCAGATCCGCGTAATAATCCAGACGCTCCTGCTTGCCCTGTGTTTCACCCAGCAAGACGCGATAGCCCATGTCATGGGCCAGATTCTCGATCCCCTTTACAATGCCGCTGAAGAAAGGGTTCGAGATATCAGGCACGATCACAATGATCGTTTCCTTACGCTGGCGCCGCAATTGGCGGGCGATGGCATTGGGCGTGTAATTCATCGCCGCCACGGCTTCCTGCACCCGCGCCCGCGTCTCGGCGCGCACCGCATCCGGTTCGGACAGGGTACGAGACACGGTAGCAACAGACACGCCCGCCTGCCGCGCAATATCGCGGATGGTAACCAAAGCAACCCACTCCCATCATGCCACTCCGGCAGGCACATGCCCGCCGGAGCCCCACAGATTCCCCCTCGCGGGCTGGCTTTAGATGGTGCCAGCCTTCAGGAATTCGCTGGCATGATAGGCTGCTCGCGCCGACATGGCCATATAGGTCAGCGAAGGATTTTGACATCCGCTCGAAACCATGGCTGCGCCGTCGGTGATGAACAGGTTGGGCACGTCATGCGCCTGATTATATTTGTTCAAAACCGAAGTCTTGGGATCGGCGCCCATGCGTGCCGTGCCCATTTCATGGATGCCAAGACCCGGAGGATGCAGACGACCGGTTTCATAGGTGATGGTCGCACCGGCAGCCTTCAGCATCGCCTTGGCATCTTCCAACATCACGCGGCCCAGCGCCTTGTCATTCTCGCCATGTTCGCAATGGATGTGCAGCTGGGGAATACCCCATTCGTCAACCTTGCTGGCATGCAGCGTCACGCGGTTTTCCGGATTGGGCAGCATTTCGCCAAAGCCCGAAAGGCGTGCCACCCAAGGACCGGGGTGACGGGTACGCTCTTTCAATTCCTTGCCGACGCCCGGTTCGGAACCGGCCACGCCGCGCCAGCCCTGACGCATCACGCCACCCTGGAAACCATAGCCGCGCAGATAGCTCTCGTTCTGGCTTTCCACATTGCGATAACGCGGAATGTAAAGACCGTTGGGGCGACGGCCACGATGATAGGTGTCGGGACCATCCATCACGCCCATCACGGTCGGACCATAAACGTGGTCCATCAAATTGCGGCCCACCTGATCCGAGGAATTGGCCAGCCCGCGCGGATTGGCATCATTGCGTGAATTGAGCAGCACCTGCGCGCTGCCAATGGTGGAGGCGCAAAGGAAGATCACCTTGGCCTCGTAAGTGCGGGCCTGCTTGGTCAGGCGGTCGATGATACGGACACCCGTAGCCTTGCCCGTCTTGGGATCGGTCACGATCGAATGCACGATCGCATCGGTCACCAGCGTCATATTGCCGGTACGCTGCGCGGCGGGCAGCGAAGACGACAGGCTGGAGTGATAGGCGCCGAAGCTGCAACCACGCTCGCACAGCGAACGATATTGGCAGGGGTTGCGGCCCAGCTCGATATGATGGGGCTGCGGCTCGGTCAAATGGGCGCAACGGCCCTGAATGACCTTGCGATCGGGGAAGTTCTTTTCCACCGCAGCCTTGAACAGCTTTTCACCATCGGTCATCGGCATGACGGGCAGGAACTTGCCATCGGGCAATTGCGGCAGACCTTCATTGGCGCCGGACACGCCGATAAAGGTTTCCACCTTGTCATACCACGGCGCCAGATCGTTGTAACGGATCGGCCAGTCGATACCATGGCCGTCGCGCGCGTTGGAGCTGAGGTCCATTTCCGAAAGGCGATAGGTCTGGCGGCCCCACATGATCGAGCGGCCACCCAGATGATAGCCGCGGATCCACGAGAAGGGCTTGCCTTCGGGCGTTTCATAGGGGTGCTGGCTGTCCTTCACCCAATATTGCTGGGTGGCGGTGTTGACCGCATAGCACTGACGCTGGATCGGATAGTCCTTTTCCAGCACATCTTCAGGCACTTGGCCCGCCGTGGGCAATTCCCAAGGCTGCATCCAGTCGTTGTAATCCGCGCCGTGCTCGATCTTGCGACCGCGTTCCAGCACCAGCGTCTTCAAGCCGCGCTCGCACAGTTCCTTGGCAGCGATACCGCCGCTCATGCCGGAACCGATTACAATGGCGTCAAACATGGCTTCTCTCCCAAAAACTTTTCTTGCTTATCCGACGTTGGCACCGGCCCAAGCGCGGGTCTGCGGCGTCAGGGGAATCGAGGCTTCCCATGCACCGGGTACATGTTCGTAACGCAGTTCCACCGTGGCACCCGGCTCGCTGAAATAATACAGCATCACCAGCAGATCCTTGAGCTTGGTATAGGCCGCATCCACCTTGAGATGGGCCTTGTCATAGGTGCGCAGGAAAGCCTCGCGCTGGCTAGCGGGCAACAGCGTAAACGGCTTGCCTGCCTCGGTTTTTGCGGCCGTATCAATCGCGGCCAAGGCGGCAAGGAACTGCGCCTTATGCTCGGCATTGGCCCAGTTTTGCAGCAGGCCGGCAAAGCGCGCAGGCACGCCCACCTGCAATGCGCCGGGCGTATCGGTGCGCGGCACCAGAGTATCAGCCACCGCCGAAACCAGCGCCATGGTCGGCGCATCCAAAGCGGGCTTTCCTTTAGCCGGAGCCTTGGCCGCCGCGGCCATGGCATCCAGCGGAAGCGCAGCCGCCCCGATCAACGCCGCCACGCTTTCCAGCATGCGCCGACGATCCATCTCGATCATCTTCATTTTGACCGCCTCTTCCCAATTGTGTGTGGTCGATTGTTTTGTGGAGGATAGGAATAAGAATGTTGGCTTGACCAGAGCCATTCTTCTCTGGCAACCTCGGTGAAAATATGGGGTAGAGGATCAGACCTTGTCAACACAAACACGAAAATTGAGCCTTTTCATCATGATGGCTCTACAATTGGCCATTTGGGGGGCCTGGGCGCCCAAATTGTTCCCCTATATGTCCATGCTGGGCTTTACCGCCGGACAGCAGGCTTTGGTGGGTTCCTGCTGGGGCATCGCCTCGGTGGTGGGCATCTTCTTTTCGAATCAGTTCGCAGACCGTCACTTCGCTGCCGAGCGCTTTCTTGCGGTCAGCCATGTAATCGGTTCAATCTGCCTGCTGGGCGCAGCTTACTCCACCAGCTTCCCTGCCTTTTTCGCCTTTTATCTGGCCTATAGCCTTGTGTACGTGCCCACTCTGTCGGTCACCAACACGGTCGCTTTTGCCAATCTGCCCAATGGCAAGGACTTCGGCCAGGTCCGTTCGGGCGGCACGGTAGGCTGGGTGATGGCCAGCTGGCCCTTCGTTTTCATCCTGTCCGAACATTCCGGCGTGGAACAGGTAAGGTCGATCTTCCTCGTTTCGGCGGGCATCTCGTTTGCTCTGGCTGTCTTCTCGCTCACCCTGCCCCACACGCCTCCGAAAAAGGGCGGCGAAGGGCTTGATTCGCTGGCATGGCGCCGTGCGCTGGGCTTGCTGAAGAAGCCTTTCGTGGCAGTGCTGTTCTTTGTCACCTTCCTCGATTCGGTGGTGCATAACGGCTATTTCGTGATGGCCGACGCTTTCCTCACCAATCGCGTGGGCATTGCGGGCAACCTGTCGATGGTGGTGCTCAGCCTGGGCCAGATTGCCGAAGTGCTGACCATGCTGGTGCTGGGCGTGGTGCTGGGCAAGCTGGGCTGGCGCAAGACGATGATCGTGGGCATTCTGGGCCATGCCGCCCGTTTCCTTGCCTTTGCCTTTCTGGCCGATAGCGTTCCGGCCATCATCGCGGTGCAGCTGCTGCATGGCATTTGCTACGCCTTCTTCTTTGCCACCGTGTACATCTTCGTGGATGAAGCCTTCCCGAAAGATGTCCGCTCCAGCGCGCAGGGCCTGTTCAACCTGCTGATCTTGGGCGTGGGCAATATGGTTGCCAGCTATGTGTTCCCCAATCTGATCGCCCGCCTGACCGGTGCCGATGGCAAGGTGGATTATTCCACCCTGTTCCTCGTGCCCGCAGGTCTGGCCGCTCTGGGCGCGCTGGTGCTTGCCTTCGCCTTTAACCCACCCACGGCCGCACCGGCCGGGACCTTGGAGGATGCATAAAATGTCGATCAACCTTAACCGCCGTGGCCTGCTGGCCGGCATGGGCGCGCTGGGCTTTGCCGCCGCCGCCCCTGCCATCGCCGCCCCGCGCAAGCCGTTTTTTGCAAAGCTGAACAAGCCGATCGGGCTTCAACTTTACACTTT
Source organism: Novosphingobium umbonatum (assembly GCF_004005905.1). Lineage (GTDB taxonomy): Bacteria > Pseudomonadota > Alphaproteobacteria > Sphingomonadales > Sphingomonadaceae > Novosphingobium > Novosphingobium umbonatum. The sequence continues at coordinate 39,230 of NZ_SACO01000002.1, forward strand.
GGGCGATGCCGCCACCAAGGATCTGGACGGCACTTTGGCGAAATTGGCCGCCATCGGCTATCGCGAGATCGAATTGCCCGGTTTCTATGGCATGGATCCCAAGGCCTTGCGCGCCGCTGCCGACAAGGCTGGCCTGCGTTACACCAGCATGCATATGACGCTGCCCGCACGCGTGCCGCCTGGCTCGTTGACGCTGATGAGCAGCCCGCAGGAAATCGCCGATGCGCTGGGCACGCTGGGCATTCATCAGGCCGTGCTGCCCATGCCGTTGCTGCCCGACAACTGGACCCCGCCCAGCAACCCTGCCGACATGCGCCCCGCGCTGATCGCGGGCGTCGAAGCGGGCGGTCTGGACATGTGGAAGCGTCTGGGCGGCGTGCTTAACGAACGCGCGGCAGCCTTGAAGCCGCATGGCATCGACCTTGGCTATCACAACCACAATATGGAGTTCAAACCGCAGGGCGGCACCACCGGTTGGGAAGTGCTGACCAAGGAACTTGACCCCAAGCTGGTGTTCCTTGAACTCGATCTGGGCTGGACCACGGCGGCGGGCCATGACGCGGCAACCGAAATTGCCAAGCTCAAGGGCCGTATCCGCATGGTGCACCTGAAGGATGTGAAGCCCACCACCAAGACCAATTACACCTTGCAGCAGGACCCGACCGAAGTGGGTTCGGGCAAGCTGGACTGGCACCGCATCCTGCCCGCCTGCGCGGCATCGGGCGTGACCAATTATTTTGTGGAGCAAGAGCCGCCCTTCGCGAGCGACCGCTTCACCGCGGTGAAGAAGTCCTTCGACTTCCTCAGCCGCTTCGTAGCCTGAACACCCTGACTGGCAGGGGGTAGCCTTGCGCTGCCCCCTGTCTTTTTGGGGCGAAAAGGCCAGACTGACTGAAAGACAGGAAAGTGCAATGGTAGCGCGACGTTTACGCATGGGCCTTATTGGTGGCGGCCCTGGCTCGTTTATCGGGCCTGTCCACCGTATCGCGGCGGAACTGGACCGCGAAATTGAACTGGTGGCGGGTGCCTTTTCCAGCAGCGCGGAAAAGTCGAAGATCGCGGGCGAGACCTATCGCATCGATCCGGCCCGCGCCTATCCCGACATTGCCACCATGCTGGCCAGCGAGGCTGCGCGAGAGGATGGCATTGATTTTGTGGCGATTACCACGCCCAACCACATGCATCTGCCCGCAGCGAAAGCCGCGCTGGAGGCTGGCATTGCCGTCATCTGCGACAAGCCCGCGACGACCACGCTGGCGCAGGCGCATGAACTGGCCGCCATCATCGAAAAAGCGGGCAAGCCCTTTGCCCTCACCTACACCTATTCGGGCTATCCGCTGGTCCGCGAAGCCCGCGCCCGTATTGCCGCTGGCGCCTTGGGCACGATCCGCAAGGTGACGGTGGAATATCCGCAGGGCTGGCTGTCCAAACCCGATACCGGCAAGCAGGCCGAATGGCGCGGCGACCCATCGCGTTCGGGCGTAGGCGGCTGCATTGCCGATATTGGCGTGCATGCCTTCCATCTGGCCGAATTCATCACCGGCCTGCGTGTCACGCGTTTGCTGGCCGATCTGGGCACGGTGGTCGAAGGCCGCGCGGTGGATGATGATTGCCAGATGTTCCTGCGTTTCGACAATGGCGCACGCGGCAGCCTGCTGGCCAGCCAGATTGCGGTGGGCGAGCGCAATGGCCTGTCGATCCGCATCTATGGTGAAAAGGCCGCCCTGCGCTGGCGTCAGGAAGAGCCGAACCAGCTCTGGATTTTCCATGATGATGGCCGCAGCGAATTGGTGCAGGCGGGCGATCCCGCGCTGGGCAGCGACGCGCAATGGGCAAGCCGCACGCCAGGCGGCCACCCCGAAGGCTATCTGGAGGCTTTTGCCAATCTCTACCGTGACTTTGCCCGCATGTTGCGCGGCGAGGAAGGCGCGCTGGTCCCCGGTATCGAGGACGGTTTGCGCGGCATGGCCCTGATCGAAACGGCGGTGGCGGCTTCTGCTGCTGGCGCTGGCTGGGTCGATTTCACGGTTTAAACCCAAGGATTATTTCCATGAAAACCATCAAAGGCCCCGGCATTTTCCTCGCCCAGTTTGCAGGCGATGCCGCGCCGTTCAACTCTTTGCCCGCGATTGCCGATTATATGGCAGGGCTGGGCTATAAAGGTCTGCAAATCCCCAGCTGGGACGCACGCCTGTTCGATCTGGCCAAGGCTGCCGAAAGCCAGACCTATTGCGACGACGTAAAGGGCATGCTGGCCGACAAGGGGCTGGAGATCACGGAACTCAGCACCCATCTTCAGGGGCAGCTGGTCGCCGTGCATCCGGCCTATGACGCGCAGTTTGACGGCTTTGCCGCGCCCGAAGTGCGGGGCAATCCGGTGGCGCGTCAGGCTTGGGCGGTGGAACAGATGAAGCTGGCCGCCAAGGCTTCGCAGCGTTTGGGCCTGACCACCCATGCATCCTTCCCCGGCGCTTTGGCATGGCCCTATGTCTATCCCTGGCCGCAGCGTCCTGCAGGTCTGGTGGAAGATGCATTTGACGAATTGGCCCGCCGCTGGAAGCCGATCCTTGACGTGTTTGACGAAAACGGCGTGGATATCGGCTTTGAAATCCACCCCGGCGAAGACCTGCATGACGGCGTGACGTTTGAGATGTTCCTCGAACGCGTGAACAACCACCCGCGCGCCAATATCCTGTATGACCCCAGCCATTTCGTGCTGCAATGTCTGGATTATCTGCAATTCATCGACATTTACCACGAACGCATCAAATGCTTCCATGTGAAGGATGCCGAATTCCGTCCCTCGGGCCGCAGCGGCGTCTATGGCGGATATCAGAGCTGGGTGAACCGTCCGGGCCGCTTCCGCAGCCTTGGCGATGGTCAGGTCGATTTCGGGCAGATCTTTTCCAAGATGGCGCAGTATGACTTTGCCGGTTGGGCCGTGCTGGAATGGGAATGCGCGCTCAAGCATCCCGAACAGGGCGCGGCAGAAGGCGCGCCCTTCATCGCCAAGAATATCATCCGCGTCACCGAACATGCCTTCGACGACTTCGCCGATTCCGGTTCGGATCGCGATCTCAACAAGCGCATCATGGGCTTCTGATCCCTCGCGCCCCTTTCGCAAGGAGGCGGGCGCAAAAGAAAGGGCGGAAGGGAGCATTCCCCTTCCGCCCTTTTTCATGCCTTTATGCAGGCCGTTTCAGCCCTGCATATCCTCCAGCGCCACGCCATTGGTTTCACGCACCTTGGCCCGCACAAAGAAGAAAGAGGCCGCCGCCGCCAGCGTATAGCCGCCATAGGTGACCGCCAGACCGGGCGAGACCACCAGAGCGGGGAAGCTGACCGAAATGGCCGCATTGGCCATCCATTGCGCAAAGCCGGACACCGCCAGCCCCGAACCACGGATCTGGTTGGGGAACATCTCGCCCAGCATCACCCACATGATCGGGCCCCAGCTCATGTTGAAAAACACCACATAGGCATTGGCAGCAAACAGCGCGATCACGCTATTATGCCCCGGCAGGCTGAGCCCGCCATCCGCGCCCGCCACTGCGGTGGAAAAAGCCCAAGCCACAGTGCCCAAAGTCACCGTCATCCCTGCCGAACCGATCAACAGCAAAGGCTTGCGCCCCAAGCGGTCCACCAGCATCAGCGCGGCCAGACAGCCCGCAATCGACACCACGCCCGACAGGATATTGGTTTGCAGCGCATAGGCTTCGGAAAAACCGACTGCCTGCCACAAGGTAGCGCCGTAATAGAACACCACATTGATGCCCACCAATTGCTGGAACACCGCCAGACCGATGCCCGTCCACACCAAGGGACGGATGCGCCCCGTGGCCTTGTCCACCAGATCGGACAATTGCGGGCGGTGATGATCAGCGGCCAGACTGGCGCGGATGTCAGCCACCATGGATTGCGCCACGCTGGCGTCAAACAGGCGGGTCAGCACTTGGGCGGCGCCCGCCTCATCCCCGCGCGCCACCAGATAGCGGGGGCTTTCAGGGATGAACAGCAAGGCCACAAAATAGACCGCCGCCGGAATGGCCTGCAACCAGAACATCCAGCGCCATGCAGGGAAGCCGCCCCACAGTTCCGCCGTCGACCCACCCGCATAATTGGCCAGCACATAATTGACGAGGAAAGCGCCGGTCAGGCCCGAAATGATCATCACCTGCTGCACGCTTGACAGGCGTCCGCGCACGCTGGCGGGCACCACTTCGGCAATATAGACCGGCGAGATCACGCTGGCCGCGCCCACGCCCAACCCGCCGATGATGCGCGCCAGAATGAACAAAACCGAACTGCCCGCCGCGCCCGCCAGCAAAGCGCTGACCAGAAACAGCAGCGCGGCCAGCTTCATCACCCCGCGCCGTCCGATCCGGTCCGCCAGACGCCCCGCACCAAAGGCACCGACCGAGCTGCCCACCAGAATGGCGCCGACATTGATGCCAATGCCCACCTTGCCAAGGTCGAAAGCGGCCTCCAGCCCCTTTTGCGTGCCATTGATCACGCCGGAATCATAGCCGAACATAAAGCCGCCAATCGTGGCCACCGCCACAATCGCGGCGACAAAGCCCATATTGGCTTTGGCCTCCCCGCTTTCCTGCATCATGCGCTCTCCCTTATATTTTCAGATTTTGGCCAGATGGCCCGCCATGCCCGCCACGCCCGCGTCAAAGGCAAACAAAGCCCCCGCCAAAGGCTGCTCTGCCAATTCGGCTTCGCTTAGCCCCTTGGCCGCGGTGGTGGCATAGGCAGTGGTCAGGTCCGGCCCGCCAAAGGCGATCTTGGTCACATTGGCCACCGGCAGGCGCACGTAACGCAGCAAAGTGCCATCGGGCGCATAGCAACGCACGCCCCAGCCCGCGAACAGGCCGATCCACACATTGCCCACAGCATCGACCACCGGCCCATCGGGATAGCCTGCCCCATCCTCGATTTCTGCAAACAGGCTGGTGGAGATGACGGCTGCGCCTTCCACCTGCGAGGCCCAGATCTGGCGGCCCAGAGTGTCCACATGATAAAGCGTGCCGCCATCGGGCGAGAAGGCCGGACCATTGGTGATGCAAACCGGCGCGATGCCGGTATCAGCACAAGCCGACGTATCCATGCGATAGAAGCGGCCCGTCACCGCTTCCTCGGCATCATCCATCGATCCGAACCAGATCGCACCATCACGCGCCACCGTGGCATCATTCAGGCGATTGCCCGGCAGACCTGCCTCTGGCGCGGCCAGCAAGGTGAAGCTGCCCGTGGCTGGATCAAAGCGATGCACCCCGCTTTGCAGGCCAGCGATGAAAGACCCATCCTCCGCCGGCAGCACCCAGCCCACTTGCGCGGGCGCGCTCCAGCTTTGGGTCGCACCACTGGCCGGATCGAAACGATGGATGGCTGGCGCCTTGATGTCCACAAACCACAGGGCGGCATCGCGCTCCACCCAGACCGGACCTTCGCCCAGCGTCGCGCCCAAAGGCCAAACAGCGGTAACCTGTTCCATCAGCGCCACCCCGCATCGATCCAATATTCATGGCCGGTAATCAAACGCGCATCATCCGAAGCCAGAAACAACGCCAGCGCCGCCACATCGGCAGGCACCAAACGCCCGTCCAGACATTGCGCCGCCACAATCTCGGCCTCGCCTTCGGGCGTGTACCATTTTTCCTGACGCGGCGTTTTCACATTGCCGGGGATGATGGCGGTCACGCGGATATTGTCCCGCCCCAATTCGCGGGCCAGACTGCGCGTCATGCCTTCGATCGCAGCCTTGGCAGTCTGATAGATCACCAGATCCTTCAGCCCCAGATGCCAGCTGATCGACCCGAAATTGATGATCGCCCCGCCCCCTGCGCGCTTCATCGCGGGCACGGCAGCCTGCGCGACAAAGAACTGGTGCTTGAGATTGACCGCCATGCGCTCATCCCAATAGGCGGGCGTCACCTCTTCAACGCTATGCCGGTCATCATTGCCCGCATTGTTGACCACCACATCGAACCCGCCCAAAGCCTCCTCGGCCTGCGCCATCATGGCGGCCAGAGCGGCAGGATCGGTCAGATCGCAGGGGATGAACACCGGCGCATAGGCTGCATCTGGCGAGACACGGGCCACCACAGACACACCTGCCGCCACGGCAATGTCGCAAAAGGCCACACGCGCGCCTTGGGCCACAAAGGCTTCCACCAGCCCTTCGCCAATGCCGCTGCCGCCACCGCTGATGAAAACGCGTTTGCCTTGCAGGCTGGGATAGATCGCGCTTTTGCTCATGCTGCTGCTCCCAACAGACCGCGCGATGCCAGATTGGCGTAAAGCGCGGCAATGCCGGTGGTCCATGGGGCGGCATCCTTGGAAGTCACCACTTCATTGACCAGACGGCCAAGGCGCGGGGTAGCAATGCTCACCACATCGCCCACCTTATGGGTGAAGCCGCGCCCTTCATGATCGCGGTCCTGCGTGGGGGCGAAAAGCGTGCCCAGAAACAGCACGAAGCCATCGGGATATTGGTGCTCGCTCAAGGTTTGCGCCACCAGATCGAGCGGATCGCGGCTGATCTGGTTCATGCTGGAATGGCCTTCCAGACGATAGCCTTCCGGCCCCTCGATCAGCAACTCAACCTCGGCATTGCGCACGTCATCAATGGTAAAGCCATCGTCAAACAGGCGCACCAAAGGCCCCAGCGCGCAGGAGGCGTTGTTGTCCTTGGCCTTGCCGAGCAGGAGCGCGCTGCGCCCTTCCATATCGCGCAGGTTCACGTCATTGCCCAAGGTCGCGCCGACCGCTTGCCCCGCGGCATTGACCAGCAGCACCACTTCGGGTTCCGGATTGTTCCAGGTGGAATCGCTGCGCACGCCAATCTGCTCCAGCGCGCCCACCGTGGCCAGAACCGGCGCCTTGGTGAAGACTTCGGCGTAAGGCCCGATGGCGACTTCCAGATATTGCGACCACAGCCCGTCGGCGATCAGCAATTCCTTGAGCGCCTCGGCCTCAACCGATCCGGGCACCACAGAACGGATCGAACCGCCCACGCGTTCCTCGATACGGGCGCGGATTTCCAGCGCCTTGCCCGCATCACCGCGCGCGCGCTCTTCGATCACGCGCTCCAGTGTGGAGGTGGCGAAGGTGACGCCAGCGGCCTTGACGCATTGCAGGTCAATCGGGCTGAGCAAGGGATCGGCCAGAGCATCCAGCGATCCCAGTGCCACACCATCGGCGGCGTTCAAAGGCAGGCGCTCGACCAATTGCGCCACGGTGGGGGCCACGCGGCTCATGTCATAGGCGATGCCGCCTTCCACCAGAATGGGCGTAGGGCCTGCCTGCGTGGCGATACGGCCCAGAAAGCGGCCCTCGCGCCAGTCGGCGGGCAGGAGTTGGGATAGGGGAAGGTCCAGCGCCATAAGTCTCTCCCTTTTGCGCGTCATATAAATCTGATGCAAAAGTGCCATTCACGATTGCTTGATAGCGCTACCATCACACCCCAAGCACGGTGTCAAGCGCCATGAATGCGTTAGAGACTAACGCGGGAGAAGTGATCCTGAAACGCCCATAATGGCAAATAAGGTCGCGCCAGCGCCTTATCCACCGCATAGGGCCACCAACCGGGGCCAAAGGGCCAATAGAGCCTTACCGGAACCCCCAAGTGCTGCGCCAAAATCCGGCACCGACGGCGGGGCAGCCCGCGCAGCAATTCCCACTCGCAAGGCGTGCCCGCCTCCAGCAGCAACTGCATGGCCGCCTGCCCCAGCGTCGGATCATGCGTAGCAATCCCCACCATCGCCCTACGCCCCGCCAAGGCCCGAACCAGTTCCAGATAGGCAACCTTGTCCGGCGCGCTGCCATCGGGATCGGCCCATTCGCCCTGCACCACCCGCAGGATCAAAGGCCCATCGCGCAAATCGGCTGCATCCGCCATCGACCGCCGCCAACGCGCAGGCAAAGCACATCCCACCGCGCCCTGCTCCCCCAACGCCGTGGCCAGAGCCAGCGTGGCATCGGCCTGCGCGGGAGCATGGGCATCGAAGATCAGCGGCACATGGCCTGCCAGCGCCGCAATCCGCCCCGCATCAAAGCCCAGATGCGGCGCCTTCACCGCCAGACGCGCATCGCCACCCTGTCCGCGCAAAGCGGCCAGCATCGCTTGATTGGCAGCCATCACCTGATCAGGGTCAGATTGCTGTGCAGGGAAATAGCCATAGGTGGCCCGCATCCCCTTCGCCGCCTGCCCCATGCGCGCCACCGATGCCGCATCGGGACCATCGACCCAACGCTCCACCTGCGCAGGCAAGGCATAGCGCATATCGCGCAAGGCCGACCACAAGCTCATGCCCTGCCCCGCCGGAACCGCGCCCAGCCCCACACCGCGCCATCCACCGCCATCGCCCATAGGCTGCGCAGGTTGAAAGGATAGGTCCGCAAACGCAAAGTGGGATGCGCCTCCCGCGTCCATAGCTGGGCGATCCAAGGCTCCACCCCGCCCAGCAATTCATAGGCACGCAACCCCTTGCCCGCTGCATAGCCAATCGTGTGCAGCATCAGCAAAGTACCCGGCGAACAGGATTGATAGGCCGCATCATAGCCGATCTTGAACAGCCAATAGGCCCCGCCCTGCTCCACCGCGAGTTGCATGGCCGCCGCCCGCCCATTGATCCGCAGGAAAGCGATGCGCAAATCGCCCTTGGCCGCCGCGCTACGGAAATAGCTGCGGAAAAAGGCTTCCTTTGCCGGTTCAGAGGCGATGGCCGTGCCCGCCTCGCGCTTCCAGCTGCCCAGTTCCACCTGCAAGGCTTCATCAAACAAAGCATCAAATTGCACGGCATCAGGCTGGAGCATTTCATAGCTTACCTTGCCCAAAGCCGCCGCCTTGCGCCCTGCGCGGCGAAAATCGGATCGACGCCCCGCGTTAAAACGCAACTCGGGCTGCGCCCAACTCTCATCCAGCGCGATGGTCGGGCAAGGCACCGCTGGGCGCACCGAGATCAGCCCGCGCCCGCGCATCGCCTTGCGCAGGGCAGGCACCAAAGGCGAATCCGCCGGAACTCTGTCTAGCGCGATAGGGCGCGACAATCGCGCCAAGGCCCGCGCCAGAACCGGTACCACTGCCGAATCGCCATACAGCACATCGGCCGGTTCAAACACCTCACGCGCGCCCACCATGCGCCAACGCGCGCCAAAACCATGCGAACGACACAACGGCAGCAGAGCTTGCACCTGCCCCTGACGGGTGGCAGCAAACACTTCCAGCACATTCCCCGCCAGCATGGAACCTGCCAGAGATTGCACGAAATCATGATGTTGCGTGGGAAGACTAGCTTGCGCCTCCAGCCTGCGCCATGCCTCGCGCAAGCCTTCACCCTCGGCCCTGGAGGGGGGCGCATCGCCATGCTCAAGCAACGGCCAAGCCGTGCTCCCGATGCTTTCAAATGCCAGATGAGCGTGCTTCACGCCGCAAGTCCCATGGGGAAATACGTAGCAGGCAGCCGCTAAGAAAGTGTAACTTTAACCGGAAAGGACCCGTCCTGCCGCCAGTATTGACGGCAGGAACAGAACCAAAATCTTTTACAACTTACCCGTCAATTCCGGCACGGCGCTGAACAGATCGGCGACCAGACCGAAATCGGCCACCTGAAAAATCGGCGCGTCTTCATCCTTGTTGATGGCGATGATGGTTTTGGAATCCTTCATCCCCGCCAAATGCTGGATCGCGCCGGAAATACCCACCGCGACATAGACTTCGGGCGCCACAATCTTGCCGGTCTGGCCCACCTGATAATCATTGGGAACATAGCCAGCATCGACAGCGGCACGCGATGCGCCCACCGCCGCGCCCAGCTTGTCGGCCAGAGGCAGGATGGTGGCGGCAAAGGTTTCAGCATCCTTCAAGGCGCGACCACCCGACACGATCACCTTGGCGCTGGTCAGTTCGGGACGCTCGCTCTTGGCCAGTTCGGCGCCGACAAAGCTGGACAGACCCGCATCGCCCGTGGTGGCAACAGCCTCGACCGCCGCCGAACCGCCAGTGGCTTCCGCCTTGGCAAAGGCCGTGCCGCGCGCGGTGATCACCAGCTTGGCGTCGCTGCTTTCCACCGTAGCGATGGCGTTGCCCGCATAAATCGGACGGGTGAAAGTCTTGGGGCCTTCTACCGAAAGAATGTCGGAAATCTGCGCCACATCCAGCAGCGCCGCCACGCGGGGGGCGATATTCTTGCCCGTGGTGGTGGCAGGCGTCAGGAACGCATCATAGGAGCTCATCAGCCCCACAATCAAAGGCGCCAGATTTTCCGGCAAAGCGGCGCCATAGGCCGCATCATCGGCCACCAGCACCTTGGCCACGCCAGCCACCTGCGCCGCCTGTGCGGCCACGCCGTCCACGCCGGAACCGGCCACCAGCAGATGCACCTCGCCCAGCTTGCCCGCCGCCGTCACCGCGCCAAGCGTGGCATCTTTCAAAGCCGCATTGTCATGCTCGGCCCAAACCAGAATGCTCATGCGCCTACTCCCAGTTCCTTGAGCTTACCCACCAAAGCGTCCACATCGGCCAGCTTCACGCCAGCACTACGCTGCGCCGGTTCGGTAACCTTCAGCACGGTCAGGCGCGGGGTAATGTCCACGCCGTAATCGGCGGGGGACTTGGTCTCCAGCTTCTTGGACTTGGCCTTCATGATGTTGGGCAGCGAGGCATAGCGCGGCTCGTTCAGGCGCAGGTCGGTGGTGACAATCGCAGGCAGAGCCAAACGCACCGTTTCCAGACCGCCATCCACCTCGCGCGTGACATTGACGAAATCGCCATCCACCTCGACTTTGCTGGCAAAGGTGCCCTGCGGGCGCCCCGTCAGCGCGGCCAGCATCTGGCCGGTCTGGTTGCTGTCATCGTCAATCGCCTGCTTGCCCAGCAGCACCAGACCGGGCGTTTCCGCCTCGACAATGGCCTTGAGCAACTTGGCCACCGCCAAAGGTTCCACCACATCATCGGTCTGCACCAGAATGGCGCGATCAGCCCCCATGGCCAGCGCCGTGCGCAAGGTTTCCTGCGCCTTTTGCGGACCCACCGAAACCACCACGATCTCGCTAGCCGCGCCCTTCTCCTTCAGACGGATCGCCTCTTCCACCGCGATCTCGTCAAACGGGTTCATGCTCATCTTCACATTCGCCAGATCAACACCCGTGCCATCCGCCTTCACACGCGGCTTCACGTTATAATCCAGCACCCGCTTCACAGGCACGACTATCTTCACAGCGCTCTCTCCTCTGCAAACTGGCTGCGCACCGGCCCGCTATAAAGCTTTTTGCCGATACCGATGCAAGCTGCGGCTTCTCTATCCGATTTTCGATACGAAATCGTATTGAGTCGTTTGTGCAGCCTGCTATGCCTGCTGTCAACATGGCAAAATCCCCCCGCAAACGCCCATCCCGCCAAGAGACAATCGAGAAACTTCTCGACGGGGCGACGCTGGCCTTTGTCGAGCGCGGCTTTCACGGTGCCACGCTGGATGACATCTGCGCCCGCGCAGGGCTGACGCGGGGCGCCTTCCATTCCAGTTTTGACAATAAGGAACAGTTGTTTCTCGCCCTTTATGACCGGATGCTGACCCGCGTACGAGACCATCTGGTTCATATTCAGGCCAGCGCGGAAGCCTATCCCGACAAAAGTCTGGCCACGCTCTTTGCCGAATTGACGCAGAATTTCCCCATCGACCGCGAATGGTATCTGCTGAGCAGCGAGTTCCAGCTTTACGCTATGCGCCAGCCCGCTCTGGCGCCCCAACTGGCCCAGCACCGCGCACTGATGCGCGAAACCGTGGCCGATGCGCTTGAGCAATTGCTGTCCCATCGCGGCCTGTCGCTGACCGTAGACCGCGACCTGCTCGCCCGCTTGCTGGTGGCGATCCATGATGGCAGCTATGCGCAAAGCCTGCTGGAGCCGGAGGCTCTGGCCCCCGGTTCCCTCATGGCGCGCTTTGGCGAAATGATCCTGCGTGCGGCCAGCGCTTAAAGCGGCACCACACGCCCCTCCTCGGCCGAGAGGATCGCCGCCTCGATAATCGCCTGCACACCCAGAATTTCCTCAGGCTTATTCGGCGCTTCACCTTCTCCAAGGCAGGCCTGCGCCATGCGTTGGTAAAAACTCTGCTGGCAACCACGCGGAACCGGCAGTTCCAGCGGAGCGCCCTCGCCGGTGTAATGCAGCAGCGGATCCTCATCCACACCCCAAGCCGCATCCTGCGGGGGCAGGCCCGCCACCGACTGCGCCTCCTGCGGATCGGCCTTTTGCTTCACCAGCGAGCCGCCCGTGCCATGCACCGCAAAACGCGGCACGCCGCCCGCCACGCAAAGGCCTGCATGCAGGATCACCCGCTTGTCGGCATAGCGCAGCACCACATGCGCCCAATCCACGCCCTTTGCGCCGGGACGCAAGGCGCCCATATCCGCGCTGACCGCCAAAGGCATGCCGAACAGCACCAGCGCCTGATCCACCATATGCGGCCCCAGATCGAACCAAACGCCCGACCCCGCGCTGCCATCCTCGCGCCAGCGCTCGCGCACCTGAGGGCGGAAACGGTCGAAATGCGATTCAAAATGCACCACCTGCCCGATCGCCCCCGCCTCGATCGCGGTGCGCACCGCCATGAAATCGCTATCCCAACGCCGGTTGTGAAACGCCGCCAGACAAAGCCCCCGCCCCCGCGCCAAAGCCACCAGAGCCTGTGCCTGCGCCAGTTCCAGTGCGAAGGGCTTTTCCACCACCACATGCTTGCCCGCCAGCAAGGCGCGCTCGGCCAATTGGGCATGGGTGGCGCTGGGCGTGGCCACCGTGATCAGGCCGATCTCGGGGTCAGCCAGCATGGCTTCAAGATCCTGCACCAGCGGCACACCGGCCACGGGCGATATCGCGCCTGCCGAACGCGCATGAATCGCGCGCAATTCCAATTGCGGCACTGCACCAATCAGCGGCGCGTGGAAAACCCGCGTCGCCATGCCATTGCCAAGGATCCCAACGCCCAGTTTCACCATTAGTTCAACCCATTTTCAGATAGTTAGCTGCCGCAACTTCTACCACCAAGGTCGTATTGCGCCAGAGACTCCACATATTTCGCACAAATTGAGTGATTATGTCAGTGTTTTGGAAAACACAGTGCTTGACCAAGGCCCAAGCTGCCAATACGCGATGGGATTATGCACGATATCCGATCCATTCGCGACAATTCCGCAGCTTTCGACGCCGGTCTGGCCCGCCGCGGGCTGGAACCCCAATCGCAAGCCATTCTGGCCGCCGATGCGCAGGCCCGCGCCGCCCAGATGGCGGTGGACACGATGCTGGCCTCGCGCAACGCTGCCTCCAAGCAGATTGGCGCGTTGATGGGCAAGGGCGACAAGGATGGTGCCGCCGCGCTGAAGGCCGAGGTGGAAAAGATCAAGGCCGACCTGCCCGCGCAGGAAGAGGCCAAGCGCCAAGCCGACGCTGCCGTTGCCGCCATCCTGTCGACCCTTCCCAACATTCCCGCCGAGGATGTGCCTCTGGGTGAGAATGAGGGGCAGAATGTCGAAGTCAAGCGCTGGGGTAACCCGCGCGAGGCGACCGGTGCCAAGGAACATTTCGACATTGGCGCGCCGCTGGGTCTGGATTTTGAAAGCGCACAGGCCGTTTCGGGCGCCCGCTTTGCCTATCTGCGCGGACAGGTAGCGCGCCTGAACCGCGCGCTGGGCCAGTTCATGCTGGACACGCACACCACCAAATTCGGCTATCAGGAAGTCGTGCCGCCCGTGCTGGTGCGCGATGATGCCGTCTATGGCACCGCCCAGCTGCCCAAATTTGCCGAAGACCTGTTCCAGACCAGCGATGGCCGCTGGCTGATCCCCACGGCGGAAGTCAGCCTGACCAATCTGGTGCGCGAACAGATCCTCGATGCCTCGGCCCCTTTACGCTTCACCGCGCTCACCCTGTGTTTCCGCAGCGAAGCGGGCGCGGCAGGACGTGATACGCGCGGGTTGATCCGCCAGCACCAGTTTGAAAAGGTGGAACTGGTTTCGGTCACCAAGCCCGAGGATTCGGATGCCGAGCATGAGCGGATGACCGCTGCTGCCGAACATATTCTGGAAAGCCTCGGGCTGCCCTATCGCCGCATGCTGCTCTGCACCGGCGACATGGGCTTTTCCGCGCGCAAGACTTTCGATCTGGAAGTCTGGCTGCCCGGACAAGGTCAATATCGCGAGATTTCCTCTTGCTCGAACTGCGGTGATTTTCAGGCCCGCCGCCTCAACGCCCGCTATCGCCCCGAAGGCGAGAAGGCCACGCGCTTTGTGCATACGCTCAATGGCTCGGGTCTGGCGGTCGGGCGCACGCTGGTGGCGGTGCTGGAAAATTACCAGCAGGCCGATGGCAGCGTGATCGTGCCGGAAGTGCTGCGCCCCTATATGGGAGGCGTCGAAGTTTTGAAGCCGTAAATCTGTGCTGACAACGAGGGGCACAAGCCCCCGAATATAGGGTCGCCTCACTTGCGCATCTTGCTGACCAATGATGATGGCATCAACGCTCCCGGCCTTGCGGTTCTGGAATCGATTGCGGCCAGCCTGTCGGACGACATCTGGGTGGTGGCCCCTGCCGAGGAACAATCGGGCGCGGGCCATTCGCTGACGCTCAACCGGCCGGTGCGCCTGCATCAACATGGCGAAAGGCGCTTCTCGGTGTCGGGCACGCCGACGGATGCGGTGACCATGGGGCTGAAAAAGGTTCTGCCCGCACCGCCCGACCTCATCCTGTCGGGGGTCAATCGCGGCGCGAATCTGGGCGATGATGTGACCTATTCGGGCACCGTTTCGGCTGCCATGGAAGGCGCGCTGGCGGGCATCAAATCCATCGCGCTCAGTCAAATTTACAACAGGGAAGGTATGGGAGACCAAGTTTCCTTCGCCGCGGCGCTTGCCTGGGGCGAAAAGGTAATCCGACCGCTTCTGGAATTCGATCTTCCAAAAAGGTCATTGATAAATATTAATTTTCCTGACATCGTTCCCCAAGACATCAAGGGAATCAAGGTCGTGAGGCAGGGCTTTCATGACTATTCCAGAGGCTCTGTTGTGGAAGGCACTGACCCGCGTGGCTATCGATACTTCTGGTTCGGCCTGCATGGCATCGAACACACATTGGGCCACAACACCGACCTTGAAGCCATCGCCGATGGCTACATCAGCGTAAGCCCGCTCCACCTTGATTTGACCCACGAAGCATCGCTGTCCACCCTCTCGGAAAAGTTTAACGCATGATCCACGATGACAAGGCGCCCACAACCCAAGGGGCTGGACGTAGATTTCGCCTGCTGGCCGCCGCCGCGGTGCTGCTGGGTGTTGCCGCGCCGTTGAGCGCGCAATATTATAGCCCGATTGACCGCATTCTGAAGCAAGCCAATGCCAAGTCACCGGTCAACAGTTATGCCAATGCGCCAAGCGGCTATGGCTATGGAAATCAGCCCCCTGCGCGTACGCGCGATGATTATGAAGACCGCGATCCGCGCTATGACCGTGGCCAGCGCGATTATGACGATATTGACCGCAGCCTGCGCCGCGAAACGGTGCATGTGGTCGAATCGGGCGAAACGCTCAATGGTGTTGCGGATCGTGCCGGTGTCTCGGCCAATCTGATCATCGAGGCCAACCGCCTGCCCTCGCCCTATTATCTCTATGTCGGTCAACGCCTGATCATCCCGCGCGCGCGCACCCATGTGGTGCAACAGGGCGAGACCGGCTTTGACATCGCCTATCGTTATGGCCTGCCCTATTCCGAAATCGCGGTGGCCAACAATCTCTCACCCGATTCCTATCTGCGCATAGGTCAGGTGCTGCGCATTCCGACGGTGACCCGTCCCACACCGCGCCCGGCCCCTCCGGCCCAGCCCCAGAGCCTGCTGAACCGCTCCTCGGGCAGCTATAATGACGGCTACAGCAACAGCTCCTATGGCAATAGCGGCGCCAGCTATACCAATTACAGCGGCAGCAACAGCTATCTGCGTACGTCCGCCCGCTTTACCTGGCCGGTGGATGGCCGCGTGCGTCGCCGCTTCACCGCCCGCACCCGTGCGCCCAATGGCGGCGATTACCATGATGGGATCGACATTATTGCCCAACAGGGCACCGCCGTGCGGGCCATCACCGGCGGATATGTCACCTTCGCCGGACGCGAGCCTGACAGCTATGGCAACACGGTGGTGGTGCAGCATGATGGCGGCTGGGTGTCGGTTTACAGCTTTCTGGACCGCATTACCGTGCGGCAAGGTGACCGCGTGAACCCGCGTGAACGTGTGGGTCTGGTCGGCCATACCGGCCGCGCCACGCGCGACGAACTGCATTTCGAATTGCGCCGTGGCAAAACTTTGGTCGATCCGCTCAACTATCTGCCCCCGCGCGATCTCAACCCGCCGGCAGACCGTTATCGTAACGGATATTAAAGGTTAGATGGCGGGGTTCAGGCCAAAGCGGCAAATACCCCGCCCATCACCAGACAGGCCAGCAAGGCATAGGCGGCATCCACCGCGCTTGCCCGCCAGCCCAGCCCCTGGCGGTCGTAAAGCAGCACAATAAGCGGCACCGCGATAAACAGCGCAAAACCGCCCGACATCATGGGATAGAGCCAAGGCTTGGCGGCCAGCGTGGCACTGCCCACCCGCGCGAAATTATGCCCGATCAACCATGCAGGTCCCAAAAGCGCTAACAGGCTGATCCCGCGCGGCGCCTTTTGCCCCAGCAGCCGGTAATAGGGCAGCGCCAAAGCGCCCGCCACCACGGCCGCCAGAACCACCGCCAACCAATTAATCGGGCCCATCTGCCTCTCCCAAGCTGAAACGCTGCCGTGTTGTCGCCAGCCTAGCGAAACGCGCCATTTGCGTGTAGGGGCGCAGCCCATGGCAGACAAGACTCTTACCCGTATTCCGGAATCGCCCAAAGTTGGCATGGTCAGCCTCGGCTGCCCCAAGGCGCTGGTGGATAGCGAACGCATCCTCACCCGCCTGCGCGCCGATGGCTATGCGATGAGCGCGGATTATGCCGGCGCCGATGTGGTGCTGGTCAACACTTGCGGCTTTCTCGACAGCGCCAAGGAGGAATCCCTGGCCGCGATTGGCGAGGCGATGGCCGAAAACGGGCGGGTGATTGTCACCGGCTGCATGGGCAATGAAGCCGAGGCGATCCGCGCCCGCTTCCCCGATGTGCTGGCCGTCACCGGCGCGCATCAGTATGAGCAGGTGGTGGATGCGGTGCATGTGGCTGCCCCGCCGACGCGCGGGCCCTTTGTGGACCTGATCCCCGCTGGCGCCGATGGCGAGGTGAAGCTGACCCCGCGCCATTACAGCTATCTGAAGATTTCCGAAGGCTGCAACCATTCCTGCGCCTTTTGCATCATCCCCGATCTGCGCGGCAAGCTGAGCAGCCGCCGCATCGATGCGGTGCTGCGCGAGGCGGAAAAGCTGGTGGCGGCGGGCACCAAGGAATTGCTGGTCATCTCGCAAGACACCAGCGCCTATGGCGTGGACACCAAGCATGAGGCCCAGATGTGGAAAGGCCGCGAGGTGCGCGCCCATATGACCGATCTGGCCCGCGAACTGGGGCAATTGCGCACACCCGAAGGCCATGCGCCCTGGGTGCGGATGCATTATGTCTATCCCTATCCACATGTGGATGCGATCATCCCGCTGATGGCCGAGGGGCTGCTGACGCCCTATCTCGACATTCCTTTCCAGCATGCCGCCCCCAATGTGCTGCGCGCCATGAAGCGCCCCGCCAATGAGGCCAAGGTGCTGGAGCGCATCAAGGCATGGCGCGAGATCTGCCCCGATCTGGCGATCCGCTCCTCCTTCGTCGTTGGTTTCCCCGGCGAGACCGAGGAAGATTTCCAATATCTGCTCGACTGGCTGGACGAGGCGCAACTGGACCGCGTGGGTGGTTTCCGCTTTGAACCGGTGGAAGGCGCGCAGGCCAATGACCTGCCCAACCCTGTGCCCGAAGAGGTCAAGGAAGACCGCTATCGTCGCCTGATGGAAAAGACCGAGGCCATTTCCGCCGCGCGCCTGCAGCGCAAGGTGGGCCGCGTGATCCCTGTCATCATCGACGAAGTGGGCGAGCCCGACGAGGATGGCGACATTGGCGCCACCGGCCGCAGTCAGGCCGATGCGCCCGAAATCGACGGGCAGGTGCTGCTGCGCGATGTCTCGCCGGAACTGCGCGCGGGTGACATCGTTTCGGTCTTGGTAGAAGAAGCCGACGCCCATGACCTGTTCGGAGTCGTGGTCGAAAGCTGACGCCTTGCGTTTTACGCAAGTCCATACGCAGTCTTGGCAATTGCCATGCATATCGTTTTCAGGCTTAAAGAGGAGGCCTTTTCAGGCATCCTCTCCCAAACTTCCATGGCCCGCCATCTGGCGGGCTATTTTTTTGCCACACAAACGCAGGCCCCTGCCCAAAAAGCGCGACTACCCACAGCTTTGCCCCCCATGCCGCCTTGTCGCGCGGCCTGCTTGGCGGCTAGGCTTGGGCCATGGTCGAAATCGCCCCCTCCGCTTCGCCCGAACCCCGCATCTTCACCGCCGCTTTGGTGGTCATCGGGGACGAAATCCTGTCCGGCCGCACGCAGGACAAGAATATCGCGCAGATTTCCAGCTGGCTGGGGGTGCAGGGCATCCGCCTGAAGGAAGTGCGCGTGGTGGCGGATGAGTTTCCCGCCATTATCGAAGCGGTCAACGCGCTGCGGGTGAAGCATGATTATCTGTTCACCACCGGCGGTATTGGCCCCACCCATGATGACATCACCGTGGACGCCATTGCGCAAGCCTTGGGCGTGCCTGTGGTGGTCCATCCCGAAGCCCGACAGATTCTGGCCGATTACTACGCCTCACGCGGCAGTGAATTGACTGAAATGCGCCTGCGCATGGCCCGCGTGCCCGAAGGTGCAGACCTGATCCCCAACCGCTATTCGGGCGCGCCGGGGATTTGCTGGGGCAATATTTTCATCATGGCCGGTGTGCCGATGATTACGGCGGGCATGCTCGACGCGCTGACCGGCACGCTGGAGGGCGGGCTACCCGTGCTATCGGAAACGGTGGGCTGCTGGGTGGGCGAAAGCGAGGTGGCGCAATTGCTGGCCGATACGGAAAAGGCGCATGAAGGGGTATCGATCGGCTCCTATCCCTTTTTCCGCGACGGGCAGACCGGCGCCAATTTCGTGATCCGCTCCACCGATGCCGAACAATTGGCAACTTGCGTCACGGTGCTATCCAGCGCGCTGGAGGCTTTGGGGCGGGAACCGGTGCTGGGCGGCATATGATCGCGGGTTTGCTGCTGCTGGCGGCGCAGGGGGCAAGCCTGAGCGGTTTTGAACAAACTCTGGCCGCGCAGGACAGCGCAACCGCCGCTTTGGGCCAATGGTGCGCGGCGCAGAAACTGGCAGCGGATCCCACCATTACCGCGACGCCGGTGCGGGGTCAGGATGCCCTGCCCCCGCCTGATCTGGACAGCACGTTACAAAGCGAGGATGAACCGGCCTATCGCCATGTCCGCCTGTCCTGCGGCGACAAGGTTCTGTCCGAGGCGCATAACTGGTATCTGCCGAAAAGGATGACGCCAGAAATGGTGCGCGTGCTGGACAGCACCGACACGCCCTTTGGCAAAGTGGCTGCGCCTTTGCGCTTCACCCGCGAGCGTATGGCGGCCCTGCGCGGCGCGGCACCATCTTGTCCGGCGGGCACCATCCTGTCGCATCGCGCCCTGCTGCGCCTGCCATCGGGCGCGCCGCTGGCTCTGGTGCTGGAATGCTATACTGCCGCCAATTTGGCGCATTAGTGCCAAATCCCCCCTTGCGTGGCAAAGGCTTGAGGCTTAGCCATAAAGCATGACAGAGGCCCAATCCCTTGCCGGTCGGCTGTTGCTGGCCATGCCGGGCATGCCCGATGCCCGCTTTGATGGCGCGGCGATCGCCCTATGCATCCATGATGATCAAGGCGCGCTGGGCGTGGGCATCACCGATGTGCTCGATCGCGTCACCCTCTATGACCTGCTGGACGATCTGGACATTCCGCGCGGCGTGGCCCCCGATTGCGATGTCCATTACGGCGGGCCTGTGGAAACCCAGCGCGGCTTTGTGCTGCACAGCCCCGACTGGACCAGCGAAGGCACGCTGGAAGTCAGCCCGCAATGGTCCTTGACCGGCAGCCGCGACATTCTGGTCGCCATTGCCGAAGGAACAGGACCACGGCACTGGCTGGTGGCATTGGGCTATGCCGGATGGGGTCCGGCGCAACTGGATGGTGAAATGCGCAGCCATGGCTGGTACGCCGCCGATGGCCGCGCACAGATCCTGTTCAACACGCCCTATACCAAACGATGGCAGGCAGCATGGCGGGCGGAAGGCATTGACCCCAGTCATTTGACGAATGTGACAGGCCGCGCCTAGCCCCCCTTGCGGCGCACTGTCTTATCTCTATAATACAGATATCCACCGCCGCTTGTCTGCGGCCCGAATGCGGAACCTGATGTAGCATGGCCAGCACGCCCACCCAGCTCAACGCCCCCACCCTGACGCTGACCCCGCCCGAGCCGGTGCCGGTGGTCGCACCCGCGCAGGCCGCAGGACTGGTGCCTCTGGCGCCGGAACAGCGCGGGGAACTGGACCAGAAGGTGGACAGCTTTGTGTCCGACCTGATCGCGCAAGACACCAATTCGCCCGAATTTGGCAAGCGCGTGGACCAATTGACCAATATGGGCCGCAAGGAAATCGCGGCGGCGGCGGGGATGTCCAACCGCTTCCTCGATCGTCCCGTACGCGCGATGGACAAAGATAGCGGCGTAGGCGCCAGCCTGACGGAATTGCGCCGCACGGTGGAAAGCCTTGACCCTTCCGCATCGGGCGCGATGAAGCCGCGCAAGCTGTTCGGCCTCATCCCTTTCGGCAATCCGATGCAGAAATATTTCGACGGCTACACCTCGGCGCAGGGCCATATCAAAGGCATTCTGGACACGCTGGCGCGCGGCAAGGACGAATTGTTGATGGACAATGCCGCCATCGATGTCGAACGCACCAAGCTGTGGGAGGCGATGGGCAAGCTGGAGCAGATGATCCATATCTCCAAGACGCTGGACGAGCGTCTGGAGGAAGTGGCCGCCGATCTGGACATTTCCGATCCGGCCAAGGCCAAGGCCATCCGTGAAAGCGCCTTGTTCTACACCCGCCAGCGTTCGCAGGATCTGCTGACGCAAATGGCGGTGACGGTGCAGGGCTATCTAGCGCTAGATCTGGTGAAGAAGAACAATGTGGAACTGGTCAAAGGCGTCGAACGCGCCAGCACCACCACCATTGCCGCCCTGCGCACCGCTGTAACCGTGGCGCAGGCGCTGACCAACCAAAGGCTGGTGCTGGAGCAGATCACGGCTCTGAACACCACCACGGCGAACATTATCGATTCGACCAGCAGCCTGTTGAAAGAACAATCGAGCCGCATCCATGAACAGGCCGCCGCCAGCACCATTCCGGTGGAGACTTTACAGCGCGCCTTCCAGAATATTTACGACACGATGGACAGCATTGACACGTTCAAGCTTAAAGCGCTGGATTCGATGAAGCAGACCGTCACCACCCTGTCGGCCGAGGTGGAAAAGTCCAAGGGCTATATCGCGCGGGCACAGGGGCAGAGCGAGGCGCAGGTCGCCTCCAACGCGCCCAGCCTGCTCAGCCTTGAAGGCTAAGCCATGAGCCAGTCGCCCGCGCAAAACAGCGATGCCATTCTGGCCGCTGCCAAGGCCTCGCTGCAACACCAGCGCGCCGGTGGGCGGCGTAGCAGCGGGCCGATTGGCCAGCGCTCCGCCGCGCTGCACCGTGCGGGGCAGAAGCGCAAGGCGGCCAAGCTGTTCTTGACGCTGGCGGCAAGCGCTTTGGCGCTGATCCTGGTGATGACGCTGGTGAAGGGCGCGCTGTCCCTGCTGGGTATGATGGGCGGCGGTGTGGCGCTGGTGGTGGCCTTGGTGGCAGGCGTGGTGATGATCGGCCTGCGCGGTAAGGACGCGCTGACCATCCCCACGCTGGACAGTTTGCGCGCCAGCCCTCCGCGCGAACTCGTGGGCCAAACGCAATTATGGCTGGAGGCCCAGCGCCCCGCCCTGCCCGCGCCTGCGCTGGATCTGGTGGGCCAGATCGGCAACCAACTTGATGCACTGGCCACCCAACTGGATCGTGTGGATGGCGATGCGCCTGCCTTGGGACAAGTGCGGCAATTGGTGGGCGAACATCTGCCCAATCTGGTCAATGCCTATACGGCCATCCCCCCCGCCCTGCGCGGCGAAGCTCATGCTGGCCAAAGCCCCGACCAGCAATTGGCCGAGAGCCTTGGCATGATCAGCGGCGAGATCAACAGCGTCACCCGCCAATTGGCCGAGGGCAAACTGGACGCACTGGCAGTTCAGAACCGCTTTCTGGGCTATAAATATGGTGGTGAGACCGGCGAGGCCTAAGCCTCGCGGCGCTCTTCCAGCCACGGAAACAGGCGTAAGGCGGTAAAGATAACCACCGGCCACAGGAAAGTGGCGACCAGATCCCAGCAAGTGCTGCGCAAGGTCCAGCCCACCGCATGCAGGAAATCCACCAGTTCATTCGCGCCTTCAAAGGCCAGCAACACCAACAGCGGTAACCAGGACGATAGCGGCCGCCGCAAGATCAGTGCTGCGCCCAGCCAGATCGCCAATCCGAAATAGGTGTGCAGGAATTTATCGGGATGCTGGGGCGCATGGGCCATCAACCATCGGACATTTTTCTCATAAAAAGCAACGAATTGCATAGCACGGCATCCCGATAAATGGCCCGCAAAACCATGCATGACACGAGAGCATGGGGCAAACCCAAAATCACCCGCCCAACAAAAAAGCCGAAGAGGTTTCCCTCTCCGGCCTTTTTGTTGGGCTCAGCCTAGGCTGGGGCAGATTAGCTGCCGTAAACCTGAGCGGAGTCGACCTTCAGGCCGGGGCCCATCGAGCTCGACAGACCAACCTTGCGGACATACTTGCCCTTGGCGCCAGCAGGCTTTGCCTTCACAATGGCGTCAACGAAAGCGTCAAAGTTGGCGCGCAGCTGTTCGTTCGAGAACGACAGCTTGCCGATGCCGCCATGGATGATGCCAGCCTTTTCAACGCGGAACTCGATCTGGCCAGCCTTGGCAGCCTTCACAGCGTCAGCAACGTTGGGGGTCACGGTGCCCAGCTTGGGGTTCGGCATCAGACCCTTGGGGCCCAGCAGCTTACCCAGACGGCCAACGATGCCCATCATGTCGGGGGTGGCGATCACGCGACCGTAGTCGAGGTTGCCAGCCTGCATGTCTTCCAGCAGGTCTTCCGCGCCCACGCGGTCAGCGCCAGCGGCCAGAGCGGCTTCGGCCTTGTCGCCACGGGCAAACACAGCGACCTTCACGTCCTTGCCGGTACCAGCGGGCAGGGTGACCATGCCACGGACCATCTGGTCAGCGTGACGGGGGTCAACGCCCAGGTTCAGCGAGACTTCGAGGCTCTCGTCGAACTTGGCGCTCTTGAGGTCCTTGAGCAGCTGGATGGCTTCATCCACGCCGTAAAGCTTCTGGTTGTCGCCCAGCTTTTCGGCCAGCGACTTCTGCTTCTTGGTCAGCTTGGTCATCGGATTAGCCCTCCACAACCTGAATGCCCATCGAGCGGGCCGAACCTGCGATGATCTTGACGGCAGCGTCCAGATCGTTGGCGTTCAGATCCTTCATCTTCAACTGGGCGATTTCGGCCAGCTGAGCGGTGGTGATCTTGCCAGCCGAATCCTTGCCAGGAGCCTTCGAGCCCGACTTCAGGCCCAGCGCCTTCTTGATGAAGAAGGTTGCAGGGGGGGTCTTGGTGACGAACGAGAAAGACTTGTCCGAATAAACCGTGATCACGGTCGGCAGCGGGGTGCCGGGTTCAACGCCCTGCGTAGCGGCGTTGAATTCCTTACAGAAACCCATGATGTTAACGCCGCGCTGACCCAGAGCCGGACCGATTGGCGGGCTGGGCTTGGCTTGGCCAGCTGCGATCTGCAGCTTGATGTAACCGTCAATTTTCTTGGCCACGATGGCCTCCTTTCATCCTGTGGGAGCCGGCAGACCGGCCCTTCAGATCAAGCGGTATAACGACGGGCGTTTGTTGCCATCCCCCCGTCTTCCGCACGGAAATCCAGCGAATCAGGCGAGAAGCCCGTCCGCCGGAAGTGGCGGCTCCTAGTCGATTATCGCCAGAATGCAAGCCTTGTCGCAGAAAGGCTCAGGCCATTTCCAGCAATTGGCCGGTGCGTTCCAGCAAAGTGGCGCAGCGCCGCTCCACCGCTTCATCGTAACGCACCGATGGAATGGCCACAGCCAAAGCCCCCACCACTTCGCCCGCCACAACCACGGCGCGGGCCATGCCTTCGATCCCCACCGAATATTCGCTGTGGGTGCGCGCCAGACCCGATTGGCGAATGCGGGCGATTTCCACCCGCAAGGCCGCCGGTTCGACCAAAGTGGCCTCGGTAAAGCGCTCTCGGCGCGTTTCGGCCAGATAGCGTTCAAATTCCTCGACAGGTAGGGCGGCCAGAATAGCCTTGCCCGCCGCCAGCCCATGCAGCGGCATGCGCGTGCCCACCGCCAGAGCATAGCGCAGGGCGTGGTCACTGCTCTCGGTCACCAACGTAAGCACTTGCCAACCTTCGCGCACGAAGAAAGAGGCCGTCTCATTCGCCTGCACCCGCAAGGCCTTCACCAAAGGCGCCACCCGTTCCTCAAGGCTGGGCTCGCTGCGGGCCTGCAGGCGGTGCAGGCCCGCGCCGGGCAGATAGAACCGCCCCTCGCGCACCAGATAGGATCGCTCCACCAAGGTCGCCAGCAGATAGGACAGGCTGGACACCGGAATGGACAGGGCAGAGGCAATCTCCTGCGCCACGCAAGGCCCACCGCGCGCCACGACATATTCGATAATGTCCAGCGTGCGCATCGCCGATTTAACGTGGGAGGATGTGTTGCTCTCTGCCATATCCTGTGGCCTTACAACCGAGCGGCGGCGATGTCTGCCCCCTGCCGCAGGCTGCGCAGCTTCTTCCAGGTCACATCGGGGTCGATCTTGCCATAACCTGCAAAAGTGCCAAAACCGCAATCGGTGCTGGCCACCACGCGATCGGCGCCCACAATCCCTGCAAAACGCTCGATCCTTTGCGCGATCAATTCGGGATGCTCGACATAGTTGGAGCAAGTGTCGATCAGGCCGGGGGCAAGCACCTTGTGATCGGGGATCTTTGCGTCGGCCCAGACCTTCCATTCATGCTCGTGGCGCGGATTGGCCGCCTCGAAAAGGATGGTGGCAGGGCGAGCCTTCAGGATGATGTCCACCACGCGCTCCAGCGGGATGTCGTGGTCATGCGGGCCTTCATAATTGCCCCAGCAAATATGCATCCGCATCCGTTCGGGCGGAATATTGGCGGTGGCCGCGTTCAAGGCCGCCACATTCTCTTCGGCCACTTTCAGGAATTCCGCTTCGGTCAAATCCTGATAGCCGGTGTGGCGGCTCATCGCCAGATCGGGGCAATCGAGTTGCAGATAGAAGCCTGCATCAACAATGGCTTCATATTCCGTCCGCATCGCCTCGGCCAGATCGGCCAGATAGGCTTCGTGGCTGGGGTAATATTGGTTCACCTGAAAAGCAGTGATCAGGCCCGGCGAGGCCGCATTCATAAACCCCTGCGTATCGGGCTTGGCATGCTTGGCCAGTGCCGCCTTGAAACGGCGGATGTCGTCATGCAGCGGGTCCAGATTGACCAGCTTGATCGGCCCCACGCAGCTGGCGCGGACAAAATCCTGACTGCCCATCATCGCCGACAATTTCTTCACCAGCGCGGGGTGCTCGGCCAGATCCAACGCCGATTTGCGGTCCACATGGCCGCCAAAGCCGGACAGGCGCTCGATCATATAGGTCGAATAGCCGATCTTGCCCATCTCGCCATCCGAGACGATATCCACCCCGTTTTCAACCTGATGGCGCACCGCCTCATCGACAGCCACCGCCACCTTGGCGTCAAACTCGCCCGCATCAAACGGATCGCCATGGTCGCGCGCGATCAGCAAAGGCGTCAGTTCTTCCCCGCGCGGCATGGAGCCTACATGGGTGGTGGCAATCTTGGGCATCGATCTCTCCTGTGACGCGGCTATAGCGCTCTCAATTTCTTCTATCTGAAATTATCGGATAGGTGAAGGCTCGACAGTCACCCCGCCATCACCACCACCGGCTTGACCACCGCCCCGCTCTCGCCCGCCTCGATGGCATCGTTGATCTGTTCAAAAGGAAAGGTCTGGATCAACCGGTCATAGGGAAAGCGGCCCGCCAGATGATGCTCGATCAATTCGGGCAGGAAGCCGAACAAATCGCTATCCCCGCCCAGAATGCCCTTCACCGTGCGTCCGCCGCCCATAAAGGCGGTTTCGTTAAAGCTGAGCATAGCCTCCGGATCGCTGGCCCCCACAATGCCCAGCACCCCGCGCGGGGCCAGCAAGGCAAAGGCGCTCTCAATGATGCTGGCAAGGCCGGTGTTATCAAAGGCATAGGCCAGACCCTGCGGGCATAGCGCGGCAATCTTGCCAAAGGGATCGTCCCGCCCGTCCAGAGCATGGGTCGCGCCCAGTTCCAGCGCCAGAGCGCGGCGGTTCTCGTGCAGGTCCACCGCGATAATCGGATCGGCCCCGGCAATCCTGGCCGCCATCACCGCCGCCAGCCCCACCGCACCAGCCCCGAAAATGGCCACCGGCAGCCCCGCCTGCACTTTCATGCTGCGCAGGATCGCCCCTGCCCCCGTCATCATGCCGCAGCCCAAAGGCGCCAGCTGCTCCAGCGGCACATGGGCGGCGCTATCGGGCACTTTCACCACATTGCGCGCCGTGGCCAGCGCATAGGTGGCAAAGCTGCTCTGGCCAAAGAAATTGCCATGCACCGCCTCCTCCCCAGCATGCAGGGTAAAGCTGCCATCGGCCCGCGCACCGGCAAAATTATGCGGAAAGAAATTGTAGCAATAGGTGGGCGCATGGGTCTGACAGCATGGGCAGGTGCCGCAGGAGTTAAAGCTCATCAACACCCTGTCGCCTACGGCCAGATGGGTGACATCCGCCCCCACCGCCACCACTTCGCCCGCGCCCTCATGCCCCAGCACCACCGGCAGCGGCGTCGGCAATTGCTGGTCCCGCACCGCCAGATCGGTGTGGCAAATGCCCGAGCCATGGATCTTCACCAGCACCTCATCCGCGCGTGGATCATCCAGCGTCAGATTTTCCAGCGAAAGGGCGCCATGGGCTTGGCGGCAAACGGCGGCGGTGATGGCGGTCGGCATAGGTCATCCTCTCCTGCGCAAGAATTTGTCAGGAATCCTGATTTCTTGCTTTGCGCTTCATATCTATGAAGTTATCACATGGATGACAAAAGATTCGCGGCGCAGCAAGCGCCCATTTGGGAGAGAGATATGAGCGAGCCCACGATTGCCGAACTGGCAACCCGTCTGGAAAAGGTGGAACACGAACTGGCCATCCAGCAGGACATTCACCAGATCCGCCGCATCCAATATACCTACGGCTATTTCATCGATAAATCGCAATATAACGAGGTGGTGGACCTGTTCGCCGAGGATAGCGAGGTCTGGTTCCTCGGCGGCATTTACAAGGGCAAGAAGGGCGTGCGCCGCCTCTATATCGAACGTTTCCAGACCCAGTTCACCCAAGGCCACAATGGCCCGCGCTATGGCTGGCTGCTGGATCATCCCCAGTTGCAAATGGTGATCGACGTAGCGCCCGACCGCAAGACGGCGCAGGTGCGCGGCCGTTCGATGATGCAGGCCGGTCTGCATGAAACCGCCGAGGGTAACCAGCGCGCATGGTGGGAAGGTGGGCTCTACGAAAACGAATATGTGCGTGAGGATGGCGTGTGGAAGATCAAGGCCCTGCGCTATTACCCCTTCTGGCACGGCACTTTCGCCGATGGCTGGGCCAAGACGCCGATCGATTTCCTGCCCAACCCCAAGACCTTCTTCCCCGAAGATCCGCTGGGCCCCGATGCGCCGGTCGAACCCGCGCCGCGCCTGTGGCCGGCCACCGATGTGGTGCCCTTCCACTATCCGCACCCCGTCACCGGCGCGCCGATCATTGCCGACAACAGCCGCGCGCGTGAAGGCTTCAAGGATTGAGTAACCCGCGCTAGAACCCCAACATGACCGATCTGGAACGCATGCTGGCCGAACAGGCCATCGCCCGCCGCATCACGCTCTATGCCGCGCATAATGACGCGGGGCGTTGGGATGATGTGGCGGCCATGTACACCGCCAATGGACGGATGAGCCGCCCCACCGCCCCCGATGCTTTCATCGCGGGGCGGGAGGCCATTCTGGCTGCTTTTCAGGCGCGACCACCACGGGCGACCCGCCATGTGGTGGCCAATATTCTGGTCGATGTGGCCGATGACGGTTTAACCGCCAAGGCCTCCAGCCAGATCATGCTGTTCACCGGCAGCGCTGATCCTGCTGGAAACAATCTGCCCATCGCCTCAGCCAGCCCGCCGCTGGTCGGTTCCTATGCCGACCAATTGGTGCGGGCCGATGGCGTCTGGTTATTTGCCGAAAGGCGCGGCAGTCTGGATTTCCAGCCTGCTGGCTGAACTTTCAGGCGGTTTTCAACGTGCTGACACCGGTCAGCAAGGTCTGCGTCAATTTGCCGATCTGGCTCTCGTCAATCACCTTGCCGTCCTGAGTCAGGCTGACCGATTGCGCGCCTTGCGAACGTGCGTCGGTCAAAGCCTGCCGGATCGTCGCGGCAGAGGATGAATGGACGTTGACCGAGCCTGTCGGCGTCGTGGCTGATACGGCATAGCTCATGAGAGCACCTCCTAATCTATCGCACCGCGACCAAGAACGGGCGAGGTTCAGGAGATTTAAGTGGTTAATATGGACTTAGCCGATAATGCGATGGGACGGTTCAACCGCCGGTAACACCCAGATTGGCCGGACCGAATGCCATGGGCAGCAGTTCGGACAGCTTCATTTCCAGCACGCCATCGGCCGACAGACTCCAGACCACCGGATCGGTGCCGCCCAATTGCGCCAATTCATTGAGCACCTGACGGCAGCGCCCGCAAGGCGTCACCGCGCCGGGGCCCGGCACCGCCACCCCGCCCTCGCCTGCCGCACCGCCCAGCACGGCCACCGCGACCAGACCGCCGCGCGTGCCATCGGCCATCGCCTTGGCCACCGCCACCGTTTCGGCACAGAGCGCCAAGCCATAGGAGGCATTTTCCACATTGGCGCCGGTCACCACACTGCCATCGGCAAAAGCGAGCGCGGCGCCCACATGAAAGCGCGAATAGGGCGCATAGGCCTTGGCAGAGGCGGCCGTTGCGGCGTCGAGCAAATTCTGGCGGTCCATAGGCATCCTTATTGGTGCGGCACTTTATTGATGCACCACGACCCAGCGCAAAGGCTGGTCGCTGGCATTGGTCATCAACGCGCTATTGGCGGTCCACAAGGCCCATGGCCGCCCGCCATAATCGGGCGACACCCGATCCTGCGTCAGCCAGAGCGCACGGTCCAGCGCGCCGGAGATGTGATAGGTGGTTTCAAAATCCGGCCCCAGCTTCAAAATAGCCGACTTGCCACTATGCGCTTCGATCTGGTTGAGGAAGGTCATCAATTCGCTGACCACCGCGGCATCCGACACTTTGACCGGACAATGGTCGGCCAGTTGTTCCAGTTCCACCACCGGCGGCAACAGCTTGCGGTCACGCGGAACCACGGTCACGAAATTGGCCGCCTGCTTGTCCGCCGGTTGGCACGGGTCATATTTGTGCAAGGCGCCCACTTGCAGCCCCGCCGCCTTGGCCGCGTCCAGATTTTTCACCACCGCCGGATCGCGGGCAAAGGCGCTGGCCGAGGCTTCGACATAGACGAAATCGGCGCCCACCGCTTTCAACGCGGTAAAATCCAGATCGCCATCCACCTGCCCCACCAGCGCGCCCTGCACCGGATAGGTGGCGCGCGAAGGCTGCCAATGGCGCACGCTCCACCAGGCATAGGCCCCGCCCAGCACCAGCACGAGAGCCAGAACAGCGGTCCAACGCCAACGCGCCGGAATGCCGCCTTGGCCGCGCGCCTGTTGGCGCGGCGCCTTACGGCTGCGGGTCTTGCGTCGGGACATGGGTCAATCTGCCTTTGGAAACTTCAGGATCAGCACTATCGCGGCCTCAGGCCCGAATATGCAGCACACAAATCAGCGTGAACAGGCGGCGCGCGGTAGCAAAATCGGTTTCCACCTTGCCCTCCAATCGTTCCAGCAACAGTTCGGAAGCACGGTTATGGATACCGCGCCGCGCCATGTCGATGGTTTCAATCTCCTGCGCGGTGGCTTTGCGGATCGCCTGATAATAGCTTTCGCAAATGGCGAAATATTCGCGGATCGGGCGGCGGAACAGGCCAAGGCCCAGCACCAGCGATTCGAGCAATTCACCCTGCCCGTCCGCGCCATTGGAAATATCCATGATTAACCGGCCATCGGACACGCTCAGGCGCAGGCGATAGGGGCCATGAAAGCCCGCCTCCCAAATGCGCAGGGGTTTGAACGTGTTATCCTCGATCAAATCGAACATGGCCACGCGGCGCTCCTGCTCGATATCGGCATTGCGCGAGAGGATGGTCGCTTCATCCAGTTCGATATGAGAGATGCGTGGCTGGTCCATACCTTGCCCCATTTCGCAAATGCGAGCGCCAAGGGCAAGGGGATTGACCCAAAGGCCCAGTGGAATCACTTTAAGGGTCCAGAATCACCCAACACGCAAGTGATCCCCGTTATCCACAGGTCAAGCCCGCGCCAACCCCATTGCGCCCCGCCACGCCGCAGCGCATGAGGGTCTTTCCATGGCCACAGAACCCTTTCACTCCCCCGCCCTTCCGCTTGCCCCTGCCAATGACGCAGGTGCCGCAGGCCAGACCCTGCCCGCCAATATCGAGGCCGAAGCTGCCTTTCTGGGCGCGGTATTGATCGACAATCGCGTGATCGAGGAACTGGCCAAGCCGCTTTCCCCGCACCACTTCTTTGAACCGGTGCATGGCCGCATTTACGAGCGGATCATGCAATTGCTGGAGCGCAAGGCGGTGGTCACGCCGGTCACGCTCAAGCCCTATTTCGAGCAGGACGAGGCAATGCGCGCGCTGGGCGGCCCTGCCTATCTGGCGCGCCTGACCGCCGATGGCCAAGGGCTGATTGCGCCGCGCGTGCTGGCCGAACAGATTTACGATCTGGCGCTGCTGCGCGAATTGGTGCGCGTGGGACGCGATCTGGTGCAGGGCGCGATGGACACCAGCGAGACGGTTGAGCCGCTGGAGCAGATCGAATCCGCCGAAGCCGCACTATATAAGGTGGCCGATGGCGCGGGCGGCGCCAATGAAGCCAAAAGCTTTGGCGAGGCCACCCGCGTGGCGATTGCCAATATTGAAAAGGCCTTCAATTCGGGCGGCCATGTCGCGGGCAAGACCACCGGCCTCGACAGCGTGAACCAGCGCATCGGCGGCCTGCATGATTCCGACCTTATCATTCTGGCCGGACGCCCGGGCATGGGCAAAACCTCGCTGGCCACCAATATCGCCTTTAACGCGGCGGACCGGCTGCTGACCGACCTGTCGATGGGCATTCCGGCGGAAAAGTCGATCGGCGCGGCGGTGGCCTTTTTCAGCCTTGAAATGAGCGCCGACCAGCTGGCCACCCGTATTCTGGCCGAGCAATCGGGCATTTCCTCCAGCGCGCTGCGTATGGGCAAAATCAGCCGCGAGGATTTTCAAGCCCTGTCCTTTGCCTCGCAGCGTCTGGCGCAATTGCCGCTGTATATTGACGATACGCCGGGCCTGACCATTTCGGGCCTGCGCACCCGCGCCCGCCGGTTGAAGCGCCGCCACGGCCTTGGCATGGTCATTGTCGACTACCTCCAGCTCTTGCAGGGCAGCGGCCGCGCCACAGACAATCGCGTGAACGAAATTTCGGAAATCTCGCGCGGGTTGAAAACTTTGGCCAAGGAACTGCATGTTCCGGTGATCGCCCTGTCGCAGCTGTCGCGTGCGGTGGAACAGCGCGAGGACAAGCGCCCCCAGCTGTCCGACCTTCGCGAATCCGGCTCAATCGAACAGGACGCCGATATGGTGTGGTTCGTATTTCGCGAGGATTATTACGTCAAATCGCGCGAACCCAAGGAACCCACCCCCACCGATCCGCCCGCCGTGGTCGAGGCCCATGCCCGCTGGCAGGAGGAAATGGAGCGCGTGTTCGGTCTGGCCGAACTGATTATTGCCAAGCAACGCCATGGCTCCACCGGCAAGGTACGGATGCGCTTTGAAGCCAAGATCACCAAATTCAGCGATCTGGCGCCTGAAGAACTGGCCAATTACGCCTACGAACTGGACGAGTAAGCGCGAGCCTGCGGCGAATCCTTGACTCTGACGCGCCACCCGCCTAGGCGGCATGGTTCGTCAGAGTTTCCCTATTTGCAAACGGAGTGCCCCTATGGCGCGCGTTACTGTCGAAGATTGCGTCGACAAGATCCCCAACCGTTTTGACCTCGTGCTGCTGGCTGCCCAGCGTGCGCGTGAAATCTCGGGCGGTGCGGAACTGACCCTCGAACGCGACCGTGATAAAAATCCGGTGGTGGCCCTGCGCGAAATCGCAGAGGAAACCGTTCGCCCCAAGATCCTGAAGGAATCGCTGATCACCTCGATGCAGCGCGTTCTGCCCGACGATGATGATGAAGTCGATGATATCGGCTCGCTGTCGCAGTCGGCCGAGGCCCTGCGCATCACGGCCGCCGCGCCGGTGCGCAACACCTCGCTGGGTGGCGATTACGAGGGTTAATTAACTCTCCCGCCCAAGCCGGAATAAAGACCCCCGCCCAGTGTAACTGGCGGGGGTTTTTCTTGGGCCTAACGCACATAAAAAAGGCCCCGAAGGTTTCACCCTTCGAGGCCTTTTTGTTGCCGGTAAGTTTGTTACCGGTAAGGAGATCAGATCCCCTGCGGCGCGGAACCAGCAGGCGAGCTCTTGCCTGCGCGGGGCACGCTGCCGCCGATGATCGCGGCGGGCAAAGGCGTGCCGACATTGCTGCCCGCGCGGGTGATCACGCCGGTTTCCACCACCTGCTTGATCTCGTCACCGGTCAGCGTTTCATATTCCAGCAGCGCCTTGGCCAAAGTGTGGAGCTGCTCTTCCTGAGCCTTCAGAATTTCCGTAGCCCGCGTATGGGCCGTATCGACCAGACTGCGGATTTCATTATCGATCAGCGTGTTGGTCGCTTCCGAACTCATCAGGCGCTGGTTGGCGCCCATGCCCAGATAGCCCTCGGACTGCTCTTCATATTGCAGCGGGCCCAGCTTGTCGCTCATGCCCCATTTGGTGACCATGTTGCGGGCAAGGCTGGTGGCATATTGGATGTCGCCGCTGGCGCCGCTCGACACCTTGTCATAGCCGAAGATCAGTTCTTCGGCCACGCGGCCGCCCATGCTGACCGACAGGTTCGCATGCATCTTGTCGCGGTGATAGGAATAGCTGTCACGTTCCGGCAAGCGCATCACCATGCCCAAAGCGCGACCGCGCGGGATGATGGTGGCCTTGTGGATAGGATCACTGGCCGGTTCGTTGATCGACACCAGAGCATGGCCCGCCTCGTGATAGGCGGTCATACGCTTTTCTTCCTCGGTCATGACCATGGAGCGGCGCTCCGCCCCCATCATAACCTTGTCCTTGGCGTCTTCAAATTCCTGCATCGCCACCATGCGCTTGTTGCGGCGGGCAGCCAGCAGCGCAGCCTCATTGACCAGATTGGCCAGATCGGCACCGGCAAAACCGGGCGTGCCACGGGCAATTGTGCGGGCATCTACGTCAGGGGCCAAAGGCACCTTCTTCATATGCACGCTCAGGATCTTCTCGCGCCCTTCGATATCGGGCACGGGCACCACCACCTGACGATCGAAACGACCCGGACGCAGCAGAGCAGGGTCCAGCACATCGGGGCGGTTGGTGGCGGCGATGATGATGATGCCTTCATTGGCTTCAAAACCATCCATTTCCACCAGCAACTGGTTCAGCGTCTGCTCGCGCTCGTCATTGCTGTTGCCCAGACCATGGCCACGGCTACGGCCCACGGCGTCGATTTCGTCGATGAACAGGATGCAGGGCGCGTTCTTCTTGGCCTGTTCGAACATGTCGCGCACGCGGCTTGCGCCCACGCCGACGAACATTTCCACAAAGTCCGAACCCGAAATGGTGAAGAAGGGCACGCCAGCCTCTCCGGCAATGGCGCGGGCCAGCAAAGTCTTACCGGTCCCCGGCGAACCGACCAGCAGCGCGCCCTTGGGGATCTGGCCGCCCAGCTTGGAGAAACGCTGCGGATCGCGCAGGAATTCGACGATTTCCTCCAGCTCCTCGCGCGCTTCATCAATACCGGCCACATCGGCAAAGGTCACGCGGCCCTGCTTTTCGGTCAGCATCTTGGCCTTGCTCTTGCCAAAGCCCATGGCGCCGCCGCCGCCGCCCTTCTGCATCTGGCGCATGGCGAAAAAGCCCACCGCCACGATCAGCAGGAAAGGCAGGGCCTGCAGCAGGATATAGAGCAGCAGATTCGGCTCTTCAGGCGACTTGCCCTGATATTTCACGCCATTTTGCGCCAACAAAGGCGCCAGCGTCACATCATTGGGGATGGGAACGGTCGAGAAAGCCTCGCCATTCTTGAAATGGCCGGTGATCTTTTGCTCACCCACCGCCACATCGCCCACGCTGCCCTCGGCAACCTTGGCGCGGAAGTCGGAATAGGCAATCGACTGGGCACCCACATCGCCACGGGCGCCAAACAGGGACACCGCCACGAACAGGGCCAGAAAGATCCCGCCCCAGATCAACAGGCTCTTCATCCAGGGATTACCATTGGGCTGGTCTTCATTCATCGCGGTGCATCCTTTCGCAACGCTCAATGTAGGCGCGCGGGTCTAAATCGCAAGTTAGCTTCTGGTGCTTTTTGCCATAGGCAAAAGTCATTAGGCCGGATTAACCCCATCACGGGCCAGCAAAAACACCGCATGTTCCGCCCGCCAATTGGCCAAGGCTGGCTGGATCAGCCCGTCTCCGGCCAAAAACCATGCGCCTTCCACACGAATGCCGCGTTCGCGTACAAGCTCGCGGAAATCGGTGATGGTCAGATGGTGGATGTTGGGCGTTGCATACCAAGCCACCGGCAACAGACGCGTCACCGGCATCCGCCCGCGCCAGAGCAGGTCACTCCGCACCCGCCAATGCGCAAAATTGGGGAAGGACACAAAGGCCCGCCGCCCGATCCGCAGCAATTCCTCCAGCACGATATCGGGCCTTTTGGTGGTCTGCAAAGTCTGGCTCAGGATCGCATAATCGAAACCAGCATCGGGGTAGAGGCCCAGATCGGTGTCGGCATCGCCCTGAATGGCAGACAAACCCTGCCCCACACAGGCCGCCACATTATCGGGCGCGATTTCCAGCCCGCGCACATCGCAGCCACGCTCGTCACGCAGGGCCGCCATCAACGTGCCATCACCGCAGCCGACGTCCAGCACCTTGGCGCCAGCGGCCACGTGAGAGGCAATCACCGCCAAATCGGGGCGCAATTTGACCGAAATCTGCTTCATCGGCTCAGGAACCCGCCAATAACCCGATCCAGCGCGGGCACATCCAAAAGGAAGCTGTCATGCCCATAGGGCGCGGCCAGTTCCATGAAAGACACCGGCGCCCCCGCCGCATTGACCGCATGGGCAATCTTGCGCGATTCGCTGGTGGGATAGAGCCAGTCGGTATCAAAACTGACCACACAGAAACGCGCCTTCACGCCGGCAAAGGCTTCGGACAGGCGGAGATTATGGCCCGCGCCAAAACGCTCCTCGCCAAGGTCGAAATAGCTCATGGCGCGGGTGATATAGAGATAGGAATTGGCATCAAACCGGCCGGTAAAGCTGCTGCCCTGATAGCGCAGATAGCTTTCCACCTGAAAATCCGCGCCAAAGCCAAAGCTTTTCGCATCCCGATCCTGCAGACGGCGGCCGAATTTCTCCGACAAGGTCGCCTCGGACAGATAGGTGATATGCGCGGCCATGCGCGCCACCGCCAGCCCCGCATCGGGCGCGCGGCCTGTTTCGTAATAGGCGCCCTGCTGCCAGTCGGGGTCGGCCATGATCGCCTGACGCCCCACTTCCTGAAAGGCGATATTCTGCACCGGCATGGCCGCCGTCGTCGCCAGCGCCAAAACGCGCTCCACCCGATCGGGCCAATTGACGCTTAGCGAGAGCGCCTGCATCCCCCCCATGCTGCCGCCGATCACCGCATAAAGCCGCTCCACCCCCAGATGGTCGAGCAGCGCCATATGCGCCCGTACCATATCGCGGATGGTAATAACCGGAAAGCGCAACCCATAGGGCTTACCATCGGCGGCCAGACTGCCCGGCCCTGTCGTCCCCATGCAGGAACCCAGCACATTGGGGCAGATGACATAGAAGCGGTCGGTATCGATCTGCTTGCCCGCACCCACCATCTTGTCCCACCAGCCCGGCTTGCCGGTGATGGGATGCGGGCTGGCGACATGTTGATCGCCGGTGGTGGCGTGACAGATCAGGATCGCATTGGAAGCATCCGCATTCAACTTGCCATAGGTTTCATAGGCAATGCGGACATTGTCCAGACTTTGCCCGCCATCCAGCGGCAGCGGATCGGGCAGGTCATAGGTTTCCGAGCAGGGCGTGAACAGGCTGGCCATCTTGCGCGCTGAATTGGGCCTTGGCGGGCGCTCTGTCAATGCGGGCCAATGCCTTGGTCAGTGGCAAGTGCTGCTTTACTGGCATTTCGTGGCGCGTTGGGTTAAAGGGCGCGCCATTATGACAGAGCAAACCGACCAGATCCGCCCCGCCCTGCCCACACCCAAGCCATGGATCAGCCAAATCCATGCCTATGTGCCCGGCAAGAGCAAGGGGCATGACGGTCGCCCGCTCACCAAGCTGTCCGCCAATGAAAACCCCTTGGGCACCAGCCCCGCCGCGCTGGCCGCCCGTGCAGAAGCCGCTGCCCCCGCGCTTTACCCCGATCCGGACAGCAACGCCCTACGCGCAGCCTTGGGCCAGTTGCACGGCATCCCCGCCGCCCGCATCGTGATGGGCACGGGCAGCGATGAAATCCTGCATATTGCCGCCCAAGCCTATGCCGGGCCGGGGGACGAGATCATCTATGTCCGCTATGGCTTCTCGGTCTATGACATAGCCGCGCGCCGTTGCGGGGCCACGCCCGTGGTAGCGCCCGATGCCGATTATGGCACGGATGTGGATGCGCTGCTGGCGCTGGTGAATGAGAAAACCCGCGTGGTTTTCGTGGCCAATCCCAACAATCCCACCGGCTCTTTCCTGCCGCGTGGCGAGATTGCCCGCCTGCATGCGGCGCTCCCTTCTGACGTGCTGCTGGTGCTCGATCAGGCCTATGGCGAATATGTCTCGCCAGAGGATGAGGATGGCGCGATGGCGCTGGCGCAAAGCGCGGGCAATGTGCTGGTAACGCGCACCTTCTCCAAGATTTACGGGCTGGCGGGCGAACGTCTGGGCTGGGGCACGGGCGCGCCGCATATTATCGACGCGCTCAACCGCATTCGCGGCCCGTTCAACCTGTCGAACAGCGCGCAAGCCATGGGGCTGGCCGCTGTCGCCGATCAGAGCTTTGTGGAAGCCTCGCGCCTGCATAATCTGGCCACGCGCCAAGCCTTTGTGGCCGAGCTGGAACAGCTGTCCAACCACGGCATCCGCCCGCTGCCCAGCGAGGCCAATTTTGTGCTGATCCTGTTTGAAGGCAATCTCACCGCCGAAACGGTCTATAATGGCCTGATGGAGATCGGTTATATCACCCGCTGGCTCCCCAATCAGGGCCTGCCGCATGGGTTGCGCATCACCATCGGCAGCAAGGCGCAGATGGACGAAATCGCTGCGGAAATCCGCCGACTGGCGCAGGCCGCAGGATGAGCGCGGGTTTTTCCAAAGTCGCCATCATCGGCCTTGGGCTCCAGGGCGGTTCGATCGGCCTTGCCCTGCGCGAGGCGCTGCCCGATCTGGCCACCACCGGCTATGACCGCGACGCCGCCACCCGCGCCCGCGCGGCGGAACGCGGCCTTGTCGGCCATGTCGCCGATAGCGCGGGCGAAGCGGTGGCGGGCGCCGATCTGGTGATCTTTTGCGTGCCTTTGGGCGCGATGGCGGCGGCGGCGGAGGAATGCGCCGCTTCGCTCTCGCCAGACGCGCTGATCTCCGACGTTGGCTCCAGCAAAGTCTCGGTGGCCGAAGCGCTGGGCAGCGTGTTGCCCAACCATGCCATCATCCCTGCCCATCCCGTGGCGGGCACCGAAAATTCCGGCCCGGACGCCGGCTTTGCCAGCCTGTTCCGTGGCCGCTGGTGCATCATCACCCCGCCCGAAGGCGCGGATGAGGCCCTTGTAGCCCGCCTATCCGCCCTGTGGGAAGCGATGGGCGCCAAGGTGGAATTGATGGATGCGGCCCATCATGACCGCGTGCTGGCCGTCACCAGCCATTTGCCGCATTTGATCGCCTATACGATTGTAGGCACAGCCAGCGATCTGGAAGAAGTGACCCAGAGCGAGGTCATCAAATATTCCGCCGGTGGTTTCCGCGATTTCACCCGCATCGCGGCCAGCGACCCCACCATGTGGCGCGATGTGTTCCTGTCGAACAAGGGCGCGGTGCTGGAAATGCTCCAGCGCTTCACCGAGGATCTGACCGCGCTGCAACGCGCGATCCGCGTGGGCGATGGCGAGCAATTGTTCGACCATTTCACCCGCACCCGCGCCATCCGCCGCTCGATTATCGAGCAGGGTCAGGACGTGGCGCAAGCCAATTTCGGGCGCGACGCTTCGTAATAGTCAGGGCCGGAAGTTCTCACCTCCGGCCCGCAACCCTCAATCATTAAGCGCGTTGATCGCGGCGTGGACCCTCGCTTCCACTTCCTCGCGCGGCAGGCCGGGGGGAATGGTCTCGCCGATGCGATAGGTTACCGTGCCGCGCCTTTTCCAGAAACCGCGCAGCAAAGGCCCGCTGTTCACCGCCACCGGCACCACCGGCAGGCCGATCATCTTGTAAAGCCCCGCAAAGCCTGCCTGTAGCGCAGGCTTCTCCCCATGCGGCATACGCGTACCTTCGGGGAAGATCACCAAGGGCCGGTTCTCCTGCGACAATTTGCGGGCGGCGGCCAGCATGGCGCGCAAAGCCTTGGCCCCTTGGTCACGCTCCACCGGCACCAGCCCATAACGCGCCGCCGCCGGCCCCCAACTGGGCAGTTTCAGCAATTCCACCTTGGCAAATACGGCAGGGAAATCGAGGAAAGTGGGCATATCCACCGCCTCGAACATCGCCTCATGCTTCACCGCGACGAACACGCTGCCGCTGGGGATCTGGCCTTCGACCACCACTTTGACGCCGCAAATATGCACCACGCCCCAGCGCTGCAAATTGGACCACAGGTCGCAGATGACCACCGCACCCTTGCGGCTTGGCCCGATCATCGCAAAGGGCAGGATCAGGCCCAGAATGAAAGTGACCAAATAGAAAAACAGGTTGAACAGGATCGAGCGCAAAATCTCGCCCATGCTCAAAGAAGTCCGCTTCATGAATTACGCTTTCGATCAGCTACGCCCGCGCCATCCGCGCCAATCTGCCACAGGCGGCGGGCCAAAAACTTGCTATATTCGCTCAGCAACACGCCCAAAGAGGGCCGCGTGGCCACCGCATCCTCCACCATCTCCACATCGGGCATGGTGCGGTGCAATTCCCATGCGGCACGGCGCATATGCCAGTCCGATGTGACCAGGCGCACCTTGGCCAGATGATGCTTGGCCACCCAATCGGCGGCTTCCTTGGCATTGCTGCGCGTATCCACCGATTCATAGCCCAAAGTGATGCAGCAGCGCATCCAGACCGGCTCTATGCCATATTGCGCTGCCAGTTCTTTGGGCTTCACATCGGGGTCCACACCGGAAACCAGCATGATCGGCGCCTGATGGGCGCGCAACAGGTCCAGCCCGCGCGCAATCCGCCCCTCGCCGCCGGTTAGCACGATAATGCCATCACTGCGCCCCACCTCGGCCGGTTGCGGCAGAAACACCGCAAAGCCGACAAAGCCCAAGGCCCATGCCACCAGTAGCAAGGAGGCCAGACGGCGCAGCATCTACAGCATCTTCCGCAGGTTCATCAGCACGGTTTGCCGCGCGGTGAACATCGCCAAAGCAATGGCAGCCAAGGGCACCAGTGCAATCACCAGCCAATCGCCCGCCTCCAGCGCGCCACCGGCCACCAGCCCCGCGCCCAAAGCGCCAAAGCGCTGGCCCAGCAGCATCACCGCCATGCCGCCCACCGCCAGCCCCACCGCGCCGCCCAACATCGCGTCCAGCCCGATGGCGCGCTGAAAAATGCGGGCGATCTGCGCATCGGTGCCACCCAGATTATGCACGATCTCGATCGTTTCATGATGCGCGCCCAGCGCCGAACGCGCCGCCAGCACCACCGCCGCCGACAGCGCCACCGCCAGCAACCCCACCATCGCCAGCGCCAGCCAGCGCAGCGAATCAATCGCATCAAACACCGGCGCCAACCAGTTCGATTGCGCATCCACCCGCGCGGCAGGGGCCACACTGGCCAGCACCTCGCGCAGGTCGGCCAGATTGCGGGAATTGGCCGCAGATTTCAGCCGGACATCGATCAAGGCGGGCACGGGCAACATGTCCCCATCGCCCGATGCCATGCCCAGCCATGGGTTGAGCAATTGATCCACCTCGGCCTGCGGCACCAGACGCACGCTGTCCACGCCCGCCAAGGGCTGCAAGGCCCCCAAAGCAGCCTGCGCCTGCGCCTGCCTCTGCGCGGGCAAGGCCTCCACGATTTGCACCGTGACCCCGCCCGCCACATCCACCGCCGCCGCATTGGCAATATGGCGCAGGGCAAGGCCGGTGGCTGCCGCCACCACGGTCAGGGCCACCATAATGGCGATCACCCAAGGCGTAGGGCCAGACAGGCGCGCCTGCGGGAACAGCACGCCCCCGCCCACACCGCCAAAGGGACGCCAGCCCCGCAATGGTCCCTGCTGCGCCACCAGAGGCGTGTCATCGGGCGGTGGCGGGGGAGTCGAGGCAGCTTCCGAAGCGGCAATATCGATCACAGGCCCGCCCCCAAGGGAGTCTGCCGCTTGGGCGGATAGCGCAAGGCACCGGTCGGATCGCTCATCCTGCCCTTGTCCAGACGCATGATCAAACTGTCGGGCAGCCGTTGCAACAGGTTCATATCGTGGGTGGCCACCACCACGGTCGTCCCCAAACGATTGAGCGCTTCAAACAGACGGAGCAATTTGACCGCCATGTCGGAATCCACATTGCCGGTCGGTTCGTCCGCTACCAGCAATTCGGGGCGACCGATCACCGCACGGGCGATCGCCACGCGCTGCTGCTCTCCGCCCGACAAGGATGCAGGCCGCGCCGCCATCCGGTCGGCCAGCCCCACCCATGCCAGCATATCGGCCACAGGGCGCGCCACATCGCGTTCATCCATACCCGCCATCCGCAGGGGCAGCGCTACATTGTCAAAGGCCGATAGATGGGGAACAAGACGATAATCCTGATAAACCACCCCGATCCTGCGACGAAAACCGGGCAGGCGATCACGCGGCAGGCTGACCGCATCGGTGCCAAACAGGCTGATCACCCCGCGCGAGGGGCGCTGCGCCAGATAGAGCATACGCAGCAGCGAGGACTTGCCCGCCCCACTGGCGCCGGTCAGGAAATAAAACTGGCCCGCAAACAGCGAGAAGGACACATCGCACAGCACTTCCCTATCCGTGCCATAGCGCAGGCCCACATTGTCGAAACGGGCGATAGCGCCGGTCATTGCCCTCTCCCCATGGCCAAACAGGGACAGGCCCCCGGTCCACATGGCAGGGCAACAGCAGGGGCGCGGTTCATCATCACTCTCCAGCCTATAGTATGCCTGAGCGCAGGAAAAAAGGGCGGTGGAAAAATGGGCATAAACCGCGGCTGAATGTTGCATTCATCTTGTATGCGGATGGCGTATCATGCTTTAGAATGGATTTATGATTATCGCATGCCCCGCCTGTGCGACACGCTACGCCGTTCCCGACGGTGCCATCGGCGTGGACGGGCGCACCGTGCGTTGCGCCAAATGCCGCCATAGCTGGTTTCAGGAAGGCCCAGCCTTGGTCGAAGCCATGGCGCAAGCCTTTCGCGTGGCTGATCCTGTGGCCGAACCTGTGGCCGCCGCGCCTGTTGCGACGCCGGAACCGGCACCGCAGGCGGCGCCGCGACCCGCACCCGCCTTTCACGATGCGGATGACCTGCCCCCGCCTCCTCCGATCGCTCCGGTCAACGCCACTGCTACTGCCTCCACGGTGCAGGCGGCCAATGCAGCCCTGCATGAACCGGCGGAGGGGCCGGACGAAGATTACGCCTCCAGCTTTGCCCATGAGCCACCCTTCCGCCCCCGCCGCAATCCGGCGCGGCTGTGGACGGCATTGGCGGTTGGCTTTGCATTGGTGACAACCGGAGCCATGGCGGCGGTGGCCAAATTCGGCGTGCCGGAATGGCTGCCCATCGCCCATGCCCCGCAAGTTGCGCCTGATCTGAAGCTGAGCTTTCCCGCTGGCAAGCAGGAGCGCCGTCCGCTGGCCAATGGCAATGATTATTTCAACATTTCCGGCACAGTGACCAACACCGGACAACAGCGCCGCAATGTACCCGGCCTGGTGATCGTCATGCGGGATGCGCGCAACCGCGCGGTCTATTCGGTCGAAGTCGCCCCGCCCAAGGCGGTGCTGGCCCCGGGCGAGAGTCAGGCAATCAACACCGCCATTGTCGACGCACCCAAATCCGCCGTGGCCGCCGAAGTGCAGTGGAAGCAGTCCTGAGCCTGACCGCTATCGTTGCCAGCACCTTGGCGATTTGACAAAAGTTTCAATTCTCCGCTTGCCACCCCCCAAAGCTTCTGTTAGGGGCGCCCTCCTACCCCCCAAGGGCGGCTCGAACATGGTTTCGTAGCATGGTCCTTCTGACGTGCGGTCATGGCGGAATTGGTAGACGCGCAACGTTGAGGTCGTTGTGGGCGAAAGCCCGTGGAAGTTCGAGTCTTCTTGACCGCACCAGGCATTCCGACACAGACAGATCACAGCCTTCGGGCAGCTCCTATCGGTCTGCGGCTCCCTTCCCACTGTGCCCAAGAAAAAACCGGACCCTTCGCTGGTGAAGAATCCGGCTGTTTCGTGTCACGGCATCATGATGCCTATTTCAACAGTTTCAACTGTATCGCCGCCCCGCCACCGGGCGCCAGCCAGAGCGAGAGCTTGTCGCCCTTTTTCACCACGCGGGTTTCATAGGCGATCCTGTGGCGCGCATCGGTCAGGTAAGTCGCGCCCTCGCCATCCTTGTAGATCGTGGCCTTGTAGCTCTTGCCCGCCGTCAGGAAGTCCATGTCCAGCGTCACATCGCGCGCTGTGGCATCATTGACCCCGCCCACATACCAATCCTCCCCCGCGCGGTCCTTGCGGGCGAATAGGGCATATTCGCCCACCTCGCCCGCGATCAGGTGGCTTTCCGACCAATCGGCGGGCACCTGACGGATGAATTCCAGCTCTTTGGGATGGGCAGCCAGATTTTCGATAAAATCGGCCGCCATCTGGATCGGGGAATAGATGGCCAGATAAAGCCCCAATTGCTTGGCCAAGGTCGAGGCCAAGGGCACATGGTTGGCTCCTTCCAGACTGAGCACACCGGGCGTAAAATCCATCGGGCCGGACAAGAGGCGGGTATAGACCAGCGTCGGCTCATGCGAGGGGCCGTTGGCGAATTGGCCCCAAGCGTTATATTCCATGCCGCGTGCGCCTTCGCGGTCGATCCAGTTGGGATAGGTGCGGCGTAGGCCAGTGTCCTTCACCGGCTCATGCGCGTTGACGGCGATGTGATATTTCGCGGCCGTCTGCACCACGCGCAAATGGTGCTGCACCTGCCGTTGGCCATCGTGCCATTCCATGCAGATCTTGGCCGGTTCTGCGGCACAGGGCGCCTGCACCCCGCCCATATCGGCCACATAGCCGGTCTTGACCGCCCTTACCCCCAGACTGTCATACAGCTTCATCGCATCGTCCAACTGGGCTTCGTAATTGGCAATATTGCCGCCCGTCTCATGATGGCCGATCAGCCCCACGCCCTTTTTGGCGGCATAGGCGGTTACCGCTTTCAGGTCGAAATCGGGCGTGGCCTGGGTAAAGCTGAAATCCTGCCCCGTGCCGAACCAATTGCCGTTCCAGCCCTTGTCCCAGCCTTCGACCAGCACGCTGCCAAAACCA
Source organism: Novosphingobium umbonatum (assembly GCF_004005905.1). GTDB lineage: Bacteria > Pseudomonadota > Alphaproteobacteria > Sphingomonadales > Sphingomonadaceae > Novosphingobium > Novosphingobium umbonatum. The sequence continues at coordinate 83,665 of NZ_SACO01000002.1, forward strand.
TGTTTGGCGGCAAAGTCGATATATTGCTTGGCGCGTTCCGTGGTGGCCCCATGGCGCGGCCCTTCGGCCCATGTCCAGTCGCCACGGATCATGCCCCACCAGATGCCGATATATTTCTGCGGCTTGAAATAGCTGACATCGCCAATCTTGTTAGGCTCGTTCAGATTAAGCTCCAGATCATTCTCGACCAGATCCGCCGCTTTGTCGCCAATGCGGATCGTGCGCCATGGCGTGTTGAAAGGCAGGCTGCGCAACACGCGCGGCCCTTGGCTGGAGGGCGAGAGGGTGGAGCGGAATTTCTGCCCCTCGGCGCGTTTGAACCACATGGCGGAATAATCCACCAGCGCCGCCTCGTGGAAGGAGAGATGCGTGCCATCCTCCAACCGCATGGTGATCGGCGTATGGGCAGTGGCCACCGCGTCAATCGGGGTCTTTTGATAGACCTGTTCATAGCGGTTCCATTCCCCGCCAGCGATCCACCAGGCCGTACCCTTGCCCGCGATGTTGAACTCGGTCAGTTCATCGGCAATTTTCATGGTGGATAGCGCGGCCTGTTTGGGCAACTCGTAACGGAAACCCACGCCCTTATCGAACAGGCGGACATGCACATCCATCAACCGCTCGCCCCAATCCTTGGACTGGCGGAAATGGACGGTGATCTCGTTATAATGGTCGCGCACATAGCGGCGCTCGCCCCAAGGCTGCTCCCAAGTGCTGTCGCCCTTGCCCGTGTCCGCGCCGGTGATGGTCCATCCACGCAGCATCGGCAGACCATCGCTCAGGATAAATCCAAGGGAAGATGGCGCGATCAGCAGCTTGCCCTTGCGGGTGATGCTATATTGGGCATGGCCATCATTGTCGGTGGTAAAGCCGATAGCGATCGATCCATCGGGCGAAGTGGCACCATAGGAGGCAGGCGCCTGCGCATGGGCGACCACAGGCGCAAGTGCCAATACGAAAGAGAGCGGAGCAAGAAGGCGCATTTTACTATTCTCCAGAAATCGGTTCACGCCATCCGCACAAAGATGGCGCCATAGGCAGGCAGGCCGCGCATATCCGCGCCATTTAGCGCCAGCAGCACGTCCCCCTCGGGCGCGTCATAGGCCAAAGGCTGCGCGCCCAGATTGAAGGCACAATGCAACGCCTCGCCCCCATCGCGGCGGGTAAAGCTCAAGAGGTTACCCTCGGCGCGCAGATCCTCCATCGTGCCGGTCAACAGGGCGGGATGGGCGCGGCGCAGGGCGATCAGGCAGCGGGTCCAGTTCAGTTGGCTATCTGTGTCCTCCCCCTGCACATCGGCTGCGCGGGCCATATTGGCGGGGGATAGCGGCAGCCATGGCTCGCCGGTGGTGAAGCCGCCGTGGTCCGCCCCTGCCACCCAGGGCATAGGCGTGCGCACGCCATCGCGGCTGAGAGTCAGGGGCCAATTGGCAATCGCTTCGGGGTCTTTGAGCAGATGGAACGGGATGTCATCCTGCGTCAGCCCCAATTCCTGCCCCTGAAACAGGAATGCATTGCCGCGCAAAGCCAGCAGCAGCGCCATAGTCATACGCGCAAAGGCCGGACGATGCCCCTCCTCCACCCAGCGCGAGACATGGCGCGGGGCATCGTGGTTTTCAAAAGCCCAGCTTGGCCAGCCTTCGCTGCGGCCGTTACTGTCCGGCTCGCCGGTCCATGCGCCTTGCGTCTTGGCCACCAATGCGGGGGTTAAAGCCTCGGCATAGAGGAAGTCGAAACTATAGGCGCTGTTGAGCCGCGTCTCGCCAGCGGTATAGGCCTTCATCAGCGGATCGGCATCATCCCCGCCAATCTCGGCCACGGTGAAAGTGGCGCCTGCCTGCCGACAGACCGCCGCGATCTCCTCGATAAAGCCCACCACATCGGGATGGTTCATGCTGTTGGTTTTCAGCTGGAAATCATAGGGGCGCGTGCGCGGCTTTCCCGTATCGGGCGCGGGTGGATTATCGGCAAAATCGGGATCGAACATCGCATGGTTGAGCGCGTCGATGCGAAACCCGTCCACCCCGCGAGCCAGCCAGAAGCGCAGCACATCCAGACAGGCCTCGCGCACGGCGGGATTATGGCCATTGAGCTGGGGCTGGCTGCTCAGGAACTGGTGCATGTAATATTGCTGGCGGCGCGCGTCCCATGTCCATGCCGGACCGCCAAACACCGACTGCCAATTGTTGGGCGGCGTGCCATCGGCATTGGCATCGCGCCAGACATACCAGTCGGCCTTGTCATTATCCCTGTCGGCGCGGCTTTGCGAAAACCATGCATGGGCGTCGCTGGTATGGGCAAAGACCATGTCGATCATCACTTTCAACCCCAGCGCATGGGCGCGGGCCACCAGCGCGTCGAAATCGGCCAGAGTGCCAAAGATCGGATCGACATCGCAATAATCGGCCACATCATAGCCGAAATCGGCCATCGGGCTGGTGTAGAAAGGGCTGATCCAGATGGCGTCCACGCCAAGGCTGGCCACATGGTCGAGACGGGCGGTGATGCCGGGCAGATCGCCAATGCCATCGCCATTGCTGTCGGCAAAGCTGCGGGGATAGATTTGATAAATGGTGGCGCCGCGCCACCAGTCTTGAGAGAGGGTCATCGGGGGGACTCCTTGATAGCGGCACAGACCGCATAGCCCAAGGCAGGCAAGGTGATGCCAAGGCTGCCGGGCGCGCTGGCCATGGCGGGGCAAGTGCCTGCCAAGGCCTTGAAATGCAGCGAGGATGGATCGGTGGCGATCTGCAAGGTGACAGGCTGATCGCCGGTGTTGAAGGCCAGCACCACTTCGCGGCCCGTGGCGGGGTCAAAGCGCGAAACGGCCAGCAATCCTGTTTCCGTCGCCGCGCGCAACAGGCTGCGGCCAGAGGTCAAGGCGGGGGTTGCGCGGCGGATCTGCGCCAAACGGGCAATTTCACGATAGAGCGGGTGGTCGGGGCGATAATTGTCCTGCGCGGTGGTGGCGGCGGTGCCGACCAGCGCGTCCTCATTATAGGAGGCGACCTGACTGGCGAACATATCCTGCCTTGCGGCCTGATCATCGCCCTTGCCCGCAAAGCCTTGTTCATCGCCGGAATAGATGGTGGGCACACCGCGCAGGGTCAGCAGCATGGCATGGCCCAGCAGATCGCGCGCCAGCCATTCCTTGCCGTCCATATCGGGCCGCGCTTTGCGCAGGGAATAGGCAAAGCGGCCCGCATCATGGTTGCCAAGGAAAGTGGGCAATTGCAGCGCGGCTTTCTCCCCGCCCTGATACAACACATCGCCATCGGCCCATTGCGCCAGTTCGGCCACGCCAACGCCCAAAGGCTTGCCCCCCGCCGCATCCACCGCCGCGCGCATGAAGGCAAAATCCAGCACCGCAGGCAGGCCCGCCTTGCGCGTCCAGCCTGCCAGCAGCGCGGGGTCCATCTCCCCTGTCGCCACTTCGCCAAAGATATGGAAATTGGGGATGCCCTTGGCCCGCGCCTTGGCCTTGATGGCGGGCACAAAGCTCTGCCAAAACTCGGGGTTCACATGTTTGGCGGTGTCGATGCGGAAACCGTCAATGCCAAAACGCTCAATCCAGCTGGCGTAAATATCGATGAAGCCCTGTACCACGCGCGGGTTTTCGGTGGCCAGATCATCCAGCCCGACAAAATCGCCATAGCGGGCGCTCTCGCCCTTCCAGTCGGTGTTGCCGCGATTGTGATACCAGCGCGGATCATTGAGCCATGCCGGATTTTTCACATGCTCCTCGCCCGCGGGCACATAGGGCGTATAGGCAAAGGAAGGATCGGTCAGCCGCGCCCAATTGGCGGGGCCGGGGTTGTGGTCGCCGGCAAAACCGGCGTTGATCGGCGCGCCCGCCACCCCGCCCCGCCGCGAAAAGGGATAATCGGCAAGGCTGCGATAGGGATAGGCTTGCGCCGCCCCTTCGCGATACTGGATCACGTCGGCCGTGTGGTTGACGATAATGTCCATATAGACCTTGATCCCGCGCGCATGGGCGGCGTTGACCAACTGGCGGAAATCCTCATCCGTGCCGAAATGCGGGTCGACATGCAGGAAATCGGTGATCCAATAGCCATGATAGCCTGCCGATTCATCGCCCTTGGGCCCCTGCACCGGCTTGTTCTTGAAAATCGGCCCCAGCCAGATCGCGCTGGCGCCCAGCCCCTGGATATAGTCCAGCCTGTCGGTCAGACCTTTGAGATCACCGCCATGATAGAAGCCCTTATGCGCGGGGTCAAAGCCGGTTGACAGCCGGTCGCCGCTTAATCCGCCGCGATCATTGGAAGGATCGCCATTGGCAAAGCGATCGGGCAGGACGAAATAGATCACCTCCTGCTCGGGCTTTCTGGCACGCATCTGCGACAGGGCGCTGGCCTGTTTTGCCTCCGCCTGCGCGCCCAGCGCCATGGCCGCCAAGGCAAGGATCAGCGCCCCCTTCATGCCTGCACCATCATCGGCATCTGGGCCGCGCAATGGCGGGCGATGAATGCCTCATGCGTGGCATATTGCGCCACTTCGCGGGCATAAAGCGCTTTTAAAAGGTCCAGATAGTCGCGCAAGTCGCCCTCGCTGATGGTTTGCGCCATGCCGTGGCTGGCGCGGGGAAGCAGGCCTTGGTTGGCCATCACCTGAAACCAGCCTACCTCGCTGAACAATTCCTCGCCCTCGCGGTGAATCTGCCCGCTGGCGGTAAACAGGTCGATTTTCTGGCACAGGCTGTCGGGCAAGGTCATCGCACGGCAGGCCTGCCAGAAAGGCTCGTCCCGCTGGTTGGCCCAGTAATGCAGGATGATAAAATCGCGGATCCGCTCCATTTCGAAAGCGAATTGGCGATTATAGGCGTCGCGGTCGGCCTGGTGCTGCTGCTTGCCCGGCAGGAATTTCAGGATGCGGGCAATGGCGGTCTGGATCAGGTGGATCGAGGTGGATTCCAGTGGCTCCAGAAAACCCGAGGACAGGCCCACCGCGATCACATTATGCTTCCACGCCTCGCGCCGACGGCCGGTGACGAAACGGATCACGCGCGGATCATGCAAGGCCTTGCCCTCGATACCACCGAGCAATTGCTCGCGCACCCTTTCGTCCGCGATATAGTCGCTGGCATAGACGCGGCCATTGCCGGTGCGGTGCTGCAAGGGGATGCGCCATTGCCAGCCCACATCCTGCGCGATGGAGCGCGTATAGGGCACCAGATCCGCCACACGCGGGCTTTGCACCGCCATGGCGCTGTCGCAGGGCAGCCAGTGGCGCCAATCCTGATATTCCGCGCCCAAAGCCTCGCCAATCAGCAGCGCCCGCATGCCCGAGCAATCCACAAACAGATCGCCCGCAATCTGACGCCCATCGGCCAGATGCAGCGCGGTAATGTCACCGCTCTGCCCGTCGCGCTCGACCCGCTGGATCATCCCTTCATGCCGCACCACCCCGCGCGCCTGAGCAAATTTGCGCAGGAAAGCGGCATAGAGTCCGGCGTCAAAATGATAGGCATAGGGCATCACCGGCACATTCTGCGGCGTATAAGGCGCGCCGCGATGCATCTTGCCCGCCAGCGCGGCCTGCGTGTTGAGCGTATAGGCCCCCGTGCCCTCGGCCCAGCCAAGGCGGGCGGCGCGCGACCAATAATGCTGGAAAGCGCATAGGCCCACATCGCGCCCCACATCGCCAAAGGCATGGATATAGGAATGGCCTTCCCTCAACCAGCCATCAAAGGCGATGCCCAGTTTGAACGTGCCCTGCGTGGCGCGCAGGAAGGCATCCTCGTCTATACCCAAAGCCTGATTAAACAGGCGGATATGCGGGATGGTGGCCTCGCCCACGCCAATCGTGCCGATGGCATCGCTTTCCACCAGAGCGACTTCATAGCCCGCTTCCAGAAAATGGCCGAAAGCGGCCGCCGTCATCCAGCCAGCGGTGCCGCCACCGACGATAATGATGCGGGTTCTGGCCTCACCTTGGGGTGCCTGCTCGCCCATCCTCTATCCCCTTGCCGCCGGTTCTCCCCTGATCGGGGGCGCGGATTTTCAACGATTGTGCGCGGGAAGAGACGGGGCGGCAAGTCCTGCCTGCCGCCCCGCCATTGCCTGTGTTCAACCGGTCAGAACTTGTAGCTCAGGCTCAAGTAATAATCGCGGCCATAGCGCTGATAGTCGATCACCTGACGCGGATCATAGTTCTGATAGGTGATGAAGGGGCGGTCGGTCAGGTTCTTGGCCTGGAACATCACCGCAAGCCCCGCCAGCTTTGATCCCGGCTGGAATTCATAGCCGATCTGCGCGTCAACAATGCCTTCGCTCTTGGCCTGACGATAGGTGGGGTTGGCCGAAAGGCCCGACACTTCGGCAAGGAAGGTGGAGCGGAAGCGATAGGACAGGCGCGCCTGGAAGCCCGACTTTTCATAATAGACCGCCGCATTCTGCACCCAGTCCGACAGGCCCGGCAGCGTGATCGCCTTGCCCGGATTGCTGGCCAGACGGATGGTGCTGTCGGTGTAGGACAGGCTGCCATAGACGCCAAAACCATCCAGCGCGGGGGCGAACAGGCCAAAGGGCAATTGCACCGTGCCTTCCGCACCCTTCAAATTGCCGCTGCCCGCATTGGCGGGGGCCGACACCAGACCCAGCGTGGTGCCAATACCCGTTACGCCCTTGGCCGCCGAGGCAAAGTCATAGACGAAGCTCTGGCTGGGATCGATATAGTCAGTCAGCTTCTTGTAATAGGCCGCCACCGAGACATAGCCGCCCTTGCGGAAATAATGCTCGCCCGAAATGTCGAAATTGGTCGACTGATAGGGGCGCAGACGGGGATTGCCGCCCGTGCCGCTGAAATAGGTCTTGCCTGCGGCCACATCGGCAGCCGAGGCCGACAGATAGGTCGGGTTAGTGCTATATTCCTGATTGACGCGTTCCTGATCCATGCGCGGGCGCACCATGGTCTGCGATGCGGCCAGCTTGATGAAGCTGTTGCGCGCCACTTCGACCGACAGGTTGAAGCTGGGCAGGACATTGGTGAATTTCGCGCCGCCCGTGGCCGGAACGATCGACACCACGCCATTGGAGAAGTTCGAGATCGAACCATCCGAGCTTTGGTCGGTATGCACCACCTGCACGCCCAGCGCGCCGGTCACCTTCTTGCCCGACACTTCGCCATCCAGCTTGAGCATGGCATAGCCGGTCAGCACATTTTCGGTGACCGAATTGTCGCGCACCAGACTGACGGGGCGGTTGTCATAGCTGGATGTCAGCGCGTTGTTGTAAAGATACATCGGGTCGAGCGCGAGCATCTTAGGCACGCCCAGATAGGCCAGAGGCACGCTGCCGATCACCGCCGCGCTGGGGATCGAGGTGAAAGTGGTGCTGCCGCTGGCCACGGTGCAATTGCTGCCCGTGCCGCCCTTGGGGCACAGGAAATAGGACTTGAAGGCCGAGGTCTTTTTGCGGCGGCTGAAATTGGCCCCCACTTCCCAACCGGACACCACATTGTTGCCGGCAAATTTGCCATCAAGGCTGGCGCGCAAGGAGGCCAGATCATCCTTGAAGCTGGGGCGGTTGAGGAAGCCGGCCTGCACCACGGCAGAGGTACCATTATAGCCCCAACCGCGCGGGTCGGTGATGCCGAACTGAGTGGTGGAGGCATAATCCAGCGTCGGCACGATGGAATAGGTGCCATTGGGATTGGCCGAGATCTTCACCGTGTCCGATGCGCCCGCGCTATTATAGCCGGTGCCAGTATAGGTTTCGAGCAGGAAGTCGGTGCGCTTGGCATGGCTATAGCTGGCATCCAGCGTCAGATGCATGTCATGGTCCAGCGTCAACACGCCGTTCCAGCCCAGCGACAGATTGTTGGCATCGCGCTCGTTCAGATCGTTGCGCTGCACCGCATGCACGCCGGTGAAGGTGCCGCTGGTGACCATGCCGTTCGAGGTGGTGTAGCCCGGTTGCAAGGTCGCGCCCGAACCCCATGCCGCCGCCAGCGGGAATTCGATACCGCGCAGATGCTGGGTTTCCTTGAACTTGGAATAGAGCAGATCGAAGGTCGAGTGGAACTTGTCGCTCGGCTGCCATTCCACCGTCACCACGCCGCCATAGCGCTTGAGCATGTTCGACTGCACATAGGGCTTGGCCCCGCCCAGCAGCATAGCGCCGCCTGCCGCGCTGTCATTGGGGAAGCCCCATGCGTTGTAGCGCTCGTTCTGCGAAGGGGCATGGGCGGCCGAAATGCCAATGGCGATGCCCCAAGTGTCATTGTCGAATTTATCGACATAGGCAGCCGAGGCGCGGAAGCCCTTGTTGGTGGAATCGGGGTTCAGCGCGCTGATGCCATTCATCTGGCCGCGCAATTGCACCGCCATCACGCGCTTGTTCTGGGCCAGCGGGCGCAGCATGCGCAGGTCCACCGTGCCCGAAATGCCCGCAGCCACCAGCGAGGGGTTGGCGGCCTTGTAAACCACCACATTCTTGAAGAATTCGGACGGGTACTGGTCGTATTCCACCCCGCGATTGTCGCCCACGGTCACCTGTTCGCGACCATTGAGCAAAGTGGTGCCGAAATCGGGGCCAAGGCCACGGATCGACAGGCGCTGATCGCGCCCTTCAAGGCGCTGGGCGGTGACGCCGGGCAGACGGGCCAGCGAGTCCGCGATCGAGACGTCGGGCAGCTTGCCAATGTCTTCGGCCGAGATCGATTCCACGATCACCGGATTACGGCGCTTGATCGCCGCCGAAGCATCCAGCGAGGCGCGGATACCGGTGACCACAATGGCCTGATCGGCAGCAGCGGCGGGCGCGGCCTGCTGGGCCATGGCCACAGCGGGCAACACGAAAGCGGTAAGCGCGATGGCGGTGGCAGACGCGCACAGGCGCTCCACCCGCAAATTGCGGTTGCTCATGAAAAATCCTCTCCTGATCCAGTCACATGGGCAGGCCCCTACCGGCCCTCCCACAGGCTTCGCACCGGCTTGCCAACATCCCCTGCCGCCTCTTGCCGGTTAACGTGAGGGCGATGTAGAGGCGAGGTCTGGCCCATGCCTAGAGGGCATACGTATACCCATTTTATGCGTAATCGGGCATTGTGGCTGCCATGCTACAGGGGTTCTGCCATAAGAGCAGCGGCGGGCATGGGCGCATAGACTGGCGCAAGGGGGCAGAGGACAGCATATGGGACAAAAGCCGAGCGGGCGTCCAACCAGCTTCGATATTGCCTATCGGGCGGGCGTATCCCAGCCCACGGTCAGCCGTGCCCTGCGCGGCGGCAAATCGGTGAGCAAGGCCACCCGCGAGCGGATCGAGGCCATTGCGCGCGAGCTGAATTACAAGGTGGACAAGAACGCTTCCTCGCTGCGCTCCCAACGCGCCAACACCATCGCCCTGTTGTTTTTCGAAGAACCGACCGAGGATGATTCCCGGATCAATCCCTTCTTTCTGGCTATGCTGGGATCGATCACCCGCCAATGCGCCAATCACGGGTTTGACCTGCTGATTTCCTTTCAGAAAATGGAGGATGACTGGCACACATCCTATCAGGACAGCCACCGCGCGGACGGGCTGATCCTGCTGGGTTATGGTGATTACACGCTGTACGAACAGCGCCTGACCGACCTTGTGGCGCATGGCACGCGCTTTGTCCGCTGGGGCAGCGTGCGGGCGGATAATATCGGCGCCACCGTGGGCAGCGACAATTTCGGCGCGGGGCGTCAGGCGGGGCAGCATCTGCTGCAACAGGGCCGCCGCCGCATTGCCTTTCTGGGGCAGGCCGATGAACATTATCCCGAATTTGCAGACCGTTACCACGGGCTTTTGGCCGCGCTGAAAGAAGCGGGCATCGCCCCCGACCCCGCCTTGCAAATCGACGCCATCACGCCCGAGGAATCCGGCTATGCCGCCGCGCAAAAGCTGTTGGCCAGCGGCGTCTCGTTTGACGCGATTTTTGCCGGATCGGATCTGATCGCCATTGGCGCCATGCGCGCCTTGGCCGAGGCGGGGCTGGTCATGCCGCGCGATGTGGCGATTGTAGGCTTTGACGATCTGCCCGCCGCCAGCATGACCAGCCCTCCATTGACCACGCTGGCGCAGGATTTGAAAGCGGCGGGGGTGCTGCTGATCGAAACTTTGCTGGCCCAGATCGAGGGCAAGGAACCGCCATCGCCCGTCCTGCCCACCCGACTGATACGGCGCAGGAGCTGCGGGGGCGGATAAAGGCCGGTTGGTTTTTCGTCCCTTGGTTATTCGTATACCTAATTGATGCAAGCAACGCCCCATGCAAACGGGAGGGCAGGCAAAAAGCCACCACAGGGAGGGATCGCAAGTGTCAGGCAAGCCGGAATGCGGCGCGGAGGATTCGGGTCAGGCCCGAACCGGCAAACCCAAACTCGATTGGGCGGGCCTATGGAACATCAGCTTCGGCTTCTTTGGCATCCAGATCGGCTTTGCCCTGCAAAATGCCAATATGAGCCGCGTGTTCCAGTCGCTGGGCTCCAGCATCGATGATCTGCCCGCGCTGTGGATCGCGGCACCTTTGACCGGCCTGTTGGTGCAGCCTTTGATCGGCCATTTTTCCGACCGCACATGGCTGGGCAGGCTGGGGCGGCGGCGGCCCTATTTTCTGGCAGGCGCGGTGCTGGCGGCTTTATCGCTGGTGGCTATGCCGCTGCAAGGGGCGCTGATCGGCGCGGCGCTGCTGCTTTGGGTGCTCGATGCCAGCCTGAATGTGGCGATGGAGCCTTTCCGCGCCTTTGTGGGCGATATGCTGCATAAGGACCAGCATACGGCGGGCTATGCGGTGCAAACCGCCTTTATCGGCGCGGGCGCGGTGGTGGGGTCGCTGTTCCCCACCTTGCTGGATGCGGCGGGCATTGCCAATGTGGCGCCTGCGGGCCAGATCCCCGACACGGTGCGCTATAGTTTCTGGGCAGGCGGCGCGGCCTTGGTGGCGGCGGTCTTGTGGACCGTGCTCAACACCCGCGAATATAGCCCTGCCGAAATGGCCGCTTTTGGCGAGAGGCAAGCGCCGGAAGCGGGCATAGATACCGCCCTTGCCGCGCGCGATCCGAAACTGGCGCTGGGCTGGATCATGGCAGGCGCCCTCTTGGCGGGCGTGGTCCGGCATGAAGCGCTGGCCAAGGAACTCTATCTGCTGGCGGGCCTGCTGGCCGCCTATGGCATGGCCTATGGCTGGGCCATCCTGCTGGCGCGGAGGGGGAAAAGCTCGCTGCTTTCCAGCATTGTGGGCGATTTTTCCGGCATGCCGCCAATTATGAAACGTCTGGCACTGGTGCAGTTTTTCAGCTGGTCGGCCTTGTTTATCATGTGGATCTATACCACGCCCATCGTCGCCCAAATCGGTTTTGGCACCAGCGATCCGGCCAGCCCTGCCTATCAGGAAGCGGGCAATTATGTCGGGCGGCTGTTCTCGATCTATAATGGCGTGGCGGCCGTGGCGGCGATGCTGGTGCTGCCTGCCCTCTCCCGCCGCTTTGGCAAGGTGCGCACCCATGCCATTGGCCTGTTGGCGGGGGCGGCGGGCTTTGGCTCCTATCTTTTCATCCAGACCCCCGCATGGTTGCAGGTAAGCGAAGTGGCGATCGGCCTGTGCTGGGCCTCCATTCTGGCCATGCCCTATGCCATTCTGGCCTCCAGCCTGCCGCAGTCCAAGCTGGGCGTGTCGATGGGCCTGTTCAATGTATTTGTCGTCTTGCCGCAATTGCTGGTGGCTACGGTGATGCATACGATCATGGACGCATTCTTTCCCTCAGAGCCGGTGTGGACCATGGCTTTTGCCGCCGCCACACTGGCGCTGGCGGCGATCACCATGCTGACGCTGCGGTTGGAGGAAGGGCAGGGCTGAAGCCGCCAGAGCGGTGATCGAGGGGGGCGGCAGCGTGGGCTGACCGCCCCTTCGGGCTTTCGGAAGGGATGGACATTGGCACCAGAAATGGAACATAATGTGAACACGCTCCCTGATTCTCTTGTCTGGTTCCTATGCCCATCCATCCCTTCCCCACCCCGTCTCTCCCCAGCCCGCCCCTTGCGCCACCGCCCGCAAAACCCGCACCCATGCTGTCGCAGGGCCATTTGCACGAGATCCACGCCGGTCTTCAGGATTGGGCGGCGGCGCTGGGCTTTGTGCTGGGCGGCTTTGGCGCCAAGGCGGGCCTGCCGCTGGTGCTGGTGCGCAGCCCGCGCGGCATCGCCAAACATCTGCGCCTGCATGGCGAAGGGCTGCTGGCGCTGGGGATCGATCCGGCGCGGCTGTTGATTGTGGAGGCGGGCGACGAACAGGACATGTTGCGCGCGGGGCTGGATGCGGCGCGTTCGTCGAAACTGGCGGGCGTGGTGCTGGAAAGCTGGGGCAAGCTATCGGCCTATGATCTGACCGCCAGCCGCCGTCTGGTGCTGGCGGGTGAGCGTTCGGGCGTGGGGGTGGCCGTGCTGCGCGGCGATGCCCCGCCCCGCCCCAGCGCGGCACGCTGCCGCTGGGGGCTACGTGCCCTGCCATCGTCCCCGCAACCTGCCAAATCGCTGGGCATGCCGGCCATAGAGGTGGAATTACAACGCCAGCGCGGCGGCGCGGCGGGAATGTCTTGGAGAATGGAATGGGATAAAGAGCATGGCATTTTCCGCCCCACCACCGATAGCGCCGAATATGACAGCGCGCCGCCATCTGGCGCTGTGGTTCCCTTTCCTGCCTTCCGAGCGGGTTAAGCCGCTTGGCGAGACCAACCCCTTTGCACTGGTGGAACGGCAGGCCAATGCCTTGCGCCTCTCCGCGCTTTGCCCGCTGGCGGCGCGCAATGGTCTGGCGGTGGGCATGCCTCTGGCCAATGCCCGCGCGCGTTTTCCCCAATTGATCACCGCCCCCCATGACCGGCAGGCTGACCATCAGGAACTGGCCCGCCTTGCCACGCGCATGATGCGCTTCACGCCGCTGGTCACCCTTGATCCGCCCGACGGACTGCTGCTGGATATCACCGGCTGCGCGCATCTATGGGGCGGAGAGGAAGCCATGGTCGATGCCGTAGCCAGCGATGCCGCCGTGCTGGATGCAGGCTATAGTTTGCGCGGCGCGCTGGCCGATCATGCCGCCGCGGCGCGGGCCTTGGTGCGATACGGACGGGGGCAAAGGGATGTGCGCGCCCTGCCTCTGGCCGCGCTTGAACTGGACAGCGATGCCACACGCGGGCTGGAGCGGGCGGGGCTGAAAAACATTGGCGATCTGGCCACACGCCCGATGGCCGCTATCGCCGCGCGCTTCGGGCAAGGCGCCGTGGTGGCCCTGCGCCGCCTGCTGGGCGAGGAAGCCGCCCCCACTGCACCCTTGCGCAACATGGCACCTTTACGCTTTGAACGCAGCTTTGCCGAGCCGGTGGCGCTGCAAGCCACGATTGCCGCCTGTTTCCGCGATCTGTTGCTACAGGCCGCCCAAGTGCTGGAACAGCGCGCGCTGGGCGGGCGCGCCTTTCGCCTGATCCTGCATCGCAGCGATGGCCTGCGCCAGCATCTGGACATCACCACCAGCCAGCCCACCCGCGACCCCGCCCCCGTGCTGCGCCTGTTTGACGAACGCATTGCCGCGCTGGCCGATCCGCTGGACCCCGGCTTTGGCTATGACCGCATCACGTTGCTGGTGCCCGCCACCCAGCCCTTATCCGCGCGCCAGTCGGATCTGACAGGAGAGGGCGAGGAGGATCATGCGCTGGCCGATCTGGTGGACCGCCTCAGCACCAGACTGGGGGCCGAACGCATCTATCGCCTTGCCCCGCGTGACAGCCATATTCCCGAAAGATCGCAGCGGCGCCTGCCCGCCCTGCACCACAGCACGCCCAAGCCATGGCCCGCGCCCGACAGGGAGGAAGTGCCCTTGCGCCCGCTGCTGCTGTTCGATCCGCCTCAGCCCGTCACCGCCATGGCCAGCGTGCCCGATGGCCCGCCCCTGCGTTTCCGCTGGCAGGGGCAATTGCATGAAGTGGTGCTGGCCGAAGGGCCCGAACGCATCGCCCCCGAATGGTGGCGCCTGCCTCAAGGCCATTTGACCGACCATGGCGGGCTGACCCGCGATTATTACCGCGTGGAAAATGCGGAAGGTAACCGCTTCTGGCTGTTCCGCCACGGGCTTTATCAAGAGCGGCACAATCCCGCATGGTATCTGCACGGCATTTTCGCGTGATGTATTGCGAGACCATCGCCGCCACGGCCTATAGTTTCTTGCGCGGGGCATCGCATCCTTCCGAAATGGTGGGCCGTGCCGCCGCCTTGGGCATGGGCGGGATCGGCATTGCCGATCGCAACAGCGTGGCGGGCGTGGTGCGCGCCCATGTGGCATGGAAGGAGATACTGGCCAGCCAGCCTGACTTCCGCCTGATCGTGGGGGCAAGGCTGGTCTTTGCCGATGGCACGCCCGATATCATCGCCTATCCCACCGACCGCGCCGCATGGGGGCGGCTGACCCGCCTGCTGACCTTGGGCAACCGCCGCGCGGAAAAGGGCGATTGCATCCTGCATCTGGGAGATCTGCTCGACCATGCGCAGGGGCAGGCCTTGATCGCCTGCGATGGCGATGCTGCCCTGCTCGCCCGCCTACGCGAGGCCACGCCCCATTGCTGGCTGGCCGCCACCATGCCACGCAGCGGGCGCGACGGGCGCGAACTGGCGCGGCGCATGGCGCTGGGCGAGGCGGCGGGTGTGTCAATTATCGCCAGCAATGACGCGCTTTATGCTGGCCCTGATTGCCGCCCCTTGCAGGACATCATGACCTGTATCCGCGAAGGCATTGCGGTGCAGACCGCAGGCCGCCTGCTCTCCGCCCATGCCGAGCGTTATTTGAAATCCCCCGCCGAAATGGCCCGCCTGTTTGCCCCCTGCCCTCAGGCGATCGAGGCAACGCAGGATCTGTTTTCCGCCATCAGCTTCACGCTGGATGCCTTGAAATATGAATATCCCCATGAGCCGGTGGCGCCGGGCCATACGCCGCAAAGCTGGCTGGAGGAACTGGTCGAGCGCGGCGGGCGGCAACGCTTCCCCGATGGCCTGCCCCCCCGCTATCGCACCACGCTGGCCGAGGAATTCAAGCTGATCGCCGCGCAGAATTACGCGCCCTATTTCCTGACCGTGCATGATATTGTCGCCCATGCCCGCAGCCTTGATCCGCCCATCCTGTGTCAGGGGCGGGGCAGCGCAGCCAATTCGTTGGTATGCTATTTCCTTGGCATCACGCCGGTCGATCCGGTGGAGCAGAAGCTGTTGTTCAGCCGCTTCCTGTCCGAAGCCCGCGATGAACCGCCCGATATCGATGTCGATTTCGAACATGAGCGGCGCGAGGAGGTGATCCAATATATCTATGCCCGCTATGGCCGTGACCGCGCCGGCATTGCCGCCACCGTCATCCATTACCGCCCGCGCAGCACCCTGCGCGAGGTGGGCAAAGCCTTGGGATTAAGCGAGGATGTGACGCAGCACCTGTCGGGCACGATCTGGGGCAGCCATGGCCGCGATCTGCCCGAAAGCCGGATCACCGAGGCGGGGTTTGACCCCGACAATCCCGAAATCGCCCGCCTGCGCGATCTGGTTGCGCAAATGCTGAATATGCCGCGCCACCTTTCGCAACATGTCGGCGGCTTTGTGCTGACACAGGGGCGGCTCGATGAAATGGTGCCGATCCATAATGCCGCGATGGAGGAGCGCACTTTCATCGAATGGGACAAGGATGACATTGACGCGCTGGGGCTGATGAAGGTCGATGTGCTGGCGCTGGGCATGCTGACCTGCATCCGCAAGAGTTTTGATCTGATGCGCCGCCACGGGCTGGGCGATTACACGCTGGCCACGGTGCCGCGCGAGGACGAGGCGACTTACAACATGCTGAGCCGCGCCGATTCCATCGGCACGTTTCAGGTGGAAAGCCGCGCCCAGATCGCCATGTTGCCTCGCATGAAGCCGAAATGCCTGTATGATCTGGTGATCCAGGTGGCGATTGTGCGCCCCGGCCCCATTCAGGGCGGAATGGTCCACCCCTATCTGCGCCGCCGCAATGGCGAGGAAAAGGTGGTGTTCCCCAGCCCCGCCCCGCCGCATGATCCCCATGAATTGCGCGAGGTTCTGGGCAAGACTTTGGGCGTGCCTTTGTTTCAGGAACAAGCGATGAAGCTGGCGATGGTCGCCGCCGGTTTCTCGCCGGTCGAGGCCGATAAATTGCGCCGATCCATGGCCGCCTTTCGCAAGAAGGGCGTGGTGAGCATCCATCAGCAGCCGATGATCGAAGGCATGGTCAAACGCGGCTATGAGCGCGAATTTGCCGAAAGATGCTTCAAACAGATCGAGGGCTTTGGCGAATATGGCTTTCCCGAAAGCCATGCACAGGCCTTTGCATGGCTGGCCTATGTGTCGAGCTGGCTCAAATGCCATGTCCCCGCCGCTTTCACCGCCGCCTTGCTCAATTCGCAGCCGATGGGTTTTTATGCGCCTGCGCAGCTGGTGGGTGATGCAAGGGCGCATGGGGTCAAGGTCCGCCCGATCGATGTGGGCGCGTCGGATTGGGATAGCACGCTGGAGGGCGAGCGTATCCTGCGGCTGGGCCTGCGCCAGATCATCGGCTTTCGCGCCGAATGGGCGGGTGCGATCGTGGCGGCGCGTGAGACAAGCCCCTTTATCAGCCTTGAGGATCTGGCCCGCCGCGCGGGGCTGCCCTCGCGCGCCATGGCGCTATTGGCCGATGCCGATGCGCTGGGATCGCTGGAACAAAGCCGCCGCAAGGCAGGCTGGGACGTGCGCCGCCTGCCCGCGCGCCAGCTGGACCTGTTTGCCGCGATGCAGGCGCCCGAATTGGGGGCCGAGGCCGACCCTGCCCTGCCGCCGGTTACCCCCGCCGAACAGGTCACCGGCGATTACCAGACCACCCGCCTCTCACTGCAAGGCCATCCGGTGCAATTCCTGCGCGAGGCTTTGACGCAGGAAGGCGTGCTGAGCTGCGCGCAGGTCAATGCCGCCAAGGATGGCGCGCGCGTGGCCTGTGTGGGCGCGGTGCTGGTGCGGCAAAGGCCGGGCAAGGGCAATGCGGTGTTCATTACCATCGAGGACGAGACCGGCATCGTCAACGCGCTGATGTGGGCGCGCGATTTTGAAGAGCAGCGCGCCGCCGTGATGGGCGCGCGGCTGATGCGGATTGATGGCGAGGTGCAGCATAGCAAGGAAGGCGTGGTGCATCTGATGGCCAAAAAGGTGGCCAACCGCACTTCCATGCTCACCGGATCTTCGGCCAAGGCGCCTCCGGTGCGTGCGCGCCATCCAAGGCAGGTGCGCCTGCTGCCGCCATCGCGCGATTTCCATTGAAACTGGGTTAAATGACGTAGGCGGGCCAAGGGCCTCCTTCTGTCCGCCAGCCGGAAAAACGGCGCTTTCCCGCCGCCCCCACCCGCAGAAATCCGCCATTCCTTGGCGCAACTTCCGGCAGGCGAACAGGCGCGACAAGCCGCGCCAAGGCGGCGCCTGTGCCAGCGTAGCCTCCCCCTGCCCACCCGGCTTGCGCCAAGCATCGGGCCAAAAACAAAAATCCGGCCAGATCAGGCGCATTCCATCATGAGGACCAAACCTATGAAGCTGCTGCAACTGCTCCCATCCACATGTATCGCCGCCATCGCCATTGCCAGCGCGCCTGCCTATGCGGCTGACGCCCCCGCAGAACAAGCGGCCTCCTCCGGCGGGCTGGACGCGATTGTCGTGACCGCACAGCGCCGCGAGGAAAAGCTGCAGGATGTGCCGGTAGCGGTTACCGCTTTCAGCCCCGCCATGATCCGCCAGCTCAACATCAATGACGCGATCCAGACGTCCAAATTCGTGCCCGGCATGATCTCGGGCCATAATGCGGGTCTGGGCGCGGCCAATGCCTATTATCTGCGCGCGCTGGGCAACAGCCAGTCGACCGCGACCTTTGACGCGCCGGTCACCACCTATGTCAACGACATGTATATCGCGCGCCAGAACGCCAACAATTATGCCTTTTTTGACACCGAACGCGTGGAAATCCTGCGCGGCCCGCAAGGCACTTTGTTTGGCCGCAACACCACCGGCGGCGCGGTCAATGTCATCCTGCGCAAGCCTGCCGACCATTTTGCCGCCAGCGGCGAAGTGACCGGCGGCTCCTATGACCGCTATACCGCCAAGGCCACCGTGGACCTGCCGGTGTCGGAAAAGGTGCTGACCAAGCTATCGGGTTTCTACATCAAGGATGGTGGTTACCTGCATAACATCACCACCGGCGAAAAAATGAATGGCGAGAAGAACTGGGGCCTGCGCGGCGATATCCGTTTCAAGCCCAGCGCCGCGCTGACCATCGACCTTGCCGCCGAACATAGCAGCAATGCGGGCACCTATGCCGGCCTGCGCAGCGTGGCGGGCACCAGCCCCTATGTGGTCAATGGCACCAGCGTTCCGGTCTTCTATGAAACCGCCGCAGGCCTGCGCAAGACCGACTGCACCCAGAACAACATCAACACCTTGCTGACCACCGGCAAGGGCGCCTGCAACCTGACTACGGTCACCTCGGTCAGCGCCAATGTCGCCTATGACACCGGCTCTGGCATGTTGACCTATATCGCCGGTTGGCGCCGGATGAACCAGGGCTACATCAACCAGTATGATGCCAACACGGTGAACCCCTATGCCGCCTATATTCTGGTGGACAATGGCACCAATGACCAATGGTCGCAGGAGCTGAAATACAACACCGGCCTGTTTGACAACAAGCTGAAGCTGACCACCGGCGTGTTCTATCTGCAGGAAATCAGCAATGACCGGCAGACCACTTTCACCGGCGGCACCACCGCTTTCCGCCCCATTCAGGATTCGATCTATCGCTTCAAGGCCGAAACCGCCGCTTTCTATGCGCAGGGTGATATCAAGCTGGCCGATCCGCTGACGCTGACTGTGGGCGGGCGCTATACGTGGGAAAAGAAGACGCTGCACTTCACCCCCTCGCCCAGCTTCACCGGCCTTGGCTATGGCGATGCCGCTGTGCAGGCCTATGGCATCCCCTTGGCGCAGAGCGTGAACAAGTTCACCCCGCGTTTTGCCCTGAACTACAAGGTCGCGCCCGATGTGATGCTGTTTGCCTCGGCCACCAATGGTTTCAAGTCGGGCGGGTGGAACGGCACCGCCGCCATCCCCAGCAGCGCGGTCACTTTCCGCCCCGAAAAGACCTGGTCCTATGAAGCGGGCATGAAGTCCGAATTCCTCGACCACAAGTTGCGCGTCAACATCACCGGCTATATCGCCCGCACCAGCGACCTGCAGGCCACCGCCGCCGTGCTCAGCCCGGTAACCGGCACGATTGCCCAATTGCCCTTCAACGCGGGCACGCAAAAGGTGCAAGGGGTGGAAATCGAGACCTCGGCCAAGCTGGGTGATTTCACCCTGTTTGCCAATCCCTCGTTCATGAAGGCCAAATACACCTATATCAGCCCCGCCACCACCGCGCTGACCACCGCGCTCAGCCCCGTGCGTGCGCCCACCTTCCAGATCAGCAGCGGCGTGCTGTATGAAAAGTCGGTGGATGCGATCAAGGGCACGATTGGCCTTTCGGCAGCATGGCGTCACAACTCGCCCTATTGGGTGGCAGTGCTCAACACCACCCATACGCAGACCGAGGACTTCCTTGATCTGGGGGTCACCTATCGCACGGCGAATGACAAGATCACCGTGGGCTTCGATGTGGCCAATGTGACCGACCAGAAGACGGTCACCGCCAACTTCCTCTCGCTCTTCCCCGGCGATCCGCGTCGCTACACCGTGCGGGTGAAGTTCAAGATGTAACAAGCCTTTCCGGCAGGCGGGGGCCACCTCCTCCGCCTGCCGGATAATTGCGCCGCCAAAGTGGTCATGCCCCGCCCTGCCCGTCAGCTTGGAACAAACCCTCCTTGGCCAGCGCAGGAAGTGCATTTGAGATGACCATCATCGGCACCAGAATGATCCGTGAAGACAAAACCGCCCGCCAGATCTTTGAAGAGGTGATGGCCAATCCCGCCCGCAGCAAATTCGGCTTTGGCGAGAAAGTGGCGATCGTGAACATCGACTTTCAGAACGCCTATACGCGGATCGACCGTTACAAGACCGCCTATGAAACCGACCCGCGCCAGATCGAATATGTGAACACGATCAGCGCGCTGGCCCGCAAAAAGGGTATGCCGGTGGTCTGGACCCATGTGGCCTATGCGCAGGACGCATCAGACGCAGGCGTATGGGGCACGCGCACCAACACGCCCGATTCCCTGCAAAACATCAAATATGACAGCGACCGCCACGCCTTTGACGAGCGCTGCGACATTGCGCCTTCCGACACGGTTTATACCAAGCGCATGCCCTCGCCCTTCTTTGAAACGCCGCTGCAAAGCCTGCTGGTGTGGCACAAGGTGGACACGGTGGTGATCACCGGCGGCTCCACCTCGGGCTGTGTACGCGCGGCGGCGGTGGATTCGCTCAGCCGTGGCTATCGCACCATCGTCCCCATCGAATGCGTGGCCGACAAGCATGAGTCCTATCACTTCGCCAATCTCACCGACCTGCAACTCAAATATGCCGATGTGGAACCGGTACAGAGTGTGATCGACTGGCTGGAGGGTCGCGCCGATGCGTGAGGGTGCCCCCGATCCCGAACTCTATGACTTCACCCCCTATCGCGCCCGCAAGCCTATCGTGTGGCCGGGGGGCAAGAAGGTGGCGGTCTGGGTTTCGCCCAATCTGGAATATTACGAGATAGACCCGCCCGCCAATCCCCACCGCAAAAGCTGGGCCAAGCCCCATCCCGATGTAGTGGGCTATGCGCATCGCGACCATGCCAATCGCGTGGGCCACTGGCGCATGGCCGATGTGATGAGCAAGCATGGGTTCAAAGGCTCGGTCAGCCTATCGGTCGCCCTGTGCCAGCATCACCCCGATGTGGTGCAGGACGCCAATGCGCGCGACTGGGAGTTTTTCAGCCACGGCATTTACAACACCCGCTATTCCTATGGCATGGACGAGGCGCAAGAGCGCGCCATCATCGAGGATTCCATCCGCACCGTGCGCGAGGCCACCGGCCAGACCATCCGTGGCTGGCTGGCGCCCGCGCTGACGCATACGCCGCGCACGCTGGATCTGATCGCCGAATATGGCATGGATTACACTTGCGACCTGTATCACGACGACCAGCCCTTTCCGGTCAAGGTCGCCAAGCGCCGCCTGCTCTCCATACCCTATAGCCTTGAGGTCAACGACCACTATGGCTTCTTCATCTATAACATGAGCCCGCGCGACTATGCCCAGACGCTGATCCGGCAGTATGAGCGGCTCGCGGCGGAGGAAAGCGGCACGGTGATGTGCATTCCGCTCCATTCCTATCTGATCGGTCAACCCCATCGCATCGGCGCGTTTGAAGAAGTGCTGCGCCATATTGCCGCCGATGCTGGCGAAGGTGGACGGGCATGGATCACACGCGCAGGCGATATTGCCGATGCCTGGTATGCGTCCCAACAGGAGGACGGCCAATGAGCCTTGACCCCTTCTATCTGACCTATCCCAAGCGCGCCGTGGGCTATGACCATGGCCTGTATGACTACGCCCCCCTCGCCCAACGTGCTCCGGTGCAATGGCCAGAGGGCAAGCGCGTGGCCGTGTGGTTCACGGTCAGCCTTGAATGGTTCCCGATTACCCCATCGGACACGCCCTTCCGCGCGCCGGGCCATATGCAAACCGCCTATCCCGATTACCGCCACTATACGGCGCGGGATTATGGCACACGGGTAGGCTTCTATCGCCTGCTCGATGCGTTCGCCAAAGTGGGAGCCAAGGTCTCGGTGGCCACCAATGCCGCCATTGCCCAGCGTTATCCGCAGATCATCGCGGATATCATCTGCGCGGGGCACGAGATCATCGCCCATAGCACCGATATGAACGGCACCATCGCCTCCACCCTGCCGGTGGAGCAGGAGCGCGCTCTGATCGCGGAAAGCCTTGCCACGCTGGAAAAGGTCAGCGGCACCCGTCCGCGTGGCTGGCACTCGATCGCCCGTTCACAATCCTTTGCCACGCTGGATCTGCTCAAAGAGGCAGGTCTGGACTATTGCGTGGACTGGGTGAATGACGAAATGCCCTATGCTTTTGGCAATGGGCTGGTCAGCATCCCGCTCAACCATGAATTGTCCGACCGGCAAATCATCAATGTGCAGCAGCAGTCGGTGGATTCCTATGCCACCCAGGTGCTGGACGCCTATGACTGGCTGAAGGCCGAGGGCGAAGCCGCGCACAGCGGGCGGATGCTGCCCTTGCATCTCACGCCCTATATTATCGGCCTGCCCTATCGCATGGACGCTTTCGAAGCCCTGCTGGCAGAGCTGGCCGCCCGCCCCGACACCTGGTTCGCGCGCGGCGCGGACATCCTTGACGCATACAGGACAAAACCATGAAAGCCTATGAACTTGGGCCCCAGACCGGCCTTGAATCGCTGACCCCCACCACCCGCCCCGATCCGGTGGCCGGCTATGGCGAGGTGGTCTTGAAGGTCCGCCTTGTCGCGCTCAACAACCGCGACATTCAGGTGCTGGAAGGCCGCTATGGAGCCAAGAAGGCCGAAAACCGCATCCCCGTGTCCGAAGGCGTGGGCGAAGTGGTGCAGGTGGGCGAAGGCGTCACCTCGGTCGCTCTGGGGGACCGTGCGGTGTTTGCCCATTTCGCCAATTGGATCGACGGCGATTTCGCGCTCAACAATTTCGGCACCGATTATGGTATCACCCATGATGGCTGGCTGGCCGAATATATCAAAGTGCCCGGCGCGGCTCTGGTCAAAGTGCCCGACAGCCTTTCCGATGAACAGGTCGCCCCGCTGGCCTCCTCGGCGCTGACCGCGTGGCATGCCGTGGTGGAAGTGGGCAAGGTCAAGGCTGGCGATACGGTGCTGGCTTTGGGCACGGGCGGCGTGGCGATCTGGGCGCTGCAAATTGCCAAGGCGGCAGGCGCAAAAGTGGTGATCACCTCTTCCAGCGACGAAAAGCTGGAACTGGCGCGCAAGCTGGGCGCGGATGTAACCATCAATTATCGCAAGACCCCCGATTGGGCCAGCGAAGTGCAAAAGGCCACCGGCGGGGCGGATATAATCGTCGAAACCGGCGGCACCGGAACGCAGGCGCAAAGCGTGCTGGCGGCGGCTGCCAATGGGCGGATTGTGTTTATCAGCGTCGCCCCTGCCGAGGGCGCCCCTGCCCCCAATGTGGGCCTGATCATCTACAAGAATCTGGTGCTGAAAGGCATTGCCGAGGGCAGCCGCGCCATGCTGGCCCGCCTGCTGCGCGCGATTGAACTCCACCAGATCCAGCCGGTGATCGACAGCACCTTTACCTTTGACGATGTGCCCGCCGCCTATGCCTATCTCAAATCAGGCAGCCATGTGGGCAAGGTTCTGATCCGCGTTGCGGATTAATCTGTCAGGATTTTCTTATCCTGCCATGCTATAGGCCAAAGGGCGGTTCTTGACGGAGCCGCCCTTTTCCTTTGGGAGCCTTGCCTGATGATCCCTCGCCTGACGCTTGCGGCCCTGTTACTGTCCACCACCGGCTGCGTTTCGACCGTGACCAGCGTGGTCAAAGCCCCGTTTCAGGTGGCGGGCAAGGCGGTGGACTGGACCACCACCAGTCAGGACGAGGCCGACCGCAACGCAGGGCGCAAGGCGCGCAAACAGCAAGAGCGCGAGGAAAAGGAAGCGCGCCGCAACCGCAACGATTAATCGCGCCCCTTGGGGTATGGCCCCATGGTCAAGAGCAGCAGGGACCCCGCCAGAATGCAGCCCACCCCGCTCCACAGCGCAGGGGCATAGCTGCCCAGACTGTCAAACACATGGCCATAGACCGCAGGGCCTACCCCGCCGCCAATGGCGATCACGATATAGAACACACCATAGATCGATCCATATTGCCGCCGCCCGAAATAACGCGCGATAAGATAGGCCAGCAGGTCGAATTCAAACCCTGTGCCCAGCCCCATGCCGATGATCGACACCACGGCCCAAGTGGGGGAAATGCTGCTTCCCGCCAATAGCGCGTTACCCAGCATGGGCAGCGAAAAAACCACCAAGGCGCTGCCCGGCGCCCAAAGGCGATCAAGCAGCCAGCCCCCGCCCACGCGCCCCGCAATCACGGCAAGGCCGAAACTGGCCGTGATCCCGCCAATCTGCGGCAGGGTGAAATGATGGGTTTTGAGGATATTTTCCATGTTCGGCGTGGTGGCGGTCAAGGCAAAGGCCAGCAGCAGGAAAGCCCCCGCCATCACCCAGAACTGCCTTTCGCGCAGAGCCTCGCGCAAAGTGACACCCGGTTCCACACCCTCCTCGCCCATCGCGGCCAAGGCAGGGCGCGCCGGTTCGCGGAACAGCCAATAGATCAAGGGCAGCGCCACCAGCACCGGCAAAGCCCCCACCACACCCACCGCCACACGCCAGCCATAGGCGCCGATCAGCCATGCCGTCAGCGGCTTGACCATAAAGGCGGTCAGCCCCGTGCCCGCGCTTACCACGCCCAGCGCCAGACCGCGTTGACGGGCAAACCAACTGTTGATCACGCGGGTCCATGTCGCGGTTAGCGTGCCCGCGCCCACAATGCTCATCACCACCCATTGCGCATAAAACATCCAGAGCGAGCCCTGCGCCAGCGCCAGACTCATGAAGGCAAGGCCGAACAAAGGCACCGACCAAAGCGCAACCTTTCGCGCGCCAAAACGGTCCAGCGCAAAACCGGCGGCAGGGCCGGACGCCACCACCACCAGCGATTGCACGGTCACGCTGGTCATCATCTGGGTAAAGGTCCAGCCGAATTCCTTGGCCAATTCCGGCGCAAACATCCCGATCGTGTAAAAGGGCAGCGGGCTGAGCCCCAACGCCAGCCCGATCATACCGGCCACCACCACGCCCCAACCTCGGCCTGAATCGCGCATATCGGGAGAGTAGGCCAAGGAAAGGTCCTTTCGAATTTGCCCGACCAGCGGATG
Source organism: Novosphingobium umbonatum (assembly GCF_004005905.1). Lineage (GTDB taxonomy): Bacteria > Pseudomonadota > Alphaproteobacteria > Sphingomonadales > Sphingomonadaceae > Novosphingobium > Novosphingobium umbonatum. The sequence continues at coordinate 108,654 of NZ_SACO01000002.1, forward strand.
AAGTGCGGCGCCACCATGTCGGGCGGGGGCAGCTATGGGAGGTTTGCGTAGAACACTAGTCCGGCCCGCCGCTCCGGTCGCTGCGTAATCTATCGCAGGGCGGACAGAGCCGACAAATCACGAGGTCCGCCATGCCCGAAAATGCCCCTTTTGCTGCCTCCCGCTTCTATGTGCAGGCGGGCGACAGGCTGGTGCATGTCCGACAGGCGGGCAGAGGCCCTGCGGTGGTCATGCTCCATGATTCGCCGCGTTCCTCGCGCCTGCATCTGCCCACGATGGCGGCGCTGGCGGATCGCTATACGGTGTTTGCGCTGGATACGGCGGGCTATGGCCTGTCGGACCCTATCGACCTGCCTGCGCCGCGTATCGAGGATTTCGCCACAGCCTTGGGCGAGGCGCTGGCGGCGCTGGGGCTGGAGAAGGCGCCGCTCTATGCCACCCATACCAGCGCCAAGATCGCGCTGGCCTATGCCGCGCGCTGCCCTGCGATGCCGCGCCTGATCCTTGATGGCCTGTCGATGCCGGAGGTTTTGGCCGAGGAAGGTTTCATCGCCGCCTATATGCGCCCCTTCCGCCCCGAAGCCAGCGGGGGCTATCTGGCCAGCGAATGGGGGCGGTTGCGCGATATGCTGCGCTGGTTCCCGTGGTTTGCCACCAATCCAGCACAGCGCATGACCATCCCCGCGCCCGATGCGGATTGGATGGCCGACTATGCCATCGACCTGTTCAGCGCGGGCGAGCATTATTCCGACGCCTATGCCGCCGCCATGCGTTACGATCCCGCGCCCGATCTGGCGCGGGTGGCCGTCCCTACCATCGTGGCGGCGCGGCAGGATGATGTGCTGCATGGCTATCTGCCCCGCGCGGCGGAAAGCGGTAACCCACAAGTCACCACCCAAAGCCTGCCTGCGGATCGGAGGGCTTGGCTGGACTGGCTGGCGCAGGCCTTTGCGGTGGAAGGCCAAGCCGCCCCCGCCCCGCCAGCCCAGAGCGGCGCGCGGCGCTATACCAGCCATGCGCAAGGGCCAATACATTGGACGGTATCAGGTACAGGAGAAGGCACGCCATGGGTGATCCTGTCCGCCCCCACCACTTTGCACGCCCATCGCTGGGCTACGGCGCTAAACGGTCCCTGCCTTGTGCCCGATCTGCCCGGTTTCGGGGAAAGCGATCCGGCCACGGATATTCTCGAAGCGTTGGAGGCTGGCCTGCGCGAGATGGGCATAAACGAGGTGCAAGTGCTGGGCCTAGGCGTGGCCTCGCCTTTGGCCGCCGCGCTGGGGAAAAACATCGGGGCAAAGCGTTTGGTGGTCGATGGCCTGCCTCCGCTCGATCCCGAAGCCGCGGCGCGCTTTGGCGAAGGCCTGTGCCCGCCCATCCCCTTTGACCCGCTGGCGGGCAGCCATAACCACCAGATCTGGCACATCTTGCGCGATGGCGAGGCGCAATGGCCGTGGCATGCCGCCTCCCCCGCCGCGATCCGCCAATTGCCGCCCATGCTGGAAGCCGATGGGCTGCATCAGGCGCTGACCGGCGTGTTGAAACAACCGCTGCATTGGGGCGATGCCGCAAATGCCGCGCTGGCCTTGGGGCGGCAGGTCTGGGCTGACCTTACCCTGCCTGTGCAGGCCTTCACCCATGCCGACCCTGCCTATGCCGATGCCCCGCAATTGGCGGCGCTCTGCGGTGCCCGTCTGGCGCCCCGCCCCGACACTCTGGCGCAAGCCGCCGCTCTGCTGGAGACTGTATGAACCAAGCCGCCTCCCCCCGAACGCCTTCGGCCGCTTACGCATGGTATGCGGTCGCGCTACTGACCTTTGCTTATGCGCTGGCCATTCTCGACCGTGTTTCCATCTCGCTGCTGATCGTGCCTTTGCAAAAGGCGCTGCATATCCATGATACCGAATTCGGCCTGTTGCAGGGCATGGCCTTTTCCATCGTCTATTCGCTGCTGGGCCTGCCTTTGGGCCTGATGGTGGACAGGGCGCGGCGGGTGCCGATCATGCTGGGCGGGCTGGTTCTTTGGAGTCTGGCCACGATTGGCTGCTCGCTCGCGCAAAGCTTCTGGCAATTGTTCATGGCGCGTATGCTGGTGGGCGTGGGCGAGGCCTGTCTGGTGCCGGTGGCCACCTCGCTGATCGCCGATCTGTTCACGCCCGAAAGCCGCCCCAAGGCCTATGGCGTGTTCGTTACCGGATCAACGCTGGGCACGGCGGCGGCCATGGCGCTGTCGGGCGTGTTTCTGGGCTGGGCCGACGGGTTGATCGCGGGGCTTCCCGCCCTGTTTGGCGCGATGCAACCGTGGCAGATCGTGTTCATCCTTTGCGGTGCGCCCGGTCTGGTGCTGGGTTTGGTGCTGGCGCTGACGCTGCGCGAACCGCCAAGGCGCGGCGAAGTGGCCAAGGGCGCGATCAGCCTTGCGCCGGTCTGGCGCCTGTTTGCCGCCCGCCCGCGCGCCTATGGCTGCTTCCTGCTGGGATCGGTGCTCAATCTCACCTGCGTCTATGCCATTGTGGGCTGGTTCCCCGCCCTGTTCATCCGCGTCCATGGCTGGAGCGCGGGCTATACCGGCAAATTGCTGGGCATTAGCAGCCTGCCCATTTCCATCTTTGCCGCCGCCAACAGTGGCTGGGTGATCGTGGCGCTGGCCAAGCGCGGGCATCGCGATGCGCCGGTGCTGGTGGCAGGCGCCTGCGCCGCCTCGATGGTGCTGTTTGGCGTTCCGGCCTGCCTAGCCCCTTCGGCATGGGTGGCGCTGGGCGGCTATTTGCTCAATGCATTCTTCGTCAACTGGAACACATCGGCTGTCTATGCAGGCCTTGCCCAGATCACCCCCAATGGCGCGCGGGCGCAGGTGATGGCGGTGCATACCATCCTGTCGGGTCTGGTGGCGCTGACGGCGGGCAATGCGATTGTGGGCGCTTTGTCCGACCATGTGTTCACCGGCCCCAAGGGGATCGGGCCAGCGCTGGGCACGGTGTTCCTGCTATGCGGTCTGGGGTCGCTGGGTGTTTTGATGGCGGCGCGCGGCGCTTTCCGGGAAGCGGTGGCGGCGCAAGAATAAGGGGGCGGCGTTACCCGCCCCCCCTTGAACATTAACGCTTCAACTCAACCAGTTCATACCAAGTCTGCATATAGCCGCCGACGCCGCCCTGCACGAAAATGGCGTCGTCATCGGCCGTTACCCACACGTCATAGGGCGGATGCGCATGGCCGCCCGCGCCCACCATGCCACCATCGGGATCGGTAAACTGATAGTGGTGGCATTCAAACATGCCAGCCTTCACGCTCACCGTCTCGGTCTTCACATAGCCCAGCTTGATCACCGATTCCGCGATAAAGGGCGGCGTGGCCCCGCGATGGTCGGGCGAAGGCAGGAAGCAGCGGAAATTGCGCGGCTCGGTGGTGGAGCGGTCAATCTTGCGGGTGATATAGGCGTCGGCCACGATGGGATGCGTGCCGAAACCGTCATAGGCACCATTGGTGGCCATCTTCTGCGATACGCGGCCAATGCTGGGGCCATAGCTCTCGCATTCGATTCTGTCGGCATCCATCAGGAACAAGCCCGCGCCCATGAACTTGTCGCCAACCGTCAGGCGAACGAAGCAGTCCGTGGGCATGTCATGGGCATCAAGGCTATAGGTGATGTCGCGGTGGACGGTGGGCGCGGGTTCGTCGATCTCGCAGCGGGCGCGCAGCGTCTTGCGGCCATCGCTGTGATGGGTCCAGGTGAAAAATTCGCGACCCCGCTCCTCGCCCTCACGGCCCGGTTTGCGCGAGGTATATTGGATGGCGCCCGTAATGGTGCGATGCTGTTGCAAGGTTTTCTCCTTTGGAAAGGGGTTAGACCGGCGTGCCAAGGCCGAGGAAACAGGCGACCAGCACCAGCACCCAGATGACCTGCACCGTGGGCGTGGTGCGGCCCAGCACGCGGGCGATGATGGCGTCGGTTTCGGGCGTGGCGCCCGTCGACTTCATGGCGATAATGGCGGGGAACAAGGGGACCAGTTGGACCCGAACAACAAGGCCGATGACAATGCAGGCCGCCAACACCAGCAATTTGAGCGCGATAAACAAAGGCATCGCGACCACGCCAGCAATGCCCGCCAGCCCCGCAACCGCCAAAGCCGCCAGCACGATATAGCGCACAGCAATATCCATACGCTTATAGGCCGCACCCGCCGGACCATGCTTCACATGCACCGCCCATGCCAGCGCCAGCCATGTCAGAAAGCCCAGCCACACCGGCCCTAGCCAGACAGGCGGCACCGCCAGCCAGCCCTTGGCCACGCCCAGCGTAAAACCGGTGGGAAAGGCAAGAATCAAAGTCGTGCGCGGGGCCATGTCGATATTGTTGAGAATGGTCAGCGCCAGCATCCGTTCGGGCACACTGCGCGCAGGGTTAATCAGGAAGCGCGCGCTGTAAAAAGCGCCCAGATCCCCGCCCAGCCAATAGATCGGCACCAGAATATGCAGCAGAGTCAGCGCGGTGAGCGTCAAATCCATCGCCTTCACCCTTCCTGATAAAAGGCGAGCATCGCCGCCTTGCGCGCAAGCCGGAAAGCGGGATCATCAAAACGCGGCAGGCCGATGAAGGCAGGACGAGGCAGCGCCTTGGCGGCCTGTTGCGTGCCATCGATCAGGGGATCATTCTCTCCCGCGATCACCAGTGCGTCAGGCTGCACCAAGGGCAAGCGGCCCAAGGCATCCCATTGGAAGGCCGCGCGATAATTGCGATGATAGGTAGTCGCGCCTTTCAGCACTTCCAGCACCCATGCGTAAAGGTCATTGGGATGGGGCAGGCCGCCGATCCGCTGGTGCGCCTTGTCGCGCTTGTACCACGGGAAGAACAAATATTGGTCGCGGCAGAACTGGAAGATACGCTGGAGATAGGAGCCTTCCAGATCGGGCGTGAAAGGATGGGCGTAATGGACCATAATGTCCGCCAATTCCTCCTCGCCCATCACGCTGATGCCATCCAGCACCACGCGGCCGATGCGTTCGGGCGCCAAAATCGCCAGCTCCGCCGCAATCGCCGCGCCAGTGTGCGATCCATAGACATGCGCCTTGGCCAGCCCCTTGGCATCCATAAAGGCCAGATAGGCCGCCGCCATATCGGGCACGGTCAATTCTTCGGGGCCCAAAGCCTCGCTATCGCCATTGCCCGGCGTATCGGGAGCCAGCACCAGCATCTCGGTGGCGAAATCGGCGATCAGCCCCAGTTGCTGGCGCGAGGAGCCGGGCGAGGCATGGATGACCAGCAGAGGCAGGTTTTCCGCCCCCTGCCCGCCCTCGCCAGCATAGCGATAATGCATCTGGCCATGGGGCAGGTCGACAAAGCCGCGCTTGATACTCATGCCTCGATCACCTCCAGCAGCGCGCCTTCGGGCGTGGTCAGCATGCCGACACGGCGACCGGCATAGAGCGGGCCGTCCATCACGACTGGCTCCACCGCCCAATGGCCATCAAGACGCGCGAAATCGGGGTGGATCATGCTGGTGATCGCTACGCCGGGGGGTAACTCGCCCTCGGCCTTGTCGCGGATGGTGGCGGCGGCGGGATATTGGTCCAGCTCGATAAACACCTCGCCCTGCCATTTCACCGTCACCAGCTCCACCTTCTCGCCCTTGGGCAGGTTGAAGCTTTTGGAGATCATCGAATAATGGATCGCCACCGGCTCGATCACTTCCAGCCCCAGCACATCGCGGAACCATGCGGTGGTGTGGCGCAGATCGGGGCAGGCCAGCACCATGATGAAGGGCCGGTCCACCAGACTGCGCGCGGTGGGCAGGCCATGTTCGGGACCGGATACCAGCATCTGGGTCAGATAGACCACCTCCTTGTCCGCGCCTTTCACCTGCATCGGCTTGACCGTGGCAAAGCCATCAAGGTTCTTGGGCGGGCCGATCACTTCAAAGGGCGAGGCGATCATCTGATCATTCACCGCCATCACATCGGTGACGCAAAGTTCTGTGGCGGCCCAGCCATAGGTCCGGATCGGCTCGTAACCTTTCACCGGCGTGCCTTCGACAAAGCGCAGGAAGGTTTGCGCCCCGCTGGCCGGTTGCAACAACGCATAGGGCTTGCCCGCGCTGGCGGGCGACAGCCACAGGGCGGCAAGTGCTTCGCTCACCACGCCCTGTTCCACCACAGCGTAGCCCATCCATTCGACATAGCGGGCGGCGGCAGCGGCGACATCGGCCACCACCAAAGTGGCGCAGCTCAGCAAGGTCATGCGATAACTCCCGTTTGACGGATCGCCGCCAGCGCATCGGGCGCTTCGGCAAAATTCTTGATGGTTTGGGCCAGACCTTCATGCAGGCTTTCCAGCCCCGCAAAAGCCAGACAAGCCCGCGCCTTGGCATCATGCTGCTGCGGCGTCAGCGGCCATGCCGGTGCGCCCAGTTGCGCGGTGACATGTTCAAACATCTGCGCGCCGTCTTTCAACGTGGCCACCATGCGCGCGGGCACAAAGGCGGCGGCGTCAGGGTTGCTGTCGGCCACCACGCGAATACGCTCTGCCACTGCCAGCACCGCAGGATCGTCCAAAGCCTGCCGGCTGAAATCGTCAAGGCCGATCTGCCCCTTCACCAATACGGTCGCCGCTAGATAGGCTAGACAGAGCCGCGCATAGCCCGGTTCCATCGCGGGCTTGGCAGGGCGGCCGACAAGACGATGGATCAGGGGGGGGGCATGGTATTCAAGCCTGTCCAGATCATCGGCCTTGAGGCCGCGCTCCATCAAAGCCTGCACCGCGACAATTCCGCCATGGCCTGCGCGGCCCGTAGGGAAAGGCTTCCAGCTGACCTCGGTAATGCGATGGCCTTGGTCCAGCAAGGCGATGGCCGCGTCCAATTCCTCTCGCACTTCCATCAGGGGGAAATAGCCGAAAGGCCCCAACAAGGGATCGCGCACGCCGGGCATGCCGCCGCGCGCCAGATCCACCGCCACCAAAGCATTGCGCGCCGCCGCCGCGACTTGCACCGGCAGGGCAGGCTTACCCTCCAGATGGGCCTGCATCGTGCCCGACACCAGCGCCAGCGCATGGCCAAAGGCATCGAGCGCCACATCCCGATCCAGCCCGCGCAAGGCGGCAATCCCCGCCACGCAGCCAAAGATGCCCGCCGTTGCCGGACGGAAGAATTTGAGCGGCCCGGGCGCGGCCAGCCCCAGCGTCACCGCCACATCCACCCCTGCCACAATCGCGGTCAGGAAACGCTCGCCGCTCACCGGCTCGCCGCGTGAGGCCTCAGCCAGCAGGGCCGCCAGCAAAGTGGCCATCGGATGCAGAACCGCCGGTTCATGCACGCAGTCATATTCCTGCCCGTGGATCTGATAGGCATTCACAAAGGCCGCCGAGGCGGCGGGCAAGCGCACATCCGGCCTGCCCAACACACCGCAGTCATTCCCCTGCCCCCAGCCCTGCGCCATGGCCAGCAAAGCGTCGGCATGGGCCCCGCCCACACCGGACACACCCACGGCCAGCGAGTCATGCAGGAAGGTAGCCGCCCGATCCCGCGCCGCCTGTGGCACATCGGCCCAACGCAGGTTCAACGCATGATCGACCAACCGCTCGGCAGGGTTTTGTGCCATCAATGCGGCTCCTCGCCGCCAGAGACATTCATGCTCTCGCCGGTCATATAGACCGCATCATCGCTGCACAGGAAAGCCACCGCGCCTGCGGTATCCTGCGGCAGACCGGGGCGGCCCAGCGGAATGCGCGCAGCCATGCGCTTCAAATATTCCTCCACCGAAACGCCCTGCAACTCGGCGAAATGCTCGTTCTGCCACGCGCCAAGGCCGGTGGTGACATGGTTGGGACACACATTGTTGACCGTAATGCCATGCTCGCCCAGCTCGATCGCTGCCGAACGGGTCAGGCCCACCAGACCATGTTTCGAGGCAGTATAGGCCTGCGCATGGGGGAAGCCGGATTTGGCAGCCTGACTGGCGATATTGATGATGCGGCCACCACGGCCCTGTTTCACCATAATCTCGGCAGCGGCTTGCAGGCCGAACCACGCGCCGGTCAGATTCACATCGATCACCGCGCGCCAATCATCGGGCGATACCTCGGCCAAGGGCTTCATGATATAGCCGATGCCCGCATTGTTGACCCAGATGTCGAGGCCCCCATGGGTGGCCACGGCATGATCGGCCAGAGCCTTCACGCTGGCCGGATCGCGCACATCGCAGACGCAAGTGCTGGCGGGCGATGGCAGGCTGGCCGCAATCGCCTTCATCTCTTCGGTGCCGCCGATCATGGTGTCGGGCGTGGCCGCATCGCGGCTTGCGCCAATGTCGGAGATGACCAGAATGGCCCCCTCCTCGCTCAAGCGCCGCGCAATCGCCTCGCCCAAGCCGCCCTTGCGGCCAGAGCCGGTGACGACCGCCACCTTGCCTGCGAAGCGCCCGCTCATGCCGTGATCTCTTCCGTGGTGATGAAGGTCACATCCACCATGCCCTGAAACGCGGCGGCAACGGCCTGCATCGCTTCGGTGGCCACATCCTTGCCGAACTGCTCCATATCGGCGATGTCCAGCACTTCGATATGGCTGAACGGCGGCTTGGCTTCGCTGCCCAGCAGGCCGGTGGTTTTGAACAGGCGGAACGAATCAATCGAGGGCAGGCCATTGGCCGTGGGCAGGTCCACCGTCTTGGCCCATTCGGTATAAGCTGCCTCGTCCACGCCGGGCTTGAGATTGAACAGGGCAAAGATCCGCATAAAGCCTCCAGAATAGATCAGTCGGGGTTGAATGTGCGGCGCGGGGCGGGCGCTGCATCACCTCTGGCCCAGCCTGTTCGCCTGTCGGTCAGGATCAGGGTGCATTTCGGATGAAGCGCCATTTGGGCTTAGTTTCCGGCGCCATGAACGGGCGATCTTTCGCCCCTGCCCTATCCGATCAAAGGAACAGCCCCATGGCCGATCCCCAAACCAAGCGCCCCAACAGCCCCGTGGCCGAATATGACGGCCCGCCCGATTATCGCGTGATCGGCCGCCATGGCGTTTTCCCGCAAACCAGCCATGATGAAGTGGAGCGCATCAATTTCCTTGCGCAGATGAACCGCCATCTGGCCGCCCGCGTGGTGCCCGGCGTCAAGGCTGCCTATGACGCCCGCGTGGTGCCCGCCTTTGAAGCCAAGCATGGGCGCCCCATGGCCAACCGCCATGAAGCCCGCAAGGCGATGCTGGAAGATCAGGCTTTCTGCACTTGGTCGGCCCTGCGCCGCATGACGATGGAGCAGCGCCAACAGGCTGGCCGCTGGACCGCCATCCGCCAGCGCGAGGAATTGAACGCGCGCGGCAAGGCGTTGATCGAGGGCGATGACCGTCTGGTGCTCAATCCCGCGCTGGAAATCCCCCGCTATGTTTCAGCGGTGGACCACCATTGCATGCCCGGCAGCTATCACATGGAATATGCTCCGGACGATTTCACCAATGGCGCCAATTATGACCATGCCGGTTTTGTCACCACCGGCGGGTTGCTGGGCAAATATTCCGATGGCGGCGGCGCGGCCGTGGTGCAGTGGGTGAAGAAAAACCTGCCCGATTTCGCGCCCAAGAAGATTTTGGAGTTCGGCGGCACGGTGGGCCATTCCAGCCTGCCTCTGGCCGCCGCTTTCCCCGATGCGGAATTGACCATTGTCGATCTGGGCGCGCCGGTTTTGCGCTATGGTCTGGCCCGCGCCAAATCTTTGGGGCTGAACAATGTCCGCTTCATTCAGGCCAGCGCGGAAGATCTGACCGGCATTTTCGAGGATGGTAGCTTCGACTGGGTGCAGACCACCATGTTCCTGCACGAGTTGTCCACCAGCGCCCTGCGCAAGATCTTTGCCGAAAGCCATCGCCTGCTGCGTGAAGGCGGCATCGTGCTGCATGTGGAACAGCCCCAATATGCGCCCGACATGCCCCTGTTTGAACAGGCCATGCGCGATTGGGATGCTTTCTACAACAACGAGCCCTTCTGGAGCCGGATGCACGAGATGGATCTGGACGCGGAAATGGAACGGGCCGGTTTTGACCGCGCCAAGATCATCCATGGCGGCGTCTATGGCGTGGTGGACCGCGAAATCTTCCCCGATGCGGCCGAAGACAACACCGAGGATTATGGCCGCAAGGCCGCATGGCATGTGATCGGAGCCGTGGCATGAGCTTTAACGACGCCCTGAACGAAGCAGGCGCCAAGCCTGCGGGCAAGCGCCCCTATTTCCTTGAACCGCAGGTGGAGCGGGTTCTGGCCATCACCATGAGCATCGCGCAAGAATTGGCCGTGGCTCGCCAGCGCGCCGATACGCTGGAGCGTTTGCTCAAAGCCAAGGGCATTCTGGTGGAAGGCGAGATCGATGATTTCGCCCCCGATCCCGCCGCCAGCGCCGAGCGCCAGATGTGGAATCAGGAATATATCGCCCGCATCCTGCGCATTGTGCAGCAGGAGAACGAGGCCGCCTTGCTGAAGGGCGAAGCGGCCAGCGGCGAGATTGGCGACGAATTGGCGGCGGAGCCTGCCGCATGATGGAATTTGAATTTTCCGTCCCCGTGCTGGTGGTGGGCGGCGGGGCCTGCGGCTGCATCGCCGCGCTATCGGCCCATGATGCCGGTGCCGAAGTGTTGCTGGTGGAGGCCGATGAACGCCCGATGGGCACCAGCGGCATGTCGATGGGCCTGATCTGTGCCGCGGGCACGCAGGCGCAGGCGGCCAAGGGCATCAGCGATCATGCCGATGCGCTCTATGCCGATATTATCGCCAAGACCAAGGGCCAGACCGATCCCGTGATCGCCCGCGCTCTGGCCGACCATTCCGGCCCCACGGTCGACTGGATGACGCAGCGCCTCGCCATGCCATGGGAACTGGATATGGGCTTCAAGCCTGCCTATGGCCTGTCCACCTATCGCATGCATGGCTGGCACGGGCATGACGGGCAGGACATGGTGGACCTGCTGCACCAGCGCCTGTCGGATGAAGGCGTGATGGTGATGCTGGGCGCCAAGCTGACCCAGATCCATGCCGATGAGACGGGCCGCGTGCTGGGCGTCAGCCTGACCCGTCCCGATGGCGCGGTGGAACATGTGGGCTGCGACAGCCTCATTCTGGCCAGCGGCGGCTATGCGGCCAACCATGATCTGTTGGCAGAGCATATCCCCATCATGGCCAAGGCCCGCAACAATGGCCATGAAGGCAATGATGGCACCGCCGTGCTGCTGGGCCAAAAGCTCGGCGCGGCTTTGGGCGACATGGGCGCCTATCAGGGCTATGCCATGTTGACCGAACCGCAGGGCATTCCGGTCTGCCCCGGCGTGATCATCGACGGGGGCCTGATCGTCAACGCGCAAGGCGAGCGCTTCTGCGACGAGAGCGAGGATATTGCCGGCATGGTCCATCCGGTGATGGCGCAAGGCGCGCCTTGCTGGGTGGTGCTGGATGAAAGGATCGAGGCCAGCCAGTCCTATGTGCCCGATATGCAGGCGCTGGCCGAATTGAACGCGGCCAAGCGTGGCGACAGCGCCGAAGATCTGGCTGCTGCGATTGGCGTGCCTGCCGATGCTTTGGCACAGGCTTTGGCGCAGGCTCATGCCGCCTGCAATTCCGGCGCGCCCGATGCGCAGGGCCGCCGATGGCCCAAGGACGCCCCCCCGCCCGCAGGTAAGCTGGCCGCTTTCAAAGTGGTAGGCGCGATTTTCCATACGCAGGGCGGCTTGCAGATCGACGGGCAGGCCCGCGTGCTGCGCGAGGATGGCACGCCTTTGCCCAACCTGTTCGCCGGTGGCGGCGCGGCGCGTAGCGTCTCTGGCCCCGCGCATTGGGGCTATCTGCCCGCCATGGGGCTTTGCACCGCCGTTACGCTGGGCCGCCTTGCAGGGGTCACCGCCGCAGCACAGGTCGCCTGAACCGCCACCATCCGACAGGAGGATAAAGCCAGCGCATCGCCGCCCCGCTTTATCCGCCCGCCTATAATTCCCCTGCCTACAAATGCCTCGCCCCCGCTGGAGAAGACCATTGACGCTGGAAGCCACCCTGACCGCCTGTTCCACTGACCTTCGCGCCCAACTGGCCGCCATTGTGGGTGATGAACACCTGACCGAGGATCTGGCCGCGCGCAAATTGTTCAGCGAGGACATCTGGAGCACATCGCCCCATACGGTGATGCTGATCGTGGCCCCCGCCAACACCGCGCAGCTGGCCGCTGTGGTGAAAGCCGCCGCCGAAGCGGGCGTGGACATCGCCCCGCGCGGCGCAGGGATGAGCTACACCAGCGGCTATATCCCCTCCACCGACACGACCATCAGCCTCGACATGCGCCGGATGAACCGCATCCTGAACGTGCGCCCCGATGATATGACCATCACCGTGGAAGCGGGCACATCGTGGAAAGCGATCGAGGATACGCTGGCACCCATGGGCCTGCGCCTGCCCTTCTGGGGGCCGATGAGCGGGATCTGGTCCACCATTGGCGGCGGGCTTTCCAATCTCAACGCCATGTTCGGTTGCGGCCATTATGGCACCTCGTCGGAAAGCGTGGTGGCGATTACCGTGGTGCTGGCCGATGGCAGCGTGCTGAAAACCGGCGCGCGCGGGGCCGATGGCGAAACGCCTTTCTACCGCCATTTCGGCCCCGATCTGGCGGGGCTGTTCATGGGGGATTCGGGCACTTTGGGCATCAAGGCAGAGATCACCTTCCGCATGATGCGCCGCCCGCAATTTGAAGACAGCGCCAGCTTCAGCTTCAAGACCGGCCCGATCATGCTGGAGGCTCTGGCCGAAATGGCCCGCGCGGGCATTGCGGCGGAAACCTGCGGCTTTGACCCCGGCCTGACCAAGGTGCGTATGCGCCGCATGGGCATGACCAATGATGTCAAAGCGCTGGGCGCGGTAATGGCCAAGGAAAAGTCGGTGTTTGGCGCGCTCAAGGCCGGCCTCAAAATCGCCACCGCAGGCCGCAGCTTTATCGAGGAGGAGGAATATCCCCTCCACATCACCGCCGAGGGCCGCTGCAGGGAAGCCGTCGCCGCCGACATGGCCACCGCCCGCGAGATTGCCGCGCGTTATGACGGGGTAGAGATTGCCAATACGATCGCCAAGGTGATCCGCGCCATGCCCTTCCCGCCGCCCAACTCCATCCTTGGCCCCGAAGGCGAAAGCTGGATTCCGGTGCATGGTCAGGTCAGCCTGTCCAACGCGCCCAAGATGTTTGCCGATATCCGCGCCTATTTCGACGAAATGCAGGGCACCTTTGACCGGCTTGGCATCCACACCGGCTTCCTCTTCTCCACCCTGCACAACAATGCGGTGGTGATGGAACCGGTGTTCTTCTGGCCGCAGGGCTATCGCCCGATCCATGAAAGCATGGTGGAACCGGAACATCTGGCCCGCCTGAAGCAATTGGGCGAAGCGCCCGAAGCGACCCAAGTGGTGCATGAGGCGCGCGAAAAGGTGAAGCGCATTTGTGAAAGCTATGGCTGCGCCCATTTCCAGATCGGCCGCGCCTATAAATATCGCGAAAGCCGCGACGAAGCCTTCCTGCGCGTGCTGGATGCGGTGAAAGCGGTGGTGGACCCCAAGGGGCAGTTCAACCCCGGCTGTCTGGGGTTTGAACAATGAGCCAGACCTATCGCGCCATCATGCTGGAGGGCCAGGCCGACAGTTTCCGCGCCGCCAGCGCGATCCGCACCTTGACCACCCGCCCCTTGGAAGCGGGTGAAGTGCTGGTCCGCAACCATTATTGTGGCATCAACGGCATTTTCGACACGCATATTGCCAAGGAAAAGGTCGATTACGTCACCATCAACTACCCCAGCTTTACCGGCGTGGAAGCCTTGGGCGTGGTGGAGGAAGTGGGCGCAGGCGTCACCGATCTGGCCGTGGGCGATGCGGTGGTCACCACCCGCTTCCCCGGTGGCTATCGGGAAATCAACATCGCCCCTGTCGGCCATTTCGTCAAAGTACCCGCAGCCCATCCCGATTGGCTGGCGCTCTATAGCACCGGCGTAGCGGCCATGGTGGCGCTGGATGTGACCGGCCAGTTGCAACCGGGCGAAACCGTCGCGATCAGCGCGGCGGCAGGCGGTCTGGGGCAATTCATGGTGCAGATCGCGCTGCGCCGTGGCTGCCATGTGGTGGCCATTGCGGGCGGGCCGGAGAAGGCGGACTATCTGCGCTCCATGGGCGCCCATCGCGTGGTGGATTATCGCGCGGAGGATCTGGCGCAGGTTCTGGCCGAGGAATATCCCGAAAAGCTGGATGTGGCGGTGGACACCGTCTCCGGCCCCACCCATGACGCGCTGCTGGCCAATCTGGCGCGCGGCGGCAGGCTGGTGATCGGCGGCGTGGCATCGGACCGCGTGGAGGGCGGCCCGCCCAAGGTGCTGTGCCCCCGCATCGGCCATTCCATCTATCTGAAGGGCGCCTCGGTGCGCGGTTTCATGAACGGCCTGCTCACCCAGCACTGGCCCGAAGCCCGCGCCAAATTGGCCGCCATGTATCAGGCGGGCGAATTGACCGTGCGTCTGGACCAGCCTGTCGGCGTGGGGCTGGAAAGCGTTTATGACGCGGTGGAGCGCATGTTGGCTGGAGCCTCGATGGGCAAGATCATTGTCGATGTGAGAAGCGCATGACCGCCAAGCCGCAAACCCTTGCCGACAAGATCTGGGACGCGCATCGCGTGGCCAGCACGGCGGCCGGATCAGACCTGATCGCGATTGACCGCGTGTTCCTGCATGAACGTACCGGTGCCTCGGCGCTCAAAAGCATGGCCGCCGCAGGCCGCCCCGTGCGCGATTCCCGCCGCGTTTTTGCGGTGATGGACCATATTGTCGACACGCGCATCGGACGCGGAGACCAGACCTTGATGCAAGGCGGTCAGGCCTTCATCACCGAAACCCGCGCCGCCGCCCATGCCGCAGGCATCACCCTGTTTGACGTGACCGACCCCGATCAGGGTATCACCCATGTCATCTCGCCCGAATTGGGCATTGTGCTGCCCGGCTGCACTTTGGTCGCGCCCGACAGCCATACTTGCACGCAAGGGGCGCTGGGCGCGCTGGCATGGGGCATTGGCTCGTCCGAGGCAGAACATGCCATGGCCACCGGCGTTCTGCGCCTGCCCCGCCCCAAGACCATGCGCGTTACTTTCACCGGCGAACTGCCCGTGGGCGTGACCGCCAAGGATATGGCACTGGCGCTGATCGCGGCCCATGGCGCGGGCGGCGGCGCGGGCCATGTGGTGGAATTTGCCGGGCCTGCGGTGGAGGCTTTGGAGATCGAGGCCCGCATGACCCTGTGCAACATGGCCACCGAATTTTCGGCCATGGCGGGCCTGATCGCGCCCGATGCCAAAACCTATGCCTATCTGGCCGGACGCCGCTATGCGCCCGCCGCGTTTGATGGCGCCTATTGGGACAATCTGCGCAGCGATGAAGGCGCAGTGTTTGACCGCGAGATCATCGTGGACGCCGCCAGCCTGAAGCCGATGGTGACATGGGGCACCAGCCCGCAACATGCCATCCCCATCGATGCGCCCGTGCCCCAAGGCCCGCAGCGTGTGCATGATTACATCGGCCTTGCCGCTGGCGAACGGCTGCAAGGCACAAAGATCGACGTGGCCTTCCTCGGCTCTTGCACCAATGCGCGCCTGTCCGACCTGCGCCGCGCCGCCGCGCTCATCAAGGGGCGCAAGATTGCCCCCGGCATCCGGAAAGCGCTGGTCGTGCCCGGCAGCGGCGCGGTGAAGCGCGCCGCCGAAGCCGAAGGGCTGGACGAAATCTTCCGCGCGGCAGGCTTTGAATGGCGGGAAAGCGGCTGCTCGCTCTGCTTCTTTGCCGGCGGCGAGGCCTTCCCCGCAGGCAGCCGCAGCATTTCGAGCACCAACCGCAATTTCGAAGGCCGTCAGGGGCCGGGCATCCGCACCCATATTGCCAGCCCCGAAGTGGTGGTGGCCAGCGCGATCGCGGGCGTGATTGCCGATCCCCGTGAGCTGGCGGGAGAGAAGGCATGACCCCGTTCACCACACTCACCGCCGTCGCCGCGCCGCTGCTCATCGACAATGTGGACACCGACGCGATCATCCCCAGCCGCGAGATGAAATCGACCGGCCGCACGGGTCTGGCCGAAGGGCTGTTCGCCCCATGGCGCTATGTGGAAGGGCGCGTGCCCAATCCCGATTTCGTGCTGAACCAAGACGCCTATGCGGGCGCGCAGATCATCGCGGGCGGCAGCAATTTCGGCTGCGGATCAAGCCGCGAACATGCCGTATGGGCCTTGGCCGAATATGGCATTCGCGCGATTATCGCCCCCAGCTTTGCGCCGATCTTTGCCGCCAATTGCATCCGCAACGGGTTGCTGCCCATGGTGCTGCCCGCCGAAGTGGTGGCGCAGATCGCAGGGCAAAGCGTGGCCATCGACCTCGCCGCGCAAACCTTGTCCTGCGGCGGGGAGACCCACAGTTTCGCCATCGATGCGGAGGCCAAGGCCATGCTGCTCGAAGGGCTGGATGCCATCGACCTCACCCTGAAATTCGGCGCCGCGATTGATGCGTGGACGCAAACCGACCGCGCCGCGCGGCCATGGATCTATCTATGACTTTCATCACCATTTCCGAAGTCGGCCCACGCGACGGGTTGCAGTCGATCAAGCCCGTCATGCCCTTGGAAGCCAAAAAGGCATGGATTGCCGCCGAGGCCGCTTGTGGCATTCCCGAGATCGAAGTGGGCAGCTTTGTGCCCCCCAGCTTGTTGCCGCAAATGGCCGATACCGCCGAACTGGTGCGCTTTGCCCGCGGGATCGAGGGGCTCAATGTGGTGGCGTTGGTGCCCAATGCCAAAGGCGCCGCCCGCGCCATCGAGGCGGGTGTGCATGGCTTTTCCGCGCCTTTCTCGCAGAGCGAAACGCACTCGATCCGCAATGTGCGCAAGACCCATGCGCAAATGCTGGAATCCATCGCCGAAATGGGTGCCATGGCCAAGGAAGCGGGCGTGCATTTCGCGGTAGGCCTTGCCACGGCCTTTGGCTGCACCATTGAAGGTGCAGTGTCCGAAGCCGTGGTCGTGCGCAATGCGGTGGCCAGTATCGAGGCGGGCGCGATGGAATTGAGCCTGTCCGACACCACAGGCTATGCCGATCCGGCGCAGGTCAAGCGTCTGGTGCGCGCCGTCCGCGCCGAAGTGGGCGACAAGCTGACCACGCTGCATCTGCATAATACGCGCGGGCTGGGTCTGGCCAATGCGCTGGCGGGGCTGGAGGAAGGCATCACCACGCTGGACGCCTCGCTGGGCGGGCTTGGCGGCTGCCCCTATGCGCCGGGCGCTTCGGGCAATCTGGTGACCGAGGATCTGGTGCTGATGCTCAATGCCATGGGGCTGAACACCGGCATTGATCTGGAAAAGCTGCTGAAAGTGCGCGCCATTCTGGCCGATGCCCTGCCCGATGAACCGCTTTATGGTTTCACCCCCGATGCGGGCGTGATGCTGGATTACAACGAAAGGATCGCGAAATGAGCCAGCCCACCCCTTTGGCAGGCCTGCGCGTCATTGAATTCACCCACATGGTGATGGGCCCCGCGCTGGGCCATATTCTGGCCAGCCTTGGTGCCGATGTGATCCGCATCGAACCGATGGGCGGCGATAACACTCGCCGCCTGCTGGGTTCGGGCAGCGGCTATTTCCCGATGTATAATCGCGGCAAACAGTCGATCTGCCTTGATCTGAAATCCGAGGCTGGCGTGGGTGTGGCCCGCGATCTGGTGCTGGGCGCGGATATTCTGGTGGAAAATTTCCGCCCCGGCGCGCTCGACCGCATGGGCCTGTCCTATGAAAAGATGAGCGAGGCCAATCCGCGCCTCATCTATTGCAGCGAAAAGGGCTTTCTGCCCGGCCCCTATGAAAGCCGCACCGCGCTGGATGAAGTGGCGCAGATGATGGGCGGCCTTGCCTATATGACCGGACCTCCGGGCCGCCCCTTGCGCGCCGGTTCCAGCGTGATCGACGTGACCGGCGCCATGTTTGGCGTGATCGGCGTGCTGGCCGCGCTGGAAGAACGCCATCGAACCGGCAAGGGGCAAAAGGTGGTGGCCAGCCTGTTTGAAACCACCGCCTATCTGGTGGGGCAACACATGGCGCAATTTGCCGTGACCGGAAAACCCGCCGCCCCGATGCCCGCGCGCATTTCGGCATGGGCGATCTATGACGTGTTTGAAACGCAGGATCTGCCGGTGTTCATCGGCGTGGTGTCGGACACATTGTGGGAGAAATTCTGCAAGCTGCTGGGCTTTGATGAATTGTGGGCGGATGAAAGCCTGCGCGCCAATAACCAGCGCGTGCTGGCGCGTGACCGCGTGTTGCCGCAGGTGCGCGAAAAGATCGCGACTTTCACCCGCGCGCAAATTCTTGAACGTCTGGAAGGCACCGGCATTCCTTTTGCGCCCGTATCCAAGCCGGAGGAATTGTTCGACGATCCCCAGCTGGCCGTCGGCGGGCTGGAGCCGGTGTTCCTTGACGATGGGCGCGAGACCAAGCTGCCCACCGTGCCGCTGGAAATGGCAGGCCTGCGTCCGGGGGGCGAGACCCACCTGCCCCAGCCGGGCCGCGATACGCGCGCCGTGCTGGAGGCGCTGGGTTACGAGGCCGAGACAATCGAAAACATGATCGGATCGGGGGCGGTTGGCGCCCTTTGAACGACAACAAGGGGAGAAAACCATGACCGACACTTGCGATGAAATGGCGCTGTTCAGCCGCCGCACCCTGATGGTGGGCGGTGTGGCGCTGGGCGCTGCGGCCATGGCGGGCGCTGTGCCTGCCTTTGGCGCGGCGGCAGACCATCCCTACCCCGCCCGTGACGCTGGCGTGCCCACCGACAAGGCGGCGCGCATTGCCATGATGCGCCGCATGCGGATGCGCGCCGATGCGGGGCCGGTGTTCTGGTGGTTCCGTGGCCGCAATTATGCCCAGCAAGGCGCCAAGCTGATCCCGATGTGCGATCTGATCTTTGGCGCTTTGATGGATGTGCGCCCCACGGCGGACGGCGGCCTGTTGATCAGCCAGTATGAGCTGGGCTTCCGCTGCGCGCTGGATACCGGCATGCGTGCCGAAAAGCTGCTCAACCCGATTACCGGCGTGATGGTGGACGTGCCCTTCGCGCCGGTCGGGCCCAGCAAAGTGTCCTATGACGCCAATAATACTTTGCAATTTGATCCCAACATGGGCGGTTCGGTGATCACCGCCGAACATGTGCCGGAAATCTTTTACAACATTGGCGATCTGGTCTGTTTCCAGACCCATTCGGCCGCTGTGGTCAAAACGCCCGGTCAGCTGGACCGCAACCTCAACGACATGAGCATGATCTGCAGCCCGGCTGCCGAGGCCTTGGACCCCAAGCGCGCCTTTGCCAGCGCATGGGCCCATGGCGGGGATGTGACCGATTATGCCCGCTGGCTGAAAATGCCCGCAGGTGCCGGCTCGCAGACCTTGCGCAGCATTGGCCGCAAAGAAGCGCGCTATAATGACATGCCGCAAGATTGGCGCGACATGGTGGCCAAGGCCGATCCTGCCATGGCCGCCGATCCGATGGCCGTGTTGAAGCGCGCTGCGGAAACCTATCGCAACTAAGGCTTCCCCCTGCACTTGACGGTGCAGCAAACACCCCCCGATCTGGCCGGAGATGCGACCCTTCCGGCCCGGATCGGGGGGCTTTTTATGACTATGGCCATTTGCCTGCCCCACGCGGAAAAGGCGCATAGAAAATGCGGCGGGAGTTGCCCCCCGCCGCCTTGCTACAACTTGATGCTGCCCAATCTTAGAACGGCTTGACCGTGCCAAGGAAGCAGATGCTGGAAATCGTGATCCAGTACACATAGGCCATGCAGCGCCCGAGGAAGAAGTCGCGCTCCAGCACGGCTTCGATCTGGGGGTTGGGGCCCTGCGCCAGAATGCGGAACGCGGTGGTCCAGCGGCGCATGATCCAGCGCAGGCCAAGGCCGATGCACAGGGTAAAGCCATAAAGCGTGAACTTGGTGGCATACCAGCGGCTGCCCTCGCCCGCTTCGAACGGACCATGCCCCATCAGCGAGGAAATGCCCACGATGAAGATGGTGGGGATCAGCACATAGCGCACCGCCTCGTCCATCTTGGTCAGTTTGATGCCAATGTCGGTTTCACGCTTGATGAACGCGCCCCAGCACAGGCCCAGCCAGCAAGCCACAAAGATCCACATGAAGGTCAGGAAATTGCCGCCATAGGGCTGCAAGCCATAGATATTGCCCATGTGCAGGCCCAAAGGCAGCAGGGTGATGATGCCGGTACGGGCCAGAATGTCGATGCGATAGGCCGTCTCCATATGGCGGCGGCGTTCTTCCATCGACAATTTGCGGTTGAGAATGTTGTAGCTGGTCTGGAACACACCCCATTCACCGCCCAGCCAATAGACCATGCAGAGGATGTGCACCCAACGTAGCACAAGAACTTCCTGGATCACGATAAACTCCCTAGCAGCGCGGACGGATCAGCGGCGGGAGAGCCGATCCACCCAGTCGGTAACGGGCGGGTCGGGGTATTCCATCGCCTCGACCTCCTGTTGAAACCCGCGCATGACACGGGAGATATAGGCACGGGTAGACAGGCCGCGCTCTTCACCCGCCTGTCGGTCAGGCGCATAGACTTCGATCGCCTCGCGGCTGAGCGTGCCGCCCGCCTCCAGCAGACGTTCCACCGTATCGAGCCTTTCGCGCGTGGCCGACAATTCCGCCGCCAGCGCCATCGCCAGCGAGGTCAGGCGGTCTACGGCAGGGTCTTCAAAGAACAAGGGACGGCCACCCTTGGCGCGCGCACCGCTGCGCGTGACCCAATCGATACCTTCGGTCATGCTACTGTCTCCTCAACGGGGGCCTTGATGGCGCCATAGGCATTCCAGATGGCCGCGCGGCCATAATCTTCCTGTCCGCCATCGGGCGAAGGGGGGAAGATTTCCGGATCGGCCACGGCGCGCACGCCCACCACAAATTGGTCCTTGCGGGCAAAGCCTGCCGCTTCCATCTCGCCCTTCAGGTCCAGCCCATGCATGGCCGACCAGAAAGGCTCGTTGTTGTTATAGGCGTCCCAATCGCGCAGCATCTGCTCCAGCAGCGGCATATCGGGGCCATATTGAGGCTGTTCCACATGCAGGATCAAACCACCCGGACGCAGCACGCGATGGGCCTCTGCCAGAATGCGCGGCATGGAATCGGACGACAATTCATGCAGGAACATCGTGGTCTGCACCCAGTCGAAATGGTTGTCGGGATAGCGCGAGAGATCCTCGCCGCTGCATTGGACAAAGCGGATGTTTTTGACGCCCAGCCCCGCCGCACGCGCCGCGCCATAGCGCAAGGAGGCCGCCGCTGTATCAATCGCGGTCACTTCGGCTTCGGGGAAGCCTTGCGCGATGGGCACCGCATTATGGCCCACCGTGCTGCCAATATCCAGAATGCGCTTGGGTGCGAAATCGGGCATGACCTGCTTGATATGGGCGACAACCGCCTGACCGCCGCCATCGTTCAAACGCCCCAGCGCGCCGCCGGTGGTGGCAAACAGGCCAACGTCATAATTGGCACCCACGGTCACATCGCCTTCGCGTTCACCACCGTGATAGCCGCCGGGCTGGCAATGGATGTCGACGCAGGTGTTGTAGATCGGCTGTTCAACGCTGGCGTCCAACTGCAACAGGCCCGAATGTTCGTTGAACTGGCGGGCCATGGCGTCCAGCTCGTCCAGCTGACGCAGCACGCATTGGCGGCCGTTCTGTTGGCGCATTTCCATCGTGTTGCGTTTCAGAGCCGACCACATGCGATGGAACGGATCCTCGTTCATCGCCACGCGTACTTCCTCGCGATGCTCCGGATCGCGGCCATGCACCGCCTTGAACGCCGGCAATACGCGGCCTTCATAGGCCAGCTTGTTCCCCTTGCCCAAAGTGCCGGAAATATAGCGGTTCATATGGGTGAGGAAATTGAAGCGCGCGGCTTCGTCATGGCTGGTGACGGGCATCATCGGGTGCCGTTCCAGCGCGGTATAGGGAGGGGGTAGGTCAGAACTCATGATGGGTCCTCCATGAGAGGGGCGGAGCTGCTGCTCCCGCGCCGTGCCGCCGTTTACCGGCTTGAGTATCCCACCATGAGTTTGATTATTGAACGTTGACCTGCGTCAATCTTTTAAACAATTTTTCAAGCGATTTGAATAAAATCAAAATTCTTTTAACAAACGCCCAAGGCCATCAATCTTATCATGGATTCCGCAAGCGCGAAGTCCATGCCAATATGTTGCCGTATTGATAGCAATTACGGGCTTGGACAATTTATTTTCATACTCAACCGCCAGATCAACCATGGAAAGATTGGTACCAACCTGCACGATAGCATCCACATCATCACCATCCAGCTCGTCCAGCACGGGACGCAGCTCGTCGGGCGAGACTTTGGCAATGTCGGTCCAGCGCTTGCACTGCAGCGGCTTGTCGCGCTTGACCTCAAAGCCGGATTCTTCAAGGAAGCGGCGCACTTCGGCATTAGCCACCGGATAATAGGGCGAGACAAAGCTGACGGTTTTCACCCCGCCATAGGCCTTCAATGCAGCGGCCACGCTTTCCGCGCCGGTGCTGGCGCCAACGCCAGCCACGGCCTCCACATTGGCCTTCCACTTCTTGCTGCCTTCGATGCCGCCGTAGAAGGTGACAGCGGACATGCCCAGCACCAGATAATCCACCTTGGCGGTCATCACGCTGCGCACCGCGTCCAGTGTGGCATCGGAAATGGCCTGCGTACCAACCAGAAAATCCTCGTTGGACAGGGCCAAGGGATCTTCCACATAGATGCGGCTGAAATGGTTGGTCACGCCAACGGGGCGCATACGCTCCATGTCCGGCTGCACCGTGGTGTTGGTCGACGGCGCGATGACCCCCATCAATTTGCGCCAGCCCAGAACGTCACCCATGTTGTGTCTCCATTACTCTTGGGGTTACGGGCGGCAGACGGGGGTCCTGCCGCGACAATTAGTTTACGGCAGCGGCCTGATCGAGGCTTTCATACATAGCCTGACGCAGCAGATAGGCGCGGCGCTTGTCATCATCCGCCTTCAACGCCAGCATGGCCTGACGGCGCTTTTCATGCGCCTCGTCCGAACCGCCCTTGATATAGGCCATGTTCTCGATCGTCTGTGCCTGGGTGAACGCATGGGTCACCGTGCGGCGCTGGCGGTCATAGAGTTCGAGGCTGCCATTGGGCTTGCCGCTTTTCAGCGCAGGCTCCAGCTTTTCGAACAGGTTGAACGCGTCATGCACGCCCGAGTTCATGCCAAAGCCGCCCAAAGGATTGTTGAGATGCGCGGCATCGCCAGCCAGATAGACGCGGCCATTGCCAAAGCTCTTGGCCACGCGCTGGTGCACGCGGTAAAGGGTACGGTGGCCGGTTTCCACATGGAGGTCCGTGCCCAGCAGACGCTGGAAAATACCGTCCTTCACTTCATCCGACTTCAGGTAATCATCGCCCAGCGAGGCATCGGTCGGCACCAGCACGCGCCACACCGAAGGCACGCGCAGCAGTACCAGCCATTCTTCCGGATTCGACACATAGTTCACATAGGCCAGATTGGGCAGATAATCCGCCAGTTCCAGCTTGGTGGACAGGGTGAGGAAACGTTCGGGATAGGTGAAACCGTCAAATTCGATGCCCAGCCATTTGCGCACCACCGAATTGGCGCCATCGGCACCGATCAGATAGTCGCAACGCATACGGCTAATGCCGGTCATGGTTTCCAAGCACAGGTCAACGCCGGTATCGTCCTGCTCCAGCGTCAACAGGCGATGACCAAAGCGCACCTGCGCGTTGGAATATTGTTCCAGCCCTTCGGCCAGCCCGCGCGAGAGGTGATATTGCTCGCACTGGATGCGGAAAGGATAGCGCGTCTTGTCCGCGATTTCCGAAAGATCGAAATCGATCACGTCACCGCTGTTGCGGTCGCGCCAGTGATAGACCGGCGCCTTCAAACCACGATCGAGCAGCAATTGGGTGATGCCGATTTCGTCCAGCATTTCCAGCGTGGAGGGATGGAAGGTCGAGGCGCGCAAATCCTGCGCACAATCCAGCCCCGCTTCAAACACCACCACGTCATAGCCGGCCTTGGCCAGCAGCGTCGCGATCACCGTGCCGACAGGCCCAGCCCCCACGATAGCTACCTGGCACCGTTCTACCCCTGTCATAGCCGAAATACTCCAAACCTTCTTCTGCATCGGGGTATGAAGCCGGATGCGGGGGATGGGGCAGCAAGTGGTGGAACTATCCGCACAGTGGGGAATAAGCCTTGGCTAGCGCGCCGACAGGAGCGCAACCCTGTGCGAGGCCGCGTGGCAAAGCATCAGCCCTTGCGCATTTTCGCATATTTCCGGCGTTTTCGAGGGCAAAAACACCGATGCCGCCAGCGCATGGCGCCAGCGGCATGAAGGTAAAACAGTCTGTCGCGCGATAGAATCGCCTAGGCGCCCTTGCGTCGACTCCGATCGAGAAAGCGTTTCAGGTCCCCGCCAAACAGCGCCGGATTCTCCCACATGGGGAAATGGCCAAGCGTGGGATATTCGGTGAATTCCACCTTGGCATGGGGGAAGCGGCCCTTGCTGCTTTCCGCGCTCTGGCTGATCACCGTGTCATAGGTGCACCATTGCAACAGCAGAGGCACACGCACCGCATCGGCCTGCCGCTGGATCAGATCGGTGGCGAACAGGGGCACATTGCTGGCAATATAGGCCGCCTGCCTTTCCCACGCGCCGGGCAGATTGTCCGCGTCAAAGATCGAATCCACCATCCAGTCGGCAGGTTCGAATGTGGGCGGCGTAGTGTCCTTCAACACTTCGCGGAAAAAGGCGTGGCTGCGCCATTGCGGGGTCTTGGCCTTCTGCTCGGCGATCAGGGCCAGCATGCGCTCGCCAATCTTGCGGGTCTGGCTGGGACGTTCCAGCGGCACGATGGACAAGGCCATGGCCGTAACATGCCCCTGATAGGCGCGGTTATATTCCAGCGCCACATTGGCCCCGTTGCTGGTGGCCACCAGAGCAAAGCGACCATGGCCCAGCTTCTGCATCAAGCCGTCCATCAATTGCGCCGCGCGGGCGGTGGAATAGCCTTTGGCATCCGGCCCTGTCAGCCCATAGGGCGACCAGTCGAACCGCACGACGCGATAGGATTTGGCGAGGATAGGCGCCACCAGATCCCATTCATGCAGATTGACGATGGAGCCATGCAGCAGGACCACCACCGGCGCGCCCTTGCGCCCTTCCTCGCGCACATGGATGTCCACCCCATCCACCTGCACAAAACGCGAGGGCGCGACGGCCCAGCGCGCCTTGGCGGCGGCGTAATCTGTGTGCTGGTTGGGCACTTCGGGCCCCATGGCCATGGCGGGCGCGGCAATCGCCAGCAATCCCGCGACCAAAGCCTTCGCGATCATGCCACCATATCCGCAGGCACCAAAGGCAGGCCCATGGTTTCGCGCAGGGTCGTGCCCGGATAATACTTGCGCAAGGCGCCCGCCGCTTGCAGGATCGGCACCACTTCCTCGACAAAGATCTCCAGCTCGCCGGGCATATAGGCCGGTTGCAGGGTAAAGCCGTCGCAGGCCCCTGCCTCGATCCAGCGCAGCATCATATCGGCCAGTTGCGAGGGCGAGCCACGGAACACATTATGCCCGCGCGGCGTCCGCAAATAGCCTGCGGCAAAGCGGCCCAAAGGCACGCGGCCAGCTACCGGCTTTTC
This sequence comes from Novosphingobium umbonatum, assembly GCF_004005905.1. Lineage (GTDB taxonomy): Bacteria > Pseudomonadota > Alphaproteobacteria > Sphingomonadales > Sphingomonadaceae > Novosphingobium > Novosphingobium umbonatum. The sequence goes on from NZ_SACO01000002.1 coordinate 134,412, forward strand.
CAGCGCCCGCGCCACATCGGCGCGCGGCAGGATGGTGGCTTCCAGAATGGCATCTACGGGGATCGGCCCCGCCGGATCATAGGCGGTCAGATCGCAACAGAGCGATTCCGAGAGATATTCCATCGCCAAAGCCTCATCGGCCAGATCGAGCAGAGCCTCGTCCTTGGCAATGGCGGCGGCTTCATTTTCGGCCAGAATGAAAGACAGGCCCGGCATGATCCGCACCGCATCGGGGTTGCGGCCAGCCTTGGCAACACGCTCGCGCATATCTTTGCGGAAGGCAATGCCCTCTTCCATCGTGGGGGCGGAGCAGAAGATCGCCTCGGCCACTTGGGCGGCGAAATCGCGCCCGTCAGCCGACTGGCCCGCCTGCACGAACACGGGGCGCAACTGGGGCGAACCGCCCAGCTTGGCATTCAGCCCGCGCCACACTTCCTGCGCCTGTGCCACCGTGTCGGCGGCCATTTTGTAGCGCAGGCTCTTTTCAGGCAGATTATCATCGCCGAAATTGGGGGCCGTGTCGGGATGGGCGGTGGTTACGATGTTCCAGCCCGCACGCCCGCCGCTCATGCGGTCCATCGTGCTGAAACGCTCGGCCAAACCTTCGGGCGTCCAATAGGTGGTGGAAAGCGTGTTGACGAGGCCGACGTGGTTGGTGACCGAGGCGATAGCCGAAAGCAGCGCCATCGGGTCCAGCGTGGGCATGGCCAGCCTTTCGGGCGTACGCCCGCCTGCCCCGCGCGACTGCAACTGGTCGCCGAAGACAATCGCGTCAAACCGGCCCTTTTCCACCAGAGCGCCCACCTTGGCATAATAATCCATGGTGAACACGCCCGCAGGATCGGCATTGGGGTGGCGCCAGCCGCTGGGATAATGGCCGATGCCCTGCAAAAAGGCCCAGAGATGGATGGGGCGGGACATCAGGCGTTCTCCTCTTGGGCAGTTTTGGGGGCCAATACGGCAGGCAGGGGGCAGCCAAGCCTTTCGCGCAGAGTGCCCGATGCAAGGCGTTCACCGGCCAGCGCGCCAAAGCGCTGCGCCATCTGCGCCAGTTCGGGCAAGGGCTGGGCCAGATCGCAATGCAGCCCGTCGATCAGGCCGCTGGCAAATTGCTCGCCAAGCTTTGCCGGATCGGCGGACAAGGTATCGCGGCGCAGGCCCTTGGTGGCCGCAGGGCAAGCCTGCCCTTCGCGCACAATGGCCACATCCACGCCCTGCACCGCAAAGGGGCTGTCTGCATCGGCCACCAGCAGGGGATGGCCTTGCTTGGGCCGCATGGCATTGACCGGCCCGCGCGTGCGGTAATGGGTGCCGACATAGTGGCTGGCCCGCACCTTGCTGCTGTCCAGATAATGGCCGCTGGCCTTGTCGATGATCAGGCAATCCTCGTCCCAGCCATCCCACAGGGCGCGGGTGGCGCGCACCATATCGGCCACCTGTTCGGCAGGCCCACCTTGCGCCACGGGGCACCAGCCCAGCATCCCGCCCGACAGATAATCCACCGCCGACAGAGCGCGGGCGGTATGGAACGGATGGGCGATGCGGGTGGAGACCAAAGGCACAATGCCCAGCCCTCCGGCACGCGGCGCGGCCCATGCGGCCATCACTTGCGGGTCCAGCGTCAGATTGGCGGTCTGGCCGATCAACAGCAGGTCAAGCCCCGCATCCTGCGCGGCGGTGATCACCCTTGCGGCAAAGGCAGGGTCGGCCATGGCGGAGGCCGCCACGGATGCAGAAAGAATAAAGCGTCTGGTCATACGACAATCACCGGTTCGTGGGTGCTATGGATCTGCCGACAACCGTCGGCGGTGATGAGAACAAGGTCTTCGCAATGGGCCGATCCGCCGATGCCGCTATCCAGCACAGGGCAATCGACCGAGATAATCATGCCTTCGCGCAGGGCGATGTTGGGCTTGCGCCAGAAGCCACCGGCATCCTCGCCCGGCTCGTCCGTATGGGCCAGCCCGCAGGAATGCGGGCCAAAGCCGATCATCACATCATAGCCACCCTTGTGCAGCGCCTGCTGCCCGATGGCGGTGATATCGGCAAAGGTAACGCCCGGCTTCAAAGCCTCGCGCACGGATTGCCATGCGAAAGCGGCAGCCTCTGCGGCGCGGGCGGCGGCGCGCGTGGGTTCGCCCACAAAGACAGTGCGGGCAAAATCGCCATGGTAATTCTGGAAATGGCTCACCGCGTCCAGAAACAGCGCCTGACCATCGGCAATGCGATGCGGGCTGGCTTCGGAGGAGGAGCGGTCGACATTCAAAAACACCGCCGTATTGCCACGCGCGGCCGCCTCGGCGCGGAACAGGGCGTGCAACTCGCGGTAGCTGGCCCCTGCCCGCACCGCATGGCCCACGGCGGACAGGGCATCAACATTGGCCTGCGCCGCCCGCGCCATCAAATCCTGCTCCAGCGGCGATTTGATCAGGCGGATCTCGCGCAGGGCATTGTCCGCGGCCAAAGATTCACCTGTAAAACCATGCCGCGCCAGCACACCCGCCAGCAAAGGATCATCCCAACCGATGCGCGTGGCATGGAGATCATCGCCCCACACGCCCAGCTCCTGCAAAGCGCCCACCAGCGCGCCGCCCGCATTGCGCCACGCCGCGCGGGTTTGCAAAGCCTTGGCGCTGGTGGCAAAACGATGCTGCTCCATGGTGGACAGCGGCGCCGCGCCCTTGTCGGGGCAGAGCGGAAAATCGCCATTGCGGCCCAGATCGCCCGTATCGGCCAAGTCATCGTAAAGAAATGCATCTCTTGGCCCGCGCCCGTCGGCATAGGTGTAGAAATGCAGGAAACGGCTAGTCACCAGCACCGGCCGGTCGGGCTGGCGCGCGGTAAGGATGGCGAAAGTGCCCGCAGGTTGGCCCATACGGGTGCGGGCGATCTGCGGCCAATGGCCCAAAGTGTGGAACACATTGACCGGCTGTGCGATCACGATGGCATCCAGCCCCCAGCGCTCCATCACAGCGGCGGCCTCGCCAACATGATAGGGGCCAGCCTCGTTCAGCCGGTCGAGCAGGTCATCATCGCAAAGGGAGGGAAGGCGGTTCATGCCTGCAAGTTTGAACATGGCATAAAGGCCACGCCTTGGGGCAAAGCGTAAACTATCCGCCTGCTGGATAGGCAAATCATGCCCAGTCTCCGCAAACGCACGAGGGTTAGCCTGCCTTCCATGATCCAGATCAAGAATCCCCCCGTCACCCGCGAATTTGTCACTCTGGACGAAGGGCAACTGCATCTGCGCCGCCTGCCGGGAGGCGATGGCGTGCCGCTGGTGCTGCTCCATGCCTCGCCCGCCTCCAGCTGGTTCATGCAGGGGATGATGCTGGCGCTGCGCAAGGCAGGCCATGGCGCGACCATTCTGGCCCCCGACACTCTGGGCAATGGCGACAGCGCCGCCCCCGCGCCCGACCATCCCGACATTGCCTATTTCGCTGGCTCTATGGCGCGAATGCTGGATGCGTTGGGGATCGAAAAGATCGATGTTTACGGCACCCATACCGGCGCGCGCATCGCCTGCGAATTTGCCGCTGCCTATCCTGAACGCTGCCGCCGTCTGGTGCTGGATGGCATCACCGAATATGATGATGCCATGCGCGAGGCGGTGGTGTCCAACTATGCCCCCAAGGTAGAGCCGGATGCCTATGGCCGCCATTTGATCTGGGCCTTCAATTTCTGCCGCGATCAGGCGCTGTTCTTCCCCCATTTCATGCAGGATGCCCAGCACCGCTTGAGCGTGCCTATGCCGCCGCCCGAAATCCTGCACCGGATTACACTCGATGTGCTGAAAGCCATGGACACTTATTCCAAACCCTATATCGCCGCGTTTGAATATCGCGCCTTTGAACGGATGGGGCTGGTGCAGGCGCCGACCTTGTTGCTCAAGCCGGAAAGCGAGCTGGCCCTGCTCAATGCCTCGGTCGCCCGCGCGCTGGAAATCCTGCCCGATGCGCGCGAACTGGCCCTGCCCCCCGGTGAAGCCATCAAGGCCGAGTCCATCGCCCGCTTCCTTGCCGGAGAAAACGCATGACCGCCGCCCGTCTGCCGATCAAGACCTGCCTTGGCTTTGGCATTGGCACGGTAGGCATGTCGATCATGCTCAATGCCGTCACCTCCTATTACCCCGCCTTCATGTCCACCGTCTTGGGCCAATCGCCCGAAGTGGCGGGCTATCTGATGATGGGGGCCAAGCTGTATGATGCGGTGGCCGATGTCATCATCGGTTCGATGAGCGACAAAAGCCGCAGCCGCTGGGGCCGCCGCCGCCCCTTCATGCTGGCAGGCGCGCTGCTCTCGGCGATCAGCTTCCTGATGCTTTTCGCGCCCCCCGCGCTCAGCCAGAGCGCCCTGATCGCCTATATGATCGCGGCACAGGTGATCTATTCCACCGCCTATTCGCTGTTTGCCGTGCCCTATATGGCGCTGCCCGCCGAATTGACCGCAGGCTTTGGCGAGCGCACCCGCCTGCTCTCTTTCCGCACGGTGTTTGTGTCGATCGGGCAAATGCTCGCCACGGCGGGCACGGCGGCAATTGTCAAAGCGGGCGGCGCAGGCGCTTCTGCCTATGCCACGATGGGGCTGGTCATGGCGCTGGTGATCTTTGGCGCGATGACGGCGACCGTCCTGTCGGTCCCCACCACCCATGGCGAGGAACGCAAGGAAGGCGATGCCCCTGCCCTGTCGCTGGCGCGCCAGATCGCGTTGATGGGCCGCAACCGGCCCTATCGCCTGCTGCTGGGGGCCAAAGTGTTCCAGTTTCTGGCCTTTGCCAGCATGGGTTCGACCGGCCTGCTGTTCATGCTCAATGTGCTGGGGCTGGGCTATGACGGCCAGATCCTGCTGACGGCGGTGCAGAATATCGCCACGGCGCTTTCCATGCCGCTATGGGTGCGCACCGGCGCCAGCATGGGCAAGCGCAAGACCTATCTGATCGGCGTTTTCCTTTTCTGCGCCACCGCGCTCAGCTGGCTGCTCGTCGGCCATGGGGTCAGCACGGCAGGCATCGTGCTGCGCGGCATTGGTTCCGGCTTTGGTTCGGGCGCGCTGATCCTGATGTCGATCTCGATGCTGGGCGACACGATGGTCTATGACCGCGCCATCACCGGCATGGCGCGCGAAGGGCTACTGTCCTCCACCGTAGCCGTGGTGGAAAAGGCCAGCTTTGCGCTGGGCGTGGCGGTGCTGGGCATTTTCCTGCGCATGGCCCATTACATTCCCACCACCGGCGGCAAATTGGTGGCCCAGCCCGACAGCGCGGTGCTGGCGTTGTCCATGGGCTATACGGCAATTCCCGCCGCCATGTTCATCGCCAATGGCGTGTTCCTCTGGCTCTATGATCTGGACGAGGCCAAGCTGGCGCAAGCCCAAGCGGCGTAACGAAAAGGGCGCGGGAAGCTGACTGCCTCCCGCGCCCTTTCTGCGTTAAACCTTGGCGATCACACCACGGCGCAAACGGTCTTCCATTCCAGATAATTGTCCATCGCCTGCTTGCCAGAGTCGCGGCCCCAGCCCGAGGCCTTTACCCCGCCAATGGCCAGGCTGGCATCATACATCGCATGGCAATTGATCCACACCGTGCCGGCATGAACATCGCTGGAGATACGATGCGCGTGAGAGAGGCTCTCGGTCCAGACGCTGGCGGCAAGGCCATATTCGCTGGAATTGGCGGCGGCGACCACTTCCTCCACATCATCATAGGCCTGCGCCACCAAAACGGGGCCAAACACTTCCTCGCGCACGATTTCGAAATCGGGCTTTACGTCCACCACCACCGTCGGCGTGATGAAAGTGCCCGCCTCGCCAGTGCGTTCCCCACCGGCCAGCATGGTCGCACCCTGCGCCTTGGCGCGTTGCAGGAAACCTTCCACCCTTTCGGCATGGCGCAAAGACACCACCGGCCCCATCTGCGTATCGGGCAGCAGGCCATGCCCCAGCTTGATCGACTTGGCATAATTGGCCACGCCTTCGACCACCTGATCATGGATCGAACGGTGCACATAAAGACGGCTGCCCGCGATGCAGACCTGCCCCGCGTTGAAGAAAATGGCATTGGCCACGCCCGGGATCGCCAGATCGAGATCCGCATCGGGCAGCACGATCGAGGGCGACTTGCCGCCCAGTTCCAACGTCACACGCTTGAAATTGCTCTTTGCCGCATCCAGAATCGCGCGGCCCGTAACGGTCGATCCGGTAAAGGCCACCTTGTTGACCTGAGGATGATTGGCCAGCACCGCGCCCGTCTCGCTACCCAGACCCGTCACCACATTGAGCACACCGGCAGGCAGGCCCGCCTCCGCCATCAATTCGGCCAGACGCAGCGCGGTGAGCGAAGTATCCTCGGCAGGTTTCAACACGATGGTGCAACCGGCGGCCAAGGCAGGGGCCAGCTTCATCGCGGTCAGCACCAAAGGCGAGTTCCACGGCACAATCGCCGCCACCACGCCAACGGGTTCGCGCAGGGTCCAGCTGCGCATCTGCTTGCCAGCGGGCTGATAATTGATCGAGCTTTCGATCGTATTGCCCTCGATGGTCATGGCCTGCCCCGCAAAGAAGCGGAACTGGTTGATGGCACCGGGGATCTCCGCCCAACGGCCAACATAGAGCGGCTTGCCCTGATCGAGCGATTCCAGCTCGGCCAACTCGTCAATATGCGCCTCGATCAGATCGGCAATCTTCCAGAGGATGCGCGAACGTTCCACCGGCACCGTCGCCCGCCAAACAGGAAAAGCCGCGCGGGCCGCCGCCACCGCATCATCCACATCCGCCGCGCTGGCCATGGGGATTTCGGCCGTTTGCTTGCCCGTGGCCGGGTCCAGCGTGGGCAAGGTGCGCCCGCCTTCCGCATGGCGCCACTGGCCACCCACAAACAGGCCCTCGCCCGCCCCGCGCCGCGCCAGAAACGCCTTGTTTTCCGCCATCAATTGATCGAGTTCGAAAGCCACTGAGCCACACTCCTCTATTTACCGCCACATGGCCTTGAACCGGCGCTTTTGACCACGTCTGGCCAACGAAAAATCGCAGGGCGGATAGAACGGGCGGCGCAATCCCATGGATACGCCAAACAGCTAAGCAGAGCCTATCAGCACTTGCATAATGATAACGTTTTCATAGACTGATTTCCACCCGTGGCGCATCCCGCGCCATGCGTTGCAATTCCAACATCCGGGGACACCATGAGCTATCGATTGGGTGTAGACGTAGGGGGCACTTTCACCGACCTCCTCCTTTTCGACCAGAGCAGCGGCAATTTCTGGCGCCACAAGACGCCCTCGACGCCCCACGACAGCTCGGAAGGCATTCTGAACGGCGTGGGCGCCATTTGCGAAAAGGCGGGCATCAGCCCGGCTGACGTGGAATTCTTCCTGCATGGCACCACGGTCGCCACCAATGCGGTGCTGGAAGGCAAGGGCGCGCGCGTGGGCCTGATCACCAGCGAGGGCTATCGTCAGGTGATGCAGATCGCCCGCTCCTTTGTGCCCGGCGGTCTGGCTGGCTGGATCGTATGGCCCAAGCCCGAGCCTTTGGCCGCGCTGCAGGACACGTTCGAAGTGGCCGGTCGCATGGACGCACAGGGCAACGAAGTCTCGCCCATCGACGAGGCGCAGATCCGCTCGGTGCTGGAAGGTCTGCGCGACTCCGGCGTGCAGGCGCTGACCATCAGCCTGATCAACGCCTATCTCAATGGCGCCCATGAAAAGCGCATTGGCGAACTGGCGGCGGAAATCATGCCCGATGTTCCCCTGTCGCTCAGCCATGAAGTGCTGCCCGAAATGCAGGAATACGAACGCACCCTGACCACGGTGGCCAATGCCAGCGTGCGTCCGGTGATGCGCCGCTATATCCGCAACCTGCGCGACAAGCTGCGCGGTGCGGGCATGGCTGGCTCGCTCAGCCTGCTGCGTTCGGATGGCGGCTTGATGTCGTCCGAAAAGTCGGAAGAGCAGCCCGTTTCGCTGCTGATGTCCGGCCCCGCAGGCGGCGTGACCGGGGCGATCTGGGTGGGCCGCAATGCGGGCATCAAGAATATCCTGACGCTGGACGTGGGCGGCACCTCGACCGACGTGGCGCTGATCGAAAACCTCGAAGCGCGCCGCCAGCGTGATACCGAAGTGGGCCATTTGAAGGTCCGCGCCTCGGCTCTGGACGTGAAGACCGTGGGCGCCGGTGGCGGCTCGATCGCCTATGTGCCCGAACTGACCAAGGCCCTGCGCGTTGGTCCGCAATCGGCAGGCGCGGTGCCCGGCCCCGTGGCCTATCAAAAGGGCGGCACGCTGCCCACCGTGACCGACGCCAATGTGGTGCTGGGCTATCTGCCCGAAAACCTGCTGGGCGGCACGTTCCAACTGGACCGCGAAGGCGCGAAAAAGGCGGTGCAGACCATCGCCGATGCTTTGGGCATTGGCCTGATGGAAGCGGCCCGCGGCATCATCGACATTGTGAACGAGAATATGTTCGGCGCGCTCCGCATGATCTCGGTGCAGCAGGGCTATGACCCGCGCGACTTTGCCCTGATGGGCTTTGGCGGCGCTGGCCCGCTCCATGTCAATGCTGTGGCGCGTCTGACGGGTTCGTGGCCTGCCATCTCGCCGGTTTCGCCGGGCGTACTTTGCGCTCTGGGCGATGCGACCACCCGCATGCGCACCGAAACCGCCCGCAGCTTCAGCCAGCGCGTGATCGACACCAATGAAGAAGCGGTGATCGCCATTCTGGAAGAAATGACCCTCCAGACCCGCGCCGAACTGCTGGCCGAAGGCATCAACGAGGCCGACATCACCAGCCAGTTCGAGCTGGACGTGCGCTATGAAGGTCAGGCCTTTGAAGTGCCGCTCTCGATCGACCCCGAAACCCTGCGTCGCGATGGTCTGAAGGCCGTGACCGACCGTTTCGATGCCGAGCATCTGCGTCTGTTCACCTTCAACATGGAAAGCCCGCACGAGCTGGTCAACCTGCGCGCCGTGGCCATGGGCCCTGCGCTGGAACTGCCCGCTCCGCCGCTGGCCGACAGCGATGGCGATGTGACCCGCGCCAAGATCCGCGACCATGAACTCTGGGCCGATGGCGCCATGGTTCCTGCCGTGATCTATGACCGTTCCAAGCTGCTCAACGGCGACGTGATCCCCGGCCCTGCCATCGTGGTGGAAATGGATTCGACCACGCTGATCGAAGCGGGCTGCGTCGGCACGGTCGACCATGTCGGCAACATCCTCATCAATCTCGCCTGATAGGGAGCAAAACCCATGACCGCACAGATCATTCAGGCCAACGAGGCCCCGTTCAACCCCGTCAGCGTCGATCCCGTCACGCTGGACATTATTGAAAACGCCCTGCGCAATGCCCGTATCGAAATGGACGCCACTTTGGTGCGCACCGCCATGTCGCCGGGCATCCGCGAACAGGGCGACGCCTTCCCGCTGATCGCCGACTACAAGGGTCGCATGATCGTGGGCCAGTTCGGCTCTTATATCGGCCCCTTCCTTGAAGGCTACGCCGGTACGGTCGAAGAAGGCGACATGATCTTCCTGTCCGACCCCTATTCGGTCGGCGGGGCGATCTCGCACTGCAACGACTGGCTGGTGCTGCTGCCCGTGTTCAAGGACGGCCGCCTGATCGCCTATACCTCGATGTTCGGCCACCAGAGCGACATTGGCGGCAAGGTGCCCGGCTCGATGCCGATTGATGCCACCAGCATCTTTCAGGAAGGCGTGCGCATTCCGCCGGTGAAGATCTACAAGAATGGCCTCTATAACGAAGACCTCGTCAAGCTGGTGATGCACCAGAGCCGCACGCCCGAATGGTGCACGGCCGACCTTAACGCCCTGATCGCTTCGTGCCGCGTGGCCGCCCGCCGCGTGGAGGAAATGGCCGAGCGTTTTGGCGACGATGTTTTCGTGGCCGCCACCGACCTGTTGCTGGAGCGCAATTATCGCGCGATGCAGCACCTGATCAACACCTCGATCGGCGAGGAAAAGGTCAGCTTTGAAGACTACATCTGCGATGATGGCATGGGCTATGGCCCGTATAAGATCAAATGCACGATGTGGCGCGAAAACGGTCAGGTCATTCTGGACTTTGACGGCACCGATCCGCAGAGCCAAGCCTCGATCAACTTCCTGCTGAACGAGAACATGATGAAGATGTTCTTCGGCATCTACATGATCATGGTCTTCGATCCGCAGATCTTGTTCAACGATGGCTACTATCCGCTGATCGAGGTCCGCATCCCCGAAGGCTCGCTGCTCAAGCCCAAGTTCCCCGCCGCTTTGTCGGGCCGCACCCATGCTCTGGGTCGCCTGTTCGACATTCTGGGCGGTCTGCTGGGTCAGAAGACGCCGGAATTCCTGAACGCCGCTGGCTTCTCCTCCTCGCCCCACCTGTTCTATGCTGGTACGGACAAGAATGGTAAGTGGTTCCAGCTGTTCCAGATCGGCTTTGGCGGTATTCCGGGCCGTCCGATGGGCGATGGTCCCGATGGTCACTCGCTGTGGCCGGGCTTCACCAATGTCCCCAACGAATTCCTCGAACGCTATTTCCCGCTGCGGATCGAGCGTTATGAAACCGTGGCCGACAGCGGCGGCGCTGGCCTGCATCGCGGCGGCAATGGCATCAACATGGTCTATCGCTTCCTTGAGGACGGCGTGATCGCCATTCACGACGACCGCTGGTTCGTTCCGCCATGGGGCGTGAACGGTGGTGAACCGGGCATGCGCGCCAAGAAGATCCTGGTGAAGAATGACGGCACCGAAATCGTGCTGCCCAGCAAGATCGAGGACTATAAGGTGGAAGCGGGCGAACAGCTCCAATTCATCACCTGGGGCGGCGGCGGCTGGGGCGACCCGCTGGAACGCGACCCCGCGCTGCTGGTGAAGGAACTGGAACAGGGTCTGGTCACCGTGGCGGGCGCTCTGCGCTATGGCGTGGTGCTGGTCGATGGCGCGGTTGACGCCGAAGCCACCGAAAAGCTCCGCGCTGAAATGCGCGAAAAGCGCGGCCCCATCAGCACGTTCAACTTTGGCCCCGATATTGAAACGCTGCGGGCCAATTGTCTGGCCGAAACGGGGCTTCCCGCTCCCAAGGCGCCCAAATGGGCTGTGCCTCTGGCCGAAGCAGCCGAATAAACAACCTACTGGCCCCGAAGGCATTAACCGCCTTCGGGGCCAATCTATCTTGCAGGACAATCCATCATGGCTAACCCTATTTTCCGCCAAAAGCTGGAAAGCGGCAAATTCTTCGTCGTGCCCGGCATTCAGGACATGATCACCGCGGCCATCGCCAACAAGGTCGGCTTTGATCTGGTCTATGGCACCGGCTATTGGCTGACTGCCAGCGCATGGGGCCTGCCCGATGCGGGCATCGCCACCTATACCGAAATGCTCAACCGCATGAGCACGCTGGTGCGCACCAGCAACAGCGCGGTGATTGCCGATGGCGATACCGGCTATGGCGGCTTGCTCAACGTGCATCATACCGTGAAGGGCTATGAGGCCGCAGGCGTTACCGCGATCCAGCTGGAAGATCAGGAATTCCCCAAAAAGTGCGGCCACACGCCGGGCCGCCGCTGCGTTCCGATCGAAGACATGGTCGACAAGATCAAGGTGGCGGTCGAAGCGCGCGAATCCGACGATTTCCTGATCCTTGCCCGCACCGACGCCCGCCAGAGCGAGGGCTTTGACAGTGTGATGCGCCGCATGGAAGCCTATTCCAAGGCTGGCGCCCATGTGCTCTTCCCCGAAGCGCTGGAAAGCGAAGAGGAAATGGCCAAGGCTTGCGCCAATCTCGACAAGCCCGTGATGGCCAATATGGCCAATGGCGGATCGACCCCGATCCCCAATGCCAGCGTGCTGGAAGAGATCGGCTATGCCTATGCCATCTATCCCTCGCTCACCTCGCTGGTGGCGGCCACGGCCATGGAAAAATGCCTGCGTGACCTGAAAGACCACGGAATCGGCGAACCGGAAGGCATTTTCAACTTCAAGGAATTCTGCGGCCTGATCGGTTTTCAGGAAGTGTGGGATTTCGACAAGAAATGGGCAAAGTAAGGGAGGCCCGAGGATGACCAAGCAGATCACCGCCGCCGTTCTGGGGCAAAGCGGCAACAATCCCGCGCCTTATGCGGAAAACCAACCGCTGGCCGTCACCACGCTGGATCTGGCCGATCCCTTGCCGGGCGAAGTGCTGGTGCGGATCGACGCGGCGGGGATCTGCCATTCCGACCTCTCGGTTATCAATGGTGACCGCCCGCGCCCGATGCCGATGGCGCTGGGCCATGAGGCGGCAGGCACCGTGCTGGCGCTGGGCGATCCGGACGAACGCGGTCTGGCGGTGGGCGATCAGGTGGTGCTGGTGTTCCTGCCCGCCTGTGGCCAATGCACGGCCTGCGCCTCGGGTGAAGGCTATCTGTGCCCCAATGGCGCGGCGGCCAATGGCCGCGGCGAATTGATGCGCGGCGGATCGCGCCTGTCGTGCAAGGGCGAGCATGTCCATCACCATCTGGGCGTGTCCGGCTTTGCCACCCATGCCGTGGTGGACCGCCGCAGTCTGGTGAAAATCGACCGCGATATCCCTGCCGAAACCGCCGCGCTGTTCGGTTGCGCAGTGCTAACCGGTGTGGGCGCGGTGATGAACACCGCCGCTGTGCGCGCAGGGGAAAGCGTGCTGGTCTATGGGCTGGGCGGCGTGGGTCTGGCCGCTGTGCTGGGCGCTTTGGCCGCTGGCGCGCAGCCGGTCTATGCCGTGGACCCCAGCCCCGAAAAGCGCGCTCTGGCGCTGGAGCTAGGCGCGGCGGGCGCTTTTGCGCCTGGCGAGGAAGCGCCTGCCATGGGCGCGGATGTGGTGGTGGAAACGGTGGGCAAGGCTGTTGTGCTGGCCACGGCCTATCGCGCCGCGCGGCGCGGCGGGCGCATTGTAACGGTCGGCCTGCCCAACCCTTCCGAGTCGCTGGAGATCAACGCGCTCAGCCTTGTGGCCGATGCCAAGACGCTGATGGGCTCTTACATGGGCTCCTCGATCCCTGCGCGGGACATTCCGCGCTACCTCGCTTTGTGGCGCGCTGGTCGCCTGCCGGTGGAACGTTTGCTCACCTCGGTCAGCCCTTTAAGACAAATCAATGAATTGATGGATAAATTGGCCAGCGGACAGGCTATCCGGCAGGTGATCGTGCCTGCCTGATCATGACCGCTACGTGAAATGGCGTATCCGCCTGTCGGATAAACTGGCGCGCTTTTCGGAAAAATGACAATCTCCTGACACTCTCTCCCCACAGAGAGTTTCAGGGAGAAAACGTCATGGAAAAGGGTGTTCCCATTCGGTCGATCACGCGCTCAATCGCGGCGCTGAAGGCCATCAACCGCCACGGCTCGCTTTCGATGATGGAAATCGCGAAAGCGAGTCAGGTGCCCTATCCTACCGCCTGCCGTATCGTGCAGACGTTACTGTATGAAGGCCTGATCGAGCAGGAGCCTTCGCGCAAACGCTACCGCGCCACCGCGCTGGTGCAGACGCTGGCCACCGGCTTTCAGCATGATGACGAATTGGTGCGTCTGGCTCGCCCGCATATTGTGGGCCTGACCAAGCGCGTGGGCTGGCCGGTATCGGTGGCTATCCGCGTGGGCCGCGACATGATGCTGCGCGATTCGACCCATGCCAACTCCTCGCTCACCTTCGAACATTACTACCCCGGCTTCACCCTGCCGATCCTCGATTCGGCCTCGGGCAAGGTCTCCATGGCCTATGCCGATGATGACGAGCGCGAGATGATCCTGCGCTTCATGCGCGTTTCTCAGGACATCGATCTCAACTATCTGGCCACCGCCGAAGTGGGGCTGGATGTGGAGCGCATCCGCGCCGATGGCTATGCCGTGCAGGGTCGCAACCACTATAACCTGACGCCCGGCAAGACCTCTTCGATTGCCGTGCCGATCTTCCGCAATGGCAAGTTTGAAGCGGCGATGACGCTGGCCTTCTTTGTGGCGGCGATGAAGCTGTCGACCGCGCTGGAACGCTATCTGGACGATATGAAGGCGACCGCTGCGGCGATCAGCCATGACCTGTCCAACGGCGGCCCGCAAGGTAGCGCCTAAAGCAAAAGGGGCGGACCTATTATGGCCCGCCCCACGGTGTCTCTGCCGGTGATGGCGCTTTACAAACGCACCGTCACCGCCTTGGTTTCCAGATAGGCGTCCAGGCCTTCCTGCCCGAATTCGCGGCCCCAGCCCGATTGGCCATAGCCGCCGAACGGAATGTTGGTGCCCACGCCCCCGTGGCAATTGATCGACACATGGCCCGAACGGATGCGCTTCACCAAGCGATGCGCGGTGGACAAATCGCGCGTCCACACGCTGCCTGACAGGCCAAAGGGCGTGTCATTGGCCATGGCGGCAATCGCATCCAGATCATCGCCGCCAAACTTCTGCACCGCCATCACCGGGCCGAAGATTTCCTCGCGCACGATGGCCATATCAGGGCGACAATCGGTGAAGATGGTGGGCTGGATAAAGTTACCCGCCCGATCCAGCTTTTGCCCGCCGCAAACCAGCGTCGCGCCTTCTTCCTGCCCCTTGGCAATATAGCCCATCACCTTGGCGCTATGCGTGGTGGAGATCATCGGGCCTTGCTGGCTGGCGGGGTCAAGCCCATGGCCCAGCTTCATATGCCCTGCAAACGCGGCCAGCCCTTCCACCAGCGCATCATGGATCGCCTCATGCGCAAAGATGCGCGTGCCGGCCATGCAATTCTGCCCCTGAAGGAAGAAGGTGGCCAGCGCCACACCGGGCACAGCCAAAGCCAGATCGGCGTCCGGCATCACCACCACCGGCGATTTGCCGCCCAGCTCAAGGCTGACTTTCTTCAGATTGCCCAGCGCGGCCTGCACGATCTTCTTGCCGGTCACGGTGGAGCCGGTGAAGCTGATCTTGTCCACATGCGGGTGCGAGGCCAGAGCCGCGCCCGCATCATGGCCAAAGCCGTTGATGATATTGACCACGCCCGCAGGGAAACCGGCGTCCAGAATCATCTGCCCCAGCGCCAGCACCGACAGCGGGGTTTCCTCCGAAGGCTTCATCACCACGGTGCAACCCGCCGCCAGCGCGGGCGCCAGCTTCAGAATGGCAGTGGAGAGCGGCACGTTCCAAGGCACGATCAGCCCCGCCACGCCCACCGGCTCGCGCAGAGTATAGGTCAGCGCTTCGGTTTCGGCCGAGATATGGCGCGGAGGGGCAGTGGTGGTGCCCTCGATCCGCATCACCGCGCCCGCGTAATAGTCCACCATCTCCACGCAATTGGCGGTGGTCAGCCCTGCGATAAAGCCGGGCATGCCATTGTCGATAATGTCCAGCTCGGTCAGCAGTTGCGCATTGCTCTCCATGATCCGCGCAAGGCGGAACAGGATGGCGGTGCGGTCGGCCACGGTCATGCGGCCCCATGCGCCTTCAAACGCGCGGCGCGCGGCGGCCACGGCCAGATCCACTTCTGCGGCGCCACCCGTGGCAAAGCGCGCCAGTTCCAGCCCCGTCGCCGGATCGCTGGTGCCATGCTCGCCGCTGCCATCAACCCATTGGTTGTCGATCAGCAGGCGATGCTTCTGCGCCAGAAAAGCCGCCGTTTGCGGCGCAATGGCATGGCCATCGAAAGGCAGCACGCTCATACTTCCACCGTCCGCGGGTCATAGGTGAACAGGCCGAGCGATTCCTCGTCCTTCATCTCGCCAAGGCCGAACAGATTGGTGTCCTGCCCCTGCATGCGATCGGCATTGGCGTTGGATTCCTGCTGGATGAAGGTCGCGCGTTCATGACGGGCCTTCTGGTAACGTTCCAGACCTTCTGCCAGACTGTTGCTGGCCGCCAGAGCGCGGGCCAGCACGACAGCGTCTTCAATCCCGCAGGCCGCGCCATGGCCAAGGAAAGGCGTCATCGCATGGGCCGCATCGCCCAGCAGCGTGACATTGCCGTCCAGCACCCAATTGTCCAAAGGCTTGCGCGCATTGATCGCCCACTTGAACAAGGGCTGTTTGATGGCGGCGGCCAGCAGGCGCTTGGCATCATCGCACCAGTGGCCATAGATGGCATCCAGTTCCGCCGGATCGGCAGGCGTGGTCCAGCCTTCCTGATTCCAGCCTTCCTGCCGCGCAAAGAAGACGAAATTCATAACCTTGCTGCCGCGCACATTATAACGGTTCATCATCGCGCCCGGGCCGATGATGATGCCGGGATAATCGGACAGGTCCTGAATTTCCGGCGTTACCGGCACCAGACAGCGCCATGCGACATGGCCGGTGAAATGGGGCGCGGCATTTTCAAAACGCTGGCGGATGATGGATTTGACGCCATCGGCCCCGACCAACAGATCGGCGGAAAACTGGCGTCCATCGGCGCAGGTGACGGTCGTCCCCTCGCTGGAAACAACAGCCGCCCCCGCGACCAGTTCCACGCCAGCCTTGCGCGCGGCCCCCAGCATCACATCATGCAGGTCTGCACGATGGACCGTGATATAGGGCGCGCCATATTTTGCGCGCTGGGTGGAACGGTCAAAGCCGACGATGGTGCGGCCGTCTTCCCAGTGCTGGATACGCTGGCGGGTCGGTTCGACGCCCACGGCGGCGGCTTCCTCGCAAATGCCGATGAAGTCCAAGCCCTTCATCGCATTCGGAGTCAGGGTCAGCCCTGCGCCAATCTCGCCAAATTGCGGCGCGGATTCCAGCAGCGTCACCTTGAAACCCTGCTGGGCCAGAGCGGCGGAAGCAGTCATGCCCGCAATGCCGCCGCCCACGATCAGGATGGTTTCAGAACGGCTCATGCCTTGGCCCCTTCACCCAACTGGCCGGGGATATGCGACTCATGATTGGCCAGATACCATTCCGCGATTTCCTCGCGCGTGGCCCACCACACATTGGGCAGGCTCTTGGCATGTTCGATAAATTCACGCAGCGCGCGGATGCGATGGGCGCGGCCCGACACATGCGGGTGCAGGCCGACATTCATGATCCGCCCCGTCTTGGCGCCCTCGGCATAGAGCACGTCCAGCTCCTCGATCAGCGCATCACGGAACTGGTCGGTGGTGAAATTCTTGCGGGTGATGAAGGTGAAATCGTTGATCTCGTTGGAATAGGGCACCGAGACGATCGGACCATTGGGCGTTTTCAGCAAGTAAGGCTGATCATCATTCATGATGTCGCAGTAAAAGCTGCAGCCATATTCGGCCAGAATATCGGCGGTCTGCATCGTGCCGCGCAAGCTGGACGACAGCCAGCCCTTGCTCTTGCGGCCGGTGAATTTTTCAAACTGGTCAAGGCTGCGCAGGATGATGTCGCGCTCCTTTTCCGGTTGATGGGCAAAGCTGGTCAGCAATTCGCCCTGTTCCCAATTATGGGTCAGCAATTCCCAGCCACGCTCCAGCACGGCATCAGTCATCGCCTTGCGGCGTTCAAAGGTCACCGCATTGGTGGTACAACTGGCCTTCACGCCCAGCTCGTCAAACAGGTCGAACATGCGCCAGATGCCCACGCGCTGGCCATATTCACGCCAGGTGAAATTGGGGAAGTCGGGCGTATTGGCGGGCAGCGAGTCGGGCAGGATGGCAGGGCCGCCCGCGTAATAGGGCTTGTCGCTATCCTTGGTCAGATCCCACGTCTCAAGGTTGAAAGTCAGGATCAGGGCCACCTGCGCGCCATTGGGCCACTTCAGGGGCTGGCGGGCGGGAAGAGGGATATAATCATAATCCATGAGACGTCACTCGCTTAGCTGTTCCGGCCCCGCCCGCGACGGAATCGATGCCGGTGTAGAATTGGCCTTTGGGGGTCGGCGATCAATAGAGCCCTTCCCCTTGATCAACGCAGCCGCAATGGGCCGATTTGCGCATCAGGCGGATAGAACTTCCAGCGCCACCCGCTCGGAGGATTCCAGCGCGCCTTCCAATCCGCGCGCACCGGTGGCGGTATGTTCGCCGCAGAAATGCAGGCGGCCAGCAGGCTTGCCCAACTCGCCCATCACACCGGCCACCTGACCGGGGCTGAAATAGGCCCAATCGCCCTGGTTGAAGCGTTCGCCCACCCAGCTGAAATAGGCCGCGCCGCGCAGCTTGCCCTTGGCAGCGGGGCGGATGGCTTCGATCTGGGCGATGATGGCGGCAAGGGCGTTTTCCTTGCCCCCCTGAGACACTAGGGCGTCCCAATAATGGGCCATGGCCCCGCGCGCCTGCACCATGAAACCGGAGATTTCCTCCGGCGTCTTACCGAAACGCTGGGGCGTTACCACACCGGCCACGCCATCAGTCCACATGCCCGCCGACTGCTTATCCTCTTCCCAGAAGGGCGAGGTGGCGGTGAGGAAGGCGATGGACAAAGGCTGATAGGGCATGGTCGCCACGCTGCGCGCCTGAACACCCGACAGGCCGGGCATGATATGCACATGGCGCAAGGTGGAGAAGGGCAGCGAGCACACCACGCGCCCTGCGGTAAAGCGCGAACCATCGGCGCAAGTGACCGTGGCATTGGTGGCGGTGGTTTCAATCGCCACCACTTCCTTGCCCAGCAGGACATCGCCCTTCAATTGCTTGGCCATGGCTTGGGGCAGCAACAGATTGCCGCCCTTAACCGCCAGCGACTTGGGACCGGCGGCGAACTGCGCCTTCACAAAGCCGTCATTATATTCCAGCATCAGCGCCGAAACATCATAGGCATTGCTGCCGTAATAGGGCGAGACATCATTGGCCAGATGGATGGCCTGATCCGACAGGCCCTGCGCCTTCAGCCATTCATACAGCGAGATGTCGAGCGGGGCATTGGCCGCATCCGCCCATTGGGTCCAGTCTTTCAAGCGCGTATGCTTGGCGATCAAGGTGCTGACCACTTCGGCGGGCATCATGCTCTTCATCGCATCGGGGAAGGGATTGGCCGGATGGCGCGCCCATTCCTCGCGGCTCAGCAATTGGCCGTTGATGTAAAGGCCGGGCGCCCCGCCGATACGATAGCGCGCGCCCACTTCCTCCAGCGCCACGCCCGCGCGATTGGCGGCATCAATCCCGCGGCCATAGCCTTCGGCCATCGAGTTGAAGCCCATTTCGGGATAGCCGGGTTGATCCAGCAGCGTCATGATCCGCCCGCCAACGCGGTTGCGCCCTTCCAGCACGGCCACGTTCAGCCCCTGCTGCTCCAGCATCCATGCCGTGTTCAGGCCCGAAATCCCCGCGCCCAGCACGATCACATCCAACCCGCGCGGAGCGGAGGGTTTGCCCGCCGCCTTTTTGGCCGCAGCCTGCGCCAAGGACGGCATCCCCGCCATCAAGCCGGCCATACCAAGGCCAAAAGCAAATCCACGCCGGTCGATCGTCACCAAAATTCTCCCCGCTTAGGCTGGGCCGCCCTGCATCAAGGGCCACAAGTTCTACGAGCGCAAAGCATAAGCCAAGCCCCGTTCCGGCGACCGGACACCCATGCGCCTCACCACCTGTCGGATAGGCTGAGCGGCGTATCGATAAAGCGGGCGCAAGGCCATAGATTGCCCCTCGGTTGCGCAAGGCAAAATGCTATGCCCCATAAGGATAGGCCCGACCTGACAGGCCGCCAAGGGCGCTGCATGGCTTGTGACAAAGTAATTGGTGGAGAAAGAAGAATGTCGAGATTGCTTGCTCTGGCGCTGGCCTCCACTCTGGGCCCGGCCCTATCTTTCGCCGCCCTATCTTTCGCCGCCCCGCTCCATGCGCAGGGCGCGGCCGCTGCTGCCCTGCCCAAACCGGAATATCTGACTGTCGAGCAATTGCGCGCCAAATACCGCGATCCGGCCAGTCGCTTCATGACCATCAAGGGCGTGGAGGTGCATTACAAGGATGAGGGCCCGCGTGGCGCCCCTGTGCTGTTGATGGTGCATGGCTCGGTGTCCACCCTGCGCACTTGGGACGCCACCACCGCGCGCCTCAAAACCCGCTATCGCATCATCCGTTTCGACATCCCCGGCTATGGCCTGTCGGGCCGTATTTCTGACGAGGTGGCCGCCAATGTGCAGCCGCTCGATATTACCGAAGGGCTGGTCGATGCGCTGGGGGTCAAGAAACTGACCTTTGTCGGCGTTTCCAGCGGCGGCACCATGGGCATGTATCTGGCCGCACACCGCCCCGAACTGGTGGAACGCCTGATCCTGTCCAACACGCCTTCCGATCCGGTGAAATATGACCATCTGGTGATGCCGCAAAGCTTTATCGATGCCACCGCGCGGACCAAGGCCAACAATGGCTTTCAGGACATGGATTTCTGGAACAATTACCTGTCCTATTTTGCCGGTGATCCCAAAAGGATCAGCGCCAAGACCCGCGCCGAATATTATGATTTCAACCGCCGCGTGCCGGAAAAATATCCCATCGCGCTGGTGGCCCGCATTGGCGATGGCAAACAGGCCACCATCGAAATGGCCAAGGTGAAGGCCCCCACCCTTTTGCTCTGGGGCAATGCCGATCCGCTGCTGCCCGAAGCGGCGGCCAATGCCATCACCCGCTATCTGGGCAGCGCCACGATCAGCCGCGTGCTGATGAATGATGTGGGCCACTATCCGCCGCTGGAAGTGGGCGACCGCATCGCCCAGTTGATCGCCGCCTATGTCGAGGCGGGCACGCCCAAACTCTGAGAAAGATGATGACCGCTCAAACCCTGTATCAAAAGCTGTGGGCAGCGCATGTCGTGGCGGACCTGCCGGGCGGCGAGGCGCTGCTCTATATCGACCGCCATATCGTGCATGAAGTGTCCAGCCCGCAGGCCTTTGTGTCCATGCGTGAGTCCGGGCGAAAATTGCGCCGCCCCGAAACCCATCTGGGCGTGGCCGACCATGCTGTGCCCACCCGCAGCCCGCGCGCCGATGGTGTGCGCCATGGTACGATCGAGGACGCACAGGCCGCCGCGCAAATCGCCGAACTGGAAGCCAATGTCCGCGATTTTGCCGTGCCCTATGCCGAGTTGGACGGGCCGGAACAGGGCATCGTGCATGTGATCGGGCCGGAAAGCGGCTTTACCCTGCCGGGCACCACCATCGTCTGCGGCGATAGCCATACCACCACCCATGGCGCTTTTGGCGCTCTGGCCTTTGGCATTGGCGCATCCGAACAGGGCACGGTGATGGCCGCGCAAGCCCTGCGTCAAAAACCGGCCAAAACCATGCGTATCGCGCTGGAAGGGCAACGCCACCCGCTGGTGTTCGCCAAGGATATCGCGCTGGCCATCATCGCCCGCATCGGGGCGGATGGCGCGGCGGGCCATGCGGTGGAATTCACCGGCGAGGTGGTGCGCGCCATGAGCATGGCCGAGCGCATGACCCTGTGCAACATGATGATCGAGGCGGGCAGCCGCGTGGGTCTGGTTGCGCCCGATGCAGTGACCTTCGCCTATCTGGAGGGCCGCCGTCTGGCACCCAAGGGCGAAAATTGGACCAAGGCGGTCGCCTATTGGCAGACCTTGGCCAGCGATGAAGGCGCGGCCTATGACCGCGAGTTGGTGATCGATGTGGCGGAAATCGCGCCGCAGGTCAGCTGGGGCACAACGCCCGACCAGACCCTGCCAGTGGATGCGCCCCTGCCCGATCCCGCCGCCCTGCCCGATGGCCCGGCCAAGCGTCAGGCGGAAAAGGCGCTGGCCTATATGGGCCTTGCCGCCGGGCAGACGATGGCCTCTGTGCCGATCACCCATGCCTTCATCGGTTCCTGCACCAATGGCCGGATCGAGGATCTGCGCGCCGCCGCTGGCGTGGCCTATGGCCGTAAAGTGGCCGCGGGGGTGAAAGCCATTGTCGTGCCCGGCTCTGCCGCCACCCGCGCCGCTGCCGAGGCCGAAGGGCTGGACAAGATTTTCCGCGAGGCCGGTTTTGAATGGCGTCTGGCAGGCTGCTCGATGTGCGTGGCCATGAATGACGACCGTCTGGCGGTGGGCGAACGCTGCGCCTCCACCAGCAACCGCAATTTCGAAGGCCGCCAAGGTCCGGGCGGGCGCACCCATTTGATGAGCCCCGCCATGGCCGCCGCCGCCGCCATTTGCGGCCATATTGCCGATGTAAGGAGCCTTGGCGCATGACGCAGCCGCTCACCACCCTGTCGGGCCATGCCATTGCCATGCCCGAAGAGAATATCGACACCGACATCATCTTCCCCGCGCGTTTCCTGCTGATCACCGCCAAGGCGGGACTGGGCCGCTATGCGTTCCATGATCGCCGCTTTGACGCCTCGGGCGCGCCGGTGGAGGGCTATGTCCTCAACCGCGCCCCTTTCCGCCCCGAAGACGAGGCAGCGCCCTTCATCGTGGCGGGCGCCAATTTCGGATCGGGGTCCAGTCGCGAACAGGCTGTCTGGGCGATTGCGGGGCTGGGCGTGCGCTGCATCATCGCCACCGGCTTTGGCGAGATTTTCCACGCCAATTGCCAGCGCAACGGCATTCTGCCCATCACCCTGCCCGCTGATGTGGTGGCGGGCCTGATGGAAGCGGCTGAAGGGCAGCAGCGTTTCGCACTCGATCTGGACGCGCAGAGCCTGACCGTGGGCAACCAGACTTTCACCTTCGACATTGCGGAAGAACGCAAGCTGAGCCTGATGAATGGCTGGGATGAAACCGGCCTGCTGCTCCATCAATATGCCGATGCGATCACCGCATTTGAAACCCGCCAGCAAGCCATGTGCCCATGGCTCTATGCCAAGGAAGATTGAGCCATGAGCGACGACCTGCTCGAAAATTACAAGCGCGCCTACAACACACGTGTCGGCTTTGGCCAAAAGCCCGCGCTGGTGATGATCGATTTCTGCCGCGGCTATTACGAGCCGGATTGCGACCTTTATTGCGGTCAGCCGGTGTTTGACGCCATCGAGAGCGCCCTGCGCGTGCGCGAAGTGGCGCGTGAGGCGGGCGTGCCGGTGATCCTCACCTGTGTGCAATATCATGCCAGCGGCGTGGATGGCGGGCGCTTCTTTGAAAAGGCCGCTCCCTTGCGCTATTTCGTGAAGGGCCATCCGATGGCCGAATGGGGGCCGGGTCTGGTGCCTTTTGACGATGAATTGGTGATCCCCAAACAATATCCCAGCGCTTTCTTCGGCACTTCCTTGGCCAGCACCTTGACCGCGATGGGCGTGGACAGCGTGTTCCTCACCGGCCTGTCCACCAGCGGATGCGTGCGCGCCTCCTGCGTCGATGCGATGAGCCATGGTTTCAAGACCGCCGTGATTGCCGATGCCTGCGGCGACCGTCATGCCGCTCCGCATGAGGCCAATCTGTTCGACATGAACGCCAAATATGCCGATGTGGTCAGCGAGGCTGAGGCCATCGCATTCCTGCAGACGCTCAAAGCCTGATTCTGTTACGGGGGGAGGACGCGCTACCCTCCCCCCTTCAACCGCCCCGATCCACCCCGAAAAAGCCCCGTCAATCTTGCTGGAAACCATCAATGAAAAGCATTTCATTGATGCATCCGATCTATCTTTTCCGACAGCCGATCAGCGCGCCAGAAAAGACTTGCCACAAGATTAACCAAACCATTCAATCCCCAAAAGCCGCAAATGCCAGCAATCATCACCCATGATTCCTGACAGAGTAGACCTGTATCCATCGAACAGGTGATGTTGAACAAGACGGCCTACTTGGGATGAAGAACGCTTGAACGGGGTGCGATAAAATCAAAAACGGGGAATTTCATGCGCAGATCATCGAGGCAAGCATTCTATTCATTTGGCGCCTGCACCATGGCCCTTGCCATAGCCACGCCCGCCATGGCCCAACAGGCCAGCGACAGCAGCGGCGAACTGGTCGTCACCGCCCGCCGCGTGAACGAAAGGCTCAGCGATGTCCCCGCCTCGGTCACCGTGCTGGGTGAAGCGGCGCTGGCCAAGGCAGGCATATCCAAGGCCGATGATTTCGTGAAACTGACCCCCGGCGTCACCATTGTTTCGGGCACGTCGGAAGCTGGCGACATCCAGATCAACATCCGCGGCGTCAATGGTGCGCGCGATGCCGAAGGTTCGGTGGCTCTGGTGGTCGATGGCATCCTCAAAACCAACACTGCCTCGCTCAACCAGCCCCAAGGCTCGCTGACTCAGGTCGAAGTGCTCAAAGGCCCGCAGGGCGCCATTTATGGCCGCAATGCCACCGCCGGTGCCTTTGTGATCCAGACCCGCAAGCCGACCGACATCCTGTCCGGTGGCGCGCGCCTGTCCTATGCCACGCAAAACACCGCAAAGGGCGATGTCTGGCTGGCCGGCCCCTTGGCCGAGGGCGTGGGCTTTGTGCTGGCGGGCGATTATTCCACCACCGATGGCTTCTATCGCAACGCCTATCTCGGCAATTCCAAGCTGGTCGATTACCAGCATGGCTACAACCTGCATGGCCGCATTGTCGCCGATCTGGGCGCGGGCACCACATTGGACACCAAGGCGCATTTTGGACAGCTCAAAGGTGCCTCGATCGCCTTTAACGCCGCCTTCGCCCTGCCCGCCTTTGCCAGCGCCACCGGCATTTCCACCTTCAACGAAAATGTGAACAGCCACAATTTCCTGTTCACCAACAATATCGTACCGGTGAACCAGCAAAAGACGCTGGAGCTCTCCTCCAAGCTGACCCATGATTTTGATGCAGGCACGCTGACCGCATGGGTGGCCTATAATGACATCCGCAACTGGCTGGTGGCCGATGGCACCTCGGCCGATTTCCAGCTGTTCACCAGCGCGGTCAATCCCGCCGTGTCCAAGGTGACCAGCACCTGCGCCGCCTCGGTCGCCTCGCTGACCGGCTATCCCATGGCCAGCCCGACCTATATCAGCACCACCCCGGCATCCTCGCTGTTCGGCGCCTATAGCCCCACCACCTGCGATGGCAGCCAGTATCAGCGGCGTGAACAGCGTGACATCAGCGGCGAATTGCGCTTTGCCAGCCGCGCGGGCGGCGATCTCAACTGGCAATTGGGCGCCTATTTCATCCATATCGACCGCCGCGCCATTGTGCAGTCGCAGGCCGATATGGGCCAAGGCGCGGCCAAGGCAGTCTATCAGAGCCCAACCAGCACCAGCCCGACCAACCAGCTTTTTGACGACAGTTTCAAAACCAACGCCTATGCCCCCTTTGCCTCGGGTGATTATTCCATCACCAAGGCGCTCAATTTCGGCGTAGCCCTGCGCTATGACGTCGAAGAACGCCATGTGCGCAACAATGTGCCGCTGCTGCTTGATCCCTTCACCGGCCATTGCCTCAATCCGGGGCAAGGCCTGGGCAGCACCTGCACCGCCATCGCGCCCAAATCGCGCACTTTCCAGCAATTCGAGCCCAAGGTCACCCTGCGCTATCGCTTTGGTCCCGAAGCCACTGCCTATGCCAATTGGGGCGTAGGCTTCAAATCGGGCGGCTTCAACAATCAGGGCGCATCGGCCATCATCGCCAGCTATTTCGGCGCCATCGGTTCCGAAGCGCGGATCGAGGATATCTACAAGGCGGAAAAATCCAGCAGCCTTGAAGCGGGCATCAAAGGCCGCCTTGGTCCGGTCGATTATGCGCTGGCCGGATATTACAACAGCGTGCGCAACATGCAGTTCTTCGAATTTTTCGTCGGCTCGTTCGGCCTGCTGCGCGTGGTGGAAAATATCGACAAGGTCGATCTGAAAGGGCTGGAAGGCAATCTGAACGTCAAGCTACGTCAGGGCTGGACCGCCTTTGCCTCGGCCAATGTGATGGATTCCAAGATCAAGGCCAACAGCGTGCGCCCATCAACCGTGGGCAACAAATCGCCCTACACCGCCGATTACACCCTCAATCTGGGCAGCCAGTTTGAAACGCCCATCAATGACAAGGTCGGCCTGTTGCTGCGCGCCGATTACCGCCTGACCGGCCCGACATGGTTCCATGTGGTGCAGGCCCAGACCAACCCCACCATCTTTGGCGCGCCGGGCAATTATACCGGCACCCGCCGCAATGCCTTTGGCGTGGTCGATCTGCGCGCTGGCCTGTCGGGCAAGGCATGGAGCCTGACCGCCTATGGCACCAATGTGTTCGACAAGCGCTATCTGGCCGAAGTCATTCCGGCGGTGGAATTTGGCGGCTCCTTTGTCTCGCCCGGAGCACGCGCGCAATATGGGCTGGAACTGGCGCTGAAGTTCTAACGCCTGCACCTTGAACCTGAAGAGGCGTCGCATACCCGTGCGGCGCCCTTTTTCTTGCCCCCCGCCATTCTGCCGCTTGACAGCGACCCGCGCTCGGCTAGAAATGAAAACGTTTACTAAAGCCGGCACATTCCGGCAGACGGCTGCCCGCCAACCCCGCCCCACAAGGCAGGCCAAACGGGCGGCTTCACGATTTTCGGGACGCACCATGTCGCAAAACGCTTTTGCCATTGATCTCATCACCTTCTTCCACCCTTCCTATTGGGGCGTAGAGGATGAAGCCGCCGTCATCGCATTGGGCCATGCCAGCCCGCGCGCCTTTTGGGACCGGCTGCTTGATGGCGTGGCGCAAAGCGGGGCCAAGGGAATCGAGCTGACCTTCTCCCCCTTTGGCTGGCGCGACACTTTGGCCGCCTATGGTTCGGCAGAAGCTTTCCGCGCGCAACTCGACCAGCGCGGCCTGCAATTGGCCACCGGCTTTTTCGCCGACGTGGCGGTGCAGGGCGACCTGCTCAACCCCGAAAGACAAGCCGCCCATCTGGCCGAGGGCGAGGCCTATGCCGCCTATCTGGCCAGTTTCGGGGGCGAGGTGATGGTGATGGGCCTGCCCATGCGCCAAAGCTGGAACAGCACCCCTGCCCCCATCCTTGGCCTGAACGAAGCATCGGCCATGGCCGATTTCTGCAACCGGCTGGGCGCGGTAACCCTGCGCCATGGCGTCAAACTGGCGCTGCATACCGAGGCGCATTCGGTCTTTTCATTGGCGCGCGACATTGATCTGTTCATGCTGCTCACCGATCCGGTCTTTGTCAATTTCTGCCCCGATAGCGCGCATATCCTGCTGGGCGGCGCCGATCCGGTCGATGTGGTGAGCCGCCATGTCGAACGTGTGGTGGCCACCCATTGGAAAGACGCCACCGGCCCCGCCCCCATCCGCGTGCCCATCGACCATCTGATCCACACCCAGCACCGCCCCTTCTTCTGCGCGCTGGGTCAGGGCAAGGTCGACTGGCCGCGCTGGCGCGCCATGCTGGAACGGGCAGGCTTTGCCGGATGGAACATTGTGGAAATCGACGCCACCGCCAATCCGGTGGGCGAGGTACAGGCCTCGCTGGCCTTTCTGGACGCAGAGATCATTCCCGTTTTAGGCTAACGTCCTTTGGGTCGCACCAAACAGGCAGACAGGAACCGGTCGATGAGTGAGACAATCAGCCTGCGCGAGCGCCTCTGCTATGGGGCAGGCAATTTCGGCGTGAACCTGCTGTTCGGCATCACCAGCGCCTATCTGATGTATTTCTACACCGACGTCTATCGCGTCTCGCCCGCGGTGGTGGCCGAACTGTTCCTGTTGGCACGCGGGGTGGATGCGGTGTTTGACCCCTTGCTGGGTCTGGCCATCGACCGCACCAGCACGCGCTGGGGCAAGCACCGACCCTATCTCCTGTGGTTTGCTCTGCCTTTCGCGCTTTGCGGCGTGGCCGTGTTCTGGACCCCGCCCTTGGGCGAGGCAGGCAAGCTGGCCTATATCTATGCCACCTATACTGCTGTCGGCCTGCTCTATTCCTGCCTCAGCCTACCGCTCAATTCGATGCTGCCCACGCTGAGCAGCGATGTGAAGGCGCGCAACACCACCAATGCCATCCGCGAATTCATGGGATCGGCGGCGACAGTGGGCGTGGGCTATGCCACGATGCCCATGGTGGGCGCGCTGGGCGGCGGGGATGAAAAGCGCGGTTTTCTGCTCTGCGCGATCCTGCTCTCGGCCATGACCTTGGTGGGCATTGGCGCGGCCTTTCTGGGCACGCGCGAAAGAGTGCAGGTGGAGGGCGATTTGCAGCGCCTGACCACCGCGCAATCGCTGAAAGCCACGCGGGGCAATTGGCCATGGATCGCCACCATGGGGGTCAATCTCTGTTTCTGGATCGGCTTTACCGGCCATGTGCAATCCACGCTTTACTATGCGCGCGATGTGGCGGGCCATGCCGATTGGGTGGCGCCTTTGATGGGCATGATGCTGGTGGTGCTGGCGGGCACGGCGTGTAGCGCCTTGGTCGCCAACCGGATTGGCAAACGCGCCACCGGCATCATCGGCGCAGGCATCGCCGCTGGTGCCACAGCCGCTTTGCCGCTGTCCTCCGGCTTTGGCTGGCTGATGGCGATGAATGCCCTTGGCTATGCGGGGTTGGGCCTGATCGGCGGCCTTCTGTTCGCGCTGATGGCCGATGCGGTGGATTATGGTGCATGGAAAAGCGGCTTTCGCGCGCAGGGCTTTCTGTTTGCCGCCAGCAGCTTTGGCGTGAAACTGGGCATGAGCATTGGCGGCGCGGCGGGCGCATGGGCGCTGGCGCAGGCGCATTATGTGGCGGGCATGGTGGCCGATGATGCCATCATCCGCGCCATCCATTGGAGCCATGCCTATATCCCCGCCCTGTCCTATGTGGCCATGGGCGCCAGCCTGCTGGCCTTCCGCTTTGACGCCGGTTTTGATCATCCCGATAATTGAGGCAGGACCACCCTCGTGACCTATGACTATATCATCGTTGGCGCCGGTTCGGCCGGTTGCGTGCTGGCCGACCGCCTTTCTGCCGATGGCACCAAACAGGTGCTGCTGCTCGAAGCAGGCGGGCGCAATGACTCGCCCCTGATCTCCATGCCGCGCGGCATGGCCAAGATCTGGATGCAGGCGAAATATTACTGGCCCTTCCCTGTCAAACCCCAGCCCAAGCGCCCCGCAGGCGAGACATGGTTCTATGGCAAGGGTCTGGGCGGATCGTCCGCCGTCAATGGCACATGGTATTATCGCGGCCAGCCCAAGGATTACGACAGCTGGGGCCAAGCAGGCTGGAACTGGGCCGAGATCGAGCGTTGCTACAGCGAGCTGGAGGCCTATCAGGGTGCCAATGGCTATGCCGAGCGCGGCAAGGGTGGCAAGCTGGAGGTGATCGCCAGCACGGATGCTTCACCCCTGACGCAAAGCCTGATGCAGGCGGGGCGCGAATTCGGGCTGGATGTGCTGGACGACGTCAACACACCCGCCAAGGCTGGCATTGGCCTGTCGCAAATGACGGTGGACCGGCGCGGCCAGCGCGTGACCGCCTATACCGCCTTCCTGCGCGATGCGGCGCGGCGGCGGAACCTGACCATCCGCACCGATGCCTTGGTGCAACGCGTGGTGATCGAGCATGGCCGTGCCACCGGCGTTGCCGTGATCGAGGGCGGGCAAGAGCGCATCATCAAGGCCCAGGAAGTCATCCTGTCCGCCGGCGTGCTCACCAGCCCCAAACTGCTGCAACTTTCCGGCATTGGCCCTGCCGATCTGCTGGCTCGCCATGGCATCACCCCCTTGGTGGACAATCCCGCTGTCGGCGCGAATATGAGCGAGCATATGATGGTCTCGCTCAGCTGGCGACTGCATGGTATGGCGGGGCATAATCGGGAGTTTCGTGGCTGGCGGCTCTATGCGAATGCCTTGCGCTATTTCCTCACCGGAACCGGCCTGATGGCGCGACTGGTGCCTGATGTTTCGGCCATGGTGCCGGTGATGGCCGAAGGCGATTGGCCCGATGTGCAGATCGGCATCGCCCCCTTCTCCATGCAGACCAGCGCAGAGGACAAGCCAGAGGCTGGTCGCGGCACCACCGAGGATCAGCCGGGCATCACCATGGTCGGTTTCTATCTGCGCCCGCATAGCCGTGGCCGCGTGGAGATCACCGGTCCCGACGCCGCCACCCCGCCGCAGGTCGATGCCGCATGGCTGGACGATCCGCGCGACAAGGAAGCCGCGCTGGCTATGGTCAAAACCATTCGCGCCTTTGCCCGCACGCCCGCATTGGCGCCCTATGTGGGTGAGGAAACCGTGCCCGGGCCTGCGGTGCAGAGCGATGAGGACCTGGCCGAGGCCTTGTGGTGGATGCTGTCCACCGGCCTACATGGCACCGGAACCTGCCGCATGGGCGAGGCCGGACAGAACAGCGTGGTGGACGCGCAATTGCGGGTGCATGGCGTAGAGGGCTTGCGCGTGGTGGATTGCAGCGTGATGCCCACGCCCATTTCGGGCAATACCAATGGCCCCGCCATGGCGGTGGCCTGGCGCGCGGCGGAGATTATCCTTCAAGGGTGATCCCGCCCAACCTACAGGCACAAAAAGGCGCGTGAGGGATCAAACCTCACGCGCCTTTTCTTTGCGACCCAGAAGATAGGGCGGGAACCTGATATCAGGCCCCGCCCCTTCCGGCTTAGAAGCTGTAGCTCAGACGCACACCATAGGTGCGCGGATCAGCAAATTGCACCAGATAGCCACCGGCATAACCAGCCGCTTCCGAGGTGGTCAGGATGGTGGAATTTTCCAGATTATAAACATAGGCCGAGGCCGAGAAACCCTTGCCCTCAGGCGTATAGCTAAGGATCAGGTCGGTTTTGGTATAGGCCTTTTGCAACTGGAAATTCTTGTTTTCAAAACCGAAATAGCTCTTGCTCTGATAACGGCTCTGCACGCGGGCCGTGATCTTGCCATTGTTCAGCTCGAAATCATGCGCATAACCGCCGCCATAGCTCCAGTCCGGCGCCTGAGCGAGGCTATTGCCTGCATATTGCACGCCATTGTTCAGGAAGTCGGTATAGCGGGCGTGAACCCAGTTGATATTCGCATCGATCCGGTCCTGCGGAGTAATGGCATAGCTGGCCTCGCCTTCCAGACCATAGACCCGCGCCTTGCCCGCATTATAGATGCGGCTGATGGCGGTAACGGGATCATTCTGCTGCACCTGAAGCGAGGTGTAGTCATAATAGAAACCGTCGACATTCAACTCCAGATGGTTGTCGAGGAAGCGGTTCTTGCTGCCCGCTTCAAAGGCGCGGATGCTTTCGGGGCCATAGTTGTAGCCATTCTGGAAACCACCCGATTTAAAGCCGGTGTCAAACTTGGCATAGACCAGATTGCGCGGGGCGACCTGCCAGTCGAGGCCAAGGTGATAGGTATCCTTGCCGCCGCTATAGTGCTGGTTCACCTTGCTATAGGTGCCGGCAATGTCGCTGTAACCCACCTGACTCTTGCGCTCGTCGGTGTAACGCGCTCCGGCCGACAGCTTGAGCGTATCGGTCAGCTTATAAGCCACCTGCCCAAAGCCTGCGAAGGATTTGGCGTTGGTGTCATAGACAAAGGTGTAGAAATTGAAGGGCGTGGCCCCGCCCAAAACCTGAAAATAGGTGGTGGCCGGACCGCCTTCACGGAAATAATACAGACCGCCCTGCCAGCTGAAAGGCCCGTCGCCATTGGAAGCGAGGCGCAATTCGTGGTTCTGCGTGGCGGTTTTGCCATCGGTGGGGAAGCCATAATTATAGGCCGTGCCGCCATCCTGATCATTGTTGCGGCGCAGATGCTGCGTGCGATAGCCACCAATATAGGTCAGGCTCGCCCCGCCGAAGTCATATTTCAGCGTGCCACGGATGTTCTGGATGGTCAGGTCGATAAAGCCCTGATTGTTCAACGTCCAATTCTTGGTATCGCCCAATTTCAGCGTGCCATCAGCATTTTCCTGACCGGCCAGAATGCCCTTCAGCACCGCGCCCACGCCACCGACATGGGTATATTCGCCGGTAACCAGCGCGCTGAAATTAGTGGTCGGCTCCCACAGCGCATGCAGACGGGCGGCCTGGCTGACATCATCATTCCCGCCGCGCGTCACCAGACCACCATTGGTGGTCAGCGAACCATTGTTGCGATAGGGGTCACGCTGATGCACCGCGAAAGCGCCGCGCACGCGCAAAGTGTCGCTGACCGGCACGTTGATCATGCCTTCCAGCACCAGCGCATTCTTGTAACCAAAACCGCCGGTGATCGAGCCTTCCAGCTTCTTGGTCGGCTTGGCGGTCTGGATATTGATCGCACCCGCCGTGGCGTTGCGGCCATAGAGCGTGCCCTGCGGCCCGCGCAGCACTTCGATGCGGTCAAGGTCAAAGAAGCCGACGTTGAGCGCCGTGCCATTTTGCAGATAGAAATTGTCGATGCTGATCGCCACCGCCGGATTGCCGGTTTCGGTATAGTCACGGCTGGAAACGCCGCGAATGGTGATCATCGTGTTCTGGTTGTTCTGGGCGATGTTCAGCGTCGGCGCGATATTGGACAGGCCGTTCACATCGGTCACGCCCGCCTTCACCAGCGCCGCGCCGGTGGCGACCGTCATGGCGATCGGAGTCTTTTGCGCGGTGCTTTCACGCTTTTCCGCCGTAACGACAATTTCGCCCAGACCCGAAGCAGCAGCCTGTTGCGCCGAGGCGGCAACTGGCGCCAAGGTGATCCCCAGAGCGACAAGCGCGGTTCCAGTAGCAAATGCGGTTTTAATCAACATCGATATTCCCCATGGCTTATCGTTTAGACGTTCCGGTGGCTCCTGCGAATGGGCCGACGCTCTTGGCATGGATGGCGCCTTTTTGGTGGTAACGTTTTCATGAGCATATGGCCTTTGCGCGCGAATGCAACAGGCGAGGCAGGTTCGGAGCGAAAATCCCGCAAATAGCCCGCTTTTCTGCGTCTTGAATGCATACGCAATTTGGCTAGTGTGGCCAAATGATCAACAGAAATGCGGGCAAATATCTCTGATCGGGGTTTCAAAGCGTGGATTTAGACCAAGGCCTCACCGAATCCATGTAAACGAATCTCATTTATCCACCGGCCACAGCCAGCTTGCCCCTTTCCAACTCCCCCCTTGCCCATCGGCCCGCTTTGCGCAAAAAGCGCGGCAGGAGACAGTGGGACTATGGCCAACATCAAGGATATTGCCGCAAAGGCAGGCGTGTCCATCGCCACCGTATCCCGCGCCCTGCGCCAGCCAGCGCTGGTGAAAGACAAGACCGCCAAGCGGATAGAAGAAGCCATCCGCGAGCTGGATTATACGCCCAATCTGGTGGCGGCCTCGCTGCGGCGGCAAAAGGCCGATGCGGTGATCATTGCCGTGCCATCCATCCACAACCCCTTCACCTCGGCCTTTGTGCAGGGGGTGGAAAATGTGGCGCGGGAAAATGGCACCAAGGTTCTGCTGGCGCTGACCGAAGGCGACACGCAAATCCTCGACCGCCATTATGACATGATCGCGGGCAAACAGGCCGATGGCATGATCCTGCTCGATCTGGCGGTGCCATCCGCGCTCTTGGCCCGCAAGGAAGGCGCCCCCCCTCCGCCAGTCGTGCTGGCCTGCGAATATGGCGAGGGGTTTGACCAGCCCCGCGTGCGCGTCAATGATGTCGATGCCGCCGCCGATGTTGCCGCCCATATTGCGGCACTGGGGCATAAAAAGGTCGCCTGTATCGCCGGGCCCGCCGCCCAGCGGATGAGCCGCGACCGCCAGCGCGGGTTCCGGCTTGGCCTGCGCCGCGCGGGACTGGAGTTGCCCGAAAACCTGATCGCGGCGGGGGATTATTCGCTGGAATCAGGCGCTGCGGGTGCCTTTGCCCTGCTGGACCGTGGCGAGAAATTTTCCGCCCTGCTTTGCGAAAATGACGAGATGGCATTGGGCGCTATCCATGCGCTTTGCGCGCGGGGCTTGCGCGTGCCGGAAGACGTCAGCGTGATCGGCATCGACAATTTCCGCTTCTCGGCTTTCAGCAACCCTTCGCTGACCACGGTTTCGCTGCCCACCACACAGATTGGCGAACAGGCAATGCGGCTGATGCTGGATTTCGCCATTGATGCCGATGGCGCCTGCCGCGAAGTTATCCTGCCCCATCAATTGATTGAGCGCGACAGCACTCGCCCCTACCGCGGCTGACCCCATGCCTGCTTATGCGTAAAACTGCGAATTGCCCGACTCTTGGCGCGCGTCACTATGTAAACGTTATCAAAAGCGTTGCAAAGGATGTGACGGTCGATGGACAAGCCCGAAAACTGGCTATTTTGCGCGCAGGGCATAGCCCCCGCCTGCTCTGAACAGGCCGCCAAGGACAGCGCCCGCATCACCCGCCACTGGCAGGCCGACCGCGCCTTGCTCGATCACGCCGCCGCTCGCCCCAATGCAGCCGCGCTGTTTGATACGGCGATGGGCGCGTTTGACCGGATGCTCAAGCCATGATCGACAACCTCGATCTGGTCGGTCTGGCCGAGGCCATCGCAGCGGGCGACATCAGTGCCGAACAGGCCACCGCCGCCGCCCTTTCCCGCGCGCAGAACAATCACCTCAACGCCTTTGTCCGCATTCAACCCGAGGCCGCGATGGAGGCCGCCCGCGCCGCCGATCAACACCGCGCTGCGGGCCAACCACTCGGCCCGCTGCATGGCGTTCCGCTGGCGCATAAAGATATGTTCTATCGCGCAGGCCAGATCACCGGCTGCGGCTCCAAAATCCGGCAGGACTTCCGCCCCGACCAGACTTGCACCTTGTTATCCGCACTAGACGCCGCGGGCGCCATCGAGATTGGCCAGTTGCATATGGCCGAATTCGCCATGGGCCCCACCGGCCATAACGCCCATCTGGGCCGCTGCCAGAATCCCTGGTTGCCCGATGCCATTTCCGGCGGCTCCTCATCAGGTAGCGGGACCAGTGTGGCCGCGCGGATTGTGGCGGGGGCCTTGGGTTCGGATACCGGTGGTTCGGTGCGCCTGCCTGCCTCTTTCTGCGGCGTGGTGGGGCTGAAACCCACCCATGGGCGGCTGACACCGGCCGCCATGATGCCGCTGTCGGAAAGCCTCGACACGGCAGGGCCCTTGGCAACCTCCTCACGCAGTGTGGCACGGCTAATGTCCGTCCTGACCGGCGAGCCGATGGAAAGCGGGCTGAACCTGCCGCTAACAGGCCTGACCATCGGCGTGGTGGTGGAGCAGGATCTGGGCGATTGCGCGACCGAAACCCTCACCGCGCTGGACGAGGCCGCCGCTGCCCTGCGCGATCTGGGCGCGACTATCATCGCGCTGCGCCTGCCTGCGTTGGATCATTATGCGGCGATGGCAGGTCTGGTCTGGGCACCGGAAGCCGCCGCGCTCCACCTCGATCACCTGCGCCATCGCCCACAGGATTTCGGCCCGCAAGTGCGCAACCGCCTGCTGCATGGCCTATCCATGGCCGCCACCACCTATGTGCAGGCGCGCCGCCTGCGCGCCGCCGATCTGGCCGAGGTAATGGCTGGCCCGCTGGCGCAATGCGATGTGATCGCCTTGCCGGTCTGCCGCATTTTGACGCCGCTGGCCCAGCACGCCGATGCCGATGGCGGGCCGGAAATGGATCAGATCATCGGCGGCCTCTCCGCGCTGACGCGGGGCTTTTCCTATCTGGGCCTGCCCGCGCTGAGCACGCCCATGGGCTATGACCCGCGCGGCCTGCCCATCGGGCTGCAACTGGTGGGCCGCCCGCGTGCCGAGGCCCTGCTGTGCCGCGTGGGCCATGCTTTTGAGCGCGCCACATGCCTCATCCGAAACCCTCTTCTCACAACTGCCCAACCCTCCTGAAAGGAGAAACTCCATGGATCTTGGTGTTTTCGTGCCCATCGGCAACAATGGCTGGCTGATTTCCAAGAATGCCCCGCAATATATGCCCAGCTTCGAACTGAACAAAGCGATCGTGCAAAAGGCCGAAAGTCACGGTTTCGACTTTGCCCTGTCGATGATCAAGCTGCGCGGCTTTGGCGGTGAAACCGAGTTCTGGGACTATAATCTGGAAAGCTTCACGCTGATGGCGGGCCTTGCCGCTGTCACCACCAAGATCAAGCTTTTCGCCACCACCGCCGTTCTGACCCTGCCGCCCGCGATTGCCGCGCGCATGGCCATCACCATCGATTCCATCGCACCGGGCCGTTTCGGCATGAACATCGTGTCGGGCTGGGCCAAGGGTGAATATGACCAGATGAGCCTGTGGCCGGGCGATGCCTATTTCGGCTATCGCTATGACTATTCCGAAGAATATGTGCAGGTGATGAAGGACCTGTGGGAGAAGGGCTCGTCCGATTTCAAGGGCCAGTATTTCACCATGGATGATTGCAAGCTGGGGCCCAAGCCCAGCCACAAGATCGAGATCGTGGGAGCGGGCCAGTCCGAACGCGGCATGGATTTCGTGGCCAATTATGGCGACTATAATTTTGTCACCTGCGGCGGGATCAACAAGCCCTATCAGCATCAGGGCACGGTGGAGAAACTGGTCGAGGCGTCCAAGAAGTCGGGCCGCGATGTGGGCGCCTATATCCTGTGCATGGTGATCATGGGCGAGACCGATGAGGAAGCCATGGCCAAGTGGGAACATTACAAGGCAGGCGCCGATATGGGCGCGCTGGCATGGATGGCCGATCAGGGATCGAAGGACACCACCGCCGACGCCAATTCCACCTCGCGCCATATCAACCTGCCCGAAGGCGCGATCAATTTCAACATCGGCACTTTCATCGGCAGCCATGCCACCGTGGCCAAATTGCTGGATGAAGCCGCCAGCATTCCGGGCACCAAGGGCATCATGCTGACCTTTGACGAATTCCTGACCGGCATCGATGAATTCGCCCAGAAAGTGCAGCCCTTGATGCAATGCCGCCAGCACGTACTGGAAGCCGCTGAATAATCCATCTGGCGGCCAACCGCCATCTGAACTCCACCCTAGCAAGCCTGAGCCTTTAGGGTTCAGGCTTGCCTTTTCATGTCCAAGGATATGCCCTTCATGCGTGATGCCCTGCCCCCCGAGGCGCTAGACCAATTGTTCCTGACCGCCCGTTCGCGCAATGCGTGGAAGCCCGAAACGCTTGATCCGGCCATCTGGCAACAGCTGTATGATCTGGTGAAAATGGGCGCGACCTCGGCCAATGTCTCGCCCGCACGCTTCGTGTTCTGCGTGTCGGATGAAGCCAAGGCCCGCGTGTGCCAATATATGTCGGGCACCAATGCGGCCAAGAGCCGCGATGCCGCCGCCATTGTGATCATCGCGCAGGATCTGGATTTCGCCGAAAAGATCCCCCAACTCTTCCCGCATAATCCGGGCGCAAAGCACTGGTTCGGCAATCCCAAGGTGCAGTCCGACACCGCCTTCCGCAATGGCACTTTGCAGGGCGCCTATCTGATGCTGGCCGCCCGCGCGCTGGGCCTCGATTGCGGGCCGATGTCAGGCTATGATGCGGCGGCGCTGGACGCCGATTTCTTTGCCGGCACGCGGGTACAGAGCAATTTCCTCTGCGCGCTGGGCCATGGCATTGACGAGCCTTTAGACCGCCTGCCGCGCTTGCCTTTCGAAGAAGCCTGTTCGCTGCTGTAATTTTACGCCAGCTTGGCGGGGGCATTGTTCTCCCGCCAAGCCTGCCATGCGGTGATCGATGCACCCGCCAGCATGGCCAGCGAAACGACGACAAAGGTGCTGTCATAACGGTGCAGCCGTTCAAAGATCAGCGCATAGGCCGCAGGCCCGATCATCACCCCGATGAAAGTATAGACCAACGCCCCGCCCATCACGCGGCCAGTGTCTTGCGCAGCGGCGCTGCGGGCGATTTCCGACATACAGACCCCGTTCCAGCCCGACAGGCAAAAGCCCAAAAAGCCCAGCACCACCATCTGCGCCGCCAAAGGCAACAGGTCCAGCCATGGGCAAGCGATCAGCCCCGCCGCGCTGCCCACACCAATCACCGCCAGCAGCGCCATGCCCTGCCCGCTGCGATCGGCCAGCCAGCCCCAGCTGACGCGCCCCACCGCACCGCAGGCCTGCAACAGCCCGCCCACTGCCGCCGCGCGCACCAAAGGCCAGCCCTGATTTTCCACCAGCATCAGCACCAGAAAGGCCGAAAGCGACAATTGCACGCCCGAATAGAGCAGCCCCAGTGCAGACAGCACCCGCAAGCGCCGCGAGGACCACACCGCCTGTTGCCCGCCGACAAAACCACGCAGGAAAGACACGCCACCCTTGCCGCGATGCCGTTCATGCCGGTGATGCCACAAGAGATGCGCGATCAGGGCCAAAGGCGCCGCCATGAACAGCACCAGCCCCCAGCGCCAACCCATGCCTTGATCCAGCACCGGCAGCGCCAGACTGGACACCACCGCGCCCAAAGGCACGCCCGCCTGCTTGACCGAGAACACAAGGCCGCGCTTTTCCGGCGGACACACCCGCCCCAGAATTTGCGACGAGGCCGGATTTTGCAACCCATAGCCCAGACCTATCGCCAACGAAGCGACCACCGCCATATCTAGTCGCGCCAGCGCCAAAAGGCCCAGCCCTAGCGCGAACAGCGCCAGCGAGGCGACCTCCACCACCACCGCGCTATAGCGATGCAGCAAGGTGCCCGATGTGGCCGAACCGAAAGTGCCCGCCAGATAGATCAGGCTGATCTGGAAGCCGATATAATGCGCGTCCACCCCCAAGGCCTGCGCCACGCGCGGGGCTATCGGGGGCAGAGCCAGCGCGGTGGCGGTGGCGATAATCTGGACCAGCGTGGTGGTGGTCAGCGCATGAGCTAGGCTGTCCCCACCCTGTGGATGCAAGGGGGAGCTGGAAGGCATGGGATCGGGGGTCCTGTGGCTCTGGCGGGAGAGGTCGCCAGAGCTTTCCCTTTAAGCGCGATGCTGCAGCGCGACAAGAGGATAAATGTAAATGTTTACATTGCGCGGGCCGCGTGGCAGCATGGGCGCAAGATCAGAAGGAATCCCGCATGCCATCCCCCGCTCTGGAATCGGTCAACCGCGCCCTTGCCCGCATTGCCGAACGTGACCGCGAAGTGCGCGCATGGACCGCCCTGGCGCCCGCCGCCGCGCGCCAAGCTGCACTGGCCGCGCCGCAGGATACCCCGCTTTACGGGCTGGTGTTGGGGGTAAAGGATGTGATCGATGTGGCGGGCATGGCCACCAGCCATAATTCCCCGCTGGGCCAATCTGCCCCTGCACTGGCGGACGCGCCCTGTGTGGCGGTCCTGCGCGAAGCGGGCGCGATTGTGCTGGGCAAGACCGACACCACCGAATTTGCCGCCGCAGGCCGCAATGCTGCCACAGCAAACCCGCATGCGCTACACCGCACACCGGGGGGCAGTTCATCAGGCTCCGCCGCAGCCGTGGCCGATGGCCATGTGCCTATCGCTCTGGCCACCCAGACCGGCGGATCGACCATCCGCCCTGCCAGTTTCTGTGGCATTCCCGCGCTCAAACCCACTTGGGGGTTGATCAGCCGCGAAGGGGCCAAGCTTTACGCCAACAGTCTGGACACAATCGGGCTTTATGGCGCGGATTTCGCGCTGATTGACCGCATGGCCGCCGTCTATGGCATGGCGCCTGCCGATCCCCTGCCTCCGCGTATGAAGATCGGCCTATGCCGCAGCCCCGCATGGAGCTTTGCCGAAACTGAAACCGTGGCCGCGATGCAGGACGCCGCCGCCCGCCTTGCCGCGCAGGGCGTGGAGGTGGTGGAGGTAGACCTCCCGCCCCTGTTCGATGGCTTGGCTCTGGCCTTTCACCATATCCTGTTCCGCGAAGGGGCGGCGGCTTTCCTCAATCTGGCCCGATCCGAACCGCGTCTGCTGCACGCCGATTTCCACGCCCGCGTCGCCTCGCTGGCGCAAATCAGCGATGCCATGCTGCGCGAGGCCTATGACCAGACCGCGCTGGCACGGATCGAGGCGGAAAGGCTGCTGGCCAGTTGCGACGCTTTCCTCACCCCCAGCGCGCCCGGTGTGGCGCCGGAAGGGCGCGGGCCGGGCAATCCGGTGTTCAACCAGATGTGGACGCAATTGCATCTGCCGGTGGTCAATCTGCCGCTTTACCGCGTGGATGGCGCTTTACCGCTGGGACTCAGTCTGGTCGGCCCCCGCTTTGCCGACCGTCGCCTGATCGCGCTGGGGCAACAGGTTCTGGAACTGCTGGGGGCGAACCGGACATTGGAAACGGGGGAATTGTGCAGTGAGTGAAGATCTGCTGGCCAATTATCAGCGCGCCTATGGCACGCGCATCGGGTTCGGGAAAAAGCCCGCGCTGGTGCTGATCGACTTCTGCCGTGGCTATTACGAGCCAGCCTGCGACCTCTATTGTGGCCAACCCGCCTTTGACGCTCTGGCCAGCGCGCTACGCCTGCGGGCAGTGGCGCGTGAGGCGGGCGTACCGGTGATCCTCACCTGCGTGCAATATCATGCGAGCGGCGTGGATGGCGGGCGGTTTTTCGAGAAAGCCGCTCCCTTGCGCTATTTCGTCAAGGGCCATCCGATGGCCGAATGGGGGCCGGGCCTGATGCCCTTTGACGATGAACTGGTGATCCCGAAACAATATCCCAGCGCTTTCTTCGCCACCTCGCTGGCCAGCACCTTGACCGCGATGGGTGTGGACAGCGTGCTGCTCACCGGCCTGTCCACCAGCGGCTGCGTGCGCGCATCTTGCGTCGATGCCATGAGCCATGGGTTCAAAACCGCCGTCATCGCCGATGCCTGTGGCGACCGCCATGCCGCCCCGCATGAGGCCAATCTGTTCGATATGAACGCCAAATATGCCGATGTGGTCAGCGAGGCCGAGGCCATTACCTTTCTCGCCTCGCTTCAGGCGTCCTTTACCCCCGATTGAAAAGCCTCCAGCCGCGCGCCCCAAGGGGTGATCGCGGCGGCGGCCATACCGCTGGCGTGCGGGCGCCAGCGCGCCGCCAAAGGCCCGATGATCCGGCATCCGCCCGCTGCGGCACGCTCGATGAAATCGTCCAGATCCAGCACCGGAAAGCGCAGGGAGGCCCATCCGCGCAAGGGCGGTTCTTGGCCCGAAAAATCATGCCCGCGCACGCCGAACTGGATGATTTCCACGCTGCCTTCCATGCGGCCTTCGGGATGATAAATGCCGATCCGCATCGGAATCTGCGCGGCCAGCCCTTCGGGAAAGCCCATGCAATTGGCCCCGCTCTCCTGCGCGGCCATGCCCTCGGTTTCCTGCACCGGCAACCAGCCGAGGCAATCGCGGTAAAGCCTGCGCGCCGCGTCGAAATCGGGCACCACTTGGGTGGAATTGAACACGAAGCTGGCAGGGCCCTTCACCCCGTCATAGCCCTGCAAGGGCGGACGCACCCGCTCCATTAAAGCGATACACAGGCCATCGGCATCGCTGCTGACCACTTCACGCACGGCCAGCGGACCGAAATCCCAATCGGTGATCGGGGCATGGGCGACAAAGCCCTGCGCCACCAAGGCCCGCTGCAAGGCCTCGATGCTGGGCAAGGCGCGAAGGTTGATGTCGAAAATGCCGCCCGTATCCCATGCCTGCCCGCCCTCGCGGTTAAGGCCCGCAACCGCGCCTTCCACCGAGATCAGCCGGATGCGCCCGCGCGCCACATGCGGGTGGCCAATCACCACCTCCTGCGCCCGCCTGCCGCCAAGGCCCAGCAGCGCCATCGCGCCAGCGTCCACCTCGCCCTGCGCCACAGGCACAAAACCGGTGGCGGCGCATAGGCGCAAGGCGCTGGCCTGCGCATCGGCCACCAGCCCCACCACTTCCTCAAATCCATTGTCGAGTGCGATCATGGGGCCAAGGCTGCGCCCAAGGACATCCCCCAACAAGCTGGATTGGCCAAGATTCCGCCACGCGGATAGGCGTTTGTCACAAGCGGTTTTGGAAAGCGTCCACCAGCACCGCCTGCTCAATATCCAGCGCCAGTTCGGGCGGCGGAGGCGGATCGATGGCATCGGCGGCATGGGCGCGGGCATCGGCCAGAATGCGGTCGATCAGATCAATCGTGCGCGCTGCCTGCCCGCCGGTCACGCAGCGATGGGGGCGACCGTGGGCGGCCTCGACAAATTCCTCCAACTGGATGCGGAAATAATGGCCCAGATCGCGCCCGCCCATCACGCGCCCATCGCGCACCACACCGGCGGGCGGCTCCACCAGCAATTCGCGGTTGAAACGCAGGAATTCGCCATCCTCGATCTCCACCACGCCCTTGCTGAAATGCAACACCTTGCGGTCGATAATGCTGGGCTGGTTATAGCTGATATGCACGCTGGCCATGCGGCGGCCGGGATAGGCCAGCAGGATCATCGCCTGATCCTCACCCTGCCATCCGGTCTGCCAGCGCGCCGCCTCGGCATGAACGCGGATCGGGTCATCCTCGCCCATGCATAATTGCACGAAATCGAGCGAATGCGGGGCGAACAGCGAGAGGATCAACCCTTCCTCCGGCGCGCGCGTGGCCCACCAAGGCGCCTGCGGCCCGTTCCAGCGCACGCAGGAGGTGACCTCCACCGCCATCAGCTTGCCGAAATCACCCCAATGGTCGAGCAGATAATGGAAGGCCGGACCATGGCGATAGGTATGGCCAGCGGCCAACACCACACCCGCCGCTTCCGCCGCCTGCGCCAAGGCGCGAGCCTGCGCGCCGGTGGGGGCCAAGGGCTTTTCCACCAGCACATGTTTGCCCGCGCGGATGGCGGCCATCGCATGGTCGAAATGGGCGTCATTGGGGCTGCATATCAACACCACATCCACCTCCGGCAGGCCGAGCGCCAGCGCCAGATCAGTGGTGGCCACCGCGCCATGGGCCTGCGCCACACGAGCGGCAGCATCGGGCAGCGCATCCACCGCCGCCACCAACCGCAGCCTGTCCGGCAAGGCCGCCAAAGCCGCCAGATGCGCGCCCGCAATCCGGCCACAGCCCACCAGACACACACCCAACGGCCTATCCATGCAACAAAACTCCCTTGAAACACTTAATCGCAAGCTGACGCGCAAACAGGCTCCGGCCCGCCGCCAACCGCCCATTCTCCACCCAGCGGAGAGTTTGGCGGCGACGTCTATCCGAAACCCAAGTCTGCATCATCCTCCGCCTCAATTCCAAACTCAGGATACCCCCGATCCGCCATGAGTATCACGCGCAGCTATACGACTTGCCGCTATGGCCAACT
Organism: Novosphingobium umbonatum; assembly: GCF_004005905.1. Lineage (GTDB taxonomy): Bacteria > Pseudomonadota > Alphaproteobacteria > Sphingomonadales > Sphingomonadaceae > Novosphingobium > Novosphingobium umbonatum. Next base: position 177,312 of record NZ_SACO01000002.1, read on the forward strand.
GCATATCCGGCAGGCGGGCAGCGACACCACGCGCCCTCCCTTGGTGATGCTGCACCAGAACCCGTCATCAGGCTGGGAATATGAACCGCTGATCGAGGCACTGGGCCAGAGCCGCCGCGTGATCGCCTTTGATACGCCCGGCCATGGCATGAGCGATGCGCCCCCCGCTCCGCCGGGCATGGCAGGCTATGCCGCCGCCTTTGCCGACGGGCTGGCCACCATGGGGGTGAGCGAGCCTATCGACCTTTACGGCTATCACACCGGCAGCCTGCTGGCGATTGAACTGGCGCTGGCCCTGCCCACGCAGGTGCGGCGCATGGGATTGACCGGCATCCCCATGTATCCCGCCGACATCCGCGCCAAAAAGCTGAGCGAGGCGGAGGAATTTCCGGAGGCCGATGAAGATGGCACCGTCATTCTCGACCTGCTCACCCGCCTATGGGCCTATGTGGTCAAGGCGCGCGACCAGCGTCAGAGCCTGCCCCGCGCCATCCGCCATTTTGCGGACAAGGCCTATATCCTTGACCGCTTCACTTGGGCCTATCGCGGCGTATGGTCCTATGACTATGCCCGCCTTGGCCAGATCCCCTGTCCGGTGCTTTTGTTGCAACCCCATGAAGCGCTTCGCGAACCGGCGCTGGCGGCGGCACAATTGATCCCGAACATCACCATCCGCGATCTGCCCGATCTGGATCGCGACATTTTCGACATTGCTCCAGAGGTGCTTGCCCGTGAACTATGTAACTTCCTTGGTTGAATCCGGCCTGCCGATTGCCGACATCTCGCATTCGGTGCTTCACCCCGATTTCATCGCCCGCGAGGTCAAGGCCCGCTATCCGGTGGTGGGCAAGCTGGACGTGTGGCTGCTCTATCGCGGCATGAACGATGTCTATCTGGTGCAGGACGAGACGACCAAATATGCCCTGCGCGTATGGCGCAAGACCTATCGCGATGTGGACGATGTGGCCTATGAGCTCGATTTCCTCGCCTTTCTGAAAGACAAGGCCTTTCCCGCCAGCGTCGCTGTGCCCCAGCATGACGGCACGCTTTACTGGAAAGCCGCCACGCCCGAAGGGGCGCGCGCGATTGCCATGTATGACTGGGCGCCGGGCCGCAAATTCGGCGACATGCTGGCCGAGGAAACCTCGTTCAAGATCGGCGCAGCTCTGGCACAGATGCATGGGCTGGGCGATCAATGGGCGGGGGCCGACCACCAGTTCACCACCAAAACGGCCAAGGATTACAACATCTGCCTGCCCGCGCTGATCGACTTTGTCTATGATCGCCCCGACGATCTGCGCGACTATCCGATCATCGCCGCCAATCTCGACAAGCGGCTTGACGAACTGGCCGCCCATGGCGTGCCGCTCGGCGTATGCCACCGCGATTTCCACCCCTCCAACGTCCATGTGGATGAGGCTGGCACCATCACCCTGCTCGATTTCGACGCGGCGGGTGAGGATTTCCTGATGCAGGACGTGCAGAATTTCGTGTGGGGCAATCTGTTCTACGGCTTCTCGGAAAGCTATGGCACGGCCTTTGAGGACGGCTATCAATCGGTGCGCCCCTTCACCCCCGAAGAGATCGCCAACAAGGAACTGTTCCTGATGGCCAAGGCCTTCCGCCTTGTGGCAGGCATGGCCCATTCCAGCACGGCGGTGGGGCGCGGCACCTTGCGCTTCCGCAACCTTGACTGGCTGGGCGATTATATCAAGACGCGCGCCCGCGCCTGCGGCCTGCTGTAATGCTGGCGCCGACCGAAAGCTGGCCACGCCCAGCATCCGCATGGTGGATGGTGGCGCTGCTGTTCCTGGCGGGGATCTGCTCGGTGATTGACCGGGCGATCCTCAATATGGTGGTCGACCCAGTGCGCCATGATCTGGGCATCGGGGACGGCGCGATCAGCCTGTTGCAGGGGCTGGCTTTCGGTCTGTTCTATGCCTTTATGGGCCTGCCGATGGGGCTGGCCGCTGACCGGCTGTCACGGCGCAATCTGTTGACCGGCGGCATAGCGCTTTGGTCGATCGCCACGGTGGGCAGCGGTCTGGCGGCAGGCTTTGGCCAATTGTTCACCGCCCGCCTGCTGGTGGGTTTGGGCGAGGCAGCGCTTGGCCCTTGCGCCATATCCCTGATTGCCGACCTGTTCCCCGCCGACCGGCGCGGCCGCCCGATCAGCATCTATATGATGGGGCAAGCCTTGGCGCAGGGCTTGGGCATGGGTTTTACCGGCCTCATTCTGGCCAAGGCCACGGCAGGCGCCTTTGCCACATGGCCCTTGCTGGGCGGTTTGGCGCCGTGGCGGGTGGTGTTTGTCCTGTCGGGCAGCATCGGCCTGTTGGTGGTGCTGGCCATGCTCTCCACCCGCGAACCCGAAAGGCGCGGGTCACAGGGCCATGTGGTGGTGCCATCCATGGCCGAAAGCGCCAGCTGGTTCTGGGCGAACAAATCCGTGCTGGCCCCGCTTTACCTTGGCTTTGCGGTGTGCTTCATCGCCGCCTATGGCGGGGCGGCATGGCAGCCGACCATGCTGATGCGCGGCTTTGGCGTGACCCCGCAATTTGTCGGGCAATGGCTGGGGCCGCTCTCCATGCTGTTTTCCGCGATCGGGCCGCTGCTGGGCGGGTGGCTGGTGGACCGCTCGATGCAGGCGGGCAAGCCGATGCTGCGATTTACGCTTTTGTCCTTCATGCCGCTGCTGGCGCTGCCTTCGACGTTGGCGGTGCTGGCAGGCGATGCGCGACTGGCCGCTTTCATCGTGGCCACGGGCAATGCGGTCTATGCCGTGTGTGGCACTTTGATGTTTGCCACGCTGCAATCCATCGTGCCGCCGCGCATGCGGGGCACCTCCATCGCGCTGACTTTGGTGATGAACACTTTGCTGGGCGCGGCCTGCGGGCCCTTGCTGGTGGCCAGCGCGACCAACGGCCTGTTGGGCGATCCGGCCAAGGTGGGCTGGGCGATTGCTTTAGTAGCCGGACCTTCGGTCATGCTGGGCGCGGGGCTGTTCGCCTTGGGCCGACGCGGGGCTTTACGCAGCCAAGCATAGGCAAACCATCCCGCGACAAAAAGGCCCGTCAGAGCAGTCTCTGGCGGGCCTTTTGCTGTTCAGGCCACCACCAGCCGTGAATGGACCACGCCGCCAGCCCCCTCGCGCAGGGCCTTGGCCGCCTTGTAACCATCGCTGGCCATATATGCCCGCGCGGCATCGGCATCGGGAAAGCGGATCAGCACTGCGCGCGAGGCCTCCTCGCAAGCGCCTTCAAACACCTCCTCGATGACACCGCGTACCAGATATTCCCCACCAAAGCCCGCCGCCACCTGCGCCGCCGCCTTGGCATAGGCCTGATAGGCCGCCGGTTCGCCGCTTTGCACCGTGGCCCAGATATAGGCTGTCATCACTCTGCTCCTTTCCCATCAAAAAGGGCCGGACCTGCACATGGCAGATCCGGCCCGGTTCGAGAGGCAGGCGGGCCGTAACCCGCCAACCCCATCGCTGCTTAGAGTTTACATCTTCACCTTGGCCTGAATGCCAAAGGTGCGCAGTTCAGGCAGACCCAGCACCACGGCCGAGTAATAGGTCAGTTTGCTCAGGCTGTTGTCGATCGTGTAATTGTCCGCGATCGAGGTATAGGTGTGGTTGTTGAACAGGTTGGTCACGAAAGCCTCGACCGAGATATTGCCCTTCGACACACCGCCACGCAGGTTGAAAATGTGGCGATCAGGCGTGCGCAACGTGTTTGATTCGTTCGCCCACTGACCCGACTTGAAGTTCCAGTCCAGACGGCTGAACCAATGCGCATCGGTATCGCCCACAGAACCACCCAGATTCACGCCAAAATTGGCCGAATATTTGGACGTGTTCTTCATTTCCTTGCCATAGAAATCAAACACGCCGGTCAGCTGGCTGATCGTGGTGCTCTTGAAATCCAGGATCTTGGAAGCGTTGATCGCCGCTGCACTGTCCAGCGTGATCAGGTCATTGACCTTCCACGAAGCTTCGATTTCGGCACCCTTCAGATCAACGTCACCGCTATTGGCCGAGGTGTTGATGAAGGACAGGCCGGTAGCGCTGGTGCTGTCGGGGGCCACGATGGTGATCGCGTTGATCTGGTTACGCCATTGGGCATAATATGCCGCAGCAGCGTAACGGATCTTGCCGTCCAGCAGCTTGCCCTTCACACCCACTTCATAATTGGTGATCTTTTCAGGGCTGATCGCCAGCTGACCACCGGCATTGACGGCGGCCTTCTGAACCGAGTCACTCTGGCTCAGAATATTGACGTTCAACTGCGCCGGATTGACGCCCTTGGCCCATGACACATAGGCCATGGTCGAGGGGCTGAACTGATAGTTCAAGATGACACGCGGGGTGAAATTCTTGTAATCATACTTGGCCAGTTGTGCGCCACCGGCATAGGTTGCCGCCGGAATATAGGCGCTCGACGGCACAACCTGACCCGAGGGACGGGCATAGGCGCCCAGCGTATCCATCTGGTAACGGCCTTCGACGCTGACCGACAGCTTGTCTGTGGCATCCCAGGTCGCGCCAAAGAACAGGCCGGTGGTGCGGTTTTCCGACAGGCCGCCCACGGTCAGATTGGCCGAGGTCAGCGCACCAAGGCCGCCGCCGCCGCCCTGAATGGCCTGCGCCTTCAGATAGGAGGCACCCACCACGCCGCGCACCTTGCCGAACTTGTAGGCCATGCGCGCTTCTGCGGACCAGTCGTTGGTCTTGCGCTCCACCAGATAGGTGTAGCTCCAATAGCCCAGCGGGTTGGTGGTCGAGGTGATCGTGCTGGAATCGTAACCATCCAGATCGAGCAGGTCGGTCCATACTTCGCGGTTATAGCCGCCCAGCACCGTGGCCGTCAGATGCTCGTTGATCACCCAATCGGTGCTCAAATGGGCATGGTGGCTGATACGACGCAGGCCAAAACCATCGACGCCTTCGCTGGGGTCCACCACGCGATTGACCGGCGAGGCCAGCCAGCTCTTGATAGCGGCATTGGCAGTGCTGTTGCTGGATACGACATTGGCCATCTTGGGCGTCACGCCGCAGATATAGGCATTGGTAACCGCCGTCCCCTGACCGGCCACGCCACGCGTGTTGCCCTGGAACGAGCAGTTCGACTGGTTGGTGATGATGGTCGCGCCGGCCGAATTGGTGACATTATAGGCATACAGACGACTCTGGGCGCCCGCGCCATCCTTGTCTTCCGAACGCAGGCCGAACAGCTTCATGGTCAGGTTATGCGCAGGCTTGAACACCAGCAAGGCCGTCGCGGTGGTGCTCTTTTGCGCGCCCAGCTTGGAACCGTCATAAGCGTTCTTGTAAGAACCGCCCTTGCCGAATTGTTCGCCGGTGACGCGGAAGGTCAGCATATCGCCAAAGATCGGGCCTTCAACGGCGGCCTGCAGGCGATAATTGTCGCGCGTACCGGCCATGCCCATCAAGGAACCATGCCATTCGCCGGTCGGTTCACGGGTGGTGATGTTGATGGCACCCGCAAAGGTGTTGCGGCCGTAATAGGCGCTTTGCGGGCCCTTGATGATGTCGACCTGCTTGGGATCGGTGATCGACATGATCGAGGAGGGCGAAGCCACGGCCACGCCATCGATGAACATCGAAGTGGTGGTGGCCAGCGTGGTGGACGGCGTAAAGCCGCGCAACACGATCTGCTGGAACGAACGGTCCGAACGGCCCGAGTTGTTGTCGTTGATATTGATGCCCGGCGTCGACTGGGCCAGCGTGGTCATCGAGGTGACGCCGCGCTTTTCCAGCGCATCCGCCGTCAAGGCAGTGATGGTAACGGGAACCTTGAGAATGTCTTCGGACCGCTTGCGCGCGGTCACCGTGATGGAACCGGCTTCATCGGCAGCCGGTGCATCGGCGGCCAGAGCGGGGGTTGCCACACCAACGGCAAGAACAAGAGCAAGAGCGGAGGTCGAAGCCGCCACCGAGGCTTTCAGGATGCGAGTTTTCATATTTCCCTCACTGAAAAATTGATTGGCCCACAAGAGGCAGTTCAATAAATTGAAAGTTCCCGCTGCAATTTTATTATTATGAATAGATCAAGCCATAAGGCACGCGGCGCAGGATCAAGGAAAACCAAAAACAAGAAGCAAAACTCTTCGCGACAGGTGCAAAGACCCAAAGCCATAAACTGACTCTATTCGCGTTAGCTCCCCGATTTGGCCGATTCCGCTTGTCTGTTCCGGCAAGAAGGAGAGTGCCTTGCATCCATCTTTCTTGGCGCAGGAAATGATGCCTATTCGCCTGTCGGATGTGGAACGATGGGGGAATGGTCACAAAAGGATGCTAGGCACGCCAACCCTCCTGCGGGATGCGCCAAAAATCGTACAGATTATCGCGTTTCAAGGCGTAATCGCGCGCAAAAATGCCTGAACCGGCGCCACGGAGGCGGCAGGGCATTCCAGCGGCATCATATGGCCGCAATCCTTGACCACCACCAGCGACTTGGACGCCGACCCCAACCGCGCCAGAACCTGCTGGCCATCCTTGACCAAAGGCACTTCCGGATCGCGGTCCGACCACAGGGCCAGCGCGGGAACCTTGATCGCGGCCAGATCGGCAGGGGTGCCACTGAAAGGCATCGCCTTGCCAAAGCTGCGTGGCCAACCTTGGGCGCGGTTGTTCAATTCGGTCCATTCGCGCGCCAATTGCGGCGATACGCACGATGGATCGGCATAATTCATCCGCAAAATGCCGCCCCAGAAGGCGTCAATATGATGCCCGCCCAGCAGGCCATCAAAAGCCAGCACCGCCTTGAACCATGGCGTGAAATGTGGCGCGGGCTTCAATGGCCCCGCCGCAATATTGGCCAAAACCACGCCACGCAAAGCATCGCCATGCTGCGCAGCATAATGGGCCACGCCCTCGCCCGCGCTGCTGGTGCCGACCAGCACGAAGGGCGGCAGTTTCATCTGGTGGACCAGAGCGTCGATCAGCTCCGCTTCGGCATCGCCATTATACAGGCCTTGCGGCTGCGGCCCCGACAGACCCATGCCAGCGCGGTCAAAACGGATCACGCGATATTGGCCCTTCAACGCCGCCGTCCAGCCATCCCACATATGCAGCGAGGCAAAGGAGCCATGCACCAGCATCACCACCGGCGCATCGCGCGGGCCTTCATCCACCACATGCAGGCTTTGCGCCCCCAGCTGAATATAGCGCGATTGCGGCAGGCCATAACGCGCACGCATGGTGGCTTCGTCAGGTTTCAGCCAACCGGCCCGCGCCGCACCGATATAGGCGCCCGTGCCCGCCGCCAGCGCCAAAAGCGCCGCACCCGCCCAGCCTAGCGCCCTCACTTGAACACCTTGGCACGCAAGGCGACATTGGCGCGGATATTGGCCCAGAACAGGCCCACATCATGGTAATGCATCACCCCGCCGCGCAAAGGCTCCAGCCCCAGCGCCTTTTCGGGCTTGACCAACAACAAGCCCTTTTCGCAACGCGCACTGACCGCATGGGCCACCAAAGCCTTGGGCGCGCCCTTGCCCGGATCGCCGGGCACCGTACCTTGCGCCAGACTGGCATCGCCTTCAGGACGGCCTGCGTCAAAAGTCAGCGGATTGATGCAAAGCATCTGCCGCCCCTCTTCGGTCCCGAACTTCTTTACATAGGCCGCCGTGGCATAGGACTGCACCGCAGTCCCATCCACCTGATCGGCCAGATAGGCGTTCCATTGCAGCACGCATCCGGTTTGCGATGGCGTGGCGCAGGGCTTCACGCTTTTGAAACGGCGCCCGAATTCGCCCTCGGACAGGTTGATGCCGATGATATAGGCCGCCACCAGCCGCTTTTGCTGCGCGGTGCCATCGATGCGCTTTTCCAGCAAAGTGGCGGCGTGAAACGCCCCTTGCGAATGGCCCGCGATGATGAAAGGCGCATCGCCGATCTTTGCCAGAAACGCATCAAAAGCGCGTTCGACATCGCTATAGGCCAGCGCAAAGGCCGCCTGCTGCACCTCCGGCACGGCAAAGCTGTTATAGCTGGCCGCCCGATAGCGCGGGGCATAGACTGTGCAGCACCCGCTAAAGGCGCTGGCCTGCCGCGCGATGCTGCTTTCATCGGTCCATTGGTTGCTGGCCGCATCGCGCAGGTCCTGATTGAGCGCGCCATCGGGGCTGCGGAAGGTGGTGGGGTGCAGGAAAAACACCGCCACCTTGCCATGCTTGGCCGCGGGCGTAGCGCCTTCTGGCAAGGTCTGCCACGCCATCGACCAATTGGCGGCATCCGCATAGTCGGGCGCGAGCGGGGCCTTGGCCTGCACATCCCCCGCCACCGGCAGGCGCGGCGCCTCCTGCGCCATCACCGGCGCCTTCATCAGCAACGCGGCCGCAAGAGCCTTCCACATCAGCCACGCTCCGCGATTTCGAGCACCACGCGTTCGGAGCTTTCCATCGCCGATTCCATGCCGAAATCGCTGCGGCGGGTGTGTTCGCCCGCGAAGTGCAACACCTGCCATGGCTTCACAAAATCGCGGCCAAAGGCGTTGACCTGCCCCGGCGCAAGGCTGAAGCCGCAACCCTTTTGCAGGGGGTCGCGGGCCCAGTCCTTGTAAGCCACCACCTTCATCAGCCCCTTGGAAGCCGGACGCATCGCCTCGATTTCGGAAAGGATGAAAGGCACCGCATTCTCGCGCTGGGCAATCGCCTGCGCCATTTTGCCCACCATCACCACCATGGCGCGATGCTTGCCCTCGCCCGTGTGGTTATCAATGCCCCAGAACATGCCGATCGGCCCGTCGGTGGAGAAGCTGGCAGGCAGGCCATCGGCCTTCCAGAAAGGCTTTTCCACGCTGAGATAGAGGCGGGCGGTGTTGGCATAGGGCATATGGGCAATGGCATCGCGCGCCTTGGGATTGGCCGCGCCGGTAATCTCCACATCGCGCAGCATGGTGAAAGGCAGGCTGCTGATCACAAAGCGCGCCTGATAGGTGCTGCCGTCGAGGCAAGTCACACTGGCGCCCTTGTCGCTCATGGCAATGCGGCCCACGCGCTTGTTCAGGCGCACCACATCGCCCAGCTTGGCCGCCATGGCGAAGGGCAATTGCTGGCACCCGCCGACGATATTGTTGATCGAGGCCAGACCATTGATCGCATTATGATCATTGGCCTCGCCAAAGGGATGTTCACGCTTGCCCGCCTCGCCCGTGCCGCCCGCCGTGGTGCCAAAACGGCGGTCGGCGATGCTGCGCGTTTCCTCCTGCCACATGCGCAACATGGATGTTTCATCGATGCCGATGCCCGGCGCGGAATAGCTGGCCAGTTCGATGGCGGCGGGCGAATAGCCCTTTTGCACCATCAATTGCCGCAGCGAAATATCCTGATCAGCCAATTTCGGGTCCAGCCAGTCGGACAATTCCTTGCAAGGGTTCCACTTGGCGGTCACCGCCTGCCCCATCAACATGGGCGAGATGCGGCGTTCATCGCCCACGGTCTGGTTCAACGGATTGTCGGCCCAGCTCTTGGGGTCCACCCACTGCCCCTTGTAATGGAAACCAAAGGGCAAGAGATCGCGGTCTTCGGGGATCAATTGCAGGCCCAGCTTCATACAGGCATCCAGCACGCGGGCATAGCCGCGCCCGATCTGGCTGGCGCCCACGTCCAGCTTGCCCTCGATCGTGTCGAGCGTTTTGACGCGCCCGCCCACAATCGGGCCAGCCTCCAGCACCACCACCTTGTAACCCAGCTCACCCAGCATCATCGCCGAATTGAGGCCCGACAGCCCGCCCCCGATGATCACCACATCGGCCTTTTCCGCCGCCAATGCGCCCTTGGCAAAGCCGACCGAAGGCAAAAGCGTGGTGGCCGATGCGGCGGCGAGGAAATGGCGGCGGTCAAACATGGCGCGATGATCCCTTGGTTATGTGCATTATGCGTGCAAACATGGGCACTAAAACAATTCGTCCGCCATGATGCTGTGCAAAATGGCGGACGAAACATGGGGTATTTTTCTGCCCGACTGGCGGGCATCACCGGCAATTTTTCGGTCAGTCCTTCACCGCCGCACAGGCATACCAGCTGCCCATCAGGGTGCGGCCTTCGGGATGGCCCTCGGTAAAGAAATCGCTGGTGTTGGGGTTGAGCCAGAACGTGCCCTTGCGATAGCCGATGCCCACCTTTTCCGGCGCGAAACCGGCATCGGTCGCCACTTTCATCCAGTCGGTGCGGGCCAGCGAGGTCATGAAAGGTTCGTTATTATAGTGCGATTCAAAATCGCAACGCATCTGGTCCCACAGGCACAGATGTTCATGGCGCGGCGGCACATCCACATGGCACATGATCCCGCCCGAACGCAGCAGGCGGTGACTCTCCTTGAAAATCTGCCGCATCCCTTTGGCCGAGGTTTCATGCAACAAGGCCGAGGAGCAGACGAGGTCGAAGCTGCCATCCTCGAAATCGGTGTGTTCGGCGTCCTGCTGGCTGAAATGGATGCCAACGCCCATGCTTTCGGCGCGGGCATGGCCATAACGCAGCATCGGCGCGCCCACGTCCAGCGCATAGACTTCTGCATCGGGGAAAGCCTGTGCAATCGCCACCGTGGAATGGCCCACCGAACAGCCCAGATCCAGAATGCGCTTGGGCTTGAAATCGGGGAAGAAGCCCTGAACATGGCTGGCCAGCGTATGGCCGCGCCCGTCATTCTTCCACCCGCCGTTCAGATTGCGCAGATAGGTGGAGGCAAAACGGTCATACAGCGCGCCTGCACGGAAATCGGCCTCCGACGTATCGGTAATATAGCCGCCGCCCATGCGGTGATGGTCGATCGAGCTGATATAGCGCGGCATTTCCAGATCGGGGTTGAGCCGTAAAGAGCCCTTGGGCTGGGCGCTCAACTCGGCGACTTTTCCGGCCAGATCGTCATATTGGCGATCAATCGCATCATCGATCACATGCCAGATGCGATCCTGATAGAACAGCGACAGCGTCAGCCAATATTGGTGCAGGGGATGGCTTTCCAACGCGCCGCGCACTTCGCCGCTACGCGTGGGGGCCTTGCCGGTCTTGGCGGTCACTTCCGGCACGATCACCTCGTCCAGCAGGCGCCGGTCGAGCGGGTCCATATGCTGGTTGGTCCATGCACGCATGGCAAGGAAATGATCCTCCAGCGCCTGTTCGTCATGGGTGGCCTGCGGCATGACCGCATGGCCGTAATGGGGGGTGTTGGGGCGGGTTTCGGGCGCAAGAGTTGCCATCGGGGGATCCTTTACGAAAGATCAGTTGGTATCGGCGGCGACTCGCGCCACTTCCTGTTCGTAATCGGCCTGCAGGGCCAGAGCATCGGGCAGAAGCTTGTCCCGCGCAACGCCCAAAACCCGGTCATAGGCCTTGGCACGATAGGCCCCGCGATAGGCGCGGGCATCGGCATCGGGGTGATAGGCATCGATGTCCTCCGGCCCGTGCAGACCGGCGGCTTTCAGCAGCCGTTCATTGGCGTCCAGCCGATCTTTGAGCACCATCACCTCGCCCAACAGCGCCAGCACCATGCCTGCCAGGGCATCCTGCGTGGCGCTTTCAAACACCACCGGCTGGCTGCCCTTGGGGCGCGCGGCGCGGTCCAGATTTTTGCGTTCAACCAAGGCTCTACTCCACATCAAAACGGAAAAGTCGCCCGGTGCGGGCGCGGATATCTTTCTTGTCGAGGTCGGGGCCATGCGCCTCCTGCGTCACCTCGTCCTTGGCATGCAGATCATAGCCGGTCTGGCTGGAAAGCAAGACGATGATCTGCGTATCGGCCTCGATGCCAAAGGGGAATTCGTGCCATGTGCCGCGATGCATGGCAAAGCCCGCGCTGCCATCGAAACGGAAGGCGCGCACCTGATCCAGATCGGGCAGATCCCCGTCCGAGGGCGGCGCCATCACCGCGATAAAGGGCTTGCCCGCCAAGGGAATGAAGGCCTGCGTATGCTGGGCATGGCGCTCCATATAACGCACTTCGCCCGCCCGCGGCTCGACATTGGCCAGCGTGATTTCCACCGGATGATCGCATTCAAACCGCGCCGGATAGCTCATGCTGACCGCGCCCTTGTAGAAATCCACCGCCACCGGCTTGGCCCCGCTGGCGCTGCCGATGATCGCGCCAAAGGGGGCCAGAGCTTCCGCTGTGGCCGGTTGTAGTGGAAGGGTGATCACCTCGCTCATGCCTGACCTTTCCACATACGCAGCAACACATCGTTGCGCGCCACAAAATGCTGCTGCAAGGCCCCCGCAACATGCAGCGCCAGTACGCCAAGCCCCAGCCACAGCCCCCACACATGGATGCGCGCGAAAAAACCATATTTGAACAGCACCGGCGCATTCCACGCCACGGGCGGCACAATATGCGGGATAAAGCCCTGCGGCCCGAAACCATCCACGCCAAAGATCCATAGCTCGGGCGCGGGATAGCCGCCGCCTGCCGCCATGGAGGACAGGGCCGCCCAGCCCGACAAGGGAATGGCCAGCAGCAGCAGATAGAGCACGCCCTGCAGGGCCGCCGCCAAAGCACGCTCCAACGCATGGGCCCCGCGCGGAGGCGGACTGGCATGGCTAATGCGCCACAGAATGCGGAACACCGCCAAGAGCAACACCGCCATACCCAAAGTATGATGGATCTGGCTAGAAAGAATATGCCGCGCCTTTTCTGCATCACTATGGGCCGCATAGGTCCACGCCATGACAAAGCCTGCCGGAACTTCCACCAGCACGGCCAGTGCCACACCCCAATGCAGGATGCGGGCAACAAGGTTCCAGCCTTGGACATGGGATGCTGGCATGGGCGACTATTCTCCACGCCGCCCTTGACCGGCGGCTTGGGGTGCAGGATGCCTGCGCCTTACCCCGTGCCAGCCCCCTTCCCCCGCTGTGTCCGCAGACCGGATAAAGCCCCTTGCGCCTCTCGCCGGACAGGGCGCACCGCAAGACAGTCTTGGCAGGCCAAGGCGCCCGTCCCATGGTGCGCAGGCATGGATTTTGAATAAAGGCTTCGTATCATGGTCGCACAGGAAAGCTCCCCCAGCCTGAAGGCGCAATTATCCGCCGCCCTGCCGCAGGGGCAGGTGCTCGATAGCGCCGATCTGCTGGCCTATGTGGCGCAGGATGTTTATCGCGGCGGTGGCGAACCGCTATGCGTGCTGCGCCCTGCCAGCGTGGAGGATCTGCAAACGGCGGTGAAGCTCTGTGCAGAGGCAGGCGTGGCCATCGTGCCGCGTGGCGGCGGTGCGTCCTATACCGATGGCTATCTCTATGGTCCGGGCGGCCATGTGTTGATCGACACGCGCGATCTGACCGCGATGGAGATTGACGAGAGCAATGCCATTGTCACGGTCGAAGCGGGCGTCACCTGGGCCGATCTGAAGGCCGCTCTGGATGCACGCGGGCTGCGCACACCCTTTTGGGGCCCGTTTTCGGGCATTGCCGCCACCGTGGGCGGATCGGTCAGCCAGAACAGCGTCAGCCATGGCACCGCCGCGCATGGGATTTCGGCGCAAAGCGTGCTGGGGCTGGATGTGGTGCTGGCCAATGGCGATCTGCTGACCACCAATGCCGCTTCCTCCATCCGTAACTATGGACCGGACCTCACCGGCCTGTTCACCGGCGATTGTGGTACTTTGGGCGTGAAGGCGCGTATTCGCCTGCCTTTGATCAACGCGCAGGCCCATGCCGAGGCGCTGTCTTTCGCCTTTGATACATTCGAGGCCTATCACGCCGCCGTGCGCCGTGCGCAAATGGCGCGGGTGGATGACAGCCATTTCATGATCGACCTTGCCCTGTCCCAAGGCCAGATCGGCCGCCAGCAGGGCGCGGGCGCCAAGGCCAAAATCGCCTGGGCCGTGTTCCAGAAGGCGCCCAACAAGATCAAGGGCCTGCAGCAATTGCTGAAAATGGCGCTGGCGGGTGAAGACCCGATGCGTTCGGGCCAATATATGTGCCATTTCATCGTCGAAGGCTTTGACGCCACCGACGCCGCCCATCGCGCAAACTATCTGCGGCAGGTGATCGGCGATGACGGGCGCGAGATTGCCAACACGATCCCCACCTTCGTGCGCTCCATGCCCTTTGCGCCCTTGGGCAATATCCTTGGCCCCAATGGCGAGCGCTGGGTGCCGATCCATGGCGTGTTGAACCATGATCAGGTGGTGCCCTTCCACCGCGCCTATCAGGCTATGCTAGCGGCGCGGAAGGCGGATATGGAACGCCTTGGCGTCTGGACCGGCACCATGGCCTCGCCGGTTAACTCCAGCGGGTTCCTGTATGAAGTGGCGCTTTATTGGCCCGATGCCCGCACCGCCTATCACGACACCACTTTGGGCGCGGAATGGATCGCGGGGCTGACCACCTATCCCGCCAATGCCGAGGCCAAGGCTCTGGCCAATGAGTTGAAGGAAGCCACGGTCGCGCTGATGCAGCGCTATGGCTCGGGCCATTTCCAGATCGGCCGCGCCTATCCCTACCAGTCGCGCCTTGCCCCGCCTGCCAGCGCGCTGGTGCGCGGATTGAAGGCCCAGCTTGACCCCAAGGGCGTGATGAATCCGGGCGCGCTGGGTTTCTAAACCCTTCGCACCACACCGCACAATAAAAGGGCCGGAAGAGGATCTCCCCTTCCGGCCCTTTTCTCTGTCTTCCCCTAAACCGCGCTTACTTCTTCAGCGCGGGTGGCTGGGGCGGGGTCCAGCCTTCGGGCACCGGAGCAGGCTTCTGCTCACGGGCATAGTTTTCAAGGCTGGAGAGCGATGGACCATAATCGGTCTCGGGCGCATGCAGCCATTTTTCGCCCATTTCGCGGGCAGCGGCCACCAGATCCTTGGGCAGGCCGGCGATGCCATCGGGGATAGTCGAAAAATGGGTGAAATAGGACATATGGCCCGGCGCCTGACCCATCAGCATCCATGGCAGCCAAGGCGTGATGCGGCTCCACGAACCGGTGTGGGGGATATGGGTCATATAAGGATTTTCAACGTCCTCTTTCTTGACCACATAGATGAACTGTTCCGACACGCGGTTCATCGGACCCGAGCTTTCACGCGGCCATTTGTCGGGCTGCAAAGCGTTGGGATAGATCATGTCGATGCCGGTGTTCAGGATCATCGTGCCTTCGGGACCCCACTGCCAGTCCTGCAGGAAAGGCTTGGGTTCGCGCTTCACCTTTTGCAAACCGCCATAGCTGGGCGGTTCGGGGATGAATTCGCTGATGGTGAAGTTGAACGGGTCATTGGCGATGGGCACCACCTTGACGCGTTCGCCGGTGTAGGGATTGTCCCAGAACTTCAGGATCTCGTTGGTGTTGATGTCGCGATAGAACACGATCTCGCGCAGCAGGCGGCGCCAGCTGCCATCGGGCAGGCGGTTGATACGAACGACCGAGAAACCTTCGACATTCATCAAGGGGCGCACAGCTTCATTGTCGCGCACGCCAAAGATCTTGCCGCGGATCCAGCCCACCTTCTCCTTGCCGGGCTCCACATTGGCGTCCAGACGGGCATAGGTGTCGCGGGTCCATTTGGGGTCTTTAAAGTCGATCTTGGTGACAAAATCGATCGGGGGCTTGCCCTTGGGCTTGGCCTTTGCCGCAGCATTGGCGGCAGCAGGCACCAGCGCCGCACCGGCAGCAGCACCGGCCAGACCCAGCGCGCGGCGGCGGCTCAGCTTCATATCGTCCATCCTTCGACTCCTTATTCCGCGTTGTTGGCCACGGATGCGCGACACACAATTGCGGGCGATCAATGCAGGCCGCTGTTTTCCGTATTCTCATGGCCCCATCACAGGGGCAGGTGATGCCTGACCACCAGACGGATAGGCAAGCCCCCGCACCCTTGCCATCCGCCTTTGCGCAACCCATGCCTAGTGCCACAAGATCCGTTCCATGGAGTCGAGCCATGCTCAACACATTCCAGCAAGCGAGCCACCAGATTCTGCCCCAGGCCACCGCCGATGAAGCGGCCCGTCAGGAGTTCGCCAAGAGCTTCAAGGGCTTTATCCAGAGCACGCTGCTCCCCGGCCTGACGCCGGTCTACAATACCCGCGTGGCCAAGGCTTTTGAAAAAGAACATGGCCGCGCGCCGCAAGACCGCCGCGACATCCGTTCGGGCATGGTCAAGGATTTCTACTTCCAGCATTATGCCGCATCCAACCGCATCGCACAGGAATTGCTGTGGGAATCGGTGAATGTCTCGGTCGATCGCCAATTGCCCGAATTGATCGAGCGCGCCCGCGAGCTTTCCGCCAGCACCAAGGCCAAGCTGGTAATCCCCGAGGATTTTGTCCCCCCACGCTATGTCACCGCCTTTGACATTCACTGCATGCCCGGCGGCTATTGCAGCGAAGTGACCAAGGATGACGTGGCGGTCGGCGCGCTTTATGATCGCGGCGTCTTCCTCTATTCGATGGGCTATACCGGCCCCAACAATGACGACATGGGCCGCAGCGTCTGCAACTATCTGCGCCGCCATGCGCCCGATTTCAAACCGCGCCGCATTCTGGATATGGGCTGCACCGTGGGTCACTCCACCCTGCCCTACAAGGAATATTTCCCCGATGCCGAAATCTGGGGCATCGATGTGGGCGCGCCTTGCGTGCGCTATGCCCATGCCCGCGCGGCAGGCTTTGGTCTGGAAGTCAATTTCGCGGCGATGAATGCGGAAGAAACCACTTTCGAAGACGGCTATTTCGATCTGGTGGTCAGCCATATCCTGCTGCATGAAACCAGCGGCAAGGCCATGCCCCGCGTGTTTGCCGAAGCCCATCGCGTGCTGGCGCCGGGCGGCATGATGATCCATGCCGACTTGCCCCCGTTTGACCTGATGGACCCGTTCACCCAGTTCATTCTGGACAACGAGACATGGTACAATAACGAGCCCTTCTGGGGCGCGATGCGCGACATGGACCAGATCGCTCTGGCCGAAAAGGTCGGCTTTGACCGCAGCGCGGTGAAGTTTGATACCGCCCCGATGGCGGTGATGGAATTTGCCGCCGCCGCCGAAGGGTACAGCCAACAGGCCGCCGAGGATGTGGCCGAACGTGACTTTACCGCTGGCGAATTTGCCCCCGGCGGTGGCTGGGAAGTGCTGATCGCGCGCAAGGCCGAAGCTGCAGCTCTGGCTGCTTGAGAGGAAGATAGATGTTCGAGACCACTGAACGCCCCCATGTGATCCGCGATGCGCGTGGCAAGCGCCCGCAATTCTATGAGGAAGCCGGGCTGGATACGGCCATGTCGATGATCCTCGTGCTGGCCAGCGAGCTTTCCACCCTGCGCGACCGTCTGGACAGCGCGGAACGCGTGGCGAAGCTGAATGGCATGGATCTGGCCGCGGGAATCGAGGCGCTGGAACTGGATCAGGCAGCGCTCGAAGAGCGTGAGGCCCGCCGTCAGGACTTCCTTGCCCGCCTGTATTATCTGGCGCGCAAGGATGCGCAGGAAGCCTCCGAAGCCGAAACCGCCGAGGGTTTCAAGGCCACGATCGAGGAAATCGCGCAGGGTTGATTCCCTCCAGCGCCACACAAAAGGAAAGGGGGGAGCTTGGCGGCTCCCCCCTTTTTATTTCCGCATCAAACGAACCGGCAAATCTCCGCCCACTTGTTTGTCCAGCAAGGCCAGCGCCCTGCCATCCCCCCGCCCGTAAGCGGCAATGAACAGGCCAAGGACGCGGTTGGCATCCTCCATGCCCTTGGTGGCCAAAGGCCCCTTCTGCTGCGGATCACAGATCAGCCCGCCGAAATAATGGCTGACATCCGACAGGACCAGACCATAGCGATGGCCACCTGCTTGCGCCGCTTCATAGGCGTCGAGATGGGCCTGCCACCCGTCGATCTTCATCCCCGGCATCACGTCCAGCGTGCCGGTCTGCACCAGCGCGGGCACGGACAGCTTGCCATAGCCTTCACGCGTGATCAGCACCGGAATGGCGGGCGGGGGCGACAGGGCGATCACCGCCTTGGCCTTGCCATCGCTCTGCGGCCCGCTCCAACCCTTGGGCGCGACGCTTTGCGCGCCACCCATCACCAGAGCGGTCAACCCGCCATAGGAATGGCCCATGGCAACATAGGGCTTGTGGCCGATATGCGCGGTAAGCGCGGCCATATCCTCCAACCGCGCCTGCCACGAGGCAAGGCCGGCAAACTTGGCCGTATCGGGATGCAACCGCGAATCCACATGCAAAGGCGCCAGAATGCGCCAGCCCGCCGCGACCAAGGGCCAGATCACCGGCCCGTAAAATTGCGGCGCCGATGCCGCGCCATGGCTGAACAGCACCGTGCCCACCACAGGCCCAACCGGCGCGAATTCGCTGATCTCCACTGCGCGGCCTGCGCTGGTGGCAATCGTGAACTTGCGCATGGCCGGAGCGGCGGCCCATGCAGGAACCACCGCCCCAAGGCTCAAGCCCGCCGCGCCGAGAGCAAAGCCTCTACGCGAGAAGGATAGGCTCACGGCTTGACCGTCTTGAGATAGGCGATCACCGCCTTGCGATCCTCTGCCTTGGGCAGACCGGGGAACAGCATGGTCGTGCCGGGCACCAGCTTGGCAGGGCCGGTCAGCCACTGGTCCAGACTGGCCTCGGTCCAGGTAATGCCCGCCTTGGTCATGGCTGGCGAATATTTATAGCTGGCCACCGAAGCCGACTTGCGCCCGACAATACCGGCCAGATGCGGGCCAACCTTGGCCCCGCCATTGGCGGTTACCGCATGGCAGGCCGCGCATTGCAGGAACAACAGCTTGCCACGCACCGCCGGATCGGCCTGCGCCTGCGCTTGCACAGCGCCCAGCCCAGCCATCGCACCCAAAGCCACAGCGGCCAGTTTTAGGCGAGAGATACCCATGATCAAAAACTCCTCTGCATATCCGCCATGTTACGCCCGACGGCAGGCCATTCATCACAAAGGCGCGGTGAACGCGGGCTGAAATCCCCCCTCCACCGCGCCGGAACCGCGTTACATCTTGTAGGTAAAGGTCACGCGCCAAGTACGGGGATCACCCATATAGCGCGGACGCACCACCGAGAAGCCAAAGCCCGTGGTCCAATAGATCTGGTTGGTCAGGTTCTTGCCCGTCAAGCGCAGCGACCAATTGTCCTTGGAGTAACCCATATAGCCATTGACCAAAGTGGTGGCGGGCACATGGCCGATATAGAGATTGTCGGGCGTGGAATAATAATCCGAACGCGCGTTGACATTGCCGCCAAGGCTGAACTCCCCGCCAGCCAGCGGGATGGAGGCGTCATAGCCTGCCGTCACCTGATGCTTGAACACATTGGTCATGGCATTGCCGATATAGCTGCTGACGCCCGCCAGCGTGGCCGAGGAGGCCTTGTATTTGCTGTCATTGACCGTGCCATTGACCCACAAGGTCAGGCCCTCGACCGGCTTGACCGAGAGTTCGGCCTCCACGCCCTTGTGATCGGCGGCATAGTTCTGGGTGATGAACGAGCCGGTGCTGGTCACGCTCTGCTGTTGCAGGCTGGCATAATCGTTGAAGAAGGCCGAGATGTTGAGCTTGGCCTTGCGGTCGAGGAACTCGGTCTTGAGGCCCAGTTCATAGGCTTTCATCTTTTGCGGATCATAGGGCGAATTGAGCGCGGTGGCCGTGCTGGCCAGACCATTGTAACCGCCCGCCTTGAACCCTTCGGAGAAGCTGAGATAGGCCAGCACCCGCTGCGTGATCTGGTAATCCAGCCCCAGCTTGGGCAGGAAGGTGCCCCAGCTATCCTTGCGGTTGACCGCCGTGCCGCTGATCGTGGCGTTGAGGGTTTTGTCATCCTGCGTATAGCGCCCGCCCGCCGAGAAGGTCAGCTTGGGGCTAATATGCCAGCCCAGCTGGCCAAAGGCGGCATAGCTGGTGGTTTCAATGTTGAAGACCGTGGTGCTGGGCGCAAAGAAGATTTTGGAATTGACCGTCTGCGCGCCGGTTTCGCGGAAGAAATAGAGCCCGCCGACATAGGTCAGCTTGTCGCCCAACAGGCTGCCATGCAGCTGCAATTCCTGGCTGAACGAGGAATTGTGCAAGGATGCATTGCGTTCAAACAGCGAGGTGTAACCGGCAAGGGGCACACCCACAGCCGACCATGCCACGCCGCCTGAAAAATCCTGCGCCCAATTGTCGCGCAAATGGCTCCATCCGCTGATCGAGGTCAGCTTGGCATTCTCGCCCAGATCGGCCTCGATGTTGAGATTGGCGCCATATTGCACCACCTTTGTATAGCTTTCCGAGGGGCTTAACACAGTGCGATAGCTGCCCGAGGTGGGCTGCACCGTCTGATAACCATTGCCCGCATAGGTCGGGCTGAGCGCCACCGGAAAAAGGCCCGAACCATCAAGGTTGGAATAAAAGCCCGACAGGCGCGCGGTCAGGCCACTGCCGACATAGGCCAGATCGGCCTTGGTGCCGAAATAATCCTCGCCGCCCACTTTCTTGCCCAAAGTGGCATTATACTGGATGCCGCCATCACGCCCGCGATAGAGCGCCGACAGGCCCGCCCGCCATTTGCCATCGGCCGACAGCGGGGCATTGCCCACCACCTTGGCCTGACGCTCGGCCCAGCTGCCCGTGGCCAGTTCCAGCTTCAGGCCCGCCTTGTCCGAAGGCATGCGGCTGACAATCTTGAGCGCGCCCGCCGAGGAATTGCGGCCATAGAGCGTGCCCTGTGGCCCACGCAGCACTTCAATCCGCTCCACGTCCAGCAGGTCGATGAAGGAAGCCGCCGCGCGGGGCTGATAGACATCGTCAATATAGATGCCCACTTCCGGCTCGGAGGTGATATTGGCGCCATCGGTTACGCCGCCGCCGCGGATAAAGGGCGTGATCCCCGCCGAGCCGCCCGACACCGTGCGGATCTGCACATTGGGGGCGATCTGGCTGATGTCCTTCACATTGTTGATCTGCTGCTTGGCGATAGTATCGGCGCTGATCGCGGTCACGGCCACAGGCACTTTCTGAACCGTCGAAGCCGTGCGCGTAGCCGTCACCACAATATCACCGGGCACGGCAGGGGCCGCCTCATCGGCCAAAACCGGCGTGGCCACCAGCGCGGCGCTGGCCAGTAAAAAGGCTTTTCCAAGGACCTTGGTCATAATCTCGTAACTCCCCGCTGTCTTTTGCAATGCACCATGGGGAAGTTGTGGATTGCCCCCTGCCCACACCACGCCGCCGCGCGGTTTGGCCGCTGTGCGGGCAGGCAGGGCTTCAGGCGGCATCAGACAGGGCGGCTTGGGTTCCTTGCTCGACCACCGGCAGGCGATAGCGGCTAAAGATCAGCAGGGCGATCAACTGCAT
This sequence comes from Novosphingobium umbonatum, assembly GCF_004005905.1. Classification (GTDB taxonomy): domain Bacteria; phylum Pseudomonadota; class Alphaproteobacteria; order Sphingomonadales; family Sphingomonadaceae; genus Novosphingobium; species Novosphingobium umbonatum. Next base: position 198,583 of record NZ_SACO01000002.1, read on the forward strand.
GCCCGCCGGAATCGCGCTATACAGCAGGACAATACCCTGAATCGCATGCGGGCTTTGCGCCCCTGCACCGCCGGTCGACGCTTCGAAGCCAAAGCCGCTCATCACAAGGCCCGCAATCACCGGTCCCATGGCAAAGGCCAGCTTTTCCAGCGCCGAGAACAGGCCCGCAAACACGCCCTCATTGGCCACGCCCGCGATGCGGCGCTGGTAATCCACCGTATCGGTCATCATCGACAGGGCCAGCAGGATGAAGCCGCCATTGACCACGCCAATCACCACCGCACGCACCAGCACCAGCACATGCTGGCTGGACAAAGCCTGACCGCCGGGCAGATGGGCGATCACATCGCTGGAGGGCGAGAGGAACAGCCATGTCACCGTCACCCCAGCCCAGATAGCCGAAGCCAGCACATAGGCGCGCGGCTTGCCGATCCGGCGCGGCAGCCACAGCCAGAGCGGTTGGGCAGCAAGGCTGGCCGCCGACATGCACAGGATGAACACCGGAATAAGCCAGATCGCCTGCACCGCATAAAGGAAGACAAAGCCGATCACCGTATAGCTGGCCGCCTGCCCCACGTTGGAGACAAAGCTGGTGATGAGCAAAGTCACAAAAGGCTTGTTGGCCAGCACGGGCTTGACCTGCTGCCACAGGCTGCCCTCCACCGCGCCCGCCATGATCAGCGGCACACGGCGCAACCCGCTGGCGGTGGTCAGCATGGAGGCAAGGCAAATCGCGCCGAGCACCAAACTCATGCCATGCCAGCCGGAAGAACCGCCGCCGAAATGCTCGATCAAAGGCTGGGCCACGCCCACGCCGATCAGCACGCCGAAAGTGGCAAAGAACATGCGCAGCACCATGATGCGGGTGCGTTGATGCGCGTCATGGGAAAGCTCTGCCGCAATCGCCAGATAGGGCACCGAATAGATGCTGAAAGCGGTGGAGGCGAGGAAGAACAGCCCGCAAACCGCCGCCGCCGCCATCCATGGCGAGGGATAGGATGTCTTGGCAAACAAAGCCACAAAGCCCAAGGCCGTGCCAACAGCCCCGCCGATCAGGAAAGGCGTCCGCCCATAAAGCGCCTTCATCCGGTCCGACCATGCCCCCACCAAGGGATCGCACAGGATCAGCCACAATTTGGGCACCAGCACCACCAGACCCGCCAGCCATGGCGGCACGCCCAGCATGGTGGTCATGAACAAAGGCAGCAGCACAGCGGGCGTATCGCGGAACACCTGCGCGCCCAACTGGCCAATGCCATAGCGCAGCACGACCGAGGTCGGCACGGTTTGGTGGGTGGATGTCATCGGGGGCTCCTGAAGGCGGGTGATGGCTTTGGCGTGAGACGGGCGCTTGGCCCATAAGCGATTATGCGAAGGCAAAGCGTCAAAGCGGCCCCTCCTGCCATTGGGTCAATTCAAACCATGCAGGGACCAGCGCCCAGCGCATCAACAGGAACAACCCGTCCCCTGCACGCACCCACAGGTCCGCCGGTGGCCAATCCCGCCGCCAGCGCAGCCGGTAATGCCAAGCCTCAAACGCGCCTGCCGCTACGGTGATCGCAGCTTGGCCCATATAGGCGACATCGATCTGCATCGCCTGCGCGGCCAGATCCTGTTCGCCATTGGGGGAAATGGAATTGGTGACAGCGGCAATGGCGCGATATTCGCCCGCCGCATCCTGCCCCCTTTGATGGATGATCAAGGCATCGCCCGACAGGGGATGCAGCCCCAGATAGGGCAAGGGTTCCTCCATAGGCAGGAAAGTATCCCCCGCCCGCACGCCCAGCTCGCCCACATCAAAACGCATCAGGTTTTGCGCGCCATCCTGCCAGATGCGGCACTGGCCATCGGTAGGGCGCCAATCCGCGCCCATGCCGATGGACACCTCGCGCATCAGGCCAATGTCATCCATGACACACAGGGCGCGCAGCAAGCGGCACCCCTGTCCGGCGATCAGATCGAACCATTCATGGCCGGTTTCGCCCCCCGCCGCATCGCGATAGGCAATCCTGCCGCGCAGATGGGAGGAAAGCGCGGCCATGGCTCAGGCCAGACCTTGCAGATAGGTGATGATCGCCTGCGCCCATTCCTGCGGCGCCTGATCGCAAATGTCGATCCCGCCGCCCTCTACCTCGGCAAAGGCGAAATGGGGGAACATCTCGCGCGCCTGCAAGGCCCAGGGGTGGGTCTGGTCGCCAGTGTTGGTCAGCAGCATGGTGGGCACGCTCAGGCGGGCCAAAGGCTCTTCATGCCGATAGGCAAAGGCGGCGGCATGGCCATACCAATAGGCGCCCAAGCGATAGGCCTGCATCGCCTGCACCACATAATCGGTCATGCGTTCAGGATCGATCGTGCCATTGGCCAGCCAGTCGCGGATTTTCACCACATGGACAAAATGCGCGCCTTCCGGTCCGGCGGCAAAGGCCTTTTCCCGACCGCAAATATCATCGGTTAAAGCCTGACGCTCGTCCTCGGGCATGATCATCGGGCCGTGGATGATCAGGGCCTCCACCCGTTCAGGCGCGGCCAGTGCAAATTCGGTGCCCACCAAAGCGCCGGTATGATGGCCCGCCACCGCCGCCTTTTCCACGCCCAGAGCATCCAGCACCGGCGCCACGCATCGCGCATAATCGGCAATGGCGGGCGGATTGGCGGGCGCGTCGGACAGGCCAAAGCCGGGCATATCAATCGCGATGGGGCGGAAACCAGCCTCCACCAGCGGCGCGAACACATTGTCAAACTGCCCGCTGGCCATAATCGCCTGATGCAAGAGCACCAAGGGGCGGCCTTCGCCGGCACTCTGGAAATGGATCTGGCCAAAGGGACCATCGGCATAGACACGGCGCAGGCGCATCGGGGGCATCTCTCGCTATCATTTCGACCGGCATCAAACTGGCGCAAGCCATAGGGCCAGACATGGGCGGGAGGCAAACTATCCGCTGTGCGGAGGCAAGAGGCTGGCAGATTGCCTGTTGTGCCCCGCAATGCGCCAATGGCGGCTTCTGTTTTGTCAGGGCCGCCCATGAACCAAGCGCTATCACCGTCCGCAACCGAAGAATTCCGCCGTGGCTGGGGCACGATTCTGGCCTCTGTGCTGGGCATAGGCCTGGGCATGGCGGCGGTGCCCACCTATTCGATGGGCCTGTTCGCGCCCCATCTGGCCAAAGCCTTTGGTTGGTCGATCGGGCAAATCATGACCAGCATGATGGTCATCACCATGATGTCGCTGATCGGCGGGCCGCTCTATGGCGCATGGGCGGAGAAAATCGGCGTGCGGCGCATCGTGCTGGTGGCGCTTCCGGTCTGGGGGCTGGGCTTTGCCTCGCTGGCCCTGTCCGATGGCTCGCTCACGCGGTTTTACCTGACATGGCTGGTGGTGGGCGCGGTGGGCGCGGCCACTTTGCCGATCACTTTCACCCGCGCGGTCAATCGCGGCTTTGACAAGGCCAAGGGGCTGGCGCTGGGTCTGTCCATGACCGGCACCGGCCTGTTCGGCATTTTCGGCAAGCCTTTGCTGGCATGGGTGCTGGCCGCCTATGGCTGGCGCATGGGCTTTATCGTGCTGGGCATGATGCCGGTGCTGGTGGCGACGCCTCTGGTGGCGCTGCTGCTGCGCGAGGAGAAAGGCACATCGCCTGCTGCGCCCGTCGCAGAATTGATCGAACGCCCCGGCATGACCGTGCCCCAAGCCCTGCGCGACTGGCGCTTCTGGCTGATCGCGGTGGCTTTGGTGCCCATTTCCTTTGCGCTGGGCGGGCCGGTGCCCAATCTGGAGCTGATCCTGAAAGATGGCGGCATCACGCCCGAACAGGCTTTGACCATCACGCCCTTAATGGGCCTTGCCTCGATCATGGGGCGTTTGGTGGGCGGCTGGTTGCTCGACCGCGTGTGGGCGCCGCTGGTGGGCACGGTGCTGTTGTCCGCCCCGGCCATCAGCTTCTGGTATTTCAGCAGCGGCACGCTGGATGTGGCCCAAGCCCGCGCCGCCGTCTTTGTCCTCAGCTTTGCGCTGGGCATTGAATATGATCTGGTGGCCTTTCTGGTGGCCCGCTATTTCGGGCTGAAGCGTTATAGCGCGATCTATGGCCTGCTTTATGTGTGCTTTGCGGCGGGCGCGGGCTTTGCCCCCATGGTGTTTGGGCGCAACCACGATGCCAGCGGCAATTTCCATGGCATACTGATGCAATGCGCGGGCGTGCTGGTGGTGTCCTCGCTCGCCTTTCTGGCCCTGGGCAAATATCGCAGGTTCGAGGCGGAGGCTTAATCCTCCGCCACCGCCTGACGGTATGGCCCCAGCGCCAGCACCATCCCCACCACAGCCACCAGCCCCAATGCCGACAGGGTGAGCGCCAGATTGTAATTGCCGCTGGCATCCACCGTCTGTCCCACGGCCAAGGGGCCGAAAGCCGCGCCAAGGCAGAAAGCGCCCAGAATAATGCCATAGGTGGCGCCGTAATTCTTCATCGCGGCATAGCGGCTGGTGAAGAAGGCCAACATATCGACCTCTGCCCCGGCGGCCAGACCCAGCATCACCGCCGCAGGCACCACCGGCCCGCCCAGCCCCAACAGCAGGCAGGAACCAATCGGCATGGCCAGAAACACCGCCGCCACAAAAGGCGCGTGGAACCGGTCAAACATCCAGCCCACCACCACGCGCGAGGCGATCACCGCAAGGCCGACGCTGGCCGCCACATTGGCCGCCGCAGCCGGTTGCATCCCTCGGTCCACCAGCATCGGCACCAGATGGATAATCAGCCCCGCCACAATCACGCCCAGCAAGATGCCGACGACCAGCAACAGCCAGATCGCGCGATTGCCTTCAAACCGGCCCTTGGGCTTGGTATCCAGATCTATCTGCCTGGGCCCACGCGGCAGCAACAGGCACAAAGGCACACCCACCAAAGCGGAAGCCGCCGCCATCACCATCGCGCCATAACGCCAGCCATGCTCGGCAAAGATGCGGCCCAGCAAAGCGGGCGCCAAAGCCGCCGCCAGCCCCGTGCCCACCAGCATCAGGCCCAAGGCCAGCCCGCGCGCTGCATCGAACCTTTGCAACACCACCCGCGCCCAGACCGCAGGCGTGGTGCCGCAACCGGCCAAGGACACCAGCAACCACAGGCCATACCATTGCGGCACCGACCCGCCCGTATGCGCCCCCGATTGCGATAGTGCCAGCATGGCCAGAGGCATGGCGATAAAAGAGGTAAGCGCGATTGTCCTCACCCCGATCCGGTCCGACAGGCGACCAACCAGCGGTGCGGACAGGAAAATGCCCAATTGCTGAAACGTGGCCGCGCCCGATACCGCGCCGCGGCTCCAGCCGAATTCGGCCTGAAGCGGTTTGACGAAGAGGCCCAGCGAGTAAAAGCCGATGCCCATCGTGCCAAATCCCACGGCCAGCGCCGCCAGAACCAGAATGGGCCAATGTTGGGCGAGTTCGGCGCGCGCGCGCGGAGTGTTATGGGCAGACATGGGTAAAGACTGCCCGCAAGCCACGCGGCTTGCAATGCGCAAGCAAGCGCTATCCGTCAGGCAGACAGTCTGAGATCAGTCCCTTGACGCCTCAGGCCTGCACGGCCTGACACACCATTTTCAGCTCCAGATAATCATCCATGCCATAGGCCGAGCCTTCACGGCCCAGACCCGATTGCTTCACGCCGCCAAAGGGCGCCACTTCGGTGGAGATAAGGCCGGTGTTCAGCCCCACCATCCCGTAATGCAGCGCCTCGGGCACGCGCCATGCGCGGTCAATGTCGCGGGTGAACACATAGGCGGCAAGGCCCGCATCGGTGTCATTGGCGATGGCAATGGCTTCTTCCTCGGTTTCAAACCGCACAAGGCCGGCGAGCGGGCCGAAAGTTTCCTCGCGGCACAAAAGCGCATCGCGCGGCACATCGCGCAAAACCGTGGGGGCAAAGAAATGGCCCTGCTCCGCGCCTGCGGGCGACACCGTATCCCCGCCGGTCAGCACACTGGCGCCATGGGCCAGAGCATCAGCCACATGGGCCTGCACCTTGGCCACCGCACGGCCATCGATCAAAGGCCCTTGGTCAAAGGCGCCATCCAGCCCCGAACCGACCGACAAGGCGCCCACCTTGGCCGACAGGGCGTTGGCAAAGGCATCGTAAATACCCGATTGGACCAGAAGGCGGTTTGCACAAACGCAGGTCTGGCCAGCGTTGCGGAATTTCGAGGCCATGGCCCCTTCGACCGCCGCATCCAGATCGGCATCGTCAAACACAATCAAAGGCGCATTGCCGCCCAGTTCCAGACTGACCCTTTTGACCGTATCCATGCAACGCGCGGCCAGCTTCTTGCCCACGGCGGTCGAGCCGGTGAAGGTGAATTTGGCAATGCGCTTATCGCCGGTCAGCACGTCGCCAATCGGCGCGGCATCGCCTGTCAACACGCTGAGCAGACCCGCCGGAACGCCCGCCTCCTGCGCCAGCACCGCCAGAGCCAAGGCCGATAAAGGCGTGAGTTCGGAAGGCTTGATGATAATGGCGCAGCCCGCCGCCAGCGCGGGGCCAGCCTTGCGGGTAATCATCGCCAGCGGGAAATTCCATGGGGTGATGGCCGCCACGATCCCCACCGGCTCTTTGCGCACCAGAATGCGACGGTCTGCAGCATGAGGGGTCAGAACATCGCCGGTGACACGGCGGGCTTCCTCGGCAAACCATTCCAGAAAGCTGGCAGCATAGGCCACCTCGCCGCGCGCCTCGGCCAAAGGCTTGCCCTGTTCGGCGGTCATGATGCGCGCCAGATCCTCCTGATGCGCGATCATCAACTCGCCCCAACGGCGCAGCACCGCCCCGCGCGCCTTGCCCGTCAACCGCGCCCAAGCTTTCTGGGCAGGCACCGCAGCCTCCACCGCCGCCAGCGCCGCATCCGCGCCCAGATTGGGCACATGGGCCAACAAGGCACCCGTGGCCGGATTGGTGACAGCCAGTTTCGCCACTGCCCCCACCCATTCGCCAGCCACAAAAGCCGCCTCACGCAAGAGGGCGGGATGTTCGAGCGTCAAGTTGGCCATCACTGCTTGTCCTTGTTCCAGCCTGCAAAAAGGCGCATCTGTTTAGGCCATAGGCCATAGCGAACCACAAGCCCCAGCCCCCATGCCCGCGCTGCGGATAGGCTCCCGGATTGCTTGCGCATGCTCTGACCGGGAGGACTTGATGCGCCTTGCAAATTTCATGGCGGCTTCGTCACTTTTGCGCTTGTCATCCCCGATACCACCGGCTAAGGGCGCGTCTCGCCCAAGATGGCGCGCCGCTTTAGCTCAGTCGGTAGAGCACATCATTCGTAATGATGGGGCCAGGTGTTCGAATCACCTAAGCGGCACCACCTTCCTAAAGACATCGCAAGCACCCTCCCCCACCGCATAGGGTGGGGGCGAGATTCTCGCCGTCCCCTCACACCCCTCACCCCTGGCTCAATTCCGCCACCAGATCATAGGCATCGCCGCGGTAATAGCATTGCGCGACCTCGATCACGCGATCGTCGGGCAGGAAAGCGCGGCGGTCGATGAACAGGCAGGGGTCGCCCTCGGCCACGCCCAGCAATTCGGCCTGTTTGGCGCTGAAACCCACCGCGCGTACCCTCTGCAACACGCGGACGGGGCGATAGCCGCGCAGGTCCAGCGCTTCATACAACGATTCCTCCACCGCATCGGCCGAAGGCAGGCCCCACGCAGGCACCACCACATGCTCGAAAGCCATGGTCTCGCCATCGGCATAGCGGATGCGTTGGAAACGATAGACCGGTGATCCGGGCGACAGGCCCAGCGAGAGCGCCTCGTCGGGCGTCACCATACCCTCGCTGCGGTCCAGCCAACGGCTAGCCGGCTTGCGCCCGCGCGAGAGCATGTCTTCGGAAAAGGAGGAGAGTTTGGAAATGCTCTTTTCCACCCGCCCTCTTTCGGCAGGCGCAGGACCAGCGACAAAGGTTCCCGCCCCCTTGCGGCGTTCCAACAGGCCATCATCAACCAATTGATCAATCGCCTTGCGGATGGTCACCCGCGACAGGGCATATAGGTCGCCCAATTCGCGCTCGCTGGGCAAGGCGCTGCCCAAGGCCAAGCGGCGGCCTTCGATCGCGCTGCGCAGCAATTTCTGCAAACGGAGATAGCGCGGCCCTGCCTCGTCCTCATCGAGCACACCGACCTGATCGATAAAGGCCATAAATCTCCCTTGGAACGCCTTGATAGCGCTCTACCTGCGCGTTTTGCTGACAGGACAAAGCGGTTCCTGTCAATCGCCAAGGCAGGAAATAGCTATTTGCAAAGAATGCACAAGCAAGTCGGGGCCGACAGGGCTGTTAAAAACCCTGTCTGGCCCCTCCTCCTGCGTCCGCGATTGAAGGTGCGGATGCCTATTGCCAAGCGGCCAAAGTTTCGGGCGCGAAAAGCAAATGCCACTGGCCTGCATTCTGCCATGCGCCGCGCAGGCCATGGGCCTTTAACGCGGCCAGATCGGGCTCTGCGTCACATTCCACCACCAGACGGCTATGGCCAAGCCATACTTTGGCCGTAACCGGCATAGACTGTTGTATAAATTCAGGCAGCTTTTGGCGCTCCACCGCCTGCAAACCGATCGTCTCAGCCGCCAAAGGCTTGGGCGCGGCAACCGCCACCGGCCCCTTGGCCATGGCACGGCTGATCTCGCTGGCCACACTATCGGCCTGCGGGCCAAGGATCACCTGCAAGCCCTGCGCCGAGGGGCGGATCAAGCCGCGCGCACCCAAAGCCTTCAGCGCCGCCTCACTCACCGCCGCCTGATCGCCCACCACCAGCCGCAGCCGCGTGGTGCAGGCGCCCACTTCCAGCAGATTGCCCGCCCCGCCCAGCGCCGCCACAAAAGCCGCGCCGCGCTCCTGCTCGCCTTCAACAGTAGGGGCCACATCATCCGCTTCACGGCCCGGTGTTTTCAGGTCCAGCTTCACAATGGCCAAGCGGAACACCGCATAATAGACCGCAAAATAGGCCAGCCCCACTGGCACCAGCAGCAGAGGCCGCGTCGCCTTGGCATAATTGAGCACAAAGTCGAACAGGCCCGCCGAAAAACCAAAGCCCAGATGCACATCCAACGCCGCCATCAAGGCCATGCTCACACCGGTCAGCACCGCATGCAGCGCATAAAGCGCGGGCGCGAGGAACATGAAGCTGAACTCGATCGGCTCGGTCACGCCGGTCAGGAAGCTGGTCGCAGCAAGACTGGCCAACATACCGCCCGCCTCACGCCGCTTTTCGGGCCGCGCGCTGCGATACATGGCAAGGCAGGCCGCAGGCAGGCCAAACATCATGACCGGAAAAAAGCCGCTCATAAAGGCGCCAGCATGGGGATCACCGGCAAAGAAGCGGCGCAGGTCACCTGTTGCGCCATGGTAATCGCCCAGCACAAACCACGCGATATTGTTCAGAATATGATGCAGCCCCGTCACCAGCAGCAGGCGGTTGAGCAGACCATAGACAAACAATCCAAACCCGCCGCTGGCCAAAGCCGCGCGCGAGGCGGCATCGACACCGGCATTGATCGCCTCATGGCTAAAGCCCACCAAAGCCGCCAGCAACACGCCGCAAGCCCCCGCCACAATCGGCACAAAGCGCTTGCCGCCAAAGAAGGCGAGGAAATCGGGCGGGCGGAAGCCGGAGAAGCGGTTATAACCCTGCCCGCCGACAATGCCGGAAATAATGCCCAAAGGCACAGCCACACGGCCGATCTGCCCCTGTTTCCACGCCGCCTGCATCGCCGCCTTGGCTGCATCGGCAAGGCCGACGCCCACATCGGCAGGCACCTTCAGCAGCGCCTTGGCCCCTTCGCTGGCCACCAGAAAACACACCACGCCCGCCAGAGGCGCCGCGCCATTGCCATCGCGGGCAAAACCGGTGGCCACGCCAATGGCAAACAACAGGCCCAGATTGGAGAACATCGCCTCGCCCGCCGCGCTGACGAAAGGCAGGCCCAGCAGGTCGGGCTGGCCAAGGCGCAGCAGCAGCGCCGCCACCGGCAGCACCGCAATCGGCAGCATCAGCGCGCGACCAAGGCTTTGCAGCCCCTGCGCCATGGTTTTGGCCAGATCACTCATTATGCTTGCCCCCCGATAAAGGCCGCTGCCAGGCGGCGCACATCGCCAGCACTCGCCGCCTGCAACACTTGGGCCCCCAGAGCCTCGCAATCGGCAAGGTTCAGACTGCGCACCAAGGCCTTGATCTCCGCCACCATGGCCGGAGCCGCCGAAAGTTCGCGCACACCCAGCCCGATCAGGATCGGCACCGCCAAAGGATCGGAAGCCAAGCCGCCGCAAACGCCCACCCATTTGCCCTGCGCCGCCCCGCCACGGCAGGTCTGCGCAATCAGGCGCAGCACCGCCGGGTCCAGCCCGTCCAGCCCTGCCGCCACCGCCGGATTGCCGCGATCCATGGCCAGCGTATATTGCGTCAAATCATTGGTGCCGATGGAAAGAAACGCGCATTCCGCCGCCAGAGCATCGGCCATCACCGCCGCCGCCGGCGTTTCCACCATCACGCCCAGATCGGGCAAAGCCACACCCAAAGCTTCCGCCTCGGCCTGCGCCACGGCCTGCAGCGCGCGCAATTCCTCCACCCGCGCCACCATCGGCGCCATGATCTTTACCTTGCGCCCCACCGAAGCGCGCAAAATGGCGCGCAATTGGGTGGACAGAACATCGGGCCTCGCCAGACCAACCCGCAGGCCACGCAGGCCCATGGCGGGGTTTTCCTCCGGCGCGATGGGCAGATAGGGCGCAGGCTTGTCCCCGCCTATGTCGAGCAGGCGGATGATCAGCGGGCGGCCTTCCAGTGCATCGGCAATGGCGCCATATTGCGCAGCCTGCTCATCCTCGTCGGGCGCGCTCTGGCGGTCGAGGAACAGGAATTCGGTGCGCAGCAAGCCACAGCCTTCCGCGCCATTCGCCACCGCAGGCGCGGCATCGCCCAGCTTGCCCAGATTGGCAAAGACCTCGATCCGCGTGCCGTCACTGGTGCGCCCTTCCTCGCCCGCCATGGCCAGAGCAGCAGCGCGGCGCTTGGCGCGGGCGGCGATCAAACCTTCCACCGCCGCGATACGCAGCCCATCCGGTGCCACTTCCAGCGCCGCGCCATCGGCGTCCAGCACCAGATCCGCGCCTTGCTCGATGCTCAACACACCCTCGCCCAGTGCCACCACGGCAGGCAGACCGCGACTGGCCGCGATAATCGCCACATGCGAGGTTGGCCCGCCCTTGGCCGTGGCCAGACCCACCACGCGGGTCAGATCCAGCGCGGCCACTTCGGATGGCATCAAATCCTCGGCAATCAGGATCGCGCCTTCTGGCGGGACGGGCGCTTCCGGCTGACCGCCACACAATTGCCATTGCAGGCGCAGTTCCAGATCGAGCAGGTCCCCCGCCCTTTCCGCAAAGCGCGGATCGGGCAAGGCGCGCAGGGCTTCTGCCTCGGCCCACATGACTTTGCGCCACGCCATCGCCGCACTGGCGCCTTCGGCCATAGCGTCCCGCACGCGGGCGAGCAGGTCTTCATCCTCCAGCAAGGCCAGATGGGCGGCCAAAATCGCCTGCTGCTGCGCGCTGCCTTGGCTGGCCTGCGCCGCCAGATCAGCGCGCAGAGCGGTGAGAGCTGCATCAAACTGCGATTGTTCCACCACCGCACCGGCGCTGACCTGCGCCAAACTCGGCTCTGGGCGCTGCATCGGCCACGCGCGGCCAATCGCTATGCCGGTGGCCGCCATCACCCCGCGCAAAACATCGCCCGCCTGCGGAGCCTTAGCTGCCATAACAGGCGCGGTCACGACAGGCGCCGCCTCGCTCACTGCGCGATATTCGCCCATACCGCTTTCGATCAGCGCGACCAGAGCAGCCAGAGCCTGCTCGGCCTGCGCGCCTTGCGCGGTTAACTCGATCGTATCGCCATGGCCCACACCCAATCGCAACATCGCGCTGGGGCTGGTGATGGCCGCGCTTTGGCCACGGATCTGCACCGTCACCCGCGCCTCAAACTCCCGCGCACAGGCGGCCAGTTTGGCGCTGGGGCGGGCATGCAGCCCATGCGCCAGCGGCACGCGCAATTCTTGGGCGAACACCAGCCCTGCGCTTTCAAGCGACACCTCTGCCGCCATGCCGCCGCTCAACCGGCCCAGCACATCGCCCTTGGCCACCAGACCCTGCTCCAGCGCGGGCTGCCAATCCCAGCCCTGCGCCTCGATCAGGATCATCGGCATGATCAGGCTCTTGGCCCGCGCCGCCACAGCATTCACATCCACGCGCAGCAAGGGATCGCCCGAGGCCACCTGCTGCCCCGCCTGCACCAGCGGGGTAAAGCCAGCCCCGCCCAAACGCACCGTTTCCAGCCCGAAATGCAGCAACAACTCCAGCCCTTCGGCCAGACGCAAAGTCACCGCATGGCCCGCCGCATGGACCGAGATCACCTCGCCCGCAGCAGGCGCGCAAACCACATCGCCCAGCGGGTCCAGCGCCAGCCCCGCGCCGAGCAAGCCGCTGGCAAAGGCCTCGTCGGGCACTTGGGCCAGGGGGCAGATCCAGCCATCCATCGGCGCGATCAGATCGAGATGCCGGTCCATATTGCCTCTTTTACTCGCTGGCCGCGCTGTAACGGCAAGTGCCGCCAATCCATGTCTGCTGCACCGCCATCTCTGCGTCCAGCACCACAAAATCCGCCGCCTGCCCCACGGCCAGACGCCCCATATGCTCCGCCAAGCCCAGATAGGCCGCAGGCGTGGCCGAAGCCATGGCGGACACTTGCGCCACCGGCAGGCCGGTCATCGCCAAAGTGTTGCGCAAGGCGCTGGCCATATCCAGCCCCGATCCGGCCAGAGTGCCCGCCGCATCGGTGCATTTGCCATCGCGCACATAGATCGGGCGGCCATCCAGCATGAAAGGCTGCCCGCCATTGCCCACACCGGGCATGGCATCGGTCACCAGCATCAGCCGGTCAGCGCCCTTCACGCGGCAGGCCAGACGCACCGCCGCAGGGGCGACATGCACACCATCGACAATCAAGCCGCAAAACACATCATCACGGTCCAGCGCCGCACCCACCACGCCGGGGGCACGATGCTGCAAAGGGGTCATGGCGTTGAACAGATGGGTCACGCCGGTAATGCCATGGTCGAAACCATGCAGAGCCTGTTCATAGCTGGCATTGGTATGGCCCGCGCTCAACACCACGCCTGCCGCTGCCAAGGCGGCAATCTGCTCGGCGCTGGCCAGTTCGGGCGCCAGCGTCAGCATCACCACCCCGCGCCTTTTGGCGGTCAACAGGGCGATGGTGGCATCATCCAGCAGGCGCAGGCGCTCCTCGCTATGGATGCCTTTGCGCGCGGGGTTGATGAAGGGGCCTTCAATATGTACGCCCACCACACCCGCCACGCCCTGCGCGATGGCATCATCCACCGCGTCCAGCGCCGCCGCCACAGCCTCCACCGAATCGCTGATCAACGTGGGCATCAGTGCGGTGGTGCCAAATTGCGCATGGGCTGCGGCAATCGCCGCCACGCCCGCCGCGCTGGGCTGGTCGTTAAACAGCACCCCGCCGCCGCCATTGACCTGCGTATCGACAAAACCGGGCAACAGCCAGCCACCCTTCAGGTCGATCACTTGGTCGGCAGGCTGCGCGGTAACATCTTCCACCGCCACCAGCTTGCCATCCTCGATCACCAACCTTGCCGAGGCGCGCAGCTCTCCCCCGATCAGGGCGAGGCCATTTTGAATATCGAGCGCCATCATCGCGTACGGGTCACCTTGGCAAGATAGGGAGGTTGGTCGGGATCATGCCCGCGCGCCTGCGCCAAAGTGTTAGCCATGCGATAGAAGCTGGCAATCATCAACAACGGCGACAATTCATCACGCACAGGCAATGCGGGCAACAGGGTTACGCCTTCGGGCGCGGTGCCTTGCGCATCGGCCAGCCAGACCTTGGCGCCGCGCATGGCAAATTCGCCCGCAATGGCGCGCACATCATCGCCGGTGGCATCGCCGCCCGCAAAGGCCAGCACGGGGAAATTCTCGCGCACCACCGCCATCGGGCCATGGCGCACTTCGGCGGCGCTGAAAGCCTCGCCATGCAGGGCGGAGGTTTCCTTCAGCTTCAGCGCAGCCTCCTGCGCAATGGCCAGACCATAGCCACGGCCGATGATGAACAGATTGGCCACATCCACCAGCCCGCCGATCAAGGGCGTCCAGTCCTGCGTAAAGGCGGCGTCGAGCTGTACGGGCAGTGCTTCCAGATCGCGGGTAAGGCCCGCATCGCCACTCCAGGCCGCCACCAGCGCGGCAATGCCTGCCAGCGAGGTAATATAGGATTTGGTCGCCGCCACCGAACGTTCCTCACCCGCATGCAAAGGTAGGGTGAAATCGGCCATCTGCGCCAGGGGCGAGCTTTCATCATTGACCAGCGCCACCACGGTCGCGCCGCTGGCCTGTTGGCGTTCTACCGTGGCCAGCATATCGGGGCTGCGGCCCGATTGCGAAATGGCAAGGCACAGTACGCCCGCCCCATCCCGATGCGCCACCGGCGAATCATAGACCGACACGGTGGAGAAAGCAGCCGAAGCCGTAGGCAGGCCCAGCTTGGTCTCGATCATATATTTGGCATAGGTGGCCGCATGGTCGGACGAGCCACGCGCACAGGTGATCACCAAAGCGGGCGGGCGCTGCGCCAGATGATCGGCCAGCCGGTCCAGTTCGGCGCGGTTATGCGCCATGAAGCGGCCCACGGCGGCGCCTGCCTCGGCGGCCTCGGCGTACATAAGGGTGGATTTCAGCCTCTGCCCATGATCAAGCGTCGGAGATGTCACAAAAAGATCCTGCCTTTGCGCCACAGGGCATGGCCCCATGGCGTGATGATGCCGGATGACCGGCAAGTGATATTTAATTGGTATTATTTTATGCCAGACCACTTTGCAACAGCTTTTGTCATCCTTCGCAATTTGGCGTATGCCTTTGCGGCCGCCACCATGGGTTCAGGCAGACCAATGGCGAGTCGGAAAATCGAAGAAACTCCCGCAAAATCATGCCATTCAGCAGGATTCAGAAGATGCGGCAGCGCCAACCCCGCCCGCCACCGCAACCAAACCCGTCAAATTGGCAATACCAAAATAGACGGATGTGTCATTAAAATGACTTGACAGATTTCTCCTTCCAACGGATTTCTGCCAACCGAACGAGGGGCGATATGGTACCAGCCGACGACACCTCGCGTTTTGGACCTTTCGGTTCAGGGATCAACACCACTCTTGAGGGGGGTTTTATGTCGACCTTGCGCAACACATTTGCGTTTCCGATTTCGCGCGGCGCCAAACTGGCCATGCTGACCACCTGCGCCGCCAGCGCGTTGATGGGCACCGCCCATGCCCAGACGCAGGCTCCGGCGGCCAGCAATGACACCGCTGGCGATATTGTCGTCACCGGCTTCCGCTCCAGCCTCAAGTCCGCGCTGGATGCCAAGCGCAAGGACCCGCGCATTTCCGACGGCATTTCCTCCGAAGACATCGGCAAGTTCCCGTCCGAAAACATCACCGAATCGATCCAGCGCATCCCCGGCGTGCAGATGTCCAACATCAACGGTCGCGGTTCGACGATCAGCATCCGTGGCCTTGGTCCGCAATATGCGATGACCACCATCAACGGCCAGACGATCAAGAGCGCCGACTTCACCGACGGTTTCCGCTTTGACATCATCCAGACCGAACTGGCCAGCGCCATTCAGGTCATCAAGTCGCCCACGGCGGACATGGATGCCGGCGGCCTGTCGGGCACTGTGAACATCGAAACCACCAAGCCGCTCGATTACCACCACCGCCAGATCGTTCTGTCGGCCAAGGCGCAGAATTCCAACTATGCCGGTGGCAAGGTCACGCCAAAGCTGGGCCTGAGCTATGTCGACCAGCTGGCTGATGGCAAGCTGGGCGTTTACCTGAACCTTGGCTATCAAAAGCTGCAGGACCGCGCCGACTATGTCTGGATGGACCGCTGGACCACGCAGAGCATCAATGGCGTTTCCACCCTGACCCCGCGCCGTCCGCGCTATCGCCGGATCGACCGCGAAACCGAACGCCTGATGGCCAGCGGCGGCATCCAGTGGAAGCCCACCGACAGCCTCGAAATCGGTCTGAACGCGATCTATGCCAAGGACAAGACCACCTATGACGTGAACCAGCAGGTGTTCCTGTTCAACACCGCGCGCATCACGGTCAATTCCTCGGCCAATGGTGCGGCCACCAATGTGACCGCCACCAATTTCACCATGGAAAACAACCGCCAGCACGAAGACCGCAATCTGGCCACCCAGCTTTACACTTTGTCGGCCAAATGGCGCGGCGAGAATGGCTGGAGCGCGCGCGCCATTGCCAATTACTCGAAGGGCACCGCCTATCAGCGTGAAGCGGCGGCCATTCTGGGCGTGACCATTTCCAGCGCCACGCTGGACATGAGCAACCCCGATGCCATCACTTTCAACGTGGCACAGAACCTCAACTCCACGGCTCTGTACGCGCCCAGCACGTTGACGCGTAACGAATATCCCAATGGCGCCACCCGCAACATGCGCACCGATGAAAAGTCGCTGCAGGGTGATGTGTACAAGGATATCGACTTTGGTCCCTTCACCAAATTGTCGGCCGGTGCGAAATATCGCCATGAAACCTTCAACCGCCATGTGTCGCGTCATGACCTGATCGCGCTGGGTTCGGCCCAGCCTGCCGCTTCCAGCAGCATCTTCCCCGCCATGGCCACCACCAGCTATGCGGTGACCGGCTTCATGAACGGCATGTCGGGTATCCAGACCGCCTGGGTTGGCGCCGATCTGGCCGCCTATGACAAGGCATTGGCCGCAGCCGGTATCGTGGTGCCCGAAATCTTCGCGCCCGAAGCCTCCTATCACGTCGACCGCTATATGGCCTCGGCCTATGGCATGGCCACGATCGATACCGAAGTCAGCGGCATGCCCCTGCGCGGCAATGTGGGCCTGCGTTACGAACATAGCTCGCAGACCGTGCGCGGCAATGTGACCGCCGCTCGCACCGACAGCTACACCGAAGTGCAGAACAAGATCGGCGATTATGCGCAAGGCCAGAAATATGGCAACTGGCTGCCCAGCATGAACCTGGTGCTGGAACCGGCCAAGGCGGTGCAGGTGCGTCTGGCCGCGGCCAAGGTGCTGGTGCGTCCGATCATGGATAGCAACACCTCGATGGCGCAGACTTCCTCCTCCTCGGTCAGCGGCGGTGTGCGCACCTATACCGTCGATCTGGGTCAGGGCGGCCTGAAGGCTTTGACCGCCAACCAAATCGATCTGGGCGCCGAATGGTATTATGAACGCTCCAGCGCCATTGCCATCAACGGCTTCTACAAGTGGATCAAGAACGGCACCTATAGCTCGCTGGTCTGCCCCTCCTCGTTCAACGGCGTGGCGCTGAGCTACAATTCCTCGATCAACGAATGTGTCGGTTCCGATGGTGCCTATTATGACATCACCAAGACCAGCAACGACCCCAGCACGATCAAGGTGAAGGGCTATGAAATCAGCCTCAACCACTCGTTCGACAAGATGCTGCCGGTCAAGGGCTTTGGCCTGATCGCCAACTATACCCGCGTGATCCCGCAGAAGCTGGCCGTGGGCACGGGCTACACCATCCGCAACCTGTCGAAGGTGACGTGGAACGTGACGCCTTATTGGGAAAACAGCCTGTTCTCGTTCCGCGCCTCGGTCAACTATCGCAGCGCCTATGACCAGAACAGCGCGGACAGCTTCTTTGCCCGCGAAGGCCACACGGTAAAGGCCCGCACGCAGGTTGACCTGAGCGCTGGCTTCACCCCCAACGCCCATCTCAGCTTTACCGCTGGCATCATCAACCTGAACAACAGCCGCGAAAAGGCCACCTACACCGGCACCTCGGTATGGCAGGAAAGCAGCTATTACGGCCGCAGCTACTATGCCTCGGCTTCCTATAAGTTCTAATCCCCTACCCTGACTGTCCGGCAAGGGGCGGTGATGCACAGGTCTTTGGCCAGAGCATCACCCTCCCTTGCCGGATTTTTTGTGCATCTTTCCTTTGCCCTGCCCGCCGATATGGAAGCATAAGACGCCATGATCCGCTTGCCCGCTCCCTCGATGTTCCGTGCCAGCATGGCGGTTTTGCCCTTGCTGATCGCTGGCGCGGCGCAGGCCGCCGACACGCCGCAGGAGGCCGCTGCCCGCGCATCGCTGGCGCGTCTGGGGGTAAAGGCGCCCAAGGTGGAACTGGCGGTGCGGGCGGGCGACAAGCCCTCCTATCGCGTGCAGATCCGCCATGGCGCCCTTTCGGCCAGCGGCACCTCGCCCGTGGCGCTGGTGCATGGCGTGGCGCAGGCTTTGCAGGCCAAAGGAAAGCTGCATATCAGCTGGGAAGGCCGCCGCGCTGCGCCCCTCTCGGCTGCCGACAATTTCGACAGCGGGCAAGTCGCCTCGCCCTTCTCGCTGCGCGCCTATCTCAACACCTGCACCTATGGCTATACCACCCCGTGGTGGGACTGGGCCCGCTGGACGCAGGAGATCGACTGGATGGCCGCACGCGGGGTCGATACGCCGCTGGCGATGGAGGGGCAGGAATATGTCTGGCGCGCCCTGTGGCGCGAACAGGGCATGGACGAGGCCGCCATCGGCCAAAGCCTGTCCGCCGCGCCTTTCCTGCCGTGGCAGCGCATGGGCAATCTGGCGGGCTATCGCGCCCCGCTCTCGGCAGGCTGGATTGAAAAGAAGCACCAGTTGCAGATCAAGATCCTTGGCCGGATGCGCGCGCTGGGGATGAAGCCCATCCTGCCCGCCTTTGCCGGCTATGTGCCCGAAGCTTTTGCCAAGGCCCATCCCAAGGCGAAAATCTACAAGATGCGCAGCTGGGAAGGCTTCCCCCCCACCTATTGGCTCGATCCTTCCGATCCCCTGTTCGGCCAATTGGCCAAGCGTTTCATCCAGATCTACACCGCCACCTATGGCGCGGGTGACTATTATCTGGCCGATGCCTTCAACGAAATGGTGCCCCCCATTGCCGAGGATGGATCGGACGCGGCCAATGCCCAATATGGCGATGCGATAGCCAACACCGCCGCCGCAAACACGCAGGCTGAAAAGGTTGCCGCCCTGCCGCCTGCGGTGCGCGATGCGCGTCTGGCCGCCTATGGCGCGCGCCTGTTCCAGTCGATCACCGCCGCCGCGCCCAAAGCTACTTGGGTGATGCAGGGCTGGCTGTTCGGCGCGGACAAGGCGTTCTGGACGCCCGACGCCGTGCGCGCCTTCCTGCGCGATGTGCCGGATGACAAGATGCTGATCCTCGACATTGGCAATGACCGCTATCCGGGCATCTGGCAGCAGACGCAGGCCTTTTATGGCAAGCAATGGGTCTATGGCTATGTGCATAATTATGGCGGCAGCAACCCCGCCTATGGCGATCTGGGCTTTTACAAATCCGATATTTCGACGGCACTGAACCATCCGGCCAAGGGGCAGATGGCAGGCTTTGGCCTGTTCCCCGAAGGCTTGCATTCCAACAGCATCGTCTATGCCTATGCCTATGATCTGGCATGGGGGCCGCAACAAAGCCTGACCGACTGGCTCAAGAGCTACACCGCCGCCCGCTATGGCGCCACCTCGCCCGCGCTGGTGGCCGCATGGCAAAGCGCCATTACGGGCGCCTATCAAACCCGTTACTGGACCCCGCGCTGGTGGGGACCGATGGCGGGCGCCTATCTCTTCTTCAAACGCCCGACCATCACCGGCGCGCAATATCCCGCCGCCCCCGGCGACCATGCCGCGCTGCGCAAAGGGATCGAGGCGATGCTGGCCGCCGCCCCTGCCAAGCCCAACCAGCTGTTCACCCGCGATCTGGTCGATCTGGCCCGCCATTATGCCAGCATGATGCTGGACGAGCATTTGAAAGCCGCGCTGGCCGCCTATCAGGCGGGCGATCTGGCCAAGGGCGATGCAGAGCGGGCGCAGGTGGAAAGCCTTGCCCGCCGCATCGATGCTCTGGCTGCGGGCCAGCAGGAAACGCTGGCCAGTTGGGTCGATGACGCCCGCGCCTATGGCGACAGCCCGAAGGAAAAGGCCGATTACGCCACGCAGGCCAAGGCGATTGTTACCATCTGGGGCGGCACGGGGCATTTGTCCGATTATGCCTCGCGCGCATGGTCGGGCCTTTATGCCGATTATTACCTGCCCCGCTGGCAGATGCTGTTGGCCGACCAGCGCGCGGCCACACTTGCAGGGCGCAAGCTGGACGAGGCCGCCTCGATCGCCCGCATCCGCGCATGGGAAGAGCATTGGGTGGCCAATGGCAAGGCCTATCGCCATGCTCCCCCCGCCAACCCTTTGCGCGCTACGCAAACCCTGTTGAAAGCGACCCCGCTATGAGCGAGCCCAAACCCCAACGCTTCACCTCGCTGGATGTGTTTCGCGGGGCGACGATCTTTCTGATGATTGTGGTCAACACCGCAGGGCCGGGCGCGCCTGCCTATGAACAATTGGTCCATGCCAGATGGATAGGCTTTACGCTGGCCGATCTGGTGTTCCCCACCTTTCTGTTCGCCATGGGCAATGCCATGAGCTTTGCCCTGCGCAAGCCCTTGCCCGCTGGCCCCTATCTGGCGCGGCTGTTGCGGCGCGGGGCGACCATCTTTGCGCTGGGCTTCCTGATGTATTGGTTCCCCTTTGTCCGCCATGGCGAGGCTGGCTGGGAGCTGATCCCCTTCGCGCTGACCCGCGTGCCCGGTGTGCTGCAAAGGCTGGCCTTGTGCTATGTGCTGGCGGGGGTGATGGTGCGCTGGCTCAACTGGCGGGTGCTGCTGGGGGCCTGTGGGGGGCTGTTGCTGGCCTATTGGGCGATCCTGCTGCATTTCGGGCAGGCAGGCGATATTTATGGCAAGATCGGCAATGCGGGCACGCGGTTTGATCTCTGGCTGCTGTCGCCGGGGCATTTGTACAAGAAAGACGGCGGCTTTGACCCCGAAGGCTTCCTTGGCACGCTGCCCGCCGTGGTCAATGTGCTGGCGGGCTATCTGGCCGGATTGCTGGTGCAGCGGGCCGGTGATTTACGCGACAATCTGCGCCTGATGCTGGTGGCGGGTCTGGCCTGTATTCTGGCCGCCCATGGCTGGGAACCCTATTTCCCCATCGCGAAAAAGCTGTGGACCGGCAGCTTTGTATTGCTCACCTGCGGGCTGGACCTGATGCTGCTGGCATGGGTGGTGTGGATGATCGAGCTGCGCCAGATGAACAAGGCCAGCCGCTTTTTCACCATTCTGGGCCGCAACCCGCTGGCGATCTATCTGTTCTCCGAATTGCTGGTGATCGTGCTCAACATGGTGCCCATGGGTGACCAGAGCGGCATTTATGACTGGCTGGGCATCCATCTGTTCCAGACCATCGCCCCCGGAGCCTTTGGCTCGCTGCTTTGCGCGCTGGCCTATACGCTGGTGTGCTGGGCCATGGGCTGGTGGATGGACAAGCGCGGGCTGATCCTGCGTGCCTGAACCACAAGGATAACCGCCAGAAGCGGGAGAGAGATGAGTATGACACGCCTGACACTGCGCCACGCGCTAACCACCACCCTTGCCCCCATTCTGGCCCTAAGCGCTGGCCAAGCCGCCGCCGAGGACGCCCTGCTGCGTTTCGCGCCGGTGAAAGGCGCAATCGCGCTGGTGGCCAAGGATCAGGCCGCCCCCATCCTCGTCGCTCCGCAGGATGCAACCAGCGTGCGCCACGCAGCGCAGGATCTGGCCCGCGATCTGGAACAGGTTTCGGGCCATGCCTCCCGCCTGATTGCCGCGCCCGAAGGCAAGATGCCCGCCGCCATCATCATCGGCACTTTGGGCCAAAGTCCTTTGATTGACGCCATGGTGCGCGCGGACAAAATCAACCCCGCCCGCCTGACCGGCCAATGGGAAAGCTTCCTGATCCTGACCATCGAGAAACCACTGGCCGGCGTGGACCGCGCCTTGGTGGTGGTGGGCAGCGACCGGCGCGGCACCGCCTATGGCGCTTATGAAGTCTCGCGCGCCATGGGGGTCAGCCCGTGGAGCTGGTGGGCCGATCTGGCCCCGCGCCATCAGGACGCGATTTATGCGCCCAAGGGTCTGCACCATTTCGGCCCGCCATCGGTGCGCTATCGCGGCATTTTCGTGAATGACGAGGATTGGGGCCTGTTCCCATGGGCCGCACAAACCTTTGACCCAACCCGCAAGGATATTGGCCCCAAGACCTATCAGCGCATTTTCGAACTGCTGCTGCGCCTGAAAGCCAACACTTTGTGGCCCGCCATGCACAAGACCACGGCGGCCTTCAATTCCGATCCGGCCAATGCCAAACTGGCCGATGATTATGGCATCATCATGGGGTCATCCCATTCCGAAGTGATGCTGCGCAACAATGTGGGCGAATGGAAAGACGCGCCCGAAGCCTTCAATTACGCCAGCAATCCCGACAAGATCCGCCTCTATTGGGACGAGCGGGTGCGCAAGAATGCCGCCTATGAGAATATCTGGACCATCGGCATGCGCGGCCTGCATGACACCGGCATGGTGGGCACCAATTCCATGGCCGAAAAAGTCGCCCTGCTGGACAAGATCATCAAGGATCAGCGCGATCTGCTCGATGCCCATGTGGCCGGTGGCGCGGCCAAGGCGGGGCAGATATTCGTGCCCTATAAGGAGGTGCTGGACATTTATCGCGCGGGGCTGAAGGTGCCCGATAATGTCTCCATCGTCTGGCCCGACGATAATTTCGGCTATATCCGCCAATTCCCCAGCAAGGCGGAAAGCCGGCGCAGCGGCGGGGCGGGCGTCTATTATCACCTGTCCTATCTGGGCTATCCTTTGGCCTATCTCTGGCTCTCCACCACCCCGCCTGCCTTGGTGCAGGAGGAGATGCTGCGCGCCTATGACCAGGGCTCGCGCAACATCTGGATCGTCAATGTGGGCGATATCAAGCCTGCCGAGATCGGCACCAGCCATTTCCTAGACATGGCATGGGACGCGGAAAAGGCGCGCACGGCCAGCCAGCAGGACTATCTGCGCCAATGGCTGGGCGAGGCTTTCGGCGGCGAACTGGGCGCCAAGGCGACCGGCCTGATGGATGACTATTTCCGCCTCAATTTTGAACGCCGCCCCGAACATCTCGAATGGCCCGCCAAGGCGGAAGACCGCCACCTCTCCGGCTTTACCGTCGAGCAGGCCCATTACCGCCTACGCCGCTGGCGCGCTTTGGCCGCACAGGCGCAGGCCTTGGCCGCGCAAGTGCCCGCCGACCGGCAGGACGCATGGTTTGAACTGGTGGAATTCCCCATCCGCGCGGCAGCCGCAGCCAATATCCGCTTTTTCGCCGCCGAATATTATGACGAAATGATCGAAGTGGTGCCCGCCGAGGCTTATTCCGCCGGTGGCGCGATTGCATGGGCCGAAGGTGAAATCGCCGCGATCACCGACCGCTACAACAACGCCATCGCGGGCGGCAAATGGCGCAATATCATGCCCGCCGAAGCCGCCGACACCCAATGGCGCATCTATCGCCCGCGCCCGATTGTTACCCCCGCCCCTGCCCTGCGCAGCGCGCCCGACCGCTTCTTCGCCCGCGTGGATGCCACGCCCGAACCGCAAATGCCCATTCTGGAGGCCGAAAACGCCCCCCTGCCCCAAGGCTGGCGCAAGATTGATGGCTTGGGCCGTGGCGGCGCGGTGGTGATGGCCGGTGCCAAGGCCGCGCCATGGACCGCCAGTTTCACGCTAACCAAACCGCAACAGGGCGTGACCATCGGCCTGCTGCCCATGTTCCCCGATGGCGAGGAGCGGGAATTAAAGGTAGAGGTCAGCATCGATGGCGGCGCGCCGGTCACGGTCTCCGCCCCGCGTGTGGTGGGCAGTGCGGGCTGGGTAACCGGCGTGCTGGACAATCTGCTCAAACTGCCGGTGGCCATGCCTATCGCCGCCGGAACCCATCGCATCACCATCACCCCCCGCAGCAGCGGCATCGCGCTGGATCAGGTGGTGCTGGAGAACCGCACCGAGGAAAAGGTGGCGCATTGATCCTACGCCACCTGTTACCGCGTTACCCTTGGGCCTGATCCATCAGGTCCATAAAGTCGCGCGCCGCATTGCGGTCTTCCTCATCGTCAAAGGCCACGTCCAGATCGGGCGCGGATTGCAACAGATAGAGCAAGGACCATAGCGCAAAGCGGCGCCCGCGATCTTCCTCCAGCCCCAGTTCCACCTGCATCCGCTCGATGCCGCTGACCATGGCATCGGGGCTGATCGCGCCCAGATCCTCGGTGCCGAAAAAGCGGCGGAGTTGATCGTCCAGATCCATCGCGCTTAATTCTGCGGCGCAGGGGCAGGAGCGGCGGCAGCCTTTTCAGCCGCTTCCTGCGCCTTGCGCATGGCGGCCACTTCGGCGGCGGTTTTGTAATCCAGCAATTCTACCTGAAACACCAGATCGGCCGAGGGCGGGATCGGCCCGCTGCCCTGCGCGCCATAGCCCAGCGCAAAGGGGATGCACAGGCGGGCAATGCCGCCCTTGGACAGCATTTGCAGCCCTTCGCTAAAGCCGGGGATCACGCCATTGACCGGAAAGGCCGCCTGCATGCCCTGATCGAACACCGCGCCGGTCGCGGCGATATAGCCGATGTAATTGACCAGCACGAAATCCTCCGCCGCAGGCTTGGCGCCACTGGCGGCGCGCAACATGGTGCTGCCCAGACCGGAAGGCGCCTTGGCGCTGCACACGCGCTGGCTGGCGGGCACGGTGGGCTTCAAGGGCAGGGGGATAATGTCGGCGGCCGCTTTCATGGGGGCAACCGCCAGCTTGGCGGGCGCAGGTTTGCGCGCAACAGGCGCCGCCGAAACAGGACCGGCAACCAAAGCCAAGGGAACAGCCACAAGGGCGGCGAGAGGCGACAGGGCGCGGGGAAGAATGCTCATGGCCACCAGCTATAGGCAAAAGGCGCGAGGCGGGGCAAGGCCCACGCCATTTTGCACTTCGCCCTTTCCCGCGCTACACCATGCCCATGCAGCCTCCCAAGTCCCGCAGCCAGCGCAACGCCCCCACCATCAATGATGTAGCCCGCCACGCGGGCGTATCCCCGATGACCGTGTCGCGCGTGATCAATGACGAGGCCGCCGTCCGCCCCGCCACGCGCGAAAAGGTGCAGGCCTCGATTGCCGCGCTCGATTACGCCCCCAGCGCCGCCGCGCGCCAATTGGCCGGTGGCGAGGAAACCCGCATCGCCCTGCTCTATTCCAACCCCTCGGGCGCCTATCTGTCCGAAGTGTTGATGGGCAGTCTGGACCGTGCCAGCGCCTTGAACGTGCAATTGACCGTGGTGAAATTCGACGAAGGCATGAGCGTGGACAGCGCCATCACTCAGCTCAAACGCGGGCGGGTCAATGGCATCATCCTGCCCCCGCCTTTGTGCGATTCCGCGCCCATGCTGGCCGCGTTACAGGCCGAGGGCATTGCCGTGGTGGCCGTGGCGCTGGGGGTCAACCAGCCCGATGTCAGTTGCGTGGCGATTGACGATTTCCACGCTGCCGAAACCATGACGCGCCATTTGATCGATCTGGGCCACCGCCGCATCGGTTTCATCAAGGGCAACCCCGCGATCAGCGCCAGCGAGGAGCGCTACCGCGGCTATTGCGCCGCGCTGGAGGCAGCAGGGCTGGCGCAGGAAGCATCCCTGGTGGCGCAAGGCTATTTCACCTATCGTTCGGGGCTGGAGGCGGCCAAGCGCCTGCTGGACGCCCCCGCCCCGCCCAGCGCCATCTTTGCCAGCAATGACGATATGGCCGCCGCCGCCGTGGCCATGGCCCATGCGCGCCGTCTGGATGTGCCGCGCGATCTGACCGTCTGCGGTTTTGACGATACGCCGCTGGCCACCACCATCTGGCCGGAATTGACCACCATCCGCCAACCGATTGCCGATATGGCCCGCGCCGCCGTGGACATGCTGGTGCGCGCGCTGCGCCAACGCAAAGGCGCGGTGGTGGAGCATGAACAGCTCGATTACGCGCTGGTCCGCCGCCAGTCCGATGCCGCCCCTTTGGGCTGATCGCCTGCGAATCGGCGCAAGTGGCAGGGAAACTGTTGCGGGGCGTATGGTCGCCGCCGCCGCTCCCTTGTGGATGCCTGCAACGCCCGCCTCGGGCTAAGTCGATGAAAGCCAAGGGCACCCTTCCCCTGCGCCATCCCAAGCGTTGACGAAACTTATCCACAGGCCACCCGCCCTGCCCGCAGCACTACCTATCCGCGCATAAGCCCCGTTTTTCGGGCTTTTCGGCCATGGTGAAGGCTGGATAAACGTCTAGCGACAGGGACATGCCCCCAACCCAAGTTGCCCTTTACACGCTGGCCAACGCATCACCCTCGCGTTGGCGCAAGGCTGCCGGCTTCATCGCCTTTCACATCGCCTGTTCGGGGCTGATGGTGGCGATCCTTGCCTGCACGCCTGATCGGCAAGGGCGGGTGGCAGCGATCTTTCCGCCATGGTTTACCGCAGGGCAAAGTCTGGGCGCGGTGTCCGCCGCCGAAGGGCGGCTGATCCGTTTCGGCAATCGTGACTGGATTGCCGTGGTGGCCCCGCCATCGGGGCAACAGGATTTTTCCGGAAAATTGCATGCGGCGGGCGCGGTGGCGCTGGTCAATCCTATTCTGGTCGGCGGTTGCGATGACAGCATCACGCCCAAGGTTGCGCAAAGGTAATCCCCCATGGCTTTCTCGCTACCCTCTACCCATACCGATGTGCCCGCGCTGGTCGCCACGCGCCTTGTTGCCACCAAAGCCTTCACCAGCTTTGCCTGGGTCTTGGTCGCGGTCAATTTTGCCACGGCCAGTTTCAGCGGGATGGACAAGGGGATCACTTTGGGCGTTTCCGTGGTCAGCGCGGCCATCGCCAGTCTGGCGGCATGGCGCGATCCGGTGGGCCTGTTTGGACGGCTGACCATCGCGGTGTGCCTGATGAACCTCTATGACACGCTGATCTATGCCACCAGCTATACGCCCTATCAGCTGGACGCGCATATGCTCTATTTCGTGGTGGCAGCGCTCCTGCTCACCTATTTCTGCTGGATCACCTTGCTGGTGGCCTGTTTGCACACCGCGTTCCAGCATCTGGCCTTCAACCTCGTGCTGCCGATGTATCTTTACCCCAATGGCACCGACTGGCTGCGCTTTATCTATCACGCCATCATCCTGCTGACCGAGCTGGCGGGCACCGGCTATCTGGCGATCCGCCTGCATGCCATGTTCACGCAAAGCCACGAAATGCTCTCGCAAGTGGAGCAGGCCGCCCATGCGGCAGAGGCCATGCGCGAGCAGCAGGACGCCGAAAGGCTAAGGCTGGAGCAGGCCAATAGCGAAGGTCTGCGCAAGCTGGCGCAGGAGTTCGAACAGGACATCTCCGGCGTGGTGGGTCAGGTCAGCACCTCGGCCAGCGCGATGCAGACCACATCGGGCGATCTGGCCGATATTGCCCGCGAGGTCAGCCGCCTGTCGGGCGGGGCATCCTCGGCCGCCGACGCCGCCTTGCGCAATGTGCATAATGTGGCGGCCTCTTGCGAGGAACTCTCCGCCTCGATCGGCCAGATCGGCGATCAGGCCAGCACCGCCCGCAACACCGCTAGCGTGGCCGTGGAACGCGCTTCCCAAGCCAATCGCATGGTGGAAAGCCTGACACTGGCCACCACCCAGATCGGCCATGTGGTCGAAATGATCTCCTCCATCGCCAGCCAGACCAATATGCTCTCGCTCAATGCCACGATCGAGGCGGCGCGTGCGGGCGAGGCGGGCAAGGGCTTTGCCGTGGTGGCGCGCGAGGTCAAATCTTTGGCCGAACAGACCAGCAATGCCACCGAAGCCATCGCCAAACAGATCCATGAAGTGCAGGCCGCCACGGTCGAAGCCGACCGCGCCATGCGCGAATTGGGCGATATCGTCACCCAGATCGACACATCATCGACCATGATCGCCGCCGCCGTCGCCGCCCAGCGCGAGGCCACCAGCGAGATTGCCAGCAATGTGGAGCAAGCCGCCGCCCGCACCCGCGACATGGCGGGCGACATTTCGGCTTTGACCGACAAAAGCGAGCAGGCCGGCTATGCCGCATCGCAAGTGCTGCAAGAAGCCCGCGACCTTGCCGCCACATCGAACCAGCTGGACGCCAGCGCCCGCGAATTCGTCGCGCGTGTGGGCAATGGCAAGGCGGGGAATAGCGCCACATCCATAGGCAGCGGATTGCGGCGGGCGGCATAAGGGAAGGATTGGTGGTGAGCCCAGCTGGATTCGAACCAGCGACCTACTGATTAAAAGTCAGTTTTTTGGCCAATTTCCGCCAAATGGGAAATCATCACTACCTATTAAAAACAGTAGCTTATGCCATATTCCGTTTCAGCCTGTAGCAGACTTTTTGATTGCTGGTGCTTGCTATGTGCTTGCTAGGATGCTTACTGGCAGCCCGCAGGAGGCACCATGGCAACCATCACAAAGCGTATAGTTGACGCCACCCAACCGGCCAGCCGCGACCTGTTCCTATGGGATGACGAATTAGCAGGTTTCGGCCTGAAAGTGACGCCAGCAGGCACGAAGGTTTACCTCTATCAATACCGCATGACGCGCCCGGGCATGGCCAAGGCCTGCCCGACCAAGCGCTACACCATAGGCAGGCATGGCGACCTAACACCCATGCAGGCCCGCGCCCGCGCCAAAGAGCTTGCCGCCATGGTGGCGCAGGGCACCGACCCGCGCCAGCGTGAGCTGGATCAGTTCAAGGCAGCCGATGACGCCAAACGCAAAGCCGATGAAAAGGCGCGGATAGAAACCGAGCTGGCCTTTGATCGGCTGGCCCAGCTATGGCTTGAACATTACGAGTTCGAGAAGGAGCGCAGCCCTAAAAGCGTTGCGCTGGCCCGCTTGGTCGTCAACGGCTACCTAACGCCCGCGCTTGGCAACAAGCCTACGCCGCATATTGGCCGCGCCGATCTCCAACCCATTATCGACAAGATCCCCACCGCCAAGCGCGGTATGCGCCGCGCTGTGTTCACCTATGCCTCTATACTTTTCGGATGGGCGCATAGGCGCGGCAACATTGCCGAAAACCCGCTGCCCGCCATGGACAAGCCCGAAGCGCCCAAAGCGAGGGACCGTGTTCTAAGCGATGACGAATTGGCAGCCGTCTGGACCGCCAGCGCCAAACTATCCGATCCCTTCGGCCCTTTCTTTCGCTTGCTCATTCTTACCGGCCAGCGCCGCAGCGAAGTGGCGGAAATCAGTTGGAGCGAATTGGACCGCGCCAACGCGCTATGGACCATCCCCGCCAGCCGCGCCAAGAATGGGGCTGCGCATATCGTGCCACTCTCGCCCACCGCGCTGGCGGAACTGGACAGTCTGGCCCTCGCCCAGCAGATCAACGCAAAAGCCAAAAAGCCCGATGGCAGCAAATGGCCCATTGTCGGCTATGCCCTCACCACCACCGGCTATAGCCCGATCAGCGGCATCACCAAGGCCAAGACCGCGCTGGACACCGCCATAAGCGAGGCCCGCAAGGAGGCAGGAGGCAGCCTCGCCCCTTGGCGCATCCATGACCTTCGCCGCAGCCTTGCAACCGGCTTCCAGCGCCTTGGCGTCCGCTTCGAAGTGACCGAGGCCACGCTAAACCACATCAGCGGAGCCAAGGGAGGCGTTGCGGGCATCTATCAACGCCACGATTGGCGGGAGGAAAAGCGCAGCGCCCTAGAGGCATGGGCGCGGCATATTGAGGCCATTATCCGCCCAGCCGATCAAGACAATGTGGTGCCGATCAGGGCGTGAGGATTGCGGAAAGTGTTCGCAGCGTTGCGGAGTGTCTATGTTTTTAGCGGGATCGTGGGGAATTTGGGAACAGTACCCATAGGTGTATGATTTAAAACGCTTTAACATGATCCCAACATCAAAGAGGCCCGTTCCCGCGATGCACAAGGTGGGAACAGGTCTCCTGTCACTCTAGGCTTAATTCGGTCACAGTTGCCGCCATTCCAGACGTTTAGGCAGGCGAAGTAGGCTAGGCCTGAATGATGAAAATTGGGACATTTCCGCCAGTTGTCGCCGCTACTGGTAGCAACCAACTTTGCCGAAACCTGTCATTCACATTCAAAAATGATGCAGGAATACTTAGCCGTTGGTCGCAAAGTAAGATGCTTTAACCCTCCGCTGGTTGACGGAGGCAAGTTCAAAGTGCGGCTTGCTGACGGGATAACAGGATCCTCGGCAGGTTTTGACAATGGCCGAGGATCCAGGTTGTTATTCAGGCAGAGCGACGGTCTTGCCAATATCGAACTCGGCGCTGCTCCCAGGCACGCCTGTATTGGGCTGGCCAGAGCCAACACTGACCCGATAATGGCCTGCGAACATCTGGCGCTGACCGTCTTGTGACACCGCGCTGAGATCACGAGGCGAAAGTGTGAACGCCACCTCGCGACTTTCGCCCGGCTTCAGTTCAAAGCGCTTGAAACCACGCAAGGCGATACGCGGCGCGCCCTTGATGTCGGGGAAGGTCAGATAAAGTTGGGCGACCTCTGCCCCAGCCCGTTGGCCGGTGTTGCGGACCCGCGCCTTGATCGTCACGCTGCCATCGTCGGCCTGTTGTGCAACGTGCAGATCTTGATAGTCGAACGTGGTATAGCTCAGGCCATAGCCGAAGGGATAAAGCGGTTTGCCGGCGAAATAGCGATAGGTGCGCCCTTCCATGCTGTAATCGTCAAACGCGGGCAGATCCTCCAGCCTGCGATAGAAGGTCAACGGCAGCCGCCCCGATGGATTGACCTTGCCTGACAAGACGTCGGCCACTGCCGTACCGCCGGACTGGCCTGGATACCATGCCTCCACGATGGCGGCGGCATTTTCCTTGGCCCAACCCAGATTGATGGGGCTGCCGTTCATCGCCACCACGACCAGCGGCTTGCCGGTCTTGTGCGCCCGCTCCAGCATGGCGATCTGGTCCGCGGGCAGGTCCAGCGTGGTCTTGTCGCCACCCTTGAAGCCGGGAACGACAGCGCGGGTCTCCTCGCCCTCCATATCCGATGTCAGGCCCACCACCGCGACGATGACATCCGCCTTGGCGGCGGCCGCGTCCAGTTGCGCATCGGCGTCCTCGACGACACGCTTCCACATCAGGTCGACGCCGCCCATCTTGAGCGATTGGGCGGTGATCTCAATGGGGTAGCGATGCCCGGCCACCAATTTGACGGTCTTGAGATTAGGCAGGGCACCAAAAGCTTCTGCGCCCAAATCGACAAAGGGCTTACCCTCGAAGGTCATCTTGCCGCTAAAGCCTGCAAGGCCAAGGCGGTAGGTGCCCGTCGCGGGCGGCACAAGAAAGCCGGTCCACACGACCTTGTGATAATTGCTCACCTGCGCCAGATCGAGACTGCGCGCGGCGGCATCGGGCTCGATGCGCGACACTACCGGGTCAGGCAACACCGCCAGCGGCTTGACGAATTCAGGCACGCCATCGGGGCCCGGAGGCTGGGGCTCGGCATGGGCGGCATTGTAGTAACGCGCCAACAGGCCCGGCTTGCCGCTGGGGCTGCGCAGCGCCGAGGTGGGAACGCGATCACCATCGGTGAAGCTTTCGCCAAATGGCACCAGCGAAACATCCGCCTGCGGGAAAGCCGCGCGCAGGCCCTGTGCGATGGAGACAGGCGGGTTGGACTGGCTCGACGAGTAATTGCCGCGCAACACCCGCGTAGCGTCGGCCAGCGGACCAATCACGGCCAACTTGACACCGGGCTTGAGCGGCAGCGTGCCATCGTTTTTCAGCAGCACAAGGCTGCGCTCGGCGGCCCTGAGGGCCAACGCCTGAGCCGAGGAAGAATTGATCTGCGTTAACGGAACCTTGGGTATGTCTCGCAGGCCCGCCAGATCGCCCACGCGATAGCGCGCTGAAAACAGGCGGATCAGCGCGCTATCAATGTCATTCTGGCTGATAAGTCCGCGCTTCAGGGCATCGCGGTAACGCGCGCCCAGGTCCGGCAGGTTGATGATCGTGCCGGTGTTGCATTCGTTGTCCATCCCCGCATGCAGGGCAACGGCAGCAGCCGTGGCAGCGTCTGGCGCATATCTATGGGTATCGGCGATGTCTTTTACCGCGTCACAATCCGAAACGACATATCCTTTGAAGCCCCATGCCCCGCGCAAGCGATCTTTAAGCAGCAGATCGCTGCCACATGCGGGCTGAGCGTCAACGCGATTATAGGCGCACATGATCGACCCAGCGCGCCCCTCTACGATGGCGGCACGGAAGGCTGGCAGATAGGTGTCTTCAAGGTCATGGGCCGACACAAAAACATTGGCGCTGTGCCTCGTGGATTCCGGCCCACTATGCACAGCGAAATGTTTGGGCGTGGCGATAATGTCGGGCAACTCAGGATTTGGCCCTTGCAGGCCGGCCACGAAGGCCACCCCCATATGCGCGGTGAGGTATGGATCCTCGCCATAGGTTTCCTGACCACGACCCCAGCGCGGATCACGGAAAATGTTGATATTGGGCGACCAACTGTTCAGCCCCGTGCCGATCCGGTCCATGCGCCCGGTCTTGCGGGCCAGCGTGTGCAGCGCACGCAACTCCACGCTGATTTGCCCTGCCACATCTTTGACCAGCGCGTCGTCGAAAGTGGCGGCAAGTCCGATCGGTTCGGGAAAGTTGGTGGTGGGCACGGTGCCAAGCGCACCATGCAATGATTCTGTCCACCAGTTGTATTCCGGAACATTCAGATGCGGTATGGCCGGGGCGGCATTGAGAAGTTGCTCGAACTTCTCATCAGGCGTCATGCGGGCCACGAGGCTGGCAGCCATCGTGTCGGCCTGATCGCGCGGGGCTGTCTTTGGCGCGACATCCTGGGCCTGAGCGGACGACACATGAAAGGGCACAGCGATGGCTATCATCGCTGTTTGATACACATGGTGCCGCCAAGAATACCTTTTCATCCGATCTCCTCCCATTTGCTTCACGCTTTGCGCCGCATTGGTAGCGCTATCTTTCGCTGACCGAGCCATGCTCAATCAGCGACTGAAGATCAAATAGGCAAATTGTTCCGTGGCATAGTCCTGGCCTATGGATGAGGATGCATATGCTCAAATTGAGTGCGGTATGGCCGGTGTTGGCTTAGACCGACGTTTTCGGCGATGCATTGGAACGACGTATTTTGGTCGGCTACCGCTTCAAATGGAAAACATTTGGTACGGCAGCTTTCAAGCCTTCTTACGCAATGACCTACCATTTCGGATAATCCCAAACCCTACCACCCCGGCGGCGGCTTCATAGCCGTCGCCGGTTGCGCGCCATTGCTCGCCATACCGATACCTCCCCCACTCCCCTCAATCTCATACTCATCATATTCCAAGATGGTTGCGCTTACCGTGTAAAAGCGCTGGTTGCGGTTCGGCCCTGTGCCGATCTTGCGCTTTGGCCTCCCGCCATCGCCTGTCACCAGATAGCCCGCCTTGGTCAGCGCTTCCGCCGCCGCCTTCATGTCAAAGCCTTTCAGGATCTCGGCCCATCCGGCATCATGGAACAGATAGCAGGTCTTGGCCGGTTGAATGTCATGCACAAAGCCGAGGCTGGACAGGGAGCGCGCCTCACCAGCCCTTGCGCTGGCTGCGCCTTCGTCATCGTCCAGCCTGTCCCGCACCGTGCCGAATCGGGCAAGGTTCTGTTGAATGGCATTGCGCACCGTCACCAGCACTTGCCGATCCTCACGCATCCCCTTGCGCCCGAAACCGATAGCCCATTGGTTGAAACAGGCCAGCGCCGCCGCCTTCGCCGTTCCGGCTGGCCATGGCACAACGCCCAGCTTTGCGGCCACTTCCCCCGCCGCAGCCACCGCGCCAAAGCGCAGCGCCGCCCGATGAATTTGCCCGCTGTCATCCTCTTGCTTGGCCATGGCCACAAAACCCGCCGCCAGCCGCTCCACCTCTTTGCGCCAATGCGCCAGATCGCCCACCAAGCCCCGCACAAAGGCAGGACCGGCAAAGCCATAATGCGCCGCGCTGGCGGTTTTGATCGCATCGGAAAAGGCCGCAGGGCTGGCCATTCCATGCAGCGCTTCCCATGCGCCATAACCGGCCCCTGCATCGGCTGCCATGTCCAGCAAGCGCAACTCTTGCCCCGTCATCGTGCGCTCGGCCCGCTTGGCCGCCCGCATATGATCGGCCAGCCCGATTTCACCCGTGCTTAGGATCATCACCCGCCATTCGGAGCGCTTGCGCAACGCGCCATCTTGCCTTGCCCGCGCCTTACCCTGTCCAGCGGCCAGCGAATAAGCCGCCGCGCCCGCCTCTTGGGGGTCAACCAAGGCCAATTCGTCCAAGATCAGCAGCGTTTCGGAATGACCATAGGCCACCCCTTCCAGCGCATTGCCGGTGGCGCGCCAGCTAGCGCCAAAGCCCAAAGGACCGCCACCACCCCAGACCGAACCCGCCGCCCATGCCAGCGAGGTCTTGCCGGTGGAGGATGCCCCGCGAAAGTGAAAGCCGCCCCCTTCCAGACCCAGCCACCCCATGATCGGCCCGACAAAGGCCAGCGCGATTGCAAAGGTAAGATTGCGGTTGCCAACCGCCCATTGGCCCAGACTGTTTTGCCAGCCGCCCAAACTGCCCTTCTGGCGATAATGCAACGCCGAGGCCGCGCCATCGAACAGCACCGGTTCGGCATCCGGCCCCGCTATCACACCCGAAGGCAGCACGAAGCGCCCCGCATCGATCCAGCCGGTTCGCTCGGCCAACGTCAACCGGCGACTGTGCTTCACCGCCATCAGGAAGCGGGCAAAGCGTTCGGTCTTGCCTCTGGCGGGATCAATGAACAGACCATCGCCCGCCAATTCGGCCCGCACCGCGCCCGCTTCCGAAGCCACTTGCGAGCGCTTGATGATCTTGGTTTTGCGTATGCCGTCCCTGTCGTGGAACCGGATAATCAGCGACCAATCGCCGCCGCCAGTGCTCCTCGCCTCGGCCACCACTTCAAAGGCCTCGGATAGCACGACCATGCGCCCTGCCTCACCATCCTTGCCCGCCTCCTGCCAAAACAGCCCCTCTGGCTCCATCGAATAACCATAGGGCAATTCCAGCCTGCCCGCGCTTGCGGATTCCAAAGCATCCGTAACCACCGCCGCTAAATCCAGCCGATCAAATTCCACCGGAAACACATCCGCGCAATCCCAGCCCTGCGGCAAATGGGCGGGCAATGGCACCACCGCTACGCCTTCCGCCCCTGCGGCCTGCACCAGCTTGCGCACCGCCTCGGCAGCCTCGCGCCCTACGGCATCGGCATCAGGCAGGATCACCACCCGCCGCCCCGCCATAGACGACCAATCGGCCTTGCCCGCCGCCTTGCTGCCCCCGCTCCAAGTCATCACCGCAAAGTCAGGGAACAGCACCGCCCCTGCCTCCGCTGCCTTTTCCCCTTCCACCAACAAGACCGGCGCGGCTGGCATCGCGGCCAGCCGGTTCAGCCCATAGAGCGGGCGAGGCACAGGGGCGGCCTTCCATCGCCATGATAACCGCCCAGCCTCACGCCACAGGGTTAGCGGAATGATTTCCTTGGCCCCGTCTGCCTTGTCGAAGCGGCAAACATAGTGGATCAACCGCCCCGCGCCGTCCCGATAGGACCAAACCTGTGAAGGCCTGCCATGGGTGTTATGCGATGACCGAGGGTGAGTCGCATCATCAGGCACAACATCCACCCAATCGCCCGCGCTCTTGTTGGTGGCTTTGTTTTTGCGGATGGCATTGTCGCCTGTGTCTGCGTTGCCACCTTCGGCAATGGCGCGGGTTATGCCCGCGAATGGGTCTTGGCCCTGCATCGCGTCTTTATCACTCATGCCCATGGAGACACCCCCAAGGATTGCGCCAGCCGAATGGCGGCTTCCCGTTGCGGAAGGCCGGACACAAAGGCGGCGAGGCTCACCAGATCACCCCCACCATCGCCTGTTGCAAAGTCTGCCCAGCGCCCGTTCAGAATATTGACCTTGGCGCTGCCAAACCGCTTGTCAGGCCGCAGCGGGTTGCGGAAGGCATATTCATGCCCTTCCAATCGGCCATCGGGCAGGAGGCCGCGCACCACGCCCAGCGCGTTACGCAAAGCTGCCCGATTGATTGCGGCAAAATCGACACGGCGCAGCCTGTCCGGCTGGCCTCCGCTATACAGGCCGCTCATGCGGTGGCTCCATATTGCGAAGTGGATTGGCACGCGCCTGCCTCGGCCCATGCGTCCAGATCGGCCACACGATAGCGGATGCTGCGCCCCGCAATGCGCAAGTAGCGCGGCCCATTGCCGGAAAGCCGCAGCTTTTCCAGCGTCGATTGCGAGACGCCGAGAAACGCCGCCGCCTCGCTTGTTTTCATCAGGGGGATATTGCCTGCCATAGACTGAAAGCCTCTTCTTTCGAGTGAGGCCCTTTCAAATAGCGGCAATCAGGCGGCGGTCATCAAGTCATCTGTAACCCATTGCGGGCAATCCGATGATCGAAGGGTTACAGATTTTTTTCTTCAACGCCTTCTTGATACTAACCCGCAAGGCCTTTGGATCGCCAAAAACCTCCCTGTATTCAGGTACTTTCAAGACCAATGCGCAATATGCATGCAGCGCTCCGGTCTCTTTGGCGCCCAAGGGAATAGCATGGCCCGCCAAGGCTATTCCCACATGATTTATAAGGTGCGTCAGAGGCGCGAATTTCGCCTTTCCAATTTTGACCAGCTTATCAGCCGCTCCCGCCGCATCACCGGCATCACTTGCCAAGGTGTCCAGCAAGTCTTCCAAGGCCGGTAGCTCATCCAACCAGCGGCCCCGCCTCCTTGGTCCATCCCGATAATTATATATCAGAAGCGACCGCTCTTCAGGGCCAAGGGCGTCAATGTAAGCCTTAAGCGCAGATGCAGCCCTGGTCAGATCCTCCAACTTGCGCCGCGCTTCCTTCGCTGGGAACGCTTGGAAGGTTTCAGCCTGTTCGTTTACTGCGAAAGCACAGGCATCAGTTACCTTGCAACAGAGGTCTATAAACAACCGGCGCGAAAAGCTTGGGTAACCTTTGGCCCCGACCAATCGCCTGCCAAGTTCCTTGCGGGCAAATTCAACATGGAGGTGTGAGAGCGGAAAGCGCGCTTCATGCTCCGCTCTATAGCCCAGCCACGATTGCACATCAGCGTCGGTAATCGGCTTGGCCTGCCCCTTTGCCGTCATCTAGACCTGCCCCTCGGTTGGCTGGCAGGGAGGGGCACCACAAGCGCGGGAAAAATGGCCTGTGCATCGGCTCAAATCTGTTCCCAATGATCCCAAGGACAGCAATAGGCTTGGGAACAGTCCACCAAGGCGCAAAACCTCGGCAGATTGTGCTTTATGTGCTGTGTGTTCCCATATTCCCATTGATCCCAATATAAACAAGGCTCCCCGCTGCGCCAGCAAAGCAGGGGGAAATAATCAGCAGAAATTCAGGCCATGAAGGACCGGAGAAACCCCCAATCAATTATGCCCTGAATCGACCAGAAAACCGGCTGGCGCGATGAAAACCTAGAAGAGCAACGGTCCAAAACATCCAAGCCAGCGCTCGCCATCACTGCACGGCTCATAGGCCATCGCGGCTCAAAAACTCTGCCGCGAAAGAAAAAATCCCTGAATGGGGGGAATGCCGGTGTTCGGGCAGGCCAAAGCCCCAAGTTTCACCTACCCCCCCTATGGCCTGCCAGCGCGCCCGCTGGATGCCATGAAATGCCGCGCGCGTGTGGCTCCCTTCACCCTCTCCCCCGCGCGATTCCAGAACGGCCAGCACCAAACCCCGCCCGCGAAATCGCGCGCGTTGATTGCTATGTGCTTGCTAGAGCGCATAGGCCAGCCCCGGAGGGTGTTTGGATTTCAGCTAAGTTGTTGATTTTATGGTGAGCCCAGCTGGATTCGAACCAGCGACCTACTGATTAAAAGTCAGTTGCTCTACCGACTGAGCTATGGGCCCCCATGGGGGAGGCCTGAAGCAAAGCGCGTTCAGGCGTCGGGTTGGGGGTCTCTAGGGGCAGTCTGGGCGCGGGTCAAGCGTCTGTTTAGCTGACGCAGCGTAAAACCTGTTACCGGATCGCGCCAATTGGGCGCAATCGCGCTGGCAGGCCCCAAAACAAAGCTGCGTTGGCGGAAAAGGCGATGTGGCACTTGCAAATCGGGCGCGCGCCATAGCCCCCCTCCCCACAACACAATATCCAGATCCAGCACCCGCGAGGCCCAGCGCTGGGCGCGCTTGCGGCCAAACGCCCGCTCGATCCGCTTTAACAAGGCCAGCATGGCAGGCGGCGACATATCGCTACGCACCAGCGCCGCGCCATTGGCATATTGGCGCAAGGACGGGCCAATCGGCGCGCTGCGGATCACCGGCGCCACCCGCTCCACCCTTACCCCAGCCGTCTCCAACGCCGCCACGCCCGCCATCAGCACCCGTTGCGGGGCGCCATGGCGATGGTGGCGGACATTGCTGCCCAGCGCGATCAGATAGAGGTCAGATGTCCTACGCCTCATATATCCTGGGCAAGGCGGCCATAAAGCTGCGGGCGGCGATCACGGAAGAAGCCCATGCCCGCGCGATGGGTTTTCGCACGCGACAGGTCCAGCGTAGCGGTCAAAATGCCGGTTTCCGCCGCGCCATAATCGGCCACGAAATCGCCCCACTCGTCGGAAATGAAACTATGGCCATAGAAATTCTGGCCATCCTCGCTGCCAATGCGGTTGGCGGCCACCACCGGCATGCAATTGCTCACCGCATGGCCGATCATCGCGCGGCGCCACATACGGCTCGTGTCCAGATCGGCATCATAGGGCTCGCTGCCAATGGCGGTGGGATAGAACAGCACTTCGGCCCCCATCAAGGCCATGGCGCGCGCGCATTCGGGATACCACTGGTCCCAGCAGATGCCCACGCCGATACGCGCCCCGAACACATCCCAAACCTTGAAGCCGGTGTTGCCGGGGCGGAAATAATACTTCTCTTCATAGCCCGGCCCGTCAGGAATGTGGCTCTTGCGATAGGTGCCCATGATCTGCCCTTGCGGGTCAATCATGGCCAGCGTGTTGTAATAGTGATGCCCATCGCGTTCAAAGAAGCTGGTGGGGATGGCCACTTTCAAAGCCTTGGCCAAGGCCTGCATGGCGATCACGCTGGGGTGCTCTTCGGTCGGGCGGGCAAGGTCGAACAGGGCCTCATCCTCCACGCGGCAGAAATAAGGCCCGCTGAACAATTCAGGCGGCAGGATCACTTGCGCGCCTTGCGCAGCGGCCTGTTCCACCAGAGCGGAAACGGCGGCAATATTGGTGGCTTCATCCGCGCTGCCCAGTGGCAGTTGCAAAGCGGCGACGGTCAATTGGCGTGACTGGCTCATGGCCCGCATCCCTATTGCCCCCGCGCCCCAAAGTCCACCATTGCGATGCGGGGACGAGGCCCTATCTAGGCCCTATGATCGAAATTGCGAAGGACCAAGCCATGGCCGAACCCACCCAAGCCCAAGCCATTCTAGCCGGAGGCTGCTTCTGGTGCACCGAGGCAGTGTTCCGCCAATTGGCGGGCGTCACCAATGTGGAAAGCGGCTATCTGGGTGGCACAGTGCCCCACCCCACCTATAAGCAGGTGTGCAATGGCGACACCGGCCATGCCGAGGCCATCCGCATCACCTATGATCCTACGGTGCTGTCCTATGGCGATCTGCTGGACGTGTTTTTCGTCACGCATGACCCCACGCAATTGAACCGCCAGGGCAATGACGTGGGCACCCAATATCGCAGCGCCATCTTCCCGCTCGACGACGCCCAGCGCGCGGAAATCGCCCCCGCCATCGCCCGCGCTCAGGCGGACCGCGATGCGCCCATCGTCACCACGGTGGAAGGCCCGGCGCAATGGTATCCCGCCGAGGATTACCATCAGGACTATTGGGTGGGCGAAGGCCAGCGCAACCCCTATTGTCTGGCCGTTATCCCGCCCAAGCTGGCCAAATTGAAGAAAGGCTTTGGGGACAAGATGAAGGGGGCCTGATCCCCCTTATTTCTTCCAGCGCGCCACGAAAAATCCGTCCAACCCGCCATGTTCAGCCAGATTGGCGGGATCGGAGCGCAGCCAGCCTTCCGGCGTGGGGGTCAGGCCTTGGGGCAATTCCTCGGCGCGGATCGGGTCAGGCGTCAGCGCCACTTGCGCGGCCTGATCCTCGCCCTCCTCGCGCTCCAGCGAGCAGACGGCATAGACCAGCACCCCGCCGGGTTTCAGCCAAGCGGCGGCCCGCTCGATCAGTTCGGCCTGCAAGGACGCCATCTCGCCAATCTGGCGCGAGCCAATGCGGTGCAGCACATCGGGGTGGCGGCGGCAGGTGCCGGTGGCGGTGCAGGGCGCATCCAGCAGCACCGCGTCAAACAGAGAGTTCGGGCTCCATTCCCGCGCATCGCCCGAAACCAGTTCGGCAGACAGGCCCGTGCGCGCCAGATTAGCCCCCATCCGCTCCAGACGGCGCGGGCTGGAATCGAGCGCCGTCACCTGCCAGCCCGCAGCGGCCAATTGCATCGTCTTGCCACCGGGCGCGGCGCAAACATCCAGCACGCGGCGCGCAACGCCATCCGCGCCCACGCCCTCACCCAACAGGCGCGCAGGGATAGACGCCGCCAGATCCTGCACCCACCAGCCACCTTCCTCGAAACCGGCAAGTCCCTCCACCGCCTCACCCCGCGCCAGACGCAGGTGCAAAGGCGCTAGGGCCGTGCCTTCGGGTGCCACCGCCCCCGCCTTCAGGCTGAGGTCCAGCGGCGGCGGCACGGCAAGGCCAGCGGCAATCGCGCGCGCCCGCTCGCCCCAGCGCTGCGCCACCGCTTCGGGCAGGGTCGGCGCATCGGGCAGACTCGCCCCGCCGCGCACCAGAGCGGAAAACACGCCATGGGCCAACCGGCGCGGACCACCCTGCAACAGTTCCAGCCCTGTCGAGATCACCGCATGGGGCGGGGTTTCCAGCCGCAGCCAGCCCGCCAGCATCAGTCGCAGCACCGCGCGCGGCTTGGCATCATCGGGCAGGATCTGCCGCGTGGCCGAATCGATCATCGCGTCCAGATCCACCATCCAGCGCAGAGCCTCGCCCGCCAGCGCCCGCGCCAAAGCCTTGTCCGCCGGATGGCGCAGGCCCGAAAGCGCGGAAACCCCTGCATTCTCCAGCGTCTCGCCCCGCCGCAAAACGGCATCCATCAAACGCAGGGCGGCACGACGCGCGGGAACACCGGCGATCTCTTCTTGGTTCTGGTCAGGGTTCATCGGCTGCCCTTAAAGCATGAAGGCCAAAAGTGGGAGCCGGTTTTTGCCGCCCATCATGCGCCAACGACCAGAGGTGCATCTTGCATTCGGGCGCCACTGCGCGCATTTGACTTGGCCATGAGCGAAAAACCCCTCCAGCGAGCAACCGAGCGCCCCGCCAGCTTCACCAAGCCCGCGCATTGGAGCAATGACCCTGTGCCCGCGCCCGCCGCGCCCAAGGACGAGGAAGACCCCGAGGGCCTTTCCCCCACCCGCTATGGCGATTTCACCCGCAAGGGGATTGCGTGGGATTTCTGATCCCTCAGGCCCAAACTCCTCAGGCCCAGCCCCCTAACTCCCGCCGGACCAGCGCCTCGATCATCTCCATCCCCGCCTCACGCGCATTGAGGCATTCCAGCACGGCGTAATCCTTTCCGCCCGCCTCCTCGAACACTTCGCGCCCACGGATGGCCAGTTCCTCCAGCGTTTCCACGCAATCGCTGGAAAATCCGGGCGCGGCAATCGCCAGAGAGCGCACACCCTCTCCCGCCAGCTTGGCCAACACATCCTCGGTCGAAGGCTCCAGCCATTTGGCGCGGCCAAAGCGCGACTGGAACGAGGTTTCCACCCGCACATCGGGAAATTCCGATGCCAAAGCCGCGCCCAGCAGGCGCGCCGTCTTGCGGCATTGGCAATGATAGGGGTCGCCCAGATGCAAAGTGCGTTCGGGCATGCCATGGAAGGATAGCAGCAGCACTTCCGGCTTGAAGGCCAAAGCACGCAATTGCGCCGCCACATCCTTGCGCAAGGCCTCGATATGCGCGGCATCGTCATAATAGGGCGGCAGGGTGCGGATCGCCGGTTGCCAGCGCATCGCGGCCAAGGCTTCGCCCAGCTTGTCGATCACGCTGGCGGTGGTGGCGCCCGAAAATTGCGGATAGAGCGGCGCGACCAGAATACGGTCGCAACCGGCAGCCTTCATCTTCTCCAGCACAGCGGGGATCGAGGGCTGGCCATAGCGCATCGCCCAATCGACCACCACGCCATCGCCCAAGTGCGCCTGCAAAGTCGCCGCCTGCGCCTTGGTGTGAAAGGCCAAGGGCGATCCATCCTTGGTCCAAACCTGCGCATAGGCATGGGCCGATTTGGCAGGCCGCGTGCGCAGGATGATGCCATGCAGGATCAGCCACCACACAGGGCGCGGAATTTCCACCACGCGCCGGTCCCACAGGAATTCGGCCAGGTAGGTCCGCACCGCAGCAGGCGTCGCCGCCTCTGGCGTGCCCAGATTGACCAGCATCACGCCAACCTTGCCAAACGACACAGGCGGATGGCTGGCGGGCAGATTGGCATCAGGCGTCATCAGGCGTTTCCTATTCATCATGGCCTATTCATCATGGCCGAGTGGCAGGCGGCGCAGGCGTAATCCCGTGGCGGAAAACAGCGCATTGGCCAAGGCTGGTGCCACCACCCCCACGGCAATGTCGCCCGCATCCCACGCCTCCTGCTGCGGTTGGGCGCTGGCCTCGATCAGTTCAACCTCGACTTCGGGGCAATTGGCCAGCACCGCCAAGCCCATTTGCCCCAATCGCGCCAGCATGGGCAGGCCCTGTTGCCATTCGGTGCTGCAACCCAGCGCCAGCGACAGGCCGAAGATCAGCCCGCCCTCCACCTGTTGACGCGCCAGTCCGGCATCCACAATCCGCCCCAGATCGGCCACGGCAGTGATGCGCTCAACCTTCACGCCCTGTTCCGATGGCCGCGCCTGCACGATGGCCGCGATACAGGGACCATCGACACCTTCACCCATGCGGTGCAACGCCAAGCCGCTGCCACCACCATCACCGCCGCCAGTCCAGCCCGCCAGACCGGCCACCCGTTGCAAACAGGCCGCCAGTCGCGGATCGCCGCCCAACATGCCCATACGGAACGACAAAGGTTCACGGCCAAGCGCATGGGCGATTTCATCGATAAAACCCTCGCGGGGGAAAGCATGCATCGCCTCGAACCCACCGCGCATCGGCCCAGTCGGCAGGGTAATGGCGACAGGCGCACGCTCCACCAACATATGCTCGATCGCATAGGGCGGCATGGCACCTGCCATCACCAGCCGATCCTTGCGGGTCTGCCCATCGGCGGCGCGGCGGGGGCTGTCGCCAGAGAACAAGCGCAGGCCCAATTCCCGCATCGTGGCAGGCATAGCGCATGCCATCTTCCAAGCCGCTATCCCGCCCGAAGTATCGGCCCGCGCCGACAATTGCACCGCCATGGGCGCGCGGGGGATCGCGGCCACCTGCTCGGCCCAGCTACTGCTGACCATCGACACCGGCTTGCCCACCGCCTTGGCTGCCAGAGCCGCCGCCACGGCAATCCGCCCGTCATAGCGGGCATCGAAACTGCCGCCAGCCGCCATGGGGTACAGCACCACCTGATCATCGTTCAGATCCAGCGCCTTGGCCACCGCCTGTCGCACGCTTTCGGGCGCTTGGGCTGCCACCCAGATCTCGGCGCGGTTCTGCGCCACCCGCGCCACCGCACTGGCGGTTTCCAGCGGCAGATGCAGCGCGGGCGACAGGTCATAGCGCGCGGTAAATTGCGGGCGATCACCCAAGGCCCCCGCCGCATCGCCCTTCGCGCCATGGCTGTGCCGCTGGTCACCGGCCAAGGCCTTGTCCAGCGCCAGTTGCAGGCTCTCGCTTTCCACCGGAGCGCGCAGCACGAAACGCGGGGCCA
This sequence comes from Novosphingobium umbonatum, assembly GCF_004005905.1. GTDB lineage: Bacteria > Pseudomonadota > Alphaproteobacteria > Sphingomonadales > Sphingomonadaceae > Novosphingobium > Novosphingobium umbonatum. Next base: position 242,623 of record NZ_SACO01000002.1, read on the forward strand.
CCGCCTGCAAGGCCCGCTCCGCCGCCCAGCCATCGCTGGCCAGGGCCGCCAGCCAGTCGGGTCCGGCCACCAAGCGGTCAAAGCCGCTGATCCCCTGCGCGCGTTTGGGGTCATAGGAACCCAGCGCCGCCTCTTGCGCCCATGGCGCATGGCGGATCGCGGCAAACACCATATCCGGCAGGCGCACATCCCCTGCGAATTGCCATGTGCCATCCACCTTGGCCGGAGCATCCAGCCGCAACACGCCTTTGCCATGAGGCGCGTCGGAAGTGGGGGCGGCACGTAGCAAAGGCGGATCGGGCGGGCTCAGCTCGGCGGCCTCTTGCGCCAGCGCGCCAAAAGCCAGACTGCGCCCCTGATGCGTAACCCGCCCCTGCGCCACGCTACAGGCCTGCCAATCCACGCCCCAGCGCTTGGCCGCCGCCATGGCCAGCAAGGCCCGCGCGCTGGCGGCAGCATGGCGGGCAGGCGCTTCATAGGCGGCAAGCGTACTGCCCCCGCCGGTCACCATAAAGCGGTGATCCTGCGCCCAGCTTTCCGCCCGCCATGGCGTTTCCAGCCCCAAGGGCATCCATAAAGGCGCCCATGCCCGCGCCAGCGCCAGATTGGGAAAGGCCGCGCTGGGCGGGGCCATTTGCACCGAAACCTGCCGCCAATCCGCGCCCATTTCCTCGGCCACGATCCGGCCCAGCAGGGTCAGCACGCCTTGGCCCATTTCCAGCTGGGGGATGGCGATGCTGACCACCCCGTCCAACCCCAGCCTGATCCATGCGTCCAACGCCACCTCGCCTTGGGCAGGGGCGATGGGCGGGATGATCTTGCGCGGCAGCAGGTTAAAGCCCAGCCACAGGCCACCGCCCGCCGCCGCGCCCACCAATATCTGCCGCCGCGACAGGCCCATCAGGCTTACAGCCGCGCCTTGATCCAGGGCACCAACTGCCGCGCCAGCCGCAGGAAGGCCTCGGCCTGCGGACCTTCACCCGCCGCCGGAGGCTGGCCCGCATCCGATCCCGTGCGGATCGACAGGTCCAAAGGCACGCGGCCAAGGAAAGGCAGGCCCAGATCATCGGCCGCCTGCTCCACCCCGCCACAGCCGAAGGGATCGGACACATTGCCACAATGCGGGCAAACATAGCCCGACATATTTTCCACCATGCCCACCACCGGCACATGGGCCGCTTCGAACAGGTTCATCGCGCGGCGGGCATCCATGAGCGCCAGATCCTGCGGGGTGGAAACAATCACCGCGCCGGCAGGCTTGTGCTTCTGGATCATGGTCAATTGCACGTCACCCGTGCCCGGCGGCAGGTCCACCACCAGCACCTGCGTGTCGCCCCACCAAGCATCGATCAACTGCCCCAGCGCGCCCGAAGCCATGGGGCCGCGCCATGCAATCGCGCGGCCATCCTCGATCAAGTGCCCCATCGACAGCACGCCCACGCCATGGCGGCTGGGCACGGGGAACATCTTGCTATCCTTGGCCTCGGGCTTCACCCCTTCATTGTCGAACAGGCGCGGCTGCGACGGGCCATAGATATCGGCGTCCACAAGGCCCACTTTCAGCCCCTGCCGCGCCAGAGCCACCGCCAGATTGGCCGACAGGGTGCTTTTGCCCACCCCGCCCTTGCCCGAACCCACGGCCAGAATCAGCGGGCCTTTGGGAGCGGCTTCCGCCGCCGCACGTTCCGCCATCAGCCCCACGCGCACCTGCGCGACGCCATCGGCACCCGACAGCGCAGCCTTGACCTCTTCCTCCAGCGTCACCCGCCCCGCCGCGTCCAGATCGCCCGCCTCCAGCACAGCCGTCACCACCCCGTCGGCCAGTTTCAGCGACTGGACCCGCGAGCGGATCGTCGCGGGCAACAGGGCGGTCAGGCTGGAACTGTCATGCGGCATGGGAAAAGGCGTCCTTGTTCTGCGCTATGGTTTTAAGCGATCCCGCACCTAGCCCAGCGCCTTTTGCAGGGAAAGCCCCAGAACGCATCTTGGCCAAGCTTCCTCCCTTGCGGGCGATTAGGCCAGAATTTGCGCGCTCCTTTACCAAGGCCACTGTTTTTTCAGAAACGCCACCCTATAGATAGGCTTATGAAGCAGATTGCCGCATGGATCGCACAGGGTAGAACACGCAAAGGGGAGGCGCAGGCCGCCGCTTTCCCGCCGGTTCCGGCACAGGACATCCTGCGGCAGGAGGAAGGCGGCGAGGGTGAACCTCCCGCGTCCAGCCCCGACAGCCCGCCCAAGTCCTCCGGCCCGCGCAACCCATGGCAAGTGCCATCGAACAAGGGGCCGCGCCGTGGCATGGATGACATGTTCCGCCCGCTGGGCCATGGTACGGGCAAAGGTGGCGGCGGAAAAGGCGGCGCGCCCAAAGGCCCGCAGATCAGCCTGCCCCCCGGTATGGACGGCCGCAAGATCCTGCCCTTTGCTCTGGCAGGCACGGTGGCGATCTGGCTGCTGCTGACCAGCGGGCATCAATTGTCCTCCAACCAGCAGGGCGTGGTCACCACCTTTGGCAAATATACCGGCATCATCGGGCCGGGCCTCAACATCACCGCCCCTTGGCCGATCCAGCAGGTGAGCGTGGAAGATGTCACCTCGATCCGCCGCGACAGCGTGCCCGAAGGCGAGGCGGAAAAGCTGATGCTGACCAGCGACCAGTCGCTGGTGGACCTGTCCTATATTGTGCGCTGGAACATCAAGAATTTAAAGCAGTTCAACTATCAACTCCAAGACCCGCAAGGCACGATCATCGAAGTGGCCGAAGCCGCCATGCGCGCCAGCGTGGCCGAGGTGAAATTGAATGATGTGATGGCCGGCAATGGCCGCGCCGAGATCGGCGAACATGTGCGGCAAAGGATGCAGGCCATTCTGGACGCTTATCATGCGGGCGTGTTGATTCAGGGCGTGGACATCAAGAAGGCCGACCCGCCAGCCAAGGTGAATGAAGCCTTCCAGAAGGTGCAGGCCGCCCAACAGGACGCCAACCGCGACCTGTCTAACGCGCAGGCCTTTGCCCAGCAAGTGGTCGCCCGCGCCGAGGGCGATGCCACCGCCTTTGACAAGGTCTATGCGCAATACAAGCTGGCGCCCGAGGTAACCCGCCGCCGCATGTATTACGCCACGATGGAGCGCGTCCTGTCCTCCACCGACAAGGTGATCGCGCCTTCGGGCAACACCACCAGCTATCTACCCCTGCCCGAAATTCGCAAGAAAGCGCCGGATGCCCCCGCGCAAGGGAGCAACCCATGAGCCAGAACCTGTTCCCCGATAGCTTTACGCCGCTGCACAAGGCGCTGGCAGGCGCGCTCACCGCCGCCGTGTTGATCGGCATGACCGCCGTGGTGCAAGTGTCGGAAAGCGAGCAGGCGGTGGTGATGCGGCTGGGTGATCCGGTGCGCGTGATCAACCGCTACAACCCCGGCGTCGATTATGGCAACACGGGCGCTGGCCTGTCGCTGCGCCTGCCCTTCTTTGAAAAGCTGGTGCGGATCGACCGCCGTGTCCTGAGCCTTGAAATGGAGCGGCAACAGGTCATTTCCTCCGACCAGCAAAGGCTGGAAGTGGACGCCTATGCCCGTTTCCGCATCATCGATCCGGTGCGCATGGTGCGCACGGCGGGCACGACCGAGCGTTTGCAGGAGCAATTGCAGCCGATCCTGACCTCGGTCCTGCGCCAAGGTCTGGCCAGCAACACGTTCCAGTCGCTGCTGACGCCTGAACGCGGGGCGATGATGGCCAAGATCCGCGAGGCGCTGGACGCCGAGGCCCGCCAATATGGCGCACAGATCATCGACGTGCGGATCAAGCGCGCCGACCTGCCCGAGGGCAGCGCGCTGGATCGCGCCTTTGCCCGTATGGAAGCCGCGCGCGAGCAGGAAGCCACCGCCATCCGCGCGCAGGGGCAAAAACAGGCGCAAATCCTGCAAGCCGAGGCCGAGGCCCGCGCCGCGCAAATCTATGCCGAAAGCTATGGCAAGGATCCGGCTTTCTATGACTTCTATCGCGCGATGGAAAGCTATCGCACCACCTTTGCCAACCCTGCCAACAAATCGCAGACCACCATCGTGCTGACGCCCGACAATGACTATCTGCGCCAGTTCCGCGGGGCCAAGGGGCAATGAATGAGGATTTCGCCAGCCCAACTGTCCATTCAATTTTCGTTCATGGCGGGCTGGCGTAAATAGGGGAAGAGGGCCGGAAGCACCGGCCACCCTGCCACGGCGTTTCCCTCGACGCGGCAGGCAACAACAGAACAAGGATGAAGCCCAGTGCGATACGCTTATGGAGTGACCAGTGCGCTGCTTCTGGGGGGTGCGACCCTCTCGCTCCTCACCGGACTTCCTGCCGGAGCGCAGGTGGCGCAAAATGACGACAAGACCATGCAGGCCATCACGCCGCGCGTGGGCGCCCCGTCAAGCTTTGCCGATCTGACGCATCAGTTGCAGCCTGCGGTGGTGAACATCTCCACGCGGCAAAAGCTGAAGGTGCAGGGCAATGGCGCCAACCCCTTTGCCGGCACCCCGTTTGAAGGCTTTTTCGGCTCGCCCGAACAATCCGGCCCGCAAACGCGTGAGGCGCAGTCGCTGGGTTCGGGCTTCATCGTCTCCGCCGATGGCTATGTCGTCACCAACAACCATGTGGTGACGCCTGAAGGTCAGGGCGTGGTGGAATCGATCACCGTCACCCTGCCCGATGGCACCGAATATCCCGCCAAGCTGGTGGGCAAGGATGCCGCATCCGACCTCGCCGTGCTGAAAATCACCGCGGGCAAGCCGCTGCCCTTCGTCAAATTCGGCGATAGTGGCAAGGCGCGCGTGGGCGATTGGGTGGTGGCCATCGGCAATCCCTTCGGCCTTGGCGGCACGGTAACAGCGGGCATCATTTCGGCTGTGCTGCGCAACACCGGCCAAGGCGGCGCCTATGACCGCTATCTGCAGACCGACGCAGCCATCAACCAGGGCAACTCCGGTGGTCCTTTGTTCGACATGCGCGGACAGGTGATCGGCATAAACCGCGCCATCTTCTCGCCCTCGGGCGGCAGCGTGGGCATCGGTTTTGCCATCCCGTCGGAAATCGCCAGCCCGATTGTCGACCGCCTGATCAAGGGCCAGAGCATCGAGCGCGGCTATCTGGGCGTGCGCATCCAGCCCATCACCAATGATTACGCCGATTCCCTCGGCCTGCCGCATAATCGCGGCGAGATCATTCAGGCGGTCGAGCCCGGCAAGGGTGCCGACCAAGGCGGCGTGAAGGCCGGTGACGTGGTGCTCAAGGTCAATGGCAAGGATGTGACGCGCGAGCAGACCCTGTCCTTCCTCGTGGCCAACACGCCTCCCGGCACGAAAATCCCGCTGGAAGTGCTGCGCGGCGGCCAGAAGATGACCCTCAATGTCGTGGTGGCCAAGCGCCCCAGCGACGAGGAACTGGCCGAGCAGACCTTTGACCGCAAAAAGGGCGGTGACGCCATGGACAAGGGCGAGGCCAAGGGCACCGGCCTTGCCGAAAAGGCACTGGGCATCTCGCCCATGACCATCACGCCCCAGATCGCCCGCCAGCTGGGCATGCCCGAAGACACCAAGGGCGTGGTCATCGCCAAGGTGGACGAAAGCTCTGACGCGGGCGCCAAGGGCATGGAACGCGGCGATATCATCCTGTCGATCGGCAACACGCCCATCGCCAATATCGCCCAGCTGGAAGCCGGCATCCGCGCCGCCCAAACCGCAGGCCGCACCGCCGTGGGCGTGCAGGTCATGCGCCCGGGCCAGCCGCCGCTCTATATCGGCCTGCGCTTGCGGTAATCGCTTGGTTTGAGCGTTAGAACAGACCCTCGCTGGCTATAGCTGGCGGGGGTTTTGTTTTTGGGGGTTTTGGGGGTTTGGGGTTTTAAGGTGCCTCCGGCGGGTGCTTTATGCCTCCGGCGGGCAAAGGGCGGGGGCCCTTTGCAATCCCGTTAATGAGTGGCACTTGGGCGGATAGGTGGCGCTATAGTTGACTTTGAAAGCCGCTGCGCGGCGGGGGTGTGATCGGAAAGTTGGGGGGGGGGGGTGGGCGTGTAGCTGTCAACGCAGTGCAAACGCTATGGCGGCTTCCGCGTGTATGACGGTGCTGTCGAAACCGGGCAGCGGCAGCGCGTCAACGTCAAGGATAAGCCCGATTTCGGTGCAGCCGAATATGACGCTATCCGCCCCGTGCTCTTTGGCAGTCTTCACAAGGTCGATCAGCGCCGAACGGGATACGTCGAGTATTTTACCCTGACAAAGCTCGTTAAAGATAATGTCGTGAGTAGCAATGCGGCCCGCATCGTCGGGGACGATCACATCGATGCCATGCCGTGCCATCCGGTCCTGATAGAACCCGTTTTCCATCGTGTAGCGTGTAGCAATGAGCAAAGGCTTGCGCTTACCTTTCGCCAAAAGCTGGTGGGCGGTCTCATCGATAATATGAATGAAGGGCACGGATACTGCCGCCTCCACTGCGTCAGCAACAAGGTGCATCGTCACCGCGCAGATCATCACACAGTCAGCACCTGCCCGCTCTAGCCCTAGTGCAGCGTTGGCAAGATAGTCGCCCGCGTCGGACCATCGGCCGCTTTTTTGCATGGCGACGATCGTGTCGAAGTTCACCGACCGCATAACGCTATCGGCGGAGTTCAAACCGCCGAGCCGGTCGCGAACGCCCTCATTGATTAGTCGATAGTAGGTAGCCGAACCTTCAAAGCTCATGCCGCCGAGAAGTCCAATAGTGCGCATGGGATCACCCTAGAAGAGGGGCTGCTTGCTGGGTAGCCCGATTTTACTGTTAACGACCGCAACTGGGGCGTTTGCAGCCATAATGAATCTGACAGCCCAACCACCCCTCCAGCGGAAACCACACCCCCATTAAAGGGATTGCAAAGGGCCCCCGCCCTTTGCCCGCCGGAGGCATTCCTGAAACCCGCCAGAGGCACTTCAGCGCACCAAATCAAATCCCCACACTAGGCTGCCCCGCCGCGCGCTTGGGCCGCTGGGCGCCGGTGGCGTTGTCGAGAAACTCGCCATTGGCGGCGGGCGCGGGGTTGGAGGGGCCGTTGCCGTCGTCGGGGTTGTTGGTGGGCTGCGCGTCCTCATTGGGCACATAGCCGTCGTCGGCGGTCATATTGGCCATGTCGTCCGGCTCCAGCTGCCAATCGGGCAGGGTGAGCTGGGTTTCAAACGGCTCGACAGGGCGCTTGGCCACGGCCTGCTTCATGAATTGGGCAAAGGCGCGGGCGGGCGCGGTGCCGCCTTGCAGGCCGGCGATGGGCTTGGCGTCATCGCGGCCCATCCATACGCCGGTGGTCACCCCGCTGGAAAAGCCGAGGAACCAGCCATCCTTGTTGCTGCTGGTGGTGCCGGTCTTGCCCGCCACGGGGCGGCCGATTTGCGCGGCGCGGCCGGTGCCGATGTTGACGGCGGTTTGCAACAGGTCGGTCATGCCTGCCGAGACAAAGGGCGCGACCAGCACCTGCCCCTGCGCCTTGGGCCGCTCGTACAAGACGCGGCCATCGCTGGCGAGCACCTTGGTGATGCCATAGGGCTCCACCGATATGCCCTTGGCCGAAACCGCGGCAAAGGCGCGCACCATTTCGATCAGCCGCACATCATTGGTGCCCAGCACCATGGAAGGGTTGGTGGAAATGGGCGTGGTGATGCCGAAACGCTTGGCCATGGCGGCCACCGCGTCAAAGCTGACCTGCTGGCCCAATTGCGCGGCCACGGTGTTTTTGGAATAGGCAAAGGCGGTGCGCACGTCGATCTGGCCCGCATAGGTGCCGCCCGAATTGCGCGGGCTCCAACCATCGATGGTCACGGGCTGGTCCACCACCGCATCATCGGGCTTCACGCCCGCTTCCAAAGCGGCCAGATAGACAAACAGCTTCCACGCCGAACCGGGCTGGCGCAGGGCGCTGGTGGCGCGGTTGTAATTGCTGGTCACATAATCCAGCCCGCCCACCATGGCCAGAACCGCGCCATCGCGGTCCATGCTGACCATCGCGCCCTGGGCATCCTTGGGCGTATAGCCCGCAATCGCATGGGCAGCCGCCTGTTGCAGCGCGGGGTCCAAAGTGGTCCAGACCTCGATATTGTCCACCGCATTGGGATCACGCGCCTCGGGCAGGATCGCCTCCAATTGCGGCAAGGCCCAGTCGGTGAAATAGCGCACGGCGGTTTGCGAACCCTCGGCGGCCAGTTTGACCGTCTTGAGATCGGTCTTGTCCGCCTCCGACGGGGTGATGGCGCCGGCATCCACCATCACTTCCAGCACCACCTTGGCGCGGTCAATCGCGGCCTGCTGGTCGGCGGTGGGGGAATAATGGCTGGGGGCCTTCACTAGCCCTGCAATAATCGCCGCCTCGCCCAGACTGAGCTGGCGCCCTTCATGGCCAAAGAATTTGCGCGAGGCCGCGTCCACGCCATAAGCACCGCCGCCGAAATAGACCTTGTTGAGATAGAGTTCGAGGATCTCGTCCTTGCTGAACTTCCATTCCAGCGCCAGAGCGATCAGCGCCTCGCGCGCCTTGCGGTGCCATGTACGGTCATTGTTGAGGAAGATGGTGCGCGCCAATTGCTGGGTCAGCGTCGATCCGCCCTGACGCCATTTGCCGGTCTTGCCGCGCACATAGAACCCGCGCAGCACGCCGATAGGGTCAATGCCGATATGCTGGCGGAAACGGCGGTCCTCGGTGGCGACCATGGCGGTCTTCATCACCTCGGGCAACTCGTTGTAATTCAGCCATTTGCCATAGGAAGGCCCCATGGAGAAAATCTCGGTACCATCGCGGGCGCGGACCAAAATGGTCTGGCCCACCTGACTGGATTTCAGCGCGTCGAAATCGGGCAACTGGCTGGATTCAAACCAAACCGCCGCCGCCAGAAAACCCACGCCCAGCAGCGCGATCGAGCCGATCCACAGGGCAAGCCGCTTGAAGAAACGGCCCACAACGCCCGATCCGTTAGAGGCATCATTCACCTCGCCCGAACGCCGCCTCACCTGTTTCGCCATGCTTTACCCAACCTCATGAAACAACGCATGCACCCGCCAAGCGCCAGCGGCGCCCATAATCGGCGCTTGGTTAACCGCAAATGGCTGTCAGTGCAAAATCTTAAGCATCCTCGCCCGGTAGATCCTCGGGAACGAAGTTCAGGCTGGCGCTGTTGATGCAATAGCGCAGACCCGTGGGTTGCGGCCCATCGGGAAAGACATGGCCCAAATGGCCCTCGCAGCGGGCACAGCGCACCTCCACCCGCACCATGCCGTGGGACATGTCGCGCAATTCGGCAATCGCGCTGGCATCCTCTGGGGCATAGAAACTGGGCCAGCCCGACCCCGAATTATATTTGGTGCTGGAATGGAACAGAGGCGCGCCGCAGCCCCCGCAAAGGTAATCGCCCGCTGCCTTGTTGCTCTCATACTCGCCGGTAAAGGCGCGTTCCGTGCCGCCTTCGCGCAGGATATGGTAACGGGTGGGGCCCAGCTTCTCGCGCCATTGCGCCTCGGTTTGCGGCAGGTCGGAATGCTCGGTCATCTCGGGGGATCTCCTTTGCCAGCCAATATGGGCGCGCGGGTCGGTGGCGGCAAGTGTCGTCTCGGGCAGCCACCCCAGCCACAGGTGCGGCAAGAATGTCGCAGCAGCGCCTTTCTGCCAAGCCAGCCAAATTATCACATTGCTGAAAATTTCGCATTTATGATAGCAATGTTGCAGACGCGGCACCAAAACAAAAGCCGCGCAGAGACGGAGAGGATTATATGACTGGAATCAGGGGGCTTTACCTTTCCAGCGCCAGCATCGCCTTGCTGGCTGCCGCGAATCCCGCTTTGGCACAGACCGCCACGCCGGACGCCAGGAAAGGTCCGACCACCAATGAAATCGTGGTGACCGCGCAATTCCGCAGCCAGAAATTGCAGGATACGCCGCTGGCCATCACCGCTATGAACGGCGCCTCGCTGGCCGCACGCGGGCAAACCAATATTGCCGAAGTGGCCGCGCAAACGCCCAATGTGACGCTTTCGCCCCAGAATGCCTATTTGGGCCCGGGCATCATCGCCTTCATCCGTGGCGTGGGGCAAACCGACCCCAATTTCGCGCTCGAACCGGGCGTGGGCATGTATATTGACGATGTCTATCTGCCCACGCTCACCGGCTCGCTGCTCGACCTGATGGACCTTGACCGCGTGGAAGTGCTGCGCGGGCCGCAGGGCACGCTGGCGGGGCGCAACTCGCTGGGCGGTTCGATCAAGCTCTATTCGGTCAAGCCGCAGGGCAATGGCAAGGGCATGGTGGAAGGCACCTATGGCGCTTATAACCGCATCGACCTGCGCGCCATGTTCGACATGAAACTGTCGGACAATCTGTTCCTGCGCGTGTCGGGCGCATCGAAAAACCGCGACGGCTATGTCAAGCGGCTAGATTATGCCAAGACCCACCCCGGTTCCAACGTGCCCACCTATGCCGTGGGCGACAATCCGGTGCTGGGCACTTTGGGTGGCACCAGCTTTGCCGCGGGCAAGGTGGCGCTGCGCTGGCTGGCCAATAGCGATGTCGAGGTCAATGTCGCCGCCGACTTCACCCGCCAGCGCGACGAACCCGGCCCTTCGATCCTGCTCTATGGCAATGCCATTGGCCAATTTGCCGGAAGCCCCGTGTCCAAATCGCCCGCGCGCCCATGGCTGGCGGGGGTCAATGGCGCCTCGGTGCCGCTCAATTGCGCCTTTGTCGTCACGGGCGTGAACAGTTGCGACACCACGCCCGCCGGTTATGATGGCCGCTATATCAGCTATGCCACTTTCATCGACAATGCACGCGCCGACAGCCAGATGCCCTATAAGCCGCTGGCGCTGAACCCACATTCCAACCTCGACAATTACGGGCTGTTCGCCAGCATCGACTGGACGATCAATGACCATACGGCGCTCAAATCCATCAGCTCCTATCGCCAGTATGATGCCTCTTGGGCCTTTGCCGAGGGCGCTCCGGTCCAGCCATCCATGCTGCAACAGGCGCAGAGCAACAAGCAATATAGCGAAGAGCTGCGCCTGACCGGCAAGGCCTTCAACAATCTGCTCGATTACACGGTGGGCGGTTTCTACTTCCACGCCGATGGCACCTATACCGGCCGCATCGATCTCAATTATGCGGGTATCGACTTCCTGCATGGTCCGGACAAGACCCCCGCCACCAACAAGGCGGTGTTCGCCAATGGCTCGCTGCATCCCACCGACGCGCTGACGCTGACCGGCGGCATCCGCGCCAGCTGGGACGCCAAGGACTATACCTATACCCGCCGCAATCCCGATGGCAGCGCCATTCAGGCCTGCACCGGCTATCCTTTCACCGTGGGTTCGCCGCCCAATTGCGCGATCGCCGCGCTGAACGGCCTGTCGGCGCAATTCCGCAAGCAGCGCACCGACTGGCGCGTGGCGGCCGACTATCGCTTCAGCCCGCAATTGATGACCTATGCGCAGGTGTCGACCGGCTATCGCGCTGGCGGCGTCAACCCGCGCCCCTTCTTCATCAACCAGGCCCAGCCCTTCCAGCCCGAAACCATCGTGGCCTATGAGCTTGGCTTCAAGTCCGACCTGTTTGACCGCAAATTGCGTTTCAACGTCTCGGCCTTCTACAATGATTACAAGAATATCATCCTGACCACGCTCAGCTGCCCCAACAGCCTGGGCTTCCCCGCCGCGCCTTGCCTCCAGCCCAAGAATGTGGGTTCGGCGCATGTGAAGGGCTTTGAGGTCGAAACCACCATCCGTCCGGTCGAGCATCTGACGCTGGATGGTTCGCTGTCCTATCTGGATTTCAAATATACCACCGTGGACAGCGCCAGCACCGGCGTGCAGGCCAGCTTTGTGCCGCCCTATACGCCGACGTGGAAATGGAATGCGGGCGTGCAATATGAAGTGCCCGATGTGCGCAAGGGCACGCTGATCCTGCGCGCCGACGGGTCCTACCAGTCGCATATCTATGTCGACCCGACCAATGTTGACCGCGCGGTGGTCTCCACCACCACGGCCACGGGGGGCGGCGGCGCGCTGGCAACGCAGGTGGCCACCAACCGCATCGACGGCTATTTCCTCGCCAATGCGCGTTTGACGTGGAAGAGTCAGGAAGATGGCTGGAGCGCCAGTTTCGAACTGCGCAACCTGCTCAACAAATATTACTTCACCTCGATGACCGCCAATTACGCCAATGTCGGCACGGTATCGGGCGCGCCCGGCCTGCCGCGCACTTGGGCGGTGACGTTGAAGAAAGACTTCTAAAACCGGAAACGGGGCAGGTATCGCGCCTGCCCCGTCCTTTCCTTACAATTTGGCAACTTACAATTTGGCGAACAGGGCCAATTGCCGCGCATAGGCGCGGTCCGCCTCGCCCTTGTCATAGGAGGGCGCATCCAGCGTGCACCAGCCATGATCGGCGGCATAGACCTCGGCCTCGACATAATGGCCAGCAGCCGCCGCTTTCAAAGCATCCTTGTCGCCGGGGCTGCGCGCATCATCATTGCGGCCAATCGCAAACAGGAAACCGGCCTTGGTGCCCGCGATCAGCTTATGCGGGCTATCGGCCGCATCGCTGACCAGACCGCCGCCATGGAAGCTGGCCCCTGCCCCCACGCGATCAGGCACCGCCGCCGCCGCGCGCACCGTATAGCCGCCGGTCATGCAATAGCCCGCCGCGCCAATCTTGCGCTTGGTATCCACCGCCGCTTGGCTGTCCAGCCAGCCGACAAAGGCCTTGGCATCGCTGATAATCCCGGCTGTGGTAATCGCGGCAATCGCGGGCTTCAGCTTTTCCGCGCCCGCGGGCGTGCGCCATTCGGTCAGGCCAGACAGCAAGGGCGCCTTGGCCGTGCGGTAATAATGGTTCACCAGCAAGACCGCATAGCCATCGCTGGCAAGGCGGCGCGCCATCACCTGATAGGCTTCACGCGAACCGGCAATATCGGGATAGACGATCACGGCGGGATGCTTGCCGCTGGCCGGATGCACAAAGAAAGCATCGCAGGCGCCATCCGGCGTGGTGATGTTAACCGCCTGCTCCTTTAACGCAGCGCCAGCCGCCATCGCCTGTTGCGCATGGCCAAAGGCCACTGCCGTGGCCGCCGCCGACAGCGCGGCAAAATCGCGGCGCGACAGGCCGCGCACGGCCAGATTGGCATCATCATCGGCAAGGGTCAGTTCGTCGCACATAGGTTCCGGCTCCTCTGGGCGCGGGCGCGCGAAAGGGGGATGCGCCCGCATTATCAACACCGAAACTGGCGCAGAACGCGCATCGGTTCAACCCGCCGCAGGGGAGCGCGACACTTTGCGACAAAAGGGGCAACTCACCATTTGCACCGGCGAAGAATCAGCGTTACAACACTAACAAAAGTTATAAACAAAGGGACAGAGGATCATGGCAACCGTTGACGCGGCTTTCCCGCAGACTTCGCATTTTATCGGCCTCAACCAGCCTGTCGGGCGCGAGGTCACGCTCACCCATCTGGCCGTCGAAGGCACTTTGCCGCCAGAGGTCTGCGGCAGTTTCTATCGCGCCATTCCCGACCCGCATTACCCGCCCAAATTCGCCGATGACAATGTGCTCTCGGGCGATGGTATGGTCAGCCGCCTGGCCTTCAACGCCGATGGCACCGCCGATTTCCTGATCCGCTATGTCCGCACCGCGCGCTGGCTGGCCGAGGCGGAAAAGGGCCGCGCCCGCTTTGGCCGCTATCGCAATATTTTCACCGATGATGAGGATGTGCAGGGTGTAGACCGCACTGTCGCCAACACCACGCCGGTATGGCACGCGGGCCGGATGTTGATGGCCAAGGAAGATGGCCGCCCCTATCAGGTGGACCCGATCACGCTGGACACGATCGGCAGCTATGATTTTGACGGCGCTCTCAAATCCGAAACCATGACCGCCCATGTGCGCATCGACGGGCATACGGGCGAATTGTTCTTCTATGGCTATGAGGCCGATGGTCCGGCCAGCACCAAGGTCGCCTATTGCATCGTCGATGCCAGCGGCAAGCTGGTGAAGGAACAATGGTTCGACGCGCCCTATTGCGCGATGATGCATGATTTCGCCATCACCAAAAATTACGCCCTGTTCCCCATCTATCCCACCACCTGCTCGCTCGACCGGTTGAAGGCGGGTGGCGACCATTGGGTGCATGAGCCCGAAACCGACAGCTGGCTGGGCGTGATGCCGCGCTATGGCGATGTGTCGGAAATCCGCTGGTTCAAGGGGCCCAAGGGCGTTTCGGCCTATCATTTCATGAATGCCTTTGAAGATGAGGCAGGCGTGATCCATTTCGACCAATGCCTGTCCAACACCAATGCCTTCCCCTTCATCCGCGAGGCGTCGGGCATCCATATGGCACCGTGGGATGTCAAAGGCGCGCTCACCCGCTGGAGCGTCGATCCCAAGGGCGATGCCACCAGCGTGAGCGAGAGCGTGGTCGGCCCTCCCGGTGACTTCCCGCTGATCCCCGCCGCCATGCAAGGCCGCCCCAATCCCTATGGCTGGATGCTGACCATGAATCCGGAAATGCAGGGGCCGCCCCTGTTCGGCGGGCCGGTGGGCGCGATGTTCAACACGATCGTCCGGCTCGACTTCGTCCATGGCGCGGCGGAGGCTGGCCATGTGGTCGATGCCCTCGCCCTGCCGCAGGGCTGGAGCATCAACGAGCCGGTGCATGTGCCATCCGCGCAGGAAGGCCATCTGGGCTATATTGTCGCCATCGTCGATGAACAGACCGGCGACAACCAGTTCGCCCATGCCGCATGGGTGCTGGATGCGGGCGCGCTGCATGCAGGGCCCTTGGCGAAGGTGGCGATCCCCACCCGTTTGCGCCCGCAGGTGCATGGCTGGTGGGTGCCGCAAAGCCAGTTGGATAAGGTGGCCCGTTAAATGGGCGGCCGCATTGTTATCACCGGCGCCAGCGGCCATTATGGCCGCGGGCTGACCGACCGGTTGATCGCGGCGGGGCGCGGAGGTGATCTGGTGCTGATCACCCGCAAGCCCGACACGCTGGCCCATCGCAAGGAACAGGGCTGCACCGTGCGCTATGGCGATTTTGACCAGCCCGACACGCTGACCAGCGCCATGGCGGGGGGTGAAAAGCTGATGCTGATTTCCGGCACCCGCGTGGGCGCCCGCGTGGAACAGCACCGCGCCGCCGTCGAGGCCGCCGTGGCCGCTGGCATCGGCCATATCACCTATACCAGCTTTATCGGCATTGATGATCCGGCCAATCCTGCCGAAGTGCGCCATGACCATATCGAAACCGAACGCCTGATCCGCGCTTCCGGCGCAAGCTGGACCTTTCTGCGCGACGCCCATTATGCCGATGCGATGATCGTGATGGCAGGGCCGGGCGTTATGGCCAGCGGGCAATGGATCTCCAACGCGGGCGAAGGGCTGGAGGCGATGGTCTGGCGCGATGATTGTATCGATGCCGCCGCCGCCGTGTTGACCACCCATGGCCACAAGGGCCGCACCTATGACATCACCGGCCCCGCACTGGAAAGCTTTGCCGATGTCGCGGCGATGATGGCGCAGATCACCGGCGTCCCCGTTGCCTACACAGCCGTGGATGATGATGCGCAATATGCGATGTTCGATGCGATGGGCATTCCCCGCCGTCCGGTGGATGACCAGAGCGTGCAGGGCATTCCATGGAACAGCGATGATATGGTCAGCTTTGGCCGCGCTATCCGCGAAGGCTATCTGGCGATCCAGAGCGATGATTTCCAGCATCTGACCGGCCGCCCCGCGCGCAGCACCCGCACCATGATCGAGGCCCATGCGCCCATGCTGCGCGCCGCCGCCTCCGCGACCGTATAAAGGATAGATCCCCCGATGAATGCCCCCTTCCCCATCATCACGCCGGTGCCGCCGCGCATCGCCCATCCCGATCGCCTGTTTATCGGCGGCGCATGGGTGCCCGCCCATTCAGGCCGCATGCTGGCCCAGATCGACCCCAATACAGAAGAACAAGTCTCCGCCGTGGCCGAGGCGGACGAGGTGGATATGGACGCCGCCGTTTCCGCCGCCCGCGAAGCCTTTGACCATGGCCCATGGCCGCGTATGGCGCCTGCCGAGCGGTTAGCCTTCATGCGCAAGATGAGCGCCATCCTCCACGCACGCGTGGGCGAAACGGCGCGGGCATGGACCATGCAGATGGGCGGCCTCGCCAGCTTTTCCGGCATCATGCAGGCCGGTTCCAACGCCACATTCGACGGCATTATCGCCATGGCGGAAGGCTTTGAATGGGTGCAGCAACGCCCCAGCACCGGCGCGGCGGTGGGTCTGGTCGCCTATGAGCCGGTGGGCGTGGTGGCTGCGATTGCGCCATGGAACGGGCCCTATGGCATCATGCTCAACAAGCTGGCCTATGCGCTGGCCGCCGGTTGCTGCGTGATTATGAAGCCCAGCCCCGAAACCCCGCTGGAAGCCTATATTATTGCCGAGGCGGCACAGGCCGCCGGTCTGCCCGCAGGCGTGGTCAATCTGGTCACCGGCCAGCGCGAGGCTTCCGACCATCTGGTGTGCAATGCAGGGGTGGACAAGGTCAGCTTTACCGGATCGACCGTGGCGGGCACGCGCATCGCGCAGGTTTGCGGCGCCCGCGTGGCGCGTTGCACGCTGGAGCTGGGTGGCAAATCGGCGGCTTTGGTGCTGGATGATTTCCCGATTGATGTGGCCGCGCAAATCCTGTCGGGCACGCTTTGCATGATGAGCGGGCAGGTCTGCGCCATGCTCAGCCGCGTGCTGGTCAGCCGCGCCCGCCATGATGAACTGGCCGCCGCCATCGCCGCGCA
This sequence comes from Novosphingobium umbonatum, assembly GCF_004005905.1. Lineage (GTDB taxonomy): Bacteria > Pseudomonadota > Alphaproteobacteria > Sphingomonadales > Sphingomonadaceae > Novosphingobium > Novosphingobium umbonatum. The sequence goes on from NZ_SACO01000002.1 coordinate 259,450, forward strand.
AATGGCGCAAGTGGTGATCGGGCACAGCGATGATCCGGCAACCCAGCTAGGCCCTGTAGCGATGGAGCGGCAATTGCGGCGCATCGAAAGCTATATCGAGGAAGGCAAGGCCAGCGCCACTTTGGCCTATGGCGGCAAACGCCCCGCCCATCTGGCCAAGGGTTACTTTATCGAACCGACCCTGTTCACCAACGTGGACAACACCAGCCGCATTGCGCAGGAGGAAATCTTCGGCCCCGTGCTCTGCCTGATCCCCTATGAGGACGAGGCGGACGCCATCCGCATCGCCAATCAATCCGCCTTTGGCCTCAATGGTTCGGTGCTGACGCAGGATGTGGACGCGGCCTATCGCATCGCCCGCGCCATCCGCACCGGCGCGGTGGGGCAAAACGGCTTGCGCATGGATTTTGGCCTGCCCTTTGGCGGCTTCAAACAATCGGGCCTTGGCCGCGAAGGCGGGATCGAGGGCCTGCTGGGCTATACCGAGCTGAAGACCATCCTGCTCGATGGCATGCCTAGCGTTTTATAAACCGAAAGGGGGCGCCGCCCGTGTTCCGAGCGACGCCCCCTTCCCCTCTCACAGCTCGTGATGTGGGTGTTTCGATGTCAGCCCAGCTCTAGGCAGCCGCCATCGACATAAAGATCAATTCCGTTAATAAACGATGCAGCGCCGCTGGCAAGAAACAACACAGCCTTTGCTACTTCTTCCGATGTTCCCATGCGGCCAATTGGCACCACATTGGCCATCAATTCGCGCATATCGGCAATTTGCTGCGCACTGGCCTCGCGCTTGAAAATTTCCGTATCGGTCGGGCCGGGGCTGACCATATTGACGCGGATGCGGCGGGGCAGCAATTCCTTGGCCAGAATGCGCGCCATCGCCCGCAGCCCGGCCTTCGCCGCAGCATAGGCCACATTGCCCGGCACCGCCGCCACTGAACCGATCGAGCCGGTGATGACAATGCTGCCCCCGTCACGCATCAGCGGCAGCGCCTTTTGAATGGCAAAGAAAGCGCCGCGCAGGTTCACATCATGGATCTGGTCCCAGAACGCCTCGGTCACCTGATCGACAGGGGCAAAACCGCCCACACCGGCATTGACGAAAAGCAGGTCAATCCCGCCCAGAGCCTCCTCGATCTCGGCCATGGCGCCAGCGGTCTGGGTGGTGTCGCTGATGTCGCTGCGGATGGCCAGCGCGTCCAGCTCCTCGGCCACTTTGCGCAGGGCCGCTTCATTACGCCCCGTCACCGCCAGCTTGGCGCCCTCGTCATAAAACAGCCGCGCCGCCGCCAGACCAATGCCCGCCGTTCCGCCCAGCACCACCACGCAGCGGTCCACAAACTGCCCCGAAATCGCCACCATTGCCCAAGCCTTTTTTAGAACATCGTGTTGCTATTGGCCGATTGTTCGGGAACGGGTTGCAACACATCCCAATGTTCCATCACGCGGCAGCCCTGCACACGGAAAATATCCACCACGGCCGAACCGCGATCCTCCGGCTTCATGCGACTATGTGTATGCACCACCACCATATTGCCATCGGCCAGAATGCGCTTGATCTCGGCCTTGTGACCGGGGTTGCCCTTCATGAAAGGCTCCAGAAAGGCAATCGCCGCATCGCGTCCGGTGGGGGCATAGGGATTGTGCTGGATATAGGACGGGTCCACCCATGTTTCAAAAGCGTGGCGCACCTCGCCCTTGATGTAGAACTCGTCCATAAAGCGGGTGACCACCTGCTTGGGGTTCAGCTTGCAGGCGGCAGGTTTGGCAGGAGCGGCCATGGCAGGAGCGGCCACCAGCATCAGCGCAGCGGCAAGGGTAAGGCGCAGCATAAAACTCTCCTTCAAAACATAGGCAGCGGATTGACCGGCTTTTCCGGCACTTCCTGCAACACATCCCAATGTTCGGCAATCATGCCGTTGGCCACGCGGAAAATATCCACCACCGCCAATCCGGCATCGCCCGCATAGCGCTCCACATGCACATGCACCGCCACCATATCGCCATCCACCATGGCGCGGTGAATGGTCTGGCGGGCATCGGGACTTTCCGCGCGCACCTTGTCCAGAAAGGCTTTCAATGCCGCCACCCCCGGCTCCGCCAGAGAGGAATGCTGCACATAATCAGGTGCAATATAGCGGTCGACCGCGCTGCTATCCATCGCGATCAGGACATCGCGATACATGTTGAGCACCAGAGCCAGATTGGCCTCTTCCTCCGCTGTGCGGCTCATCGCAAACTCTCCCCAAGGGCGGGTGTTAATCCACCCTGCTCCGGCAATCTCTATTGTAACATTTGATAGCTTGTGCAAGAGATAAAGCAACAAGGCGCGACACAGCGCCAAGATTGGGAGAGCTTATGGACCGGTCCGCCCTTTATGGCGTGCTCGACGCCTTTCTGGCCGCGCTGAACGCGGGCGATGCCACGAAAGTGTCATGGGCAGCCGATGCGCAATTCAGCGAAAACAACGTGATGCTGGCAATCGGCGATGGCGTCTGGGGCACGATTGAAAGGCTGGGCGAGTATCAATTGCGCTTTGCCGATACGCGCAACGGCCAAGTCGGCTATTTCGGCACCATCCACGAGGCGATCGAGGAAAGCGCCTTTACGCTGCGCCTTGCGGTCAACCCCGATGGCGCGATCCGTGAGTGCGAAATGTGCATCGTGCGGCAAAGCGATTCGGGCATCAAATTCGAAAACCCGCGCTATTGGGTCAAACCCATTCTGGAAACCGAGCCCGCGCTCCCCACCCCGCGCGCGGAAATGGTGCAGCTGTCCAACGGCTATTTCGACACGCTGCAATTGAACGATGGCACGATCCACACGCGATTCCACCCCGATTGCAACCGGGTGGAAAATGGCGTGCAAACCACCCGCAATCCCGAATTCGCCAAAATCGTGCCGGTCTCCGCTCTGGGCTGCGAAGAGCAATTCCGCATGGGCAATTACCGCTATGATGATGAATTGCGCGCCCGCCGCTTCCCGCTGGTGGATGAGGAACGCGGGCTGGTGATGGCCTTTGGCTTTATCGACCATTCGGGCCGCCTTGCCCGCTATCAATTGACCGATGGCCGCTGGGTCAACAGTCCGGTGCGCCGCCCGCACAGCTTTTACATCAGCGAATTGTTCAAGATCGATGGCGGCATGATCACCCAGATCGAGGCCAATTTCATCACCGTGCCCTATAAAATGCCCAGCCCATGGCCTGCCGAAGCTCCGGTGGCCCCGCTACTGCTGGCGGAGGCGGCGCAGTGAAGAAGCTGGCCACTCTCGCACTGGCGCTGGCCGCCACGCAACTGGCGGCCAATCCACCGTCGATTCAGGGCGCGGGCGCCACATGGACCAACCCCGGCGGCGATGCGGGCAAAACGCATTATTCCCGTCTGGACCAGATCACCCCCGCCAATGCCAGCCGCCTTGGTCTGGCATGGAGCGCGGAACTGGGCACGGGGCGCGGCATGGAGGCCACGCCGGTCATGGTCGATGGCGTGCTTTATGTTTCGGGTGTGGCAGGGCGGGCCTATGCGTTTGATGCCGCCACCGGCCGTCCGCTTTGGGCTTTCGAGCCGGAAGTGGATATGCAGCTGAACCGCACCGCCTGTTGCGACATGGTCAATCGCGGGCTGGCCGTGGCCGATGGCAAGGTGATGGTGGCAGCGCTGGATGGCTGGATGTATGCGCTGGACGCGAAAACCGGCAAGCTGGTGTGGAAAGCCGACTTTATCGAAAACCGCGCCAAGGGCGACAATTCCACCGGCGCGCCCGAAGTGGCGGGGGATGTGGTCATCATCGGCATGGCGGGCGCCGAATATGATGTGCGCGGCTATGTCACCGCGCTGGACCTGAAAACCGGCAAGCTGCGCTGGCGCTGGCACGTGGTGCCGCGCGATCCGGCCAAGGGCCCGCAGGAGCGCCCAGAACTCGAAGCCGCGCTGAAAACATGGGACCCCAACAGCCGCTGGGACATTGGCGGCGGCGGCGCGCCATGGGATGCGCTCAACTATGATCCGGAAACGGGGCTGATTCTGGTCGGCACCGGCAATGGCGGGCCCTATGCCACGTCCAAACGCTCGCCTGCGGGGGGCGACAATCTCTATCTGGGATCGGTGGTGGCGCTGGACCCGAAAACCGGCGCGATGCGCTGGCATTATCAGGAAACGCCCGGCGACAATTGGGATTTCACCTCCACCGCGCCGATGATCCTGACACGGATGACGGTGGACGGGGCGGAAAGGCCGGTCATCCTACACGCACCCAAAAACGGCTTCCTCTATGTGATCGACCGGCAAAGCGGCAAATTGCTGCGCGCCAACCCCATCGCGCGGGTCAATTGGGCCAAGGGGATTGATTCTGCCACCGGCCGCCCGATTTTGGACGCAGAAGCGGCCGATTACACCACCGGCCCCAAGATCGTCTTCCCCGGCACACCGGGCGCGCGCAACTGGTTCCCCGCGGCCTATAGTCCCAAGACCGGCCTTTACTATGGATCGGTGCTGGATATTGGCAATCTGATCTTCATGACGCCGGGGCAAAAGCCGTTGAAAGCGCGTGCTCTCAACAATGATGCCGCCTTGATCTTCACGCAGGATCTGGCCGAGGCGGTAGGCACCTTCCCCGCGCCCATGGCCGCGCAGATCCGCGCCCTGCCCGCCTTTGCCGATGCGGTGAAAAACCCCGGCAAGGCGCAGATGCGCGCCATCGACCCGCTGACCGGCAAGACCGTCTGGGCGGTGGACACCGGCGGGTGGCAGGATCGCGGCGGGGTGATGGTCACCGCTTCGGGCCTGTTGGTGCATGGCAATGTGGCGGGGCAATTGGTGGTTCGCGATGCGGCCACGGGGCGCAGCCTGAAAGCCATCGACACCGGCAGCTCGATCATGGCCGCACCCATGACCTATCGCATCGGCAAGGTGCAATATGTGGCGGTCACCGCAGGCTGGGGCGGCGGGGGCTATCCCTATATTCCCCGCTATGGCGCGGCCTATAATCGGGTCAATGCCAACCGCTTGCTGGTGTTCAAGCTGGACGGGCGGGCGCGTCTGGTCAAACCGCCGCTGCTGCCCCCGCTGACCGTGGCGCCAGAGCCGCCCGCACAGGCCGCCAATGTCACGCCCGAGGTGATTGCGCGCGGGGCCAGCCTGTTCTTTGGCAATTGCGCCATTTGCCACGCCAACCGCCCCCGCTCGATCACGCCGGACCTGCGCCGTATGGCCCCCGCCACGCATGAGGCCTTCCGCCAGATCGTGCTGGACGGGCTTTATGTGCCCGCCGGTATGCCGCGCTGGAACGATATTCTTTCCCCGCAGGATGCGGACGCCATCCATGCCTATCTGATCGATCTGCAAGTGCAGACCCGCAAGGACGAGCTGGCCAAGCAAAAGGCGGGCAAGCCGCTGGACGGGCCCGCGCTGACCATTCTTTCCAATTATTAAAAGGGCCGCTTCATGGATTTCTCCACACTCGACAATCCAAGGCTGGAATTCGCCTTTGCCTGCACCCTGCAATTCACCCGCGTGCAAATGGTGCCCGATCTGCCCAGCGGCGGTATGCGCAGCGCGGTCTATGTGGACAGCGGCGTGTTTGAAGGCCCGCGTTTGAAAGGCCGCGCCGTGCCCAATTCGGGCGGTGATTATGCCCTGTTCCGCCCCGATGACACCGCCTGTTTCGACGCCCGCTATATGCTGGAGGAGGAAGATGGCACGTTGATCTATATGCAGAACAAGGGCTTCCTGTGGGGCAGGGAACCGGGCGTGATGGACCGGTTGCGCGCTTGGGCCTTTGCCGGTGGCGATCCGGTGCCCCATGCCGAATATTACCTGCGCGCCCAGCCCAGCTTTGAAACCAGCAAGGGCAAGCATGACTGGCTGACCCGCCACATCTTCATCGGCGTGGGCGAAAGGCGGCCCGATGGCAACCATGTGCGCTATTACGCGCTGACCTGAAAGGCGCCGCGATGTTACCCCTGATCGCCTATTCGGGCCGAGGCGTGGCCCGCCCGCGCTATTACGCCAATGCCCATGACCGCGACGTGCTGGATATTGCCCCCGTGCCGATGGCGGTGACCAATGCACGCGGCATGGGCGCCCGACTGGACCGCGAGGGCTTTACGTTGGTTCAGCACAGCAGCGCCGTCACCGATTGGCGGTCCCCCGAGCAGGTGGCGCAGATCTATGCCGCCGAACTGGCCGAACTGGTAAAAGCCGCCACCGGCGCGGATGAGGTGCGCGTCTCACCCCATGGCATCCTGCGCTTTTCGGAAAAGTCGGGTCTGGCGGGCAGCGGCAACAATTCCCACCCCGCCCGCTTTGCCCATATTGACGTGGCCGACACCAGCGCCCGCGCCATGGCCGAGCGGACAGCGGCGGGGCGCAGCTTTACCCGCTTTGCCGCCGTCAACATCTGGCGCGCCCTGTCCCCCGCGCCGCAGGATGTGCCGCTGGCCCTATGCGATGCGCGCAGCGTGGAAGAAGGCGATCTCATCACCGCCGATGCCATATTCGACGAGCCCGATGGCCGCGAATGGGGCTTTGAAGGCCTGCTGGTCGCGCATAATCCCGCGCATCGCTGGTATTACTACCCCGATATGCATGCAGGCGAGGCAATCATCTTCAAAACCAAGGACAGCGCGCCCGATGTCGCGCGCCATATCCCCCATGTGGCGTTTAATGACCCGCTTGCGCCAGAAGATGCCCCGCCGAGGAACAGCATCGAGATGCGGGCTACGGCTTTTTGGTGGGGGTAGGGATGGAAGGATTGCCTCCGGCGGGCCAAGGGCGGGGGCCCTTGGCGATCCCGTTACTGGGTGGCGCGTGCCTGAAAGGCAGCGCCTTTGCGCGGAGCGCTTTAAAGCCTGCGGCGCTTCCAGCTTGCGCTACCTCCGCCAACTAACGCAACCCCATTATGGGTTTGCAAAGGGACCGAGTCCCTTTGCCCGCCGGAGGCATCCCCCCCCTTCAATTCAAATCCGCAATGCTAATCTCCCGCCCCTCCAACGCCGCCTTGTTGGCCGCGCGGCGCATCCGCTCCACTTCCAGCCGCGCGGGCGGGGCTTCCTCCTGCGGCAGGGCCTCCATGCTTTCGGCATAGATCGCGGCGAAATCCTCGGCAAATTCGGGATGGGTGAAGATCAACCCGCGCCGCTGGCCCATGCCGGACAGGATACGCTGCCCAGCCTCCAACGGGTCCATGCCCGCCTCGAAGGCCTTGCCGAAATGCTCCAGCGCGGCGCGGTCCACCGTGCCAAAGCCGCTGTCGGCAAAGGCTTCGGGGCGGCGGAAGGCGGAATCCCATGCATTGGTGGCCACCAAAGCGGGGCACACCAGCGAACAACCGATGCCCAAAGGCACCAGATTATAGCGCAGCGACTCGGTCAGCCCGCGCACCGCAAATTTGCTGGCGGTATAGATCCCCGCCTGCGGGCCGGAGAGATAGGCGGCCATGCTGGCAATATTGACCACATGCCGCCGCCCATCGGCGCGGCGCAGCGCGGGCAGGAAAGAGGTAATGCCATTGACCACCCCGCCGAAGTTGACCCCCATGATCCAGTCATAATCATCATAGGAAGCCTCTGCCGTATTGCCGAAAACCGAAACGCCGGCATTGTTGACCAGCACATGCACCCCGCCGAAATGCGCCTCGACCGCATCGGCCGCCGCCGCAAAGCCCGCTCTGTCGGTCACATCCAGCTTGATCCACAGCGGTTCTTCCAAGCCCTGATCGGCAAACCATGCTGCGGCTTTGCTGCGATAATCCTCGTTGCGATAGGACAGCGCAAGGCGCATACCGGCCAGAGCAAAGGCGCGGGCGATCCCGAAACCAAGCCCCGACACCCCGCCGCTGATAAAGGCCACGCGGCCTGCCCATTCTCCACCTTGCGCCTGCATCATTTTTCCTCTCGCCAAATGCCGTTTGATTGTTAGTATGGCATACAAAGAGGATGAGGCAAGCCACCGCGAAAAGTGGCAGCATCCCGACAGGAGAGATGCCATGAGTGATACTGACAATCGCCTTGCCGCGCTGGAACGCCGCGTGCAGGAATTGGAGGACATTAACGCCATACGCCGCCTGCATTGGGCCTATGGCTATTACATCGATTTCAACCGCGCCCGCGATGTCGCCGACCTGTTTGCAGAGGATGGCGAGGTGATTTTCCTCTCCGGCATCTACAAGGGGCGCGAGGGGGCCTATCGCCTTTATGGCACATGGTTCAAATCGCTCTTCCTTGCCCCGGGCGAGGAAGGCCCTGCCTATGGCTTCCTGCTCGACCATTTCCAGATGCAGGATATCATCACCATCGCCCCCGATGGCCAAACCGCCAAGGGCCGTTTCCGTGGCATGCTGTTTGGCGGCAGCCACGAAACCCGCACCTTCAAACCCCAAGGCCTGCCGCTGCAATTCATGGAAGCGGGCATCTATGAAAATGACTATGTGAAGGAAGATGGGGTCTGGAAGATCAAGCGGCTCGATTACATGATGCAATGGCAGGGCGATTACGAGGCGGGCTGGTCGAAAACCACCGCCCATCTCCAGCCGCTGACCACCTGCTTCCCCGAAAACCCCATCGGGCCGGATGAAATCCGCAGCGCGGAAATCCGCCAGACATGGCCGCATCGCCATGATGTGCCGATGCATTTTGCCCACCCGCGCTTTGGCGCGATGCTGGCGGGGCAGCAGCCAGCCTTAGTGGATTAATCCACCTGTGGATGCGCCGCTTCCCATTCGGCGATGCGGCGCAACACATGGGTGGCGGCTTGGCCAAATTCGCGCTGCTGGCGCTGGGTCAGCTTGCCCAGCAGGCTTTCCGCCACGCCATGCAGCAGGGGTTGCATCTGGCGATAGGCGGCCTCGCCAGCCTCCGTCAGATGCACGGGGCGGCGGCGACGGTTATCGGGATCGGTAAAGTCCTCCACCCAGCCGCGCGTCTTGAGCGCAGCAATGGCGCGGCTGACATTCATCGGAGTCGCGCCGGTAATATGCACCAGATCATGCCCCGCCAATGGCCCTTCACCGGCCAGCGCCATAACCACTTTAACCTCTTGCGTGGAGGCGCCCGAAGGATCGCACACGCCCTCCTTCATCGGCCCGCCCACCAGCGAGCAGAGCTTGAGTAACTGGATCAACAGGGTGGTCAGCGTGTCATCGCTGTCGGGGGCACAGGTGTCGCTCATGGGCAAAGGCTAAACACAAGGCAGGCGTGCAAAGCAAGCCCCGCTGGCATCAAAGGCAGGCCCGCACCCTAACAGATGTGATTTTTTGGCATCACCTGACAGGTCAGCGCAAAAACTTTCCAATCAGACTTGCTTCTCGTCAATTCGTATGTATCACTCACAAACATAAGGGCCAAAGAGCCCGGTTCAAGGAGAGGGAAAATGGCCAGAACTTTTGGCACCACTACCCGTATGCGTCTCGCACAGGCTGCCGCTACCACCGCTTTGGCGCTCGGCCTTGCCGCCCCTGCCATGGCGGCCGATGAACAGGCCCCCGCCGCGCTGGAAAAGGGGCTGAAGGAAATTGTCGTCACCGCGCAGTTCCGCAGCCAGAAGCTGCAGGATACGCCTTTGTCGATCACGGCGGTCAATTCCGAATTGCTGAAATCGCGCAACCAGACCGACATCAGCCAGATTGCCGCCAATGCCCCCAACGTGCAACTGACACAAATGGGCGGCGCTTTTGGTTCGTCGATGGCCGCCTATATTCGCGGCGTGGGCCAATATGACTTCAACCCCGCCTATGAGCCGGGCGTTGGTCTGTATATTGACGATGTCTATTACGCCACGCTGACCGGTTCGGTGATGGATCTGCTCGACCTTGACCGCGTGGAAGTGCTGCGCGGGCCACAGGGCACGCTGACGGGCCGTAACTCGATCGGCGGCGCGATCAAGATGTTCTCGGCCAAGCCCACGGCGGAAAATTCGGGCACGGTGGAAGCCGCCTATGGCGCGCGCAACCGGCTCGATCTGCGCGCCACGGCCAATTATGCGCTGACCGAAAATCTCTATGCCCGCGTGTCCGGCGTGTTCAAGCGTCAGGACGGCTATGTGAAGCAACTCGACTATGGCTGCGCCAACCCCAGCAACAGTCTGGGCATCACCGGCAATGCCAGCAGCGGCAAGGATTGCGTGGTCGACAAGCTGGGCGGCAAGAATTACTCGGGCGTGCGCGGCTCCTTGCGCTACAAGCCCAATGACAAGCTCGACTGGATTGTCGCGGCCGATTACACCTATGAAAACCGCACCAATGCCGCCAGCGTGCTGACGGTGAACAACACCGCCAAGACCGGCGGCGTCGATTTCCGCTGCGGCCGCTTCTGCACCTATGCCAGCTTCTATATGCCCGCAGGTGGTCAGGCTGGCCAAGCCTACACCATGCCCAACACCACCATGTTCACCGGCTGGGGCGTGTCGAGCAACCTGTCCTACAACATCACCGACGATCTGAAGCTGCAGTCGATCACCGCCTATCGCAAGTATAAGCAGACCTTCGGCACCGACGATGATTTCACCCCCTATGCCCCTGCGGGCGGCGCGGGTTATAACGATCTGTCGTTCAAGTTCTTCAGCCAGGAACTGCGCCTGAATGGCAAGATCGGGACTTTGGGCGAATGGACCCTTGGCGGCTTCTATAATGACCAGAAGTCGGTCTATTATACCCGTCAGGACATTCGCTATATCGTCCCCAATGTGCCCACCTTCTATCTGCAATTCATGGGCAATGACCCGATTCCGGCCAATTCCAAGGCCGCTTTCGGCACCGTCATCCTGCATCCTACCAGCGCTTTGAACGTCACGGCGGGCCTGCGCTATACCAGCGAGCACAAGGATTACACCTTTGTCCGCAAGACCTGGGCTGGCGGCACGCTGAATGACATCTTCGGCGTGGGCGCGCTGAACGGCAGTCAGGCGACCTATGACGGCAAGAAGCTCGACTGGCGCATTTCCGCCGACTATCGCTTCAACCCGCAATTGATGGCCTATGCCACGGTCAGCACCGGCTTCAAGGGCGGCGGCGTCACCGCGCGTCCCTTTACCAAGACGCAGGCCACCAATGGTACCTTCCGTCCCGAAACGCTCACGTCCTATGAACTGGGCATCAAGACCGACCTGCTGGATCGTCGTCTGCGCGTGAACCTTGCCGGTTTCGTCAATGACTACAAGAATATCCAGCTGCCGATCTCGGATTGCTCGCTGCTGGACGGCTATGCGCCGGGCACCGATCCCTTCCCCTGCGCCGCGATCCAGAATGCCGGCGACGGCAAGATGTATGGCGTGGAGGCCGAAGTCTCGGCCAGCCCGATCGAAGGGCTGGACATGGACGCCACGCTCAGCTTCATCGATGGCGAATGGAACCGGATCAGCGCGCAGGTCACCTCGATCAAGCTGTCCGATCCGATCACCACGCCCAACTGGCGCGGCAGCTTCGGCATGCAGTATAAGGCCGATATGGGCAAGAATGGCTCGCTGACGCCGCGCATTGACTATGCCTATACCGGCAAGCAGACGATGGGCCGTCTGGGGGTTACCGCCCCGCTGGATTACAATCCGGCCTTTGGCATCACCAATGCGCGCCTGACTTGGAAGAATGAAAAGCAGGATCTGGCCATCAGCCTTGAGGTGCAGAACCTGTTCGACAAATATTACTTCCTGCCGCTGCGCTTCCAGGCGCTCTATGCTTCGGCAGGTACGGTCTATTCCAACGTGGGCCGTCCGCGTGAATGGGCTTTGTCGGTGCGCAAGTCCTTCTGATCTCCAGCCAGATCAGATTGCAAAAGCCGGAAAAGGGCGGGCCGCTGGCTCGCCCTTTTTTTGCGCAACATGGCGCTTGACAGCGGGCCGCGCCTCCATCACATTCCATAACAATTGTTATAAAAATGGGAGAGAGAAGGGCCATGAAACTGACCCTGCCACCCCGCGTCAGCCCGCAAGGCTTTGACGCGGCCTTAAACGCTTTCGCATCCGTGGTGGGCAAGGGCTGGGTCCTGTCCAGCGATGCCGACCGCGATGCCTATGCCGACATTTACGCCCCCGGCTCCACCGAGCGCTGGCCCGCCTCCGCCGCGGTCGCCCCCGCCAGCGTGGAGGAAATCCGCGCCATAGTCCGGCTTGCCAATGAACATAAGGTGCCGCTGTGGCCAGTCGCGCGGGGCAAAAACCTTGGCTATGGCACATCGGCCCCGCGCATGGCGGGCAGCGTGGTGCTGGATCTGGGGCGGATGAACCGCATTCTGGAACTGGACCCCAAACTGGCCTATGCCGTGGTGGAACCGGGCGTGGGCTTTTTCGACCTGCATGACGAAATCGCCCGCCAAAAGGCGCCTTTGTGGATGAGCGTGCCGGGCAATGGCTGGGGCAGCGTACTGGGCAATGCGCTGGAACATGGCATTGGCTACACGCCCTATGGCCTGCACGCGCGCAACCTGTGCGGGATCGAGGCGGTGCTGCCCGATGGCGACCTGCTGCGCACCGGCATGGGTGCCATGAAGGACAATCCGGCATGGCATCTCTTCCCCATGAATTACGGCCCGACATGGGATCTGGCCTTCAGCCAGTCTAACCTTGGCGTGGTGACCAAGGCGGGCGTCTGGCTGCAACCCGCGCCCGAAACCAGCCTTGAACTGACATGGGACATTCCCGAGGAAGGCGATATTGCCTGGGTGGTGGACACGATCACCCCGCTGAAAATCGCCGGATTGATTGACCAGAATGTGTTCATACCCAGCTGGCTGGGCAAGATCGTGCTGCTGGGCACGCGCAAGGATTTCTGGGACAAGCCCAGCGCCATGCCCGAATGGCGGGTGCAGGAGCTGCTCAAAGAACACAAGCTGGGCTATTGGCGCGTTTCCATCCGCCTTTATGGCGAGGAAAGCGTCAACAAGGCGAAAGCCGAAGTGATCAAAGCCGCCTTCAAACGCCATCTGGACGCGCCGCCGTTTGAAAGCTGGTGGCGGCAGGGGGACGAGAAGCACCCGATGGACATCACTTTGGGCACGCCCTCGGCCGTGCCTTTGCAGATGAGCGACTGGGTGGGCGGACGCGGCGCGCATATGGGCTTTTCGCCCGTGGTGCCCGCCACATCGGAGCATGTGATCGGGCAGTTGAAGCGCAGCCGCAAGATCATTGCCGAGCATGATGTGGATTTCTACGCCAGCTTCACCATTGGCGGACGCTTTGCCAATAATGTCAACATGTTGATGTACGACCGCGACAATGCGGGCCAGATCGACAATATCAAGAAATTGTTCAACGCGCTGATCGATGAGACGGCCAAGGCGGGCTATGGCGAATATCGCACCCATCTGGGCTGGATGGACCGCGTGATGGACACGTTTGACTTCAACGACCACGCGCTGCGCCGCTTTGATGAAAAGATCAAGGATGCGCTGGACCCCAATGGCATTATCGCTCCGGGCAAACAGGGCGTATGGCCCGCCGCCTATCGCGCGCAAAAGAAGGAGGGCGCGGAATGAGCAAGCTGATCTGGACGCTCGCCCTGCCCCTTATTGCCGCGACGGGCGCAGCCATGGCGCAACCGCCCAAAGCCCCCCCCGCGGGCCCCGGCGGCGTGCCGCAATTCCCGCCCTATCAGGTTCGCAGCGCCATGCCCGAAGGCGACCGGCTGCTGGCGGGCCGCGATGCCAAGGCGGTGTTTGAACATGCCTGCGGCTATTGCCATTTCGCGGGCGGCATGGGCAGCAATCTGTTGACCAAGCAAATGCTGGCCATGAAACGCCCGCCCAGCGACGGGATCCTGACCAACCGCCGCGACCTGTTCCCCGCCTATGTGAAGGCCGTGGTGCGCGGCGGCAAGGGCGCCATGCCTGCGCAAACCCGCGTGGACATCACCGATGCCGAACTGGACGCGGTGGCCGCCTATCTGGCCAAGGGGAAGAAATGATGGCCGCGCTCTCCCTCACCCGCCGCCACCTGTTGCAAAGCGCGGGCGCGGTTGGCGCGCTGGCCTCGGCCCCTGCGCTGGCGGCGCGGATCAAACCCGCGCTGGTGGTCTATGACAGCCGCCTGATCGAAAGCGCAGGCTTTGCCGGAGAGCATGACGGGCCCGCGCTGGATGTGGCGCAAGGGCTGCACCCGCGCCGTCTGGCGCTGGGCAATGCCAAAGCGTTGGAGGGCATGACCGGATGGGGCGATTATGTCGCCCTGCGCGGCGCCCTGCGCCTGCAAGGTTTCCGCCCTGTGACCGAGCGCAAGGTGCAGGCGCCTTTGTCCGGCGCGGGCCATCTGTTCCGCTGGCGTCTGGAACGGGCCTGAAACCAAAAGGGGCAGGAGGTTCATCCCCCTGCCCCTTCGAAAATTATCGCAAGGAAGCCTCGCATTCGGCCATCAAAGTGGCGATGATCTCGGCCACCGGCTCTTCCTTGGTCACCATGCCGACCGACTGGCCCGCCATCACCGAGCCATTTTCGACATCACCCTCGATCACCGCGCGGCGCAGGGCGCCTGCCCAGTAATGCTCGATCTGCAATTGGGCCTCGCCCATTTCAATCGCGCCGCTGTCCAGCAGAGCGGCAACCTCGCGCTGCTTGGCGGTGAATTCCTCGGTGCCCTTGTTCTTCAACGCGCGCACGGGGATCACCGGCAGGCGCGGATCAACCTGCACGCTGGCAACGGCCTCACGCGCGGGGGCGCGGAAAAAGGCCTTCTTGAACGCGGGATGCGCGATGCTTTCGCTGGCGGCGGCAAAGCGCGTGCCGAGCTGAACGCCCGCCGCGCCCATTTCCAGATAGGAGGCAATCATCTCGCCACGGCCAATGCCACCGGCCACAAACACCAGATAATCCTGCGCCAGTTCGGGCAGGAATTCCTGCGCCAGCACCGAAGTCGCCACCGGACCAATATGCCCGCCCGCTTCGCTGCCCTCGATCACCAGCGCATCCGCGCCGCTGCGCAACAGCTTTTTCGCCAGCGCCAGAGTGGGCGCAAACACCAGCACCTTGCCGCCAAAGGCCTTGATCGCCTCCACGCTGCCCTTGGGCGGAATGCCGCCCGCCAGCACCACATGGCTCACCCCATGCCGCGCGCAAACCTCGATCAGGTCAAACAGCTTGGGATGCATCGTAATCAGGTTCACGCCAAAGGGCTTGTCCGTCAGCGCCTTAGTCGCCGCAATTTCCGCGTCCAGCAATTCGGGCGTCATCGCGCCGCAAGCAATCACGCCAAAACCGCCCGCATTGCTGATGGCCGAAACCAGATTCCGCTCCGAAACCCAGCTCATCGCGCCGCACAAAATAGCAGTCTCGCTGCCCAGAAATGCTGCGCCGCGCGCCATCAGGGCGTTGGTCTTGGCTGTCACTGCTTGCTCCGTCCTTATACCGATCTGGCCGCGCCTATAGGGGGTGGAGGCGGATGGGGCAAGTTTTGGGGGGTAAGAAGGCGCTATATGCCTCCGGCGGGTTAAGGGCGGGGGCCCTTAACAATCCCGTTAATGAGCACAGGCGCAAGCTTGGCGCATGGTTGCGGGGTTTCAAGGTGGGGTTGCACCCCACACCCCCTTTTCTCCCCGCGAAGCGGCTTAGCCCCAAACGAAAAACGCCCCCACGTCACCGCAGGAGCGCCTTTCATGATCGGGATTGTTAAGGGCCCCCGCCCTTAACCCGCCGGAGGCATCAAAACCTATCAGCCATCCAGCCCATAAGCCGTATGCAGCAAGCGCACAGCCAGCTCGGTCTCGTCCGAATCGATCAGCACGGAAACCTTGATTTCGCTGGTGGAAATCGCCTGGATATTGATGCCGCGATCGGCCAGCGTCTTGAACATGGTGCTGGCAACGCCGGCATGGCTGCGCATACCCACGCCCACCACCGAGATCTTGGAAACCTTGGAATCCTTGGTCAGCTTTTGATAGCCGATGGTTTCGCGGTTTTCTTCCAGCACGGCCAGCGTGCGGTCAAGGTCGGCCTGCGGCACGGTGAAGGTCACGTCGGTGTCGGTGTCTTCGCGGCCAACGTTCTGGATAATCATATCCACGTTGATATTGGCAGCGGCCAGCGGCGTGAAAATGGTGGCCACAGCGCCCGGACGATCCGGCACCGCGGTCAGGATGACCTTGGCTTCATTCTTGTCGGCGGCAATGCCGGTGATCAGCTGGCTTTCCATATCCAGATCCTTTTGAATTTTGGCCAGTTCTTCGTCAGAAACAATCATAGTGCCGGGCAATGTGTCGGCGGCGGGGGCGTTTTCGTCAATGAAGGACGAGAGCACCTGCACGCGCACATTTTCCTTCATCGCCAGCGCGACGCAGCGGGTCTGCAACACTTTCGAACCCACGCTGGCCAGTTCCAGCATTTCTTCGTAGGTCACATTCTTCAGCTTGCGCGCCTTGGCCACGATGCGCGGGTCGGTGGTGTAAACCCCGTCCACGTCGGTATAGATGTCGCAGCGATCCGCGCCCAGCGCCGCCGCCACGGCCACCGCCGACGTGTCCGAACCGCCACGGCCCAGCGTGGTGATGCGGCGGTCTTCGGTCATGCCCTGAAAACCGGGGATGACGGCGATTTCGCCTGCGGCCATGCTGGCCAGAATCTCGTCGGTGTCGATACCTTCGATTCGCGCCTTGGAATGGGCCTTGTCGGTGCGGATCGGCAATTGCCAGCCCAGCCACGAACGGGCCTTCGACCCCATCGCCTGCAGGGTCAGCGCGAGCAACCCGCTCGTCACCTGTTCACCGGCTGCCACCACCACATCATATTCGGCAGGGTCATACAGCGCATTGGCTTCGCGGCAGAAATTGACCAGCCGGTCCGTTTCCCCCGCCATGGCCGACACCACAACCGCCACTTCATGGCCCGCTTCCTGCTGGCGGCGGACAATGCCCGCCACGCGCCGGATACGTTCCGTGCCGGCCATAGAGGTGCCGCCGAATTTCATCACGATCCGGGCCACGTCGTCAGGCTCCCTTGTAGAAAAGTCACAAGCTTTGAAACAAAATTGCGCAAAAGGGCACTTGCCCCGCACAGTGGGCGCGCTTTAGGGAGAGCGCATGGCCAATGCAACCACAATCCGCCCAGAAGAAGCAGCCCATTTCGGCAAACTGGCCGCAGAATGGTGGGACCCCAAGGGTTCCTCGGCGATGTTGCACAAATTGAACCCCGTGCGCCTGCGCTTCATCCGTGATGCCGTGGACGCACATTTCGGCACAGACCCGCGCTCGGTGCGCCCGCTGTCGGGCCTGCGCGCGCTGGACGTGGGCTGCGGCGCGGGGCTTTTGTGCGAACCCTTGGCGCGGCTTGGCGCGGCGGTCACCGGCCTTGACGCGGCGGCCGAAAACATCGCCGCCGCCAGCGCCCATGCGGCGGGCGCAGGCCTGTCCATCGATTATCGCAATGAAGACATCGCCCGCGCTGGCCTGTCCGGCTATGATCTGGTCACCAGCATGGAAGTGATCGAGCATGTCGCCGACAAAGCCACCTTCATCGCCGCGCTGGTGGGCGCGCTGGCCCCCGATGGCCTGATGATCCTGTCCACCCCCAACCGCACCCCTGCCTCCAAATGGCTGATGGTCGAAGGCGCCGAACGCTTGGGGCTGGTCCCGCGCGGCACCCACCACTGGGACGATTTCATCACCCCGCCCGAACTGGCGTTGATATTGGAAGACAATGGCCTCCAAGTCGGCCAACCCATGGGCATCGCATGGAACCCCATGAAGGGCCTGCACCTGTCGGACGATCTGGCGCTGAATTATATCCTGACGGCCAAGGTTCGGGGGTAAGGGGTCCGCTGCGGTTTGGATGTGCCTCCGGCTGGGTTTCGTTTGCCTCCGGCGGGCAAAGGGCCGGGGCCCTTTGCAATCCCGTCGACGGGTGGCGCTGCGTCCGATGGGATGCGCTATAGGCGGGTTTGAAGGCCGCTGCGCGGCGGGGTTTGGCCGAAAATGGTGGATTGCGGACATTCAGATAACCTCTAATCTGTCCGCATGAGAAAACCGGATTTTAATCTCGATGGATGGTGCTTGGACGACGGGGAAGCCCGACACGCTCATGCGCCTACGACCTTCTGGGTACCTGACCGAGATCGTCGAGAGAGACTCCAACCCGGCGATTTTGCAAAACTGATTTTCAGGATCAGCGTAGACAATCCGGAAGAGCCCGTCGCGGTTGAAAGCATGTGGGTTATCGTCCGGGAGAGAATATCGGGTGGTTATCTTGGGCTTCTCGACAATGAGCCAGACAGCATCGAAGAGAACAATGCTTTCTGGGTCGGGACTGAGTTACCGTTCGGCCCCGAGCACATCATCAACATCATGGATAGAGACGCGGCCAGCATCTCGCTCGCGGCGGCGGAGCCACGAACACGTTGGCCGCAGTGGTAGCCGCAGGATGTCCGCAACTGGGCGTTTACAGCTGTAATGAATTTGGCAGTTGTAACACCACATCTCAAACGCCCTCCCACTAAAGGGATTGCAAAGGGCAAGTCTTTGTTCTCGCATCGCTGATGCCAAAAACCGGTTCCCACTTTTTGGCCAGATGCTCTGGCCCTTTGCCCGCCGGAGGCACCTTACCCCTCCGCCACCGCCAACACCGCCTCGACCACCTGCGCCTCGCGCTCGGCCCAATCGCCGCCGACGCGTGTATAGGGCACGCCCGCCCGCACCAGCATCTCCTCCGACACGGCGGCGAATTCGGCCCGCGCCTGTGTGCTGCCGAAAAAGCGGGTGCCATCCTCGATCCACGGCACATCGGGGGCGAAGAGCAGATAGAGGTCCGCCTTGGGATAGGCGAAAAGCGCATCGGGCACATGGCCGAATAACATCTGCGCCCATGCCGCCGTCATCAAAGGGTCGGTGTCCAGCACCAGCACAGGAGGCCGCGCCGCACTGGCCGCCAGCATCGCCGCATTCTGACCCTGCGCCATGGCCAGCAGGTCGTCCATGGTAAAGTCGGTGCCATGCGCCTCGGCATAGGCGCGCCCATATTCGGGCACCCATGGCCAGCCGAAACGCGCCTGCAAGTGCTGGGCCAGCACCGATTTGCCCGTGCTTTCGGCTCCATGGAAACAGATGCGGATCATGCTTGCACCATCCGCCCATCCCGCGCCGCACCGGCCCATTCGCGCCAGCCCAGCAGCGAGATCACCCCGAACAGCACATAAAGCGCCGCCAGCCAGTAAAGCCCGCGATTGAGGTAGAGCGCCACCGACACCACATCAATCGCCACCCACAAAGGCCAGTTCTCCACCCGCCGGAACGACAGCAAAATCTGCGCGACAATGCTGGCGCCCGTTACCGCCGCATCGGCAAAGGGCAAGGCCGCCGAAGTATAGCGCGCCAAGGCCCAGCCCAGCCACACGCTAAACGCCGCCGCGCCCAGCAGCCACAGCAACCTTTGCCGCCAGTCCATCCAGCCAACAGGCACCGCAGGCAGATCGCCCCTTGCGCGCAACCAAAGCCACCAACCCCAGCCATTGACCACAAAGAAAAACCCCTGCAGCCCGCTTTCGGCATAGAGCCGCGCCTCGACCAGCACGCTGGCCACCAGCGCCACCATCACCATCGCCACCGGAAAATTCCAGACCGAGCGCCGCACCAGCAGCACAATATTGGCCAACCCCAACAGGCTGCCCGCGATCTCGGCCCAATTGCCCATCAAGCCTTCAGCCCCAAACTGCCGCCCATTCCTTTTCGACAAAGCCGACCATCAAGCCGCCCTCATGCTCGACAATCGGCCGCTTGATGCAGGAAGGCTGCGCCACCATCAGCGTCACCGCTTTTGCCCCGTCCAGATCCACCTTGGCTTCATCGGGCAGCTTGCGGAAAGTCATGCCCGCGCGGTTCAGCACCTTGTCCAGCCCCGCCTTGGCGATCCAGTCCGTCAGCTTAGCGGCATCCGCTCCGGCCTTCTTGTAATCGTGGAAAGCGTAATCCACGCCCCTTTCCTCCAGCCACAGGCGGGCCTTTTTCACCGTGCTGCAATTGGGGATGCCGTAAAGGGTGATGGTCACAAGCGGTCCTTTGCCAAATTTCCTCTGCTGCCAGAATGGCCCTGCTGATCGCGGCAAAGGGTGCAAATGTCCAGCCCTCACGCGCCCGCTTTAAGCCTTGACGAAGCCTCGCACCTAAAGGCAGCCTGCCCGCCATGACCAATGAAAAAGTCAAAGGCCCCGCCGCCTATTTCCCCTCGATCGAGAAGAAATACGGGCAGCCGATCCAGCACTGGCTGGATCTGGTTTCCGCGCGCCTTCCGGCCAAGCATATGGAATTGGTCGGCATGTTAAAGGCCGAACATGGGTTTGGCCATGGCCATGCCAATGCGGTTGTCGGCCATGTGCTGCGCGGCAAAGCCGCTTCGCCCGCACCCTAACACCATAGACTTTTGCCGCAAACAACGCCAAAGAGCGCCCCCATGAGCTGGAACACCTTTGGTCGCATCTTTCGATTCACCACCTGGGGCGAAAGCCACGGGCCCGCGCTGGGCGCGGTGGTGGATGGTTGCCCGCCCGAACTGGACATTCACGAAGGGCTGATCCAGCCCTATCTGGACGCGCGCCGCCCTGGCCAGTCGCGTTTCACCACCCAGCGCAACGAGCCCGATCAGGTTAAGATCCTGTCGGGCGTGTTCGAGGGCCGAACCACCGGCACCCCGATCAGCCTCTTGATCGAAAACACCGACCAGCGCTCCAAAGATTACAGCGAAGTGGCCAAGGCCTATCGCCCCGGCCATGCCGATTATGCCTATGACGCCAAATATGGCTTCCGCGACTATCGCGGCGGCGGGCGTTCCTCGGCCCGCGAAACGGCGGCGCGCGTGGCGGCGGGCGGCTTGGCGCGTCTGGTGATCCCAGAGGTGTCGATCCTCGCCTATGTCTCGGCCATTGGCGGCGATGCGATCAATCCGGCCAATTTCGACGCGGCGCAAATCGGCCAAAACCCCTTCTTCTGCCCCGATGCAGAGGCCGCCCAGCGCTGGGAAGCTTTGGTGGACAAGGCGCGCAAGGATGGCTCATCGCTGGGCGCGGTGGTGGAATGCGTGGCTACCGGCGTGCCCGCTGGCTGGGGCGCACCGCTCTATGCCAAGCTGGACGCCGATCTGGCCGCCGCCATGATGGGCATCAATGCGGTCAAGGGCGTGGAAATCGGCGATGGCTTTGCCGCCGCAACCTTGCGCGGAGAGGCCAATGCCGATCCGATGCGGCTGGATGCCGATGGCTCGGTCGACTTCACCGCCAACCATGCTGGCGGCATTGCGGGCGGCATTTCCACGGGGCAACCGGTGGTGGTGCGCGTGGCGTTCAAGCCGACCAGCTCCATCCTGATCCCCGTGCCCACCGTGACCCGCGCCGATGAAACGGGGCAGCGCGCCGAAACCGACCTGTTCACCAAGGGCCGCCATGACCCCTGCGTTGGCATTCGCGGCGTGCCGGTGGTGGAGGCGATGATGGCGCTGGTGCTGGCCGACCACAAGCTGCTGCATCGCGGGCAAACTGGCCGGTAAAGGTCAGGGCGGTCCATCCGCCCTGCGGGCAACCTCCGCGCCTGCCATCCCGCGTTCATAATCCTGCGCTAGATCAAGGACCGGCCATGCCCGCCATGGTTCTATCCCTTGCACAAACCCCGCGTGCCGATGCGCGACGGGGTTAATCGGCGTTTCCGATCAAAACTCACTTATCGCCATTGCCAATCTAATTAATCGGGAAAGCCCTCTTCGCATTTCCGCTTCCAGCACCTACATGGGTTTCAACAAGTTCAACCAAGCACCCAAACAGGAGCTACCCCATGTCGCTGATCGGCTATGAAATCCAACCCTTCACCGCCCAGGCCTACAAGTCCGGCGCTTTTGTCGAAGTCACCGATGCCGATATCAAGGGCAAGTGGTCGGTGTTCTTCTTCTACCCCGCCGACTTTACCTTCGTTTGCCCCACCGAACTGGAAGACCTCCAGAACGAATATGCCAATCTGAAGGCGCTGGGCGTGGAAGTATACGGCGTGTCGACCGACACCCATTTCAGCCACAAGGCATGGGCCGACACCTCGCCCGCTATTGGCAAGATCGAATATTTCCTCGTCGGTGACCAGAACCACGACCTGACCAAGCAGTTCAACAACCTGCGCGAAGGCGTTGGGCTGGCCGACCGTGGCACTTTCGTGACCGATCCCTCGGGCACCGTGCAGCTGGTCGAAGTGACCCCCGAAGGCGTGGGCCGCAACGCCGCCGAACTGGTGCGCAAGATCAAGGCCGCCAAGTACTGGCAGGAACACCCCGGTCAGGTCTGCCCCGCCAAGTGGGAAGAAGGCGCCGAAACGCTGGCTCCCTCGATCGATCTGGTCGGCAAGATCTGATTTTGATTGCTTTTCGAAGGGGGCCTCGGCCCCCTTCACCCCCAGAACGTCTCCCGACGATGACAAGCGTGATGCCGCCCCCGAGCGCCGCGTCCGCACCGTCGGAGGCTTTTAAAGCTGCTGCGCAGCCTGTCTGTCATTCGCAACATCAGCCCTAAAGCAACCTCTCGTCGGTAGACGTTAAGGGGAGCGCGAGGGGCGTGCCCCTCGTAAAACCCATTCCCAAGGACGAAACCCATGCTCGACGCCAATCTGACCGCCCAACTCAAGCAATATCTCGCCATGCTGCGTGAACCGATTGAGCTTGTCGCCAGCCTTGGCGACGATGCGAAATCCTTGCAAACCCGCGAGTTGATCAGCGAGATCGCCGCGCTCTCCGACAAGGTTTCCGCCCGCTTTGACGGCACGGATGCCCGTAAGCCCTCCTTCACCATCAGCCCTGTCGCCAATGCGCATAGCCGCCTGCGCTTTGCCGGTCTGCCGATGGGGCATGAATTCACCTCTCTGGTCCTGGCTTTGCTATGGGCCGGTGGTCACCCGCCCAAGGTGTCGCAAGAGGTGCTGGATCAGGTAACAAGCCTGGCCAGCACCCATGATTTCGAGATGTACTTCTCGCTGACCTGCCACAATTGCCCCGACGTGGTGCAGGCGCTGACGCTGATCGCGCTGAAAAACGCCAATTTCACCGCCACCTTGATCGAGGGCGGCACCTATCAGGCCGAAGTCGATACCCGCGGCGTAATGGCCGTGCCCGCCGTGTTCAAGGATGGCGCGATGTGGCTGTCGGGCAAGAAAACGCTGGAGGAAATCGCCGCCCTGCTCGACACCGGCGCGGAGGAAAAAGCCGTCGCCGCGATCAATGCCAAGGCTCCGTTTGAAGTGCTGGTGGTGGGCGGTGGCCCCGCTGGCGCGGCTGCCGCGATCTATACCGCGCGCAAGGGCATCCGCACCGGCGTCGCCGCCGAACGCTTCGGCGGGCAGGTGCTGGATACTTTGGGCATCGAGAATTTCATCTCGGTCAGCCATACCGAAGGGCCCAAACTGGCCGCCGCGCTGGAAAGCCATGTGAAGGATTACGAGGTCGACATCATGAACCTCTCCCGCGCGGAAAAGCTGATCCCCGCCAGCGAGACGGGCGGCTATCACGAGGTGGTGCTGTCCAACGGCGCCAGCCTGAAGGCCCGGTCGGTGATCCTTTCCACCGGCGCGCGCTGGCGCAACATGAATGTGCCGGGCGAGGCCGAATATGCCAACAAGGGCGTGGCCTATTGCCCCCATTGCGACGGCCCCCTGTTCAAGGGCAAGCGCGTGGCGGTGATCGGTGGCGGCAATTCGGGCGTGGAAGCCGCCATCGACCTTGCCGGTATCGTCGCCCATGTCACGCTGGTGGAATTTGACAGCCAGATGCGCGCCGATGCCGTGCTGCAGGACAAGCTGCGCAGCCTGCCCAATGTCACCATCATCACCAGCGCGCTGACGACAGAAGTGCTGGGCGATGGCGCCAAGGTGACCGGCCTGACCTATAAGGACCGCGCCACCGAGGAACTGCACACCGTAGAGCTGGAAGGCATTTTCGTGCAGATCGGCCTCGTGCCCAACACCGAATGGCTCAAAGGCGCCCTCGCCCTCTCCCCCCGTGGCGAGATCGAGATCGACGCCAAGGGCGCAACCTCCGTCCCCGGCGTCTTCGCCGCCGGCGATTGCACCACCGTACCCTACAAGCAAATCATCATCGCCATGGGCGCCGGTGCCACGGCGGGGCTTTCGGCCTTTGACTATATGATCCGGAATTAAAGGGCATAACCCTGACCGACAGCCCCCTTCGGCCCTTTGGGTTGGAGGGGGTTTGGGGGTTTTAGGGGAATTAAAAATGCCTCCGGCGGGCAAAGGGCGGGGGCCCTTTGCAATCCCTTTAATGGGTGGCGCTGCGTCCGATGGTATGCGCTATGAACGGGTTTGAAGGCCGCTTCGCGGCGAGGTTTGGCTGGAAAGTTAGGGGGAGCGGTCGCGACTTCTTCGCCGTGCAAACCAGTTAATCACCCATCGCATCGCCAGGCCAGCAATTGCCGTAATCACGATTGCAGGGATGAACAGCCACCAGACTAACCCGTGATTACAAGGCTCATTGGGAACACAATCACCCAATGCACTGACTAGGAAGACACAGCCCAAGAGCGGAATTCCGACTAATGAGGCGGTCAAACAGCCCCACAGGCCACCCGGCGTTCCGCTTCCTTGATAATTGCCTTGAGCCACTGACGCATATTGGCGTGCAAAGATTACGTCCGCAAGAGCACCGTATCCGTAAAGTCTCATTTCTTCCCGCGAAGCGGCTTAACAGCCCTTCACCCCACCACCACCGAGGCCAAAACCCCACCCCATTAAAGGGATTGCAAAGGGCCCCCGCCCTTTGCCCGCCGGAGGCAATACACCCCCCGCCGGAGGCACCCCTAAAACCTCACCCCCTATTTCCGCTTCAAAATAATATAAACCGCCCCCGCGCCCCCATGCTTGGGGTGGGCGGCGCGCACGGCGGCGATGCGGGAAGCGTGGGAGCCGTGGACCAGCCAGTCGAGGAATTTGGCGCGGATGGCGCCGCGCTGGTTGCCCCGGTCCATCGGGCCGGGGGCGGGGCGCGGGCGGCCAGTGATCAGCAACACCACGCGCGCGCCTTGGGCCACGGCGAGAGTAAGCCCATGCTCCAGCCGCATATAGGCGCTGTCCAGATTGGCGCCGTGGAGGTCCAGCGTGAAATCGGGGGTGACGACACCCTTGGTCAGCTTCTTGTCCCAGCTACCGTCCAGCCCGTGCCGCTCCAGCGGGCGGGCGGGCGCAGGGGGTGGCGCAGGCGCAGGCAGAGGCGGCGGAATGCGGCCCTTGATCCGCTTGGGCGGCGGAGGCGGCGGCACCACGGCATCGGGCAAAGCGGGCGCGGCCATAGGCGTGGCGCGGCGCGCAGGCTCCAAAGGCTCGATCGTCTCGGCCACCCGCGCCCATAGCTCGGCCTCCTCGGCGGTCAGCCGCCTACCGCCTCGTAATCCGGCATGAGAGCCCGTCCAAACCCGCGAAGATGCCATCAATGGCTCACGTCACTTGGCGCATCATTTGGCACCCAGGCGCGACAAAGTGCCACGCGGCAGCAAGACAATCGCCTGACCACGCGCCTTCATGCCACCGGCCACCTCACGCGCCCGATCACCAGCGCCCCAGAACGTGTCGAAACGGTTGGGCCCCTTGATCGCCCCGCCCGTATCCTGCGCCACCCACAGGCCGCGCACCAACATGGCGCCAGCCAAAGCCGGATCAGGCGCCAGAAACACCGGCGCGCCCAAAGGCACGAACAGGGGATCGGCGGCCACGGACACTTGCCCATGCACCGGCACGCCCATCGCGCCAATCGGCCCGCCACCAATCAATTCGCGGAAGAAGATCCAGCTCTTGTTCTCGCGCATCAAGGCGCGGCCTTCCTCGGGATAATCGCGGATATAGCGCATCAGGCCCTGCATCGAGGCCGGATATTGCCCCGGCCCGCTGCCCACCAGCCCGCGCTTGGCCATGATCGTGCCAATGCCGGTATAGGCTTGGCCATTTTCGGCGGCATAGCCAATCCGCATCACCGAACCATCGGCCAGACGCAAACGGCCCGAGCCCTGAATCTGCAGGAAGAAGAATTCCACCGGATCGGCCACCCAGGCGATTTCCAGCCCGCGCCCGTCCAGCACGCCATTCTCGATCTCGGCGCGGCTGTAATAGGGGACGAAGCGGCCAAATTCGTCATAGCGGCCAAAGGGCGTCTGGCCATTGGACTTGACCGGCGCATCGCCGGGGCGCGCATGGACCAGATCGGGGGGCTGGCGATAGACCGGCACCGGATAATCGGGCGACCAATTGCGGCTGCCGGCGATTTCGGGTTCGTAATAGCCGGTGGCGTTCAGCTCGCCCGTGCCGACAATCGCGGTTTCAAACTGGGTGGTAAAGAAACTGGCCGCCTCGGGCACCGGCCAGCGGGTCACCGCATCGCAGGCCTCGCGCCAGTCGCTGTTGCGGGTCAGGCCGCTGACATCATTGCGGGCCAGCAATTTGGGGCAGCTTTCACGAAAGGCCAGAAAGGCGCCGCGCGCCATGGCATCGGTGAGCCCCATGCTGGACAGTTCCGGCCCCGAACGCACACCCACCGACAGCGCGTTGGTGCGCGCGGGCTGGTTGGCCGAGGGACGATGCTGCACCCGCCCGCCCTGCTGGCTATTGGGCACACAACCGGCCAACAGCGCCACAACCATCGACATGGTCGCCAGACCCGCCTTCAACGGCCAGCTCGCTTTCAACATCAACCCACCCTCGCACTCAAACAAAAGGCCAAGCCCGCCGCGCGGTGCCTGGCCTTATGGCAACACACTTAGTCGCCTGTGTGACAGGCCCGCCTGTCCCTGACAAGGGATTCGCGCCAGTCCGTGACCCAAAGGGCTGAAAAATCAGCCCCAAGCGGCCCAAAACCTCAACCTTCGTCGGTGGCTTCCAGCAACCAGTCGGGGCTGGTCGATTGCAGGTTGCGACGGAAGGTCCACACATCGCGCACTTCCACCGCATCGGTCAGCGAACCGGCGATCACCGTGCCATCCGCATCGCGCGTCACCGCCGCTACGTCGGAAATGAAACGCACCGCAATGCTGGCAAAGGGCGCATCATAGCTGGCACCGACCAGAGCGGCTTCCTCGATCCGCACCAGACGGTTGTCATAGGTTTGCCCAGCGGCCACACGCGCATCAATCGCGGCGGAAAAGCTTTCCAGCACATCGCCATCGCACAGCTGGGCCAGCTCTTCCTTGTCCCCGCGCCAAAAGGCTTCGAGGATGACGCGATAGGCCCCGCGCGCACCTTCGACAAAGGCCAAAGGATCAAAGCGGCGATCAGCGGCGATAATCTCGCGCAAGCCGCGTTCCACCACCGGCAACATCGGCGGCTGTGCCAATGGCTGCGCGCTGCCCTTGGCGGGCTGTTCGGCCAGAGGCAGCACGGCAGGCGCGGCCACCGGCTCCACACGGTTCTGCACCGGCTCCTCGCCATGTTCGGCGCGGCGCCCCAGCACCGAATAGAGTCGCATGCACAAAAAGCCTGCGATCATGGCCAGAATGACGATAGAGACGGTCACTTGCGGTGTTTTCCAGTAGCTTGCGGCCATCGCCACGACAGCCGTCACTTGTTTATCATGCCTTACATAGTGCTTCTTGACAAATGAACAACGCATGGATTCCCGTTAGTACCGAAATTTTAGCGCGAGCGTGGCATGCGGGTCGCCTAACCACCCTCTCCCCCATTGCCGCCGCCTGCCCTCGATGCTAACCGGCTGTGGCATGGTTGCGGCCAACCCACGGCTGCGACGGAATTTTGTTTCAGCGCCCCTTGTGGCCCCAGTCGAAAGCTTAGCGCATGTCCGAAGATGGCAATGTCACCTCGTCTCTCAAGCTGGATGGCGCCGATGCCATGCCCAGCGCGGGCATCATCTCGCAATATGTGAAGGACCTCTCGGTCGAAAACCCCAATGCGCCCGCCTGCTTTGGCTGGACCGAGGCGCCCGAGCTGGAAGTGCAGTTCAACATTGCCAGCACGCCCGTTGACGGCGGCGTGCATGAAGTGGCTCTGAAAATCCAGCTCAACGCCAAGACCAGCCAGGGCGTGGCTTACATCGTCGACCTG
This sequence comes from Novosphingobium umbonatum, assembly GCF_004005905.1. Classification (GTDB taxonomy): domain Bacteria; phylum Pseudomonadota; class Alphaproteobacteria; order Sphingomonadales; family Sphingomonadaceae; genus Novosphingobium; species Novosphingobium umbonatum. Next base: position 287,425 of record NZ_SACO01000002.1, read on the forward strand.
ACCTATGCCGGTCTGATCGGCCTGCGCAATGTGGACGACAGCCAGGCTCACCTTTTCATCTTCGCCGAAGCCCCGCGCATCCTGTTCCCCTTTGCCCGCCGCGTGATTGCCGACGTAACGCGCGATGCAGGCTTCACCCCCGTGATGCTCGAACCCATCGATTTCGGCGCGCTCTACTTCCAGCAACTGGCCGCGCAAGGCGTGTCGATGGAAGACGCCCTTGGTGGCATGATGGGTGGCAATACCGGCCCCTCGATCGACGAACCGCAAGGTAACGCTTGATCTTTCAGCGCTTTAACGCCTGAATGAAAGTAACAGGGGCGCGGCGGCAAGCTGCGCCCTTGGTCTATGAGGGAACGGGGCAAAGATGAACTTGTTGAAGGCCACAGGCACCATCGGCGGCCTGACCCTGCTCAGCCGCGTGCTGGGGCTGGCGCGCGATTCGCTGTTTGCCCGCATGGTGGGCGCAGGCTTTGCCTCGGACGCTTTCCTCGTCGCCTTCCGCCTGCCCAATATGTTCCGCGCCCTGTTTGCAGAAGGCGCCTTCGCCGCCGCTTTTGTGCCCATGTTCAACCAGAAAGTGGCCGACCCGCAAGGCAAGGGCCTGCCCGATGGCCTTGCCTTTGCCGAGGCCGCGCTTTCGGTGCTGTTGCCAGTGCTGGTGGTGATGACGCTGGCGCTGGAAGTCTTTGCATGGCCGGTCACATGGGCCTTGTCGGGCGGGTTCAATGGCCTCTCGCCCGACAAATTCGCCTTTGCCGTCTCGCTTTCGCGGCTGACCATTCCCTATCTGCTGCTGATCAGCCTTGTCGCGCTTTTGGGCGGCATCCTCAATTCGCTCCAGCAATTCTGGGTCAATGCCGCCGCGCCCATCCTGCTCAACCTGACGCTGATCGCCGCGCTTTTGTTCTTCCCCTCGCCCGATGCTCTGGTCGCCGCTACCCATCAGGCGCTGGCGGTCAGCATTTCGGGCGCGTTGCAACTGGCATGGCTGGCCCATGCCGCGCGGCGTAATGGCGTAAACCTGCGCCCGCGCTGGCCGCGCCTGACGCCGGATGTCAAAAAGCTGCTCAGCCTGATCTGGCCCGCAGCGGCAGGAGCAGGCGCGGTGCAGATCAATCTGGTGATCTCCACCGCGCTGGCCGCCAGCCTGCTCGACCATGGCAGTGTCACCTATATCTATATGGCCGACCGGCTGAACCAATTGCCGCTGGGCCTGATCGGCATTGCGCTGGGCACCGTGCTGCTGCCCACCATCAGCCGCCTGCTGGGCGCAGGCGACGAGGCAGGCGCGATGGAAACGCAGAACCGCGGGCTGGAACTGGCGCTGCTGCTCACCCTGCCCGCCACCATGGGGCTGGTGTTCTGTGGCGAGCCGATTGCCGCCGCTTTGTTCGGCTATGGCCGCTATACGGCGATGGACACCCATCTTACCGCGCAGGCTTTGGCCGCCTTCTCCATCGGCCTGCCCAGCTATATTTTGGTCAAAGTGCTGACGCCGGGCTATTATGCCCGCCACGACACCAAAACGCCGGTGCGCTATGCCACGATCAGCATGGGGGTGAACCTTGCGCTCAACCTGATCCTGATCCTGCCGTTGAAACATATGGGCCCGCCTTTGGCCACCGCCCTGTCCTCCACGGTCAATGTCGTGCTGCTCTATTCCACCTTGGTGCGGCGCGGCCATTTCGTGCTGGACGCGCGGGCGCGGCGGCGGATCTGGCGGCTTGCGCTGGCGGCTTTGGCGATGGGCGCGCTTTTGTTCAGCGCGCAAGGCCTGATCATGCCCTACACCCATGGCTCGTGGTTCTTGCGCCTTGGAGCCATGTCGGCACTGGTTTGCGCAGGCATTTGCGTTTATGGCCTGGCCACCTTGTTGCTGGGGGCTTTCACGCGGGAAGACCTTGGCCTCTTGCGGCGTCGCCGCGCCCCGACAAAAGAGTGAGATCTATGCGTATCGTTTCCGGTATCCAGCCCACTGGCAATCTGCACCTTGGCAATTATCTGGGCGCGATCCGCAATTGGGTGGCTTTGCAGGAACAGGCCGTGGCCACCGGCGGGCAGGCTTTCTATTTCCTGGCCGATCTGCACGCCATTTCCATGCCGCATGATCCGGCCAACCTGTCGGCCAACACGCGCGAGATGACCGCCGCGCTGGTCGCTTGTGGTATTGATCCGGACAAGAGCACCCTGTTCAACCAGACGCAGGTGCCCGCCCATGCCGAGTTGCAATGGCTGCTGAACGGCACGGCGCGCATGGGCTGGCTCAGCCGCATGACCCAGTTCAAGGACAAGGCGGGCAAGCATCGCGATTCGGTCTCGGTCGCGCTTTTCACCTATCCCGTGCTGCAGGCCGCCGACGTGCTGATCTATCAGGCCACCCATGTCCCCGTGGGCGAGGACCAGAAGCAGCATCTGGAACTGGCCCGCGACATTGCGCAAAAGTTCAACAATGACTTTGCTTCGGAAGACAAGCCCGTCTTCACCCTGCCCGATCCGATCATCCCGCCACAGGCCGCGCGCATCATGAGCTTGCGCGATGGCACGTCGAAGATGAGCAAGTCGGACGCCAGCGACATGAGCCGCATCAATCTGACCGATGATGCCGACACGATCATGGGCAAGATCAAAAAGGCCAAGACCGACCCCGAACCTTTGCCCTCCGAGGCCGAAGGGCTGGAAGGGCGGCCTGAAGCCAAGAACCTGCTGGGCATCTATTCGGCCATGTCGGGGCAGAGCGTGGCGCAGATTCTGGCCGACTTTGGCGGCAAGGGCTTTGGCGCCTTCAAGCCGGCGCTGGGCGAATTGCTGGTCGAACAACTGGCCCCGATCAACAACCGCTTTAACGAGCTGCGCCAGGACCGCGAGGCGCTGGACGCCATCCTGCGCAAAGGCGCGGCCAAGGCACGCGAGGCCGCCGCCCCGACGCTGGCGGCGACCTATGATGCGCTGGGTCTGGTTCGGGGATAATTGCCTCTTGGGGCAGGCACGCAAACCTGCCCCATTCAAGCGCCATTCATGCCTCTTGCCATAGCACTATCGCACATTACCCTAGCCCTGCGCTGATCAGGGCCAGAGTAAAGCGGTGCGGCCAAAAGGCGGATAAAATCAGAGGAGCATAAACATGAGTGGCGTCGCATCTCGTTTGATGAAAGCCCGCTGGGCGAGTCTGGTCGATGCCCGCTGGGCAAAGGCCGCTCTGGCCGGTGTCATGGTGCTGGGCCTTTCGGCCTGTGCCGATAGTTTCAACACGCAAGTCACCCGTTTCCAGTCGCAATTGCCCGCGCCGCAGGGGCAAACCTTTGCCATTGTGGCCGATGATGCCTCGCTGGCGGGCGGCATTGAATATGGCCAATATGCGCGTCTGGTGGCGGGCGAGCTGGTGAAAAAAGGCTATGTCGAGGCCGCCAACCCCGATGCTGCCAATCTGCTCGTGCGCTTCTCCTATGGCGTGGACAAGGGCCGCACCCATGTCGAATCCACCGGCATCCGCGATCCCTTCTGGGGCCCGTGGTACGGCCCGCGCTATGGTCGCGGATGGGGTGGCTGGGGCCCGGGCTGGGGCGGCGGCTTCCATGGCTATGGCACATGGGGCTATGGCTGGAACGACCCGTGGTTCGGCGGCGGCGTGCAAAGCTACACCGTCTATACCAGCGGCATCAGCGTAAAGATCGACAGCAAATCCGACGGCAAGCGCGTGTTCGAAGGCCGCGCGGAAGCCGCCTCCACCTCGAACCGCCTGTCCTATCTGGTGCCCAATCTGGTCGAAGCCTTCTTCACCGGCTTCCCCGGCAATTCGGGCGAAACGGTCCGCATCTCGGTCGCGCCGGAAAAGACCAAGGTCAAGAAATAAGCGCCGGCAACGGACACAGAAAAGGCGGACACAGAAAAGGGCCCTTGCGCAACATGGCGCAGGGGCCCTTTCCTTTACGCCAAGCCTGACAGCTTAGAAACGGACGCCCAGACCGGTGACCAGCTGGTCACGGGTGAAGCCATCCTTGTACGTGCTGTAACGATATTCAGCCAGCACATAGGCCGACTTGGTCAGGTTGAATTGCGCGCCAAGGCCAGTGCGGAACCCATCGAAATTGGTCGAATCCGAATAGCTGCGATAGGCTTCCTTCAACTGTGCGTTGGAATAGCCAGCCTTGACATAGAGATTCAGACGGTCTGCGGCAGCAAAGGTCAAACGGGCGCCAACATACAGATCGCGGCCCGCCGTGATCTTGTCGGTATAGCCATAATAGACGAACTCGTTCTTCACGGTCGAACCCGCCACTTCGGCGTCCAGGCCCAAAGCGATCTGCTCGGCCACGGGCACGTCATAACCCGCCGCCACACCATAGGCCACGCCAGAGCGCGAGACCGTGACTTTCGTACCGTTATAATAGGCGCTGTCGGAAACCTTGTCATAGCCCACCACTGCTTCGACGCGCGCACCACCAGGAGCTGCGGCATAAGCATTCGAAGACATGGCCGCCAGAACAACAGCGGCGGACAGCATTACAAAATTCTTCATTAATTAAACCTCTTGTCGCACCTGAAACAGGCAATCGCGCCCCTATTTCACCGCGCCCCCGGCATCCATGCGATCGTTCTCCATTCCGGAGCCTTTTATTTAAACCGCGCAGACGCATTCAGGCCGAGAGCCGCAAAAGCAGGCGCTGGCCCGATGCACAAATTGCATCCAAAATGAAAGAAGTAATTTCAATAGCTTGCCGCAAATGCGAAAGCCACGGCAAGGCGCAGATTAATTCCCCAGCGCCGCCACCCCGCCGGTGCTGCCAAACCCGCCCTCGCCACGCGCGGTGCTGTCCAGTTCAGCCACTTCCAGCCAGCTGGCCTGCACCACCGGCGCCAGCACCAGCTGCGCCACGCGATCACCGCGCGCGATGGCGAAATCCTGCTCGCCATGGTTGATCAGGATAACTTTCAATTCCCCGCGATAATCGCTGTCGATCGTGCCGGGCGTGTTGGGCACGGTGATGCCATGCTTTAACGCCAGCCCCGAACGCGGGCGCACCTGCACCTCGTAACCATGCGGAATGGCCAGAGCCAGCCCCGTGGCCACCGCATAGCGCTGCCCCGGCGCGATCACCACATCCTCGGCCGACACCACATCCATGCCCGCCGCGCCGCTGGTGGCATAGGCGGGCAAGGGCAGGTCCTCTCCATGGGGCAGGCGCTTCAAACGAACGGGAATCGGTTCAGACGAGTGCATCGATCATCCTTTCCACCAGAGCCTGCGCCACATCATCCTTGGGCGCCTCTGCCAAACTTTCCACGCCGGACGCGGTCACGATATGCACCGCATTGCGCGTGCCGCCCATCACATCCCCCGACACATCATTGGCCACAATCCAGTCGGCACCTTTGCGCGCCAGCTTGGCCTGCGCATGGCCGATCACATTTTCCGTTTCCGCCGCAAAGCCCACCACCAGCGCTGGCCGCTGCACATGGGCGCATAGCCCCGCCAGAATATCGGGGTTCTGCACCAAGGCCAGCGGAGGCACCTGCCCCGAACCATCCTTCTTCAGCTTTTGCTGGGCGGCATCCGCGCTGCGCCAATCGGCCACGGCGGCCACCATCACCGCCACATCCGCTGGCAAAGCCGCCTCCACCGCCGCCGCCATTTGCGCGGCGCTTTCCACATCCACACGGGTCACGCCAAAAGGCGTGGGCAGGTTCACCGGCCCCGCCACCAAAGTCACTTTCGCCCCCGCCTCTGCCGCCGCCCGCGCGATGGCAAAGCCCTGCAAGCCGCTGGAACGGTTGGCAATATAACGCACCGGATCAATCGGCTCATGCGTAGGGCCAGCGGTGACCAGCACATGCCTGCCCGCCAGCCGCCCGCGCAAGGGGGACATGGCGGCAGCAATATGTTGCACCACCACCTCCGGCTCGGGCAGGCGACCGGGGCCAAATTCGCCGCAAGCCATCATGCCCTCGTCCGGTTCCAGCACGGTAACGCCTCGCGCGCGCAGGGTCGCCACATTGGCTGTCGTCGCGCCATGTTGCCACATCCGTACATTCATCGCGGGCACCGCCATCACCGGCTTATCTGTCGCCAACAGCAAAGTGGTGGCCAGATCATCAGCAATGCCCGCCGCCATCTTGGCCATCAAATCCGCCGTGGCGGGGCATACCACCAAGAGATCGGCCTGACGCGACAGCTGGATATGGCCCATGCCCACTTCCGCGCCCACATCCCACAGGCTGGTATGCACATCGCGTTCGGACAAAGCCGCCAGCGTCATCTCGGTCACAAATTGCGCGCCGCCCTTGGTCAGCACACAGGTCACCTCAGCGCCTGCACGGCGGATCAGGCGGATCAGCTCGCAAGACTTATAGGCCGCAATGCCGCCGCCAATGATGAGCAGGATCTTTTTGCCATTCATGGAAGGCGTCTTAGCGCGGGGATGGGCCCGATGGGAAGCCTTGGTCAAAGCAGGATAGTCCTTACCCTTGGGAAAGAGGTGGCAAATTTGCGCTTTTCATCAAGCACATCGAGTGATAGCGTTGAAAAAATTGGATATATTCAGGCGGGGGGCTCCAATGAAAAAGCAGATCATATTTGTCGCGCTGGCCGCGATGCCGCTCTCTGCCTGTGGCCTTGTCGACAAGGCGCCGCAATTTGTTGGCCCCCCGCCGCCCCGGTCGCCCACACCCCCGTCAACAACACCCCCGTCAACCCCAACCCCGCCAACCGACGCCGGACGAACCCCGGCCAGCGTTCCGGAACCGGAAGATCTACCACCGCCCAGCACTGTGCCTGGACCGGGGTCGACGCCTGCGGAACCGACGCCTACGGAACCGGCGGAAAATCCAGCCCAGCCTGCCCCGTCAGAGTCGCAGCACCCCGGCCCAAGGCCAGCCCATCGCCACCCCTCGCCAGCACGTGGCCAAGAGGAGCACCAAGCTCCCGCGATCGAAAACCATTCCCTTTTCGACGTTTGTATCGCCTATCCGCTGTCCTATATGATGGCTTATGCCAGCAGCGCCGACGAGCGCCAGTCCAGCACATATATCTCGCTGGCGCTGGGCAAGAGCCATGAGGCATGCAACAAGGCCGAGCAGGACCTGCGCGATGCCTTGAGCAATGTCGCAAAGAATTTGCAGATCCAAACCATCGTTGCAAAGGCAGGAGAAGTCTTTGCTGCATCCCTTGTCGCGGAAAAGCCAAAACTGCTCGGCATCACCCCGCCCCCCGACCAGTCAAAGACCCGGAACATAACCCGGGATCCAAGCATTCCCCTGCGTTGGCAATGGTTTATCGAACCCTTGGCCGGAACTTGTGTCGCCACGCCCCGCACTGTGTCTTTCACCTTCTATCGCGACCAGATGAACGGCGATATGATGACCGGCAGCAAAACCGCAAAGGTCGTGATCGACAGCTCTCTCATCGGCTGCGGCAATTACCTGACAGGTTTGCTCAAAGCATTCGAGACCTCGTGGGTCGAAGGCGCATTGGGCACATTCTTGACAATAGTGGCGGCAATTTGGGCAAAATTCAGCCAGATTCGTGATTTTTTCACAAAGCTCGCCCAAAAAATACGCAAAAAGCCAAAAGCCAGCCCCACCCCCGCTACGCCACCCAATCTCGGTTAAACGCCGCGCGCCATAGCGAGCATCCCGCCATAGGCGCAAAGACCAGCCCCAGCGCCATCACCGGCGTAATCATCGCGCCCCAGTAAAAATTGTCGGGCCGCCCCGCCACGGCAAAGGCAAAGCCATAGCCGGTGTAGAGCAGGAAGCCCGTCACCCCCGCGCTCGACCGCCATCCGGCCCAGCCCAGCAGCATCAGGATCGTCAGTGGTCCCGCGATAGTATGCGGCAGGAAACGCAGGTTGGAGGATAGCACTGTATTGGCCAGAAACCCGCCCAAGCCCCGCATAGCCAGCCAACTGGGGCCGGTTGGATCACTGGGCAATGTATGCAGCGCCACCAGATGCAAATGCCACGCCAAGCCAAGCGCAAACAGCACCACCAAAGCGCCCCAAGCCAAGGCCTCACCCCAAGCCCGCCGCCATGCCGCCATCGCGCCCATCAGAGCCACAAAGGGCAAACTATGTTCACGGATCGCCAGAGCCAGCCCCGCCACCAGCACCGCGCCCAGCCAGCGCTTTTGTTCTGGCCGATGCAGCCCGAAGGCCAAAGCCAGCAGCATCCCTGCCCACAGCTCATGCAGCACGAAATAATAGCGGTTGAGCCCCAAGGCCGCGCCGAAAAACACCAATGCCGTGCCAATCCGCCGCAATTCGGGCGAAACGCCCAAAGCGCACAGCCGCCCCCACCAGCTACCCACCACGCCCGCCATCAGCGCCAGCGCGGCCAGCACGGGCACAGGCGCCAAGCCATCCTCGCGCAACCCCGACCATGCCGCCAGATAGGCCAGAGTAGGCAGCCGCACCGCCACCCCGGGTCGCAAGGGATAATCGGCCCGCCGATGCTCCTGCGCGATAAAGTCGTAGTAATTCTCACCCGCGCGAATGCGGGCGATGGCACGGTCATAAAGCGCCAGATCAGCGTCTCGCGGCCTTGCCGCCGCCTTACTCCCACCCACCAGCCGCGCCACGCTGGGCGGCTTGGCCGCCTGCCCGCGCCCCACGGTCAAGGGCACCACCGCGCTGGCCACCAGCAAAACCGCCAGCAAGGCCAGCGCCAACCGCGCAGGCCAAGCTCCCCAGCCGGCGAAGCGATCCGCCGCCCTTAAAGGCTGATACCATGCTCCAGCGCCAACCATGCCACCACACCTCCGATCAGGAAGCTGGCAGCATATCGTAGCCAACCGTTAGGATTACGTTGACCACGTTCGAAAATCAGCGCCACATCGGGCAAAGGCGGCGGTTCGGGCGCGCCACCCTTGGGCGGAAACGCCTCCTCGATCCGGTCGAGCAGCGCGGGCAGCTTGGCCAGACGCGTCAGGCCCAACCGGACGCCGCGGGCAATCGCCGCCTCTGGCCCCAATTCATCGCGCATCCATTCGGACACAAACGGGCCGGACACATCCCACATATTGATGTCGGGATGCAATTGCGTGGCCAGCCCTTCGACCATCACCATCGTCTTTTGCAACAGCAACAGATGCGGCTGGGTCACCATGTCGAAATCGCGGGTGATGGCAAACAGCCCGTCCAGCATCTGCCCGACCGAGAGTTCCTTCACCGATTTGCCACGCATCGGCTCGCCCACCGCGCGCAGGGCGGTCGCGAATTCCTCAAGGTTGTGATAGGAAGGCACATATTGCGCTTCAAAATGGATCTCGGCCACGCGGCGGTAATTGCCGGTGGTCAACCCATGGATAATCTCGCCCAGCCAGACGCGGGCCTGCCGGTCGATCCGGCCCATAATGCCGAAATCGATGGCGGCAATCGTGCCATCCTTCTCGATGAACAGATTGCCCTGATGCATATCGGCATGGAAATAGCCCAAGGCCACCGCCTGCGTCAGGAAAGCGATCACCAGGCGCTTGGCCAGCTCCTCCAGATCAACCCCTTGCGCGCGCAGGGCGTCACGGTCGCTGATCTTGGTGCCCTCGATCCATTCCAGCGTCATCACGCTGCCGCAGGTGCGGTCCCAATCGATAGCGGGGATGCGATAACCGGCCACGCCCGCCATCTTCTCCGCCAATTCGCTGGCCGAGGCGGCCTCGCGGCGCAGGTCCAGCTCGCGCAGGGTCCAGCGCTTGAAATTGGCGATCACCAGACGCGGGCGCAGGCGCGCAGCCTCGCCGCCAAAGGCCTCCAGATGGGCGGCGGCCCATTCATAGGTCTGGATATCCTGCGCGAATTTTTCACGGATGCCCGGGCGCAGCACCTTCACCGCCACCTTGCGCCCGTCCAGCGTCACCGCGCGATGCACCTGCGCGATCGAGGCCGCGCCCACCGGCTCTTCCTCGATGCTGGTGTAGAGATCCTCCAGCTTGCGGCCAAAGGCGCTTTCGATCTCGGTACGGATCGCGGCAAAGGGCACCGGCGGCAGGCTATCCTGCAGGCTCAGCAGATTGCGCGCGGCTTCATCGCCCACCACATCGGGCCGCGTCGCCAAAGTCTGGCCCAGCTTGATCGCGGCGGGGCCAATCGCACGAAAAGCGCCCGCATAATCGGGCTGATCAGGCTGACGCGTGCCGAAACGCGCGATGCGGCACAGGCGGCGCACCGGCGCGGGGGCATGAGGCGCGTCCTCGATAATGCGCAAGGCGCCATGGCGGGCCAACACCCGCCCCCAACCGAGCAGGCGAAGAATATGCGTGCGATGCGATGCCAAGTTAGATCTTCCACCCCGAATGGATGGCCACCAGCCCGCCCAGAATCGGCTCGACGCGGGTGTTGGTGAAACCAGCGTCGCGGATCATTTGTTCAAAGGCAGGCATAGTGGGGAAGCGGCGGATCGATTCGATCAGATAGCGATAGGAATCGGCATCGCCTGCAATCATCTGGCCCAATTGCGGCACCAGCTTGTGCGAATAGGCGTCATAGACTTCCTTGAAACCGGGCCATTCGGTGGTGGAGAACTCAAGGCAGTAAAAACGCCCGCCGAATTTCAGCACGCGATGCGCCTCGGCCAGCGCCTTGTCGATACGCGTCACATTGCGAATGCCGAAAGCGATGGTGTAGGCGTCGAACACGCGGCTCTCGAAACTCAATTCTTCCGCATTCTGGCGGCTCCAGACGAGGCCGTCGATGCCGCGTTCCATCGCGCGTTCAATGCCAACGTCCAGCATGTCCTGATTGATGTCCGACACGGTGATGCTGGCCCCGCGCGCGGCCATGCGGAAGGCAATGTCGCCCGTGCCGCCCGCCATGTCCAGAATCTGCTCGCCATGCTGGGGCTTGACGCGGCGGACGAATTTATCCTTCCACAGCCGGTGCATCCCCGCCGACATGGCATCATTCATGATGTCATATTTCTTGGCCACATTGGAAAAGACCTCGCCCACCTTGGCGGTCTTTTCTTCGGGAGAAACCTCCTCATAGCCAAAGGATACGGTTTCGGGCTGGGCGTTCTGGAGAGTGTCGTTCATGGCCCTGCGCTTTAGGCTGCTTTTGCCGCTTCGGGAAGGGCTTGTAAGGGGCAGGCAGGGGAAATAGGCGCCTGCCCCCGTCCCCTCACTTGGCCGCAGCAGGCGCCTTGGTGGCAGGCGGCGTAAACTCCTTGGCATATTCGATCTTGGCCACCAGCCTGGCCTGCTTGACGCGGTCCTCCATCGCCTTGTTCACCGCCTCCTGCTTCATCATGCCCTTGGCCGCCTCGCGCGCCTTGGCCATGTCCACCGGCGCCGACTGGCTGCCCGTCACCACCGAGGCGACCACCGCGCCATTTTGCGGCGTGGCAAAAGGCTCACCTGCGGGCAGGGCATCGATCTTTTGCGCCAAGGCGGGCGGGATCTTGGCACTGTCCAACTGACCGCGACCGCGCTGGCTGGGCATATTATGCTTGGCCAGCACCCCTGCGATGGCGTCCAGCGAATGGGCCGCCTCGATCTCGCTGATCACCAACTTGTCCTTGGGCATGGGGAAGGCCAGCTGGTCCAGCGCGTAAATCTTGCGCCCGCCAAACAGCGAGGCATTCTTGGCAATATAGCTGTCGACCGCGGCCTCGTCGGGGGCCTGCACGTCACCTGCCGCCTTGGCCGCCAGTCGGCGCACCAGCAGATCCTCGCGCATAGCGGCCAGTTCCACCGCGAAATCGGGCTGCTTGTCGATCTCTTCCTTCTCCGCCTGCTGGGCCAACAGGCGACGGTCGATCACTTTTTGCAACAATTGCACAGCGGCGGCCTGCTTGTCGGGCATGCCCGCCAAAGCCTCGGGCGGCAGGCTGGCCATGGCCGCCTTCAATTCAGTCTGGGTGATTTCGGTGCCATCCACCTTGGCCACCACTTGCCCGCCGACCGGCTTGTCCCCCTTGCATCCGGCCAACAGGGCCGCCCCCACCAGCAACAGGGCATAAGCGCGCTTCGATGTCATAAATACTCCAGATCCCGTTTATGGCGAAGCTACATCGCGCAAACAGCCAAGGGCAATAAAGAATAGATCCCTAACCGACCATGGAAAACATGGCTCAAAACGAACAAAACGGCGCCGCCGAAAGAGGAGCCTCGCCCTTCAAGCCCACTCGCCAAGCCCCTGCCCTGCGCCTACAACCACGCCATGCCAGAGCTACCCGAAGTCGAAACCACCCTGCGCGGCCTTGCCACCTATCTGCAGGACGAACGCATCATCCGCGTGGAGATCCGCCGCGAGGGGCTTCGCCGCCCTTTTCCCCCCGATCTGGCGCAGGCGCTGACCGGCGCTACCGTCACTGGCCTATCGCGCCGCGCCAAATATGGCCTGATCGCCACGGACCGTGACCGGACGATGGTGTTCCATCTGGGCATGTCGGGCCGGTGGCGCATCGATCCCGACACTCAGGACAAGCATGACCATCTGATCCTGAAAACCGATTCCGGCCATGTGCTGGCCTTGAACGATGCGCGCCGCTTCGGCTCGGTCGATCTGGTCGATACGGACAAGCTGCAAGGCTGGGGCCCGCTGGCCGGTTTGGGGCCGGAACCTTTGGAGGATGATCTGACCGTCGACCATCTGGCGAATCGTTTCGCGGGCAAGGTCAGCGCGGTCAAACTCCTGCTGCTCGATCAGGCCATCGTGGCGGGCTTGGGCAATATCTATGTCTGCGAGGCGCTGTTCCGCGCGGGCGTGGCCCCCTCCCGTGCAGGGCGCGATGTGACGCGCGCCGAGCTGGAGCGCCTCCTGCCCGCCATCCGGCAGGTCTTGCAGGAAAGCATTGCCGCGGGCGGTTCCACCATCCGCGATTATGCCCAGCCCAACGGTGAATTGGGCTATTTCGCCGCCAATTGGCAGGTCTATGGCCGCGAGGGTCAGGCTTGCACCAGCTGCGCCACCCCGATAGAGCGCATGACGCAAGGCGGGCGCTCCAGTTTCTGGTGCCCCACCTGTCAAAGTTGAATTTCAGGCGGCACCGGCCGTCTACCCCTGCCGCATTTTCAAGGCACCAAGCGGGTCAAACCGCAAGATCGCCTTGACGATTCGCCTATAGCCCATTAAGGGCGCCGCTTCTGGCGGGTCCTGCGGGCCCGCGATCCAGTTATTTGGTAGCATTTTCCGGCCATCAGCGGCCGATACGAGGAAACACATGGCCAATACGCCGCAAGCCCGCAAGCGCATCCGCCGCAATGAGCGCCGCGCCGAAATCAATGGTGCACGCCTGTCGCGCATCCGCACCTTCGTGAAGAAGGTGGAAGCCGCCCTTGAAGGTGGTGACAAGACCGCAGCTGCTGCTGCCCTGCTGGCCGCCCAGCCTGAACTGGCTCGTGGCGTTGCCCGCGGCGTGCTGCACAAGAACACGGCCTCGCGCAAGTTTGCGCGCCTGACCAAGGCCGTCTCGGCTCTGTGATTCGGGCATAGGGGTTTGCGGTCCTACGGATTCGCCCCCCCTATGGATTCGCTCTAGGTAGCCTCCGGCGCCCCGCGCCACGCAGGTTAACCTTTTAGACGAATTACGGGCATTTACATGGTTAAAGCCGTCGAGCTTCTCGGCGGCTTTTTCTATGCCCGAAAGCGAGGGAAAATGGAGCTTTTCGCAAACCTAGGAAATCCCGCGATTCGCATGGGGCTGAATTTATAAATACCTGTTTTTATTGATATTTTTTGCAAATGGCGGATTTCTGCGACCCTCTGGTGTCAAGCCAATTATTTCAAAATTTTTGCAGATAACGCCCTTGCCCCACCCCTCCATCACCCATAAAACGAACCTGTCAGCAGCGCCCGAGCGGCCCGCCTGACTTCACAGCACAGTCTGTTTTTTCTTGAGTGGTCCTGCCGCACCCCTGTGCGGCGGGCGGGGGTAAGTTTTCGCTGGGGGTTTCCCCTCGGCGCAAACGCGTATGCAATGCGGGAGCAAGTGAGTGACGGGAACCACGTGGGGCGGACGACGCGCAGAAGCAGCGCCGGCCAAGGGTAAAGCTGCGCAAGCTTTGCCTGCCGACGATCAGGAAGCGCTCGATCTCGCCGCAGATTGGGCCGACATCTGCCAGGGCCTGAAAAAGGATCTGGGCCAACAGCTGTTCAACCAATGGATTCGCCCGATCCAGCTGGGTGCCTATAACAAGGACACCGGCACGCTCGACCTCTATCTGCCCACCGAATTTTCTGCCAATTGGGTGTCGGACCGTTTCGCCGACCGCCTGTCGCTGGCGTGGAAAATCGCCCGCGACATGCGCCATGTGCGAATCAGCGCCCAGCCCGGCCGCCGCGCCATGCCCGACCTGCGCCTGGCCCGCAGCGCGCCCAGCATCAGCCCCGCCGCCCCCGCTTTGGGCGCCCTGTCGAATGACAGCGATGCGCCCGCGCCCGCCCGCGCCCCCCGTGCGCCCGCCAGCCGTTCGATGCCGACCACCACGGTGGCCACCGACACGCTGGCGCTGGCCTCGATCGGTCTGGACCCCAGCCTGACCTTCACCAGCTTTGTCACCGGCACCTCCAACGTGCTGGCCTTTAACGCCGCCCAGCGCATGGGCGCGCTCGAAGCGCCGCAATTCTCGCCGCTCTATCTCAAGGCCGCCACGGGGCAAGGCAAGACCCATCTGATGCATGCCATCGGCCATGCCTTCATGGCCGCCCATCCCAACGCCCGCATCTTCTATTGCAGCGCCGAACGCTTCATGGTCGAATTCGTGCAGGCCCTGCGCCAGAACCAGATGATCGAGTTCAAATCGCGCCTGCGCGGCTTTGACCTGCTGCTGGTCGACGATATCCAGTTCATCATCGGCAAGGCTTCGGCGCAGGAAGAACTGCTCTACACGATCGACGCCCTGCTGGCCGAAGGCAAGCGTCTGGTGTTCGCCGCCGACCGCAGCCCGCAAGCTCTGGACGGCGTCGAACAGCGCCTCCTCTCGCGCCTGTCGATGGGTCTGGTGGCCGATATCCAGCCCGCCGACATCGACCTGCGCCGCGCCGTGCTCAACCACCGCCTCGCCCGCTTTGCCTCGGTGCAAGTGCCCGCCGATGTGATCGAATTCCTCGCCCGCACCATCAACCGCAACGTGCGCGAATTGGTCGGCGGCCTCAACAAGCTGATCGCCTATGCCCAGCTCACCGGCCAGCCGGTCAGCCTTGCCCTTGCCGAAGACCAGTTGACCGACATCCTCTCGGCCAACCGCAAGCGCATCACCATCGACGAGATTCAGCGCACCGTCTGCCAATTCTACCGCGTAGACCGCACCGAAATGTCCTCCAAGCGCCGCGCCCGCGCCGTGGTGCGCCCGCGTCAGGTGGCCATGTATCTCTCCAAGGTGCTGACCCCGCGCTCCTACCCCGAAATCGGCCGCAAATTCGGCGGGCGCGATCATTCCACCGTCATCCACGCCGTGCGCCTGATCGAAGACCTGCGCACCCGCGACGCCGACATCGACGGCGATGTGCGTTCGCTGTTGCGCCAGCTGGAAAGCTAAGCGCAAAACTCCGGTAAAACCTGTTTACGGGCGGTGCATAGAGCTTCTCAAAAGCCTGTGCACCGCCTGTTGGCATGCCTGTGGATAAGCTGTTGATGCAGGGTGGGTAGCCCTGTGCATCACCGGTGGGGAAGCCTGTGGGTTCGCAGGGGATGGGCTGTGGGCGGGGTGTTTACAAGTGCCTCCGGCGGGAGGTCTTTATGCCTCCGGCGGGCAAAGGGCGGGGGCCCTTTGCAATCCCTTTACTCTGTAAGGCTTCGTCCGATACGTAGCGCTATCACTGATTTGAAAGCCGCTGCGCGGCGGGTCTGACTGACAAATCAGTGCGGATGGTCATCCACATTTTTGATGGCTTCCCACCAGATATGCCCTGTAGCCGCTCCTGCGATCGCCCCAAATATGCTCAAAACATAAACCCCAGGCGCATGGAGAATCACCGCTCCTGCAACGGGAATAACCGAGCCGAGGGCAATTCCTGCACCACGATAGGCATCCCCGCTTTCCAGCCCTCGCATTCGCAAGAAAAGCGTAAGCGGAAGGCCGAAAATCAAACTTGTTGCAAGAACTATAGGAAACGAAATCATCAACGGCAGGAACGCAAACCAGAGCATTCCCCGCAGATTGCCATCTCCATGCCCGCCATCGAGTGCTACTGCTATGGCCGAAACAAAAGTCACCATCAAAAAAGGCGCACAACCAATCACAGCTCCGCACAACACGGATTTGGCAAAGGCTTTTATCATATCAGCCATCAATCACAGTAATGCAACGCAAACAACTTAATTTTTGATCACTCAACTTCCCCCTTTCCTACACCAAACCAAATCGGTTAATCCTGCACCTATCCACGCTCAACCGGACAGCTGCGGGGCGGTGTGGTGTTTTCAGGCCGGTGTTTGGATGAGCGGGAAAGCGCGGATTGTGTTTGAAGCCGTGAACCCACGCAGACCAAGCGCCAACGGGCTGGGGTATGGGCGATAAGCCTATCGAGAAAAGCGGGATTTGCGAGACCTACCGCTTTTTGGCCACCAGTCCTCAGGTTCGAGTCGGGCTGTGAAGCAATGCGGCTACCCGACCCTTCGCACGTGCACGCGGCCCTTCGCGCCACCCGTATGGGCGCCTCAAACACCGGCCTGATATCCCATCCGCCCCCAGCGGAGTCCCCACCGCGCCAACCCGCCGCGCGACCCATTAACGGGATTGCCAAGGGACGAGTCCCTTGGCCCGCCGGAGGCACATCAAACCCTTGCCCCAACCGCCCCCCTCTCCTATCTCTCCCCCATGACCTCAGGCATGACCCCAGACCGCCTCTCCCGCTTCGCCCGCCATATTGTCCTGCCCGAAGTGGGCGGCGTGGGGCAGATGGCGCTGGCGGGGGCGCATGTGGTGGTGATCGGCTGCGGCGGGATTGGCAGTCCGGCGATCCAATATCTGGCGGCGGCGGGTGTGGGTCGCCTGACGCTGATCGACGATGATCGGGTGGAGGCCAGCAACCTACAACGCCAGACGATCTTTACCGAGGCCGACATCGGCCAGAGCAAAGCCCAAGCCGCCGCCGATTGGGTGCAACGCTTTGACCCCGCGATAGACGTCACCGCGCATCAAACCCGCATCTGCGCAGAAAACGCTCAGGCGCTGCTAAAAGACGCAACAATCATCCTCGACGGCTGCGACAATTTCGCCACCCGCCTTGCCGTGTCCGACGCTGCGGTGGCGGCGCAAATCCCGCTCACCACAGCGGCGGTAGGCCGCTTTCAGGGGCAGGTCGCCAATTTCGCCGGCCACCTTGATCAACACGCCTGCTACCGCTGCTTTGTCGGCGATGCCTTTGACGCCACCGACTGCGACACTTGCGCCGCCGATGGGGTGCTGGGCGCCTTTGTCGGCATGGTGGGCACGATGGCGGCGCAATCGGCGATCCGCATCATCCTCCACGCGGCAGGTGCCCCCGGCCCGCTGGCCGATCCGCAATGGGGGCGGCTGCATCTGATCGACGGACTGGCGCCTTCGCTGCGCACGATCACCATTCCCGCCGATCCGGCCTGCGCCGCGCAACCCTCTTCAGGCGCTTAACGCCAGCCTCACCTTGTCCGCCACCGTGCCGCCGCGCAGGGTCTGGCGGCGGTTCTGCTGGCCGCCCACTTCAGGCCGCGTGTCAACATTGCGGGTGCGGAACGAACTGACAAGCTTGGACAGGGCCGTGGCCTCGTCGGACATGTCGCGGGTGGCGGCGCTAGTCTGCTCGACCATGGCCGCATTCTGCTGGGTCACGCGGTCGATCTCGTTCACCGTGTGATTGACCTGCACGATATTGCCCGCCTGCATTTCCACGCTGCTGGCAATTTCGGACACCACGCCATTGATGTCGCCAATCCGCGCCAGAATACCGCCCAGCAAGTCGCCCGTATCCTTCACCAATTGCACGCCGCCCGCCACCTGATCGACCGAAGTGTTGATCAGCGTCTTGATATCCTTGGCCGCATCGGCGCTGCGCTGGGCGAGGCCTCGCACTTCATTGGCCACCACGGCAAAGCCCTTGCCCGCATCGCCCGCCCGCGCCGCTTCTACACCAGCGTTGAGCGCCAGCAGGTTGGTCTGGAAAGCGATCCCGTCGATCACCGCGATGATCTGGCTGATCTCCTGCGCGCTGCTTTCAATCGCGGTCATCGCCTGCACCGCACGGGTGACAACATCGCCGCCTTGCGTCGCCTGTTCATAGGTCTGGCCCATTTGCACCCGCATGTCGCCGGTGCGGGCGGCAATGCGCTTCACCCCGTCGGTCACCTGACGCAGCGCGGCGGTGGTTTCCTCCAGACTGGCGGCCTGCTCGGCGTTGCGCTGGGCCAGATCGTCGGCGGCGGTGCGGATCTCGCCAATCGTGGCCATCAGGCTGCTGGTGCCCACGCGCACCGTGCCCAAGGCCTGCGCCAAAGCGCGGATCGCATCGTTGAAATTGGCGCGCAGCGTTTCATATTGCGGCGGAAATGGCGCCTCGATCCGGTATTCCAGATCCTTGGCGGCCATCTTGTCCAATCCAGAGGACAGGGCCTCCACGATCTGCCGCTGCTCGGCCATATCGCGGGCGGAGGCCTCCTGTGCGCGATGGGTCACGCCAATCTTGATCGCGTCCAAAGCATGGGCGATCTCGCCCACCTCATCGGTCAAATCCCGCCCCGGTACGTGGCGATCCAGATCTCCGCCCGCCATATCCTGCATCGCCCCCGCCAGATTGGACAAGGGCCGCGTCACGCGGTGGCGCATCAGCCAGATGGTGAAAATCGCGGTCAGCGCCGTCAAGGCGCAGAGAAAGGCCGATTGCTCGATCGCGCGGGTGATCGTCTGGTGGTTGCGGGCCACCAGTTCATCGCCCGCTTTCTGGTTATATTCCAGCTCTGCCGTCGCCGCCTTCTGCAATTCAGGCCCCAGCGGCGACAATTCCTTTTCGTATTTTTCCATGGCGAGCGCGTGGTTTACCGGGGCCAATTGGCGCACCTGTGCCGATATCTGCTTCCAATGCTCCCATTGAGCGCAAAGTTTGTCATAAATCGCCTGTTCTTCGGCATCCGACAGCAGCGGCTTATAGGCGATCAGCTTTTGGTCGATCTCGGCCATCTGGTCATTCATTTTCTTGGCATTGGCCCGCTGGCCCTCCTCGCTCAGATCGAGCAGGCCCTTGACCGAGCTGATCCGCACCGCAATCATCGCGCCACGAATATTGGCGATCTGCGCGATGCTGGGCATAGTATTCCTGCCTAATTCCTGCGCACTGGCATCGGCCTCGATCGCCGATTGGATGGGAACGAGTCCCGCCGCAATGCCCGACACAGACAGCAAAACAATTGCCCCAAAGGAAATTGTTCCGATCTTCACCCCACCAAGGAAAGCCATACAAACTGCCCTTCACAATTCTTTTCTATTCGTGGGATGAAATAGAACACAGGCGGATAAATTATGCCGCAATGCGAAATTACGCAAAAACAACCATGAGGTTTTGTAGGAAAGCGACATGGCGCCCGCCGCGCCCACTCCCTTGCAACACGGGCCGCTCTGCCGCATGAGCGGGCCAAATGGAGGCATCAGCATGAGCAGCAGAATCGGCATTATCGGCAGCGCAGGACGCATGGGCCGCGCCCTTTCCGAAGCGGTGGTGGCCGCAGGGCAGGAACTGGCCGGCGGGATCGACCGTGGCGAAGACCCGACCGCACTGGCGACCAAATCACAGGTTTTGATCGACTTTTCCTCGCCCTCCGCGCTGGAGGCCAATCTGGATGCGGCCGTGGCGGCGGGCATCCCCATTCTGGTCGGCACCACCGGCCTTGAAGAGCGCCACCACTGGCTGCTCGATCAGGCCTCGCAATCGATCCCCGTTCTGCAAACCGGCAACACCTCGCTGGGCGTCAATATGCTGTCCTTTCTGGTCGAGGAAGCCGCCAAGCGTCTGGGCGAGGATTGGGATATCGAGATCGTGGAAACCCATCACCGCATGAAGGTCGATGCCCCTTCGGGCACGGCGCTGTTGCTGGGCCAAGCCGCCGCCAAGGGGCGCGAAGTGGCCTTGGCCGACGTATCGGTCAGCGGCCGCGATGGCATCACCGGTGCGCGCGAATCGGGCACCATCGGCTTTGCCGCCCTGCGCGGCGGCAGCGTGGCGGGCGACCACACCGTCCATTTCCTCGCCGATAACGAGCGCCTCTCCTTCTCCCACCTCGCCGAAAACCGCGGCATCTTCGCCCGCGGCGCGGTCAAGGGTGCGCTGTGGCTGATCGGCAAGCCGGTTGGGCGTTACGGGATGCGGGAGGTGTTGGGGCTGTAAGATTTGCCTCCGGCGGGCGTTTTGGTGCCTCCGGCGGGCAAAGGGACTCGTCCCTTTGCAATCCCGATAATGGGTATCGCCTGCTAACTTGCGCATGGCCGAAACCTCTAAAATTGAAAGCCTGCGGCGCTGGGTAGCGCTACTCCGCCGCGCCGCAGGCTATACATTCCTTTACGCTGCCCCGTGAGGCCAAAGCGCTACCCCTTTATGGGATTGCAAAGGGCCCCCGCCCTTTGCCCGCCGGAGGCATCTTGCCGCCCCAACAGAACCACGCCATACCACCCCCATGAACCGCGCCGCCATTTTCGAATTCTTCCGCCGCCTGGCCGAGAACAACCCCGACCCGCAGACCGAACTGGAATTTGGCAACACCTATCAATTGCTGGTGGCGGTAACGCTGTCGGCGCAGGCGACCGATGTGGGGGTGAACAAGGCGACGCGGGCGCTGTTTGAGCGGGTCAAGACGCCGCAGGATATGCTCGATCTGGGCGAAGATGGGCTAAAGGAGCATATCAAGACGATCGGCCTGTTCAATTCCAAGGCCAAGAATGTGATGGCCATGGCCGAGATATTGGTGCGCGACCACGGCGGGGAAGTGCCTGCCGACCGCGATGCTCTGACCGAGTTGCCGGGCGTGGGGCGCAAGACCGCCAATGTGGTGCTCAACTGCGCCTTTGGCATGGAGACCTTCGCGGTGGACACGCATATTTTCCGCGTGGCCAACCGCACGGGCATGGCCAAGGGCAAGACCCCGCTGGCGGTGGAAAAGGGGCTGGAGAAGAAAGTTCCCCAACCCTTCCGCGTGGGGTCACACCATTGGATGATCCTGCATGGCCGCTACATCTGCAAGGCGCGAACGCCCGAATGCTGGCGCTGCGATGTGGTGGACCTTTGCGGGTTCAAGCAAAAGGTGCTGGAGAAGAAGAAAGGGTGAGCCCCCCATACTACCTTTAATGGTTGGCCCAAAAAGCGCCGCAGGCCTTCAAATCCCTAAAGCCAGATCTTTGAGGCCGAAGCGCAACCCATGAAAGGGATTGCCAAGGGACGAGTCCCTTGGCCCGCCGGAGGCACCTTCAAAACCTTACTGCCCCTCCTCCAAATGCAAGCCCCTACGCCCATGCTCGGGCGTATCATGCGGGGTTTCCGGCAAAGGCGCATCGGGGTCCAAAGGCGGCTGCAACATGCCCTCTGCGCGGCAGACAACGGCGGTGGCCACCGCATTGCCAAACACGCTGGTGCCCGAACGGCCCATGTCGAGGAACGTATCGATCCCCAGCAACAGCGCCACGCCTTCCACCGGCACATGGAACTGGTTGAGCGTCGCGGCGATCACCACCAGGCTGGCGCGGGGCACACCGGCAATGCCCTTGGACGATACCATCAGCGTCAACAGCATCAGCACCTGCTGCTCAAAGCTCAAGTGGATGCCATAGGCCTGCGCGATGAACAGCGAGGCAAAGCTGGTATACATCATCGAGCCGTCGAGGTTGAAGGCATAGCCCAAAGGCAGCACAAAACCCGAAACGCGGCGCGGCACGCCGAAACGGTCCAAAGCCTCGAACATGCGCGGCAACGAAGCCTCGCTGGTGGCGGTGGAGAAAGTGATCAGCACCGGCTCGCGCACATAGCGGACCAGCATCAGGATACGCTTGCCAAGGAACAGGCTGCCCGCAGCGATCAGGATCAGCCAGAGAATGGCCAGCCCCGCATAGAATTCACCGGCCAACACGCCATAGGTAACGATAATGCCCAGCCCCTTTTGCGCCACGATCGAGGCCGAAGCGCCAAACACCGCCAGCGGCGACACCGCCATCACATAGGCCGTCACACGCAGCATCATCTGCACCACCGCCTCGGCAAATTCGACGATGATCCGGCCCTTCTCGCCAATCGCGCTGAGGCCTACGCCGCAGAACACCGAGAAGACCAGAATTTGCAGCACATTGTTGGTGGCCATCGAATCGAGCGCGCTGGTCGGGAAAATTTCCAGCACGAAATGGCGCAGCGTCAATTCCTTGGTCGCCAGTTCCACCCCCGTGGCCGCCACCGCATTCACGCCCACGCCCGGCTGCCACCAATTGACCAGCACCATGCCCAGCAACAGCGAGATAAAGCTGGCCGAGAGGAACCATGCCATCGCCTTGGCCCCAATCCGGCCCAGCGCGGTTGAATCGCCCATGCCCGCAATGCCGGTGATGATGGTCGAGGCGATCAGCGGCGCGATAATCATCTTGATCAGGCGCAGGAACACATCGGGCAAAAGCTTGAGATAATCGGCCCATGCTGCCAGCGCAGCATCACCCGCATCATAGGAGGAATGCAGCACATAGCCCAGGCCAATGCCCAGAATGAGGCCCAGAATCAGGAATTGCGTCAGACGCTGGCGCATCTTGGATAATCTCCGAATTAAAGGACTGCGCTAGCAATCCCCCAGACGCGGAGCAATAGGGTCGCGGAGCAACAGGGCCGGATTGCGTATCAGCCGCTTTTCCGCTCCCCGCCCGTCAAATGGCCGCCAGCCCCGCTAAAGTGATCCGCGTGAAAATCCGCTGCAAGGCTTCCAGATCGGCAATCGCCACCGCCTCGTCCTTCTTGTGCATCGTCGCGTTGCACAGGCCGAACTCGATCACCGGCGCCAGATTTTTGAGGAAACGCGCGTCCGACGTGCCGCCGCTGGTGGACACTTCCGCGTCCAGCCCCGTCTCCGCCTTGATCGCCGCCAGCACCAGATCGGAAAAGGCACCGGGCGGCGTCAGGAAAGCCTCGCCCGAAATCACCGGCCGCACGCTGGCGCCATGGCGCTCGGCAATGGCGGTCACCAGATCGGACAGGCTTTGCCCCGTGTGCAGGTCGTTGAAACGGATCGAGATACGCGCGCTGGCCTTTTGCGGGATGACATTGGTCGCCTTGTTGCCACAGGCAATGTCGGTCACTTCCAGATTGCTGGGCTGGAACCAGTCGGTGCCCTCATCCAGCTTGATCGCTTTCAATTCGGCCAGCAGCGCCACCAGACGGGTGATCGGATTATCGGCCAGATGCGGATAGGCGACATGGCCCTGCGTGCCCTCCACCTCGATCCACATATTGACGCTGCCGCGCCGCCCCACCTTGATCATATCGCCCAGGCGGTGAACCGAGGTCGGTTCGCCCACCAGAATGAGATCGGGGCGGATATGGGCGGCATTCATATGGTCGATCAAGGCCAGCGTGCCATGGGTGGCCACGCCTTCCTCGTCACCGGTGATGATCAGGCTGACCGTGCCCGCCTCCTGCGGCACATCGCGCAGGGCGGCGATAAAGGCGGCGACCGAGCCCTTCATATCCACCGCGCCGCGCCCATAGAGCAATTCGCCCGTTTCGGGCGTGCCGCGCCGCGTGGGGGCGAAAGGTCCGCTGGTCCAGCCTTCACCGGGCGGCACCACATCGACATGGCCCGCATAGGCAAAATGGCGGGTGCCCGCAGGTCCGCGCCGGATCGCGAACAGGTTCTCCACCGGCCCATCGGGCGCCTCACCCGCCTGAAAACGATGCACGGCAAAGCCCATGGGCGCCAACATCTGTTCCAGACAGTCAAACACCATGCCCGTGGCGGGGGTCACGCTAGGGCAGGCGATCAGGGCTTCGGTCAAGCCCGCCACATCGGCGGCGGGGTCAACCAGACGGGATGTTACCAATTCGCTCATGCAACAAGCCTAGCAAAGGCTTGGCCCACTGACCAGCATGACAAGAAGGGAATTGCGCCATGCCGGTTATTTAGGAGCCCAGCGCTTCCTCCATCAAGCGCGCCAGACGCAGGCCTGCGCGCAGCAGGCGGTCCGAAGCCAAGGGCACATCCTTGTCCAGATCGGCCTCGGACACGGTCACTTCCTTGGGCGTCTTGTCCTCCGGCCCCACCACTTTGCCGAAAACCTGCGGGTAAACGACATCATGGGCCAGCTTCCAGCTTTCCTGCGCCCAATCGGGCACTTCGCCCGTGGCCAAACCCGCCTTTTCGGCAGGGCTATAGGCGCGCACCGCCGGCAGTTTGCCCGCCTTACGCGCACGTTCCACAATGTAATTGTCCCACATCCAATGCAGCGTCAGCGGGGTCGGCTTGGCGCTGACCACGGTGGGGGGCGTGGTGTTGATAATATAGGGCTCACCCGCGATATTGCCGACGATCACCCCATTGCCGCCCGCGTCATGGGCATGTTCGGCGGCATGCAGAGGCTGGTGCAAATCGCCCACAAAATGGACCAGAAAGGCCAGCGCTTCCAGACGCTGGGCCGCAGGCAGGCTGGCATCGGCCAGAATGCGCTTGGCGCGCGGGATCTGGGCGGTAACGCAATTGCCATAGGAGCAATTGGCCTTCATGTCGAAACCGCTGCCGGTCACATCGCTATCGTGGAAATGCCAAGGGAACGTATAGCCCCAGCGCCAACCCTGCGCCCGCATGCAATCGGGCCAGACCGAGGCATCGGCAATATCCTTAACCGGACAATTGGGGGTGCCCAAACCGCTCTCGGCCTTCATCAAAGCCGCCACCTGCGCCTGCGCCTTGGGCGAGACATTGGCCAGCGCGATATTGGCGATGGTCTTGTGCCCCGTCTCCCCCCAGGCCAGCGCGGGCGAAGCCCAGCCCACGGCCAGAGCGGCCACAGCAGACAGAACGGAACGAAGCGGAGAGGCCGACAGGCGGCGAAGCTGTTGCGAGATCATGGGCACAGCTTGTAACCTTGTTCGGTTACATAAAAAAGGTGGCCAAATTGCGCTGGCCAGCTTTTCGCTCAGAAAGCGGCACCGGCCCGCTCCCCCTGCCCTGCCACCCATCGATGATACCGCAAGGTTGTCAGGGCAGGGGAAACGGGCCTAAGCCTTCAAACTTCCGCATCCCCCAGCACTGCTGCACGGATCTCGGCAATGCCCAGCCCCGTCTCGCTGGAGGTGATCATCACCTCGGGGTAAGCGGCGGAATGTTTGCGCGCCTCCGCAATCACCTTGGCGTGGACTTCGGCCAATTCGCTGGCCTTCACCTTATCCGCCTTGGTCAGCACCAGACGATAGCCCACGGCGGCCCCGTCCAGCATTTCCATCATTTCCAGATCTGGCGGCTTCACCCCGTGGCGGCTGTCGATCAGCACCAAAGTGCGCTTCAACACCACGCGCCCGCGCAGGAATTCGCGCACCAGCTTCTTCCACTGCTCCACCACCTTGGGCGGCGCCTTGGCATAGCCATAGCCGGGCATGTCCACGAGGCGGAAGTCGGGCAGTTCGCCCGAGATCCCGCCCACTTCAAAGAAGTTCAATTCCTGCGTCCGGCCCGGCGTCACCGAAGTGCGCGCCAGAGACTTGCGCCCCGTGATCGCGTTCAGCAGCGAGGATTTCCCCACATTGGAGCGGCCCGCAAAGGCCACTTCGGGCACCACCGGATCGGGCAGGAATTTGAGCGCCGGCGCGGACAGGAGGAAGTCCACCCGCCCCGAAAAGAGCTTGCGGGCGCGTTCCATCAACGCTTGCTGGGTGGCTTCTTCTTCAGTCACTTCTTGGCCTTGTCTTTCAGCGGTGCCGGAGCGGCAGCCGCAGCCTTCATCTGGGGATGACGGCTATAGAGATATTTCTGCTGGGCAATCGTCAGCAGGTTGGACGTGATCCAGTAGAGCAGCAGACCCGAGGCGAAAGGCGCCATGATGAACATCATCATCCAGGGCATGATCGACATCACCTGCTGCTGCGCGGGATCGGGCGCGGCCGGTTGCAGCTTGAACTGCAGCCACATGGTGATGCCCAGCAACAGACCCAGCAAACCGATCGTCAGGAACGAAGGCGGCGTGAAGGGCAGCAGGCCGAACAGGTTGAGGATATACATCGGATCGGGCGAGGACAGATCGCGGATCCACAGCGCAAAGGGCTGGTGGCGCATGTCGATCGACACCATCAGCACCTTGTACAGCGCGAAGAACACAGGGATCTGCAGGAAGATCGGCAGACAGCCTGCCAACGGGTTCACACCCTCTTCCTTATACAGCTTCATGGTTTCTTCCTGAAGCTTGGCGCGGTCGTCCTTGTAACGCTCCTGCAAAGCCTTCATCTTGGGCTGGATCGCCTTCATGGCGGCCATGCTCTTGAACTGGCGCTGGGCGACAGGGAACATGATGCCGCGCACAATCGCGGTCAGACAGATGATGGCCACGCCGAAATTGCCGACAAATTTGAACAGCGAACGCAGCAGCCAGAAGATCGGCTTTTCAAACCAGCGGAACCAGCCCCAGTCAATCGCCAGACCGAAATTGGCAATGCCGGTCGCTTCATAGCGGTCGAGGACGAGGCTTTCCTTGGCACCGGCAAACAGACGGGTGCTGCGCGCGGCATTCTGGCCGGGGGCGACGATCTGCGGTTGATAGACCACGTCGGCGCGGAACAGGCCATTGCCAAGGCTGCGGAAATCGCTGCTGGCCACGCCGGATTCGGGGATCAGCGTGCTCATCCAGTAAATGTCGGTAAAGCCGATCCAGTCCAGCTTGCCCGCGCCAGCCACCAGACCCTTTTCGGCCACATCACTATAATTGGGGTCAAACTTCACCGCGCCATCAAAGGCGCCAAACGGGCCGGAGTGGATGTTCCACGAATCGACGCTGGCGGTCTTTTCCGTGCGACGGATCAGGCCAAAGGGCGTCACGCTGACCGGAGCTGCACCGGCATTGATCACAGCCTGCTTGGCGCTGATCATGTAATCGGCATCGATGGCATAGGTGATAGTAAAGGTCTGGCCGGTGGCATTGGCCCAGCTCAGCGTCAACGGCGTCTGCGGGGTCAGCTTGGCACCGGCGGGCACGGTCCAAACCGTGTTGCCATCGGGCGTCTGTACACCCTGTCCTACCCAGCCCAGCTGCGCGAAATGTTCGGCAGGCGTGCCAGCGGGCGAGAAGAGACGGACCGGCTTGCTATCCTTTTCCACCGTCTGCTTGTGGCGGTTGATCGACAGGTCATCGACCACCGCACCAACCAGATTGATCGAGCCCGACAGGCCCGGCGCTTCCACCGGCACACGCGCGCCAGCGTTCAGATCAGTGTTGAGCGCCTTGGCCTCCACCGCCTGATCGACCACGCTGGTAAGGCCGCCTTCACGGGTGGGCTTGGCGCTGGCGGTGGGGGTCGGGCTGGCAACAGCGGCAGGCTTGGGCTTGCCCGCATCGGGATAGAAATAGCGGATCGCCGCATCCCAGCCAAACAGCAGAAGCCCGGTCAGCAGCATCGCAATCATCATATTGCGCTGGTTCTTCACGCGTATTTCCTCAAGCCAGACATCATAACAACAGATTTAACGGGAATCAGGGCACCGGATCATAGCCGTGCCCACCCCATGGGTGGCAGCGCAATAGACGCTTCGCCGCCAACCATCCACCCTTAATCGCGCCATATTTCTGCAGCGCCTGTATGGCATAGGCCGAGCAGGACGGCGCATAGCGGCAGGATGGAGGCAGAATGCGCGATGGCCCCCATTGCCACAGGCGGGCGATGAAGATCAGCGCATATTTCACGCGCCAGACACCGTGGGTTGAGGCGCTTTGGGCTTACCCGCGGCCTGCCCGCCACGACCTTTCAGCCTTGGCCCCTTGCGCGGCGGATCGCCCTTGCCAGCCCGCGCCCGTTCCAGCGCCACCAGCAATTCGGCGCGCAACAGGGCAAAGTCACGCTCTACCCCGCCCTCGCGCCCGATCAGCACATGGTCATGCCCCGCCAGCCCATGCTGCGGCAAGACTTCACGCACCAAAGCGCGAAAGCGCCGCTTCATCCGGTTGCGCACCACGGCATTGCCGATTTTCTTGGTAACGGTAATGCCGAAACGGGCCGCATCGCCGCCATTGGGGCGCACCTGCAACACCAAACCGGCGCGGGCGATTCGCAAGCCTTTATTGGCGGCCAGAAAGTCTGCGCGGCGGGTCAGCACTTGCAGCTTGAGCGGCAAGGTTTGAGCATCAGCCTCTTTGACCAGCACATCACCCATGGACGCACTACCCATCAACAAGCGCCCCACCAACAAAGATGGGGCCGAAGGCATAGCCTCCGGCCCCGTCTTTACACCGTGATCGAACGAATCGATCAGGCCGACAGGTTCTTGCGGCCACGTGCGCGGCGGGCGCGCAGCACCTTGCGACCACCAACGGTCGCGGTGCGAGCACGGAAGCCGTGACGGCGGGCGCGGACGAGCCGGCTGGGCTGGAAAGTGCGCTTCATTGTCAAAACCCTCGAATTGCGTTGACCGGCGTTTGATCCGGATTGCGTTGATTGACGCAGTCCTGCGCCAGATACACCATAGCATCGCTGCCAAGGCGTGAAGCGGCGCCAGTATGGGATGCGCGCTCCAGAGTCAAGGGATTCGCGTTAGCTCGTCCCCCTTCACGGGCGCCCCTTTCCATTTCCCGCTCGACAAAGTCAAGAATAGGTAGAAATACTTGGCAAAACAGCATGAGAGGATGTGGCCATGGTGGCTCTGGTGCAAACCGTCGCCTATCTGGGACTGGATGCCCGTGCGGTAGAGGTGCAATGCCAATTGGCCGCTGGCCTGCCCGGCTTCCATCTGGTGGGCCTGCCGGACAAGGCGGTGAATGAAAGCCGCCAAAGGGTGCAGGCCGCGCTGACCGCGATGGGATTGGCGCTGCCGCCCAAGCGGATCATCGTCAATATGTCGCCCGCCGATCTGCCCAAGGAGGGCAGTCATTACGACCTGCCCATCGCGCTGGCCCTGCTGGCGGCGATGGGGGTTTGCGATGGCGAACAATTGCAGGATTTTCTGGCGGTGGGCGAATTGTCGCTCGACGGGCGGATTGTCGGCTCGCCCGGCGTGTTGCTGGCTGCCATGCATGCAAGTGTCCGCGATCTTGGCCTGATCTGCCCCGCCGCCCAAGGACCAGAGGCGCGCTGGGCCGCAGGCGTGCCGGTGGTGCCCGCGCCCGACCTGGCCAGCCTGCTCGCCCATTTGAAAGGCGCGCAAGTGTTGAGCCCGCCCGCCATGGGCCAAGCCGAACCGCCGGCGGCAGGGCCGGATTTGAAGCAGGTGAAGGGGCAGGAAACCGCCCGCCGCGCTTTGGAGATTGCCGCAGCGGGGTCGCATAATCTGCTGATGGTCGGTCCACCCGGCGCGGGCAAATCGCTGCTCGCCTCCTGCCTGCCCAGCATCCTGCCCCCGCTCAGCCCCGCCGAGGCACTGGAAGTCTCGATGATCGCCTCGGTCGCGGGCACATTGGAAGGCGGGCGGATCAGCCGCAACCGCCCCTTTCGCGCGCCGCACCACAGCGCCAGCATGGCCGCGATGACCGGCGGCGGATTGCGCGCCAAACCCGGTGAGGTCAGCATGGCGCATCTGGGCGTGCTATTCCTTGACGAATTGCCCGAATTCCAGCGCGCGGTGCTCGATTCGCTGCGCCAGCCTCTGGAAAGCGGCGAGGTCAGCGTGGCCCGCGCCAATGCCCATGTCACCTATCCGGCCCGCGTTCAATTGATTGCGGCGATGAACCCCTGCCGCTGCGGCCATCTGGGCGATGCCTCACTGGCCTGTTCGCGCGCGCCGCGCTGCGCCGCCGATTACCAGAGCAAGGTTTCAGGCCCCCTGCTCGACCGCATTGACCTGCATGTAGAGGTTGATCCGGTCCGCGCCGTCGATCTGGCCCTGCCCGCGCCCAAGGAAGGCAGCGCGCAAGTGGCCGCCCGTGTGGCCAAAGCCCGCGCGATCCAGGCCGAAAGGTTGGCTGGCACCGCCATGCGCAGCAACGCCGATCTGGACGGGGACGCGCTGGAGGCCTTTGCCACGCCCGAAACACCCGCGCAGGAACTCTTGCTGAAAGCTGCCGCCACGATGAACCTGTCGGCGCGTTCCTATACGCGCATCCGCCGCGTGGCGCGCACCATCGCCGATCTGGCAGGCAGCGAGTGTATCACCCGCGCCCATATGGCCGAAGCCCTATCCTACCGCCGACAAGCCCCCAGAGCTTAAACCGCAGGCGCAGGCAAGAGATGCGGCACCATCCGCTCCTTGGGACCAAAGCCGACGATCCGGCCCTCCTGCATCAGCACCACCAGATCCATCGCCTGCAAGATCGAGGCGCGATGCGCCACGGCAATCACAATCGCGCCGCGCGCCCGCGCCTGACGGATTGCGCCCATCAGCGCCTGATCGCCTTCCTCGTCCAGATTGGAATTGGGCTCGTCCAGCACGATCAGAAAAGGATCGCCATACAGCGCGCGTGCCAACGCAATCCGCTGCTTCTGCCCGCCCGACAGCGTCTGCCCCTCGCGCCCGACCGGCGTGTTATAACCCTTGGGCAGTTTCAGGATCAGATCATGGACACCAGCCGCCTTGGCCGCCTCCACCACCGCATCGGACGTGGCCTGCGGGTCAAAGCGGGCAATGTTCTCGGCCACCGATCCTTCCAGCAGTTCAACATTCTGCGGCACATAGCCGATCTGGCGGCCCCATTCCTGCACCGGCCATTGCTCGATCGCCGCGCCATCCAGACGCACATGGCCATCGGCCAAGGCCCAGACGCCGGTGATCGCGCGCACCAAGGTCGACTTGCCGCAACCGCTCGGCCCCAGAATGGCCACGCCCTCGCCCGCTTTGACGAGCAGGCTCACCCCGCGCACGGTGGGCTCGGTGCTGCCTGGAGGGCCCAACGTCACGCTTTGCAATTCCAGCTTGTTGGTCGCGGCGGGCAACCATTGCAGGCTCTCGGTATCGGGCATTTCGCCCAACCATTTATGCAGCCGCGCCCAGCTTTGCCGCGCAGAGATAAAGCCGCGCCAATTGCCGATAATGCTTTCCAGCGGCGCCAGCGCGCGTGATGACAGGATCGAACTGGCAAAGATCACCCCGCCGGTCGCCATCTGCTTCATCACCAGCAGCGCGCCCACCGTCAACACCGCCGATTGCAGCACCATACGGCTGATTTTCGACAGGTTGCCCATGCCATTGACCACCGCCGACAAACGCCCCTGCGCGGCCAGCATCGTCTGGCTGGTGGCGACCCAGCGGTCGCCCATGCGTTGTTGCATGCCCATGGCGGTGAACACTTCGGCATGGCGGCGCGCGGCCTCGGCCTCCAGCAAGCGGCGCGTGTTCCATTCCATCAACTGGGCGGAAGGCTCCTTGGTCATTTTTTCGACCAGATAGGTGATAGCCACCAGAATCGCGCCCCCCACCAGCACCGTAATGCCCAGATAGGGATGCAGCAGGAACAGCACCGCGATAAAGAACAGCATCCAAGGCATATCGACCAAAGCCGATGGTCCCGCGCCCGACAGAAAGCTGCGCAACTGGTCCAGATCGCGCATCGGCTGTGTGGCATCGCCCGCCGCCTGTTTACGCCCCAGCATGATGATCAGCGCATGGACATCGCGGTTGAGGTCCACGTCCACCGCATTGGCGAAATGGATCAGCAAGCGGCTGCGGATGAAATCCAGCACACCCTGAAACACATAGGCCACCAGCACCAGCACCGCCAGACCAAACAGGGTCGGCACGCTGCGACTGGGCAGCACCATGTCGTAAACCATCATCATATAGAGCGAGCCGGACAGCAGCAGCACATTAAGCGCAACGCTGAGCACGCCAATCCCCACCATCGCCTTGCGGCTATCGCGCAGGATGGCTTTCAATTTTTCATGCTGTTCGGGCGGGGCGGCAGGCTCTGTGGTCATAACAGTCTCTTATCACACCCAAATGATGACAAAGCAGCGCAGCCTGCCAAGGGAAACTCCGCAATCATGGCTAGCGGCAGGCAAGGCTGCGTCAACCATGATTGCATCCGGCGTTCAAGGCGCGGACGGGGTAACCAAGGGCAAAGGCTGTGGCAGAGGCACACGGCGCACGCTCAACACCTTGACCGGCGTGGCCAGCATCTGGCCCTTCAAAGCCCCTTCGCCCGCCTCGGGATCGCGGGGGGTGTCCCAGATCTTGCGCACCACATCCATGCCATCGACCACATGACCAAAGGCGGCATAGCCTGCCTGAATTTCCGGATCGCTCGATTTGGGATCGGCGTCCAAAGCCTCCAGATCCGACAGCATGATCGAGAAATCCCCCGTCGCCGTACCGGGCGCAAGGCGAGCCAGCGATATCGTGCCAGCCTTGTGCAGCACGCCGGTCTGGCTGGTCGGCTCATGGGCGACAGGCGGCAAGACCTTGCGCGGATCGCCCCGCACGCCCGCCTGAATCAAACCATTGGGCGGATCACCCCAGGGCAGATGCATGGAGCGATAAAACGCCATGCCGTCAAAACGCTTGCTGTCGACATAGCGCAGGAAATTGCCGGTGCTGATCGGCGCTTTCTTGCCTTCCAGATCCAGCGTGATCACGCCCAATTCGGTGGTGATCGCCACACGCTCGATTTCATGAAACGGGATGGCGGGGGGTAAGGGCATGGGCGCAGGCGGCTTGGCCTGCACCACTTTGACAATCACACGGCGGGCAGGCGCAGCGGAGGCAGGCGCAGCGACCAGCGCCATAACGGCCAGCGAGGCAGCGATTCGCATCAACATATCCGGTCCCTTCGCCTTCAGATCAAACCACGCCCGCGCAAATCCTGCGCCAGCGCCTCTGCGCCATCGACAAAATGATGCGTGTGCCAGCCCAAAGCCTTGGCCGTGGCAATATTGTCGGCATTATCATCAATAAACAGCATGGTTTCGGGCGCATGGCCAAAACGCTGCGCCGCCAGATGGAAAATCGCCGGATCGGGCTTGATCAGCTTCTCATGGCCCGACACCACAATATCGCGAAAATGGTCAAGCACAGGGAAAGTGGGACGAAACATGCCCCAAGCATCCACCCCGAAATTGGTGATGCAATAAAGCGGCACGCCCTTGGCGGCCAAAGCCTCCACCAGATCCGCCGTGCCATCAACCGGCGCAGGCACGGTTTCCAGCCAGCGCGGGGCATAGGCCTCGATCAACGCGCGCTCATCAGGATATTCCGCCACCAGTTCAGCGATCATATCGGCAAAGGGGCGCCCCGCATCGTGCTGGGCATGCCAGCTTTCAGTCACCACGTTGGACAGAAACCAATCGAGCCGCGCCGAATCGGGGATCAACTTTTCATAGAGATTGGCGATTCGCCATTGCACCAGCACGCGGCCAATATCGAACACCACCACACTGGCCTGCGCTACACCCACCGATCCACCTTTCCTGTCGAGGCGCGGGCGGGGCACATAAACGCCATCGGCCCGCTTTCCCTTTTGCGTATCAACCCCATAGCGGGTGACACACAAGAGGGAAAGCGGGCCGATCGATCAATCCTGCAGGGCCGTTACAGCCCCGCAAAACCAACAGCAGTCCTTAGCCCTGACGAGCCTTGAAACGACGCTGGGTCTTGTTGATCACATAGGTGCGGCCGCGACGACGGATCACGCGGTTATCCCGGTGGCGGTCCTTCAGCGACTTCAGGCTGTTGCGAATCTTCATGGTTCTACTCTTGAATAAGCGCTGGTGGCGAAAAGCCCGGAGGGTATTCGCCGCCGGAAATGGAAGCTGGGCCGATAGTCAGGCATGGGGGTAAAGTCAACCCTCGCCCCGGCCATCAAGCCTTAACCATGGCCCAATTCGCCCAATTTCCGCTCCCACGCAAGGGCATGGGCGACAATAAGGTCCAGATCATCATAGCGCGGCACCCATGGAACAGTGGATTTGATGCGCGCATTGTCGGAAATCAGCGAATCGGGGTCGCCTGCGCGGCGGCCCTGAATCACGCGGTTGATCTGACCGCCGGTCACACGGTCCACCGCATCGAGCACTTCCAGCACCGAAAAGCCGCGCCCATAGCCGCAATTCATGGTCAGATTGCGCTCCGGCTGCGCGATGAGCGCCTCCAGCGTCAGCAGATGCGCCTGCGCCAAATCGGAGACATGGATATAGTCACGAACCCCCGTGCCATCGGGCGTGGCAAAATCACTGCCGAACACGCCCACGCTCTCGCGCTTGCCCAGCGCCGCTTCCACCGCCACCTTGATCAGATGGGTCGCGCCAGCGGTCGACTGGCCGGTGCGCGCCTGCGGATCGGCGCCTGCCACATTAAAATAGCGCAGGGCGCCGTAATTGATGGGATGCGCCGCCGCGACATCGGCCAGCATGATTTCCGTCATCAGCTTGGACATGCCATAGGGGTTGATCGGCTGCTTGGGGCTATCTTCCTGCACCGGCGAGACTTCGGGAATGCCATAAGTCGCCGCAGTCGAGCTGAAGATAATATGCTTCACCCCACCAGCCACCGCAGCCTCGATCAGATTGCGGCTGTTGGCGGTGTTGTTGCGATAGTATTTGAGCGGGTTCTCCACCGATTCGGGCACCACCACCGATCCTGCAAAATGGAGGATCGCCTGCGTGCCCTGCTCAGCAAAGATCTGCGCCAGCAGCGCGCTATCGGCAATATCGCCTTCATAGAAGGGCACGCCTTCGGGCACGGCAAAGCGGAAACCGGTGACCAGATTGTCCACCACCGCCACCGGCCAACCGGCATCCTGCAAGGCCAGCACGGCATGGCTGCCGATATAACCGGCGCCGCCAGTCACCAGAACGGGAATCTTGTCAGTCATGCGTGGTGCTTCCATGTGTCTATTTTAGGTGAATTGGCAAAGGAATGGCCTGCACCGATGAAGAATTCAAGAAGATAGTCCCCACAGGTTCAGCTTGCGGCAAGGCTATGGCTCGCACAAGTCCGGCTTGCGGCACCCCTGTGATCTCGTGAAAGCTGACTTTACCTATGATTCGCCCCATCCGATATGCCATGGCCCTGTTGCCGCTTGCCGCCGCCGCATCGCCCGCTTTGGCCCAACCGGGCTGGGGCGGTGGCTGGGGCGGCTTTGGCCCTTCTCGTTTCGACAGCCGCATGGTCCAACGCGACGACCGCGAGGGCCGCGTGGATGCCGAAAGGTTCATGGCCGATGGCGCGGGCCCTGCGCTCACCTCCACCGCGCAGGCCCCGATTGCAGTGGCGGTGCAAACGCTGGCGGGCAGCACCACTTCGGGGCGCGAACAGGCCACTTTCGAGGCGGCGGTGATCGATCAACTGGCCAAGGCGGGCTATGACACCACCCGCCCCGATGCCACCGGCGGGCAAATCGTGGAAATCACCGTCACCCGCGACCAGCTGGAACCCGCCGAGGAAAAGCGCAGCCCGATTTCCGGCACCGCCACGATGGGCGTTTCCAATCGCGGCTCGATGATGGGGCTGAGCCTTGCCTATGATGGCACCAAGCCATTGGGGGCGCTGATCTCGACCAATATGGAAATCCGCATCCGCGACCGGTTGAGCGGCAAGGCCTTGTACGAGGCCCGCGCCCGCATCGCCACGCGCGAAGGGTCGAGCAAATGGAATGACACGGCCATTTCCACCCGTCTGGCCGCAGCCCTGTTCGAACGCTTCCCCTCCTCCTCGCCCATCAGCCGCTGAAACTTCACGCTTGCCTAAATCCCTGCCCCGCGCCACCAGTCGCGCGATGAAACATTGGCTTGCCCCTTTTGCATTGCTCGCGTTGACGGGCTGCGGCGTTCCGCTTGGTCCGGTGGAAGTCTCGCGCTTTCACGTGCCCGAGACGGCCGCTTTGGGTCGCGGTACTATCGCCGTGATCGCGGGCGATGGAGAAGACCAGTCCAGCTATCGCATCGCGGTGGAACAAGCGCTGACACAGGCAGGCTATGCCATTGCCGCGCCCGAAAGCGCCGCGCAAACCGCCCAAATCCGCATTGAACGCCAGTCTATCCGCAATGCCCAAGCGCCTGTCCGCGTCGGCCTGCGCGGGGGTAACAACAGCTATGCCGGCGCCAATGCTGGCGTTGGCCTGTCCATCCCGTTCCAGACCGGCCCACAGCAAAAGACCGCCACCGATCTGGTCGCGGTGATCCGTGACCGCCAAAGCGGCAAGGTCTTGTGGGAAGGTCGCGCCAGCTTTACCGTCAGCGCCACATCCCCCTTCTCCCAAGGATCGCTGGCCGCGCCGCGTCTGGCGCAGGCTTTGTTTTCCGGCTTCCCCGGCCAGTCGGGCGAAACCATCAAGGTGCCATGATGACTGACACGCCTATCCACATCACCGCCGCCTTTGACTCGGGCAATATCGAAGTGCTCTCCGTGGATGGCGCGCAGGCGAGGTTGAAAATCCGCCGCGATGCCCATTCGGAGTTTTTCCAGTGGTTCCACTTCCGCGTTTCGGGCGCAGATGGACGGACCTTGGTGCTGCGCATCACAGGGCTGAAAGAGGCGGCCTATCCCGATGGCTGGGCAGGCTATAAGGCCTGCGTGTCGGAAGACCGCGACTATTGGGGCCGCGCGGCCACCGCTTGGGAGCCGGAGGTCGAAGGCGGGACTCTGGTCATCACCCATACGCCCGACAGTGATCTGTGCTGGTTCGCCTATTTCGCGCCCTATTCGATGGAGCGCCATCACGATTTGATCAGCGAAACGGCCAGCATGCCCTTCGTCTCCTATCGCTGCCTTGGCCAAAGCATCGAAGGCCAGCCCATTGACTGCCTGACCCTTGGCGAGGGCGATGTGCAGGTCTGGCTTCAGGCCCGCCAGCATCCGGGCGAAAGCATGGCCGAATGGTGGATGGAAGGCGCGCTGGACCTGCTGACCGACGAGGCCAACCCGCATGGCCGGTTGCTGCGCGATTATTGCACCTTCCATATCGTGCCCAATGCCAATCCCGATGGGTCACGCCTTGGCCATTTGCGCACCAATGCGGCGGGGGTAAACCTCAACCGCGAATGGCATGCGCCCACCCCCGAACGCAGCCCCGAGGTGCTGGCCATCCGCAAGGCTATGGATGAAACGGGCGTGGATTTCTGCATTGACGTGCATGGGGATGAAGCCATCCCCCATGTGTTCATCGCCGGTTTTGAAGGCATCCCCTCGATCACCGACGAACAAAGCGCAGGCTATGCCGCCTATCGCTCAATCCTTGACCGCCGCACCCCCGATTTCCAGACAAAGCGCGGTTACCCCATCGCGCCTGCGGGCAAGGCCAACCTGACCATGGCCACCAACCAGATTGCCGAACGTTTTGGCGCGGTGGCCATGACGCTGGAAATGCCGTTCAAGGATCACAATGATCTGCCCTGCCCCGATCAGGGCTGGAGCCCCGAACGCAGCGCGCAACTGGGCCGCGATTGCATGGCGGCTTTGGCCGAATGGGTCATGCAGGGCTGATCCGCCTTGGCAGAGGGGAGCGAGGCCTTAGCCCTCCTCCCCGCTCGGCGCCTCCACATTCAACGCCTCGGCCGCGCGCCAGAAGGCGTCCAGCACTGCCACCGCGCCCTCGCGCATGTCATCGGGCAGGCCAGCCAGCAACGCCAGTTCATAGGCCTCGATCTCTTCACGCACCTCGGCGCAAAGCGCATCGCCCTTGGCGCTCAGATGCAGGCCTTGCGAGCGGCCATCGACCTTTTGCCGGTCGATCAGGCCCCGCCCCTCCAACCGGCTGACGATCGGCACCATATTGGCGCGCTGGATATCCAGCAGGCGCCCCGCCTCGCTTTGCGTGGTGCCCGGCATGGAATGCAGGATCAGCAACAGGCTGGCATCAACATGGCGCAGGCCCAAGGGCGCAAGGCGGCGATTGAGGCCAGCGAGCGCGGCAGCCGAAGCGCGGCGCAGCAAATAGCCCGGTAGCGTGGATAAAGGATCACTCATACACTCTTGAGTGCTGCCTCTTTTGCGCCAAGGCAAGCGTTTTTCATTTGGCGGCGGCGCGCCTTATCGTTATAGATCATAACAAATGACAAAGCGCCACAGAGGGAGAGCGCAACATGGATATTACCGCCACCATCGCCCGCCATCTGGCGCTCAGCCCCGGTTGGGATGCTGTGCGCGCCGCCAGCGAAAGCTTTGCCGAAGCCAGCGAGGAACTGATCGAGCAGGTGCTGCATTCGGCCAAAGGCTTTGGTGAGGATTATCTGGCCCCGCTCAATGCCGCCGCCGATGTGGCGGGGTGCAAGCTGGTGGATGGGCGGGTGATCACCGTGCCCGAGCACAAGGCCGCTTGGGAGGCCTTCCGCGAAGGTGGCTGGCTGATGCTGGATGCTCCGGCCGAGATTGGGGGGATGGGCCTGCCTACGGCGCTGGGCAATGCGGTGCAGGAAATGATGGACCGCCACGGCCCCGCCTTTGGCATGATGCCCGTGCCTAGCCGCGCCGCCGCCCGCCTGTTGCAGGCCTATGGCGACGAGGCGGTGCAGGAGCGCTATCTGGCCGCGCTGATCGATGGCAGCATGGGGGCTACGATCGGCATTTCCGAACCCGATGCGGGCAGCGATGTGCGCCGCCTGCGCAGCCGCGCCGAGCCTTTGGGTGATGGCATATGGAGCATCACCGGCGAGAAATGCTGGATCAGCTTTGGCGATCAGGACATCACCACCAGCATCGCCCATCTGCTACTCGCCAAAACCGCGCCCGAAGGCCAGGCCCCCAGCCCCAAAGACCCGATAAGCCTGTTCCTTGTGCCCAGCGATCTGGACGGGCAGCGCCAACCGATCATCATCCGCAGGCTGGAGGAAAAGCTGGGCCTGCATGCCTCGCCAACCTGCGTGATGGGGGTGGAAGGCGCGAAAGGCTATTTGCTGGGCGAGATCGGGCGCGGGTTGCCGCAGCTTTTCGTGATGATCACCAATATGCGCCTTGCCACCGGCGTCATGGGTCTGGCCATTGCCAGTCGCGCGGCGGAAATCGCCCATGGCTATGCCGCGGAAAGGCGTCAGGGCGGCAATGGCCCGCAAGCCATGCTGATCAACCAGCACCGCGATGTGCAATTGCAACTGCTGTCACTATCGGCGCGGGTGGAATGTTTGCGCGGGCTGATTTACGCCACCGCCAATGCCGCAGACCTTGCCCGCGTGTCCAGCGATCCGGCGCAAAAGGCACAAGGCGAGGCGCTGGCAGGCTGGCTGCTGCCGATCATCAAGACTTTGGGCGGGGAAACCGGCTTTGGCGTGGCTTCCGATGCGATTCAGGTGCTGGGCGGCGCTGGTTACACCCGCGAATGGCCGGTGGAACAGGGGCTGCGCGATGCACGCGTTCTGACCGTGTTTGAAGGCACCACCGGCATGCAGGCGCAGGATCTGGCCCTTCGCCGGTTGCGCGGGGGTGGAGGCGCGGCCTATCAAGCCTTCCTTGCCGCCGCCAAGCCCGACATCGCGGTACTGGATCATGCGGGCCTGAACGCCGCGCTGGCCACGCTGGAGAGCACGGCAGAGACGCTAGCCGTGGCGGAGCAGGAGGATGCCGAAGCAGGCGCGACCGCTTTCCTGTCACTAGCAGCCATCGTGGCACAGGGCTGGATCGCGGCACGGTTGATCACCGGCAATGCGGGCGATCCCTTGGGCCAGCAACTGGCCGCCGCCGCACGCTTTGCCCTGTCCGACATTGCCCCGCGCGCCCATCTGGCCAGCGCGCAAGCCTTGGCCGGTGCGGCAAGGCTGGAAGGTTTCGGCGCTTTTCTCGAAGACTAAACCGGATCGCTCACTCGTGCAAACGGGTGAGCAATTCGATCAAAACCGCCACTTCGCGCGGCGTGTAACGGGATTTGAGCCAATCCTCATGCGCGCGAATGGCCTCTTTCGCCGTGGCCAGCATCGCCTTGCCCGCCTCGGTCAGATTCAGCGTCTGTTTGCGCCCATCGGTCGGCGAAGGACCTCGCGCCAACAGATCGCGCGCCTCCAACCGATTGACGATGGCCATGGTGGTGGCGCGGTCCATCCGCATCCTTTGCGACAGGCCGGTTTGCGCGATGCCGGGGTGATCATCCACCAGCCACAGCACCGACACCTGTTTCTGCGTCAGGCCCAGATCGGTAAAAGTCTCGGTAAAGTGGCGATAGACCGCGCCATGGGCCAAGCGGAGATGGAAACCGACAATATCGCGGATTTCACCAATATCCTCCGCATCCTCGCCGGGCGGGGTGGTGATGGTCAGCACTTCCTTGGCTCTGGGCATAATCGCGCAATCGTCCTTTGTTACGCTTTCAGCTTGGCGGGGGGCCGCCTTTTGCGCAAGCCCCCGCCCCCTGTCACAAGGGATGAGACGCCTAGATTTTGAACCAGCGCCGCGCATTCCCCTCAAAGAATTTGCGCTTCACCTGCGCCGACACATCCAGATTATCCATGTCACGCACTTCCTGCGCTTCATATTGATAGGGATAATCCATGGCATACATCACGCGATCCTCCCCCAGCACGCTTTGGGCAAATTTGATCGCCGGTTCCCATGCCATACCGCTGTTGGTGATCACCACATTGCTGCGCATATAATCGGCAATGGTCTTTTGGAGCGGCTTCAACCGCTCATAACGCTGCGAGCGCACGCCCGCTTGATGCATGTAATCCAGACGATAGAGCCAATAGGGCAAAGCCTCGCCCATATGGCCAACCATGATCTGCAAAGTGGGATAGCGGTCAAAAATACCGGTGGTGATCAGGCGCAGCAAATGCATCCCCGTTTCCACCCCGAAACCGAACACGGCACCATCCAGCCCCGCTTCGACCAGCGGGCCGATCATGCTGTCGGGCAAAGTGGCGGGGTGGATATAAAGCGGCTGATCCACCTCGACCAAGGCCTGAAAGATGGGATCGAATTGCGGCTCGTCCAGATAATGGCCTTGGGTATGGCTGTTGATCTGCACGCCCTTGAAGCCCCATTCGCGGGCGCCGCGCCTTATTTCATCGGCCGACCATTGCGGGTCCTGCGGCGCCACCGCCGTCATGCCGACGAAGCGCGTGGGATAGGCTGCGCAGGCCGCTGCCAATTGCTCGTTGGCACTGCGGGCAATGGCCTTGGCCTCTTCGACATCCAGCATCGGCTGCACGCCGGGCGAGGTCAGCGCCAGAATGGCCACATCAATGCCGGTCGCATCCATATCGGCAATCCGCCGCTCGCCCAGATCGAGCAGGCGCTCCATGATCTGCGTGGCACGCGGGCTGGGGCTGGTGGCGTAAAAGCCCCAAAGCGAGACCATCCCCTTATCCGCCGTGCCATCGCGGATCATGCGCAGGAACACATCGACCTGCTCGCGCGTGGCAAAGGCTTCCTCGGTGGCGATGCGCAGATAGCCGCGATCGCCACCGGTGTTCAGTGCGTGGGTCATTGATCCTCTCCCTTTATACCTTGCTGCGGGGCGTTTAGCCCTCGTGAACAGCCTTGGTGACCAGACAGGCCATCAAGCCCTCCGGCCCATCTTCGGCGCCATGGCCCGACCATTTCACCCCGCCAAAGGGTGCGTCCGCCGCGCCAATGGCCACGGTGTTGATACCCACCATGCCCGCCTCCAATTGCGCGGCCAGACGTTTCTGCCGCGCGGCATTGCTGGTCCATGCATAGGCGGCAAGGCCATAGGGCAGGCGATTGGCCTCGGCGATCATCGCGGCCTCGTCGCTATAGCTGTTGATCAGCGCGACCGGGCCGAAAGGCTCCTCATTCATGATCCGCGCCGACAGGGGAATGTCGGACAGGACCGTAGGCTCAAAGAAGAATCCCTGATTGCCGATCCTCTTGCCGCCCGTATGCAGCGTCGCGCCATGCTCGATCGCATCGCCGATCAGCACTTCCATCGCTTCGGGGCGGCGCGGGTTGGCCATCGGGCCCATCTGCGTGTCGGGGTCCAAACCATCGCCCACGCGGATCGCGGCGGCGCGCTCGGCAAAGCCGGTCCGGAAGCGGTCATAGACGCTTTCCTCGACAATGAAGCGGGTGGGGCTGACACAGACCTGCCCCGAATTGCGGAATTTGTGCCCCACCGCCACATTCAGCACATGATCAATATCGGCATCGGCGAACACCAGCACCGGCCCATGGCCACCCAGTTCCATCGTGGTGCGGATGCAATTTTCCGCCGCCAGTTTGGCCAGATGTTTGCCCACCACAGTCGATCCGGTGAAGGACAATTTGCGGATGATCGGGCTGGCCAGCAGATGACGGCTCACCTCGTCCGGCACGCCGAACACCACCTGCGCCACTTGGGGCGGCAAACCGGCATCCAGCAGCGCCTGCAACACGGCTAGCGCGCTGGCGGGGGCTTCCTCCGCCGGTTTCATAATCACGCTGCAACCGGCGGCCACCGGCGCGCCCAGCTTGCGCCCGCAATTGGCAATGGGGAAATTCCATGGCGCGAAAGCCGCCACCGGTCCTACCGGCTCATAGGTCACGGTCGAGCGCTGGCCCTCGGGGCGCACCAGCGCGCGGCCATAGATGCGCTGCGTCTCGCCAGCGTAAAAGCTGAAGAGTTGCGCCACCATCAAAACCTCGATCCGCGTCTCGGCCAGGGTTTTGCCTTCTTCCAGCGTGGCATTGCGGGCGATCTCTTCCTGACGCTGGATCAGCAAAGCCGCCGCGCCCGACAGCACCGCTGCCCGCTGCTGCGCGGTGGAGCGGCGCCAGATGGCAAAGCCTTGCTCGGCCACGGCCAAAGCGCGATCCAGATCATCGGCATCGGCCAAAGGCAATTGCCCCAGCACGCCACCGGTAGCCGGATTGAGCACGGCATGGCTGCGGCGCTGCCCCCCTGTTTCCTTGGCCAGGCCGATCCTTTCACCGGCAATCATCAGGGAGAGTTCGGGATAGCTCATGATTTTTCCTTATCAAGCAGGGCCAAAGCGTCGGCATAAGGCCTGATCGCGCGGCTCATAATGTAGGCAGCGGCAGGGTTGAGCAAAAGGCCCGACAAAGCCAATGCCTTCCAGACATCGCCGTCATTACCAAAAACATGGTCGGTCATAATGCCGATCATGAAGGGGCCGACCGCACCTACTGCGGTAAACATCATCAGGTAAAGGCCTGTCACCTGCCCGCGCATCTGGTTCGGGGTAATTTCCTGAATTGTCAGATTTTGCGGAACAGCCGACGCAATGCCCAACATGCCCGACAGCATCGAACAGGTCAGCGCCAGCCAGCCATTGGGCATCATCGGCCCGAAAATCGCCAGCGGCACCACAGCGGTAAAGCAAATCGTCACCGCGCGCACATTGGCATCACGATAGCGGCGCGACAGCAGTTTAAGCAGCATCGGCCCGACCAGCAGCCCCGCCAATTGTCCCGCCAGCATGAACATCGGCGCGCGGGTGGCAATCTCCATCTCGCTCCAGCCATAGGTGCGCTTGTAAAAAGGCACCATCCATGCGGGCAAAGCCATGGCATGTGCCGCCGAAAAGCCAAGCCCAAGGAACAAAGGCCCATAGACCGCACGACGACGCCAGATTTCGGCCATCACATCGCGGATCGGCAAGGGCTTGCCTGCGGCGATCACCCCACGGCGCGGCGGTTCCTTCACCAGCAGCAGCAGACCACAGGCCACAACACCAGGCAGCGCCAGCATCATCAGCACATATTTCCAGCCATGCAGATGTACGTCCAGAAAATCACTTTCAGGCCAGCCCATGGCCAGCGCCAGCATCTGCCCCGCCAGCACCAGTCCCAGCGTGCCGCCACCGATAAAGCCCAGTTGCAGCAGCGCAAACGGCCAACGCCGCTTTTCGGGCGGGAAGAAATCGGCCAGCAGCGAATAGGAGCCGGGCGCATGGGCGCCGCCCCCCGCCCCCACCAACATTCGGGTAAAGGCCAGAGCCATGAACGTCGCCGTAAACCCGCCCGCCGCATTGAGCAGTGCAATCAACAAAGCGCCAATCGCCAGCACATATTTGCGCGGATAAATATCCGACATGCGCGATAGCGGCAGCATCACCACCATATAGAACACCACATTCACCGGCCCTTGCAGCAGGCCGATCGCGGTGTTCGACAGATGGAATTCGGCCCGGATCTGTTCGATCAACAGGCCAAAAGCCGCGGAATCGAAAAAGTTGAGAAAGGTCGCAAAGATGATGACCGCCAAGGCATAATAGGCCGTGCCGGTGGATGGCCAGGGGGCATCATCGCCCGCATGGGGCAAGGGGGAAGCTTCTGCTGCGCGATCAGCGGCATGGGCGCTGCCTTGCGGCGCCATATCGGCAGGGCCGCCCGCCATGGTCGTGGCCATAAATCACCTCTCCATCTGCGCCCTGTTGCCGGGCACTTTGTATGTGATAGATACAAACTGTTTCCAGAGCGCTTGTCCAGTCACAAATGCAAAGGACGATTATTTTCATGGCGCAGTGATTCGCATTTGCGGTTGGCCGGACCGCCATTTTTGACAGATAGACCTTGGGGCATGACCGCATTCAGCCTTACGCGGGACCAAAATCAATCCATAATGGTTGGATATCTTTCATCCATTAA
Organism: Novosphingobium umbonatum; assembly: GCF_004005905.1. GTDB lineage: Bacteria > Pseudomonadota > Alphaproteobacteria > Sphingomonadales > Sphingomonadaceae > Novosphingobium > Novosphingobium umbonatum. The sequence goes on from NZ_SACO01000002.1 coordinate 331,930, forward strand.
ACGCAATGGCATATTACCAACTACTTAAATCATTGCTTTTAAGGATTTTTTGTCGACTAACGCATTAATACGTATATTGATCCCATGTTTCGCTTCGCAATCACAAAAAAGTCATGTTATTAAATTATTTACCAACCTTCAGTGGATCTCAGGGGGTAATCATGACGGCTCTAGACGAGAATATGGTGATGCTGCGAGAATGGATCGAAGATGGCCTTGATCCTTCGCAGCCAACTGTAATCGACTTCATTCACAGCTTTCACAACGCCGATGATGCCGATGGCTTCGCCCAAGCGGCCATAAGCATCGGATACGAAGCAATCGCCTATGAACCGGTTGACGAAGAAGGCATTTGGGAAGTCGTCGCCTCCTGCATCATTACGCCCACCTGCGACGCGGTGACCGCCGTAGAGGAAGATCTCGAAGCGCTCGCGCTTGACTTTGATGGTGACAGCGAAGGCTGGCATCTGCCGGAAGTTTAACCGGTTAGATCAGCCTGTACGGTTGGGGGAGACAACCGCCACCGAGTCTGGGCCGATAGTCCCAAAAGGGAAGCCCAGACCGATAGTCACAAGATTATAATCCAAGCAATATGCCCAAGACCTGCTCACGCTGGCCATTCATCACATCATGGCCGCAATCTGCCTCATAATAGGCCCAAGCAGGATCCGCCTTCACCTTGGCAGCGAAACCATGGAACGGTGATGGCTTCCACCCCGTAGCAAGCACATAGGCATGCACAGGGATTTTCGCTTCCTCACCGGTAAAGCGCACCGCCTCCAGCATGGTCAGCAAGGGATGGCGCGATAATTTGCTGCTGTTGCCACCGATGATCGGCGCGACAAGGCCGGGGGTGAACTTCTGCGTATCGATATAATGGCGATGCTCATACTCGCTGGTAATGTCCCAGAGCGACTGCCCATCCTCGGGCAGGAAAGCATCCAGATAGGCAATGGCGTCGATCCGCCCGCCCAATTTGGTGGCCACACCGGTGATCACCATGCCACCATAGGAATGGCCAACCAGCACGAAACGGTCGAAACCGGCCTCGGCCACGGCAAGGCACACGTCCTCCACATGGTCGGACAGGGTGATGCCGGGGTGCAATTCATGGCTGCGAATGCCCAACCCGCGCAAATGCACCACCACAGCGCGATGCCCCGCCGCACGCAGGTCCTCGGCCAGCCCCTCATGCGACCAACCGCCTGCCCATGCGCCATGCACCAAGACGTAATCGGTCATGCCCGCCCTCTCCCTGCTGATATAAACAGCGGCGCCTGGTGATTAAACCAGACGCCGCCCTTTGTTTTTATGGCACTTAACGGCCCGTGCGCCAGCCTTCGGCATAGGTGTCACGCGCCACGCGGCTATAGGGCACGGGCGAAACCACCACGCGCACTTCGATCTGCTTATGGGGCTCGACCGTGGTCTTGCGCGTGCCGCCGTTTTCTTCGCCCCATACCACGCGCAATTCGGTGCCAACGGGGATTTCGGGATCGACCGTAGCCAGCGACAAAGCCTGCTTTTCGTTGAACGAGAAGCCGGTGAACATCGACAGGCCCACCGTCTTGCCGCCTGCATCCACCACGCGGTCGTAGTTGGACGAGGCATAGTTCGCCAACGGCACGTCGAAGAACTTGTAGGCCTCGCCATCGGGGTTGAACATCGAAGCCATGATCTTGGCCATGTCTTCGGGGTTCCACGCCAGCGTCACCTTCTTGCGCTGCTCGGCAGGGTTCAGGGCTTCCAATGCTTCACGGCCGTGGAAATCATGGTCGAACTTCACGAAGGGACCATAGCCCAGTTCCCAGGGATTGAGGTAGTAATCCTCGATATTGTCCGAAACGAAGGAGCCGCCGATCGAACCGGTGGCTTCATAGCTGTCGGCACCCAGCCATTCGCGGAAGCCCTTCAGCTTTTCGCCGGTGTAAATGGCAGGCAGCGGCGAGGGGATCCAGCCCGATTCCAGCGTGTTCGACGGATAGGCGCGGCTGCCGCAAGCGATCAGGCCAAACTCTTTGCCCGCTTCCAGAATGGCGGCACGGATCTCTTCCTGCTCGGCATAGGGGCCCCAGATTTCCAGACCCGGCGCACCCGACATACCATGGCGCAGCGTGCGCACGGTCTTGCCCGCAATGTTCATCGTGCTCATGTTAAAGAACTTGAGCTGTTCCAGCGGGCCGCCATGCAGCTTTTCGATCACCGCCCAGGCGTTGGGGCCCTGAATCTGAAAGCGCCATTCCTTGCGGGTGACGGGCTTACCCATCGGGCGCATCGGCGAACGGTCGTCCAGCTCGATTTCCACGTCATAGCCACCGGTAGCCGCATGATAGCGCAGCCAGTTCGAAGCCGGAGCGCGGCCAACATAGGTAAAGCTTTCCTGCTCTTCCCAGAAAATGATGCCGTCACCGATCACATGACCATAAGGCGTGGTGGGCACATATTGCTTGGCCTTGTTGACCGCCCAGCCCTTCGAGCTGTTGATCATCGTGTCCGATAGCAGCTTATGCGCGTCCTTGCCACGGATATAGAGGTTCACCATATGGTGCGACTGATCGAACAGCACCGCCGAATGCTGCCATGCCCATTGTTCGGAACGCCAGTTGGAAAATTCGGGCGCCACCACGGGGTATACATAGGCGCCAAGCTGCGAGTTACGCAGCATTTCCACGATGTTGCCCGAGCTGGCAAGCAATTGGTCAAGATTTTGGGCGGACATTGTCGATCCTCTCTCCACAGGGATTTCAGGGTTGCACTTGCGGTTTTCCGCATAGCAAGTTTTGTAAGCTACACAAACAATCTTTGCAAGCCCGCTTTAGCTTTTAACGCAGGGCCTCCTTGCGCCTAGCGCGCGTGGCCGGTCCATGTGCGCAGGCCCGGCGCAGTGCGATCCTCGCCCGCCAAGGCTTTGGCCACCGCAGGGCGCGCGGTCATCCGGTCGCGCCATTCCACCAGTCGGGGCGCACGGCGCGCGATCTCCATCTCGGGAAACATGCGTTCGACCATCATGCCGCAATGGCTGTAGAAATTGATGTCCGCCAAGGTGTAGGCGTCCCCTGCCAGCCAGTCCGTCTCGCCCAGTTGCCGCTCCACCTTGTCCACGGCATATTCGATTTTGGCCGTGGCATGGGCCAGATCCGCTTCCGAAAAACCGCTGCGGGCGGTCGCCCATTTCTTGCGCTGATCGGGCAACGGAATGCTCTCCAACAGCTTTTCAAATTCGCCCGACTCGATGTTGCGGGCAATCACCCCCACCATGCGGTGCCAGCCATGCATGGAGACGAAATTCATCACATGCTCGTCGACGAACTTGTTCCAATAACGCATCCGCGCCGCGCCAACCGGATCACGCGGGCGCAAGGGCCCACTGTCGGGCTGGGCATCGGGAAAGGCGTCTTCAAGATATTCGTTAATCACCGTGGTATGGGTGATGATCACCCCGTCATGGTCCAGCACCGGCACCTGCCCCTCGGGATTGATGGCGGTGAACCATGGCTGATGCTGCTCGAACTTATGCAGGTCGACATAGCGGCTTTGCCAATCCAGCCCCTTTTCAATCAGCGGGATCATGGATTTCAGCGAATTGGCGGCCGGTTCCGCATGGTAATAGGTCAATGCCATAAGTCTCTCCCAAGCGCGGCTTGGCAAGATGTCAGGCGAGGCCCAACACAAGCGCCGCATTATCTTTCATAATGGCGGGCAACACTTCCTCGCGGAAACCAACACCGCGCGCCGCATCCAGCCATTTGGCGGGGTGGATCAGCGGAAAGTCGCTGCCGAACAGCATCTTTTTGCGCAATTGCGTGTTGGCATACTGGATGATCTGGGCCGGAAAATATTTGGGGCTCCAGCCCGACAGATCAATGAAAACATTGTCTTTATGCAGCGCCATCGACAGGCTTTCATCGGTCCATGGCCAGCTGGGATGGGCCAGGATGATCTTCATATCGGGGAAGTCCACCGCCACATCATCGACCAGCATGGGCTGACCATATTTCAGCCGCACGCCCCCGCCGCCGCGCATCCCCGTGCCCATGCCCGAATGGCCGGTGTGGAAAATGGCAGGCAGCTTGTAATGGTTGATCACCTCGTAAATCGGATAAGTCATCGGGTCCGCCGGCGCGCAGCCTTGCATGATGTGGTGGAATTTAAAGCCTTTGACCCCATAATTCTCAATGAGATCCCGCGCCTCCCTCGCACCCAGCTTGCCCTTGTGCGGGTCTATGCTGGCAAAGGGGATGCAGATGTCATCATGTTGGGCGGCAAATTCGGCCACTTCATAATTGGACACACGCTTGGCGCCGATATGGCTCTCGCAATCCACCGTAAACAGGCAGAAAGCGATTTGCGCCTCGCGATAGACTTCCACGATCTCGGGCAATTTGGGCCTTTCACGCGGGGCCTTGAAATAGGCGCTGGCCGCATCGAAAAACTGGCCCATCACCGGATCTTCCGGATCGTGGCAGGACACTTCGGCATGAACATGCACATCGATGGCGCGGATTTTACTAAGATCGATGGGCATAGTTTTTCCTGAGTAGGGCGGGCCAAGGAGTGCATCCCTCAGCCCGCCAAAAGCCAAAGCCTTACAGCTTCATCACCACAGTCTTGGTTTCCAGATAGGCCTCGATGCCTGCGCGGCCCTGCTCGCGGCCAATGCCGCTTTCCTTATAACCGCCAAAGGGCAGCGCCACGTCAATAATCGCATGGCAATTGGCCCATACCGTGCCCGCCTTGATGCTGGAGGCCAGCTTGTGCAGCGTCCGCGCATCCTTGGTCCAGACGCTAGCGGCCAGACCGAATTGCGTGGCATTAGCCTCCTTGATCACATCATTGATGTCATCAAACCGCTGCGCCACCACCACGGGGCCAAAGATTTCCTCACGCACCACGCTCATTTGCGGGTTCACATCCACCAGCAGCGTCGGGTTGATATAATGGCCCGCAGCGCTGGGGGCATCGCCGCCCATAGCCACGCTGGCGCCATCGCGCTTGCCCGCCTCGATATAGCCGAGCACGCGGTCATACTGCTCCTTGCTGACCACAGGGCCCATATGCGCCGCCGGATCAAGGCTGGGGCGCGGGGCCCAGAAAGGCGCGGTATTGGCAATGCCTTCCACCACAGAATCAAACACGCTGCGATGGGCATAAAGGCGCGAGCCAGCCACACAGACCTGCCCCGAATTGAAGAAGATCGCGCCAGCGGCCCCCGGAGCAGCTTCCGCCACATCCACATCGGGCATCACCACCACAGGCGATTTACCGCCCAGTTCCAGCGTGACATGCTTCAAAGTGTCAGTGGCATTCTTGTTGATCAGCTTGCCGATCTCGGTCGAGCCGGTGAAGGCCACCTTATCCACATCGGGATGCTTGACCAGACGGTCGCCCGACACATGGCCATAACCGGTGATCACATTGACCACGCCGGCCGGAATGCCCGCCTCGGCAATCAAATCGGCCAGACGCAGCGCGGTAAGCGAAGTCTGTTCCGCAGGTTTCAGGATGATGGTGCAACCAGCAGCCAAGGCAGGCCCGATCTTGAGACAAGCCATCAGCAGCGGGAAATTCCACGGCACGATCTGCGCGCAAACGCCGACCGGTTCCTTCAACGTATAGCTGAAGAAAGCGCTACCAGGCGCGGTATAGGGCTGCACCGTCTCGCCACCAACCTTGGCCGCGAAACCGGCCATATAGCGGATGTGGCTCACCGCACCGGGCACATCGACCACATGGGCCATGGTCTTGGGCTTACCCACGTCAATCGCTTCCAGCTCGGCCAGTTCATCGGCATGCGCCTCGATCAGGTCGGCCAGACGCAGCATGATCTTTTCGCGCGCGATGGGCGGCAGACCGCTCCAGCGGCCATCGTCAAAAGCGACGCGGGCGGCGGCCACGGCGCGGTCGGTGTCGGCCACCGAGGCATCAACGATATGGCTGATAATCGCGCCGGAGCTGGGGTCTTCCACCTCGATCAGCGTGCCATGGCTGGAGGCCACCCATTCGCCATTGATGAACAGGGCGGGCTTGCGCGCCAGCGCCTTCTGCGCGGCATCGGAATAGGCACGCTGCTGATAGGAGATCGTGGTCATCTCGTTCATGGCTTTATCCTCTCTGCTGGCAGGTGTTTCCCCTGCCCTGTCGGGAAATGTAATATACTATACCAATAGCGACAAGCGCTCACTTGTTCCCCAGCGCCTTGTCCTCATGGGCGCGCTTGATCACATAGGCCCGCACCGCCTCGATCTCCTCACGGCTCAATTGGGTGCCCCATGCGATCATGCCGCGATCCTTCAAGGCCCCATCATGCACAATCGCGCTCCAAGTCTCGGCGCTATGCAAAGCGGCGCTGCGGCGAAGATCGGGCAGCACGCCCCCGCCAATCGCCGCATCGCCATGGCAGGTGCCGCAGAAGCGCCCGAACGTATACGCCCCCTTGGCCACCACTTCCGCCGAGGCGGTCGCGGGCGGGGGATCGAGCGGCGCCAGCGTCATAGCGGGCGCGGCGGGCAGCTTACCCTTACCGCCCAGCTTGAACACCAACAGGCGCGAGGTGTTCTGCATCGGGCCACTGTTCCATGCCAAGGCGCCGGTCGCCAGCGGCCAGATGCCGCCCCAACCCGCCATCACCGCCACATATTGCTGGCCCTTCACCGTAAAGGTCACCGGCGCGGCAATCACACCGGTTTGCGCGCCAAAGGACCACAGCTTTTTGCCATCCTTGGTCGAATAGGCCAGAAACTCGCCCTTGGCCGTGCCTTGGAACAGCAGGTCGCCCGCCGTGGCCAGCAAGCCACCGTTGGACGGCCCCGGATAATCCACGCGCCAACGCTCGCTCTGGGTCAGCGGGTCCCACGCGATCAGCGCGCCCTTGGTCGCCGCCTTGGCCGCAGCCCGCGCCGCCTCATCGGCAGGCAATGCTGCCGCGCCTTGGTTCAAACCATTATTGAAGCCATATTTGGCCGATTTCCACCCTTCCTCCGGCATATAGGGGAAGCCGGCGATCTGGGCGGGAATGAACATCAGATTCTGCTTGGGGTCCCAAGCCATCGGGTGCCAGCTATGCGCGCCACCCGCGCCGGGGGTGACAAAGGCGAATTTGCCCGTCTTGTCATAACGCGCCTCGGGGATCTCGATCGGGCGACCGCTCACAGGGTCCAGACCGCTGGCCCAATTGACCGGCACGAAATTCTTGCCCGAAATGAACTGGCCCGTCTCGCGGTCTACCACATAGAAGAAGCCATTCTTGGGCGCATGCATCAGCACTTTGCGCTTCTGTCCCTTGATCATCAGATCGGCCAGAACGATGTGCTGAGTGGCGGTAAAGTCCCAAGTCTCGCCCGGCGTTTCCTGAAAATGCCAGACATATTCGCCGGTCTTGGGCCGCACCGCCACGATAGAGGACAGATAGAGATTATCCCCACCGCCGGGCGAGCGATAGGCCTGATTCCACGGCGAACCATTGCCTACGCCAATATACAGCAGGTCCAGCTTTTCATCATAGGCCATGGAATCCCACACGGTGCCGCCACCGCCCAGCTTCCAATATTCACCCTTCCAAGTGGCTTCGGCGCGGCGCAGATATTCGGGGGCATTTTTGCCCGGCGCATCGGGCACGGTGTAGAATTTCCACACCTGCTTGCCCGTATTGGCATCATAGGCCGCGACAAAGCCGCGCACGCCCATTTCCGCCCCGCCATTGCCGATAATCACCAAACCATTGATGACGCGCGGCGCGCCAGTGATCGTATAGGGTTTGGACTGGTCCACCGTCACCTTGGACCACAGGACCTTGCCCGTCTCGCGGTCCAGCGCGATCAGGCGCCCGTCCAGCGTGCCAAGGAACAGCTTGTTCCCCCATGCGCCCATGCCGCGATTGACCACGTCGCAACAGGCCTTCACCGCCGTTTCGCCCGGCACCTTCGGGTCATATTGCCACAAGAGCTTGCCGCTCAGCGCGTCATAGGCCTTGGCCTTGGACCATGCCGTGGTGGTGTAAATCACCCCGTCGATCACCAGAGGCGTGGCTTCCTGTCCGCGCGCGGTGTCCATGTCGGCATACCATGCCAGACCCAACTGACCCACATTGCTTTGGTTGATTTGGGATAGCGGGCTGAAGCGCTGCTCGTCATAACTGCGGCCATGGCTGAGCCAATTGTCGCCCTTTTGCGCGGCGGCAGCGATGGAGGCCGCGTTTACCGCCAAACCTTGCGGCCCCGCGCCCTGCGCGATGGAACCGATCAAACCGGAAGTGACCATGCCAATGGCGGCGCCACCAAGCCACAGGGCGCGCAAGGCCCCGCTCTTTGCCAACAAGCCCATAACCTCTCCTTTGGCGCCCTGTTTCGATACGGGCTGCCTTTGTAAGCAATACTTACGTTTTATAAGGCGAGGGTCAAGGGGTTTGAAGCGGCAAGATCAGTCGCTTCGCCGCAATTTGCGACGGACAGCAAAAAGGGCTGGCGCAGCTTTGCGCACCAGCCCTTTTGCGTTTTAGCCTCAGGCGCCGACCAGCGCGTCAGGCTCCAGCAGCAAGGTTGCCGCAGCGGTGTTCGAGATGGGGATGTGGTAATTGCGGTGAATCTCGCTGGCCGCCGCCTCACCCAGCGCGCCACGCGCGGCGATCCAGTTGAGGATTTCCACGCCCTGCGTCCCCGACAGGCGCACCATTTCGTGGATCGAATGCTGGGTCAGCGCATCGGGATCCTTGGACAGGTTATCGAGGCAGAACTTGTCATATTCGGCATTGATGAAACCGGCACGCTCGCCATCCAGCTGGTGCGACAGGCCACCGGTGCCGATGATGACAATCCGCTCGTCACCCTGCCATGTTTTCAGCGCCTCATGCACCGCCCGCCCCAGCGCAAGGCAGCGCTTGGCGCTGGGCAGCGGGTGCTGCACCGTGTTGATGGCAAAGGGCACGATCTTGACCGGCCAAGCATCGACATCGGGCCATGCCAGTTCAAACGGGATCGACAGGGCATGATCGACCAGCATCTTCTGGCAGGTGGTCACGTCAAACTCGCTCTCCACCAGATGCTCGATCAGGTGCCAGCTCAACTCGGTATGGCCCTGAAAGCTTTTGTAAAGCGGCAGGCCCCAGCCTTCATCGGCATTGTGATATTCATGGGCGGCGCCCACGGCAAAAGTGGGCATCTTGTCGAGGAAGAAGTTGAGCCCGTGGTCATTGTTGAACACAATCGCCACATCAGGCTTCACCTGCGCCAACCATTCATGGACCTTGTCAAAGCCATCAAAAAAGGGCTTCCAGTAAGGGTCCTGTTGCAAACCCTTATGGATGGCGCCGCCAATGGCGGGCACGTGGCTGGTGAAATAGGCGCCGACGATTTCAGCCATGGGTGGCCTCCAATTGCTTGATCTGTTGAGCTTGGTCGAGCAGGAACTGCTTGAATTCGGGAACACTCTTGCCGGTTTGCAAGGCGCCCACATCCTGCACATTCAGGCCGAAAATGCCGGCCAGCTTGGCAAGGTAATAGATGTTGCCACCCGCCGCGATCATGCCCAGCACGTCGCGCTTCGCCACTGCCTCGCGCTGATCAGAGGTCAGGTTGAAACGCGCGCAATAGGCATCCTCATCGGCCAGAAAGGCCGCACGGTTGGCCGCCTCGTTAAACGAATAACACATGGCGTTGAGTTCGAACCCCTTGGCGGCGGCGATGCCGTCAAACAGATGGGTCCCTTCTATCGGGGCTGGATGCTGTTGTGCTGTCATGCGGGCCTCTCCTTGGCACATGATGATGTTGGGCCGCAGCGCGGCGCTCGTCATTGTTGGGGTCACGGCTGATGTTTGTCAGCTTTGCTTACAACCTGCCCACCCTCATTGATCGACATCAAAACAAGCCCGCCACCCGCTATCGGGAGCGCAAACGGGACATTAGAAATTGCGATTTCATCATGGCGCGAGGCATGCTCCGCCCCCCTGCGATCCGTGCCAAAACGGGACGAGGGCCTTTTGCCATGGTTACCGCCACTTTCCGCATGTGCGAAAAAGGTTCAGTCCGAACCCGTATAAAACCCGCCAGACTCGCAACAAGGCCACCGATGATCCGCGACACCCATGAACCCGCGCTCAGCCTGCATTCGCTGATGCTGTTGATGCTGGCGATCCGCATGGCGGCCAATCTCGCGCTGGGACAGGGGCTGGGCGATGGCGGCGTAGCCTATTCGCAGGCCAATTACACGCTGGCCCTGCATATGGCGCAGGGCCAATGGCCGGTGGACGCGATGGGGCTGCATGCGTTTCATGGTATCGCCTATCCGGCGCTGCTGGCGCCTTTCTTCGCCCTGTTTGGCGCGGATCAAAGCGTGGCGCTGGGCGTCAATCTGGGGCTGGCCTTGGTGTCGGCCTTGCTGGTGGTGGGCATCGCGCGGGCGGCAGGTCTGGGCGCGGGCGCGCGCAAACTGGCGCTGATGGGTTATGCGTTATGGCTGCCGGGGATCTGGAGCGGTTCGCTGCTCTCCTCCGACAATCTGGCCACGCCTTTGCTGCTGCTGCTGGTATGGTGCGCGCTGAAACTGCTTTACGGGCCGCGTATCGGCATCGCCCTGCTGGCGGGTATGGCGTGGGGCGGGGCCATGCTGACCGGCGCCAGTCTGGCCGCGCTGATCGTCGCGCCCATGCTGGGCCTGCTGCTGGCTTGGGAAGGGCGCTGGTTCAAACCTGCTCTGACCTTGGGGCTGGGCGGCGCACTGATCCTGGCGCCTTGGGGCTGGGCCACGCAGTCGATGCTGGGCGCGCCGGTGCTGTCCAGCCAGACCGGCTTCAATCTCTATATCGGGAACAATCCCTCGGCCACGGGCGGCTATCTCTCCATCGCGCAAACGCCCATGGCGCCGCAATGGCAGGCAATGCGGGCGCAGCAGGGCGAATTGGGTGCCACCGATGCGCTGGCCAGCCACGCCCTGCAATGGGTATCGGAACATCCTCGCGAAGCGGCCCGCCTGTTCGCGCATAAACTGGCCCTGTTCTGGAGCCCCAACCTGCCCGACGCACAGGACCTTGCCGCCTCGCGCGCGCTGGGCATGGTGCGGATGATCGAGGTCGGGCAATATCTGTTCCTGCTGGGCATGGCCGCCGCCGGTCTGATGATGCCCGGCGGCATGGCATGGCGCGGGCGGGCACTAATGCTGGGCAGCCTAGGGGCTTTGTGGCTGGCCCATGCCTTGGGCTATATTACCGCGCATGACCGCGATCCGATTATGCCGCTGATCATCGTGCTGGCTGCGGCGGCGCTGGCGGAATTGGGCGCACAGCCTTTGCCACAGGCACCCAAGACCGCGAAACCGGCCCCAAAACCAGCCATTGCCTAAAAGCGGGCGGCGTCGCTAAACTGGCGCCATGGCCAGTTTCTTTTCCCGCCCCGCCGCCGACCGATCCTTGCGCTACAAATTGGGCTGGGTCGCCGCCATGGGCAGCCTGTGCTTTGTCGGCGCTTCGGTGGCACTCACTCTCACTTATCGTTTTGTGCCGCCGCCGGTCACGCTGACCATGTTGATGGACCCGCATGGTTTCACCAAGACTTGGACCCCGCTGACCCAGATCGACCGCCGCATGGTGGATGCGGTGATCGCGGGCGAGGATTCGCGCTTTTGCGAGCATCACGGCTTTGACGAGGCGGGCATCACTTATGCGTTGAAACGCAACCTGACCGGCGATGGCAGCAAGCTGCGCGGGGGTAGCACGATCAGCCAGCAGACCGCCAAAAACGCCTTCCTCTGGCAGGGATCAGGTTGGACCCGCTACGCCCGCAAGGGGCTGGAGACATGGTTCACGCTGCTGATCGAAACACTGTGGCCCAAAAGGCGGATCATGGAAGTCTATCTCAACGTCGCCGAAACGGGCATCGGCACCTATGGCGTGGAGGCTGGCGCGCAGCGCTATTTCAACCATTCCGCTGCCCATCTGTCGCAGATCGAGGCCGCCCGCATCGCCGCCGCCCTGCCCAGCCCCAAAAAGCGCGCGGTGGTGGGCGCCACCGGCTCCACCCGCCGCCATGGCAATTCCATCGCCAAACGTTCAGGCGTGGTGCGCCGCGCCGAACTGGACGAATGCGTTTACGATTAATCATCCCGCCGATGCCGATACAAAAAGGGCGCCCTCCTTGCGGAAGGCGCCCTTCTTTATATCTGCGATCAGGCGTTAAAGCTTAGAACGCAATGCTGAGCGAACCCACGACCGTGCGCGGAGTAGCCAGATAGACGGTGGGGACCGAAGTCGCACCGACCTGACCGGTGAAACCGCCATAGTAGTAGGTGTTGAAGATGTTGGTCACGTTCAGCTGGAAGAAGCTGCGTTCCGAACGAAGACCGGCAATTGCCAGCTTCAGACGGGCCGACAGGTCCACCGTGGTGAAGGCACCAACCGTAGCACCATTCACGCGGGTGTTGGCCACGCCGTTCACGGTCGCATAGACCGGCGTGTTCATCGAGTTGATGTAACGCTTGCCGGTGTTCTTCACCGAAACCGTCACGTCCAGCGGATCGAAGTTGGCTTCGAAACGGGCACCGGCGGTGTAAACGGGCACGCCCGATTCACGCTTACCGGTGGTGGTGTAATATGTGTAGGTGCCATCCGAGCGCGTCAGCATCGTGCCATCCGCAGCATAGGTGGGGGTCGCACCCTTACCCGCCTGAATGTCATTCAGGATGCGCGACTTGTTCCACGAACCGAAGGCATAGACCGAGAAGTGGTCATCAGCCTTCCAGGTCAACGTACCATCGATACCATACTTCTCGACCTTGCCGAGGTTGGTGTAAACCGACTTTTCGGTGATCTGGTCATAGACCTGCGAGATCTTGTCATAGAACATCGTGTACCAGGCGCCGAAAGAAGCGCTTACACGACCCGAACGGGCGCGCACGCCGAAGTCGAAGTTATCCGAGGTTTCGGGCTTCGGGTTACCATAGTTGGTCGATGCGGGATAATAGAAGGCGTTATACAGCGAGTCCGTACCAGGAACCTGAATACCCTTCGAATAGTTGGCGAACACCGAATAGCCAGGAGCCACCGCATAGGTGAAGCCAACATTGGGCAGCACGCGGTTATAGGTGTAATCGCGGTGCTGCGGCACCGAATAGCCTGCTGGCGTAGGCACACCCGAGGCGCTCACCGTATAGCTATAGGGGTTGGCAGCGGCCATAGCGGCCTGATTCTGCGGGCTGGGGCAGGTCACCGTGCCAGAGGCATCGGTGGTGAAGCAGAAGTTGGTCAGGTTGCGCTTGAAGAAGGGGGCACGCACGCCTGCCAGCACATCCAGCTTACCGTCAAAGAACTTGCCATTATACTCGCCCGAGATCTGGTTGAGCAGGGCATAGGACATGCGGTTACGCTTCTGGATCGCATTGCCATACTTGTCATAGATGGCGTTATCGATCGGGAAGTAGGCGGTGTAGAGACCCGTGGTGGTGTCAACATAGGTCAGTTCACCGGTCTGCTTGTGGCGGCCACGGTCATAGGAATAGCCCACGCGCAGGGTGTTGGTGGGGTTGATCTTCCAACGCAGCGAGGCCAGCAAGCCGATACGGTTGGTTTCGGTTTCGCTGGCATTGCCCACCTTGATGGCGGTGTCGACAACGCCGTTGCCGTTCACGTCATAACCGGCATAATAGCTACCGCCTACAAAGCCGACCATGCCCGCGGTAGCGCCGCTGGTGGGGGTGCTTTCGCTCAGCAAGGTCACGCCGCCGCCATTAGCCTTGGTATACTGGAAGCTGGGGTCAACCGTCAGCGTCAGACCTTCGGCCAGCGTGAAGCGCGAGTTCAGGCGAATGTTGGCCGTGCGCGAGGGGTTGAAGCGGCATTCAAACGCGCCATAGCCCACGGTGGTGCTGCTCAGATTGGCGCAGTTGATCGAATATTTTGCTTCTTCAAAGCTGTAAGGCGCGCGGCCCGAACTGGAGCTGTTGACCGCACGGCTCGCCGAATTTTCGGTGTAGAGCGACATGGAAGGCGCGAAATTGTTGCGGTTGGTGTTGAAGTGACCGGCCACCGACACAAAGTCGCCATTGTCGCCGATCGGCTGCTTCACCTTGAAGTTCACCTGCTGCTTGAAAACATGGCCGCCGGTGTTGGGGATGAAATTGTTGTAGGACGTGCTGGCCGACAGATAGGCCGACAGGCCCGACTTGGTCAGACGGCCGGTATCGATCACGCCGAACAGGCGGCGGAAGTTGAGATCACCGGCGCCGGCAATCACGCGGGCTTCCATGTGATCATAGGGGTCGCGCGAGCGATAGTTCACCGTCGAACCGGTGGCGGCAGCCGTAGGGCTGTCCACGTCGGTCGAACCCAGGTTGACGTTGACCTGATCGATCAATTCGGGGTCAAGCTGCTGGTTCGAATAGAGCGCATAGTTGCCGGTGTCGTTCAGCGGCATACCGTCAAAGGTCTGGGCGATACGGCTGCTGTCGAAACCGCGGATATACATCGTGCCGCCCGACGAACCGAAAGGATCGGCGTTGAAGAAAGCCACGCCGGGCACCATGTTGATCACTTCGTTGATCGACTGGCCGGGGCTGCTCTTGGAAATGAAGGCCTGATCCAGAACCTGCTTGGCCTTGGGGGTGGCGGGAATTTCGACGCCATTGATACCCTTGGCCTTGGTGCCGGTCACCACGATGGTGTTTTCAAAGTCCACCGCGCCGGTCGACTGGGCGAAAGCGGGCGTGGCGACGGCGGCAACAGCCAAAGCCAGCGTGCTGGCGGCTACAGCCTGAATAGGAGATTTGCGCATGGTTGAAGGCCCCTGCATGACAATTGTAACAAAACGCCGATCACCCTCCTCCCGACAGGGGGGAAGGGGCACGGATGACAAACATCTAGCGATGTTTCGCAGCCTTCTAAACAGCGCATTGTGACGTAATTTTGACAAGGTAGGGCAGGCTATGGGGCAGTTAGGCCCATTCCTGTAACAATCTTGCCCAGCTTACTTACATCAATGGCAGTTTATAACGAAAAGGCCGTTTTCTGCCCTCGGCCGAGCGGAATATGAACAAATCTCCCATTGCGAATTGCCCGCAACTGCGACATTTGTGCAACGCAACAGAACGAGGGTCGAGCGCGAAATGGGCCACAATCATAGCCACGGGCACAGCCATCATGGGCACGACCACCATCATGGGCACAGCCATGGGCACCATCATCACCATGGGCCGACGCATGGGCTGGCCTTCACCCTGTCGATCTCGCTCAACCTGCTGTTTGTTTTGGGTGAAACTGCGGCGGGCCTATGGGGTCATTCTGCGGCTTTATTGGCCGATGCGGGGCATAATCTGTCCGATGTGCTGGCGCTGGTGGTGGCGTGGTGGGCCAACCGGCTCAGCCATCGCCCGCCCTCGGCCCGTTTTACCTATGGGATGAAAAGCGGCACGATTCTGGCTGCTTTGGCCAATGCCGCGCTGCTATGGGCCGCCTTGGGTGCGATTGCGGTGGAAAGCTTGCGCAATCTGACCAGTGCGACCGCCGTGGATGCCAAGTTGGTGATGGGCATGGCGGCTGCGGGCATTGTGGTGAATGGCGCCTCCGCGCTGATGTTTGCCAGCGGCGCCAAGGATGACATCAACCTGCGCGGGGCGTTCCAGCATTTGTTGGCCGATGCGGTGGTGTCGGCGGGCGTGGTCGTGGCAGGCGCTTTGGTGCTGTGGACAGGCTGGAACTGGGTCGACCCTGTCACCAGCCTTGCCATTCTGGCGGTGATCGGCGCGGGAAGCTGGTCTCTGCTGCGCGAATCGGTGCAGATGGGCCTGCAAGCCGTGCCCGCCAGCATTGACGAGGCGCAGGTGCGCGCCTCTCTGCTGGATCAGGACGGCATTACCGCCCTGCACGACCTCCATATCTGGCCGATCAGCACCACCGAAACCGCCATGACCGCCCACCTACTGATGCCCGCAGGCCATCCCGGCGATGCTTTCCTGCACCATCTGGCGCATGAGATGGAGCATGATTTCGGCATTGGCCACGCCACGTTCCAAGTGGAAACCGAGGCGGGCCATGCCTGCGCATTGCATTCGGATTCAGTCGTCTAGGTTATGCCTCCGGCGGGCAAAGGGCGGGGGCCCTTTGCCCGCCGGAGGCCCACTTCAACCCTAACTTACAAGGCCCCCGCAAAGCGCAAAGGCTCACCCACGGCGCGTTCGCCCAATTCGGCTTCCCACATCGCCTGATGGCCGCGGACGATCGTGCCGACCACGCGGCCTTTCAGCTCCATGCCGGTATAGGGCGACCAACCGCAACGGCTCTGAAGCCAGTCATCGGTGATGGTGAAGCGGCTCTTGAGATCGACCACGGTGAAGTCGGCATCATAACCCATGGCAATGCGCCCCTTGGCCTGCAGGCCAAAGATACGCTGCACGCCCGCGCTGGTCATGTCGATCAGGCGCGCCAGCGTCATGCGCCCGTTCAGCACATGGTCCAGCATCAGCGGCAACAAAGTCTGCACACCCGGCATGCCCGAGGGCGAGGCGGGATAGGGCTTGGCCTTTTCCTCCATCGTATGCGGCGCATGGTCCGAACCGATCACATCGCCAATGCCTTGGCCCACCCAATGCCATAGGCCCTCCACATGGGCGCGGCTGCGGATCGGGGGGTTCATCTGGGCATAGGTGCCAAGGCGCGGATAGGCGTCTTCGGCGGCCAGAGTCAGATGCTGGGGCGTCACCTCGCAAGTGGCCACATCGCGGTGCTTGGCGATTTCTTCCAGCTCGGCGGGCGTGGTGACGTGCAGGATATGGATCGGGCGACGCGCTTCCCGCGCAAGCTTCAGGATACGGCGCGTGGCCAGCATCGCGCTTTCATCATCGCGCCATACGGGGTGGCTGCTGGGGTCGCCTTCCACACGGAAATCCTTGCGGGCATTCATCCGCGCCTCGTCCTCGGCATGGATCGCCACGCGGCGGGTGCCGCTGGCCAAGACGCGGGCCAGTTCGGCATCCTCGGCCACCAACAGGCTGCCGGTGGAGGCGCCCATGAAGATCTTCACCCCCGCCGTGCCGGGAATGCGCTCCAGTTCGGCCAGATCGGGGGCATTGGCGGCGGTGGCGCCGACATAAAAGGCATGGTCGCACCACATGCGATGATGGGCGCGGGTCAGCTTGTCATGCACGCGCATCAGCGAATCGGTGTTGGGATTGGTGTTGGGCATTTCGAACACGGCGGTAATCCCGCCCATCACCGCCGCACGGCTGCCGCTTTCCAGATCTTCCTTATGCTCCAGCCCCGGTTCGCGGAAATGCACTTGGCTGTCGATCACGCCGGGCAGAATATCAAGGCCGGTGCAGTCGATGCGGCGGGCGGCATCGGGATAGCTGCCCAGCCCGATAATCTTGCCATCGCGCACGGCGACATCGATGTTGGCGGGGCCCGCAGGCGTGTGGACAGTGCCGTTGGACAGCACGAGATCGGGAGCTTGGGTCATGGCATGTGCCTTGCCACAAACAGGCGGGCTTGCGCAATCGCATCACGCTGCCCATCTTGTGCCCCATGACCCAGCTTGCCTCCCGCGCCTTGATCCGTCTGTCCCCCAAATCTCCCGACGAGAATGTGCGCAGCTTTCTGCAAGGGCTGGTGACGCAGGATGTGGTGCTGGGCAAGCTGCCCGCCTATGGCGCGTTGCTGACCCCGCAGGGCAAGGTTCTGGCCGATTTCCTGATCTGGGATGATGGCAGTGATCTGCTGCTGGATGTCGCGGCACAGCTGGCCGATGGGGTGGTCAAGCGCCTGTCCATGTATCGCCTGCGCCGCGCGATCAGCATTGCCCGCGATGAGGCGCTGGCCGTGCATTGGAGCGCGGAACCGATGAAAGGCGCTAATCCGGACCCACGCCTGCCCGCTTTAGGCTACCGCTGGCTGGCCCCTGCCGATGCCGTCAGCGTGGACGAGGCTTGGCTGGCACACCGCTTGTCCTGCGGCGTGGCCGAAGGGACCGATCTGGTCGACACGCTATGGCTGGAATGCAATGCGGTGGAATTGAACGGCGTGTCCTTCACCAAGGGCTGCTATGTAGGACAGGAAAACACCGCGCGCATGAATTGGCGGCAAAAGGTCAACCGTCGCCTGATCGTGGTGCCGCTGGACCAATCACGCGCCGACCGGCAGAAGGTGGCCTATGCCACCCATGCCGTCGACCATCTGCGCGTGGAGGATATTCCCGCCGAGTTCATGCCCGAATGGCTGGGCGCGGCGGAATAAAACCTCAACCCAGATCGGGTGTGACTTGGTCGTTCTTGGCGCGCAAATCTTCCTGATCCTGCTGGATCAAGCGTAAGGCCATATCACGCGCAGCGCTGCGCGGCATTTTCAGCGATTGCGACAAAGGCTTGCCAATCAGCGAATCGCCCAAGGCCAATAGCACCAAGGTCTGCGTGATCCGCCGCGCCATCAACCCGCCCGCGCCATGCACTTCATCGACAATAGCGTGGATCGCATTGACGATCGTATCCAACGCATCGACATTGCCGACCAAACGCATCCAACTGACCAGTTGCGCCCCGCCCTGCACTTCGAAAGCATCGAACGTCAGGTTCACCAGATCGCGCGCCGACCCATGCGAGTCGCGCTGCGCAATCACGGCGCGGGCGATTTCTGTGCAGATCGACACCGCCATATAATCGGCCAGCGCCTTTTGCAGTTCAGCCGCCGAACCGAAATGATGCAGGATATTGGCATGCGTGCGCCCGACGCGCCCCGCCACGGCCTTCAAGGTCACGCCCTGCGGGCCTTGTTCGATCAACAGGTCGCGCGCCGCGTCCAGAGCGGCGGAACGGCTTGCCTCAGGGGATAGGCGCCTTTTGGTTGACATGGCCTCCTGCCAATCTGATACGCACCGTCATGGTCGACGGCTGTCACATTCCAGAATTGCCCTTAGAGGCAGTCCCCAATTTGAGCAAGATCAATGCGGCGAACCGCTTCAACTCAGACATAATCATTCGCAACCCGCGCCATTGCCGCAATTCCTCGCTAAATCAGCAATGGATCGCCCAGGATGCGACGGGAAGCGCATGGTTCACCGCGCTCTCTTTGAGTTTTCCACGCGGCGAGGCGTTCTTTATCGAGACAATTCGCGCGAATCGCGAAGGCCTGCCCAAAAAATTGGCTAATGATGTCGATGCCTTTATCGCGCAGGAGGCGATCCACGCCCGCGAACATGGCTATTTCAACCGACTCGCCGCGCAGGCCGGTTATGACACGACCGCCATCGACGCCCGCCTTGCAGACTTCATCACCCGCACCAGCCAGGCCAATGGCTTCGTCAACCAATTGGTGACCGCCTGCCTTGAGCATTTCACCGCGATTATCGCGCATGATGTGCTGGCTCGCCCCGACCAATTGGCGGGCGCGCCGGCGGAAGCACAGGCCCTATGGCACTGGCACGCGGTCGAGGAAATCGAGCATAAGGGCGTGGCCTATGACGTCTGGCTGCATATGGCGGCCCATCTCTCGCCATGGCGGCGGTGGAAAATCCGATGCAAGATCATGGCCAAGGTCAGCGCGGCTTTTCTGATATTCCGCACACAGGATGCGCGCGAATTGCTGATGCAGCAGGGCTTTGGCGAAAGGGAAGCTCGCAAAGCCCTGCGCGCCTATCTCTGGGGCAAAGACGGCGCGTTGCGGCGGATTGTCGGGGCATGGGTGCAATGGTTCCGCCCCGGCTTTCACCCATGGCAACGCGACGACCGCGCCTTGATCCAATCCGCGCTGGAACAAGACAGGCAGCAGGCAGCCGCCTAACCTCCACCCTCAGGCAGCGGCCAGACGCGGCAGCACGTTACGCATGGGGCCTCCCATCGGGCCTTCATCATTGCCCTTGTCATCGGGTTCGGCCAGATCGAGCGCATAGCGCCGGGCGGGGACAAATTCGCCCCGCGCCACACTCATGCGCGGCGCCAATTCGCCCTGGGGACGGAAACCCACCCTTTGCAACACTTTGCCCGAGGCCACATTATCAAGGAAATGCGCGGCATACAGGCGCCGATGGCCAATCGCCCGCGCCATGGACAGCATCGCCCGCACCGCTTCGGTGGCGTAACCATGCCCCCAATGCTGACGCCCCAGCCAATAGCCCAACTCAACCTCGCCACCTTCGGCATGCAGCCCGACGCTGCCCAACACTTGCGAGCCCAGCACACCATGGGGACGGGTGATCAAAAATTGCGGCAAATGGGGATCGTGGTTCAGGCTGGCATAGGCCTTGGCATCCTCGTCCGTATAGGGCCAAGGCACCATCGCCAATTGACGCACGACCGATTCGTCATCGATGGCGGCGTGCAAAGCCTGCCAATCTTCGGGCCACGCGGGCCGCAGGAAAAGCCTTTCGCTGCGGAAAAACATAAAACTCGCTCCTGATCCTGCCCCGATGCGCGCCTAGCGCAAGCCGGTGACATTGCGGTGACGATGCGCCGCGATTCACCCCCGTTTGCACGGGCGCATGATCGATTCGCGCATCATCGGCCTTGATCCTCCGCAAAAGCTGCAAGGCCTGCGGAAAATCGACGGATGAAGGAGACATACGAAAAGAGGGAGACGGGACGGGGCCCCTCTCCCTCGATCAGTCGGCGCCTTGCGGCAACCGACAGGGCCATCCCGTCAGGATGGCCCCAATGGTGACCATCCGCTTATTCGGCGGCTTCAGCCAGAGCGTCCACCGACACGTATTTGCGACCGAGCTTGCCTTCGTGGAAACGAACGCGACCTTCGATCAGCGAAAACAGCGTGTGGTCCTTGCCCATACCAACGTTTGCGCCGGGGTATACGCGGGTGCCGCGCTGACGGATGATGATGTTGCCACCAATCACCAGCTGGCTACCGAACTTCTTCACGCCAAGGCGCTTGGACTGCGAGTCGCGACCGTTACGCGACGAACCGCCTGCTTTCTTATGTGCCATGTCTCAAACTCCTCGAAATCAGGCAGCCGCGACCGACACGATGCGCAGCAGGGTCAACTGCTGGCGGTGGCCGTTCTTGCGACGATAGTTATGACGGCGACGCTTCTTGAAAACGATCACCTTTTCCGACTTGGCTTGCGCGATGATTTCGGCCGAAACCACCACCTTCGAAGCATCGGCGATAGCGCCTTCTTCACCGGCCAGCAGAACATCACCCAGCGTGATCGTTTCGCCAGCTTCACCAGCCAGCTTTTCGACCGCGATTTTGTCTCCGGCGGCGACCCGATACTGCTTGCCGCCCGTACGCACGATAGCGAACATGATACCCATCCAATTCATCAATTGCGAGATCGCCCCGGCCGCGACCTTGTTGCCAATCCACCTTGCGATGAACCGCCACCAAAGGAGCCGCGAGCGACGCGCCGACCACCCGCCCGACAAGGCGGGGTCCGGAAAGAAGCTGCGCCGTTAATCCATGCGCCCTGCCCTGTCAATCCGCCGCAGGCAAAATGCGCGGCGACCAAAGCGGGCAAAGCCAGAGAAAACAGCGGGTCTGGCGCATGGTGCTGGCCGTGCTATGGCAAATCCATGCTTAAGCCACCTCTTAATCCCGTCGCGCCTTTGGCTCAAGACCCTCGATTCGCTGGTGCTCGCCCGCCCTTGCCGCGAATCGGCTCGATGAGAAGCGCCACCCGATTCGCGCTGGCCTGCGGCGTGGCCCTGGGCCTGTCCGCCTGCAGCACGGCCTCCTACCCCTCGCTGGCCCGCCGCGCCGCCGAAGGGCCGCAGACGGAAACAGCCAAAGCCTCGGTGACGCAAACTGCCCCGAACCCGCAGGCTCGTCTGACGCAGTGGCTGGACGCAGCGCACAAGGCGCAGGATAATTTCACGCAGGCCCTGCCGAATACACAGGTGCTGCTCGCCCGATCGGGCGCGCGTGGCGGCGAGGCTTGGTCACAAGCCAATCTGGCGCTGGCTGAACTTGAACGGCAGCGCACAGCCTTGGGCGATGTGGTGGCCGATATGGAGCAGGCCTATGCCAAGGACAGGATCGAGCAGTCCGTATCGGCGCCTGTTGAAGCAGACTGGGCCAAAACCCGCGCCGAAATTCTGCGCATGGCCGCAAATCAAGACCGACAACTGGCCGAACTACGCGCCAAACTACGGTAGGAACACCTCAGCCCCAGCGGGCAAGATCGCTATAATCTTGCTCGCGGGGTTGGACCCAGGCCCATTGCCCACCGCGCTTCTCGCGCTTCCAGAACCAGCTCTCTGCCTTCAAATGGTCCATGGCGTAATCGGCCGCGGCGAAAGCATCGCGGCGATGGCGCGAGGCCGCCGCGACCAGCACAATCGGTTCCCCCGGCAGCATCACGCCATAGCGATGCACAACCAGCACACCATCCAGCGGCCAGCGCGCCGCGATATCCGCCCCCAAAGCCTGCATCGCGGGCAGGGTCAAAGGCGCGTAATGCTGAAGCTCCAATGCCTCCACATCATCACCACCGCGCACTTGGCCAATAAAGCTGACCACCCCGCCCGATTGCAGATGGGCCGCAGCAAAGGCACGCACAGCCTCGGCGGGATCGAAAGCCTCACCCAACAGGCGCACATCGACCGCCACGCCTAGCCGCCCGAAACCGGAGGCAGCAGCGCCAGCTCATCGCCAGCCTGCAACACCAATGTCGACGGATCACCCACCAACCCGCCATTGCAGGCCATCCGCCAGCGCGTGCCAGCCAAAGCCTGTTGCAAAGCCAGCGGCAGGCTAGCCAGCACCTCGCCCCAAGGCCCAGCCTCCACCGCCAGTTCCCCGCCCGCCGCATCGGCCAGACGGCCCAGAAGCACCAGCTTTACCCGCCTTGCCATCTCAACCGCCCGTCATCGACATATGCCGCGCCAGCGCCGGTTCGGCCCCGCGCCGGTCAATCGCGAAATGATGGCGCGCAGGCTTGATCCGCATCGCCTCGTCCAAAGCGGCCTGCAAAGCCTCCTCCGGCGAGTCGGAGCGCAAAGCTGCTCGCAGGTCCACTTGCTCCCGCCCGCCAAGGCAGGCGAACAATTGGCCGGTTGCCGTCACCCGCACGCGGTTGCAACCATCGCAGAAATTGTTGGTCAGCGGCGTGATAAAGCCCAGCCTGCCGCCGGTTTCCGCCACGCGCACATAGCGGGCAGGTCCGCCGCTGCGATGGGCGTCTTCCTCCAGCGTCCAGCGCTGCTCCAAAGCGCCGCGCACCTGCGTCAGCGGCAGATAATGGTCGACGCGGTCTTCCTCCACCTCGCCCAGTGGCATCACCTCGATCAGCGTGATCTCGAAACCCTGACCATGGGCCCAAGCGATCAGATCGGCCATTTCCGGCTCGTTCACGCCTTTGAGCGCCACGGTGTTGAGCTTGACCTTCAGCCCCGCCGCCTTGGCCGCCGCCAGCCCTTCCAGCACCTGCGGCAACATATCCCGCCGCGCCAGTCGGGCAAAGGTCTGGCGGTCCAGCGTGTCGAGCGAGACATTGATCCGCTCCACCCCCGCCGCGCGCAAGTCATCGGCGCAATTGGCCAATTGCGTGCCATTGGTGGTCATGGTCAGCTCGTCCAGCCCCGTGCCCACCTGCCGCCCCAGCGCCTGTACCAGTTGCAACATATCCCGCCGCACCAGAGGCTCGCCGCCGGTCAGGCGAATCTTGCGCACCCCGCGCGCGATGAAACCCAGCGCCAGCGCGTGCAATTCCTCAAGGGTGAGCACCTCGCTCTTGGGCAGGAATTGCTGCCTTTCGGGCATGCAATAGGTGCAGCGCAAATCGCAGCGGTCGATCACCGACAGGCGAAGATAGGTTATCCGGCGTTGAAAAGGATCGACCAGCGGTTTGTTCATGGCAAGGAAGTTAGCACCTCGCCCGCGCCTTGGCTATCCAAAGGCAGCAATTGGCCGGTAACGCCCTGCGCCTGCGCCAGATAGGCTGCGGCGGCCGCGACAGAAGCCTCGCCATCGCCCGCCACAGCATTGACCCGCAAGGGCGCCTTGGCCCGCGCCAGACCTTCGACCGCAGCCAGACGCCATGCGCGGTGAGTATGGTCCGCCGAAGAAAAAACCAGCAGCAGATCCTCCTGCGCCGCCATAGCCTGCGCCAAAAATTCCGCATGAAAACTGGCCGCAGCCCCCAGCGCGTCCTCCGGCAAGGGGGCCACATGCAACACGATCACCTACGGCGCTCGCGAGTCAGGGTCATGCCGATCTTCTCATTATGCTCGGCAATGGCCAGCTTCACAATCTTGACCGTCACCGCCTCGACGCGCTCATCCTGCAGGAACAAGGTCTCGCAAATATGGTCGCCCAAAGCCTCGATCAGCGTGAAATGCAGGCCTTCCGGCAGAGCTTCGCTGGCGGCGGCTTTCAGGTCCATGTAATTCTTGGACGCGCTGAGCGGCGTGTCGGGCAGATAGCGCTCCGCAGGCGTCAGGCGCACCGCGATGGAAATGCGCAAAGGCTGGGGCTTGCCGGTTTCCTCCGAATAGACGCCAGTCAGCACGTCCACCTCGAAATCGGCCACTTCCAGAATCAGACTATCGGCCATCATGCCTCTCCCTGACGCCAGCGGGCAAAGATCGCGGTGGGCAGCAAACGCCCGCCCACGTCATCCTGCACCGCCAGATCGCCATGCTCGATCACGCCGGGCAGATCGGCAAAGGCTTCTTCCAGCAGGCCCGCTATCGCCAGCGAAGACATGCGCACCGCATAGACGGTGAGGAACAGGAAACGCGACTGACCATCCAGCAAGCGGCGCGCATCATGGATCAGGCCGGGCAGATGCTCTTCCAAGCGCCACACTTCGCCATCGGGGCCGCGCCCGAATTTGGGCGGGTCCATGATGATGCCGTCATAACGCTTGCCACGGCGAACCTCGCGCGCGGTGAACTTGGCCGCATCATCAATGATCCAGCGAATCGGGCGATCGCTCATCCCCGACAAAGCCGCATTCTCGCGCGCCTGCGCCACGGATTTCTTGCTGGCATCCACATGCGTCACTGAACCGAACCGGCTGAGCGCCAGCGAACCCACGCCGGTATAGCCGAACAGGTTGAGCGTTTGCGCGGCCTGCATGCCCTGCAACTGCTCGCCCATCCAGCCCCACACCGGCGCCATATCGGGAAAGAAGCCGAGGTGGCGGAAAGGCGTGCATTGCGCGGTGAAGCGGACGCTTTCCCCGCCATTGGCCCCACCATTGGGCCAGCTGAGCGGCCAGCCATCACGCGGCACGGGGCGGGTGTAATTCCAGCGTCCGCCGCCATCCTCATCCGCGCCGGGCACGAATTCGCCATGCGGGGCCAGATGGGGCGCATCCCAATCGGCCTCGCGCGGCTGCCACAGGGCTTGCGGTTCGGGGCGGATGAAGAGGAAATCGCCATAGCGCTCCAGCTTGCGGCCATTCCCGCTATCCACCAGCCCGTAATCGGCCCAGCCCTGCCCGCACAGCAGTTGCGGTTGACGGATCAACTGCGCCATTTAGACCTTCGGCGCAGCAAGGCCGGCCACATAGGCGGCCACAGTGTCATAATCACCCGCCAGATCGACGCAGCGCTCTTCACGCTCGAACAGGTCGCCCACGCGGTCGGGCAGGCCCGGACGATGGCCGGTGCTGCGCTCCACCGCCTCGGGGAACTTGGCCGGATGGGCGGTGGCCAGCGTTACCACCGGCACATCGGCAGCCACATCGCCGCTGGCGGCAAAGGCGCGGGCGGCGTGAATGCCGATAGCGGTGTGCGGATCGAGCAATTCGCCCGCCGATTCCCAGCCCCAGCGAATCGCCTGCGCCATTTCATCGGCATCGGCGCGGGCCGATACGAACAGGGCAGCAGCGCCCTCGCGCTGGGCATTGGTCAGGCTCATGGCCTTTTCTGCTTCAAACTGGGCCATTTGCGCGTTGATCGCAGCGCCATCGCGGCCAGCCAGATCGAACAGCAGGCGCTCGAAATTGGAAGAGACCTGAATGTCCATGCTGGGGGCCGCCGTGGGCGTAACCGTACCTGCCGAATAATCGCCGGTGGACAAAGCGCGGTGCAGAATGTCATTCACATTGGTGGCCACGATCAGCTTGGCAATCGGCAGGCCCATTTGCGCGGCCACATAGCCTGCAAAAACGTCGCCAAAATTGCCGGTGGGCACGCTGAAGGCCACCGCGCGATGCGGGGCGCCCAGTTGCAAAGCGGCGGCGAAATAATAGACCACCTGCGCCATCAGACGCGCCCAGTTGATCGAGTTCACCGCGCCAATGCTGAAGCGATCGGTCATCGCCTTGTCATTGAACATGCGCTTCACCATCGCCTGCGCATCGTCAAAGCTGCCGTCGATGGCGATATTATGCACATTGGGCGCCAGCACCGTGGTCATCTGGCGGCGCTGCACGTCCGACACGCGACCCTTGGGGTGGAGCATGAAGATGTCCACCTTGGAACGGCCCGCCACTGCGTCAATCGCCGCCGAACCGGTGTCGCCGCTGGTCGCGCCCACGATGGTCAGGTTCTGCGTGCTGCGGCCAAGGAATTCTTCAAACAGCAGGCCCAGCATTTGCAGCGCCACATCCTTGAACGCCAGCGTGGGGCCGTGGAACAGTTCGAGCAACCACTGCTGATGGTCCAGCTGCTTGAGCGGGGTGACGGCCGCATGGCTGAAACGGCCATAGGCCTGCGTGGTCAATTCCAGCAGGCGATCATAGCTCAGGCTGTCGCCCACGAAAGGCGCCATCACCTTGGCCGCCAGCTCCGCATAGGGCAGGCCAGCCAGCGCGGCGATCTCTTCCTTGGTGAAGCGCGGCCATTCGCGCGGCACATAAAGCCCGCCATCGCTGGCAAGGCCAGCCAGCGTGGCGCCTTCAAAATCGAGAACCGGAGCCTGACCGCGGGTGCTGATATAGTCCATGGGAATCCCTTAGCTGTTGGGCGCGCGACTAGCGGGGCTTGAGCCTTGGGGCAAGGATTTTGGGTATCAGCGGCGCCAGAAGCCGCACAGAAAGCTAGGCGCGCAACCTTTTGCGCACCGCCAGCCCATAGATGACCAGCGCCGTGGCGGCAAACAGGAACCATTGCACAGCATAGGACAGGTGATTGTTCGGCACATCCTTGGGATCGGGCGCGGCATTGGCGGCAAGGCCCGCCAGCGGCGGATCGGCCACCACGTGATGGGCAAATTCACCGCCCGGCGCGATGGTCCCGCGCACATGACCGCCCGCCCATTGCACCGGATCGGGACGCTGGCTCCAGCCCAGCACCACATCGGCCAGAACGCCCTGCGGCGGCTCTGTGGGGCGGAAACCTTGCGTATCCTCCGGCGCGGTCAGGCAGCGGGCAACATGGGCCCAACCGCTTTCCCCCTTGGCATTGCGCCCCGATACCGAGGACATTTGCATCACCTGCTGGCACCAGAAATGCGTCTGGCGGTAATCCCATGCATCCGATTGGCGATAGCGCCACACCTGCCCCATGGAAACGGGGCGATCATCCATTTGCGCAGCATGAAACTGGGCACTCTTGGCCTGTTTCTGCGCCAAGCGGTCAAGCTGCCACAGGCCCAGATGCACCATATACAGGCTGGCGAGCAGCACGAGGACGGTAGGGATCAGAGGCAAGGCGCGCCAGTTCATGAAGCATCCTGTCGGGAAGGATCGGCGCGATGTTCACCCGCGCGGCGTTGGTATTCCGCCGCCAAAAGCGCCGCCTTACCCACGCGCAACCCATAGAGTGTCGGCCCGAACACTAAAGGCACCAGCACTACTGGATAGACCCAAACCGGCGGATCGACACTCAGCGCCAGCCAAGCCGCCACGACCGCAGCCAGGCCGCCCACCGCAAAGGTCAGAAAAGCAGCGGGGCCATCCCCCACATTGAAACTGGCAAAATCCATGCCACAGCTTTTGCAAGCGGGGGCGAAATGCGCCAATCCGGCGAACAGCCCCTTCGCCCCGCATCGCGGACATAGGCCCAGCAGCGCCACACGGGCCAAAGCCGGCGGCGCTGCTGGCATTTTGTGCAAATCAGTCAACCGGGAAACCCCAATTGCCCCAGATGTAAATGCACACGAACAGGAACAGCCATACCACGTCGACAAAGTGCCAATACCAAGCGGCGGCTTCGAAACCGAAATGCTGGCGCGGGGTGAAGTGGCCTTTGTAAGCGCGATATTGGCACACGGCGAGGAACAAGGTGCCGATGATCACATGGAAACCATGGAAACCGGTCGCCATATAAAAGGCCGAGCCATAGGTGTTCTTGCCAAAGGGGAAGGGTGCATGGGCATATTCAAACGCCTGCAGTGCGCTAAACAAAACGCCAAGCCCGATGGTCAGCCACAGACCCTTCTTCAGCCCCGAACGGTCGCCATGGATCAGGCTGTGATGCGCCCAGGTGACCGTAGTGCCTGAAAGCAGCAGGATCATCGTGTTGAGCAAGGGCAGGTCGAATGCGTCGAGCACTGCTTCCATTTCCTTGGGCGGCCATTGGCCATCGACCACTTTGGCGATGGTCGAAGGGAACAGCGAGAAGTCAAAGAAAGCCCAGAACCAGCCAACGAAAAACATCACTTCCGAAGCGATGAACAGGATCATGCCATAGCGCTGATGCAGCTGCACCACCGGCGTATGATCGCCCGCATGGGCTTCGTTCACGATCTTGCCAAACCAGATGAACATGCTGGCGATCAGCAAGGCCAGCCCCGCCCATGGCACCACCTGCCCCATCGCAGGGCCGAAAGTGTCAGGGTGCATTTTGAACACCATGCCGGTGGTGAACATCAAAGCGCCCAGCGTCGTCGCCAAAGGCACGATATCGGGCGGCAGGATATGGTAGTCATGTTGCTTGCCAGCAGCCATCGTTTCATCCCCTCTTCGCCGGCCAAGCGGCTTTTGCCGTCATCCGGTCTGTTTATAGTGTCAGTCTAACCCGCGCCTTGCCCTTGGTCCAGCGCGTTAAATCACCTGTTTGCCAATTCACTTTTCCGTCGGAACGGGATGGAAAGTGTAACTCAGCGTAATCTGTTCCAGACCTTTCAGATCCTTGTCATCAAGGATCTTGGGGTCGATGTAGTAACTGACGGGCATCGACACGCTCTGCCCCGGTTGAAGCACCTGTTGCGTAAAGCAAAAACAGGCGATCTTGGTGAAATAGCGGGCCGCCTCGTCCGGCGCGACGTTGAAACTGGCGGCACCGGTGATCACTTTGCCCGATGTGTTGGTCGCTTCATATATTGCCAGATTGCGCTGGCCAATCGTCACCTGCTGCAAACGCTGGCGTGGATGAAAGCGCCAAGGCATGCCCGGATCGACATTGGCATCAAAACGCACCGACATCTGCCGCCCGACTTGCGCCCTGACACCCAGGTCACTGGCGGCGCGCGCCGGCGTTCCGCCAAAGCCTGTGGCCTGACAAAACATGCGATAGAGCGGAACCGCCGCAAAGCCCAAAGCCAGCATAGCCAGCGCCAAACCACCCGCCAGCAGACCGGTGCGCCGCATGGCTGGACTTGAGGGAGCGGGCTGGCTGGCCATGGGCTAGATCTTCATCTTCACAATGGTGATGGCGAAAAACAGCACGACAAACGCAACCAGAACCAGAGCCAAAGCCTTGTTCCGCGAAGCGATGATCGCCTTGCGCGCCTGTGGATCGATAGGCATTTGGCTCATACACTGCCTCCCAGAACTTGGACCCAACGGTCGGCGACCAAAGCGCCAAACAAGACAAAAAGATAAAGTACCGAATAGGCAAACAACTGCTTTTCCGGCTTCATTTTATCATCCTCACCCTGCCGCTCGCGCAAGCCGACACGAAGGGCAAAGCCAAGAAACAGGCTGGAAAGCACGGCGGCCGACCATCCATAAACCGCGCCCGTATGCCCCAGCCACCAGGGCAGCAAGGTGAGCGGCAAGAGCAGCACCGAATAGATCAGGATCTGGCGCCGCGTGACCTTTTCCCCCGCCACAACGGGCAGCATGGGAATGCCTACCTTGGCATAATCGGTCTTCACAAACAGCGCCAAGGCCCAAAAATGCGGCGGCGTCCACATGAAGATGATCGCGAACAACAGCACCGGCATCAGGGTAATATCCCCCGTCACCGCCACCCAACCGATCATCGGCGGAAAAGCCCCCGCCCCACCACCGATCACGATGTTCTGAGGCGTGCGCGGCTTGAGCCAGACGGTATAGACAAAGGAGTAATAGATAATCGAGACGAGCAGGATCAGCCCGCAAAGCCAGCCAGCGGCCAGCCCCATGGTCAGCACCGCAAAGCCCGACAGCGCCATGCCGAAATCGCGCGCACTGTCGCGGTCCATGCGACCAGCGGGCAGCGGGCGGTTCGCGGTGCGCTTCATCCCCGCGTCAATATCGGCTTCCCACCACTGGTTAAGCGCCGCTGCGCCACCGGCACCCACCGCGATGCACAGGATCGTCGCAAAACCGATAACGGGGTGAATATGGCCGGGCGCGGCCAGCAAGCCGCAAAGTCCGGTAAAAATGACCAAGGTCATCACACGCGGCTTGGTCAGCGCGAAGAAATCGCGCCAATGGGCGGGCTGACGCTGAATCGCAGGCTGGCATTTCGGGGGCGAGGAGGTCTGGCTCATAGGCCAAGCCCCTTGCCGCAAAGCCAGCGGATGTAAAGGGCGCAAGGTGTCCATCGCCTGTCCCAAGCTGGTTGCCAAGCCCTGTTGGCGGTGCTCCGGCCTGTCCGGCGCACCGCCAAAGGTCTTAGTGGTGGTCCTCGTCCTTGATCGTGGGCAAGGTTTCGAACTGGTGGAACGGCGGCGGGCTGGACAGGGTCCATTCCAGCGTCGTTGCACCCTCGCCCCAATAATTGCCCTCGGCCTTGCGACCGGCAATCAGGGCATAGGCGATGTTGACAAAGAAGATCACCATCGAAGCCGCCATCACCATGTAACCCACCGTGGCGAAATGGTTCCAATAGGCATAGGCGGGGGTGAAGTCGGGATAGCGGCGCGGCATACCCTGCATACCTAGGAAGTGCATGGGGAAGAACAGCATGTTCACGCCCACAAAGAACACCGCAAAGTGCAGATAGGACAGCAGTTCCGAATGCCAGCGCCCGCTCATCTTGGGGAACCAGTAGTAGAAACCGGCGAACAGCGAGGTCACCGCACCCAGCGACAGCACATAGTGGAAATGCGCCACCACATAATAGGTGTCCTGCAGATTGTCGTCCAAACCACCATTGGCCAGTTCCACACCCGTCACACCGCCGACGGTGAACAGGAAGATGAAACCGATGGCCCACACCATGGGGCTGGTGAAACGAATCGAACCACCCCACATGGTCGCGATCCAGCTGAAGATCTTGATGCCGGTGGGCACCGCGATCACCATCGTCGCCGTGGTGAAATACATCTTCACATCTTCGGACAGGCCCGTGGTGTACATATGGTGCGCCCAGACCACAAAGCCCACAACGCCAATCGCCACCATGGCATAGGCCATGCCCAAATAGCCGAAGACGGGCTTGCGGCTGAAGGTCGACACGATCTGGCTGATAATGCCGAAACCGGGCAGGATCATGATGTAAACTTCGGGATGGCCAAAGAACCAGAACAGATGCTGGAACAGCACCGGATCGCCACCACCGGCCGCATCAAAGAAAGTCGTGCCAAAATTGCGATCGGTCAGCAGCATGGTGATGGCAGCGGCCAGCACCGGCAGCGCCAGCAGCAGCAGGAAAGCAGTCACCAGCACCGACCACACGAACAAAGGCATCTTGTGCAGCGTCATGCCCGGCGCGCGCATGTTGAAAATGGTGGTAATGAAATTGATCGCCCCCATGATCGAACCTGCGCCTGAAAGGTGCAGCGAGAAAATGGCAAAGTCCACCGCAGGCCCGCTGGACCCCGTGGTCGAGAGCGGCGCATAGGCGGTCCAGCCAATACCGGCCCCCTGCCCCGTGCCGCCGGGCACAAAGGCCGAGCACATCAGCGAGACAAAACCCGCCACCGTCAGCCAGAAGGAGATGTTGTTCATGCGCGGAAACGCCATGTCCGGCGCACCAATCATGATGGGCACAAACCAATTGCCGAAACCGCCGATGATGGCGGGCATCACCATGAAAAACACCATGATCAGGCCATGCGCCGTGATCAACACGTTCCACAGGTGCAATTGCTGGTCAAAACTGGGGTTGGAAACACCCAGAGCGGCGGCAATCGTGGCCAGATATTGAATGCCCGGCTTGGCCAGTTCGGCGCGCATCAGGCCCGAAATCGCCCCGCCGATCACCCCCGCCGTAATGGCGAAGATCAAATAGAGCGTGCCAATGTCCTTGTGGTTGGTCGACATGAACCAACGCGAGAAAAATCCCGGCTTGTGATCATGGTCGTCATGCACATGCCCGTCATCATGGGCCTGAAATTCAGAAGCGATGGTAGCCATTGTTCTTTCAACCTTCGCCAAAAGGGATCATTCGCCCGAAGCGGCCGCAACAGCGGGCGCCTCGCTGGCTGCTGCTTCGGCTGCGGGGGCAGCAGCGCTTTCGGGCGCGCCGTCGATCTTGCCGCCCGCATGGGTCAACACCCAGGCGTTATATTGCGGGCGAGGCAGCGCCTCCACCACAATCGGCATATAGCCATGGCGCGCACCGCAAAGCTCGCTGCACTGGCCATAATAAACGCCCGGCTCTTTCACCGTCAGCAGCTTTTCATTGATGCGCCCGGGCACCGCGTCCAGCTTGAACCACAGCGAAGGCACCGCGAAGGAATGGATCACATCCGCACCAAAGGTCTGCAGGCGAATCGGTTCGCCCGCCGGCACCACCATGCGGTAATCGGCCGCCAACTGCTCGGGCTCGCCGCGCTTTTTGGCTTCCTCTTTGCTCAGCATGTTGCTGGTGACTTCAAACCCGCCATTGTCGGGATAGGCATAGGTCCAGTACCACTGGTTGCCGATCGCCTTGATGGTCACCGCATCCTTGGGCGGCGTTTTATACTGATGCGCCAACAACTTCATCGAAGGCACAAACACCACCAGCAGGATCAGCACCGGAATACCGGTCCAGATTACTTCCAGCAGCGTGTTATGGCTGGTTTTGCTGGGCACCGGATTCGCACGGGCATTATAACGCACCATCACCCAGATCAGCAGCGCGGCCACAAAAATGCTGACCGCGATCAACACGACCATCACGATATTATCGTGCATCCACAAGGCTTCTAGGCCGGTGGCCGAATATTGTGTCTGGAACGTGGTACCGCCATCCACCGGCATCCCCTTGCCGGGCGTGGGCGCCATAGGCGTATAGCCACCGGGCGCCACCGCCAGATGGTTGGCGTCCGCCGCAACAGCATTGGCCGCGAATAAAGAAGTAACAACGCAGCCCAGCGCCACCGCGCTTGCCGCTTTCGTCAAAAGCCCCAACCGGCGCCGCAAAGCGCCCAGTCTTTCTCCCAATGTCATGGCCTAGGTTCTTTCTTATTTCACCATACGAGAGACTTGCCCCCCTCGCATCAGCATCCACAGGCTCTGGGGCTTTTGCCCCTTGAGGCTTAGGTCTACCAGCGCTTGCCCCAGCCCACAAGCGCCTCTAGGGGTAAATTTGACACCGAAATTGTGGCATCCTGCTTGGCGTGGCTCTATGGGGCACGGTACAGGCGCCCGAAACGGCGTATGGCAAGAGATTGACTAAGGCTGATTGACCGATGACCGAAGATGAAGTGCTGGGCGAATTCCGTGCGAGCCAGGCCCTGCTGGAAGGCCATTTCCTGCTCTCCTCCGGCCGCCACAGCGCGCATTATCTGCAATGTGCCCGCGTTTTGATGAATCCGATGCGCGCAAGCCGTCTGGCTCTGGCCATTGCGCAACGCATCCCGCGCGATGTGAAAAAGGAAATCAACAAGGTGGTCAGCCCCGCAATGGGCGGCCTGATCATCGGCCATGAAATGGGCCGCGCGCTGGGCGTGGACGCGATGTTTGTGGAACGCCCCACCGGCACATTCGAACTGCGCCGCGGTTTCTCACTGGAACCGGGCGACAAGGTGTTGATGGTCGAAGACGTGGTCACCACCGGCCTTTCGAGCCGTGAAGCGATTCGCGCCATCGAGGAAGCTGGCGGACAGGTCATTGCCGCAGCCTCGCTGATCGACCGCAGCGCGGGCGCGGTGGATCTGGGCGTGCCCTTCTATCCGCTGATCGCGCTCAACTTCCCCACCTATGCGCCCGAAGAAGTGCCCGAATCGCTGGCCGCCATTCCCGCTATCAAGCCCGGCAGCCGGGCCAAGGCATGAATGGCGCGATGACCAGCGTGCTGAACCCCGCCCGTTTGCGGCTTGGCGTGAACATCGACCATGTCGCCACCATCCGCAATGCACGCGGGGGGGAGCATCCTGATCCTGTGCGCGCGGCGCAAATCGTAGCTTCTGTGGGCGGCGATGGCATCACCGCCCATTTGCGCGAAGA
Organism: Novosphingobium umbonatum; assembly: GCF_004005905.1. GTDB lineage: Bacteria > Pseudomonadota > Alphaproteobacteria > Sphingomonadales > Sphingomonadaceae > Novosphingobium > Novosphingobium umbonatum. The sequence goes on from NZ_SACO01000002.1 coordinate 366,261, forward strand.
CCGCCGCCATATCCGCGACGAGGATCTGGCGCGAATTCAGGCGGCCACCAATCTTCCGCTCAATCTGGAAATGGCCGCCACCGAGGAAATGCTGGAAATCGCGCTGCGTCACAAGCCGCATGCCGCATGCATCGTGCCCGAACGCCGCGAGGAACGCACCACCGAGGGCGGTCTGGATGCCGCTGGCCAGCATAACCGTCTGGCCCCGATCATCGCGCGTTTGAAAGATGCGGGCATCCGCGTCAGCCTGTTCATCGCGCCCGAAATGCGCCAGTTGGACGCCGCCATCCGCCTTGGCGCCCCCGTGGTCGAATTCCACACCGGCGAATATGCCCATGCCGAGGGTGAGGCCCGTGCGGTCGAATTGAAGCGCCTGGCCGATATGGCCGCGCTGGCCGCGCGCAACGGGATCGAACCCCATGCCGGACACGGTCTGACCTATGACAATGTGCAGCCCATTGCCGCCATTCCCCAGATCGCCGAACTCAACATCGGCCATTACCTGATTGGTGAGGCAGTGTTTGTCGGTCTGGAACAAGCGGTGCAGCGTATGCGCGACCTGATGGACGCTGCGCGCGGGTAAAGGATGGATCGGGCGTGATCTTGGGCCTTGGCACGGATCTGTGCAGCGTGGAGCGGATAGAAGCCGCGCTGGCCCGTCAGTCCGACCGCTTCATCGCGCGCTGCTTCACGCCAGGCGAAATCGCGCTGGCCCAATCGCGCCCAGCCCTGCGCGCCGCCACTCTAGCCAAGCGCTGGGCCGCCAAGGAGGCCTGCGCCAAGGCGTTGGGCACGGGGATCGGGCGCGGCTTTGGCATGACCGATATAGAGGTGGTGCTGAATGATCTGGGCGCGCCCTCGCTGATCCTGCATGGCGGGGCGGCGGAAAGGCTTGCGGCCATCACGCCGGAAGGGCATGAAGGCTTTGTTCATCTTTCGCTCAGCGACGAATTGCCATGGGCGCAAGCTACAGTAATTGTTGAGGGGCGGGTTAAAGTCTAAACATGATGACAGAGCCCGACTCCCTGCAGCCCCCCGCCAATGCCGCGACGCCCGCCGAAGAACCCATTAACTGGTGGGCCGAGGCGCGCGGCCTGCTGGGCATGTTCATGGCGGTGATCGCTTTTCATAGTCTGGTGGCCAAGCCTTTTTACATCCCCAGTTCGTCCATGGCGCCCAATCTATGGGTGGGCGATCATTTGGTGGTCTCGAAATATCCCTATGGCTGGAATTGGGCCTCGGCCAGTTTCCATATCCTGCCCCATGGCGAATGGCGCATTCTGGGCAAGACGCCCGCCTATGGCGATGTCGTGATCATCGTGCCGCGCGGTCGCCCGAACGAGGATTATATCAAGCGCGTGGTCGCCCTGCCCGGCGACCGCATCGCCCTGCGCCATGGCCAGATCATCCTGAATGGCAAGCCGGTGCCGCAGGAGATGTTGCCGCGAATCCAAGTGCCGCTCGACGCGCTGGGTTCGGATGAAGACCCCTATCCTTGCGAGGGTTTCGGCTTTGAAGGGTTGAAGCAGCGCCTGCCTTCGGGACAATTGGTATGCGACATGCCCGCCTATCGCGAAACCATGCCCAATGGCGCGACCTATACGGTGGTGGACCATACCGAGCAGCCCTATGACGAGATGGTCGAGGTCAAAGTGCCCGAAGGCCATGTGTTTGTCATGGGCGACAATCGCGACCATTCCGCCGACAGCCGCGTCAGTCTGGACGAGCGTGGCCTTGGCGGGCCGGTGCCTTTGAGTGATATTGGCGGACGGGCCGAATTGATCACCCATTCCTTCACCGCGGCGGCGGGTTGGAACCCTTTGACATGGTTCACCGCCTTGCGCTCTGGCCGTTCGGGCACCAGCCTGCGGCCCAAGGGCGCGCATTGATCGATGGCCGCGCGCAACGCCAAACCGGCCAAATCCCCCCTGCCCCACCGCAAGCGCGCTGGTCCGACCGACATTCATGACCCTCTGGTGCGCCAAGAGGCCAAAAAGGCGCTGATCTGGTTTGGCGTGGCGGGCATGATCGCCTTGGTGGTGGTTTTGTCCGATCCGCTGATGGTGGTGTTTGGCGGCATGGTGTTTGGCGCTCTGCTGGATGGCGGGGCGCGGCTGTTGCGCAAGGTGCTGCCGATCGGGCGCGTGTGGCGGGTGGCGATTGTGCTGCTGGCGGCGGTGGGCTTCTCGCTCTGGTTCCTCACCTATGCCGGTTCGCAAATCGCGCTACAGGCCGCCGCTTTGCCCGAAACCCTGTTGGCGCAGGCGATGAAGGCGCTGCATTGGGCTGAAAGGCACCGGCTGATCACCATCAACACCCGCATGATCCAGAATCTGACCGAGCAGGCCATTGCTGGTGTCGGCCAGTTGACCGGCGTGGTGGGCGGCTTGATCGGCGGGGCGACCACCATCTTCCTCATTCTGGTGCTGGGCATCTATTTCGCGATCGACCCCCAGCCCTATCAGCGCGGGCTGGCATGGATGCTGCCGCGCGAAAGCCGCCCCTTCTTTGACGACATGTTCACCGCCATGGGCCACACGATGCGTCGCCTGCTGTTTGGCCGCATCGTGGGCATGGTCATCGAAGGGGTAACCATTGGCCTTGCCCTGTCGGCCTATGATGTGCCTTTGGCGACATTGTTGGGGTTGATCGCGGGAGGATTGGCGTTCCTACCCAATATTGGCGCGCCTATTTCGGGCCTTTTGATGGTGCTGGTCGGTTTTTCGGGCGGCACCAATATGGGGCTCTATTGCATCGGCGTTTACGTGGTGGTGCAGGGTATAGACGGCAACATCATCGTGCCGATGGTGGCCAAGAAAACCGCCGATCTGGCCCCCGCGCTGGTGCTGGCCATGCAGTTGGTGATGGGCGCGCTTTTCGGCATTATCGGGCTGGCGCTCGCGGACCCGATGCTGGCCATGCTCAAGGTCTTGCTGGAAAAGCTGGCGGAGCGCGGCGGCTTGGCCGATGATGCCCATGCCGGAGATGCGGAGGCCGTTGACAGTGAATTGTCATCGGTTGAAGCGTAAGCTGCGGTCCGGTTGTCCCCTTTGGTGCGAAAGTCCCTCTATGCTCTTGGCCTATCGGTTGTTCTCGTGATCGGCGGCTTGGGCGCCATGCGCTATTGGGCGCGGGAATTGACGCAATTCACCTTTGTCCCCGCCCTGTCGTTTCAACCGGCGGCGCCCTTGGCCGGTGATGCCTATGCCGATCCGGCGCTGTGGTTCAGCCAAGGGACTGGCTCTCCGCAGGATGGCGCGCGCTGGCGGCCAACCGGAGCGCCCATGCAGGAAGCCACCGTGCCGGCAGCGGTGTTCTTTGTGCATCCCACCAGCCATTATGACCGGATGCAGTGGAACGCCTCGCTGGACGATGCCACCGCCAACAAAACCGCCGACCTGTTCGTGCGCGGGCTGGCCACACCCTTTAACGCAGCGGCCGAACTCTGGGTGCCGCGCTATCGTCAGGCCACTTTGGGCGCATTTTTGACCGAGAGGCCCGAAGGCAAGCTGGCGCTGGATGCCGCCTATGCCGATGTGCTGGCCGCCTTTGACCATTTTCTGGCCCATGCCGATCCGCGCCTGCCCATCGTGCTGGCAGGCCACAGCCAAGGCTCGTTCCACCTCAAGCGCCTGATGCAGGAAAGGGTGGCGGGCAAGCCCTTGGCCCGACGGATCGCGGCGGCCTATGTGGTGGGCTGGCCAGTCAGTATCGAGCATGACCTGCCCGCGATGGGCTTGCCCGCCTGCACCAAAGCCGATCAAAGCGGCTGCATCCTCTCGTGGCAAAGCTATGCCGAACCGGCCGATACGGTGCAGATGCTGGATGCCTATGCCCATTTCCCCGGACTGGATGGAGCCAAGCGCGGCACCCCGCCATTCCTCTGCACCAATCCCTTGACCGGCGGCGAGAGCGATGTGGCCACCAACTTCAGCAATCAGGGCACGCTGGTTCCCGATGCGGCTTTGAGCGGCGGGGTGTTGATGCCCGGCCTGGTCCCTGCGCGCTGCTCTCCGGAAGGTTTCCTGTTAATCGGCCCCGCGCCGCAAATGGGGCCTTTCGTGCTGCCGGGCAACAATTACCACGTCTATGACTATCCGCTGTTCTGGAGCAATGTGCGGGCCGATGTTGCGCGGCGCGTGAACCATTGGCATGGGACGCGGATGAACAAGCCTTCGCCCTCCTCCACACAGGCCAGCGCCGCCAAGGTGGCGCCCACGGCCGCCCAGCCCGAAAAGCCCAAGTCATGGTGGCACCTGTGGTCCTGATCACCACCGGCGCGCTGGAAATGCGCGATGCCCTGCCCGAAGGCGGCGCATTGCTGGGGCTGGATCTGGGCACACAGACCATCGGCACCGCCTTTTGCGATCCGCATTGGAGCATCGCCAGCCCGGGCAAGACCATCAAGCGCGGCAAGTTCAGCGTCGACAAAGTGTTGATCGCAGGCCTGATTGCCGAGCGGAATATCAAGGGGCTGGTGATGGGCCTGCCGCTCAATATGGATGGCAGCTCAGGTCCGCGCGTGCAATCGACCCGCGCCTATGCGCAGAATCTGGCCGCACTGGGCCTGCCGATCCTGCTATGGGATGAACGCTGGTCCACCACCAGCGCCGAAAGAGGCCTGATCGATCAGGATATGAGCCGCGCCAAGCGCAAGGAGCGCATCGACAGCGCGGCGGCAGCTGTGATCCTGCAGGCGGCCTGTGATGCGCTGGCTGGAGGTGGGTTCAGGCTGTGATAGGCGGGCTGGTCGATCTGGTCGAGGGGCTTTGCGGCGTGCTCGACCAGATCGACACAGCTATCACCCTGTTCAAGACGCGCCGCCGCGCGATGATAACCCTTTCGCTGCTGTCCGTCGGCGCCATGGCCATTTGGCTGATAGCGCGAAGCGGTTAAACCCCACGCAGCCTAAGCCAAAGCCCCGCCTCATCGGGCACCGCATCGCCCACGATCCGCACCGCATCCGCCCGCGCCCGCGCCAGAATGGCGGGCGGCACATGGGCATCGTGCACAATGCCATCCGCGCTGCCCAACAAGCGCGCCTCGCGCAGGGTCAGGTCATCGGGATCATCGGAACGCAGAATTATCTCGACCACGCCCCCCTGCGGCGCGTCAGCACCAGCCAGCCAGCCCTCAATCCGCCCCGCGCTGCCCGCCTCCAACGGGTCCAGAACGCAGCCTTGCGCAAGGGCCGCATCCAAGGCGCGGCGGCGCTCCTTCATGTCGGGGAACCGCGCCCGCAACGCGCTCCGTGCATCCCCCAGACCACGCGCCAAGGCGCCAAGGCTCTCGGGCAACAAGGCCTCCAGTCGCAAGCGCAATTGCTTGGCCAGCCCCGCCGAAACGCCTCCCGTTCCCACCGCGATCAACACCGGCGATCGGTCCAGAATGGAAGGCGTGGTAAAATCGCATAGGTCAGGCTGGTCCACCACATTGACCAGCAGGCCCGCGCCGCGCAGCCGCAGGGCATCGGCTTCCGCCGCGCCGCGATCCTCATAGGCGATAAAGGCCAGACGTGCGCAGCGGTCGATCCCCGCCTGCATATCGTCAAACACCACAGCCCCTGCCCGCTCGACCAAGCGCCGCTTGGCCTCCGCCGCCTCGCCTTGGCCAAGGATGATGACAGGCTGGCCTTGCAACCGGTGGAACAGGGGGAGCGTTTCGAGCATGATGCCCTATAGGCGTAAAGCCTGTGAAACGAAACGCCCCCCTTGGGACAGGCCGCTTACTTCAACCAGTCGGGCACCTGCTCCGCCGCCAGAATGGTGGCAGGCTCGATGCGGTTGGCGACAATCGCCCATTGGTCGCCATTCACCATCACTTCGGGCACCAGAGCGCGGCTGTTATAGGTGTTGGCCATGGTCGCGCCATAGGCCCCCGCCGTGCGGAAAGCGGCCAGATCGCCCTGTTTGACCACGTCAATCTCGCGCCTTTTGGCGAAAGTATCGCTGCTTTCACAAATCGGGCCAACCACCGTGGCGGTCATGGTTTCGCCCGTGGGCGCCACAGCCACGAAATCATGCCATGCATCATACATGGCCGGACGCACCAGATCGTTCATCGCCGCGTCCACCACCACAAAGGGATAGGGCTCGGCAGCCTTTACCCGCACCACTTCGGTGACCAGAATGCCCGAATTGCCGGTGATGACACGGCCCGGTTCGAACATCAGCGTCACGTCCCAATCGGCCGTCACCGCCGCGACCATCGCGCCATAATCAGCCGGACCGGGCAGAGTCTCGCCCATGCGATAGGGCACGCCCAGCCCGCCGCCCAGATCGACATGGGTGACCGCATGGCCCGCCGCGCGCAGCGTGGCCAGCAGCTCGCCCATGCGGATAAAGGCCTGACGCGAGGGTTCAAGATCGGTGATCTGGCTGCCGATATGGCAGGCGATACCGCGCAGATCCAACCCTTCCAGACTTGCCAGTCGGGCATACATAGCGGGCGTCTGATCCAAGGCTACGCCGAATTTGTTCTCGGCCTTGCCGGTCGAGATTTTCTCATGCGTCTTGGCATCGACATCAGGATTGACGCGGAGCACGGCAGGCGCACGCAGGCCCATTTGCGCCGCGATTTGCGCCAGTTCCACGCCCTCTTCCTCGGATTCCAGATTGAACTGGCCAATCCCCGCCCGCAAGGCCGCGCTCAATTCGGCGCGCGTCTTGCCCACGCCCGAAAACACAATATCGGCCGCCGGCATGCCCGCCGCCAACGCCCGCTCCATCTCGCCCTGCGACACCACATCCGCGCCATAGCCTTCCGATGCCAGTACCCGCAGCACCGCCAGATTGGGGTTGGACTTCACCGCAAAGGCAATGTGCTTTTTAGGCAAGGCGGCCAAGCCCTCGGCAAAGACACGCGCATGGCGGCGCAAAGTGGCCTCGGAATAGATATAGACCGGCGTCCCCACTTGGCCAGCGATGGTGGCAACAGGGATGTTTTCGGCATGCAACACGCCGTTCTGATAGGCAAAATGGTCCATGGATGTCTCTTCGATTGGGCGATCTATCTGGGCGGTCTAGGTGTCAGTCTTCGGGCGGCAGGTCGAATGGATCATCGTTGCGCGGCTCGGACCTTGTGTGCAATTCCACATTGCGGCTGGGGCGGCTTTGCGAGGACTGGCTCAACAATTCCCCCGATCCGGGCCGGTCCAGACGGCCATAGGGCGCCACCGGCAGGCTCTTGCCCGGTTTGGGTTTCAGCTCGTTTTCCGTGCCGCAAGCCGACAAGGCCAACAGCGCCGCGCCCAAAGCCAGACCGGAGAGGAGCCGCCGCATGCCGATCAGCCCACCAGACCCAAAGCGGCGCGGGCCTGCGCCACGCGCTGCGCCACCTGCACCGGCGCGGTGCCGCCATGGCTGGCGCGGCTTGCCACCGACGCCTCGACGCTGAGCGCGGGGAACACACGCTCGTCGATGCGCGAGTCAATCGCCTGCAATTCCTCGAGCGAAAGCTGGTCCAGCGCCACGCCCTTGCGTTCGGCCAGCTTGACCGCAGCGCCGGTGATGTGATGGGCCTCGCGGAAGGGGATGTTCGCCTGACGCACCAGCCAGTCGGCCAGATCGGTCGCCGTGGCATAGCCCAGTTCAGCGGCAGCGCGCATACGATCCTGACGGAAATATGCGCCTTCGACCATGCCGGTCATCGCGGCAAGGCACAGGGTCAGCAAGCCAGCGGCTTCGAACACCGGCGGCTTGTCGTCCTGCATGTCCTTGGAATAGGCCAAAGGCAGGCCCTTCATGGTGATCATCAGGCTGGTGAGCGCGCCGATGATCCGCCCCGCATGGCCGCGCACCAATTCGGCGGCATCGGGGTTTTTCTTCTGCGGCATGATGCTGCTGCCGGTCGAAAGACTATCGGGCAGCGTGACAAAGCCAAAGGGCTGGCTGGCCCAGATGATGAATTCCTCGGCCAGACGCGACAGATGCAAGGCGCACTGCGCGGCCGCCATCAGGTAATCCAGCGCGAAATCGCGGTCGGATACCGAATCGAGGCTATTGTCCGTGGGCCGGTCAAAATCCAGCGCCGAAGCCGTGGCGAAACGGTCGATCGGGAAACCCGTGCCAGCCAGCGCCGCGCTACCCAGCGGGCATTGGTTCATACGGGCGCGGGCATCGGCAAAGCGCGAAACATCGCGCGCGGCCATTTCGTAATAGGCCAGCAAATGATGACCCAGCACCACCGGCTGCGCTGTCTGCAAATGAGTAAAACCGGGCAGGATGGTGTTCACATGCTCGCCCGCGCGCTGGACCAGCGCCTTTTGCAAAGCGTTGAGCCCTGCCAAAGCCTCATCCACCGCATCACGCACCCACAGGCGGAAATCGGTGGCCACCTGGTCATTGCGGCTGCGCGCAGTATGCAAACGCCCCGCCACCGGACCGACCAGTTCAGCCAGACGGCTTTCGGTGGTCATGTGGATGTCTTCCAGATCCCAGTTTTCGGGCACGCCATTCTGGGCATATTCCGCAGCGACTTGATCAAGCCCTGCCGAAATCGTCGCCGCGTCTTCCGGCGCAACAATGCCTTGCGCGCCCAACATGGCGACATGGGCCTTGCTGGCGCGGATGTCCTGACGCCACAGAGCCTTGTCGAAAGGAATGGAAGCGTTTATCTCCCGCATGATGGAGCTTGGCCCCTCAGCAAAGCGTCCGCCCCACATCTGGTTGGAGCCTGCCCCCGTGCTTTCGCCGTTTCCTTGCCCGTCACTCACGCGTATCGTCCTTGCATCTTTGGTGCTGTCACCCTTGCTTGGCGGATGCGATAGGCAAAGCGGCGCGGATAAGCAACCGGTGGCTGCGCCCTCTTCGGCGGCCAATGCGGGCGAATCGGCATCCACGGGCGAAACCGCGGGCAGCCCTGACCGCAGCCACAAGGGCAGCCTGCTGCCCGATCTGACCTTTCACGACGGAAGCGGCAAAGTGCTGCGAACCGCCGAGTTGAAAGGCAAGCCGGTGCTGATCAACCTATGGGCGACATGGTGCGGCCCATGCGTGGCCGAAATGCCCAAGCTGGACGCCTTGGCAGCCAAGGGCGCGATACGTGTGGTGACCATTTCGCAGGACAGCGGCGCTGCCGAAAAGGTCGCGGCATTTTTAAAAGCGCGCTCTGTCAAGAATTTGGAGCCATGGCTTGATCCCGAAGGCACGGCGGCGGGGCAATGGCAGGTGTCCACCCTGCCCGCCTCGATCTATTACGATGCCAATGGGCGCGAGATCTGGCGCATGAATGGCGGCATGGACTGGACCGGCGCGCAAGCCACGCAATTGCTGGCCGAGCAGTAATCGGCCCGCGCCTAGGGATAACTACAGGGCGCGTTTAGCAAAAATTTTGCCAAACCACCGTAAAGCTTTGGCTCCCTTCCAAGGAGACTATCGCTTGCGCCTCTTGCCCCTGTCACGCCTGCTGCGCGATGAAACCGCCGCAACGGCTATCGAATATGGGCTGGTGCTGGCCCTGATTGCCATGGGCATTTTCACGCTGGTCGAAGGCATGGGTAAATCGGTGCAAACCACGATGCAAACCGCATCCACCGCGATCAACACGGCCAATACTGCCGCCTGACACAAGGCACTTGACCTGAAATGTTCGGGGAAGGTGGTGGGCGATGACGGGCTCGAACCGCCGACCCTCTCGGTGTAAACGAGATGCTCTACCAACTGAGCTAATCGCCCCTTCACGGGAAGCCGCGCTATTACTGGGTTTTAGCGCGGCGTCAAGTCCGATTTTCTAGATTCGTGTGGCAGGCAAATCCTTCCAGATGACGAGAGAGTCCCGAAATAGTCCCGAAGTCACGTCAACGAATCTGGCAACAAAATCAGGGCACTTCAGATACCCTAACGTGCCCATGAGCGATCCGTCGCCATGGGCATCACAAACCTCTCAAAGCCTCATAAAGCTGCCCAGGGCCCAGCAGGAGCTCTTTCAATCGCTGACGTAGCACAGGGTTGTTCAGCGCCTGCAGGCTCATTTTCTCGAAGGCGTCATGGGTATCCATGATGGCATTCAGTTGCTCGCCGTCCAGCGTCGGAGAGGCTTCGAACTGGGATTTGGAATTGTTGGCAGCCTGCAAGCGAAGAGACTCTGATTCGAGCAATTTGGTCCGCAGCGCCCCGACATAATTCAAGGCATCACCGTCTGTCAGGTCCCCATCGAAGAGGTCATTCACCTTGGCGATGATTTCGGCCAGCAGCGCTTTTTCCTTATCCTGCACCGCACCGGTGCCCACGCTGGAGATAGGTGGAAGGCTGGGCTGCTCACCACCGGCAACGCTGATGTTGCGCTTGCCCAGGTCCTTCAGTGAATGGTGGGTCAGCCGCAAGCCCGACAGGTCTACACCGTCTCGCTCCCTGCCAAACCCCAGCAGGGGGAGCAGGCGCTTGTAGAACATGAAGCGCTTTTCGATCTCGGTGCTGCCATAGTCAAAGATCTGGGACAGGAAGGTGTAGAGGCTGATAAAGCTTTGCATGTCGCCTCTGAACAAAAGCAAGGCATTGAGTTCGTCCTTCGCCTCGTCTGCAGCCTTCTGGTTGCCATTCGCGTCAGCGGCTGTTCGGCGGGCGAAGGCATCCTTGTACTGAACCAGCAAGCGCTGGGCGACGGGCTCCATCGCCCCGGCCAGTTGCCCTTGCGTGGCGGCAGGATCCAACTCCACCCTGACCAACCGCTCGACCTCGTGGTTGTCGTAGTGGCCAGAAGCGTCCAACTTGGCGCGCAAGTCGAAGATGAGATTGGGATCGGTCGCAGCCGCGATCTGGGCGGTGTCGTAATAGGTGCGGAATGCCTCCAGCACCTCCTCGGAACTGTTCACGAAGTCGAGGATATAGGTCGTATCTTTTCCGGGGTGGGCTCGGTTCAGGCGCGAGAGGGTTTGCACCGCCTGAATGCCCGCCAGCCGCCGGTCGACATACATGCCGCACAGCAGGGGCTGGTCAAAGCCCGTCTGGAACTTGTTGGCCACCAGCAAGATCTTGGCGTCCTCGTCCGTGAAGGCCTCACGAATGTCGCGCCCTTTCAGCGTCGGGTTCAGCTTGGCGCTGGTCTCGGTCAAAGGTTCGCCATCGCCTTCGGGGTCGTTCACCTCACCCGAGAAGGCCACCATGGTCGCCATGCGATAGCCCTGCGACTTGATGTAGCGATCAATCGCCTGTTGCCAGCGGACCGCCTCGATGCGGCTGCCCAGCACCACCATGGCTTTGGCCTTGCCGTTCAGCAGCGGACCGACGTTTTCGCGGAAATGCTCGACGACGATCTGCACCTTTTGCGCGATGTTGTAAGGATGCAGGCGCACCCAGCGCATGATGCCCTTCATGGCCGCGCTCTTCTCAACCTCGCGCTCGTCCCATTCCTCGCCATTATTGGCCAGTTTGAAGGCCATTTTATAGGGCGTGTAATTTTTCAGAACGTCGAGGATGAAGCCTTCTTCAATCGCCTGCCGCATGGAATAGACATGGAAAGGCGCGGGCTTGTTGGTCTCGCTGGCCGGCATATCGGGATTGGGGCGGCGGCCGAACAATTCCATCGTCTTGGTCTTGGGCGTGGCGGTAAAGGCCACATAGGTCACGCCATCCTTGGCCGCGCGGGCTGCCATCTGGGCAGCCAGCAGGTCTTCGCTGCTGATCTCACCGCCATCGGTGATTTCGTCGATCTCTTCGGGCGTAAGCACAGCTTTCAGTTTGGCCGCGGTTTGCCCAGCCTGACTGCTATGGGCTTCGTCGGCGATCACGGCGAACTTCTTGCCATCGGTGGCGGCACGTTCTCGCACGGCCTCCAGAGCGAAGGGGAAGGTCTGCATGGTGCAGACGATGATCTTCTTCCCCGCATCCAGAGCCTCGGCCAAAGCCGCGCTTTTGGCGCCACTGTCGCTGGTCACGGTGGCCACCACGCCCTTGGTGCGCTCGAACTCGAACAGGGCCTCCTGCAACTGGGCATCGATCACATTGCGGTCGGATACGACAATCACGCTGGAAAAGATCTTGGCGTCCGCTGCGTCATGCAAGTCGGCAAGGAAATGCGCCGCCCAGGCGATGGAATTGGTTTTGCCCGACCCTGCGCTATGCTGGATCAGGAAACGCCCTCCAGCGCCTTCCGAGCGGATTTGAGAGCGTAATTTACGGGTGGCATCCAGCTGGTGGTAGCGCGGAAAGATGACCCCGCTGATCTGCTTCTTCTTGTCGCGCTTGGCGATCATATAGCGGCCAAGGATCTCCAGCCAGCTATCGCGTTGCCAGATCTCCTGCCACAGATAGGCCGTGGGGTGGCCGGTGCCATCGGCGGCGTTGCCTGCCCCGCCATTGTTGCCGCGGTTGAAAGGAAGGAACCGCGTAGCCCCGCCTTCCAGTTTGGTGGCCATCATCACTTCACGGTTGCTGACCGCGAAATGGACCAACGCCCCGGTGGCAAAGGTCAGCAGCGGCTCGCCCTTTGGCGCACGGTCGAATTTATATTGGTCGATCGCGTCGGCGATGCTTTGCGTGAAATCGGTTTTCAGTTCCACGGTGGCCATTGGCAGGCCATTGAGAAACAGCACAAGGTCGATACAATTCTCGTTGGCTCTGGAATATCGAACCTGTCGCACCACCCGAAGGCGGTTGGCCTGATAACGGGCAACAATATCGGGGTTCATGCCCGATGCCGGCGCAAATTGCGCGAGGCTGACGGTGCCACGCACACCGATCAGATCAATCCCATAGCGCAACACATCCAGCGTCCCGCGATCATCCAGCGATTTGCGGACGCGGTCTGCCAGCACATCCGGCGCCGCGCCGCCGTGGGATTTGCTCAGCGCCTCCCACACTTGCGGCTGCGTGGCCTGCAACCAGCTTTGCAAATCTTCGGCAAAGAGCGCACGAGCGCGATCATACCGCGAGGCCGCACCCGCCTCATAGAGCCAGCCAGCAGCAGCCAGATCGGCGCAGATCTCGTCCTCGAAGCTGATTTCTTTGTGCAGGCTCATGATCAACATCTACTCGGAATTACAGTTCGACAATGATTGATTTCGAACATAAAAAGAACGCACGGAGTTTGCGAACCTATTCATACAGGGGGTAATTTAGGTGTCTAACGATAATTCACTAGAGGTCTTACCTTCCTTGCCAGCATCAGAAAAATCTGGCTCACAGATTTTGATGCGGATCTCAACAAAAGCAGCCGCATTGGAGAAAAACCTTCTCGCCTTGCTCCGCTACGTCGCGCTTTTGGTTGCAGTGATGGCTTTGGTTGGTTCGCTAGGGTTTCTTGCCATTGGCATGGTCAATCAGTTGGGAGAAACTGAAGTTAAGCCTGGTAAAGTGGCGGTACAGGCCAACGAACTCATTCCAGCTCAATCGGCAAAGAGCCTCCCGTCCGCTGATATACAGCCGATCAAACCCAGTTTGGACAAAGCGACCAAGGCTAAAACTCTAGAAATATTTCGCAGCCGGTTTAAGCCGTCGCAGCGGCCAGATGATAAATTGACCGATGATCAGGTTGTTGATTTCATTTGGACCGACAGCATGCTTTCGAGCTATGCAGACCTTGCGACGGCAGGCCTTACAGACGCAGGGGGGAAAGACCTTACCACCGCTGCCGCAATTATGGGGGATGCACTGACTGCGGTTGATACTGCAGCCCAAAATCCTGAATTTCAGAAAAAGTTGACCGCCTATCGCACCGCTCAGAAACAGAATGTTTGTACCGATCACTTTACCATTCATTCGCGCTTGGTGCCCGGTTGGGATAGCACAGCGACTAACTGTGAAGACTGGTATAAGTCACCTGTCGGTTGCGCAGGGACTCGCTTGGTTGAAGAGCCGGTGACCGAGAAGGTCTGCGAAATGAAGTTCCCTGAAGGGCTGCTTTCTCCAGTTGAGCAATATGCGATTGCCGTCGCAACTTATGCGGAGACTGCCAAGCATAAAAGCGATGATGCCAAAATTCAGGCGCAAAATAAAACCAGCGAAAACGGTTTGCGCAAAGAGATGGGTAAGGAGAGGATTCAGTTGGCTGCTGAAATTTTTCTCGGCTTCCTGGGCATCATGTTCCTTTATCTGTTTATTGCGCTGGAGCGCCATAATCGCAGCCTGCGCTTACTGATCAAGGAGGTGAAATAAGTCTGCCTCGGCGCGGTTCGGTAAGACGCCTGAACCGCGCCAACTTGGTTAGTGGAATATCTTCAGATCTCTGATGCCTGCGCCGCCTCAATGCGGCTAGCTTCCCATTCCTTATAGGTCTGCCGCGTGGCGGTATTGACCCATTCTGTGGTGCCATTGGCTGGCCTGCCGTGCACCACCGCCGCCGCTGCGCTGGGGCTCTGGAAGGCATAGCTCTGCGCAAACACGCAATGCTGATCTTGCTCGACCAACACACCGGCATGCTTCAGTTCAGCATGCAGCTTGCCATAGCCATCCTCGCGGCTGCTGGCCCAATTCAGGCGCGCTTGCGATCCCTGTTCCACCACAAACTCGCCCTGCTCAAGCGAAGCATGCGCGGTCAGGCCGTGTTTGCGGTTTTCGATGACGAACCGCGCCTCTGGCTCCTCCGCTGTCGCCACCGGCATGGCCGTGGCGGGTTTAGGCGCCGATCGTGCCCGCTGGATAAACATGTCGACCCGCACGGCGGGCAACACCACTAGCAGGTTTTCAAGGAAGGCTTCCATCTTGCCCTGATCGGCCTCGCTCAACCCTGGCAGGCTGGGGGCCACGCTGTTTTCCAGCTTCATGCGGCCAATGCTCTTGGCCTCCGCGATGAGGCGCGCTTCCAGATAGCGGACATGGGCCTTGTTCAGCTTGTTTGCCGCAGCCGTGATCAGGATGGCGCTGGTCCACCAGTCCTTCTTTACATCATGGCTGCGGATGCGGGCCGAGATGTCCTCGCCTTCGCCGATATAGGCCAGCGGTTCGCCGTCCTGCTCGCCCAGCAAGAGGTAGATGCCCGCATAGCTTGCCTCTGGCCGAGCCAGCGCGGTGGCGATCTGGGTGCGCGGGGTCATCAGCACATGCCCCGTCCAGTTGAACATCTCTGCGGTCAGCATCCCATCGGGGCGGCCATCGATGTAATACAGTTCAAGGCTGCGGCCGATGGCGCGGGTCATGCGGGCTTCACCCGAAAGCCCAGCAGCTTGAAGGCCTCAATCGCCTCTGGCTTCAACCGATAGCGGATGGTGCCAGCTTCATCGCGGCGGTGCGTGGTCAACAGGCGGATGAAGCCCTCCTTTTCCTCCCGCACGATGGGTTCCAGCGGCCAGAGATACTCCAGTCGCTTGGAGCAGATGTGCCCAAAGCCCATGTCCCACGCACGCGGATCCCAGCCGATTTTACCCGACAGTTCGGCGCAAGTGCTGTCGGGATGATCGAGCAGCGCGCGAAGGATCTTCTCCTCTGTCTCGGTCAAAGGCTCCAGTTCAAAGGCCAGCTTGATACGCAGGGCTGGCGTGGCTCTATCCAGCTCGGCCACCTTTTCGGCGCGGGCTTGCTGGGTCAGGCGGTTTTCCTCGGCGTCTTGCGCGTCCAGCGCGTCGATGACCTTGGCGGCGTTGGCATCGCCGGTGACGGCTTTCGCCTCGGCATTGGCGCGTAGCTTCTTGCGCTCGTCGGGCGACATGGCGGGGATCTTGGCGATGAGTTTGTCGATGCTCATGCGGTTTCCATTTCGGCGGTGGTGCCAGAGGTGGCCGATGCGGCGGCGGCGCGGACGTCGATCTTGCCGGTGACGGCGGCCGAGATCAGCGCGGCGCGGCGTTCTTGCAGCAGGGTGATGGCGGATTGGGCTTCGGTCATCAATTTCTCATAGCCCGACATGACTTCAACAACCCGAACTGCAATCTGCGCCTGCTCATCGGTTGGCGGAAACGGACACAGGAAGCTCTTGAACTCGTCGAGCGACAGGTTCTGCATACTGGAACTGGTTCCAGCGCAAGCAACCTGCACTTGCGAGCGGTAAAACGGGCTTTGCGTCCAAAGGTGCGTGAAAGCAGGCTCCAGCTCGGAAAAATGCACCTGCCACAGGCGATCAGGCAAAAAGAGGTTCGGTGCGTCCTCGATGACCAAGCCCGTCGCCCCAACAAGATCAGACGTGTTCATGCGACTGACGATCAAGCAGCCCGCCTTGACCGGGCAACTCGCTCGATCTCGTTCTTCAGCGATGACGGCTTTGTTTTCCTCTGGGCGAAATCGGCCCGTGTAAACCGCGCTCGTTTTGAGGACGCCTATCTCGTCGTCGGAGGCTGGCACGTCGATAGCGTTTACACTGACACCTGACTCGATGAAGCTGATGCCATACTTCAAAGGCTTCACCTCCCAATGCTCTGGGATTTGGCCGAGCCATTCGATGCCGCTGTCTTTGAGGGGGGCGGATGCGTTGAGGCCTTTGGTGACGGCGTGGGAGATGACTGCTTGGCGCTTTTCCTTCAGCAGCGCGATCAAGCGCTCCTGCTCTGCCACCAAGCCATCAATCTTGCCCACCTCCCGATCCAGAAACCCCGCAATCGCCTCCTGCTCGGCAATTGCTGGAAATGGCAACGGAATGTTGTTCATCCGTCCTTGCGTCAGTTTGTCGCGTGTCGAACCATCGATGAAATCAGCGTAGTCGGTGACGTTGAGGCAATAAGTCAGAAATTTAGGGTTGATGCTCTTGCTGTGACGCAAAACGTGGATGTGATTGTTGGGCCAAACTGGCCCCTGTGAAAAAAATGCAACCGGCTTGCTACGGTCGAAAAATGGAGCGCCATCTTCTCCAAGCAGAACGAGATCTTCGTCAAAAAGTGCCTGATCGATATAGTCCATGATGGCATTCGCGCCCCAGTACGGCACGTCACCAATCCTATCGGCACGCTGTTCACCGTTTAAGGGAATCCGTTGCCCATCACAACATTGAGTGACGAAGCGTAAACGCGTCACTTCCCAATGCCCCGGCACCGCGCCCAGCCACGCCACGCCGCTGTCCTTGTATTGAGCATAAGGGGGGAAGCTCACGCGGCCAACTCCTCCAGCATGGCCTGAATGCGCGCGGTCACGCCCGCCAGCTCAGCGTCGATCTCGGAGAGCGGACGGGGCGGCTCAAAGACATAGAAATGGCGGTTGAAGGGGATCTCATAGCCGACCTTGGTCTTGGTCTCGTCGATCCACGCATCGGGGGCATGGGGCTTTACCTCGCGCGCAAAATAGGCCTCGACGTCCTCGGACAAAGGCACATTCTCGGTATCGCGCAGGGCGCTGTCGGGCTGCATCTTGCCCTTGGCCTTGCCCTTCAGGCCCAGCACCACCTTGCCCGCCTCGTCGCGCAAGGGGCGCTCAACAGTGATAGTGCGATAGCCAAAGGCTTGCGTAGGGAAGATGCGCGAGAGGGGCGCGAGCTTCACCTTGCCACCCTCAGGCGCTTGCGGAGCAGCCTCGCCCGCGATGACGATCTGGCGCGAGACTTCCTTGCCGCTGGCGTCGATCAAAGTGGCCAATTGCGCCTCGACAAAGCTGCCGAACAGGCGCGTCACGTCCTCGATATGGGCCTCGCCCATCTCCTTGCGCTTGGAGCCGAGGGACTTGCGCATCTTCTGCCAGAAGCTGCTGGCGTCGATCAGTTGCACCTTGCCGGTGCGGGCCTGCGGCTTCTTGTTCGACAGGATCCAGACATAGGTGGCGATGCCGGTGTTGTAGAACATGTCGGTGGGCAGGGCGATGATCGCCTCGACCAGATCGTTTTCCAGCACATAGCGACGGATCTCGCTCTCGCCGCTGCCCGCGCCGCCGGTGAAGAGGGGCGAGCCGTTGAGGACGATGCCAAAGCGGCAACCGCCCTCGGTCCAAGGGCGCATCTTGGACAGCAGGTGCATGAGGAACAGAAGCGAGCCATCCGACACGCGCGGCAGGCCGGGGCCAAAGCGACCGGCATGGCCTTGGCGCTGGTGCTCATCCTGCACCTCTTTCTGCACCTTCTTCCATTCCACGCCAAAGGGCGGGTTGGAGAGCATATAGTCAAAGCGGGCGGCGGGGTGGCCGTCGTCGGACAGGGTGTTGCCCTGCACGATCTTGGTGATGTCCTGCCCTTTGATCAGCATGTCGGCCTTGCAGATGGCGTAGGACTCGGGGTTGAGTTCCTGTCCCCACATGGTGAGTTGGGCGGTGGGGTTGTGCTCGCGCAGGTATTCCTCGGCGATGGAGAGCATGCCGCCGGTGCCCGCCGTGGGGTCGTAGATGGAGCGCACGACGCTGGGCTTGGTCAGCACCTCGTCATCCTCGACGAAGAGCAGGTTGACCATGAGGCGGATCACCTCGCGCGGGGTGAAGTGTTCACCGGCCGTTTCGTTGCTGATTTCGGCGAATTTGCGGATCAGTTCTTCGAAGGCGAGGCCCATCTGGGCATTGTCGACGCGGTTGGGGTGGAGGTCGATGCGGGCAAAGCGTTCGGTGACCTGATAGAGCAGGCCGTTCTTGGCAAGGCGGTCGATCTGGGCGGCGAACTCGAACTGCTCGAAGATGTCGCGCACCTCGGCAGAGAAGCCTTGGATATAGGACAGGAGGTTGGTGCCGATATTGTCCTGATCGCCGATGAGTTTGGCGAGGTCCAGCGGGCTGCGGTTGAAGAACTGCATGCCAGCGGCGCGGATCAAGAAGGGATCGGGGCGGCCTGCCTCGGCTTCTTTCAGCACAGCGTCCTTGGTGGGCGCCAGAACGCAATCGAGGCGGCGCAGAACCGTAAAGGGCAGGATGACGCGGCCATATTCCGACTGCTTGTAGTCACCGCGCAGGAGGTCCGCCACGGACCAGATGAAATTGGAAAGCGATTGATGGTTCAAGGTATTGGCCTCCGTTGAGGAGGCTTTTGCCTCATCAGGGAATGGGCGGCAACGGGGAGGGTAAGTAAAGGGCGTGATTATTTTGCATAGGGGCGCCGCGTCAAGCGTCACTTGACGCTGGGGCGCGTGTCGCGTATCACTTGACACATGGACGTGGAAAGCATCCGGGACAAAGCCTTGCGGCGATTCTTTGAAAGCGGAAATGCCAAGGGACTGGTCGGTGACGTCAGTCGTTTGCGCAAGATGCTGGCTTTCATCGATGCTGCGGCGAGTTTGGATGAACTTTCTATCCCGCCCAATTATGGCTTGCATCGCCTGACGGGCGATCGAGACGGGACTTGGGCCATGACGGTAACCCGGAATTGGCGGCTTACTTTTGCCGTGAATGAGGATGGCGCGCTGATCGATTTGGATCTGGAGGATTATCATGGCGATTAAGATGCACGCCTCGTTAGCCGTTCATGCCGGTGATTGGCTGCGCACCGAAATTGTGCATCCGCATGGCATTACGGTGAAGGCACTGGCCGAGCATATGGGCGTTTCGCGGCAGGCACTGAGCATGTTGCTGAATGGCAAATCGAGCCTGACCGCCGATATGGCCATTCGGTTTGAAAAGAGCTTTGGGGTACAGGCTGATACGCTGATGCGGATGCAGGCTCGCTATGACCTAGCGCAGGCAAGAGCGCGGGCGGACGACATTAAGGTTGCGCCCCTGGCTGCCTGACTTTGGCCTTTTTTTGAATTTTGGTAGGATCAGGGCGATTTCCACACCGCCTGATTGGCAGCAACCCGGTCAATAGGCGCAGCAATTTCTAGGACTTCGGCGCTTTTCATTATGCAATCGGAATTCAAAAAATCAAAAGCGACGCTTGACAGATAGGAATGCGCATTCATTTTTTGCATTGGCATTGAACGTGTTTTTATAGTTCAACTCCATCGAAATATTTTTCCCTATCCGTTTTGATTGAACGATTTCGAACGAGTTGCTGCGCACGCCTGACGCCATCGTACTCAAGCTCGAAGTCCACAGGGCTACTGTCTTCATACCCCAAATTTCACGAATTACGGCGCCGATTTGGACGTTGGCATGCACGTAAGGCTTAAAATTCAGCAAGCCTCCGCCACCACCGATCATTGAGTAGATGTCGATGTCAGGCATAATTCTTTTTGTCAGGCCAACACCGCCATCAACGACAAAAGGGTGACGCCGATGCATAGCGGCATCCATTTGAGTGTCCATGCCAAAGCTGAAGCGGCCAGACAGACCACCGGTAAGGGCGTTCTGTGGCAAGAGTGTTGTCATTCCAAAGATGGTTAATTGTCGCAATGCAGGGCGGCCTGACCCTCTTTTCTCAATGACGCCCGACAGCAACTTCAACTCGGTTTCGTGGGATGAACTTCCGTTGTTGTCGGTAATCAGGTGAGAGGCCGGAAGCCACGCCAATCGCAATGCGGGCAGTCCGCCATCTATACCTGCTTGTAAGGATATCTGCCGCTCGCCATCGCCTTTTCGTGGGTCAATCGCGGGGTTAAGCGAGAGGGAACTGTCGCTTCCTGTGGCGTTAAGCCGCGCATTCAGCCGTTCCAAGTTTTGCTGTGCTCGCAGCGGGTCGAGTCTTTTTGATTCTTGCACGTAACTGTTTTCTGCCAGCGCCGATTGCAGTAACCGCGGGTCATCGCCCAGCATCTCCACATTGCCGGTTAACACAGAATTCAATACAAGCGTTTGATTTCGCTTTGACATTCCCTCTGATAACGCCCTTACGAGAGCGCGATCGGGATAATGGACTTGAACTTTATCAATCAGACCTGCCCGTTCTGCTGTGCGTAGGACATCTTTGGGCGTTGTCCACAAAGGTGGTGATTGCCCTTTGATTCCTGATAATTGGATCAGAAAGCGAACAACTGTCGCGCAGTTATAGCCGACATACAGATAGGTTTGCTGGACATTCTTCAATTCTAGGGTGTGGAGCACCATCAAGCGGCGCTGGAACGCATCGAGTTTCAGGTGGTATTCCCAAACTTTGCGCTGCTCGCCACGGAGATACAACTCCAGATTCGAGTTGTAAGGCGTAAGAGCGAAATAGCCCTTTCGCCCAGTGACAAAGCTTTCGACGATTAATTTCGGGTAATTTTTTGTTCTGGTGTCAGTATAAAACGAGACGGCGTGACTTGTTTCATCGCCCTTGAGATTTGTGCCGCTGAATTTTAGAAAAGAATGGCCCAAAAAGCTGGATGGGCTAGAAAGGCTGTCCGCCGCAAACACCAAGTCAATGTGATCATCTGAAGCATTCTGAAGAAATTCATTTACATCAGGGCATTGTTCAATTGGCAATGCAGGGGCCCGAAGTTTCTCTTGAAGCCAAAGGGCGCGTGCCGGGAAACGGCAGAGTGCCTCCTGGCTATGCTTACCCCACAGGGCTGCGATTGTTGCGCGCAGTTCTTCGCGAACAGAAAATTTGCCATCACTGAGGAAGAAGGCATTGTCGACAATGTGTCGCTTACCATGTTCAACGTGCAGCAAACTCAGCCAAACCTGATCATCTTCAAGGTGATGGGCTTGAGCTGAGGATTGGAGTTGCTCAAGATCTGGCGAAGTAGGGGCGCCTGCACAAGCAGATGGGCATGAGATAAGGCCTGCCGCAAAAAAAAGCGGCGCAAGCGCCGCTTTTCCCCACAGTCGGAAAAAATCCGTCACTGTTGCGTTAGCCTTTGCAATTGATCACAACGTTATCGTTGTACTTCCACATCTTCTCGCTGCCGAAGTCGGTGCTGGACCCCAAGAGGCCGCCCGAAAGGATGTTGATAAAGAAAACAGAGTCAACTTGCTTGGCTGCAACTGTTTCTTTGGTGCAGTTGCCGTCCTCAGTGGTAAACGTCTTGTTCTTATTTTCACGCTTCACTTGCACCACACCAGGAGCGGCGAAGGCGGCGCCATTTACAGTGCCCTTTACCTGTTGCCCATTCGAAGTGGACACATTGACCTGCTGGGTCGGCTTGTTAAGGATCGTGGCGCAGCCCGACAATGCAACTGCAGAAGACAAAATGATGGCAACACGAAAGCGCATGTTTTCCCCGTTATGTTAATAAGCCCCGTAACTTTTCCGCAACTAGCGGATAAAGTGCCTGGCGCAAGTCATAAATTAGATTTTTATGAAGCATTCCTGCAAAGTTTGGGCAATTTGCGACATCGAGCGTTTATGCCTGCGGGCTTGGGCCATTAAACTACATGCGAACCCAGCCGCACCCAATGGAAACCCCGCCACCAACTTGCACTGATGGCGGGGCTTGCAAATCGCGACGCGATTACATCATTACAAAATCGCCCACGCTCAAGGTCGGCTTGGTGTTGAAGGTTGCGAGCAGAACTGCCGCCCCCGCCCCATTGGCGTCGGCGTCATAGAAAAGGCTACCGGTGGTCTGATTGTAGATCAGATATTGCTCCGCATTGGTCGACGTAGCGCCAAAGGTAATTTGCGAGGCAGCGATCTTACCATCATCACCCAAAGCTAGGCTGGTAAACACATCCAGATCAAATGCCAGCGTATCAACGCCAGTCTCAAACCCGTAAATGCGGTCCGATGTGCCGTCCAAAACATTCAGCACATAGGTGTCAGGCCCAGTATCGCCGGTTAGCGTATCCGCGCCAGCACCGCCAATCAGTCGGTCCGCCCCATCACCGCCGTAAAGTGCGTCTGCCCCACTGCCGCCATAAAGCACATCATTGCCGCCTTCGCCGCGCAGAGCATCATTGCCATCCAACCCGCGAAGAATATTGATGCCGGCATTGCCCGTAATGGCATTATCTAGCCCGTTGCCAGTTCCAGACAGGGCGCCAGTGCCACTCAATGACAATTTCTCGACATTGGCGCCAAGAGTGTAGCTGATCGAGGCTTTCACCCAGTCTATGCCTTCGCCTGCAAGTTCTGTGACACGATCGCCGCTGGCATCGACAATGTACGTGTCATCACCTTCGCCACCCTTCATCGTATCCGCACCGGCACCGCCGTCCAGATAGTCGTTGCCTGAACCGCCGTTGAGCGTGTCGGCGTCATTCTGGCCATAGATCAGGTCGTCACCTGCGCCGCCGTTCAAAGTGTCCAGACCATCACCACCATAAAGCGTGTCATTGCCCAGATCGCCATTCAACGTGTCGTTTCCGGCCATGCCGTTCAGCTTGTCGGCTTCATCGCTGCCGTTCATGGTTTCGGCAGCGGCAGTGCCAACGCGCGTGATGGCCTCCGCGACGTTGCCAACGGTGACCGCGAGGCTCTGGCTATCACTTAATGAGCCATCGCTGGCGGTTACGATCACGTCATACACGTTGTCGCTGCCAGCATCGGTAGGCACTTCGTAATTGGGGGCTGCCTTGAAGCTTAGAGCGCCAGTCGAGGCATCGATCTGGAAACGATCTGCATCGGCACCCCCGGTGATCGAATAGGTGATCACCGAGGCCCCATCCAAATCGCGTGCAGAAACCGTGGTTACTGCTGAAGTATTTTCTAGCACATTGATCGCCGCTGCTGCGCCTGCGCCGTTAGACGTAATGTCAGGCGCTTCGTTCACATTGGTGACATTTACTGCAAACGCCCGCGTATCATCCAGGCTACCGTCGCTGGCAGTGACGATTACATCATAGACATTGTCAGCGCCCACGTCGCCAGCGGCCTCGAAGTCTGGAGCAGATTTGAAGCTAAGCGCGCCGGTCGCAGAATCAATCTGGAACAACGACGCATCTGCGCCTCCAGTGATTGAGTAGGTAATCACGCTCCCCGCATCGACGTCGGAAGCAGCAACAGTGGCAACCGACAAGCCATTTTCCGCAGCGCTGACCGTGGCGCCGGGCGTGGTGATAATGGGGGCCTCGTTGACGTTCGAGACAGACACCAGCACGCGTTGGCTTCCTGACATCAACCCATCGCTGGCGGTAACAATGATGTCATAGGTGTTGTTGCTGCCGCCATCGAGGGGCATTTCATAATCAGGCGCAGTGATGAAGCTCAATGCACCACTGGCCGGGTCAATTTGGAACAGTGCGGCGTCTGGCCCGCCGGTAATGGCGTAGGTGATGGAGCTATTTGCGTCTGCATCTTCTGCCGCCAATGTTGTGACGACATTGCCGTTTTCGGCAATGCGGAAACTGGATGTAAAAATGGGTGCTTCGTTCACATTGGTGACGCTCACCGCGATGTCCTGACTGTCACTCAGTGCGCGATCGCTGGCCGTGACAGTTACATCATATATGTTGTTACCCCCTACATCCGTCGGCGCCTCAAAGTTGGGCGCAGCCTTAAAGCTGAGCGCGCCCGTGCTGGCGTCGATCTGGAACTTGCCAGCGTCAGCGCCGCCCGTGATGGCGTAGGTGATCGTTGTCGAGGCGTCGGCGTCGGTCGCTGTAATTGTGGTCACAGCCTTGGCGTTTTCTTGGATACTGACGGACGCAGTTGCAGCGCCTCCGCTTGACGTAATTGTCGGCGCTTCATTGGTATTGGTAACCGAGACGGCAATGGCCTGACTATCCGTGAGGTTTCCATCGCTGACCGTCACCGTCACGTCATACACATTATTGCCGCCCGCGTCTGAAGGAGCCTCAAAATTCGGGGCATTCTTGAAGGTCAGTGCGCCGGTGACAGAGTTAATTTGGAACAGCCACGAGTCGGCGCCGCCAGTAATGGAATAAGCAAGTGTTGAGCCCGCATCAGCGTCCGTCGCCGCAACAGTGGTAACAGTGGTGGTGTTTTCCGCAATGCTGACTGCTGCAGTCGCTAGGCCACCGCTAGAAGTGATTATCGGGGCGTTTTGAGTGAGATTATCGTACACAGTGAAGATTGTGTTAATTCCCATTGATTTCAATTGGGATGAGCTGTAATAATTGTAATTCCCAGCTTTATCCCACACATAGACATACTCAATGTTATAAGCACCAGAAGAAGTGGCTTATGAAAAATACTGATTAAGTGTCGATGACAAATCCGAAAAACTGTCAGTGGAATTGTAAAAATAAAGAGCACTTTGGCGACCGTACGAATTCTGAAAACTCTTATCTAGGCTGACATACACATAGTCTATGCCCGAACCCGCATCGCTAGCGCTTGCCGTGAAGTTGACGTAGGTCCCATTGCTCACGTTGATTGTGGATGGGATGGTCAACCCAAGCAAGGTGCCGGGGGTATTGTCTGTGGCCGCTCCACCGCTTACAGTGAAGCTTGTGTTAATTCCCATTGATTTCAATTGGGATGAGCTGTAATAATTGTAATTCCCAGCTTTATCCCACACATAGACATACTCAATGTTATAAGCACCAGAAGAAGTGGCTGATGAAAAATACTGATTAAGTGTCGATGACAAATCCGAAAAACTGTCAGTGGAATTGTAAAAATAAAGAGCACTTTGGCGACCGTACGAATTCTGAAAACTCTTATCTAGGCTGACATACACATAGTCTATGCCCGAACCCGCATCGCTAGCGCTTGCCGTGAAGTTGACGTAGGTCCCATTGCTCACGTTGATTGTGGATGGGATGGTCAACCCAAGCAAGGTGCCGGGGGTATTGTCTGTGGCCGCTCCACCGCTTACAGTGAAGCTTGTGTTAATTCCCATTGATTTCAATTGGGATGAGCTGTAATAATTGTAATTCCCAGCCTTATCCCACACATAGACATACTCAATGTTATAAGCACCAGAAGAAGTGGCTGATGAAAAATACTGATTAAGTGTCGATGACAAATCCGAAAAACTGTCAGTGGAATTGTAAAAATAAAGAGCACTTTGGCGACCGTACGAATTCTGAAAACTCTTATCTAGGCTGACATACACATAGTCTATGCCCAAACCCGCATCGCTAGCGCTTGCCGTGAAGTTAGCGTAGGTTCCATTGCTCACGTTGATTGTGGATGGGATGGTCAACCCAAGCAAGGTGCCGGGGGTATTGTCTGCAGCTGCCACAAAATAACTCCATGTCGCACTAAATTAACCCCAATGTTGCAAGGGCGGCATTCATCCGCAAGATTTGAGCACAAACATCCTGTGCACATTTCAGATATTTTTATTTTATCGGAACAAACTCCCACATTCTCGGTCCATTCCCCACCCGCATTCCAGGGCAAAAGCTGCCAGAAAGATCTCGCCACCAACAAAGAGGTCAATCTATGAGCTTTCAGTCGGAGATTTTGGTAGGATCAGCGCGATTTCCACACCGCCTGATAGGCAGCACCCCAGTCAACAGGCGCGGCAATTTCTAGGACTTCGGTGTTTTTCTAGGCTTGTACCCTTGGAGGTGAAGCAATGTGCTATATGCAAACCCAGCCGTGGCAGAAAATTGAACACGCAGGGCAGGAAAAAATGGCCTTTGCCCTGCGTGTTCCCGTTATAACTCTCGATTAAATCAGAACAAAATCACCCGCATCCAAGGTTGGCTTGGTAGTCAGCGTTGCGATCTGGATAGCTACACCGCTGCCTGATCCATCGGCATCATAATACAACGCGCCGGTGGCTTGGTTGTAGATCAGGCGTTGATCTGCCGTATTGGCCTTAGTGCCCAGTACAAAGTTGGACGCATTCAAAGTCCCCGCAGCGCTGCCCGAAAAGGCAGAGAAGGCGGTTCGATCCAGCGCAATGTGGTCAATGCCGTGTTCGAAGTCTTTGATCGTGTCTTTTGTTGTCGGATCGAACAGATCGAACGAAAAAGTGTCTGCACCAGTGCCCCCGCTCAGGGTGTCCGCCCCCAGGCCACCCGACAGCCAATCCACGCCATTACCTGCAGAGAGCGTGTCATTTCCAGTGCCGCCATAAAGGAAGTCATTACCATCCCCACCGGTCAGCACGTCATTCCCGCCCAGACCGTAGAGTTGGTTGCTGCCTGCATTGCCGGTGATGGTGTTGGCCAAATCATTGCCCGTTCCGGTGAGGTTATCCGTACCGGTCAGCGTCAGCTTTTCCAGATTGGCGCCCAGAGTATAGCCGACCGAAGCTGACACCGTGTCGGTGCCTTCATTGGCATTCTCGATCACTACATCGCCGATGTCATCGACGGTATAGCCGTCATCCCCCAAACCGCCTGACATGCTGTCCGCACCCAGGCCGCCGACGAGTTTGTCATTGCCCGCCCCGCCGATCAGCGTGTCTTGCCCATTGTCGCCGTTGAGGGTGTCATTGCCATCGCCACCGTCGAGCGTGTCATTGCCTTCAGCGCCGGTCAGGACGTCGTTGCCACCCAAACCGTAGAGTTGGTTGTTTCCCGTATTGCCGGTGATGGTGTTGGCCAGATTATTACCGGTTCCGGTAAGATCGTTGGCGCCGGTCAGCGTCAGTTTCTCCAGATTGGCGCCCAGAGTATAGCTGATTGAGGCAGACACGGTGTCGGTGCCTTCGTCGGCATTTTCGGTGACCACATCGCCAACATCATCCACGGTGTAGCTGTCATCACCCAGACCGCCCGACATGGTGTCCGCGCCCAGTCCGCCTACCAACCTATCATTGCCTGCGCCACCAATCAGCGTGTCATTGCCCGCACCGCCGTTGAGGCTGTCATTGCCATCGCCGCCGGAAAGGACATTGTTTGCTGAATTTCCGGTGATAACGTTGTCGAGGCTATTGCCACTTCCGTTGATAGAAGATGTTCCCGTCAAGGTAAGGTTTTCGACGTTGGCACCAAGCGAGAAATTTACCGATGACATCACAAGATCTGTACCTTCACCGATCTTTTCCATGGCGATGTCACCGGCATTGTCCACGATGTATGTGTCATTGCCAGAGCCGCCTTGCATGAAATCCGCGCCTTGACCGCCATCCAACCTGTCATTGCCCGCACCAGTGCTGAGCATGTCAGATTTGGAGGTTGCTAGTGGCAATCCTGCAGTTGATTTGGTTTGGCTTATGGTGTCAGCCCCGTCGGTACCAATAATGACAGCGCCATCGAGAATTGGCCCACCTTCTGGCGTAAATGTCTTGCTGTAGACCTCTGCCGCGATTTCATATGTTACAACGAAACCTCCACCGACAATCGGCGTAACAGTATGACCGCCTTGCCCACTAAAGTAATATTCAGAAATCTTCGTAGGAACTCCGTTCAAATTTCCATTGCTATCGATAATTTGATAATAAAGGACAGTGCCATGCGTGTATGTGATAACAAAGTCGCCATTCGTCAGGCTTGCGGCATTGCTATACCATCCAAGGCTGAGAAACTTTTCTGTGCCAACCTTATTACCAGATCCATCAAACAACTGATAGTTAACTGTATAGCCGTCAGGAGCAGTTCCAGTCCATGTTACAAGGAAGCCGCCATTGCTGGTTGATGTGATTTCGGGGAATCGCTGCATCCCCTGCGTGGTGGTATTGGCAAAGAATTCCCCTGAAATTGCCTGGCCGTTCACATTGAAGATTTTTGCGAGGACTGCATAATGGTCGCCATCGCTATTGGTGCCGATAGTTTCCCACGCAACAACAAAATTGCCATTGCTCAGAGCGGTAACTTCAGCAGCCCCTTGAGAATAACCGTCACCGAAAAATTGATTGATGCGGAAATTTTCGCCAGAAATCTGACCATCTGATGTAAAAATCTGCCCAACAATGCCACCAGCGCCAGCCCCAGGCGCCTGATGGTTTTGCTCCCAAGTCGCCACAATCCTTCCATCACTTAACGTAGTAAGCGAGATCGACGAAGGTGAGGTGTAAGATGGAAAATTGCTTATCAGAAATGGATTAGATGCGGGAATCCCTGAAGAATTAAAAATTCGAGCATACAAATAACCATCTCCGTATTCATTTTTATCCTCCCATAAGGCCATGAAGCCCCCATTCGACAGCGAGATGGCTTGGCCATTGAACTGTCGATCCTGTTTCCCATCATTAATGGTAAAGTCGCCTCCAAGAGTTTCTCCACTGTAAGAAAAAATTCGCCCTTTTACATCAATATTCCCTTTGAAAACGCCAAATTCTGGAGACAACCTCTCCGACCAAGTATACAATAGTCGGCCATTGCTGATTGGAGTAATGTATGGTGAGGTTTGCTGCCTATCAGCATTAAGGTTAACGGTATACGAGGCTGTATTGTTATAAACGGTCATGTCGCACCTGCATTTTGAATTTAGATCATCTAGATTGGCGCAGGGACATGAAAATGCTCCTGTCGCCGATAGTACCAGTTTGCAGCAGGAACATTCCCTAGGCATCCCCAGATCAGGGTATGCCGACCAATTTTGAAACATGCCCCTCAGGATTGTTGATATTTCCGGTCAATCCCGATTGAATGCTGCAGTGCGACGATTGATGGCTCGCGCTTGGAATTGATGAGGGGGCAATGGGACGAGCCACAACCGTTCAGGATTTGCGCGAGACGTTTCTCGCAGCACCCTTGACCCAAGGCGGCTGGGAGTTGGCTCTGCGCGACATGGCTCGCCTAACCAATTCTGCGCGGGGACAACTGATTGCCTTTGACGGCGGGCCGATTTTTACCCTTGATATCATTACCAATTTGGATGGTAATGACTTCCAGCGGAAGTTTGTCGAAATAAATGGCGGAAATCCCAACGTAAATTGGCGAGTACATTGTTCCGGTGAACCGTTGGAATTGATTTACGAACATCATTACGACGAGGCGCACAAGAGGCAGCGCTTTGACCTCTATGATGATTTTGCACATGACGCAGACATGAGCTTTGGCATGCAGGCTGTGTTGCAGCAGGAGCGCGGCAGCTTCTTTGGTCTGGCCACGCTTCGTACACGCGAGGATGGCCCCAGCAGCGAAGATGATCGGGCTATATTCGGCGGAATTTTGACAGCGGCGCAAACGGCCGTGCGCTTACAAAGGAATCTGGCCCATCAAGGTTCCCTGCTTCTGGCCGGTGCGCTGGAAGCCATGGATGCATCGGTCATCCTGCTCAATCGATATGGTCGAATGATGGGGCATACCCGTTGTGCTCAGGCCGCCCTTTCCAGCCAGTCACATTTACGCAGCGCCAACGGCAAGATATTTGCCACATCCCCCCGATCCGACCGTAAGCTGCAGGCAGCTATTGCGCGGGTACATAAAGCTGTTGAACGGGGAGATTTTCCCACACCGCAGCTGGTTTGGCTGGAAACTGCAACGGATGACTTGGCTGCAGGGGTTATCTGCGAAATATTTGGCCTGCCGCGTCAGGATTGGAGCCTTGGCGAAAGGCCCCATTTGCTGATCAACCTCAAGCAACCGGCTCAATTTGACGAGCGCCACGTCGCCGTGCTGCGTGAGGCCATCGGCTTCTCGCCCAGCGAGGCTGAAGTGGCATTGCAATTGGCGAAGGGCATGGACCGCGAGGGAATAGCGAGTTCTCGGCAGGTATCCCCTGAGACGGTCCATACGCAGATGAAACATATCTACCGAAAGACCGGCATGCACAATGCTGGCGAACTGATCGCCTTCCTGCGCGATATGCTCTGACGAGCGGAATTTTTTCGCCCATACCCAAGGCAGGGGATGAGCCCAAAAGCGTTTCGTGCTGTTGATCGTCACACAAAAGGAGTGCGACGATGCAAAGCTTTAGATGTGGAATTACCCTTTTTGTGGCCTTGGGCATCTTCGTGAGCGGTTTGCCGGTGCTGCCCCCAACAGCACACGCAGCTTATGATGATGATCAGGATTCAACTGGCTGCATCAGCCGACCAGATGTACGCTATAATGTTAACTTTGCGGGAAACACGGCGGCATACGTACGAAACAACTGCAATCATGCCGTCGATATCCGATTCTGCCTTGAGCGGGATACGGGTTGGAACTGCGGTGTTAATTGGGGCGTACGTCCTGGGCAGACGTGGAGTTGGAGCAGTTTCAAAGCTACTGGAGAATGGTTCTATGATGCACGGCCAGCAGGGAGCAGTCGACGCTTTCGTTCGCCCGGCTAAATAGATTATCAAATGGACGGGTTGTAGAGCTAATTTACCGCGCGCCGACCCGTCCATTCATGGCGCCGCTGCCGTCATTCAGTAGGCACAAATTCCCGCATTCTCGGACCATTTCCCACCCGCATTCCAGCGCAGAAGCTGTCAGAAAGATCTCGTCACCAACAACGAGGTCAATCTATGAGCTTTGCTTTTCAAGCCCGCTGTCGCGGCGATGATACCGCCGTCACCATCATCGCCCATGACATGGAACATGCCAGCCTCATCTTTGCCGAATGGCTGCGCAACCACCGCGGGCATATCATCAGCCAGTTCATGGACTTTCGGGTCTTCACCGACAGACATGTCTATGCCCAGCCCGAAATGCGCGATCTGATGGAAGCTGGGTATACCGGCGTGTGCTACTGGCTGGAAGAGCCTGAAGTATGGACCATTGCACCCCCGCATATGCCGGCCAAAGGCCCGCTGGAGCGCCCCGTCAGGATCAAGGCCTTTGCCTTCCACCATGGTAAGGAAAGCGCTCTCTGGGTCTTTGCAGAAGATGTGGCGGAGGCACACGCCATCTATGACATCTGGCACCGCGACACATGGGGCTGCCCTGCAGAATGGGACAAAATCACGCCGCTGCTGCCTCACAAGATCCCGATGGAGAAAAGCATGCTGCTCGAAGACATGGATGAGGGCCGCAAAGGCATCGCAGAGCAAGATGACGAGGGTGACTGGCGCATATGTCCGCCAGAGCGGGTTTGACGCTGTAGGGGCCTAAAAATGGCTGTGGCGGGGTTTGAGCATAAGCGGCCCCGCCTTCAATCCGAACGCCGGTAACTTGACGGTTTTGCGCGTGGGTATGGTGATTTTTGGGTGGACTTTTTGGATTGGTTAAAGTGATTTTGTTGCGAATGCAGACGCTGCGTGCGAATTTTCGCACTTTCCGGCTATCGCAGCGGAACCTTACCTACAGCCACCGCACCTGCCCCATCTTCGCCCAGCAACGCCGGCCTATCCTGTTTCGCGTGCAATATACGCCACACGCCGACCACCTCAGCACCTTTGGTATCGATGATCAGCCAAGGAAAACCTTTGATGCGCCGCAACCGCAATTTAGCAATGCCAAGTTCCTGAACCACCGGGGCGTTCCCCTGGTTGGAAACCAAGAAAGGTCGGTCTAGGTGTGATTTGATGCATCAATGGAGGCCAGAGCGGTTTCCACACAGGCATCTGCACCCAACGCATCGATGGCCCGCTGAACATCACGCCGCCCGAGTTCTTGAAGCACGGCCGGCTTTGCCGCCTTCATGATGCCTGATGGTGTTGGGCCTGATCGACCAGCGCTTGGAAATGGCACCGCTCTAGAGTCTTCCCTACCGGTGATGCCGCGTCGTCCAACGGCAGGCCCCGCAACTTCTGCAACTCCTGATCTTTGCGGATGAGCTAGCGGACATACTCCCTGCTCTTGCTGCAACTCCGCGTCGAAACCTGCTGGCCCAAAAAAACCTATAACGTTTCGGGCAGGGAGATCCTCAGCATGCTTTGGCGCGGACTCTCTCAAACTTTGGCAAACCACTACCGGTGAGACCAAGTCCTCCTTGAAAGTGACAATCCCATTTTCGACCCACTCTAGGTCTATTGGGAACCCATGATTTCGAAGTTGACGTTCCTGCTTCAGGTTACCTCGGTTCGCTCCGAGGATAAGAAGATTGCCATAACAATCCGATCCATGGGGATGTCATTTCCTGGGACGTCTATTCTCATGGGAGAATCTGATTTTTGCTTTTCGCCTACGTCCATAGGCTAGGAATGGCACCCCGCTTCAAGCGAGGTGCCCGAGTGTGAAACTCAGCGACGGTGACCAGTCGACGAAAGGGCCGTCATTCCGCAACCAGGGGCGGTATATCCACGCCTTCAACTGGGCGTGGTTCAAAAAATTCAGTGGGGATGAAAATCTGATGACAGAAAGTATGTGGGATCGCGGCGATCCGCGACTTTCAAAGCATATGCCGCAGCACCGACGCCTGAGCGCAACTGGAGATCAATCGACCCTCCTGTACGGGACACGTCCCTCCAGCATCTCCGAAGAAATTCTTCACATTCAGCGGAACCAGAAAATCTAGGCAGTAAAGGCTTTAGGTCGATCAAGCAGTGGAGATGAGCATTACTCTCCAAATGCTCAGGGACTGCCACTGCTCGCAGTCGCTCACACGACGGACGCTTTTCGACCCGTGCGACATTCAGAATTTTACCGTCAACCTTTTTGCAAAAGGCGCCGAAGATAGATTTAATTCTAAGAACAGTGAGCGAACGCTCACTGTTTAGGGTCAAAAAATGAGTGTACCCTTGGTCTTCGAAGAACTTGGCAAAATGCGGGCGGAGGTTGTGAGGGTTGGCATACAGATGTCTAGTCATTCACACATTTTATGTGTTATATCGCACACAGTCAATGGGTGTCGCCAACTAGGTGCTGGATAGCACTCAAAAGATCCTCCCGCATCTTTGCATCCCGCAACCAAGCCGCACGCCAGCGCCCAACCAACGCAACCTCCTGCACGCTCAACCATCGCCGAGCAGGGCGGGGATCAGCAACAACCTCGCGCATGACAGCTTTATGCTCCGAACTCAAATTCTCAATTCGAAGACCTGCCAACTCCTCCAACTCGCTTGTGAAGCTGAAAGATTGATCCGCTTTAATATCAGAAGAATCAGATAACAACCTTCTTGCCGAAGCGCACCTCTGCTCAACAGCAGCCAAGAAGAATTCACTGGCTGATATCTCCACCTCATTGGCGATAGCTTCGGCCCGCTCAAGGGGAATTGGGACCCGACCACTTGCCATGTGACTTAAAACCACAGACTGCTTGTAACCTAAGGACTTTGCCACATCCCTGCCAGATCGACGCTTATCCCGCTTCAGCGCAAGCAAGCCATCCTTAAGCATCAGCGCCGCGCGAGTCTCCGCGTAAGGCTCTCCAACGATCCCCAAAGGCTCAGACACATAGTTCGTTGACGAAACATATTTCGACACTCAAGCCTCCTCTTGACACTCGAAAATGAGTGTCATATTACACACAACGTGCACTAAAGCACAGGCCAACGCGCGCTATTCCAAAACTCACCCCAGCCGTCAACCCAAACAACCGTGAGCCACGACAACCATGTCATCTCCAGCCCTACTGACCGAAAAGCAAACTGCCGACCTATTAAACATCAGCCCTCGCTCTGTCCGAAACGCTCGAACCAACGGGTCCCTCCCATATGTAAAAATCGGACGCCTAGTCCGCTATCGCCGCGAAGACATCAACGCACTCATCGACAACGCGGTTGTCGCGAATGAACCCGCCATCGGCACCATAACGCCGAGCAGAAGGCGCGGGCGCCCTTCCAGAAGCGAAGATAGCACGGGCGGAAGGAGGGGCTGAAAGGTGACCGTATACCTCCCCAAAAGCTCACCTTATTACCACTACGATTTTCAATTCAAGGGTCGCCGCTACAACGGAAGCACCGGGCAGAAAACCAAGCGGAAAGCCGAGGAATACGAAAGATTCGTCAGAAACAAAGCCACAACTCCAAGCTATCGGCGTGATGAAATTTCCATTTCAGAAGCGATAACCCTCTACCAATCAAAAACTGAAAGCCAATCCTCACAAAAAACCACAGCCTATATTCTTCGCGAATTTCAAAAATCTCTTGGAGCTAACACATTTCTGTCGGACGTCACACCGCTCAAGCTACAGAAGCACTTTATAAAGCGAAAGGAGAAACGCTCTACTGCAACGATCAATCGTGAAGTTGATACCATTCAAGCACTTTGGCGATACATCGACAAAATGCGCTACAATATAGGCGATATGCCAGACTGGGCCAGCTTGCGGCGCCGCCCGCCCAAGCTGCCCATCCGCGAACTCAGCTACGAGGACCAAGATCGTTTGCTGGAAGCGATGCGCGGCGATCTACGAGATGTGATCGAATTTTTGCTGACGTCAGGCTGGCGGAGAAACGAGGTCATCAACCTTAAGTGGAGCGACTGCAATTTTGAGCAGAAGACGGCTAGATCCCGACTCAAAGGGGGCGATACGGTGCAGCGCCCTTTAACGGACACTTTGACTGCAATCATTCGCAGGCAGCCAACAGACTGCGAGTCTGTCTTCAGCTACCTCTGCGAGAAAGGCAACGGTGCGCGAAAAAAAGGGCAACGCCAACCTCTAACCGCAAATGTTCTGCGCAACGCCTTTGAGGCTGCCCGTAAGAAAATTAACCTGCCCCACGTGAGGCTTCACGATCTTCGCCACACCTGCGCAACGCGCATCGTCAGAAACACTGGTTCTCTTGTAGCAGCAAAGACCGCGCTGCAGCATACCAATTTAAATACGACGCTGCGTTACGCTCAGGCAACCCCAGAAGACGTTCGCAAAGCACTCGATGCAGCGAACTCCCGTAATATCCCCGGAATTTCCAAATGAAATGCGCTCACACCATTGATTCTAAAGCTTAATTCCCGACTTGCACCTCTCGGTGTAAACGAGATGCTCTACCAACTGAGCTAATCGCCCCTTCACGGGGGGGGCACGCTAATCCGCGACTTTTCCCGCTTCGTCAAGCCTGATTTTCAAAAAGATATGCCGTCCGATGCTCGCGCCTCGTGAAATCGGGCGCGGCAGGGACGCCCCCGCCGCGCCCGATGGTCAGGCTTTCAACGCCGCCTTCACATAGTCGGGCCGCAAAGGCAGGCGACGAACCGGCTTGCCCGTGGCGTCGAGGAAGGCCCCCGCAATGGCGGGCGCGGCCAGCGCATTGGCGCTTTCCGAGCCCTGCCCATAGATCTGCGCCCCCGCATAGGGCGCCAGCACGATCTTCAGATCAGGCATCTCCTGCGCGGTGAGGATGGGATAGGTGGCCCAGTCAAGGCTGGTCACCGCGCCCTCGTCAAAGCTGACCTCCTCATGCAAGGCCTGACTGACGCCCATCAGACAGCCCGCCTGCGCCTGCCGCTTCAATTGCAGCGGATTGACCACAATGCCCGGGTCCGACACCAGCACCATGCGCTCCACCTTCACCTCGCCGGTGGCGGGGGCAACGGTAATGGTCGCCGCGCAGGCCCAATAGCCATTGTCGCGCAGCATGAAGGACACACCCCGCCCACGCAACAGCTTGGCCCCTTTGGTGCGGGGCGCGGGGGATGGGCGCGTGTCCCATGCCGCCTCCAGCTTCAACCGTTCCAGCACCGCTTTCACGCGAGGGTCATCGGTATGGTCGATGCGGAATTGCAGCGCGTCCTTGCCCGCCAGCATCGCCGCCTCGCTCATCGCCACTTCGCGGGGGAAGTTTTGCTGGAACTGCACCGGCGTGCGCATCGAATGGTCGCGCAGACCCACCTTGATCAGCGATTCCTTCTCGCCCAACTGGATCGTGCCGCGCCCCGTTTCCGCCACATGCTCCACCGCGCCATAGACCCAGCGGTCGGCAATGCCCATTTTCGCGGTATGGATGGGCGAGGGATTACTGGCCGTGGGCGGATCAATCACCGGAAGGCCCGCCAGAATGGCGCCAATCGGGCGGTCATCCTGCATCGGCGGGCCGGAATGGGTGGCCTGATAGGAAGCAATCCGCCCCTGCGCATCCAGAGCAATGCTGATATCGGCATAGGCGGTGGAGCTTTGCGTCGACCAGCCCATGTCATCATGGCGCATCCATTGCACCCGCACCGGCACGCCCAAAGCGCGGCTGA
Organism: Novosphingobium umbonatum; assembly: GCF_004005905.1. Lineage (GTDB taxonomy): Bacteria > Pseudomonadota > Alphaproteobacteria > Sphingomonadales > Sphingomonadaceae > Novosphingobium > Novosphingobium umbonatum. Next base: position 402,623 of record NZ_SACO01000002.1, read on the forward strand.
GCAGCACGGCCTCGTCTTCCGATCCGGCATTGCCGCCGTTCGAGCGGCCAAAATGGCCCGGCCCCGCATAGGTCCGCACGACCACCTTATCCTCGCCCACGCCCAGCATCTTGGCCAGGGCCATGCGCAGGAATTGTGGGTTCTGGCTATGGGTATGCACCGTGACCGAACCATCGGGTTTCACATCGCCCAGCGAGACCGAGGGGCCGATGGGCGCATGTTTGAAATAGGGCATGAAATAGCTGGCGCGGTGGGTCTTGGCCCCTTTCACGCTGGCCACATCGCCCTTCTTTGCGCCTTGCGTGGGGGGCACCGCGCTCCAGTCCACCCTATGCTGCAAATGGTCCAGCAGCTTTTCGGAAGTGGGCAGACCCTTCCATTCGCTCCATTTGGTGTCGGCGGCCACGGCTTGGGCGGCCTGCACCGCCTCCCACTCGTCGGGCGAGACCACGGCTAGCAGATTGCCCAGCTGCACGATTTTCGCCTTGGGGAATTGCGCCGTATCCAGCTTGCCCGCCGCGATCAGCGTGGAGCCCAGAGTGGCCGGATGGATCGTGCGGGCATGCAGCATGCCGGGCAGTTTGATATCGCCCACCCATGGCAATTGGCCCGAGACTTTGGGCCGCAGGATGGGGTTCTTCACCGCTTGGCCCACGATGGTGTAATCGGCCACCGCTTTCATCGGCGGATTGCCCGTCACCACCAGCCCGCGGAAATCGGTCAGCTTGCCTTCCACCGGAATGGCCAGATGCAGATCCTGCCCTGCCACCAGCGCGCCCAGCTTCTCGCTATGGCCCGCCCCGCTCACCACGCCATCGCGCAGGGTCAGCGCGCTGCGTGCCACGCCCCAGCGCTGCGCCGCCAGCGCCAGCACCGCCTCGCGCGTATAGGCGGCCGCCTTGCGCATATTGGTGGAGGCATTGCGCAACAGACCAAAGGTGCCGCCGCCATCGGGGGTGCGATCGGTATCGCCCGCAATCACCGTGGTGATCGCCTCCAAGGGCACACCCAATTCCTCGGCCACGATCTGGCGATAGGCCGTGTAGATCGAGCTTTGCCCGAAATCACATTTGCCCGTCCGCATGGTGATGGTGCTGTCGGGGTGGATCTCGATCCAGCTGGAAGGCTGGGCTGCGTTCAGCGAAGCGCCTTGCGCCGAAACCTCGGCGCGGGCGAAATCAGCCGCCAGGCCCAGCGCCACCACCAGCGCCCCGCCCGTGCCCAGAAAACCGCGCCGCGAGAGGCGGGCGCCATGGATGGACAGGCCATCGGCAGGGATCGTATCGATCTGGTCGGGGGTCTGCATCACTTCGCCCCTCCTTCAGCCATAAGCACCGCCGCGCGGTGGGCGCCATCCAGAATGGCGGCATAGGAAGCACAGCGGCACAGATGCGGCGAAGGGCCGGAGGTGGTCAGCGCCGCCTTGATATCGGCATCGCTGGGCTTGGGATTATGCTCCAGCAATTCGGTCACCTTGATCATCATGCCGAATTGGCAAATGCCGCATTGGGGCACTTGTTCATCCACCCATGCCTGTTGCACCGGATGCAGCCGTTCAGGATCGGGCGTCAGCCCCTTCTGCTTGGCCCAGCGTGCGGGCAGGCCGTCCACCGTGGTCACATCCTTGCCCTCCAGCGCGGAAATCGGCGTGATGCAGGCGCGGATTTCCTCGCCATCGGCCAGCACCGAACAGGCCCCGCATTGCGCCAGACCGCAGCCGAATTTGGGCGTCATCACATCCAGCTCGCCGCGCAGCACATAAAGCAAGGGCGTATCGGGCGAGGCTTTCACCTCGCGCTGGACACCATTGACAGAGAGGGTGGTCATCGCATTCTCCCACGCAGATTTTGGCGGGAGATTACGCTACCTTGTTCCCTTGCGGTATAGGGGCTAGCCGCATAGAGCTTATGATCCATGCTCATGAATAGAGCGGGGCCGCGCCTTGACCAGCACCGGCACCAGACAGGCCAAGCCGCCCAGCCCGATCACCCAGCCCATCGGTCGCGGCGTGCCATCGGCCAACAACCCGATTAGCGCCGCCCCCACCATGCCCGATCCATATTGCGTGGCGCCCAGCAAAGCCGAAACCGCGCCTGCCTGCGCCGGATGGCCCGCCATCGCCTGCGCCATGGCATTGGCCACAATCAGGCCCGAGGCGCTGACAAACACGAAACAGGGCAGCACCAGCCCCCATAGCCCGCCGAAATCTGTCGATGCCGCCAAGGCCAAGGCCACACCCGACATACAGGCCATCCATCCGCCCCAGCGCATCACCCGCGCGCCGCCAAAGCGGGGCAGCAGGCGGACATTGGCCATATTGGCGCCCATAATCCCGATGATACCGGCACCGAACAGCAGGCCGTAATGCTGCGGGCTGACATGGTGATAGGTGATATAGGCAAAGCTGGTGCCCGCCACATAGGCATAGACGCCAAGGTAATAGGCCGCACCAATGCTGGCGCAACGCAGCACCGTGGCATCGCGCAAAAGTCGCCCATATTGCCCCGCCAGATCGCCCCAGGGCACGATCTGGCGCCGCTCCGCTGGCAGGGTTTCGGGCACGGTGGCCAGCCCCAGCCCCGTGACCACGCCAATCACCACCAGCAGCCAGAAAATCGCGCGCCAGCCCGCCACCAGCAAAACCTGCCCGCCCAGCCATGGCCCCACCAAAGGCGCCACCGCCATCACGGTGATCAGGGTAGAAAGCATCTGCCCCGCCTTGTCCGGCCCATAAAGATCACGCACCATCGCGCGCGACAGCACCAGCCCCGCCGCAATCGGACGCTTGCGGCCATAGCGGTCGCCAATCGGCCCCCACACCAATTGGCCAAGGCTGAACCCCACCAGATAGGCCGAAATGGTCCATTCCATCTGCGCCTGCCGCGCATGCAGCGAGGCGGCCATGGCCGGCATGGCTGGCAGATAGAAATCGGTGGAGATGGAGGCAAAGCCCATCAACGCGCAAAGCACAGCCAACAGGCGCAGGGGATGCGCGGCTTTCGTTGCGGGGGCGGATGCGCTCACAGGCCGGTCATCGCCTCTATCGCAGGCGTATAACGGCCCCCCATCACATCGATGCGGCCCAGAACCTGTTCAATTTCCGCCAATTCGGCCTCCGTCAATGCCACCTGCGCCGCGCCCAGATTTTCTTCCAGACGGTGCAGCTTGGTGGTGCCGGGGATTGGCACGATGAACGGGCGCTTGGCAAGCAACCATGCCAAGGCGATCTGGGCGGGCGTGGTGCCTTTGGCGGCGGCGATGCCGCGGATGGCGTCCACCAGCGCCAGATTGTGATCAATCGCCTCCTGCTGGAAACGCGGCAGGGCAGAACGGAACTCGCCCGCGGGCACATCCTGCGCGCTGGTGATCGCGCCGGTCAAAAAGCCCTTGCCCAGCGGCGAATAGGGCACAAGACCGATGCCAAGCTGGTCGCAAGCCTCCAGAATGCCATTGCTTTCCACCTGCCGCGTCCAGAGCGAATATTCATTCTGCACCGCGCTGACCGGCTGCACCGCATGGGCGCGGCGCAAAGTGGCCGCCGAAGGCTCGCTCATGCCGAAATGCTTGACCTTGCCCTGCGCGATCAGGTCACGCACCGCACCGGCCACATCCTCGATCGGCACGGCAGGGTCGACGCGATGCTGATAGAACAGGTCGATCGCCTCTACGCCCAGACGTTTGAGCGAGGCTTCGCATACGCGGCGGATGGTTTCGGGGCGGCTGTCCACGCCCAGCATGGCGCCGCTGTCGGGATCAATGTTGAAACCGAATTTGGTGGCAATCACCACCTGCCCCTTGAAGGGCGCCAGCGCCTCGCCCACCACTTGTTCATTGGTCCACGGGCCATAGACCTCGGCGGTGTCGAAAAATGTCACCCCGCGCTCGGCGGCAGCGCGGATCAGGGCGATGCTCTGTTCGGGCGGCAGCGTGCTGGAATAGCCGAAATCAAGCCCCATACAGCCAAAGCCAAGGGCAGAAACGGTCAGATGTCCAATTTGGCGGTTTTGCATAGAACGAACTCCAAGGGCGTGTTGGCCTTGGAGTTCCTTTACCCCGCAGCACCGGACAGGATTAGTAGGGCCATCCGGCATGAACTTATGAAAATCAGTAATGGGCCAAAGCCCTCCTTGATCAGGCCCTTGCCCCTTGCGATCCGACCTTAGACCAATACCCGCCCCCGATTGGCCATGCGATGACAGGCTGATGGTTTGCGCGTAGTTCCGGCCAAGGGCCATGATAAAGGGACACGCGGCATAACCTCTTTGCACCAGAGGGAGCTGGCGGGTGAAGACGTTCAAGCAAGCATTATCGGACAGGTCATCACGTCGCGCCATGGTATGGGCAGGGCTCGCCCTGGCCGTCACCGCGCAACATGCCTCCGGCGCAGAGGCCAAAGCCTCGCCCGACGGGACAGAAGCCGATGCCGCGATTATCGTCACCGCCAGCCCTTTGGGCGACCCGCAGGCCAACACGCTGGACCAGCCCTTGATCGACAAGAGCCGCCCGCAGGCCCTGTCCGACCTGCTGGGCCGCTATGCCCCCGGCGTGTCGGTGTCCGATATGCAGGGCAGCCTGCTGTCGATGGATGTCCATTACCACGGCTTCACCTCATCGCCCGTGCTGGGCACCGCGCAGGGCCTGTCGGTCTGGATGGATGGCGTTCGTTTGAACCAGCCCTTTGGTGACGGGGTCAATTGGGACCTGATCCCCACGGGCGCTATATCCTCGATCGGGCTGGTGTCGGGCGCCGCGCCGCAATTTGGCCGCAACGCGCTGGGCGGGGCGATACAGGTAAAATTGCGCGACGGGCGCAGCGATGGCGGCGTGGTGGGCGATGTCTCGGCAGGGTCTTTCGGCCAGCGCAAGGCCCAGTTGCAGGCCGGAGGGGTGCTGGACAATGGCATGGACTGGTTCGCCTATGGCGATGCGATGCGCGAGACGGGCTGGCGGCAGGATTCCGGCTCGCGCGTCTGGCATGGCTATGGCCGCATCGGGTGGCAAAGCGGGGAAAGCAAGCTGGGCCTTGCACTGCATGGCGCCGACAGCCGCTTCAACGGCAATGGCCTGCAGGAATTCCGGCTGCTCGACCGCGATTACCGCAGCGTCTATACCAAGCCGGACATGAACCATAATCGTGGCTGGATGGCCATGCTGAACGGGCAAAGCCCGCTGGGCGATCACGCGCAGATCAGGGGCAATCTGTTCTGGCGCAAGGCGACCAGCCACACCAATGGCGCGGATGTCAATGAAGGCGCGCTGGGCCAAAGCCTGTATCAACCCAATGCCGCCGAGCGGGCCGCTCTGGCGGCGGCGGGCTATAGCGGCTTTCCGCTTTCGGGCGAAACGGCGACCAATACTGCTTTCCCCAAATGGCGCTGCATCGCCAATGTGTTGATCAACGATGAACCCAATGAGAAATGCAACGGGCTGCTCAACCGATCCAGCACCAGCCAGGAGGAATGGGGCGGCAATCTGGAGCTGACCTATGCCCCTGCCCATGGCCTTTTGCGCCAAGTGACCCTTGGCGGATCGGCCCAGAGCAACCGCGCGCAATTCGCCCAGACCAGCCAGTTCGGCTATCTGCTGCCCGACCGTTCGGTGGCGGTGGTAGAAGGTGCAGGCGCCCATGCCGATGGCACCCAAACCTCGGAAAATGCCTTTGACGCAAGGGTTGATCTGCATAGCCGGACACGGGTGCTGGGGCTTTATGCGCTGGCCAATCTGCAACTGGCCCGCCCGCTCAGCCTCGATCTGGCCGCGCGATGGGATTACAGCAAGGTCCGCAACCGCGACCGCATCACGCCGGGCGGTGGCACCGGATCGCTCGACAGCAACCCCAGCTATGCCCGCCTCAACCCTTCCGCCGCGCTCAATTGGCAGGCGGGCGCGGGCGCGTTGGTGACGCTGGGCTGGTCGCAAGCCTCGCGCGCGCCATCGGCCATCGAACTGGGCTGTTCCGATCCGGAAAGCCCCTGCCGCCTGCCCAATGCGCTGGCGGGCGATCCTCCGCTGGCGCAGGTGGTGGCGCAGCGCATGGAGGCCAAATTCGCGCTGCAAAGGCCGAATTGGGCGCTATCGGCCAGCGCCTTCCGCACCGACAGCAGGGACGATATTCTCTTCGTCACCGCCTCGGCCACCGGCTATGGCTATTTCCGCAATTTCGGCCAGACGCGCCGACAGGGCATCGAAATAAGCGGCAGCGCCAGCCTTGACCCGCTGCGGTTGAACGCCAGCTATACCTTGCTGGACGCCACCTATCGCAGCGGAGAAAGCGTGGGCGGATCAGGCAATTCCTCCAACAATGGCCCCGCCGCCGGTTTTGACGGCAGCATTATAGTGCAAAGCGGCGACCGCATCCCGCTGCTGCCCCGCCATTTGCTCAAGGCCGGATTGGGCTGGCAAATCACGCATCGCCTCGCGCTGGATCTCGATGCCACCGCCTCCTCCGGCGTCTATGCGCGCGGCAACGAGAACAACCGCCACCGCGCCGATGGCACCTATTATCTGGGCGCGGGCAAGACAGAAGCCTATGTGGTCACCAATCTGACGCTGACCTATCAGCCTTTCCCAAGGGCCACCCTGACGCTGGGCATCCGCAACCTGCTGGACACGCGCTATGCCACGGGCGCGCAATTGGGCGCCACGGCCTTTGACGCCAATGGTCAATTTGTGGCCCGCCCCTTTGCCGGCCCTGTGATCGATGGCGAACGCCCGTTGCTGCATTCCACCTTCCTTGCCCCTGCCGCCCCGCGCGCCTTCACACTGGGCCTGCGGATGCGCATGTAGGTCTTAGGTACAATAGGCCGAGGCCCTGATCTGACCTAGTCTTGCCCCATCGCGCAGCAGGCACCGCAGCCTGACAGACGCAGGCAGGAGAGACTATCATGCTGGAACAGGCCCTTGGCAAATTTGCCTCCCATTCGCTCATCCGCGACAAATTCGACAATTTCATCGGCGGCAAATGGGTTGCGCCGGTGCGCGGGCAGTATTTCGACAATATCTCGCCGCTGACCGGCCAGCCCGTCTGTCAGGTGGCGCGCGGCACGGCGGAGGATATTGAACTGGCGCTGGATGCCGCCCATGCCGCCCGCGAAGGCTGGGCGCGCACCTCGCCTGCCGAACGCGCCAATGTGATGCTGCGCATTGCCGATCGTCTGGAAGCCAATCTGGGCCAGTTGGCGCTGGTGGAAACCATCGACAATGGCAAGCCGATCCGCGAAACCACCGCCGCCGATCTGCCGCTGGCGATTGACCATTTCCGCTATTTCGCCGGTTGCATCCGCGCGCAGGAAGGCGGCATTTCGGAAATCGACCATGACACGGTCGGCTATCACTTCCACGAGCCTCTGGGCGTGGTGGGCCAGATCATCCCCTGGAATTTCCCGCTGTTGATGGCCGCATGGAAGCTGGCCCCCGCAATTGCTGCGGGCAATTGCGTGGTGTTGAAGCCTGCCGAACAGACGCCCATGTCCATCCTCGTGTTGGCCGAAATGATTGCCGACATCCTGCCCGCAGGCGTGCTCAACATCGTCAACGGTTTCGGGATCGAGGCGGGCAAGCCTCTGGCCACCAACAAGCGCATTGCCAAGATCGCCTTTACCGGTGAAACCTCCACCGGCCGCCTGATCATGCAATATGCCAGCGAGAACCTCATTCCCTGCACGCTGGAACTGGGCGGCAAGAGCCCCAATATCTTCTTTGCCGATGTGATGGCGCAGGATGACGACTTCCTCGACAAGGCGCTGGAAGGCTTCACCATGTTCGCGCTCAATCAGGGCGAGGTCTGCACCTGCCCGAGCCGCGCGCTGGTGCATGAATCGATCTATGATGCCTTCATGGAAAAGGCGATCCGCCGCGTGGAAGCGATCAAGCTGGGCAGCCCGCTAGACCCTGCCACGATGATCGGCGCGCAGGCCTCGAATGACCAGCTGGAAAAGATCCTGTCCTATATCGACATCGGCAAGGCCGAAGGCGCCAAGCTGCTGACCGGCGGCGAAAGGCTGATGCAGGAAGGCGAGCTGGCAGGCGGCTATTACATGCGCCCTACCGTGTTCGAAGGCCATAACAAGATGCGCATCTTTCAGGAGGAAATCTTCGGCCCTGTCCTTTCGGTCACCAAATTCTCCAGCGATGAAGAAGCGCTCTCGATCGCCAATGACACGCTTTATGGCCTTGGCGCTGGTGTGTGGAGCCGCGATGCCAACACCTGCTACCGCTTTGGCCGCGCCATTCAGGCCGGACGCGTATGGACCAATTGCTATCACGCCTATCCCGCCCACGCGGCCTTTGGCGGTTACAAGCAATCGGGCATTGGCCGCGAAACGCACAAGATGATGCTGGACCATTATCAGCAGACCAAGAATCTGCTGGTCAGCTACAGCCCCAAGAAGCTGGGCTTCTTCTGATGGAACCGGGAGGAAGGCCGGTGGTTGGGCTCCACCTTCCTCTCACCCCCGCCCTGCCGCCGCGTGTGCTATCGACACCGGCGGCAGAGGCCATGATCGCGCGTTTGACGCAGGCCCATGGGCCTTTGATGTTTCACCAATCGGGCGGCTGCTGTGATGGCTCCGCCCCGATGTGTTTTCTGCGCGGCGAATTCCGTACCGGCGCCAGCGATGTCTTGCTGGGCCATATTGGCGGGGATTGTCCGGTCTGGATCGGCGCGGCGCAGTTTGAATATTGGCAGCATACCCAACTCACCATCGATCTGGTGCCCGGACGCGGCGCAGGCATGAGTCTGGAGGCACCCGAGGGCTTCCGCTTCATCACCCGCAGCCGCGTTTTCAGCGATGAGGAAGCCGCCGCTCTGGCCGCGGCAGGCCCGCCGCCCCTTGGCGATAGCGTATAAGCGGCCAAGGCAAGGGATTTGTTCCATCAGGGGACCCCAAACCACAAGAAAGAGGTGGAAATCGACGCAAACTGGCGCAAAAAGAGATTTAAGAAGGCGCGCATTTGACGCAGCCCATATGGGGAAAGGACACCGTCAAGGTGGTTGTTCAGGCTTCGAGGCAGGATGATCTGCTGGCCTATGCTTCGCATGAGCATCAGGCCGAAGCGGCCGTGGCCGATATTGCGCGTATGGCGGCAAAAGCGCGCGTGGGCAGCGGTCTGGTGTTCTGCTCCAGCAATTTTGACCGGCAGGAACTGGCGCGGGAATTTTCCCGCCAATTGCCCGATATCACTTTGGTCGGCTGCACCAGCGCGGGCGAATTGACCCAGCGCGGCTATGATGAGGACAGCCTGCTGTTCATCGGCTTTCCGCAGGACGAATTTACCCTCACCTCCTTGCGCTTTACCGATCTGGATGCATTGGACGTGGTGCAGGCGCAGGCGCAGATCCGTCGTCTGGTGGCCGATGCGCGGCGGCGCGATCCGGCGGCGATGCATGTGGCGATGATCTTTGTCGACGGCCTGTCCCACCGCGAGGAGTTGCTGGCCATGATCGCGCAGGAAGCGCTGGGCGATGTGGAACTGATCGGCGGATCGAGCGGCGATGCCTTGGCCTTCCGCGACACCGCCATTCTGCATGAGGGCGCCTTTCACCGACAGGCCGCCGTCATCGCGCTGCTCAGCAGCCAGCGCCCCCTTCATGCCTTTTGCTCCACCCATTACCGCGCGGGCGCGCAGAAAATGGTGGTGACACAAGCCGATGCAGCCTCACGCACCGTTTATGAGATCAACGCCGAACCGGCGGCGCAGGCCTATCGCCGGCTGATCGGCATTGAATCGGGCCCGCTGGACGCGCTGACCTTTGCCGCCCACCCGCCGATGGTGCGGATCGGGGGGCGCTATCACGTCCGCTCGATCCAGTCGGTCAACCCCGATGACAGCCTTACTTTTTACTGCGCCATCGACGCTGGAATTGTCCTGACTATCGGAGAGCCGGTCAATCGTATAGCCGAACTGCATGAGGTATTCTCAAATTGCGAGGCTGCCGTGGGCGAGATAGACAAAATCATCGGTTTCGATTGCGTCCTCAACCGCATTGATGCGGCCCAGCATCAAATCTCGCGCGAGATCTCCTCGCTTTATGTTGACCACCATGTCTTCGGCTTCAACACCTATGGCGAACAATTCCGTTCGGCCCATATGAACCAGACTTTCAGCGGTCTGGCGATTGGCCAAAGGCGCGCCTGATGGCCAGCCTGTCTCCTCCCGCTCCCGCCAGCGAGGTGGAGGAATTGCGCGAAAGAGTGCGCAAGCTGGAAAAGATCAATGCCGCGCTGATCGATCGAGTAGAGCGCGCCACCGATATGCAGGGCGGCGCCTATTCCATGTTCGAAACCGCCATCGCGCTGGAGGCGATGGTGCGCGAGCGAACCGCCGCACTGGAAACGGCGCTGGGCAGGCTGAACGCGATGAATGCGCAATTGGCGGCGGCCAGCGCTGATGCCGATGCCGCGCGTATGCGCCTGCGCGATGCCATTGAATCGCTGAGTGACGGCTTCGCCCTGTTTGACGCCGATGACAAGATGGTGATGTGCAACAGCGCCTTTCTCGACATCTGGCCGCAATTTGTGCCACTTGCCACCGATTCCCCCGACTTTTCGACCATGGCCGAAGCCTTGGTCCATGCCCGCGCCACCATCGGGGCCATCGTCGCCCCCGACCGCTGGTTGAGCGAGCGGGTCGAGCGCCACCGTCTGGCCGCCGGTGCCCATGTGCAATGGCTGTCCAACGGGCGCTGGGTACAGATCAACGAAAAGCGTACCAGCGAAGGCGGCACGGTCGGCGTCTATACCGACATCACCTCGGTCAAGGCCGAGGATGCCCGCCAGCGCGCGCAGGAACTGGCCGAGCGTAATCTGGCCCTGCAGGCGCTGCTCGATACTTTGTCCGAAGGCGTCTGCATGTTCGGCCCCGACCTGCGGCTACAGGCGTGGAACGGCGAATTGCTCAACCTGCTGGAGGCGGTGGACGGGCGCAAGCCGGACCCGCTGGACCTGTCCACCCATGCAGGATTGATCGCATGGTGCCGCAGCCATTGCCATCTGGACCAGAGCGAGGCTCTGATGTGGCGCGACGAGGGCGATCGGCGCGAAACCCCCTGCATGATGGGCGAGCGCCATTTCATGATCCGCTCGGTACGCTTGTCGACGGGGGGCATGGTCTTCACCTTTGACGATGTGACCGAGAGCATCCAGTTCCACCGCTCCCTGACCGAAACCGCCGAGACTTTGGAGCGGCGGGTGGAGGAGCGCACCGCGCAGCTGGTGGAGCTGAACCACCAATTGGAAGAGGCCAAGGACGAGGCCGAGACCGCCAACCGTTCCAAAACCAGCTTTCTGGCCGCCGCCAGCCATGACCTGTTGCAACCGCTCAATGCCGCGCGGCTGTTTGTCTCGGCGCTGGATGAATGCCGCCTGCCCGCCCGCCCGCGCAGTCTGGTCGAACAGACCACCATCGCGCTGGATTCGGTGGAGGACCTGCTCGAAGCGCTGTTCGAAATCTCGCGGCTTGATGCCGGCGCGATCCAGCCCGACATCCGCCCCATCGCCTTGGGACAGATCTTCAACGCCTTGCGCATCGAATTCTCGCCTTTGGCGCGGGCGGGGGGGCTGGATCTGATCGTGCCGGAAACGGGCGCATGGGTGGCCAGCGATGCCCGCCTGCTGCGCCGCGTGCTGCAAAATTTCGTGTCCAACGCCATCCGCTACACCGCGCAAGGCCAGGTGGCGGTGGAGATCACCCAAAGTGAAGGCGCGCTGACCGTTGGCGTACGCGACACCGGGCCGGGCATTACGGAGAAAGACCGCGAGCTGATCTTCCGCGAATTCCACCGCCTGCCCCATGCCTCGCGCATTCCGGGCAAGGGGCTGGGGCTGGCGATTGTGCGGCGCGTGTCGACCATGCTGGGGCATGATATCACGCTGGATACGGCGGTGGGGGTGGGATCGACCTTTTCCATCACCCTGCCGCTGGCCCAGCCCGCCGCCCCTGCCGATGGAGCGAGCACGCCCGAACGCATCCAATTGCGCCGCCCCGCCCATGGCGTAGTGGTGGTGATCGACAATGACGCGGGCGTTTTGGCGGGGATGAAGGCGCTGCTGGAAAACTGGGGGCTGGATGTGGTGGCCACCCATGACCCGTCCGATCCGGCGGTAGGCAAGGCCTTCTGCAATGAAGCCAAGGACAAGAGCCCCATGCTCTGCGTGGTGGATTTCCATCTGGACGATGGTTTGACCGGCGATCAAGCCGTGGCCGATCTGCGCGGCCGCTATCGGGCCGATCTGCCAGCGGTGGTGGTCTCGGCCGATCGCGGGCCGGAAACGAAGCAGGCCTTGGCCGCTATGGGCATTCCGCTGCTGTATAAACCGGTAAAGCCCGCACAATTGAGGGCCTTGTTGCGGCAATTGGAAATCATGTGAGGGCGGGCAAAGGCGTTACAGCTTGAACCCCACCCGATTGGCATGGATCACCGCCTGCGTGCGGCTGAACACCCGCATCTTTTGCAAAATGGCCGAGACATGGGCCTTTACCGTGGTGATCGACACATCCAGCTCATAGGCGATCTGCTTGTTCAGCTTGCCTGCCACCAGATGGCCCAACACCACCCTTTGCTGGCCGGTCAGGCTGTCGATACGGGTGCGGATCTTGTCCACCTCGGTCTGGGCGCTGTCATCGCCCATGTCGGGCACATAGATCTCGCCCGCCAGCACCTGACATAGCGCCTCGATAATCGCTGCGCGCTTTAAAGACTTGGGCACAAAGCCCGCCGCCCCCATCGCCAGCGCATCCTGCACCGTGCGCGCGTCAAACTCGCCCGAAACCATCACCACCGGAATATGCGGAAATTCCTCGCGCAGCCGTGTCAGTCCCGACAGCCGCGACACATCGGGGATGTTGAGATCCAGCATCACCAGATCCACCTCGGCATTGTCGGCCAGCACCTGCAAGGTGGCGTCCAGATTTTCGGCTTCGAGAATGTCGCAATCGGGGAAAGTATCGTCAAAGATGCTGCGCAACCCGTCGCGCACCAGCGAGTGGTCATCCACGATCAACACCCGCTCAGGCTCTCCGGCGGGAGCCATCACATAGGGATCGGCCACAGATTCGGTGGCGGCCTTATGGCTCGGGTTATGCATCCTTCAACCCCTTATGCTTATTGCCCCCCTTGGTTTCGGGGATATGCAGGGGGGCTGCCCTCTGGATAGACCAGCCCCCCGCCCTATGCCACAATTTATCGCGGCAGTTTAAACACCCACAAGGCGCCGCCCTGGCTGATTTCCTTGAAGGTCTTGGCCACTTCGCCACCCCACAGCGGCACAGCGCCGCCCCAGCCCGACATGACGGCCACATATTGCTCGCCATCCTGTTCCCAGGTGATGGGCGAACCGACCACGCCCGAACCGGTCTGGAACTTCCAAAGCTCCTTGCCAGTCTTGGCGTCAAAGGCCTTCAGATAGCCTTCGGGCGTGCCGGTAAACACCAGACCGCCAGCGGTGGTCATCACCCCGCCCCACAAAGGCGCCTTGTTGGGAGCTTCCCACACGATCTTGCCGGTGGTGGGGTCCATCGCGCGCAGCACGCCAATATGGTCAGGCGCGATCGGCTTGATGGTAAAGCCCGCGCCCAGATAGGCCGCGCCCTTTTTATAGGCGATGGGTTCGTTCCAGATATCCATGCCCCAGTCGTTGGAGGGGACATAGAACAGGCCCGTCTGCTGCGAATAGGCCATGGGCATCCAGTTCTTGCCGCCCAGGAAGCTGGGGCTGGAGAACACCATCTTGCCCTTTTCCGCGCCCAGCGGGGCGCCGGGGCGGCCTTCCTCGATCACATTGGGGCGGCCAGTCTTCTGGTTGTAACCATTGGCCCAGGTGGTCTGCATCACGAATTTGTTGGCCGACACGAACTTGCCATTGGTGCGGTCCAGCACGAAGAAATAGCCGTTACGGTCGGCCTTCGCGCCCAGCTTCATTGGCTTGCCATTGATGGTGGCGTCAAAGGGGATAAATTCGTTCACCCCGTCAAAGTCCCAGCCATCATGCGGGGTGGTCTGGTAATGCCACTTGATCACGCCCGTATCGGCATCAATGGCCAGCGTCGAGGCGGTGTAGAGATTGTCGCCGGGGCGCAGATGGCTGTTCCACGGGGCGGGGTTGCCGGTGCCCATATAGATCAGGTTGGTTTCCGGATCATAGGTGCCGCCCAGCCAGGTCGCGCCGCCGCCGGTCTTCCACAGGTCGCCCTGCCAAGTCGCGTTCAGCTTGCCGGTCATGCCGTTGGGCTGGCCCTTGAGCGTGCCCATATGGCCTTCGATCACGGGTCGGTCCCAGATCAGCTCGCCGGTATCCACATTGCGCGCCTGCACCGCGCCGACAATGCCGAATTCACCGCCCGAATTGCCGGTGATCACCATATCCTTGACGATCATCGGTGCGGCGGTCGCTGAATAACCGGCCTGATAGTCGCCCACCGCCTTGTTCCAGATCACCTTGCCGGTGTGGCGGTTCAGCGCGATAATATGCGCGTCCAGCGTCATAAAAATGATCTTGTCGCCATGGATCGCCGCGCCGCGGTTGACCACGTCACAGCAGGGCATGATGCCATCGGGCAGGCGGGCGGTATATTGCCACTTCTTTTCACCCGTGCGCGCATCAAAGGCAAAGACGCGCGAATAGGAGGCGGTGACATAAATCGTGCCATCATAGACGATCGGCTGCGATTCCTGCCCGCGCTGTTTTTCATCGCCCAGCGAGGCGGCGAAAGCGGGGACCAGACGCGAGACGGTCTCGGTGTTGATCTGGGTCAGCGGGCTGAAGCGCTGGGCCTTGGGGCCCATGCCATAGCTGAGCACGTCGCCGGTCGAGGTGGCGTCGTTCTTGATGTCCTCGCTGGTCGGACCAGCGGCCTTGAGCGGTGCGCCCAAAGCCAGCGCGGCAACCGCCAGCGCCGCCGTGGCGGCAAAGCCAGTGCGAATGAAAGAGCCCTTCATCAATCCCTCCTGTTATGTGTTTTCTTGTAGGCTTGGTCGGAACGGAAATTTTGCCCGTCAGGCTTGATAGGAACGGAGCCTATAGACAGGCCCGCGCCCGGCAATTGGACCTTGGGAGAAGGAAAAGGCCCATGGCGCATGGGTTCACCCCGCCAGAGGCGCTTGCCACGCCACGCCATGGGCAAGGAAGATCTTGGCCAGCGCGCCATCCTTGACCATGGCGGCCAAAACGCGCTCGATCGCATCGCTGAGCGAGCGGCTATCTTCGCGCACGGCGATCCCCACATCCCATCCTTCGGAAATCATCGCCGGCAAAGGCGCCTTGCGGCGGCGGAGCTTGGGGTTGTTCATGTCTTTAAGGCCAGCTTCCACCTCGGCATTGCTGGCCACCACCGCATCGGCCTTGCCCTCGCCCAAAGCCGCCACTGCTTCATAGCCGGTGTTGAAATGGGCGATGCTGTTTCGCAAAATGCCGCCAAAACCGGCCATCAGGTAAAAATCGCCAATCGAGGTGGTCGAGGCTGCCAATCTTTTGCCGCGCCAGCTGACCGGCGGCGCCTCGCAATCGAGCGTACCCTCGACGCATGCGGCGGCGAAACCTTCGCGGCAATAGGGGGCGGCGATGGCGACATTGTCATTGTCTTGCTGCAACTTGCGCTCAAAGGGCACATGCATCATCACATCGCAACGCTGGAACCCCAGCAAGCCCCCGCGCCACACCACATTGCGCAAATCATCGCTCAGATTCTCGCCCGCGGTGAACTCCACGATGTCGAGTCGCAGCCCCAGCTTGGTCGCAAAAGCCTTGGCCAGATCAACGTCGATGCCCTTGAGCACCCCGTCCTCGCTCCAGGACCAGGGGCGGTTGTGCTTGTACACCCCCACCCGCAACACGCCCAGTTCCCTCACCTTGGCCAAAGGCGCGGCCATGGCATGGGGCGCGAAAAGCGAGGCGATCAGGCCGCCCAGCAACTGGCGGCGATTGGGGGCGGGGCGCATGGGCAGGATCAATCCTCGCTATGCTTGGTTTCAAGATAGGCGCGGATCGCCCAACCGGCCTTCTGGCCCAAAACCTCGCCCATCGGCGGCATATAGACCTTACCATCGCGCACCGAGCCGTGCTGGAAACGCTGGATAAACCATTCATCCCCGCTATCGCCCAGTTCCAGATAGCGCAGATCGGGCGCAATACCGCCCGAGATCGCGTCCAGCCCGTGGCAACGCGCGCAATTCTGGCCATAGGCCGATTGGCCAATCTCGATCGCTTTGGCATTGCCGCGATAGGGATTGTGCTGAACCCATTTATCATTGCCGCCTTCCAGATCGGGCAGCGCCGAAGTGTCCACCGCCTGCGGCGTCACATTGCCATGCGCCGACAGGCGGGCACCGGCCGAGGCGATCAAAATCAGGGCGGCAGCGCTCAGCGCCACCCGCGATGGGGTCCATTCCATGAGTTCGCTCTTTCTCCCGAACACCGCAGTCTGCGCCGCGGCGAGCTTGCGCCTTATCGCAAGCAATTTTTAACAGGTGACAGAATAGGCAGATGCGCGGATTCCCCCAATTGCACCATGGTAGAATAGCATCGGCTAGGCATTGGGGCATGACTGGATCCATGAAGCTGACCCTTACCTCGCGCATCGCCTGCCCGCTGGCGGCTTTTCTCGCTCTTGCGCCCCATGGCGCCCCCAGCGCCTATGCCGCGACGCTGGCCTATATCAGCAACGAGCGCGACGCGACGGTGAGCGTGGTGGATGTCGAAGCGCAAAAGGCGGTGGCGACCTGGAACGTGGGCCGCCGCCCGCGTGGCATCACCCTGTCCGCCGATGGCCGCTATGTGCTGATCTGCACCAGCACCGACAATGCGGTGGAAATGCGCGACCGACAGGACGGCCATCTGGTCGCACAAATCGCGGCGGGAAGCGATCCTGAACAATTCGCCCTGTCGCGCGATGGCAAGGTGCTCTTCGTCTCCAACGAGGATGACAGTGCGGTCAGCGCATTGGACATAGCCGACCGCAAGGTGCTGTGGCAGGTGAGCGTGGACCGCGAGCCCGAAGGGCTGAGCGAAAGCCCCGATGGTCATTGGCTGACCGCCGCCAGCGAGGATGGGGCGAGTCTGGCCTTCATATCGCTGATCGATCGCTCCGTGGTGGACAAGGTGCCGATCAAGGGCCGCCCGCGCTATCCGGCCTATCGCCCCGACGGGAACGAGGTCTGGGTCTCGGCAGAGATGGCCGGTGTGGTGCATGTGCTGGACGCGCAAAGCCATGGGGTGCTGGCCACCATCCCCTTTGCCCCGCCCGGTGTGGCCAATATGCGGATCCTGCCCTGCGGCATCCGCTTTACGCCTGATGGCAAGACCGCGCTGATCGCGCTGGGCCGTGCCGATATGGTGGCGGTGGTCGATGTGGCCAGCCGCAAGGTGGAGGCCTATATCAAGGTGGGCGCAAGGCCGTGGCTGCTGGAAATCACCCCCGATGGCACCAAAGCCGTGGTCGCCAATGGCAATAGCAATGATGTGTCGATCATCGACATCGCCAGCCGCAAAGTCATGGCAACGGTTCCGGCGGGACAAGGCGCGTGGGGCGTGGCCATCACTGGATCGGGCGCGCCTTCGGGTGGCTGAACTGGCCCCTTTCCGGATATTCCTCTAATCTCCTCCCAAGGGATGAGGACCAAGGTCCAATTTTCCACCCCTGATCTAGCGCGCATTCTTCCCCTGCTGCTTCGCAAGACAGCTCAAGAATAAAAACAGGGAAGGGATTGCGATGAAATCGAAGAATCGCTTGCGCGCTTCGGCTGCGCTGGGC
Source organism: Novosphingobium umbonatum (assembly GCF_004005905.1). Classification (GTDB taxonomy): domain Bacteria; phylum Pseudomonadota; class Alphaproteobacteria; order Sphingomonadales; family Sphingomonadaceae; genus Novosphingobium; species Novosphingobium umbonatum. The sequence continues at coordinate 420,368 of NZ_SACO01000002.1, forward strand.
GCTTTGGCTGTGCTGGCCATGGTGGTGCCCGAGGCTGCTATGGCAGGCCCCACCACACAGGCTTTGCTCAAACGCCTGCATGAAAAGGGCATTCTGTCCGACGAAGATTACACCCAGATGCTGGCCGAGGAAAAGGCCGAAGCGGCAACTCCGGTGGCTACGCCTGCCCCAGCATCCGTCGCGGCACCCTCCGGCAACGCGGTCTATGCCAAACCCACCAGCAGCGGCATCGGGCTGGATCTGGGCGTGGCGACCATCAAATTCACCGGCTCGGTCAATGGCTATTACGTCAATGACAATCCGGCCACGCCTTCGGCCAATACGGCGGTTACCGGCGGCATTGCCAGCGTAGGCAAGGGTAGCTCCAGCTCGGTACGCAACGGCCTGCTGCCCGGCTTCCTCACCGTCTCGGTCAGCACCCAGCAGGCCGGTTGGGATGTGGGCGCCTTCTTTGGCATGTATCCGGGCATCAACAGCACCGCATGGGGCGCACTGGGCGCCAACAATGGCGGACAGCCCACCGCGCTGGCCACGGCAGGGATCGACTTCCGCCAGACCTATCTGACCTTTGGCAAGCCCAATGTGGGCACGTTCAAGATCGGCCGCGATATTGGCCTGTTCGGGTCGGATGCGATTCTCAACGACATCACCCTGCTGTCCTCCGGCGCGACCGGCGGCAATGTGGCCCCCGGCAACACCACGCTGGGCCGTATCGGGTCGGGCTATATCTACACCGATTTCCAGCCGCAAATGACCTATAGCTCGCCCAGCATGGGCGGCGCGCAAATCTCGGTGGGCGTGTTCCAGCCCCTGTCCTCGCTGACCGGCCCCGCACAGGCCAATGCGGCCCCCGGTTTTCAGGCCAAGTTGAGCCATGATGGCAAGTTTGGCGGGGTGTCCACCCATCTCTGGCTGTCAGGTATCAGCCAGAAGCACGACTCGCTGACCGCCAAGAGCTATACCGGCGAAGGCTTGGATGCAGGCGCACGTGTCACCACCGGCCCGCTGACGCTGACCGGCTATTACTACACCGCCAAGGGTCTGGGCACGACCGTGTTCGGCCTTTTTGACACCGATGCTTCGGGTAATGCGCGCAAGAGCGATGGCTTCTATCTGCAAGCCTTGGCCAGCTTCGGCAAATTCTCGGTTGGCGGCAGCTATGGCGAGAGCAATCTGAAATATGCCAATGCCGCCGATGCTCTGGCCAATCCCACGCTGGTGTCCAAAAACTCCAGCTATGTGGGCCAAGCCCGCTATCGCCTGACCAATTGGGTCACGCTGATCGGCGAATATATCCATGCCAAGGCACAGGCCCATAATGGCAATGCGGCGCAAAGCGATGCGCTGGCGGTGGGGGGCATTCTGTTCTTCTGATGCCAGCCATAGCTGTGTGACGCCATGTGGTCGGGGGATGAGGCCTTTCCCCCGGCCACATTTTTTACAAGATGGCCTTTATAAGAGAGGCTTTATAAAATAGGCAGCGCCTGCGTTTCCAGACCGGCGTAAAAATGCGCCACACTGCGCTGCCATTCATAGCGGGCCTGCCGCAATGGGGCGAAACGATCGGGGATCGGCAACGCCCCCGCCTCGACCATATCCAGCCCACTATCGACCGCGCGCTGCAGACTGTCCTGCACCCAGCCCAGCCAGTCGCGGGTCTGTGCCAAGGCCTCGCCGCCTGTGTCCAGCGGGCCATGGCCGGGGATCAACAGGCGATGGGGGATCGCCTCCAGCTTGGACAGACTATCCTGCCATTGATCGATCCGAGCATGCGGCGTGGCCGGAGCGCGGTTGTGAAACACCAGATCGCCGGTGATCAACGCCTGCGTCTGTTCATCCAGCACCACCAGATCACCCGCCGAATGGCCGTTCAGCGCGTAAAGCTGCAAGCCCCGCCCCATAGCATCCAACGGCCCCGCCGCCAGATCACCCTGCGGGGTAAGCACCGTGGTGCCCTGCATCGCCCCGGCCAGAATGCGATAAAGCGCATCGGCAAAGTCGGAGCCTTGCTCGCCAATATCCTTGCGGGTTTGCGGCAGGGCATGGACGATCGCCGGATCAAAGGCGCAGGCCCCCATCGCATGATCGGGGTGGAGATGGGTGATCAACACCATCCCCACCTTCTTGCTGCATAGCCGCTGGGCCAGCCGCCCCAAGGCCTGCCCGTAAAGCCGCGATGGGCCCGGATCGATCAGGACCGCTCCCGCAGGCGCATCAAGGATCACGCTATTGGCTATCGCCCCGCCATTGCCCCATGCGATCGGTTCATCCGCGCCGCGCACCACCCATAGGCCATCGCCCACCTGCTCTGCCTTGGGCAGCGGGGCAGAGGTCGCCGCCAAGGCTTTGCCCTGCGCCAAGGCCAAGGCCGCACCCGCCAAAAAAGCGCGCCGGCCCAGCATCAAGGCTTCTCCACCATCAATTGGCCACGGCTGTCATGGCCCGACGTATCACGCGCCTCGATCACCACGCCGCGCAAGGCAGGAGCGAATTCCAGCGTAAAGGCAGGGTCTTCGGCCACTGATGCCTGCAGGCGCAGTTCGCCCAGCACATTGCCATCGGCATCCTTCACGGCCACCTGATCAATGTGAAAGGCAGGGATATTGGCCACCAGCCCGGTATCCATCGGGTGCCGCAGGCTGAACCGCAGGCGCAAGGCTTGCGGGCTGAACCATAGCCGCCCCCGCAATTCGCCCAGATGATCCGCCCAATCCCCCCGCGCACGGCTGAGCGGCGGCGCCGAGCAGCCCCCGCCCGCCGCATCCACCCAGGCCCCAGCCATATGCCACACGCCATCGGCGGTTTGCGCGGCCGCGCGCACAGGCGTGCGCTGGTCCAGCTTGATGCGGGTGGCGATGACCGGCAGCGCCTGCACGGGACGATAATCCACCGCCAGAGGAATGGGGTTGAGATCGGCCCAGATCAACAGCCTGACCACGCCCTGAAGGGCGCGCGCATCGGCCATCACCGGAAACTGGCGCTGGTTTTCGGCCAACATGGGGATGGACAGCTGGACCTTGCCGTCAAACACCACCGGCTTGCCATCCAATATCTCGCCTGCACGATAGGCCCACATGGGCGAGGCCAAGGGATCGGCGGGCAAGGCACTCTCTGCCGCACAGGGCGATGCCGCCGCCAGACTGGCTCCGGCCAACAGACCTATCCTTGTCCAAGGCGCAACAGACCGCATCATACCAAAGCACTCTAGGGCACAAGCCAAGCCTGTCCTATAGAACCTTGGTACAAAGAAAGGGTGTAGCCATGCGGTGCTTTGCGCGGTTTTGGGGAATAGCTCTCGCCTGTTGCGCCCTGCCCTCTTTGGCCTTGGCGCAATCGCCTGCGCCCGCGCCTTTGTTTGACGCCGACGGCTATCGCAGCGGCCAATATCGCGCACCGGTCGACCGCACGCCCGAACCGGCACGCAAACTGCCGCTGGCAAAGGCTTTGCGCATGGTGGCGGGGCACAATGCCTTGTTCATCGATGTGGCCATGCCCGAAAACGGGCTGCGCGATGCCAAGGGGGAATGGCAATTGGCCCTGCCGCATAGCAGCATCAAGGGCGCAGTCTGGCTGCCCGCTGCGGGCAAGGCGCCGCCCGATAGCGAGGCATGGGCACGATTGCAGGCCATCGTGGCGGCAAGGCCCCAAGCACCGGTGGTGCTATTCTGCCATCAGGATTGCTGGATGGGCTGGAACGCGGCCCGCCGTCTTGCCCGCGAAGGGCGAACCCATGTCTTCTGGCTGGAGGAAGGGGTGGAAGGATGGAGCGCCGCCGGTGGACCAACCGCAATGCTCCATCCCCGATGAGACGCCCCCCCTGTTCAGGCGCCTCTTTTCTGTTCAGGCACCTTAACCGAGTGCGACCCGAAGGGCCCGTCCAGAAACGGACTATAGCGCGTCAAAATCAGCGCAGAGTCTTGAGATATTCCACGATTTCCTTGCGCTTGGCCGGATCCTTGATGCCGGGGAAGGCCATGGCCGTGCCGGGCACCATGGTCATCGGCGCCTCGATCCATTTGTCCAGTGTGGCTTCATCCAGCTTCAGCTTGGCCGCCTTGAACGGGGCGGAGAAATGGAACTTGCCCTCGCCGCCCTTCTTGCCAAACACGCCGTGCAGATTGGGGCCGATCTTGTCCGGCCCGCCCTTGGTGGCGTCATGGCATACCGCGCAACGGGCAAACACCGCAGGCGGCGTGGCCGGAGCAGCCTGGGCCGGAGCAGCATGGGCCGCCGCCGCCATGGAGATCACCAAAGCCCCAAGGGCCAAACCTTTCGCAAACAGCATAAATATTCTCCCGCTGGCCTTATAAGGCCTATTCTTGCCTGCAGAATTTGCCACGAAGCGGCCCAACCGCGCTATTGGACTTTGGAACGTTAGGGCGATTTCCGTTCAAGCTGACGCGAACGGAAAAGCAACGCTCAATCGCCGCGCGGGCTTATCGCGTTTTTCGATCCTGAATGATCGGAAAACGCTCCAACGCCCCGCATCCCCGTTCCGATTTCGGAATTTCGCGCCGCGCCCTTGGGGCAATTCGGTCACAAATGCGTCTTGTCGCCCATAGGCTGGCCATGGAATACCGGACAGAAGCTCCCCCCATCCCCCTCCAAGCAGGACAGATTTTCATGACCATCCTCCATTGTGGCGACCCCGCACGCGGCAAGGCCTGGGCCGAGATTTTCGCGCGTGATCTGCCGCAAGTGCCCTTCCGCTGCTGGCCCGACATCGGCGATGGGCAGGAGGTGCGCTATCTGATCGCATGGACGCTCAGCGAGGAAATCATCACCGCCCTGCCCAATCTGGAAGTGCTGTTCTCCATCGGCGCGGGCGTGGACCAACTGGACCTGTCCTTGCTGCCCGACCATGTCCGTGTGGTGCGGATGATCGAGCCGGGCATCACCACCACCATGGCCGAATTTGTTACCATGGCCGTGCTGGCGCTGCACCGCGATCTGCCTGCCTTGGTGGCGGGGCAACGCTCGGGAACCTTCCCCTATCTGCCGGTCAAAATGGCGCGCGAACGCCGCGTGGGCTTTATGGGGCTGGGCGAACTGGGTCAGGCCGCGATCCGCATGCTGTCGCCCATCGGTTTTCGCCTGTCGGGCTGGAGCCGTTCGCCGCGCCAGATTGAAGGGGTGACCACCTTCCACGGCGCCGATGGCATGGGCACCTTTCTGGCCCAATGCGACATTCTGGTCTGCCTGCTGCCTCTGACGGACGAAACGCGCGGCATTCTGTGCCGTGACACCTTCGCGCAAATGCCCAAGGGGGCCTGCCTGATCAATGTGGCGCGCGGCGGGCATCTGGTGCAGGATGATCTGATCGAAGCCTTGGACAGCGGGCAGATCGGCGCGGCAATGCTGGATGTTTCCACCCCCGAACCCCTGCCCGAAACCCATGCTTTACGGGCGCATCCGGCGGTTTTCCTCACCCCCCATATTGCCGGCGTCACCCGTATCGACACCGCCGTCTATGCGCTGATGGATGCCTTGCGCGCGGTGATGGCGGGGCAGAGCGTGGCAGGCGACATAGACCGGACCAAGGGTTACTAAAGCCGCAGCATCTTGTGCCGAATGGCATCGGCAAAAAACGGCATGCAGCCCTTTGCCCTATTCGCAATCGGCTGCATCTTCCGCGCGGCCAGTGGCCTATTGTGAGGGTAAGCGCCGCCCCATGCGTGGCCGATGGAAGGAAGCTGGACCATGACGATCTTCACCCCGAAATTCATCAGCTTTGACTGCTATGGCACGCTGATCAAATTCCACATGGGCGAGATGGCCCGCGACTTTTACGGCAATGTGCTGGACGAAGCCAAGATGGAAGCCTTCATCAAGGATTTCTCTGCCTATCGGTTCGACGAGGTGCTGGGCGCATGGAAGCCCTATCGCGAGGTGATCGGCAATGCGCTGGCCCGCACCGCGAAAAAATATGGCGTGGCCTATGATGAGGGCTATGGCGAGGCGATCTATCAGGCCGTGCCCACCTGGGGCCCGCATGCCGATGTGCCCGGTGGCCTGTCGAAAATCGGCACCAAGATCCCGCTGGTGATCCTGTCCAACGCGATGAACAGCCAGATCCACGACAATGTGGCCAAGCTGGGCGCGCCTTTCTACGCCGTTTACACCGCCGAAAGCGCACAGGCCTACAAGCCGCGCCTGCAGGCGTTTGAATATATGTTCGACCAGCTGGGCTGGGGTCCGGAAGTGGGCATGCATGTCTCCTCCTCCTTCCGCTATGACCAGAACAGCGCGACTGACCTTGGCTTTGGCACCCGCGTCTTTGTGGGCCGCGGGCACGAGCCTTCGAACGGTAACTACCGCGATGTGGAAATCCCCCATATCGGCTGCCTGCCCGCGCTGGTTGGCCTGTAAGGTATGACCGAGCCCGCCCCCTCCCTGTGGCAAGCCAGTGCCCCCGCCTTTACCGGCGGCGCGGCGGGGCCTGTGGAAGGCCGCTATGATGTGGCCATCATCGGGGGCGGGTTCACCGGCCTGTCCGCCGCCTTGGCTCTGGCCAAAAGCGGGGCCAGCGTGGCCCTGCTGGAAGCAGCCCAAGTGATCGGCGCGGCATCGGGCCGCAATGGCGGGCAATGCAATGCGGGCACCGCCCATGATTTTGCCAGTCTGGCCGCCGCCCATGGCATGGACAAGGCGCGGCAATGGTATCTGGCCCATTGCGATGCGGTGGATACGGTAGAGCGCTTGGCGCGCGAGGAAGGCATAGACTGCGATTTCCGCCGCGCAGGCCGCGCCAAACTGGCCGCCAAGCCCGAACATTTCCCCAAGCTGGAGGCCGCCTATCGCGCCCTGTCGGAAGTGGACCCCAATGTCACTTTGGTCGATGCCGCAGGGGTCAAGGACGAGATCAAGGCCGAGGGTTTCCATGGAGCCTTGATCCAGCACACCAGCGCGCAATTGCATGTCGGCCGCTTTGGCGTGGGGCTGGCACAGGCCGCCGCCCGAGCTGGCGCGCAGATCTGGGAACAGGCCCCCGTCACCGGCCTGACGCGCCATGGCACCGGCCATATGGTGCAAACCCCGCGCGGCAGCCTGAGTGCAGGCCAAGTGCTGGTCGCCACCGGCGGGGCCAGCCCGCAGGCGCCCTTTGGCTGGTTCCGCCGCCGTATCGTTACCGTGGGCAGCTTTGCCATTGCCACCGCGCCTTTGCCGCAAGCTTTGGCGCAGGAATTGTTCCCCACCCGCCGCAATTATGTGACCAGCCGCATCATCGGCAATTATTTCCGCCTGACGGGTGACAACCGCCTGGTATTTGGCGGGCGGGCGCGCTTTGCCCTGTCCAATCCGGCCTCCGATCTCAAAAGCGCGGATATTCTGGAAAAGGCCATGCTGGCCCTGTTCCCCGATCTGGCCTCTGTGCCCATCGAGCATCGCTGGGGCGGCGCGATTGATCTGACGCAGGACCGCCTGCCCCGCGCGGGGGAGCATGACGGGCTGTTCTATGCCATGGGCTATTCGGGCCATGGCGTGCAAATGGCCACCCATATGGGCCAGCAAATGGCCAAGGTGATGGGCGGCAATTCTGCGGCCAATCCCTTTGATGGTCTGGCATGGCCCGCCATCCCCGGTCATCTGGGCAAGCCATGGTTCCTGCCCTTTGTCGGCGCCTATTACCGCGTGCTGGACGCGCTGCAATGATGGACTTTTCGCGCCGATCCTTGCTGGCCGGCATGGGCGCTGGCTTGATGCCCGCCACGGCTTGGGGCGCTGCCCTGCCCAAACGCGGCGGATCGATCCGCGTCGCCACGCAATCCTCCTCCACCGCCGATACGCTGGACCCTGCCAAGGGCGCACTATCGACCGATTATGTGCGCCATTTCATGCTCTATTCGGGCCTGACCCGCATCGGCCATGACATGATCGCCCATCCCGCGCTGGCCGAAAGGATCGAAAGCGCGGATCGCGCGACATGGCATATCACCCTGCGCAAGGGCGTGCATTTCCATCAGGGCGGCGAACTGACCAGCGCCGATGTGGTCTTTTCCCTGCTGCGCCACAAAGACCCCAAGCTGGGCAGCAAAATGGCCAGCATTGCCGCGCAATTCACGCAAGTGCGCGCCGATGGCCGCTATGGCGTAGTGATCGCCCTGTCGGGCCCCAATGCCGATTTGCCCGCCATGCTGGCGCAATCGCATTTCCTGATCCTGCGCAAGGGCACAGCAAAGCCCGATGGCAATGGCACCGGCCCGTTCAAACTGGCCGAATTCAAACCCGGCATCCGCACTGTAGCGGTCCGCAACCCCGATTACTGGGTCTCGGGCAAGCCCTATCTCGACCGGATCGAGCTGATCGCCATTCCCGACGAGGTGAGCCGCATCAACGCGCTGCTGGCGGGCGACGTGCAATTGATCAATGCGGTCGCCCCGCAATCGACCAAGCGCGTGGAAAGCTCGCCCGCCCATGTGATCGCCACCACGCCTTCGGCGCTTTATTCCAATCTGATTTCGCGCATGGACCGGCTGCCCAGCGGCAATCCCGATTTCATCGCCGCCATGAAACATCTGGTCGACCGGCCGCTGATCAAGCGCGCCCTGTTCCGTGGCTTTGCCACCATCGGCAATGATCAACCGATCCCGCCCTTCCACCCCTATTACAACCCGCATATCCCGCAAACCACGCTCGATCTGGACCGCGCCCGCTGGCACATCAACCGCAGCGGATTGCGCGGGGTGCGCCTGCCGATCTATGCCGGACCCGCCGTAGAAGGCGCGGTGGATATGGCCTCGGTGCTGCAGGAATATGGCGCAAGGGTGGGGCTGGATCTGGCGATCACCCGCGTGCCCGCCGATGGTTATTGGTCAACCCATTGGATGCGCCACCCGCTATCCTTTGGCAGCACCAACCCGCGCCCCACCGCCGATCTGGTGTTCAGCCTTTTCTACAAATCCGATGCGGCATGGAACGAGACGGGCTGGAAAAACCCGCGTTTTGACCAATTGCTGATGGCCGCACGCGGCGAGGTGGACGAAAACCGCCGCCGCGCCATGTATCACGAAATGCAGGCGATTGTGCATGACCAATGCGGATCGATCATTCCGGTGTTCATCAGCCTGATCGACGGGCTGGACCGCCGGTTGAAGGGCATGAACCCGCATCCGATGGGCGGGTTGATGGGTTATCAATTTGCCGAGAACGTATGGTGGGCGGCATGAGCGGATCACACCGGCAACAAAGCTTGTGGCCGCTGCTGCTGCGCCGGATCGGTTCGGCCTTGGTCACGCTGATCATGGTATCGGTGGTGATCTTTGCGCTGGCGGGCCTGTTGCCCGGCGACGCTGCGCAAGAAGCCCTTGGCCAATCGGCCACGCCCGAACAGGTTGCCGCCCTGCGTCATGAGATGGGCCTCGATCAACCCGCGCCCGTCCGCTATGCGCAATGGCTCGCGGGCATGGCGCGCGCCGATGCGGGGCAATCGCTGGTGGCGGGCATGCCCGTGGCCGAGATTATCGCCGAACGCCTGCCCAACACCTTGATGCTGGCGGGGATGACGGCGGCGCTGGCCGTGCCGCTGGCGCTGGCCATGGGGATTACCGCGGCGATCAGGCGCGGATCATGGATCGACCGCGCGATCAATCTGGCCTCGCTGTCCATGGTGGCCCTGCCCGAATTTCTGGTCGCCACTCTGGGCGTGCTGCTCTTTTGCGTCAAATTGATGTGGCTGCCCTCGCTGGCCATGGTTTCGGCCGAAGCGACATGGAGCGAGACCTTGCGCTCCTGCGCGCTGCCGATCCTTTCGCTGACGGTGGTGGTGGTGGCGCAAATGGCGCGCATGACCCGCGCCGCCATCGCCGATCAACTCGACCGGCCCTATGTGGAGATGGCAAGGCTGAAAGGTGCCTCGCTCTCCCGTGTGGTGCTGGGCCATGTCTTGCCCAATTGCCTTGGGCCGATTGTCAACGCCATGGCGCTTTCGCTGTCCTATCTGATGGGCGGGGCGATCATTGTGGAAACCATTTTCAACTTCCCGGGTCTGGCCAGCCTGATGGTCAATGCCGTCACCAGCCGCGACATGCCGCTGTTGCAGGCCTGCGCTATGATCTTTTGCTCGGCCTATCTGCTGTTGATGCTGGCTGCCGACATGGTGGCGCTGATCGCCAATCCAAGGTTACGTGCGCAATGAAACAATTCGCCTCCCTCTGGGCCAAGGCGCCCGCTGCCAATCGCATCGCGGCTGCTTTCGTAGGTTTCTGGCTGCTGCTGGCGCTGGCTGGCCCATGGCTGGCCCCGCATCCGGTGGGCGCCTTTGTGGATGAGGATGTGTTCTCCGGCCTGTCCGCCCGTTTCTGGCTGGGCAGCGATTATCTGGGCCGCGATGTGCTTTCCCGCCTGCTCTATGGCACGCGCTATACGGTGGTGCTGGGGCTGGGCGCGGCGCTGCTCGCCTCGCTTTGCGGCACATCCATCGCGCTGGCGGCCAGCCTGTGCGGCGGGCGGGTGGACGAGGTGATCTCGCGCCTGATGGACACGTTGATCTCGATCCCGTCCAAGATCCTCGCGCTGGTGCTGGTGGCGGCTTGTGGGTCGTCTTTGCCTTTGCTGCTGCTCATCTGCGCGCTCACCTATGTGCCGGGCAATTTCCGAATTGCCCGCGCGCTGGCCATGAACCTTGCCGCGCTGGATTTCGTGGCGGCGGCGCGGGCGCGGGGCGAGGGCAAATGGGCCATCGCCTGGCATGAGGTGCTGCCCAATATGGTCCATCCCCTGCTGGCCGATCTGGGCCTGCGCTTTGTGTTTGTGGTGCTGCTGCTGTCGGGCCTGTCCTTCCTCGGCCTTGGGGTACAGCCGCCCTATGCCGATCTGGGCTCGCTGGTGCGCGAGAATATCTCGGGCCTGACCGAAGGCGCACCCGCCATCCTTGCCCCTGCGCTGGCGATTGCCCTGCTGACCGTGGGCACCAATCTGTTGATCGACGCGATGAAGCCGGAGGGGCAGTGATGGAAAATGCTCCCCATATACTGGTCGAGAGCCTCTCGGTTTCGGTTGGTTCCACGCCCATCGTGTCCGATATCAGCTTTGCCCTGCCACGCGGGCAGGTTCTGGCGCTGATTGGCGAAAGCGGTTCGGGCAAAAGCACCACCGCGCTGGCGCTGATGGGATGGTGTCGCCATGGCGGGCGTATCGCCAGCGGCACGATCCGCGTGGGCGGCATGGCCATCGATCGTAAGAGCGAAGACGAGCTGGCCGCCCTTCGCGGGCGTTATATCAGCTATATCGCGCAAAGCGCAGCCGCCGCTTTCAACCCTTCGCGCCGGATCATGGCGCAGGTGATCGAACCGGCACTGATCCACCGCATCATGACCCGCCAGCAGGCCGAGGCCAAAGCGGTGGACCTGTTCCGCGCGCTGGCCCTGCCCGACGCGGAAACCATTGGCGATCGTTACCCGCATCAGGTGTCGGGCGGCCAATTGCAGCGGCTGATGGCGGCCATGGCCCTGATCACCGATCCCGAACTGGTGATCCTTGACGAGCCGACCACCGCGCTGGATGTGACCACGCAGGTCGAAGTGCTCAAATGTTTCAAAACCGCGCTGGCCAGTGTGGACCATGGGCGCGGCGCCACCGCCATCTATGTCAGCCATGACCTTGCCGTGGTGGCGCAAATGGCCGACCGGATTGCCGTGCTGCATAAAGGCCGCCTGGTGGAGGAAGGCCCCGCCGAACAGATCCTGCGCGCGCCGCAGGATGCCTATACGCAAAGCCTTGTCAACGCGCCCCGCCCCGTGCCCGCTGCGCCCTCGGCAGCCGATGCGGCACCGGTGCTGTCGGTGCAGGGACTGACCGCAGGCTACGGCAAGGTGACCGATGGCCAGCCCGCGATCCCTGTCCTGCGCGATATCAGCTTTGATCTGCCCGCTGGCGGCACTTTGGGGATCATTGGCGAAAGCGGATCGGGCAAGTCCACCCTCGCCCGCGTGATCGCCGGCCTTTTGCCCGCCGCGCAGGGGCAAGTGCTTCTGGATGGCGCGCCGCTGCCGCCCACATTGGAGGCGCGCTCGCTCGATCAATTCCGCGCGGTGCAACTGGTGTTCCAGAATGCCGATACCGCGCTCAACCCCGCCCATAGCGTGCGCCGCATTCTGGCCCGCCCCTTGCGCCATTACCACGGCCTGCGCGGGGCGGCAGCCGACCGGCGGGTGGCTGAATTGCTCGACCTCACCCGCCTGCCCGCCGATGTGATCGACCGGCCGGTTACCAAATTGTCGGGCGGACAGAAACAGCGCGTCAATCTGGCCCGCGCTCTGGCCGCAGAGCCGCGTATCCTGCTCTGCGATGAAGTGACCAGCGCGCTGGACACGGTGGTGGGCGCGGCGATCCTGTCGCTGATCGAGGATTTGCGCCGTGATCTGGGGCTGGCCACGGTGTTTATCAGCCATGATATCCATGCAGTCGCATCCTTGTGCGAAAAGGTGCTGGTGCTTTATGGCGGCACGCCGGTGGAACTGGCCAGCCGCGAGGCCTTTAACGGGCCGGAGCATCACCCCTATACGCGCCTGCTGCTGGACAGCCTGCCGACCATGGACCCGAGCTGGCTGGGCGCCACACCCGCCCCGATTCACCGTGGTGAGAAACAGGCGGGCCTCTGCCCCTTCCTGCCGCGATGTGATGTGGCCATAGCGGGCATTTGCGACCATCAGCCCGCGCCCCCCAAGACAGGTGACGGCATGCGCTGGCTTTGCCATCGCGGGCCTATCAAGCATGACAAGGAGAGCGCATGACGCCCCGTTTCAAACGTCTGGTCGAAACCGACCGGCCTGCGGTATCGCTGACGGTCGATGGCAGGGCGATCAAGGCTCTGGCCGGTGACACGCTGATGGTGGCGATGCTGACCCATGGCGATGCCTTGCGGACCAGCGAATTTGCCAGCCTTGAACCCGGCGATGGGCGCCGCGCGGGCTTTTGCCTGATGAGCGCCTGTCAGGATTGCTGGGTATGGACGGCCGACGGCCACCGCCTGCGAGCCTGCTCCACCCCTGTGGAAGAAGGCATGGCCATCTCCACCAGCCAACCGGAGGCCTCATGGGCAAGCCTGCTGTAATCATCATCGGCGCGGGGCCAGCCGGTGTGCGCGCGGCGCAGACGGTGGCGCGCGCCGGTTTGCGGCCCATCGTGATCGACGAGGCCGCCCGCGCCGGCGGGCAAATCTACCGCCGCCCGCCGGAAAATTTCACCCGTAACCATGCCGAACTCTATGGCAGCGAGGCCGCCCGTGCGCAGGCCATCCATCAGGATTTCGCCGCGCTGGAAGGCCAGATCGACTATCGCCCCGAAACCCTGGTGTGGAATGTGGCCGATGGCCATGTGTGGACGGCCAAGGATGGCGAGACACAGGCCATCGCCTATGACGCGCTGATCATCTGTAGCGGAGCCAGCGACCGCGTGGCGCCGGTCAAGGGCTGGCAGGCGGCGGGCTGCTATTCGTTGGGCGGGGCGCAAATCGCCCTGAAAGCGCAGGGCTGCGCCATCGGGCATCAGGTGATCTTTCTGGGCTCCGGCCCGCTGCTCTATCTGGCCGCCGCGCAATATGTGAAGGCGGGGGCCGATGTGGCCGCCGTGCTGGATACCTCGCCCTTCTGGCTGCGGGTGAAGGCCGCACCCAAACTGGCCGAATGCCCCGATCTGCTGTGGCAGGGGGTAAAGCTGCTGGCCGATCTGAAACGCGCTGGTGTACCGGTGCTGACTGGGGTGGAGCCGGTGGAGATCCATGGCGATCCGCAAAGCGGCGTCTCGGGCGTGACTGTGCGCCACAAGGGCGCATCCAAGCATTTTGCCGGCGATGCGGTGGCCATGGGCTGGCATGTGAAGCCCGAGGCGCAATTGGCCGATCTGGCCCGCGTGCCCTTTGCCTTTGATGCCTTGACCCGCCAGTGGTTGCCGCAAAGCGATGCGCAGGGCCGCGCGGGGAACAAAGTCTATCTGGGCGGCGATGGTGCCAAAGTGGCGGGCGCACGCAGCGCCGAAGTGACCGGCGAGCTGGCCGCCATGGCCGCGCTGGCCGATCTGGGCCTTTCCGTGAATGCTGCCGTGGACGCTGACCGTCGCCGCTGGCTGCTGTCCGAAAAGGCGCGCTATGTCCGCTTTGCGCAAGGGCTGGCGCAGGCCTTCCCATGGCCGCATCACATGGTGGCCGCCATCCCCGATGAAGCCATCGTCTGCCGCTGCGAGGCGGTGACAGCCGCCACTTTGCGCGCCAGTGTGCAAAGCGCCCATGCGCAGGAAGCCAACCGCGCCAAAGCCTTCAGCCGCGTGGGCATGGGCCGCTGTCAGGGGCGCTATTGCGGCCATGCCAGCGCCGAAATCATCGCTGCCGCCCGCGCTGTTCCCTTGGAAGAGACCGGAAGGCTGCGCGGGCAGGCGCCGGTCAAACCCATCCCCGTGGCCCTCAAAAGGATCGACCTATGAGCCAGATCGTCAAAAGCGATGTCGCCATTATCGGGGGCGGGCTGATGGGCTGTTCCACCGCCTTCTTTCTGGCGCAGCGCGGCATTTCGGCCATGGTGCTGGAAACCGACAAGGTGGGCCGCCAAGCCAGCGGCACCAATTTCGGCAATGTGCGCCGTCAGGGCCGCCCGATTTTCCAACTTCCTCTGGCCAATCGCGCCAGCCGCATCTGGCGCAATGCCCGCGAATTGCTGGGCGAGGATGTGGAATATTTGCAAGGCGGCCATATCCGCGTCTGTTTCCGCGAGCGGCCGGAAAACATCGGCAAGATGGAGGAATATGCCGCCCTAGCCCGCGAGGAAGGGCTGGATCTGGAACTGCTGACCTCCAACGCCCTGCGCGAGAAATTCCCTTGGCTCGGCCCCGATGTGCTGGCGGGTTCCTATTCGGCCAGTGACGGCCATGCCAATCCGCGCCTTGCCGCCCCTGCCTTTGCCCGTGCGGCAGCAAGGCTGGGCGCCAACATCGTAGAAGACACCCAGATCGTCCATGCCGAAAAGCAGGGCGAGGATTTCCTGCTGACCGCCAAGGATGGCCGCCGCTTTTCCGCGCCTGTTCTGCTGATTACGGCGGGCGCATGGGCGGGCAAGATCGCGGGCTGGTTTGGCGAGACGATCCCGCTGACCCCGCGCGCGCCGACATTGAGCGTGACCGAGCCGGTGCCCTATGCCATTGCCCCTGCCGTGGGGGTGATGACGCCCGACGAGGTGGAAACCGTCTATTTCCGCCAAGTGGCCCGCGGCAATATCGTGCTGGGCGGCTCCACCCGCGCGCCGTCCTATCCCGATGATTACCGCGCCTATGTCCTGCCGCAAAACAGCATGACACAGTTTGAACATCTGCGCCGTCTGGCCCCTGCCCTGTCGCGTTTGCAGGTGATCCGCGTGTGGAGCGGGATTGAGGGCTATACCGATGACAGCCTGCCGGTGATGGGCCCCAGCGCGAAAGTGTCGGGCCTGTTCCATGCTTTCGGCTTTTCGGGCAGCGGGTTCCAGATCGGGCCGGGCGTGGGCGAAACCATGGCCGAGCTGATCGCCACCGGCACCACCGATATTCCCATCGCGCCCTATAGCATCACGCGGTTTGTTGATCGGGACTAAAGCCCGATCAACACCGTCTTGCTCTTGCAACTGCCCAGATAAGCCTCGCGGCCCAGATCCTTGCCGATGCCCGATTGTTTGAAGCCTCCGGTGGGCAGGATGAAATCATCGGAACGGCCATAGCGATTGACCCAGACCGTGCCCGCCTCCAGCGCCCGCGTGGCGCGGATCGCGCGGGAAAGGTTCTGCGTATGCACGCCCGCCGCCAGACCATAGCGCGTGCCATTCGCCAGAGCATAGGCTTCCTCATCGTCGGCAAAGCTCTGCACCGTCAGCACGGGGCCGAAGATTTCGCTCTGCACCGCGGTGGCGTCAGCCGACAGGCCGGTCAGCAAGGTCGGCTGATAGAATGTGCCATCACGATCAACCCGCGCCCCGCCGGTAATCGCCTCGCCGCCCTCTGCCCTTGCGGTTTGCACGATGGCATCAATGCCCGCCAATTGCTTTTCCGAAACGATTGGGCCCATTGTGGTGGAGGCGTTCCACGTCTCACCCAGCCGATGCGCGCGGAGCAGGGCGGCGATGCGCGCCGTCACCTCTTCGGCCACCCTGGCCTCCACCAACAGGCGCGATCCGGCAACGCAAACCTGCCCCGCGTTCAGCGTGATCGCCCGCGCCACAATCGCGCAGGCCTTGTCCAGATCGGCATCGGCAAAGATGATCTGCGGGCTTTTGCCGCCCAGTTCCAGCGTGCAAGGCTTGGGGCCAGTTGCCGCGCAAGCACTCATGATCGCGCGGCCCGTGGCGGTGGAGCCGGTGAAGCTGACCTTGCCTACTTGATCGGCACGCACCAGCCCGTCGCCAATGTCATGGCCCATGCCCTGCACCACATTGAAAATACCCGCAGGCAGGCCCGCCTCGATGGCCAGTTCGGCCAGACGCACCACCGAGAAAGGCGTGAGTTCGGAAGGCTTCAAAACCACCGCATTGCCCGCCGCCAAGGCCGGCCCCAGTTTCCACGCCGCCATCACCAGCGGCAGGTTCCAAGGCGCGATGGCGGCCACCACGCCATAGGGTTCATTGGCGGTAAAGCCGAAGCGGTCATCCGCCGTGGCGCCCACTTCCCCGCCATGCTTATCGGCAAATTCGGCAAAGAAGCGGATGCATTCCGCCGTATAGGGCAGGTCCCAAGCCAGAATTTCGCCCAAGGTGCGGGTGGAGCCAACCGCCTCCAGCGGGGCCAGCACGGCGCGGTCCGCCTCGATTGCATCGGCCCAGCGGCGCAGAATACGGGCGCGGGCGCGCGGGTCCATCCGGCCCCAACCGCTCTGCTTTTGCGCCTTGGCGGCATCTTCTGCCGCTTGGCTCATCTGGTCCATGCTGGCGGCATGCAAAGGCGCCAGCAAGGCGCCATCGGAGGGGCGAACCACATCCAAAACCGCGCCCTGCCCCAGAATTCTGCGCCCCGCGATGAAATTGGCCGCCAGTTCGGGGCGGATGGAATCGGGGTTGAATTCAGGGGTCATGGCTTGGCTCCACAGGAGGTTATGGCCACAGCCTAAACCCCGCGCGGCAGAATCGACTGGGCAAAGGGGCTCAAGGAACGGTGTAATCTTCCGAAGTCATCGCCAAGGCGGTAGCCTATTCCAAAGCACGGGGGCTAAGCCATGGTCAAGGATGATGCGGCGCGCCCTGTTTGCGGCCCCGCCAAAGGAGTGCAGCAAGTGAGCGATCAGGCCAAAAGCCAGCAAGCAGGCGATGATATCCTTTTCCGCGCCATGCAGGAGAGCGATATTGAACGCGCGGTGGAAATGACCCGCGCGCTGCATTGGCCCCATCGCGAAGAGGATTGGGCGCTGTTCCTGCAAGTGGGCCAAGGCATCGTGGCGCAATGGCAGGGCGAGGTGATCGGCACGGCGCTGGGCTTTCCCTATGGCGATCATGCCGCGACGCTGGGGCTGGTGATTGTCGACAATGCCCATCAGGGCAAAGGCTATGGCCGCCGTTTGATGCAGGCGATGATGGACCAGTTGGGCGAACGCAGCATCATCCTGCAGGCCACGGTCGAGGGCGCGCCTTTGTATGAAAAGCTGGGCTTTGCCGATTATGGCATCCTGCATCAGCATCAGGGTGTCCTGCCCAATGTGCCGCTGGCTCAATTGCGCCAAGGCGAGCGCATCCGACCGCTGGGTGCAAGCGAGCAAACGCCGGGGCATCTGTATAGCAGCGCCACCGGCACCGACCGCCACGCCATGATGCAGGTGCTGAACGCGCAAGACCGCACCGTGGTGCTGACCCATGACGATGTGCCGGTGGGCTTTGCCAATCTGCGCCGCTTTGGCCGTGGCTGGTCGATTGCGCCGGTGGTGGCGCCCGATGTGGACGGGGCCAAAGTGCTGATCCTGCATTGGCTGGCGCAGAATGCGGGCAATTTCACCCGTCTGGATGTCACCGAGGCCAGCGGTCTTTCGCCATGGCTGGAAGGGCTGGGCCTGCCGCGGGTGGATACGGTGCGGAGCATGGTGCGCGGGCCCTTGCCCGAGGCACAGGGCGAGGCGGTTCTTTTCGCGCTTTCCGCGCAGGCGATGGGATAAATCATGCAACTGTCCGACCCCACTCTGCTCAAACAGGCCGCGTTGATTGGTGGCCAATGGCTGGGCGCTGATGCCCGCGATGCGCTGCCGGTGCTCGATCCGGCTGTGGGCCATACTTTGGGCGCGGTGCCCGATTGCACCGCCGATGACACCGCCCAAGCCATCGCCGCCGCCCATGCAGCATGGGCCCCATGGCGCGCCCTCACCGCAGGCGCACGCTGCGCTCTGCTGGAGACGTGGCATGGGCTGGTTCTGGCCCATGCCGAAGATCTGGCCCGCATCATGACCGCCGAACAGGGCAAGCCTTTGGCCGAAGCTCTTGGCGAGGTGCGCTATGCCGCCAGCTTCATCAAATGGTTTGCCGCCGAGGGATTACGCACCGGCGGGCGAAATATCGTCTCGCCCGAGGCCGACCGACGCATCATCGTGCTGACCGAGCCTGTGGGTGTTTCGGCGGCGATCACGCCATGGAATTTCCCCGCCGCGATGATCACCCGCAAATGCGCGCCAGCCTTGGCCGCCGGTTGCCCCGTGGTAATCAAGCCTTCGGAACTGACGCCTTTTACCGCGCTGGCCTTGGGTGAACTGGCTTTGCGGGCGGGTTTTCCGGCAGGCGTCATCAATATTGTCACCGGCCTGCCATCCGCCATAGGCGCCACCATCACGGCCAGCCCGTTGGTGCGCAAATTGTCCTTCACCGGATCGACCCGCGTGGGGGCGCTGCTGCTGGAACAATGCGCGCGCACCATCAAACGCACCAGCATGGAGCTGGGCGGCAATGCGCCGCTGATCGTGTTTGCCGATGCGGATCTGGATCTGGCGGTGAAGGCGGCCATGGCGTCCAAATTCCGCAATGCGGGGCAAACCTGCGTCTGCGCCAACCGTTTGCTGGTGGCCGATGAAGTCTATGATGCCTTTGCCGAAAAACTGGCCGCTGCCGTGGCGCAATTGCAGGCAGCGCCGGGCATGGAGGCAGGCTCGACCGTCGGCCCGCTGATCAATGCCGCCGCGGTGGAAAAAGTCACCGCCCATCGCGAGGATGCTCTGGCCAAGGGCGGCAGGATTTTGGGCGCGGGCCAAGGGCGCAGCGATGACCGCTTCGTGCGCCCGATCATCATTGGCGATGCCACGCCCGATATGCGTCTGGCCTCCGAAGAAACCTTCGGCCCCATCGCGCCCCTGTTCCGCTTTACCAGCGAGGCTCAGGCGATCGAGATGGCCAATGCCACGCCTTTCGGCCTTGCCGCCTATTTCTACACGCGTGATCTCTCGCGCTCTTTCCGCGTGGCCGAGGCGCTGGAGGCGGGGATGATCGCGCTCAACACCGGCAGCATTGCCATGGAAATGGCACCCTTTGGCGGGGTGAAGCAATCGGGCCTTGGCCGCGAAGGCGGGCAACAGGGCATCGAGGAATATCTGGAAACCAAGGCCTTCCACATTGGCGGGCTGGAACTGGGGGCATAAACCCATGCGCAATTACAAGATCGCCGTCATCGCGGGAGACGGCATTGGCAAGGAAGTGATGCCCGAAGGTCTGCGCGCGCTGGAAAAAGCGGCAAGCAGCTATGGTTTCGGGCTGGATTTGCAGGTCCATGCCTTTGCCGATTGCGATTACTATGCCCAACATGGCCGCATGATGCCCGAGGACTGGAAGGCGCAGATCGGCCGTCCCGACGCGATTTTCTTTGGCGCGGTGGGCTGGCCCGCTACGGTTCCCGACCACATTTCCCTGTGGCAGAGCCTGCTGCAATTCCGCCGCGAATATGACCAGTTCGTCAACCTGCGCCCCGTGCGCCTGATGCCCGGCGTGCCCTGCCCGCTGGCGGGCCGTGAACCGGGGGACATTGACTTCTGGGTCGTGCGCGAAAACACCGAAGGCGAATATTCCAGCGTGGGCGGCCATATGTTCCCCGGCACCGAACGCGAGATTGTCATTCAGGAAACGGTGATGACCCGCCATGGCGTAGACCGCGTGTTGCGCTTTGCCTTTGATCTGGCCAGCAAGCGCAAGCGCAAACACCTGACCAGCGCCACCAAATCCAACGGCATTGCCATCACCATGCCTTTCTGGGACGGGCGCGTGGAGGCGATTGCGCCGGAATATCCCGGCGTCACCCATGACAAATACCATATCGACATCCTGACCGCGCAATTCGTGATGAACCCGCAGCGTTTCGATGTGGTGGTGGCCTCCAATCTGTTTGGCGATATCTTGTCCGACCTTGGCCCCGCCTGCACCGGCACCATCGGCATCGCGCCATCGGGCAATATCAACCCCACCGGCGAACATCCCAGCCTGTTTGAACCGGTACACGGGTCCGCGCCCGATATTGCGGGGCTGGGCATTGCCAATCCGGTGGGCCAGATCTGGTCGGCGGCGATGATGCTGGAACATCTGGGCGAAGCGGAGGCCGCCGCTGGTATCATGCGCGCAATCGAACATGTGCTGGCCACGCCTGCGGGCCGCACGGGGGATTTGAAGGGCAGCGCCAATACGGTGGAATGTGGCAAGGCGATTGCGGAGGCCATCGGCTAATTCAACCAAAGCCGATTGCCGAAGCCATCGGCCAAGCCACAGCATTTTATGCCGCGCCTACCCCTCACTTTGGCCACACAGGCCTGAACCGCTTGCATAGGTTTATCTCATATGACCGAAACCTTGACCAACCGCTCACTGATCGAACTGGACCGCGATCACCTGATCCATCCTGTCGCCTCTTTCCGTGGCCACGAGGCGCATGGCGCCCGCGTGCTGGCCAGCGCCGATGGCATGTGGTTGACCGATATTGATGGCAAGCGCGTGATCGACGCTTTTGCAGGCCTGTGGTGCGTCAATGTCGGCTATGGGCAGGAGTCCATTGTGGAGGCCGCCGCCGATCAAATGCGCCGCCTGCCCTATGCCACGGGCTATTTCCATTTCGCCAGCGAACCGGCGATCCGTCTGGCGGCAGAATTGACCGCGCTGACGCCCGAAGGGCTGGACCATGTATTCTTCACCTTGGGCGGTTCGGATGCGGTGGACAGCGCGGTCCGCTATATCATCCATTATTTCAACGCCATTGGTAAGCCGGAGAAGAAGGAATTCATCGCGCTGGAATGGGGCTATCACGGCTCCTCCTCCACCGGCGCGGGGCTGACGGCGCTGGGCAATTTCCATCGCGGGTTTGACCTGCCCTATAAGTGGCAGCACCATATCCCCTCGCCCTATCCCTATCGCCACCCGCAGGGCGATGATGATGCCGCCGTGATCGCCAGCACGGTGGCCGCGCTGGAGGCCAAGGTGGCCGAAATCGGCGCGGACAAGGTGGCTGCCTTCTGCTGCGAACCCATTCAGGGCAGCGGCGGGGTGATCGTGCCGCCCAAGGGCTGGCTCAAAGCCCTGCGCGAGGCCTGCACCCGCCTTGGCATCCTGATGCTGGTGGATGAAGTGATTACCGGCTTTGGCCGCACCGGACCTTTGTTTGCTTGCGAGGAAGAAGGCGTCACCCCCGACTTCATGACCACCGCCAAGGGCTTGACCAGCGGCTATGCTCCGATGGGCGCGATGTTCATGGCCAACCACATCTATGAAACAATTGCCGATGCCAGCCCGCTGCCTGTCGGCCATGGCATGACCTATTCGGGCCATCCGGTCTCGGCGGCTGTCGCGCTGGAAGTTTTGCGCCTTTACCGCGAGGGTGGTGTGCTGGCCAATGGCGTGAAGACCGGCGCGCGTTTTGCCGAGCGTATGGAAGCCATCCGCAGCCATCCTCTGGTGGGCGATGTGCGCTATCGCGGGATGCTGGGCGCGATTGAACTGGTCACCGACAAGGCGACCAAGGGCATGTTCCCCGCCGAACTCAACCTTGGCGACCGCCTGTCGCAGATGACTTGGGACAATGGCCTGATCGTGCGTTGCTTTGCCAATGCCGTTATCGGCTTTGCCCCCGCGCTGACCTGCACGGTCGAGGAAATGGACATTATCTTCGACCGCGTGCAATTGACGCTGGATCAATTGCTGGAGCAGCCCGACATTCGCGCGGCTCTGGGCTAAAAAGAGGAAAACCCCCGCCATGATGCCCGGCCTCAAACTCGACCGCATCGATTTGAAGATCCTTGCCAAGCTGCAACAGGCCGGGCGCATCACCAATGTCGAACTGGCCGATGCGGTGGGCCTGTCGCCCAGCCCCTGTCTGACGCGGGTGAAAAGGCTGGAACAGGCGGGCTATATCACCGGCTATGGCGCGCATATCAATCTGCGCAAACTGGGCGAATTCCTCACCATTTTCACCGAGGTCACCCTGTCCGAACACCGGCGCGGCGATTTCTCCCGCTTTGAAAGCCGCATTTTCAAGCTGGACGAGATTGTCGAATGCCATCTGGTGTCGGGCGGCTATGACTATCTGCTCAAATTCGTCACGCGCGGGGTTTCGCATTACCAGTCGATCATCGAGGGCATGCTGGAAAGCGATTATGGCATCGAGAAATATTTCTCCTATGTTGTGATCAAATCGCCTTTCATCAAACACCATTTCCCGATCCAGAACCTGTTTGGGCAAAATCTGTCGGGAAGTGCGGGAGCAAGCCATGACTGATATTGCCGATCTGATCGCGCCGCTGGTGGAACTGCGCCACGACATCCACGCCTATCCCGAATTGGGCTTTGCCGAACATCGCACTGCGCGGGTGATTGCCGATACGTTGCGCGCCGCAGGGCTGGAAGTGCATGAGGGCATTGGCGGAACCGGCGTGGTGGGTGTGTTGCGCGCGGGCGCTTCGGGTCGCACCATCGGCCTGCGCGCCGATATGGACGCGCTGCCGATCCATGAACAGACCGGCCTGCCCTATGCCAGCCGCCACGAAGGCTGTTTCCACGGCTGCGGGCATGACGGGCATATGGCCATGCTGCTGGGCGCGGCGCAGGCTTTGGCGGCGGATCCTTCTGGTCTGGACGGCACGGTGCATTTCATCTTCCAGCCCGCCGAGGAAGGCCAAGGCGGCGCCCGCGCGATGATCGAGGACGGGCTGTTCGAGCGCTTCCCCTGTGATCGCGTCTATGCCCTGCACAATTGGCCCAGCCTGCCTGCGGGCACGATCGCCACCCGCCCCGGCGCGATCATGGGCGCGGCGGACAAGTTCCGCATCACCTTGCGCGGGCGTGGCGGCCATGCGGCGGTTCCCCATGATACCAAGGATTCCATTCTGGCTGCTGCCAGTCTGGTCCAGCAATTGAACACGATCATCGCCCGCAACGCGCCCGCCAGCGCCAATGCGGTGCTATCGGTCACCGAAATCCACGCGGGCCACGCGCATAATGTCATCCCCGGCGAGGCGATGGTGGGCGGCACGGTGCGCACATTCGACCCCGCCGTGCAGGACCGCATCGAACAGCGTATCCGCCAGATCGTTTCCGGCATCGAGGCCGGTTTCGAAGTGCAGGCAGAGCTGGCCTATGACCGCTATTACCCCGCCACCATCAATGACGCGCAAGCAGCGCAGGACGCGCTGGCGGTAGCGGCCACCGTGGCCCATGCCGAACTGGCGGCCGAACCGGCGGCTACATCGGAAGACTTTTCCTTCATGCTGCAGGTCCGGCCCGGTGCCTATATCTGGCTGGGTCAGGGCAAGGGCGAGAACCCGCCCCCGCTGCACAATCCGCATTATGATTTCAACGACAGCGTGCTGGAAACCGGCCTGCGTCTCCATATCGCGCTGGCCCGTCACTGGCTGGCGCCGCAAGAGTAGAACTATGACCCTGACCACCTGCCCTTCCTTCATCGACCTTGCCGCTTTTGCCCGGACCGCTTTGGCTGGCGCCGATCCCTTTGGCGCGGATGCGGCGCTGTTGCCCTTGCGCGGCGGGCCGGTGGAGCTGCGCGCCAGCCTGCTGTCCGGCACGGGCGAGGCCGTGTCTCTGGCAGGCGATACGGTGCTGGCGGTGGCCGAGGGTGAGGCTAGCATTACCTTGGGCGGCGCCACGCATGTGCTGGCCAAGGGGCAGAGCATCGTCCTATCCGGCCCGCAAAGCTTTGGCTGGAGCGCCGATAGTGCCCGCTTGGTCACCATGCTTTACACCGGCGGAGCGGTGGAAAGCGCGGGCGTTACCCTGCTGGACCCGACCACCGAGCGTCAGCCATCGGGCGCGCCTTTGGCCGAATTGCTGATCGGCCCCACGCCGCAATGCCATAACCACACGCAATTCCTGTCTGGCGACGGGGAATTCATGGTCGGCATCTGGGATTCCACCCCCTATCACCGCCGCGCCATGGCCTATCGCCATTTCGAGCTGATGTATCTGCTGGAGGGCAGCGTAACCTTCATCGACGAGGAAGGCCGCGAAGGCACCTTCCGCGCAGGCGACCTGTTCCTTGTCGAGCAAGGCGCGCAATGCAGCTGGGAAAGCCGCGAGGATGTGACCAAGCTTTTCGCGATCTATCGCCCCAAAGCCTGAACCCTTAACGGGGCGGGATCGCAAAGGAACAGGCGCGATAGGACCCACCCTCCTATCGCGCCTGTTTTTATATGCTGCTTTGGCCTTCAGGCGCGGGTGACGATCTGGTCAATCGCGCCAAAGGGCGTGGTGCCTTGGGCGGTGCGCGCTTCCATCTGCACGCGGTCGCCAAAGTGCATGAAGCTGGTGCTGGGCTTGCCATCGGCGATCATTTCAATCGCGCGGCGTTCCGAAATGCAGGCCGAACCCCGCGTGGCATATTCGGCGTTGGACACGGTGCCCGAACCGATGATCGTGCCCGCCACCAGATCGCGGCTACGCGCGGCATGGGCCACCAACTCGGGGAAAGAAAAGCCCATCTGGTCGCCCTTGACCAGACCGAAGGGCGCGCCATTCCACGTCACGGCCAGATCGGCGCAAATGCGGCCATCGCGCCAGTCCTCGCCCAATTCATCGGGCGTCACGGCAAAGGGCGCCATGCTGCAGGGCGGCTTGGCCTGCACCCAGCCAAAGCCAGTTTTCATTTCCACCGGCGCAATCGCGCGCAAGGACCAGTCGTTGATCTGCACCAGCAGCTTGATATGCGAGGCGGCTTCTTCGGCGCTGACACCCATCGGCACCGCATCGACAATCACGCCGAACTCGCCTTCAAAATCGATGCCGTCGGCCTCGGAGGGCAGCGGGATGTCATCGGTCGCGCTGTAGAACTTGTCCGACACGCCCTGATACATCAGCGGGCGATCCGTATCGACCGGCGGCAAGTGGAAGGCGATCTGCATCAATTCGCCATGCTGGGCAAAGGCCGAGCCATCCAGCCATTGCCACGAACGCGGCATGGGGGCGACGATGCGGGCAGCGTCCAAAACCCCGCCCTTGCCCTGTTCCAGCAAGCCAGCCAGCTTTTCCAGAGCAGGCAGCGCCGCATCCCAATCCGCGATCGCGCCAATCAACGTCAGCCCT
Source organism: Novosphingobium umbonatum (assembly GCF_004005905.1). Lineage (GTDB taxonomy): Bacteria > Pseudomonadota > Alphaproteobacteria > Sphingomonadales > Sphingomonadaceae > Novosphingobium > Novosphingobium umbonatum. The sequence continues at coordinate 445,846 of NZ_SACO01000002.1, forward strand.
GATGCGCTCAGGTAACGCTGGCCATCGGCAGAAACCACCACCAATTCGCCATCGGGGCGGGCATTATGCAAGGTTGCCAAACGCATGGACTATTCCTCGATGATCGCCACAGCGCGGGTCCAGCCCGCCGAAGCGCCCTTGATCTTGTGGGGGAAGCAGGAAACGGTGAAACCATGGGGCGGCAAAGCCTCAAGGTTATGCAGCTTTTCCAAGTGGCAATAGCCGATGTCGCGGCCTGCCTTATGCCCTTCCCAGATCAGCGAGGTATCGCCGGTTTCGGCCACCTTTTCCGCCGTATGGGCAAAAGGCGCGTCCCAGCTCCACGCATCGGTGCCGGTGACCCGCACCCCGCGCGAGGTGAGATACATGGTGGCCTCATAGCCGATCCCGCAGCCGATATTGACATAGTTGGGGTTGCCCACCGCCATACCCGCCGCCGTATTGACCAGCACGATATCGAGCGGGGCAAGCTCATGGCCGATGCGGTTCAGTTCATCTTCCACATCCTGCGCCGTCACCACATAGCCATCGGGAAAATGGCGGAAGTCCAACTTCACCCCGCGCTGGAAACACCATTCCAGCGGGATTTCATCGATGGTCAAGGAACGCTTGGCCTCGCCGCTGGCGGCGTCCATCGTGGGATGGAAATGATAGGGCGCATCCAGATGGGTGCCCGAATGGGTGGTCAGCTTCACCCATTCCGCCGCCGCAAAACCCGCGCCATCGGGCGTCTGTTCCGCCGTCACGCCGGGGAAGAAATGGCCCAGCTCGCCCATGGTTTCGCCATGGGTCTGATAGGTGATCTCCGGCTTCAGGAAAGGCGGATCGGTGATCACGTCATTGCACAGCGTGATCGACAGGTCGACGAAACGGCGGCTCATGCGGTCCAACCTCCCAGCGTATCGGCGAACCAGTCCGCGATATAATCGCGACCATAGGCCATATTATCCGCGCCCACATGCTCCACGCCGCCTTCGCGGGCGGTGAAGATCTTCAGCTCGCGACGGGGCGAATTGACCAGCTGGTTATAGCAGTCATGGGCATAGTCCACGCTGATCTGGCGGTCATCGGCGCCATGGGTGACGAGGAAGGGCACCTTCACCCCGTCCATATGACCATTGAGGTTCATTGCATCGGACTTGGCGAGGAAATCTTCCATCGTCTCTGCGCCAAAGGCCCACATCACATGCGCCCAATAATGCGGCACGGGGTTTTCGCCCTCGCGCTTCATGCGCTTGTCCTGCACCTCGCGCCAATTGTGGTTCGCGCCCCAGCAGGCGCCGCTGGCAAAACGCGGCTCATAGGCCACCGCGCGCGGGGCGAAATGGCCGCCCAGCGAAATGCCGGTCATGCCGATCCGCTTGGGGTCCACATCGCTCTGGGCTTCCAGCCAGTCCACCGCCTTGCTCGCCCAGTTTTCCGAATGCGGGTCCACCGGCAGGCCTTGCAGGCGCAGGGCCTCGCCCGAACCGGGCTGGTCCACGCAAAGGGTGGAAATGCCGCGCTTGGAAAGGGCTTCGGGCAGGCGGCTCCAGTAGAGCAGCTCCTTGCAGCTATCCAGACCATTGCAATAGACCACCACAGGGCGTGGGCCTTCCCCTTCGCCACGGGTATAAAGCGCGGGCATCGTGCCGCTCGCCAAAGGAATTTCCACCCGCTCGCGGTTGATCTTGCCCAGCTTGGCCGAGCGTTCAAAAGCTTCCAACGCCTTGGCATAGGTTTCCTTGCGGCCCGGTGCACCATGGCCCTGCATCCGCTCGGCCACCATCAGATAGAGCGAGGCGCGCTCCAGCTTGGCGCTGGCCGAAAAGCCGCGCCCGCGTGCCTCGTCTTCAGCGGCCAGTTCCAGCAGCTTTTCCCCCATCGCCGCCCATTGCTTCATGAAAGCGGGCGTGCCGGCATCGCCGCCACCGGCAGCGGCATCGATGATGGGCTGGCACATATCGACGATTTCGCCGATCTGCCCGCCGCTTTCCAGCGCGATGGCGACCGAGAGGTTCCAGATATAGTTCGGAAAGGGGGAATAAAGGGCCATGGGATCCGTCAGAAATAGGGGTGGGGGTTTTTGGTGTTGGCGGCGATAGGCTGGAGAATATCCCAGTGTTCGACAATCTTGCCATCTTTCAGGCGATAGATATCGGCCACGGTGCCGCCCGAACCAACCGAACCGGCGCGGCCATAGAGGTGGATCACCGCCATATTGCCGTCAACGATGATGCGTTTGACTTCAAACCGCGCCTCGGGCTGGGAAAACATCGGTTCCAGCGCGGCAATCGCCTCATCGCGCCCGTCCAGAATACCGGCATTATGCTGGATATAATCGGGCGCGACATAGCGGTTGAACGCGGTGCGAACGTCGCGCTTGCCGTAAAAGATTTGCGCGAAATCGCTGATGATCGCGCGGTTGCGCTCGGTCAGCGAGGACGCTTTGGCAGGGCGCGCCTGCCCGCTGGCTGGCAGCGCGACCAGCGCTGCCAGCATCAACAGGCACGAGGGCTTGTTCACGCGTCGACCGCGACAAACAGGCCCGCATTTTCATGCGGATGCGGCAAGGTCTGCGGGCCGCCGGTGCCAATGCCCCACTGGTCCATCACCATCGGAGCGGGCGTGTAAACGGTGGGTTCGCGGGTTTCGAAATCCACCACTTCCAGATCGCTGGTATATTCGGTCACAAAGCCCGAGGGGGTCACGAAATAGCTGAACGTGTTGTTGCCCGCCGTGTGACGGCCCGGACCCCAACCGATGTTCACATCCATCTGCTTCAGACGGTGGATGCCGCGCATCACATCATCCACGCCCAGCATGTCATAAGCGACATGGTTGAGGCAGGCTGGCCCTGGCAGAATAGCGAAGCGATGATGGGCCTCGTTGCAGCGCAGGAAGCACATGAAATCGCCCAGCCAGTCGGACTGTTTGAAGCCCAGCACATTGCAGAACCATTCCACCAAAGCCTTGTGGTTGGGGCTGTGCAGCACGATATGGCTGATTTTGACCGGCACGCCTTCCCAATGCTGGATATCGCGCTTGGGCCCACGGGCCACATCAGCGCTGATTTCCATCTGGATGCCATCGGGGGTGAAGAAGCGGAAGCCATAGCCACCGCCCGGCGTGGTCAATTCACGGGGGGCGTGAACGATCTGGCCACCGGCCGCTTCGACCTTGGCGGCCAGCGCATCGACATCACCGCGCGTATCGGCCGAAAGGGCGATCACGTCGATGCGGTTTTCCTCGGCATTGCGCAGGCGCACCACGTGATGCTCGTCATGGCCCTGCGCCTTGAACCAGGCCATGCCATCGTCGCTGGCCACGCGCTCAAGGCCCCATTTGGTTTCGTAATAGGCGGTTTCGGCGTCAAAATCGGTAACGCCATAGCCCACATAGCGGATTTCGGTCACTCGGCTCATTGGTAATTCCCTGAATCAGATAGGCTGCGAAACAACAGCGAACATGTCTGCGGTGGCTTTGGCATTATCCACCGGCGGGCCCTTGCCGATCTGGCCGTGGCAGATCTCAAGGCTCTTCTCGACGATGAAGCGGCAGCGTTCGAAGCGGCGGTTGCGATAGGCGGTGAAGGCTTCTTCGGGCGTTGCGGCCTTGGCGATTTCATCGGCCAGCACGATGCTGTCCTCGATCGCCATGCCCGCGCCCTGCCCCAGATGCGGCGTGGTGGCATGCACGGCATCGCCCAGCAGCACGACGCGGCCCTTGTGCCATTCGCCATAGAGCATCATGCCCTCGAGCGGGCGATAGACCACGCCCTCGTCATCGGTGATCTGCTCGGCCAGTTCCTTGATCGCGGGGGCGGCATTGGCCAGTTTCGCGCGCATGGCCGCGGCAATGCCTTCCTTGGGATACCAAGGATTGTCCGGCTCGGGCGTGGTGACATACATATACATCAGATCGGCGCTGATCGGCACAAGGCCGGCGCCAATCGGGCCATTATAGACATGCAGCGCGTCCAGATCGGCAGGGCGCGGGAAATTGTAGCGCCACACCGCCTGACCCGTGAAGGCGGGCTTGGGCGCATCGGGCAGCACGGTGGCGCGGGTCTGCGAATAGACGCCATCGGCGCCCACCACCAAGGCATAGGTGCCGCTGGTGCCATCGCTGAAGCTGACGTTGACCGCATCGCCCGTGTCGTCAATCGCGCTGGCCGTCACGCCCAGACGGATTTCCGCGCCTGCCGCCTTTGCGCTGTCGCCCAGCAGCTTGTGCAAGGCGGGGCGGCCAATACCCATATTGGCGGGCAGGCCCGGCGCCACGGGATGACCGGGGATACGCGCGACCTTTTGTCCGGTGGGCGTATAGATTTCCACCGCATCAAAACCGACGCCAGCGGCCAGATAGCCTTCCAGAATGCCCAATTGCTGCGCGGCCGACAGCACGTTGGATTGCTGGATAATCCCCACGCCATAGACCGACCAATTGGGGTCGCGTTCGATCACGGTCACCTTGTGGCCCGCCTTGCACAGCGCGATCGCGCTGGTCAGGCCGCCAATGCCGCCGCCGATTACCAGAATGTCCAGATTGTTCATGCCCGCAACTCCTTTGGCCGCGCGGCGTGCTTGTCCCGACGCATCATGCTCTCCTTGGGCGCGCAAATGGAGGGCGCGCGCCCTTCTTGCCCCCTGTGTAAGGGGGGAGGCATCAATGTGTAAAAGTCATTGTTGTGATGGAAATGGATAGATTTTGATTATGCCGCACTATAGGCCGCCAGACGCAATTGTTCGCGCAACCAGACCAGCCCCGCATCATCGCGCCGCGATTCATGAAACTGGGCCATTTCGCGCAGGCGGGGAAAGGGAAAGGGCATGGAGGCATAGGCCAGATCGAATTGCGGCATCATCGCCTGCACCAGCCTCTTGTGCAAAACCGCCAGTCGCATCGTGTTTTGCAGGAACCATGGCACGCTGGCAAAGGAGGCGACCTCGATCTCGATTCGCCGCGCCCGCCCCATGCGCGCCAATTGCGTGTCGGCAAAAGTGGCCGCCCGCCGCGCGCCTATGGCCACGCCGACATGGCCAGCGGCAAAGAATTCCTCCACCCCCAACCCTTTGGGAAACACCGGATTGCCCGCCCAACCTACCACCACCTGCTCTTCCTCATACAGGAATTCCGACGGATGCCATGGGGCAAGGAAGGGCTCTGGCGTAACCAAAAGGTCAATCTTTCCAGCCTCCAGCTCGTCGGCATTGCGTTCGGTGGGAACCGCCACTTCCAACTGCACATGCGGCGCGCTGGCCGCCAGCCTTTCGGCCAGCCCCACCAAAACCGCCACCATCACATAGTCCGAGGCATTGATACGGAACCGGCGGGTGGAGGTGGCAGGATCGAATCCGGCAGGCGTGGCAATCGCTTGCTCCACGCTGTGCAGGCTGCGCTGGATCTGCGGGTAAAGCGCCTCGGCAAAGGGGGTGGGATGCATGCGCTTGCCCACCTGCACCAGCATATCATCGCCGAAATAGTCGCGCAGTCGCCGCAGGGCCGCGCTGGCGGCGGGCTGGGTCAGGCCCAGCTTTTCCGCACTGCGCGTCACGCTGCGGGTTTCCATCAAGGCTGAAAAGACCACCAGCAGATTGAGGTCGAGATTTTTGAAACGCACAGGCGCAATCCCAATTATGGTTTATGCATTCACCCCTTTCCCATAAGCCATAAAAGAACCGCCGGAAAGGCATCCCTTCCGGCGGCTCCCTCATGGCCTGCTGTATGGAGAGGAGCAGGACCTTCGCAATCAAACCAGCCTTAGAACTTTACGCGCTTAGAACTTTACACTGGCACGGATGCCGAAAGTGCGCGGAGCCTGGAACTGGTAGGTGTTCTTCAGCGCCACGAAATTGCGCGCCGCATTGGCCAGCACCACCTTGTCGGTGAAGTTACGGACATAGGCATCGATCTGCCATCCGCCATGCGCAGGCTTGAAATTCACCGAAAGATTGCCGGTGACATAGGCCTTGGAGCGCGTGTCGGCATCGTTGAACACGTCATAATAGAAGTCCGAGGAATATTTGCCATCGATGCGCGGGGTCAGCGAACCCACGCCCAGATCGATCATGCGTTCCGCCCCGAACGTGGCGGTGAAGGCGGGCGCGTTGGGCAGGCGATGGCCGCTGATGTCGCGGGTGGTGCCGCCGCCATCGCGCACCGAAATGCCCTTGCCGAATTCGGTGTGCAGATAGGCGATGTTGCTATCCAGACGGAAGCCCTCGATCAGGGCAATGGTCTGCAATTCGGCGCCATAGATCTTGGCCGAACCGATGTTGAAAATGCCCGAACCGCCGCTCAACGCATCGGTGGAACGCGAGGCCTGATAGCCGCTGTAGTCGAAATAGAAGGCGGCAGCGTTCACCTGCAGCTTGTTGTCGAGGAAGCGGTTCTTGGTGCCGATTTCCCATGCCTTCAAGGTTTCGGGCGCATAGGCCACCGAGGCCGCGCTGCCGTTGGAGTTGAAGCCGCCCGATTTGTAGCCGGTATCAAACTTGGCATAGACGAGGCTGCGCGGGGTGATCTGATAGTCCACACCGGCGTGATAGGTCAGCTTGGACGTGCTCATATCGCCATTGCCCGGCGTGGTCAGCGTCCGGTTGGGCGCAAAGGGGCTGGCCAGTGCGGGCAGATAAAGCACGGCATTGCCGATGCGCGACTTGCTGTCCCAGGTGTTGCGCGCGCCAAGGCTCAGCTTGACCTGATCGTTCAGACGATAAGCCACCTGTCCGAAAATGGCGTCCGACTTGGTCAGGATGTCATAGTCGAACTTGATGCCATATTTGCCCGCCTGCCCCATCGCGGACAGCGCCGCGCCGGGGGCGAACATGCCGGTCATCTGCAGGTTATACAGGCCCGAATTGATGATGTTGCGTTCCTGGAAATGGAACCAGCCGGTCTGGAAAAACAGCTTGGAAGCGCTGCTGTTCGACAGGCGCACTTCGTGGTTCCAGGTCTTGGGATCTTCGCCCTGAATGAACTGGCGCACCGCATCATAGACAGGGCCGGTGGCATCGGTCTTGCGGCGGAAGCTGCTCTTGTCGAAACCACCAGCATAGGTCAGCGACAGACCAGCGGGCAGCGCATCATAAACCGCTTCCCAACGCACGCGATCAGCCGTCAGCTTGGTCGAGCTGGGCGCATTGCCCGAGAAAGTCTGCACATTGGCCAGCGAAACGCGGGTGCGGATCGTGCTGTCCTTGGTCACATCGCCGACATTGTCGATCGAGTCATGCTGATAAGAAGCCCAGAGCTTCAGACCATCGACCGGACGCCATGCCATCTGGAAACGGCCCGAGGCCACATTGCTGTCATCGCCGCGCAACGTCTGGCCATTGTACAGGCCGGTCACCGTGCGATAGCCCTGATGATAGCGATAGGTGCCCGAAGCGCGCACCTGCAACTTGTCGGTTACCGCGATATTGGCGCCCAGATCGCTTTCAAACGCGCCATAATTGCCCACGCCCAGCGCGGCATAGCCGCCATCCTTGGCCGTGGGGCGGTTGGTGATGATCGAGAGCAGACCGCCGGTTGAGTTGCGGCCATTGAGCGTGCCCTGCGGGCCCTTCAACACTTCCACGCGGGCAATGTCATACATCGAGGAGGCGATGTTGAACGAGCGGTTGGTGTAAAAACCGTCGCGGGCAATCGGCACCGAAGGGTCGCCGGTTTCGGTCACGTCGGTCGAGGCAATGCCGCGCACCGCGACATAGGCGGCGCCGGTGCTGCTGGTGATGTTCAGGCTGGGGTCGATCGAGGACAGGGCCTGCACATTGCTGATGCCCTTACCCGCCAGATCGGCACCGGTGTAGACGGTCAGCGCGATAGGCGTCTTTTGCGCAGCGGTTTCCACGCGACTGGCGGTCACCACAATTTCCTGCAAACCAGCGGGCTTGGCTTCCTGCGCCATGGCTGGAGTGGCCAGCGAGCAGAAAGCGACCATGCTGACGGATGCGCAAAGCGCGGCGGAAAAACCGCTGTTCATCGTAACTCTCCCAGTGCGGAGGCGGATGTTGACCCCGCCGCCCAATCCAAAATCAAAACTCGGGTTCTAAAATGTGAGCAGAAAATTCACCTGTCAACCATGCAGCTTTGCCACCCATTGCCTCGGCCCCGGTTTTGCCAGAGCAGTGTGGCAAATTGGCAGCGCCTTGCGGATTGGCCCAGCCTATTGAGCCAAGCGCCGGATGTTGCGGCAAAGGCATGGACAGATGGATTCGGAAACTGCGCGCCATCCATATAAAAACTGAGGTTCTAATCTGTAAAATTCATAATCCTGATCGAAAATCATCAAACGAAATGATGGAGGCGCCAGGTGTCCCGTCGCGATGCACCTCCCCGCGACAGGCGTGGCGCCAGCCTGGTCGCGAAGCGCTTGACAAATCCGACGGGCCGCTCCTATTTTCAGAATACAAATTCCAATAACGCCAGCCCGCTTGCCATGCGCGCGGCCTCGAATCGGGAGAGAGTTGAATGGAGCCCGCCCCAGCCATGCCCAAGCGCAGGGCCGGCACTGCGCAAGGTATCACCTTGGTAACCGTGGCCTTTTTGCCCATTGTTGCCATTGTTTCGATGTTCCCCGCGGTGCCCGCGATTATCGAGCATTTTTCCAAAAGCGACCCTTCGGCCATGGCCAAGGTTCCCGCCATGGTATCGGCCCCCGGTCTGACCATCGCCCTGCTGGCGTTGGTGGCAGGCCTGCTGGTGGACCGTTATGGCCGCCGCCGCCTGTTGCTGGTTTCGACCAGTCTCTATGGCATCGTCGGTGCAGCGCCTTTCTTCCTCGATTCGATTGACCAGATTTATGCCTCGCGTCTGGCGCTGGGCGTAGCCGAGGCGGCGATTCTCACCACGCTCAACACTTTGGTGGGCGATTATTGGGAAGAGAAAGACCGCCGCTTCTGGCTGACCATGCAGGGCCTGCTCGGGCCGTTTCTGGGCAGCGCGGTGATCCTTGCCTCGGGCTATCTCACGCAATTCCAGTGGAACGCCACTTTCCTCATCTATCTGGTCGGCTTCCCCGCTTTCTTCGCCAGCTACGCCTTCCTCTATGAGCCTGAAAGCGACGAGACTGTCCGCAAGATGCTGGGCATGGACGAAGCGCCCACCGCTTTCCCTTGGAACGCGGTGCTGACCTTTGCCGGCTTCACCCTGCTGGGCAGCGCGCTTTATTATGTCTTCATCATCAATGGCGGCATGGTGTGGCAGGAAATCGGCGTGAAAGACGCCAGCGAAATCGGCCGCCTGACCACCATCCCCAGCCTGTTCGTCATGGCGGGCGCGGGCGTGTTCTGGTTCACCGGCAAATTCGGCATCCGCTGGCAATTGTTCGCGCTCTTCGCGCTGCTGGGCGTGGGCCTTTTGGTCATCGGCATGATCCATGACTGGCGCGGCATGGTGGTTGGCATGGCCATCCAGCAGACCGGCGCGGGCATGGCGGTGCCCTGTCTGGTGGCTTGGGCGCAGAGCAAGCTGCCCTTTGCCCATCGCGGGCGCGGCATGGGCATCTGGACCGCCTGTTTCTTCTTTGGCCAGTTCACCTCTCCGCTGTTGGTCAGCGCCTTGCGCGTGTCCAGCGGCACGATGCAGGGCGCATTCCAAATCGCGGGTGGCTTTGGCCTCGCCTGCGCTTTGCTGGTGTTGATCGTTGTTTCCGGGCGTGCGCGCGACGCCGCCCCTATCGGAGCCTAATCGCATGAAATCGAAGATCCAGCGGGGCATCAGCCTCTATAGTTTTCAGGAGGAAATGTTCCTCGGCCGCATGAGCGTCGAAGATGTGGTGGCCTTTGGTGCCAGCATCGGCGCGAAGGGTATCGAAATCCTGCCCGAGCAGAACATGCCCACCTTCCCCAACATCACCGACCAGCAGATTGGCGAATGGCAGGACATGCTGGCCCGCCATGGCGCGCATTTCACCTGCTATGACATGTTCCTCGACACCAAGCGCCGCAAGGACCGCCTGATGAGCGATGAGGAACAGGTGGAAAGCATCCATCGCGATCTGGTGCTGTGCAACCGCCTTGGCATCAAGAATATGCGCATCCTGATTTTCGTGCGCCCCGATATCCTCGAAAAATGCGTGCCCATGGCGGAAAAGCTGGACGTGCATATGGGGGTGGAAGTGCATGCTCCGTGGTATCTGGACCATGCATGGATCCTGCGCACCATCGAAGTGGCCGATCGCCTGAAGACGAAACATCTGGGCATCCTGCCCGATATGGGCATCTTCATGAAGCATTACCCGCCCGCCTTCCGCGCCCGTTTCGAACGCCAGGGCGCCCGCCCAGAGGTCACGCAATTCATTGTGGACCAGCACGAGCAGAAGGTGATGTGCGAATACACCATCTATGAGGTCGCGGTGAAGATGCAGGGCAACAAGGCCGAAGTGGCCATGGCCGAAACCCTGCGCCACGCCCCCTATGCCAACCCGAAGCGGATTGGCGATTTCGCCCCCTATTTCCGCCATATTCAGGCCAAGTTCTATGAAATGAACGAGGATTATACCGATCCCGCACTGGCCTATGACGAGGTGATCCCCGAGCTGGTCAAGGCCGGTTGGGAAGGCACTTTGTCTTCTGAATATGAAGGCAACCGCTGGATTCAGGACGTGCATGAAGTGGACAGCCGCGAACAAGTCCGGCGCCAGCATGTAATGTTTGAACGGTTGATCGCCAAGGCTGAAGCGGAGCTGGCATAATGTTTGACAAATATATCATCGACCCCGCCTCGGTTGCCAACACCGGCCCTGCCGACGCGCCCACCGGCTTTTCCTTCACCACCAAGCTGGGCTATTATCGCGGGCTTGGCCTTTCCATGGTGGAAGACCTCAAGGTTTCCATCGATGGCGAGGCGCTGCCGCGTGAGGCCGTGCTGTTTGACGAAGGCCAAGGCCCCCTGACGCTGGACCAGATGGAAGAAGCTTTCGACCGTCGCTGGGCCTTTGGCGCGCCGGCCACAATCACGGTGGCGCTGGAAGGCGGCTTCCCCAAGGGCGAGCACAAGCTGACGCTGCAACAGCGCCTGCGCATCTCCTATATGCCCTTCCCCAGCTTCAACAATGACGAGAAGGTCATCTCCTTCTAAGTCCCTGCGCCTACCCCCGCCCGATGCATGGGCGGGGGAGGTATTTTGGAGAGAATGCCATGGATCGACGCCAGCTGCTCAAATCCGCAGCCTTGGGCGCCCTGCCCGCCATCGCCCCCTTGCCTCTGCAAGCAGCCACCAAGGCCAAGCCTTTCAACCCTGCGTTTCCGCAGGGATTTTTATGGGGCGCCTCCACCGCAGCCTATCAGGTGGAAGGCAATAATACGGCGTCCGACATATGGATTCTGGAACATATGACGCCCACCGTCTATGCCGAGCCTTCGGGCGATGCGGCCAACAGTTTCCTGTTGTGGGAACGCGATCTGGATCTGGTGAAAAGTCTGGGCCTCAACGCCTATCGCTTCTCTCTAGAATGGGCGCGGATCGAACCGGAACAGGGCCAGTTCTCGATTGCCATGCTGGACCATTACAAGGCGATGATCGCCGGTTGCCATGCGCGCGGATTGACGCCGGTGGTAACTTTCAACCATTTCACCACCCCGCGCTGGTTTGCCGCCAAGGGGGGCTGGCATAGTGAAGAATCGCCCTCACTTTTCGCCCGCTTCTGTGACAAGGCCGCGCGGCATCTGGCCGATGGTATCGCCTATGCCACCACGCTGAACGAACCCAACCTGTCGGGCAAGCTGGGAGAATTGCTGCCCGGCGACCTGCTGGGGGCCGATAAAGCCATGGTGGAGGCCGCGGCCAAGGCGCTGGGCGTGCCGATCTATCAACCGGGCAACCCGCTCTATACGCCCGATGGCGCCCGCACGCAAAAGCATCTGCTGGCCGGACACAGCGCCGGACGGGCCGCGATCAAGGCGGTGCGCGGCAATCTGCCCGTAGGCGTCAGTCTGGCCATGTTGGACGAGCAGGCCGCGCCCGACCTGCCCAAGGGCAAGGTCAGCCTGCGCGACAAGATGCGCGAACATTATTATGGGGATTGGCTGCGTCTGGCCAAGGTGGATTGCGACTTTCTCGGCATCCAGAATTACGAACGCAGCGTATGGGACGACAAGGGCAAACGACCTGCGCCGAAGGGCGCCGTTACCAACACCATGGGCGCGGAAGTCTATCCGCCCTCACTGGCCGGTGTGGCGCGCTATGCCCATGCGGAAACCGGCCTGCCGATCATGGTGACCGAACATGGCGTAGGCAGCGAGCATGACGAGATCCGCGCCAACCTGATCCCCGCCGCGCTCACCGAGCTTAAAAAGGCGATGGATGATGGCGTGCCAGTGCTGGGCTATCTGCACTGGTCGCTGGTCGACAATTATGAATGGGTTTTCGGGTATAAAATCCAGTTTGGCCTGTGCAAGCTGGACCGACAGACCTTTGCGCGAACGCCAAAACCAAGCGCCGAGGTTTTGGGCAAGATAGCAAAAGCCAACAGTCTTTAAAGAAAAGGGGGGCTTCCACGGCCCCCTTTTTCATTCAGACCACCGGAGCGGTGACGAGAAAAGCCGCCATCATCCTCGCCAGATCCTGCTTCAACACTTCCCAATCGCCTTCCCACGCCGCAGTGGTCGCCGACCCGAAACCCAGATAGCGGGCAATCGAGGCATAGAGGACGCGAAACACGCTATCCACCGCACGCAGGGGATCTGGTTGGGCAATGCGGCTGGCGTGGAGAAGCAGAGCTTCTTTGACCGAATTGGCGGTGGCAGCATAGGACGTTTTACCCGTAGCGGCGACCAGCGGATCGACGCTCGCGCGCATCATCAAGGCACGCATAATGCCGGCATTGTCACGCAGAGTTTCCGCCACAGCTTCGGTCAACGCCACCACCAAGGCTTCAAGTTCCCCTGCCCCATGGCGAGCAGCAGCCAGCCTCTGCCCCATCTGCTGATCCACCCTTTCCAGCACACGCAGTTGGACCGCATGGAGCAGCGCATCCTTGCTTTCAAAGCGGTTATAGATCGAGCCGATGGACACTTTGCCCTTCTTGCTCACCTCAAGCAGCGTGAATTCATCACTCCCTCGCTCGACCATCAAGGCTTCTGCAGCGGCGATCATGCGCTCGTAGGAGGCTTTGGACCGCCCCTGGACGGGTGCGCGCAAAGCAGTGGTAAGACCGATATCTTGTTTATCCATCGACCTTATGTCGGCATTTTGGGGAGTTGGGTCAAGCGCCTGGCTTGTACTGCCTGTGCATGGGCAGCGTAAGATGGGGGAGAGCTAAATTTTTCATTGCGAACGGGTTTTTCAATCTTTTTGGATGCGTCGGCTATAATGCCTGGCGACGACCTACTCTTCCAACGCTTGAGCGTTAGTACCATTGGCGCGGTCAGGTTTCACGGCCGAGTTCGAGATGGGA
>NZ_SACO01000030.1 GCF_004005905.1 Novosphingobium umbonatum
GCCGCTCGGCTTCCAGCTTGAATTGGCGCTGACGCTCGGCCGCAGCCGAGATCGCCTTGGCTTCGTCGGCAAGACAATCCTCCTCGTGGCGGCGACCGAATGCGATAAACATCGCCTGACGATCGACCGATCGGATGAGGGCTTGTTGTGCCGCCGTCATACCGGACAGATCTGGGACCAGCAGTCTATTCTCCATGCGATAGGGCCGCGGCATGACGGTCGCCACCAATGCTTCGGCCTCGGCAAGGCGCTGCTGCTCTACCCGGGCCTGATGATGGGCAAAGGATCGCTGGACGCCTTTCAGGTAGATTTTGACATTATTCAGGGAACGGCGCTGTTCGTTCACGCTCGCCAATTGCTGAGCCAAAGCTTGCGCCCTTACCGCAATCGATCCAGCGATGGCGCTCGGCAAAGTCGCATGCCGCGCCTTCTTTTGCGCGAGCAGCCAGGTGGAACGCGCCAGGATTGTTTCGACTTGCTGCCGGTCGATCACCGCCGCCTTGGTTTTGGAGGACCCGATAACCGCCGCCCGCTGCGCTACAGCCTCCACGCGATGGCGCATTTTCTGAATGGCCGCCTTACTGGCGACGAGCTGATACTGTTGCTGCAAGCATGCCGTAAGCCGGGCAAGAAGATCCACTTCGGCCTGCCGCTTGTCTGTCTCGATGCCCAATTCATTGGCAACAACAATGGCCTCGTTGCGTTCAATCACCGCCACCGGCTCGCCTCGCTCGAAAGCCGCCATGGCATGAGGGCCGACATGCTCTTGCCTGACTGCATTAATACCACGATCACGGTAGGACTGGTGTGTATATCTGGCGGCGACACCTGCGCGATGACAGGCAAGGTTTAAATGCGCAGCCGCTTGGGCTCGCATGCGAAACAGGCCGGCAGGATCTGTCAGGCCGTTGACCTTCTCCTCGCTGATCAGCCATTCGCCAGTATCGATCCTTTCACAAGGCCGCGTGGAGAAACAGATATGGGCATGGAAGTTGCGCGAATCCCCGCCTTCATCCGGCTTATGGACGGCAGCCACATAAGGCAGACCGCTCTTGCCAAAAGTACGCTCGGCAAAATGCTGGACCGCGTGATGCCTTTGCGCAGGGGTGAGCCCTGCCGGTAGGTTCATGACGATGCGATATTGCATGATCGCATTGGCGCGATATCCGGTTTCCACCGCCTCGAGCGCCCGCCAGCAATTGGCGATCTCGGCGGCGTTCTCGCCCATGTTGGAAATGATACCCAATTCGCCGTCCTGAAGGGCATCTTCCCGCAGGATATAAAGGGCGTGATCGGCTGTCAGTCCGGCCCGCCATTTTTTAGATTTCAAGCCGATATAGCGGATGCGAAAATAGATGGCGGTGCGACCGCGCCGATCGATAATCGGTGCCTTATACGCACGCCGGGCCCGGCGCTGTTTTGTCGGCTGCGGGCTTGCAGATGGTTTGGGTTTGGTGGGCATCTTGATCGAGCCAGGTTTGATCCGGACCCGAAAGGTCCTACCCCAGGCGGATCGCGAATTGTTGAATTCGCGCTCGATGGCCTTGGTCGCCATTTCGTTGGCTTTTGCCGTCATCATAGAAAGTTGCCGACGAAGTTTGGCAATGCGCTCACGCGCGCCAGCCATTGTGCGTTCGGCCGCCTGCAAACGGCGCCCGGTGCGATTTTCCCCCATCAACATGGCAAATGCGGCAGCATCGGCTTTTGCCCAAATACCCGTCTCGCTCATGACCTGCACGGTGCCTTTGCCTTTCATCAAACAGGGAGAGGGGGGGCGAAAGAGCGGGACGCGACGTTGACAGTGGTCAACATTTCTTTCGCATCCCCCCCCTCTCCTTCCCCTCCCTCCTTCCCTTCACGCGAATCGACTGTGCCGCGTTCAAGCCCTGTTCGCCGCGGGGGGTACTGCGATTTGTCTTGGGCAGTCCGGCTCGGCACGAAGCGAGAAAGCCAGCGAGGATTGAGGGCGTGATCTTGCGGCGCAAAGCGCGAGAAATCAGGCAAGTCCGGGGTGTCGCGCGACACCGGGATCTCGACCTCGCCAGCGCGCCAATTGTATTGCTGCTCTGAACCGGTGCCCATTGGGCCGAACGATCCGCTGACCCAAGATCTGTTCGGGTTGGCGACACGGGTTACGATAGCGCATCGCGGGCCACATCCGCGCCAACAGGGGCAATCTGGCCAAGTCAAATTGCGCCGGGTGCCGATAGTGTCAGATCCATCAGGGGTAGCGCGAGGATTACGCCGTCTGGTCGGCGTCAATTGTGGGCCGATAGGTGGCCGCGCCATGTGGTGAATTCTGGCGTCCATTTGCTGTTGCCAGCAGCGACCGGCGAGCGACAATTACAACGCGTATCAATTGTCGCTGACGCGGGCCGGAAGCGAGGGCTTGAAGCGCATGGGATGTTTGGCATGTCATTGCCCCTGATGACAATGACCCGTTGCCTGAGCAAGGGTGCTCCCGGGCGCGCAGCCATCGACAATGGTGATGGCCGGTCCAGAGCGCCATTCGTCGGAGCGTGCCCATCGGCAGTGATGCGCAGGACGGTGGAATACTTGCGGTAGCCTTCGTCGTTCATCCCGAGAATAGTCGAGTGGTGCACGAGGCGGTCGATGGCGACGACAGCCATGGCGGGATCTGGGGAGGCGGTGCCCCCTACCGGAGAGCCCGCCGTCATCGAACCGGGAGAAGCAAGGCCGTGTCACGATCCGCGCAATCGACATGGTGACAGTCAGCCTACTCATGGGCGATGGGATGAGAGCCCGCCGGCAAGCATTCGGGAAATTCGGGCCCAATATGGCAGGGTCAAGTAGCTGTGCCAGTGACGGAACCACATTGGCATAAGACGCGTAACGTGCAGCACGAGGCACCGATCTGGAAAATCGTGAGTACCCCCCGCGGCGCGAAGAACCTCCACGAGTCATAAGCGATTCGCACAAACATGCAGGAGGTAATTGCTATGGACTATGACCGGGAGGAAATGCGGCTGCGGCGAGTATACGAAAAAACCATGGCCGCGAAGAAAAAACTGGAGGAGCGCCTCGCCCGGCAAAAGGAGGAAGCGCGGTCAGCCAAAAGCCGCCTTCAGGCCACGACCAAATCAGAACAGTGGCACCGGATGGCCTTGGCTTGGCTTGATCGCGATGCCGGATACACAGGAGAAATGGCATCGGCACGGGTCTGGCTCAAGGAACAGACGATGCATAAATATATCGAGCTGATCCACGCTTACGTTGATCAGACCAAGCCGCAGCGTATCATCGACATTGAAGTCGCAGCAGTGCGGGCTAATCTCGTGGATTGGACCGCCAAAGGCAACGCGTTGCTGCTGAGGCGCGCATACGACGGCTATGTTATGGAATGCCAGAGCTTTCGCGCATGGCAACAAGGGCATCCCGACAATGTTGCCTGGCGGAAAAAGCCTGCCACTCGCAACCAACTTCTCTTGATCGACCGACAGGCAAGTGCGTTGAGGGTGCCCTTCCCCGGGAAAATGAACCGTGGCGAGGCGCATGACTGGATTGAACGCCATGGTGGCAATCTCAGGCTCAAGGCCGCCGAAACCCAAAGCCTCATGGCGACGCCTGAAAGGCGGCCGGAAGATGATAGGAGGCAATCTTGAGCACAATATTGAACAGCCCCCGCCTGATCGACCTGGGGACCGAGACGCAGGTGTTTGAGAGCTACGCAGCCCTGCAATGGCGTGGTGAAGAGATTTTATGCCGCATCATGGTTCATGAGGCCGAGCTCGACGCAAACCCCGCAGAGGCAGAAGTGCTCTGGCATGCAATCTCGCTCAACTGCAAATTGCTTGCAGACATCGTGGCTGCTCAAGAAAAATGGCTGGATGAACATCATGTAAACATCAAGGCCGCAGAAGATGCCCTGCGTAAGGAGATACGAAGTCTCAATATTACTCCTGCGATGAAAGAGCAGGAGAAAAACGAATGACAGTGATTGAAGGCATTATAGCTAACCTCTATACCGGCTGCGACAAGAAGGACCTTCGCCTTGGATGGGACTATTGGATCCCATCATCTGCCTCGACGCCGAACAGCGACATCAAGCCATCTATAAAATTGACCCCATATACCGACGGATACGGGATAGGGCGTGCAATCCATCCCTATGTTCTGGACAAAAGGACGTTGCCCGATGGCGCTAAACCGATCTTTTCTGAAGATATGGATGCCAGACAAATCGCAAATGGAATCTGGCGAAGAAGTCTCATTCAACCTGGCTCTTACGATTTTCACGGCGGAGACTATGAGATCGGATCGATCGACGCCGACTGCGCTTCAAATGAGCATCTCATTGCCCTGATTGGCCATAAGCCTAGCGATCTTGCACACTGGCTCATTTATTTAAAAAGAAGCCCAAAATACCAATCTGCATTCAAGCTATTATTATCTAATAAATTTAAAGATTGCCTGAAATTGTTTCCAGAATTGAAATATATGAAATGGCCATTCAGGCCTAAGGAAGAATACCTTACGCCATTTTATGTTGCCGTACTCTATGCCGAGCTTGGCAGAGCCGCCGTTAATCAGGCTGGCCTACTCCAAATATCAACGGATGACGGAATAGAGCTTACAACAAAAGGCGTTCTAGATCGCCTTAAGGCCTCCCACGGCAGCTTCAACTCGTTAGCAATAAAGCGACACCTAGAGTATGCTCCTTTACAAACAATCGCCTTTGGACTGCCGGATCAAGTCATAGAAAATAAAGATAAAGAGATGGTTAGCATATGGGCGAATGCTGTAGCGGGCAGGCTTTTGTATGAATTAGGTACAGGCGGAACTCTCGACATCACACCGGACACCCCCGATAAAGCAGTAAAAATCATGGAATGCTTTAGCGTGCATTCACAATATGAGATGGAAAGAGCCAATGAAGATAGCTTTGCCTACAAAGCACGCAAAGCAGGATTTTTTTGGGGCTTGACCGCTCATATTAATCCGGCGGTCCGCCTTCTCGAAATAGCTTCAACCGCTAGAAAGTGGAATGAAAAGTACTGCCCGAAAGGGCCCAAACTACCCAGTGTCAAAGATTGCGACACCGGAAATCCTATAGCCAAAGCGCTGGCCACCATCCAATATCAATGGCTTTATGAGCACGATCGTCGCCTGGCTACTAAGTTTCTACAAAACAGAGAGGTCATAGAAAAAGAAGAAAAGGAAAAAGGAAGTTCATCAAAAAAAACGCCTAAAAATCCACCTCGGAAAAGAGTTATACATGCAGATCCTCTATCTCTATTGAACTACCTCGGCGAAAAATCAGGGCTTACCCTGCAGAAAGATGCATTGGTCCACTTGAACGTGTTACCCAAACCAGGAGAGATGGGATATACAGCACGCAGTCAAGCGCATTTATGGCTAGACGATGACGGCGATGACATCGATCATTTCAAAAAACTTCTGCCTCAAGCTATTAAGTTTTACCAGAAAACTATCGACGGCAAATTAGATCCCGAATTACAAGATACTTCCCGGGTTCCACGGAGCGTTGCAGAGTTAGTTCACAAGCAACATGGGTCAATAGGCGGCACTAACAAAAGATCAGGCAAAATAAATCCCATTAAACTTTGTCCTGATGAAAATATAGTATACCTTGCCCAAGAACAAAGCCAAAGCATTTGCTTTCAATCAACAGACCCAATGTACGCAAGACTAATTCGAGAGGTATTACAACCTAAAGACAAAAGCTCACCAGCCGCCTCTAGCCAACCCGAATCAAAAGGCGAGGATGTCGGACCCGTTCAGTGATTCGCCATGGTTGCAACAAACGGGCAAACCCAAGACAGGGCGCGCCGTCGACGAAAACTGTCGCGACCTTTCCCGTTTGGCGTTTGGATACCACGGGGCGGGTCATTGAGGCAAATTATGAGAAATGCGCTGTCCGATCCATTGCCTTACTATTCACGGCGCCGAAAGATTGAACAATATCGACAATTCGTCTAATTAACCATTCCCCGCGATCCCATCTGGGGGGCAGGCCAGCCGTTTATGACCCAACCAGCTGGCCTGCTATTTCGCAGGATAATTTCCCGCTGTTACGCCAAAAGGCGTA
>NZ_SACO01000031.1 GCF_004005905.1 Novosphingobium umbonatum
TCAGCTTTGAGACCGATTGCTGGGATGTGCATGACAGCTTGAGCAAGGGTGCCGATTTCGTGCTGCTCGATGTGCGCAGCCCCGCGCTTTACGCCAAGGGCCATGTGCCCGGCGCCATCAGCTTTCCACATGGCAAGATCATTGCATCCAAGATAGCGCAGTGGGCGCCAGAAACTGTCTTTGTGACCTATTGCGCAGGGCCCCACTGCAACGGAGCCGCGCGTGGCGCCTTGCGGTTGGCAGAACTGGGGCGGCCCGTAAAGATCATGGCGGGCGGCATCACGGGCTGGCTGGATGAAGGTTTTGCCTTGGACAGCGCGGAGTAAAGGCCAATGGAGATCGTCATCCGTCAGGCCGAAATCGGTGATTGCACCGGCCTTAATGGGCTAATCATCGCCCACGCCGCGTTCGAACACGGCCAGGCAAGCCTTTCGCATGACGATCTCCTCACGCTTCTCACCGAGCCTTGTCCCGCCAGCAGGATCATTGTGGCGGCCAGCTCTACCGCTTTGTTGGGCTATGCCGCGCTAACCGTGGATTTCTCGCTATGGCGCGCTCGCTATTGGGCCCATCTCGACTGCCTGTTCGTTCACGAAGATTGTCGCGGTCAGGCCATCGGGGGGCGTCTGTTCGATGCGGCCAAAGCGTTGGCCCGGACATTGGGAGTGGATTCCATGGAATGGCAAACGCCGTCATGGAATGAAAATGCTGCTGGATTTTACCGAGCAAAGCAAGCGTCTTGCACGCATAAGATGCGCTTTTTCTTGCCCTTGTGATCTTGAAACTGGCATCAGCAAAGCGTCCGGCAGGGCAGCTTCTAATTTTGTCGCGCGGCCTGAGCGAATTCGACCGCAGCGGTTATCGCTCGCAATGCCATGGGGCTGTTGCGCCAGCACGTGCTGCCCGCATCGATTGCGGCCATTGCACAGATGGCCTGTGGGTCACGTTGGGCAAGGTCCATAAGCGAAGAAATGCCAACCGCTTCAAGTCGGGCAATGACCTTGGGGCCGACGCCCTTTATGCCGAGGAGCGCGGAATGCTCCTCTTGGGTAAAGCGCTGCAAAGGTAACGGCCTCCATGTGATCAAGCCCTGCGATGGTTAGGGCCGTCATCGCAAGTGTCAATTCCTGCGCCTCTTGGAGTTGTGCGCTGCGAAAAATGCTGCAATAAAAGTGGTGGGTGCGTCATTCGCTGGCGAATGAGCAGGTTTGGTACATCGGTCGGGCCGCCGGTGTGAATACTCGACCTGGAGAATTGCGCCTATGGCTCCCCCCCCATGGCCTGATCCGCTGGTGGCGTGACCACGTGAATGCGGAAATCGATCATCCCGCTGTTGTGCAACGCATTTTTGATGAGAGTGGATGGAGCCCGCGTTTCATCTTCATGGTTGTCATGTCGGCGGGCATTGCCGAACTGGGCTTGCTGCAATCATCTCCGGCGGTGGTCATCGGGGCCATGCTTATCTCGCCGTTGATGGGCCCGATCATGGGGCTGGGTTT
This sequence comes from Novosphingobium umbonatum, assembly GCF_004005905.1. GTDB lineage: Bacteria > Pseudomonadota > Alphaproteobacteria > Sphingomonadales > Sphingomonadaceae > Novosphingobium > Novosphingobium umbonatum. Next base: position 1,500 of record NZ_SACO01000031.1, read on the forward strand.
TGGCTTGGCGCTGTTTGATTTTGCCAGCCTGCGCCGCTCCCTGGCGGCACTGGCGCTGGCCGTGCCTTTGGCAATAGCATTTACGGCACTGATCGTGCTGTGCTCGCCGTTGCAATCGGCCACACCGGAAATTCTTGCTCGCACGCAGCCCAATCTGTTTGACCTTGTTATAGCGCTGTTTTCCGCGCTGGCGGGCAGTTTTGCGCTGATCCGCGGCAAGGGCGAGACCATTGTCGGCGTTGCCATCGCCACCGCCCTCATGCCGCCATTGGCGACCGTGGGCTTCGGGCTGGCTACCGGCAATAGCGCGATTGCATGGGGCGCGTTGGCGCTGTTTGCTACCAACTTTGTCACGATTGCCCTGTCGGCCACGATCATGGCGCGGCTTTATGGCTTTGGCCATTATCTTTCTACACATCAAACATGGCTGCAAACCGGACTGTTATTGGGTGCCTTTGTGGCAATGGCGGTGCCTCTCGGCCTCTCGTTGGAACATATCGCCAGTCAAGCGGTCACCACCAACCAGATCCGCGCAGCCCTTGCTGAAGCGTCGGGGCGCGAAGCTCGCATTACGCAGCTCGATATTGATTTTCAGGCTGTACCGATTGCGGTGCGTACCGTGATCATTACGCCGCGTCAAAAGGCGGTCTCAACGGCCCAGCTTGCCAATGCCATCAAGGCACGCATTGGTCAGGCAGTGGCACTTCAGGCCGATCAAGTCTGGCGTGCGCCTTCGTCAAGCGGGCTGGATGACGCCAAAGCCGCACTTGCCCGTGCGCAGGACCTGCAGATGGAGGAGCGCCACACCGAGCACATTCGGTACATGCTGGCCATTGCCGCAGGAGCAGCGCCTGACGATGTTCTGATTGACCGCGAAGCCCATCGCGCGCAGGTGGCAGCCGTGCTCTTGCCGGGTGCTGATCTTGCTACCTATCACGCATTGGAGCAGCACATCGCCGCCCTCGCCGATGGCTGGACCGTTATGCTTGCACCGCCTGCCGGACTGAACCTCTTACCCGTTCCTGTGACGGGCAATGGACAGCTGTCTTCCGCAGCCATGGCCGCCGTGGAGACCAACATCTGGGCTGCCAAACGCTGGAATTGGGCCGCCTTGGGCATACCGGGCTGGCTTGCTGCCATGCCTGCGCATCCTTCCTCGCTTCAGGCTGAAGCCAAGGCGATTGGTGAAATCGCCTCCGATGCAGATATCACACCGGTTGCGGGCGGGAAGTATCATGCGGGCATCCTGCAACTTGCCCCGATCAAACCTAACACTACGGCAAAGGGAGCCTAACGCCATGCATGGAATGGACAGTCTGACCCTTGGCCTTCTGTTGTTGATCGCCTGTCTGGTAGCCATCATCTGCCGCCGCTTTGGCCAACCCTATGCGATTGGCCTTGTCGTGGCGGGCATTGGCCTGAGCGTATCAGGCTACAAGAGCGGCATTGCGCTGACGCCTGAGCTGGTGTTCAGTGTGCTGCTGCCCCCGCTGGTGTTTGAAGCGGCACTGCATCTGGGCTGGAAGCAGTTTCGCCGCGAGGGCACATTGGTGCTTAGCCTTGCCTTCGGCGGTACATTGCTGTCCGCCGGTGTGGTGGCTGCAGGCATGCATTGGCTGGCAGCCTGGGGTTGGCCCGCTTCTTTGCTTTTTGGCAGTTTGATTGCTGCAACCGACCCAGTCTCGGTGATCGCCATGATGAAAGAGCAGAAGGCCGATAAGCGGCTGCGCTTTTTGATGGAGGCGGAAAGCCTGATCAATGATGGCGCGGCTGCGGTGCTGTTTGCGCTGGTGGCGGCGTGGATCGCTGGCACGGCAACCGGGCCGGGCGGCATTGCGATGACCTTGATCACGACCGTGGGCGGAGGCGTTTTGCTGGGACTGGCTGTAGGTACGGCGCTGATGCTGATTGCTGGGCGATCCGAGGATCATCTGGTCGAGATCACGCTCACGATGTTGGCAGCCTATGGCTCCTTCCTGCTGGCAGAAGAACTGCATGTATCCGGCGTTCTGGCGACTTTGTCGGCGGGCATGTTGGTGGGCAATTGGGGCAAAGGGCGGAGCTTGAGCGAAGCAGGGGGCGAGGCGGTCATCCAGTTCTGGGATTTCGCGGCTTTCCTTGCCAATTCGGTGGTCTTTCTGCTGATCGGCAGCCGCGAGGCAACCCAACCCATCGCCAGTTTCTGGCTGCCAGCGCTGATTGGCACGGTGGCGGTGTTGGCAGGGCGCGCTGTGGCGATCTATCCGATCACGCCCTTGTTCCGCAAAACCGCCATGGCCACAGATATGTTGACGCGCCATATCCTGTTCTGGGGTGGCCTGCGGGGGGCTTTGGCACTGGCTTTGGCTCTGGGCGCTCCGCGCAGCCTGCCTGAACATGATGCGCTCGTCAGCGTTGCCTTTGCCGTGGTGGCATTCTCTATCTTTGTTCAGGGGCTAACGGTGCCGATGCTGCTGCGCAAAGCAGGTGGTCGCTAAGGAAGGATCATGCTTTAAGCCGCGCCTATGAGCATTTTGGCCAGACTCATCTCCCCGACATACCGGTTCAATCGTCATGACCTGCTGTTGCGTGCAGCAGCGGTCATCGGTGCGGTGTTGCTCGGCTTGGCGACGATCATCTTCGCCAGGGCGGGCGAATGGGCGCAGCTGGCCTTTGTTCGGATCTATGCTGAGCATCCGTTATGGGCAACAATGGCTACGCCATTCGTGTTTGTGACCGTAGTTGCTCTTACCCGCCGGTGGTTTCCAGAGGCGCGCGGTTCGGGCATTCCGCAAGTGATGGCAGCCGGGTACAATCCCGCCGCGAGTGCCGATGGCCCGTTGATCTCGCTGCGTACAGCGGGGGCAAAGTTTCTGTGCACGCTGTTGATGCTGCTGGGCGGCGGAGCGGTGGGGCGCGAAGGGCCAACGGTTCAGATCAGCGCGGCGCTGATGGTTGCGGTGCACAGGTGGCTGCGGGTGCCGGTCAATGCGGGTGTGATCATCGCGGGCGGGGCCGCGGGGGTTGCCGCCGCCTTCAACACGCTGTTCGGCGTCAGCACCTATGGCCCAGAAAAGGGGTTGCGGATAATGGAGGGATTGGGTCTCGTCGTAGTGACGTAAGGAACGCATCTATGGACGCCTCCTGCGCAAGGCGATTTTTCGATCGTACAAACGGCTTACTATGCGTGAATCTATCCGGCCTCTGTTTGGAGCGATAGAACTCCGGGCCATGATGGGAATCCGCGTTCTTCAATGCCTTTTAAGATGAGCGGCCTGTGATGGCCATCGTTCCTTGCAGGCAGTGAAGGGGCGGCGCTAGCCGTTGCACCATCAATTTCTCACCTCGCATATTGTCACTGCCGGGGCAGAAAATCACAATTATGCCATTTGAAAATCTTTCTCTGTACGCAGCATTGCCCACGCCATGCGGACAGTCTTGTTGGCCATGGCGACGGCTGTTTTATTGTGACCTGCGCGTGTGAGCAATTCTTGTGCCCATTTGGCGAGCCGATCATTACGCCTGGAAATCGTAAGCAGCACAGCTCGCGCACCATGGATCAATTGCCGCCGAAGATAATGGCTAGCCTTTTTTCCAATTCCACCGAGCCTGGGCTTGCCACCGGTGGTGTATTGGCGGGGAACCAAACCGACCCAAGCCGCCATCGCCCGACCAGAAGAAAAATGCCGGCCATCATCAACGGCTGCAACGAGCGCGGTTGCTATCACAGGACCAACGCCCGGGAGTGTCGCCAGGCGACGGCACCGCTCATTGTCGCGACAAATGGCGACGAGCTTTCGGTCAAGATCGGCCACTCGCTCATCGAGCGCCCGGAATTTGCTTATCAAGGCAGAGAAAAGGTCAGACGCGAGTTCGGACAATGGCGCACTGGCTACCGTATCGATAATTTGCTTTCGGAATCTGAAGGCACCCGCTGAGAGCACGACGCCATATTCACCAAGCAGGCCTCGAATATGATTGATCAGTGCCGTACGTTCACAAACAACCCGGTCTCGCATCCGATGAAGCATTTGCAAATCCTGCTGGGCGAGTGTCTTGACCGGCACGAAGCGCATCGTGGGACGAGACGCAGCTTCATAAATCGCTTCGGCATCAACAGCGTCGTTCTTGGCGCCTTTCACGAACGGTTTTACGAACCGTGGGTGGATTAGGCGAATGGTACACCCATGGGCCTCAAGCGCACGCCCCCAGTGGTGGGCGCTGGCACATGCTTCCATGGCCACAACTGCCGGATTCAGGCGCTTTACAGCATCCAGGAATTTTGCCCTACTCAGCTTTCGGGAGATGATCTCGCCATCTCCTGTAATGCCGTGAATATGGAAAGACTGTTTTCCAAGATCGACTGCCAAAAGTTGCATAATACCGACTCCTTGCTTTGAGCCCGGCAACGTTCCCTGAGGTTGCAGGAGGCGTCCATCCCATAAGATGAGACCCAATCCCTCCAGCCCAAAATCGGCTGCCAAGCTCGCGAAGAAGCCTGCCGAGGCCGTGGTGAAAGATATTCGCCGCGCCACACGCCGGCATTTCTCGGCTGAAGACAAGATAAGGAT
>NZ_SACO01000032.1 GCF_004005905.1 Novosphingobium umbonatum
CAGTTATGCTTATCGGCGTCCGCGCTTCCTGCGCCAAGCAAGCAGCAAAATTGCAGCACCGCGCATGCATAGCCAATGATGAGACAACCAAAGTTTTGAATTGCGCAATGACGCGGCTTGGGACATTCCTGCCAATCGTCGTCACTACTCGAGGTGACCGACTATGCCGAAACCGGCCCTTCATCAAATGACGTGTGCCCTCTCACCTACGGCGTCGCCTGTGGGCGAACTGAAAAGGTGTATCTGACTTTTAGTGCGCCCCAAGCTATCGTTGGCTCATCAGGCCAAATATCGGTGACAGATGGATAAGTTGGCAAGAGGCCCCAAAACGCAAAAGAGCGATTTTAAAACATCGTGTTTGAGTGCGGAATATCCTCGGGGATCGGCTGCAACACGTCCCAATGTTCCACAAGTTTGCCGTTCTCGACGCGAAAAATGTCCATGACGGCAGTGCCGCGCGTGCCTGGTTCGATCACCATGTGGACATGAAGAACGACGAGATCGCCTTCAGCGATCACTCGCACGATCTGGCTGTGCGATTGTGGGTAACGTTGCTTGAAGGCACTGAAGAACTGCCGGAAACCATCCTTGCCATCGGGAATCCGCGCATTGTGCTGTTTATAGGTGGGGCCCATCATCGTAATGGCGCCATCGATGTCCTTTTCATTGAGCGCCTTCTCGTAGAAGGCCGTCACCAGTGACTTGTTGCGTTCAAGCTGGTCGGGTTCTGTGGCATGGGCCATTGGGGCGAAGAACATCATTGCTGCCACGATGGCGAGATTTTTGAACGTAGACATGGTGAATTTCCTCCCTCAGGGTCAAACTAGAAGCGATCCGAAGACGACCTCGGAAAACTCCCGGAGCGGCGCGTCGCTTTTCTCCGCGCGCATCCGCAACAGCGCGCCTTCCCAACTGTTCAGAAGGAATTGAGCTAAAAGTTGGGCGGGCTGGCGATTGGTAATGGCGCCTGCTTCCTGCGCCTGAGCAATGCAGGCCTCGAACAAACCACTCCACGTCTGGAAGTGGGCTGCAAGGCTGTCGCGGATAGACTCGCTGTGGTCTGCGATCTCGAGGCTTAGATTGCCCATCATGCATCCACGCAAATAGCCGGTTTCTTGGAAAACTCGGGTTCGCTCGACAAAATAGGTGCGCAGACGCTGGAGCGGCGCAATGGCGTCATTTTCCAGAAGCGCCCGCAGCTCAACAAGGCCAGTGCCGAAATAGAAATCGACAACCTCCTTGCCGAACGCCTCCTTGCTGTCGAAGTGGTTGTAGAAGGAGCCCTTGGGCACCTGTGCCGCATCGACAATGTCCTTGATGCCGGTCGCGGTATAGCCGCCTTCATGGAGCATGCGCACCCCGACGCGGATGAGATTATCCCGCGTGTTCGGATTGGGTTTCGGGCCGCGACGGACCTCTTTGGCTTCTGCGCCCATTTGTCGACTCACCTTGACGTTAAAATGACCGGTCATCTTGAAATCGTGCGTGGCGCGCTTTTGTCAAGCAGCGATGGTCCCAACACGGGTGAGCCTATGCCCCGATTGGGCGCTTGACTAATATAAGACGACCGGTCATTTTGTAAATCAGGAGCCGCCGCTGAGTCGCCTGCCGGACGCCATCGCCGTTGCTCCCCTGCAAAGGATCTGACAGATGACTTCACTTTCACTTTTCTCCCCTCTTCGCCTTGGCCGGTATGAACTGGCCCATCGTGTGGTTATGCCGCCCCTCACGCGGATGCGCGCTGACCCACAGGGCGTTCCTCATCCGCTCGCTCCGGAATATTACGGAGAGCGCGCCACGCCGGGCGGTTTTCAGGTGGCCGAGGCCACGCAGGCCACGCCCTATGGCAAGGGCTATCCCGGGACGCCTGGCATCCACTCGCCTGAACAGGTCGAGGCATGGAAGAAGGTCACAAACGCCGTTCATGCCAAGGGCGGCACCATCTTTCTGCAAATCTGGCATGTCGGGCGCTCGTCGCACTCAAGCTTTCAGCCAGGCGGCTTGCTTCCCGTGGCGCCCTCGGCGATTCCCATCACAGGGCTTCAGGCATTGACCCCCGAATGGAAGTCGGTTCCCTATGAGACGCCACGGGCGCTGGAACTGGACGAGATCCCCGGCATCGTGGAAACCTTCCGCCAAGGCGCACGCAACGCCATGGCCGCCGGTTTCGACGGCGTGGAGGTGCATGGGGCAAATGGCTACCTGCTCGAACAATTCCTGCACGATCACTCGAACAAGCGGACCGACATTTATGGCGGTTCGATTGAGAACCGGGCGCGCCTGTTGCTTGAAGTCACGCAGGCAGTAATCGATGTGTTCGGCGCGGATCGTGTTGGCGTGCGCCTGTCGCCCTTTGGCACCTACAACGATGTCGGCGACAGTGATCCGATCAAGCTTTACACCTATGTTCTGAGTGAACTGAACAAGCTGGATATCGCCTATCTCAGCTTGATCGAGGCTCGGTCTGCCGCGTCAATGGAGATCCAAACGCCCCAATCGACCGCTGAGCTTCGGGCGCTCTGGCCCAAGCCTTTGATCGTTGCAGGGGGCTTCACGCGGGCAACCGCACAGGACGCTATCCGCGATGGTCGCGCCGACGCGGTGGCTTTCGGCCGCCAGTTCATCGCCAATCCCGATCTGCCTGAAAGGTTCAGGTTGAACGCGCCCCTCAATGATTATGACCGGTCAACTTTCTATGGCGGCGGCGGGGCTGGCTACGTCGATTATCCGGCACTGGAAACTGTCAGGTCCGCTGATTGAACGCATACGCGCTGGCGATGCTGGGCGTCTCTCTGGCGCGGCAACGCTGAATTCTCAAATGAACAAGGAGCATTGAACATGAAAGTTGTTGTTTTGGCTGCGACTGGTCAGGCTGGGCGCACAATTTTGAGCGAACTCATCAGTCGAGGGCATGAAGTCGTCGCGGTTGCGCGCAGCCCGGAAAAGCTGCCGCCCAGCATCACGGCCGTGCAAGACGACCTCAGCAGCGCGGATCGAATTGCGGAAATCATAGCCGGGGCTGATGCCGTTGTCAGCGCCTATGGCCCGCCCAAGGACGACAAGCGCTTCTTCTCCGATGAAGCCTATACCGACATCCTCGCCACCATGGCGGGGCGATTTGTCGAAGCGGTGCGCAAGGCTGGCGTTCCCCGGTTGGTCTTTGTAGGGGGCGCCGGGTCGCTTGAATTTTCGCCGGGAGTGAAGGTACTGGACTCCGGTCGCTGGCCCGAAATCCTGTTCCCCATCGCGAAGTCACACATGAAGGCTTTCGCAACACTTCGGGAATCCGGCATCAACTGGACTTACTTCAGCCCGCCTATGTTGATTGAGCCAGGCGTTCGCACCAGCAAGTTCCGCCTTGGCGGCGATGCTGCCATCTTCGACGAAAACGGCAAGAGCTGGGTTTCCTTCGAGGATTATGCAGTGGCGTTGGTAGATGAGCTTGAAAAGCCCACGCATGAACGGGCGCGCTTCACGATCGGTTACTGAACCTCGCCAAGCGAGAACGGCCGCTCTCAGCAGATTACGACGTTTACAACGAAAGAGTGAACGTCGTGATCTGGTCGCGTGCTGCCGCCTCTGCGTCGCGTGGGGATCGCCTTCAAAGGCGACGTTCAAGGCCCCAAACTGGGGCATCGAAACCGCCCGTTCGTTCATGCCAGAAATACCGGCCCACCAATCGCCCGATGGGCCGGCACTTGGGTCAAAGTTCCGTTCTTTCCGACAGCGTCAGGGCATCATCTACGTCGACGCCGAGATAGCGGACCGTATGCTCGATGTTGGTATGCCCCAGCAGGATCTGGATCGCCCGGAGATTTCCCGTTGCTTTGTAGATGAGCGCGGCCTTGGTTCGGCGCATCGAATGCGTGCCATACTGACTCTTGTCGAGGCCCACGGTCGATACCCACTCATCGAGCAGGCGGGCATATTGCCGGGTGCTGATATGGCCCATGTAATCCACCCGACTGGGGAAAACGAAGTCATTCAAAGAGCCCTTCCGCCGCTCCAACCATGCCAACAGGCTTTTGCGCGCCTCGGTCATAATTTCGAACTGAACCGGGCGGCCAGTCTTTTGCTGGATGACGGTGGCCCGGTTGCGGATGGTGCCGCCGCTAACCAAATCTCCGATACGCAGCTTGACAAGGTCGCACCCGCGCAACTTGCTGTCGATTGCAAGGTCGAACAGGGCGCGATCACGAAGGCGCCGGTGTTCGTCGAGATAGAATCGGATAGCCCAAATGTCCCGCGGCCTAAGTGGGCGCTTCGGCCCTACATTCTGCCCAGCGTTCCAAGGGCGCCGTTCATGCACGGCGGGGTCAAGATCTGAATGTCCCATTGTGCTTCTCCTGCGGCCATAATGGCCGGTGACAGGATACGCCTCTTGAGAATTTTGCGCTCCATGTTATAACTAGCGTATGAACGCCAGCCTCAAGATCACCAAAATCGGCAATTCTGCCGGTGTTGTCCTGCCCAAGGAATTGCTCGCCAAGCTGCGCGCTGGGGTGGGTGACACGCTGTATATCTCCGAAACGCCCGATGGCATCCGGATTACGGCGGCTGATCCTTCCTTCGAGGCCAAGATGGCGCTGGCCGAACAGATCATGCGCGAGGACAGGGACATTCTGCGCGTGCTGGCCAAGTAATATGGTGCAGATTGCTGAACCTGTCTGGATCGAGGCCGAACTTGCGCTCGCCATCCACGACCGCCAACTGGCCGAGCATGGCGGACCGATTGGCGTGCGCGATGCATCTGCCCTAGAGTCAGCCTTGGGCCGTCCACGCAACCAATGGGCCTATGGTGGGGCCGATCTGTGCGTTTTGGCGGCGGCATATGCTTATGGTGTGGCGCGCAATCACCCCTTCACGGATGGCAACAAGCGCACCGCATGGGTGCTGGCGCGCCTTTTCCTGACGCTGAACAATGTGCGCATCAGCTTCGCGCCGGAAGAGGCCATTCACATGGTTTTGGCGCTAGCCAGCGGTACGCTGACCGAAGTCGAAGTGGCAGAGTGGTTCAGGGCAAGGGAAGTGTGAACTTGCCCCCGAGTTGCTTCTTTCAACGCAAGTTGGCAACTGTGATTTCATCCCACATCCGGGCGAAACTGTAATCCGCCATCTGGTCGTTGCCCGATTTGGCGGTCATGTTCTCAATGTATTTGAGCAATTCCACCACCTTGGCGCGCCCCGCTTTGGCCTTGGTCATCTGGCGTGGCGTCTTGTTACCTAGGGCAGCACTGGCTCGTCGAGAACCTGTCGATATTTCCGGTCCATCATCTCTCCAACAATGCGTTGCATTTCGGCGAGAGGTATTTCCGGCTCGGCAATCGCCTCGCGCTAGCGATCCTATTCCTCTAACATCTGAGTTCGAGCCTCGGCGGCGTGGAGGCGCGCGTTGATACCGCTCTGGATCACCGGCCACGATGGACTTGTAACGGATTTGTGCCGGTCACCTGAGCGTTTTATGCTCGCAACAGGAGACCGACGAGATGATGAAGCATAGTGAAGATTTTAAGCGAGAGGCGGTTCGGATCGCGCTGACCAGCGGGC
>NZ_SACO01000033.1:2500-4137 GCF_004005905.1 Novosphingobium umbonatum
CGAACACAGTACCGTGAGGGAAAGGTGAAAAGCACCCCGATGAGGGGAGTGAAACAGTACCTGAAACCGGATGCTTACAAGCAGTTGGAGCCTCTTTAGGGGGTGACAGCGTACCTCTTGCATAATGGGTCAGTGACTTAGTGTATCATGCGAGCTTAAGCCGATAGGTGTAGGCGCAGCGAAAGCGAGTCTGAATAGGGCGCGAAGAGTATGATGCATTAGACCCGAAACCCGGTGATCTAGGCATGACCAGGCTGAAGGTGCGGTAACACGCACTGAAGGGCCGAACCGTTGAATGTTGAAAAATTCTCGGATGAGTTGTGTTTAGGGGTGAAAGGCCAATCAAACCGGGAAATAGCTGGTTCTCCGCGAAATCTATTGAGGTAGAGCGTCGAATGTATGCCGTTGGGGGTAGAGCACTGGATGGTTGCGGGGGTCGCGAGATCTACCAATACTAACCAAACTCCGAATACCAACGAGCCTTGTTCGGCAGACAGACGGCGGGTGCTAAGGTCCGTCGTCAAAAGGGAAACAGCCCTAACCTACAGCTAAGGTCCCCAAGTCATCACTAAGTGGGAAAGCATGTGGGAATCCCAAAACAACCAGGAGGTTGGCTTAGAAGCAGCCATCCTTTAAAGAAAGCGTAACAGCTCACTGGTCTAAATAAGGGTTCCTGCGGCGAAGATGTAACGGGGCTAAAGTGATGCACCGAAGCTTAGGGTTCAGATCTTAGATCTGAGCGGTAGCGGAGCGTTCCGTAAGCCTGAGAAGCGATCTGGTAATGGGTCGTGGAGGTATCGGAAGTGCGAATGCTGACATGAGTAGCGATAAAGAGGGTGAGATGCCCTCTCGCCGAAAGACCAAGGGTTCCTGCTTAAAGCTAATCTGAGCAGGGTGAGCCGGCCCCTAAGACGAGCCCGAAGGGGGTAGTTGATGGGAACCACGTTAATATTCGTGGGCCTGGTGGTGAGTGACGGATCACGTAGATTGTATGTTCTTATTGGATTGAGCATGCCTTTGAGTGGTTCCAGGAAATAGCCCCACCGTATAGACCGTACCCGAAACCGACACAGGTGGTCAGGTAGAGTATACCAAGGCGCTTGAGAGAAGTATCCTGAAGGAACTCGGCAAATTGCCTCCGTACCTTCGGAAGAAGGAGGCCCCATTTTTGCGCAAGCAATTGTGGGGGGCACAGGCCAGGGGGTAGCGACTGTTTAGCAAAAACACAGGACTCTGCTAAGTCGGCTTCAAGACGACGTATAGGGTCTGACGCCTGCCCGGTGCCGGAAGGTTAAGAGGAGGAGTGCAAGCTCCGAATTGAAGCCCCGGTAAACGGCGGCCGTAACTATAACGGTCCTAAGGTAGCGAAATTCCTTGTCGGGTAAGTTCCGACCTGCACGAATGGCGTAACGACTTCCCCACTGTCTCCAGGATATGCTCAGCGAAATTGAATTCTCCGTGAAGATGCGGAGTACCCGCGGTTAGACGGAAAGACCCCGTGCACCTTTACTGCAGCTTCAGAGTGGCATTAGGAAAGAATTGTGTAGCATAGGTGGGAGGCTATGAAGCACCGGCGCCAGCTGGTGTGGAGCCATAGGTGAAATACCACCCTGTTGTTTTCTGATGTCTAACCCAGG
>NZ_SACO01000034.1 GCF_004005905.1 Novosphingobium umbonatum
TCCCATCTCGAACTCGGCCGTGAAACCTGACCGCGCCAATGGTACTAACGCTCAAGCGTTGGAAGAGTAGGTCGTCGCCAGGCATTATAGCCGACGCATCCAAAAAGATTGAAAAACCCGTTCGCAAGTGTGTTTGCAGCATTTCTTGTAGAAGCAGCTTGTGGCTTGTTGCGCTATGTTTCCGATCCGATTGTGTGGTTAGGGGATGTGGTGGAGAGCTTATGGGTTGTGGACATCCCGGCGCGGGGTGGAGCAGCCCGGTAGCTCGTCAGGCTCATAACCTGAAGGTCGCAGGTTCAAATCCTGCCCCCGCAACCAACGGTGTACCACTTTCTTCACCGTTGCCCTTTATGTCCTTATCAGAATGCTTTGCAGACCTCGTCCCCGCGCTACAATGCGCAAAGTCCAGCATCCGATAAAGATCTCCCTGCAATTGCAAGGCGCGCTTCTTGCCGCCACGGCTGTTCCCAACTCCCACAACAACCTTATCAATCATCGCGCGAATGGTCTTGCGTGATGCAGACGCGTGCTCGCTCTCCAGATGGGCCGTCAGATCAGTAACCGCTTTGCGGTAGAACTGCTCGTAATTGGCGGGAAGGCGCACGATCGTCCGTTCGGGAAGGTGGGCAAGTTCATATTCCAGCCTCTCAGCCTCCGCTTCCAGTTCCTTAAGGCGAGTGGTGAGGCTGCGAGGAGCATCATCGTCTTCCTCAATCCGCTTGAGGATCTTGACGCTCCTGTTTTTGGTGTCACGCAATGCTGCGGTCAGCTCATCACGGCGACCATGCGAGGCCCGGTGTTGGGCATCAAGCTCCTTCTGGAGATGCCCTGCAAAGCGGGCGATAATCTCAGGCGTCAGCAAGCGGTCTTGCAGTCCGCTCAGCGCGCGTTGCTCCAGCTCTTTGCCAGAGATCGAGGCATTGTCGCAAGCGCCCCCCTGGCTGCGTTTACAGCGCCACCGGCCACCGGCGCTTACAAAGTTTTCTCCGCATCCGCCGCAAACCACGAGACCACTGAGCAAGTGTTGCGCACGCTTGGCGCCGGACAGCGGGTTACCGGTCTTGTTAAACTGCCGGTCCCTGATCTCGCGAGCTTCTGCTTGTTGGCGTTTGACGCTGTCCCAGAGATCCTGCTCGATGATGCGCAAATTCTCGTCTTCATTAATGACCCAAAGTTCCTTCGGGTTCAGTCGTGGGATGCGTTTGAAGCCCCGATCATCGGTGGGGATTTCTACCCATGTGCGCCGATTGAAAATGCGGCGGCCAATGTAACTTTCGTTATTCAGGATACCTTCCCCCATAGCTGGATCGCCGGACAGCGTGGTAGGGCCCCAGTGACCGCCATTATATTTGCCGGTTTCGCGGGCCCTGGGTGAGGGAATGCCTTCGTTATTGAGGATCTTACAAATTGCTTTGAGGCTCTTGCCACTGGCATAGAGTTCAAAGATACGGTGGACCAGTTGAGCCTCTTCGGGCACAATCTCCAGGCAATCCTGTGGACTTCCATCGGCTTGCAATCCGGTGGTCTGGCGTTTGTAGCCCAGTGTTTTACCACCTGTTACCCCGCCGCGCGTAGCTTTGGCTCGCAGTCCGCGTCTCGTTGTATGGGCGATGCGCGCCCGTTGCTGTTCGCTGATGATGCTCTTGAAGGAGAAAGTCAGATCATCAATCTTGCCCGCCACAACGGTATGAAGAGCGACATTAAACGCTGTCAGCCGCTTCCTGATAAATGCCAAATGTTCCTGGTCACGGCCCAGGCGGTCGACGTCCTCAATGATCAAGATGCTTGCTTTGCCTGCTTCGAGAAAAGCCAGCGCCTGTTGTAGCCCGGGACGGACCATAGTGGCGCCGGTGATGCCATTGTCGCCAAAAAATTGGACCAGCTTGAAGCCATGGCTTTGAGCATAGGCGTGGGCAAACATTTCTTGGTCAGCCACTGAAGATGTCCGGTTCTCCGGATCATCGAAACTTTTGCGGCCATAGGCGATGGCGATCTGGGTCATGTGCGCTCCGATCATTTGGCGCTGTAAAGGTAACCCCGATACGGCATGCTGGCGAGGACGATTATGGTGGCGTCCTAAATCGAGTCAGTTATGCCGTGCTTTGGGGGGGCTGTGATAAAGTGACGGCGCTGACATCTATTTGGTAAGATGCCAGCGCCAAAGAATTGTGCAACTTATACAATTTCAATTATTTGTTATCGGGCCGTTTGCCTTTTTGCCAGGCCATAATATTCTCCATGGTCTGCTTGATTTGGGAATGAACGTCCAGGGCATAGAAGCTGATCTCAACAAGACTGATATGACGCGCTCGCAATTGCGCCTTGGCACGTTCAAGTCGGGCAGGGTCTTGGGAAATGACGTCGGGGTGTACGACGATCAAGGCACGGGCTTGATGCCGGGACAGGACCGTCAGCAGTTCTTCCCAGTCCTGGTCATAGTCCTCCGCTTGCTCGGGGCCATTGCCGATATAGATGGCCGTGACGGTGCAGTTTTGCGGTAAGCGTGGCCTGAGGGCCGCCTTGCCGAGACAGGACATGATGGGCAGCTAGCCGTTCGGATTAGGAGCGGCGATGTCGGACGATATGGATCACGAAGGGGCGAGTAGTCATACGAGCCCTCGTATGACTACTCGGATCGAGGTCGCTGCGCGGGTTTCAGGGCGCCGATATTGGACCGTTGAGCAGAAGCTGGCGGTCCTGCGCGATGCCTTCGGGCCTGACGGTTCGGTGCGTGATGCCTGTGAACGGCACGAGGTCGGCAGTGGGCAGGTCTATACATGGCGGCGGCAAGCGCTGACTGGCGAGTTGACTGGCAGGGCGCCACGACAAGCCCCGGCTTTCGCCGAGGTGGAAGTTACGCCTGCGCCGGTGTTGCTACCTGCGCCGGCGTCCAGCAGCGACCAGATCGGGATCGAACTGCCTTCGGGGATCAGGCTGACAGTGGGTTCGGGCATTGATGCCGATGCGCTTGGACGGATTGTGGCGGCTTTGCACCGATGATCGGCCTGCCAGCCTCGACACGGGTGTTTCTGGCCTGCGGCACCACCGACATGCGCAAGGGGATCGATGGGCTGGCGGTGCTGGCTCAGCAAGTTCTGGAAGAGAAGCCCTATTCGGGCGCGCTGTTCGCGTTCCGGGGCAAGCGCGGCGATCTGGTCAAGTTGCTGTGGTACGATGGCCAGGGTCTATGCCTGTTTTCCAAGCGGATGGACCGGGGGCGGTTTGTCTGGCCCGCCACGGCCACGGGCAAGGTCAGCCTGTCTTCGGCTCAGCTATCCATGCTGCTCGAAGGCATTGACTGGCGGCGGCCAGAGCGCACGGTGGAGCCCTTTCTGGCGGGATAAATATGGCTGATTTTTGCTGTTTTTGTGGCATGTTGGGAGCAAATCCGCTATAGCCTCAGGGTGTCTGACGCAGATAGTCTTGCCCCCGATAAGGATGCTTTGATCGCCGAGTTGAAGGCGGCCTTGGCCGCGCGCGACACGCTGATTGAGACGCTACGCTTCCAGTTGGCACAGTTGCGGCGGATGTCTTTTGGCCAATCTTCGGAGAGGCTGGCAGACCAGATCGAGCAGTTGGAACTGACGCTGGAAGAGCTCGAGGGTGAGGCTGAGGTGGCCGATGCCCGCAAGGCCATCAAGGCTAACCCTGAGCGTGCCGCGCCCATTCGATCTCTGCCACCCCATCTGCCCCGTGCAGAGCGTCGGATAGAACCCGAGGGTGGCGCCTGCACCTGTCCAGCCTGTGGTGGCACTTTGCGCCCGCTGGGCGAGGACTGCGATGAACTACTCGATGTGGCGCCGGTGCAATGGCGCGTGCTGCGCAATGTGCGCCCAAAATACAGCTGCCGGTCCTGCGAGAAGATCGTTCAGGCCCCCACGCCCCCCAAGCCCATCGCGCGCGGCAAGGCGACATTCTCTACGCTGGCTCATGTGGTTGTTGGACTTGTAACGGATTTGTGCCGGTCACCTGAGCGTTTTATGCTCGCAACAGGAGACCGACGAGATGATGAAGCATAGTGAAGATTTTAAGCGAGAGGCGGTTCGGATCGCGCTGACCAGCGGGC
>NZ_SACO01000035.1 GCF_004005905.1 Novosphingobium umbonatum
CCGGCGCGTCCATGCGCTGGAAATCTCATATGTGCGCTTGTCTTTCATGGGGAGGGTTAGTGCGGTTGATTTTGTGTCTTGGGCGAACGCTGGATGTTGGTTTGTCCAACGATGTGGGGTTTGCTTCGTACCCATCCGCCGAGCACCGCGTCGGGGTCAGATGCCCTGCATGAAGTTGAGTCTTCGTTGGTCGAGTAGCTCGTCGAGATAGTCGAGGCCTTGTTCTGTGAAGGCTGTCACGCAATCTGCATTGTCGTGGAGGCTGTCGATGATGCTCAGGCAACCGTCTTCGGGTTCCATTTGCTCTGCCAGTTCTTCGATGACCTCGATGTCGACGCCAAGCTTGCGGGCGGCATAGCGGGCGGTGAACGCCATGGATGGGGCGGCCATCAGGCGGCCATTTCGTGTTGGGCTGTTTTCTTCCAGTGCCATGGCAGCAACTCGTGCAAGCGCTGCGCGGGATGATCAGCGATGCGCGCCAGAACATCGGCCAACCAGGCCTGCGGATCGATGTCGTTGAATCGGGCGGACTGGATGAGCGTGTAGAGGACCGCCGCGCGCTGTCCACCGCGATCCGACCCGCAGAATAGCCAGGCTTTCCTGCCCAGCGGCACACAGCGTAGCGCCCGTTCCGCAGCATTGTTCGTCATGCAAACCCGGCCGTCGTCGAGGAAACGGGTGAATGAATCCCAGCGACGCAACATGTAGTTGATCGCCTTGGCCAGATCGTGGTTGCGCGACAGTTTGGCCAGCTGGGTGGTCAGCCAGTTGTGCAACTCGGCCATCAGCGGCGCGCTCAGGTCCTGACGGACGGCCAGACGCTCGCTTGGGCTCTTGCCACTGATGGCGCGCTCGATCTCGAACAAGGCGTCGAGCCTTTGCACAGCCTCCAGCGCAATCGGATAGATCTGGCCCGAGCGTTCACCACGGCTCTTCTTGCGGGCCGCGCTGGCCACATCGGCCAGTTCGAAGAATTTACGCCGTGCGTGCGCAAAGCAGCCAGCTTCCACCACAGGTGCGGGTTGCCGATCGGCAGCATAAAGCTCGTTATAGCCGCCATAGGCATCGGCTTGCAGAAGACCCGACCATGACGCCAGATGGGCACGCGGATGTTCCCCGCGGCGGTCGCGGGAATAATGAAAGAGCGCGGCGGGTGGGTCATCGCCTGCAAAGGGTCGATCGTCGCGCACATAGACCCACAATCGGGCGGTATCGGTCTTGCCCTTGGCCATGACCGGCACAGTGGTGTCGTCGCCATGCAAACGCTGGGCGGCCAGCACATGGGCCTCGATCAACCGGTAGAGCGGCATGAGCGCAAAGGCTGCAGCCCCGACTTGATCGGCCAGCGTCGAGGTGCTGAGCGGCACGCCCTCGCGCGCGAAGCGTTCGGCCTGGCGGTTGAGGGGCTGGTGCTGGCCATACTTCTCGAACAACAGCATCGCGAGAAAGCTGGGACCAGCCCGGCCACGCGGTACAACGTGAAACGGCGCCGGCGGCTGTGTGATCTTCTCGCAATCCCGGCACGAGAATTTCTCGCGCACCGTTTGAATGACTTTCCACGAGCGAGGGATCACATCCAGCGTCTCGGTCACGTCCTCACCCAGTTTGGACAGGCGCTCGCCGCCGCAAGCCGGGCAGGAACATGGCGCCGGAATGACCACGCGCTCGCGCTGCAGGTGGTCTGGGAATGGTTTTTTGGCTGGCCGCTTGCGCGCAAAGGCGGCAACGGTGCTGGCCTTTTCCGTCGTCTCGGCGGCCGTCAGATCACCCTCGGTGGCATCGGCCTCCAGATCTTCCAGCTGGAGCTCCATCTGGTCGAGCAAGCGGCGGGTGCGTTCGGCGCTGGGGCCATATTGTTCGCGCCGCAGCTTGGCGATCTGCAGTTTGAAATGGGCGATCAGAGCCTCGGTGGCGGTGGCTTGTGCTTGTGCATTGGCCAATTTGGCCTCGGCTTCTGCGGCGCGCTGAATGGCGGCATCGGCTTGTCTGGTCACGGCCTCGGCTTGGCTGTTTGCCACCAGCAGCAGCGCTTTAAGCGCTTCAATGTCGTTCGGCAGGGAGGAAACGACCGTGTCCATGGGCCTGATGGAATCATATATCGCCCCCATCGGGAAGTAGAAAATGCACAGAAAAGCCCCAAATTATTCCCTATCCGGCGCTCTGTGGGCGCCAGGAATGCTGAGGGTTGCGCCAGTCGATGCCTTCCAGCAGGCAGGCCAGTTGCGCGGCCGTCAAAGGCACAACCCCGTCCTTGGCCGAGGGCCAGATGAAGCGGCCTCGCTCAAGCCGTTTGGCGTAAATCGACATCCCAATGCCATCATGCCAGATAATCTTTACCAGTGAACCGCCGCGTCCCCGAAACACGAAAAGGTCGCCGCCATGAGGGTTGAGGCTGAGGCTCTGCTGCACCAGAAGGGCGAGACCCTGCATCCCCTTGCGCATATCCGTGTGGCCCAGGGCGATCCAAACCCGAGCGCTTGCTGGTATCATCGCAGCGCCTGCAAGGCTGCTGTCACCAAAACGGGCGAAGCGCCGGCCGCGATCTTCAGGCGCCGCCCACCGCCCAGATCCAGCGTGATGACGGCATCATCAGGCGCGTCTTGGAAAACTGGCGCTTCTTCCACCCTCACGGGCACAAACTGCCCTTGCTCCAGCATTTGCGCCTCGCGCCGCCATTCATAAATCCGACTGCGCGAAACATCATGCTGCCGCGCGACATCCGCCAGCCTCACTCCAGGCACCGCAGCTTCCGCCAAAATCTGCGCCCGTTCCTGCGCGCTCCAACGCCGCCGACGCTCCGGCCCGGTCAATATCGTCACCTTGCTCATCAGATATGTCCTCAAGAACGTCCCAAAGGACGTACCGAACATTCTGATCTAGCCTCCAGCCACCTGCAGCAAGGCGGCTCCCTCCGGATGGATACTTTGCTTCTGACTGAAGGCGACCAGACCCGGTCTTTCGAGTTCTCTGTGTTGAACGTCGTATCTAGCCCAAAGCTGCCCATGAACTTCTCCCTACTTCTCGCTGAATTCGCGTCGATATTCCGTCGGGCTGAGGGCCACTCGGGTACGGAAATGGTGTCGCAGGGCATGGGCGCTGCTGAAACCAACGGCGGCAGCAATATCATCCATCGGTTGCTGGGTGCGGATCAGTAGGTCTTTGGCAGCTTCCACGCGTTCTGCTGCGAGCCAATCGCCCGGGCCTTGCCCAGTGGCTGCGATAAAGTGGCGTTCAAAGGTTCGACGGCTCATCGCGGCTTGTTTTGCCATCAGCGCAATGGACCAAGGCTGTTTGATCTCCTTACGCACGCGATCAAGCACCGGCCCAATTTCACTGTTCGGGCGGATGGCAACGGGGCGCTCAAGAAACTGAGCCTGCCCTCCGTTGCGATGGGCGGGCATAACGATGCGCCGCGCGACTGAATTGGCCGCGTCCGGCCCGTAGTCTTGCCGCACGATTTCTATCATCAGATCGATACCTGCGGCGCTGCCCGCCGAAGTAAATATCCGGTTATGCATATGATACAGAGACGCCTCGTCCACTTGGACGGCAGGATAACGAGTGCGCATAGTCTGGCCATAGCGCCAAT
>NZ_SACO01000036.1 GCF_004005905.1 Novosphingobium umbonatum
GTCGAAGGGTTTCGGGCGCCGACAGGCGTACGAAAGTCTTACAAGTACGACCCGCGGTGAGGCTCGCCTTGGTCTATGGGTAAAAGGGCTTTGGTGTGGCTTGGTTGGGCTGAAGCAAGCTTGCCGCCCAGCTTTTGTTGGGCGCAATAGCATGGAAGTCAGATGGCCATTGTGCTCGAAGCACCGCTGATCCTGCTGGCAATGATCTCAATTTTGACTTTGCTGGCGGCTTCGGCACACCAATCCCCATGGGCCGGAGCGCAACGTTCACAGCCAGCATGCAGGGTAAGCCATGCCGGATCATAGCGTGTTCTCCCGGATCGGCGATGCTGGCTGCGGCGGTGCACGCGGTTGGCACCAGCGGGCGAAGGCTTCAATGATGGTCATGTGCCCGCCGCAGCATGGGCATGGCAGGCGATGATCGGGCGGTTCCTCAGGTTCGAGTTCCACGATCGGCGCGGCTACGCCCAGCAGCTTGCGTGCGAGCGCCATGGCTTCCTTGTGCGTTGAACTGGCAAGCAGGCCGTAATGCCGGATGCGGTGGAAGCCGCGCGGCAGGACGTGGATCAGGAAGCGACGGATGAACTCGTCGGTCGCCAGCGTCATGACCTGCTGGCGTTCGGCGCCATCGCGGCGATAATCCTTGTATCGGAACGTCACGCCGGTCTCATCGAAGGCGATGAGGCGCCTGTTCGAGATGGCAACGCGGTGGGTGTAGCGCGAGAGATAGGCCAAGACCGCCTGCGGCCCGGCGAAGGGCGGCTTGGCATAGACCACCCAGCGCTTTTTCCTGATCGGCGACAGATACCGCAGGAAGATCTTGCGCGCGGCCAGACCCGCCAAGGCACCGAAGAAGGCCAGCTTGCCGGCATCGAACAACGCCAGGAGGCGCGTGAGAAACAGCCGACGGAACAATGCGCCCAGGATGCGCACCGGCAGCAGGAAGGCGGGGCGCGACGAGACCCAGCGCGTGCCGTCGAGCGCGATGCCGCCGCCCGGCACGATCATGTGCACATGCGGATGATGCGTCAGCGCCGATCCCCACGTGTGCAAGACAGCGGTGATGCCGACCCGCGCGCCGAGGTGCTTGGGATCGGCGGCGATGGTCAGCATGGTGTCCGCCGCCGTGCGGAACAGCAGATCATAGACCGCCGCCTTGTTCTGCCACGCGATATCCGCGATCTCGGTAGGGAGCGTGAAGACGACATGGAAGTAGCCGACCGGCAAGAGATCGGCTTCGCGCGCGGCCAGCCAGGTGCGCGCGGCGGCGCCCTGGCACTTGGGACAGTGCCGGTTGCGGCAAGAGTTGTAGGCAATCCGCCAATGCCCGCAGTCGTCGCAGGCCTCGACGTGACCGCCCAGTGCTGCGGTGCGGCAATTCTCGATGGCCGTCATGACCTTGAGCTGGCCGAGGCTCAGATGCCCGGCGTGGGCTGCGCGATAAGCGGGCCCGGCGCTACGGAAGATATCGGCGACCTCGAGCGAGGCGCGCACCGGCTCAGCCGGGAGGAGCCACCTGCGCCTCGAGCAGCATCGTCAATTTGTCCAGCGGACTGATGACCGCGCGCACGGTTCGAGTTGCGACCGTGGTGTAGAAAGCGGTGGTCTCGAGGTTCGCATGCCCGAGCAGCGCCTGGATGATCCGAATATCGACGCCGTCTTCCAACAGATACGTGGCGAAGCTGTGCCGCAGAGTGTGTGGGCCGACCCGCTTTTTGATACCCGCGGACTCGGCAGCATCGACAACGATGCGATGGAGCTGTCGAGTACTAAGCGGCTTGAGATAGTGCATGCCCGGGAACAGCCAGCCATCGGCGTGCATGACGCCTTGCTTGCGGCCCACCGTCCACCACTCGCGCAAAAGGGCAAGAAGGTCAGCGGGCAGGAGCGCATTGCGATAGCGCCCGCCTTTACCGCGCTCCACGCGCAGGAGCATGCGCTTGCTGTCGACATCGCGGACCTTCAGCATCGTGACTTCGGCGGCGCGCAAGCCAGCGCCATACGCAACGGACAGTGCAGCCTTGTGCTTCAGGCAGTTGGTCGCGCCGAGGAGAAGCACGACCTCGTCGCGGCTGAGGACAACGGGCAAGGAGCGCGGATTCTTGACCGTATAGAGCTTGCGGGACAAATCCGGGCGATCAATGGTGTGGGTGAAAAAGAAGCGCAGCGCAGAAACGATGCTGTTCATGGTCGGGATCCCTATGCCCGCCTCGCGCTGTTCGACCTGGAATTGCCGGAGTTCTTCTACCGTCGCAGTATCGGGGGGACGCCCAAGATATGTGGCGAAC
>NZ_SACO01000037.1 GCF_004005905.1 Novosphingobium umbonatum
CAGTACATCAACGGCTTCTACAACCCACGTAGGCGCCATTCATATCTGGGCGGCATCAGCCCCCTCGCATTCGAGGCCAAGGTGGCATAGTGAGATAGGTGACCGGCACAAAGCCGTTACAAGTCCAACGACACATCGCCCGAACCCCGAAACGATCACGATGCTCGGCAATGAACGCGTATCTCACTTTGCATCACTGGCGAAATACGCGGTGGCTTTTTTTAGAATGTCGCGCCCCTCGGTTACCCGGGCCAACTCGCGCTTCAACTGGCGGATCTCCGCATCCTTGCCAGCATCACCAGAAACCGTCTTCGCAAATTGTCGCTTCCACGCATACAGAGAATGCGCGCTTACCCCGAGCCGCTGAGAGAACTCAGCTACCCGATACCAGCGATCGGTGATCTGCGCCACCGCATCGCGCTTCAATTCATCACTGAAATTGGGCTTCCCCATCATCGCCTCCTGTCCTCAAAATTAGGATCAAAGGCGTCCAGAAATCTAGCACTACTTTGGCAGAAATGTGATTTCAGCGCCCTGTAGCGTGCAGCCACAATGTGGACAACGCCGCGATTGCGACCGATGTAGGCGGTCAAGGATGGCTTGTCGGACTGCTGGCAAACTGGGTTGAGGGGGGCGGTCCAGAGACTCTTTTTTTCCGCCCCGCTTGGGCGAGGCGGCGATTTTGCAGGAACGCGTAGGCCATCATCGTCATCAAGGCGTGTCGATGAAGGCCTGTCCAGGATCGCCCCTCAAAGTGGTCCAGGCCCAACTCCTCCTTGAGTTGCTGGTGGGCTTGCTCACAAATCCATCGAGCCTTGATGGCCCCTGCGACCTCCTTGACCGAGGTGTTGCCGGGTAGGTTCGAGAGATAGTATTTGCGCTCCCCGTTCGAACGATGCTCGCCCACCAGCCAGACTTCCTCGCCGGGCATGTGCTGGGCGCCTGCGGCACCTATACGCTGTGGCGCACCGTCGGCGATACGCACGCGCATGGCAGCAAAGCGCGCCACCAGGCGACCTTTTGTGCCCCGGCGCCAACTCACCTGACGCCATCTGGCATTCTCCAGCATGGTGTGGGCCGCGACCGACTTGATGTCAGGTACATGACGCAAGCGCGGTCGTCCCCGCCCTGCCACAGGGAACACCAGTTGCACGTCGGCAGGGTATACCTTCTGATGCTTGGGAATACCCACGGCCCAGCAAAGCCCGCGTGCGCTCAAGGCCTGTCGGAACGGGGCTGACAGGCCATAGCCGGCGTCTGCCAGCACACAGCCGAAACGCACGCCGGCGGCCGCAATCCGGTCGATCTCCTCGATCGCGATGGAAGGCTTTGTTTTGGCCTGGCGAAACTCCTCGGGAACGCCAGCCTTGATCATGCGCTCCTCATTCTCGGTCCAGCTATCCGGTAGAAACAGCCGTAAGCTCAACATGACAGGGACCTCGCCCGATGCCAGCGTCACCGAAACCATGGTCTGACAGTTGGCCTGCTTGCCCAGCGTCGAGGCGTATTGAGGCGCGACACCGACCGAGTTGGTGCCCTTCTTGAGCATGGCCGTGTCATCGATGATCAACCAGGCTTTCGCCCCGCCCACGAGGGCATCGGCTTGTTCCCATAAAGCGGTTTCCAGCGGTGCGCTGTCCCAGACGCCAGCGCCGATAAAATGGTGAAGGCGATCATAGCTGATCGCGCCGGCTCTGGCGGCCATCGGCTGGATGCTTTTGCAGTCTCCCGGCCCGATCAATCCAGCAATATAGGCTGGGCACATGGTCCGTCGTCTTGTTGCCCAGGCCTTTGAGAAACGGGTCAAGCCAACGCTCGAGATCTGCCTGCCAATCCGCGTCCATCGCCAGCCTCCGTCAAAGCTGGTTCCTCATGAATCACGCATCCGTCGAAAAGGGAATCCTAAAAATCACATTTCTGCCAAAGTAGTGCTAGGGGCTATTCACAAAACCGTTACATCTGTGGACGCCCCTTCGGACGCAAGCGGAAAATTGGGTTCGGCGCGTAGTCGGATGCTGCCATCTGTCCGGCCTCATTATGCAGGATGTACTGCAGGCCTGTATGGGAGTTCGCGGGTCAAATCCAAATCAAGTCCGCGTGCTTTTCGCACATTGTAACGGTCTGGTTTTTTGACCCAGTCTCGTCGACTGTTGTGCCATACCCTCCTTCGACC
>NZ_SACO01000038.1 GCF_004005905.1 Novosphingobium umbonatum
GGCGGCGCTGGCGGGGTCATGACGCATGACGCATCTCCCTCAGCGTGTCGTAGCGCCCCACATCGGCTTTGGGCTCTTTGCCAAGGCGCAGGGCCTGCGGCGCATCGATGGGAGGAGCCGGTGGCGCCTTACCGTCGATCAGGCGGTGTAGCACATTGAGAACATGGGTTTTGGTCGCAACCCCATCCTCAAGCGCTAGTTCGACGGCGCGCAGGACGGCCTGTTCATCATGGTGCAGGACAAGGGAGAGGATCTCGACCATTTCTCTGTCACCGCCGGGCCGCTTGAACAACCCAGCCTGCAATTGCCGGAAGGCTTCGGGCATCTCTAGGAATGGCGCGCCATTGCGCAGGGCGCCGGGTTTACGCTGAACGACAGCTAGATAATGCCGCCAGTCATAAATCGTGCGTCCCGGTTTCTGGTGGGATCGGTCAATGATCCGCTCGTGTTCGCACAGGACCTGCCCTTCCGCGACGATGACAAGCCGCTCGGGGTACACGCGCAGACTGACCGGCCGGTTGGCGAAGGAGGCCGGCACGCTGTAGCGGTTACGCTCGAAGGCAATGAGGCAAGTGGGCGACACGCGCTTGGTCTGCTCGACGAAGCCATCGAAGGGCCGCCCCATGGGCATCAGACTGGCCACTTCTTGCGCGTGCACATCGGCGATGGTGCCGGGCAGCGCGCCGTGCTGGATTTCTGGCCACTGCGCGATGCATTGCTCCTCAAGCCAGGCATTAAGGGCGGCGAGGTCCGGGAAGCTGGGCATGGGTTGCCACAAACGGTGGCGGGCATCCTGGACGTTCTTCTCGACCTGTCCCTTCTCCCAACCTGAGGCCGGATTGCAGAAGTCCGTCTCGAACAAATAATGGCTGGCCAGAGCGGCGAACCGGGCATTGACTTGGCGCGCCTTTCCGCGGCCGATCTTGTCGACCGCGGTCTTCATATTGTCGAAGATCCCGCGCTGCGGAACGCCGCCCAGCACACGGAAGGCCTGCGTCAGGGCGTCGAACAACATCTCGTGGGTTTGGAGCAGATAGGCCCGAACGATGTAGGCCCTGCTGTGCGATAACTTCGTGTGGGCCACTTGCAACTTGACCGGCTTACCGCCCAGAACCGCATAATCCTCGCTCCAGTCGAACTGGAAGGCTTCGCCAGGCTGGAAGACCAGCGGCACGAAGGTTCCGCGCCCGCTGGTCTGCTGCTCATATTGACGGACTCGCTTCCAATCACGCGCAAAAGCTGCCACGCGACCGTAGGATCCATCATACCCAAGCACAACGAGATCAGCGTAAAGCTGCTTGGCTGTCCGCTTCTGCTTGCGCGATTTGCCCGCCTCCACCCGTAGCCAACCTGTCAGTTTCTCGGCAAACGGGTCCAGCTTACTTGGTCGATCTGGCACTTTGAACACCGGCTCTACCG
>NZ_SACO01000039.1 GCF_004005905.1 Novosphingobium umbonatum
GGGTCATGTATGGATGCCCCCTGTCGTGCGAGGTTTGTCGGAGACGCGCGGGGTGTGATCGGATGCGGTCATGTATCAGGCCTGCTGTGCGGACTGTTTTGACCGCTGGCCGGTATGGAGATGCGCAGGTCCAGTGCAAATCAATTCTGCGGGCTCGAAGCCCCATGACTCGGAATGCTTTTCCAGACCCGGATCTGACCGATCACTTTGCCCTTACTACTCCTCGAACTTCTCACACGCCCGACGCATCCGGAACTGTTCGTGCGATCAATTGATCAGGCTGCAACAGTCGCCGGATTTCTGAAAACCTCACCTTTGGTAAGCATCGCCCAAACTACCCGAGCCATCTTGTTGGCCAAAGCTATGGCTACCAGCATTCGCGGCTTGCGCGCAAGCATGCGGAACAGCCAGGATCCTTCTGGCGGCGATTTGCGAGAAGCCCAACGCACAACCGTCATCGCGCCGGTGATCAGCAATCGACGGATGTCCCGCTGGCCCATCTTGGACGTCTTGCCCAGGACCTGCTTACCTCCGGTTGAGTGCTGGAGTGGGACAAGGCCAAGCCAGGCGGCAAAATCTCTGCCACGCCGGAATATTTCCATGGGCGGCGCAAAGGCTTCGATTGCCATCGCGGTTACGTGCCCAATCCCAGGAACCGTCAAGAGGCGGGCGGTGTTGTCAGCATTTGCAGCTTCCTGCCGGAGAACTTTCTCCAGCGTTGTGATATTTTCGGTCAATGTCGCGATTTGCTGCAGGTAGAGCCTTGCCATCTCAATAACGAGCAAATCCAGCGTCTGTTCTGCCCCCTCTATTGCCGTTTCGAGCACCCGGACGTTAGCCACACCCTGCGGTGCAACTACCCCATGCTCGGCTAGATGACCGCGAAGCGCATTGATCAGTTGCGTACGCTGGCGAACTAACAAATCGCGTGTTCGAAAAACCATCGCCCCAGCCTGTTGGCTGGACGACTTGAGTGCAACAAAGCGCATATTGGGCCGAGCCGCCGCTTCGGCGATCGCCTCTGCATCTGCCGCGTCGTTCTTTTGCCGTTTGACGAACGGCTTCACATAAATAGGCGGGATCAGCCGGACGTCATGGCCTAGGTCCCTAATCGCACGTCCCCAAAAATGAGCGCTGGCACATGCCTCCATCGCAACAATGCAACCAGGCTGCTTAGCCAGAAACTCGAGCAACTGCGAACGTGTGAGTTTCTTGCGAAACAGCATACTTCCCTTTGAACACATGCCGTGCGCCTGAAAAACCCGCTTGGCCAAATCCAGACCGATAATGCTAACTTCGTCCATGGATGCCTTCTCCTCTGTTGTGACGTTGTGAAAACGTCACAATGGCACATTCGATGCCGTCGGGAGGGGGCATCCACTCCATCAATTCTCAG
>NZ_SACO01000003.1 GCF_004005905.1 Novosphingobium umbonatum
GCCAAATCCAGACCGATAATGCTAACTTCGTCCATGGATGCCTTCTCCTCTGTTGTGACGTTGTGAAAACGTCACAATGGCACATTCGATGCCGTCGGGAGGGGGCATCCACTCCATCAATTCTCAGTGAAAATTTACGCCCCTCCCGGGTCAATTCTCAGCGCAACTCAACAAACAAAGGCGGAAAATAAATTCCCTCTGGCCTTTTGTCCGCCATCCCGCTAAGGGCGCGGCTCCCGTCAGGGATTCGGCATTTCGTCGGGTCTTTTGAACGGGTGTAGCCCACATGGGACGCGCTTTTACCGGTGCCGCAGCGGAATGGTCCGCACGGTTCCTGCGTCCCAGAGGAACAACCGGAAGGAATTCTATTATGGCGGCTCCCGTCGTCACTCTTCAGCAGCTGATCGAAGCCGGTGCCCACTTCGGCCACCAGACCCACCGTTGGAACCCGCGCATGAAGCCCTATATCTTCGGCGCGCGCAACGGCATCCACATCCTCGACCTGTCGCAGACCGTTCCCCTGATGGCTCGCGCTCTGGACTTCATTTCGGCCACCGTTCAGGCTGGCGGCAAGGTGCTGTTCGTGGGCACGAAGCGTCAGGCTCAGGAGCCTGTGGCTGATGCTGCTCGCGCTTCGGGTCAGCACTTTGTGAACCACCGTTGGCTGGGCGGCATGCTCACCAACTGGAAGACCATCAGCCAGTCGATCAAGCGTATGAAGACGCTGGAAGAAAAGCTGTCGGGCGACACCGCTGGTCTGACCAAGAAGGAAGTTCTGCAGCTGACGCGTGAACGCGACAAGCTGGAACTCTCGCTGGGCGGCATCCGCGACATGGGCGGCATTCCCGACGTGATGTTCGTGATCGACGCCAACAAGGAAGAACTGGCGATCAAGGAAGCCAACGTGCTGGGTATCCCCGTCGTTGCCATCCTCGACTCGAACGTTTCGCCCGAAGGCATCGCTTTCCCGATCCCCGCCAACGACGACGCCTCGCGCGCCATCCGTCTGTATGTTGACGCCGTGGCCGCTGCTGCCACCAAGGGCAACCGCAACGCTGTTGTGGACTCGGGCGTGGACCTGGGCGCCATGGCCGAACCGGTGGCCGAAGAAGTCGCGGGCTAAGCCCTTTTGACGCGCACCTGTCATCGGGTGCTGTCATAAAACTTAAGCGCGCCGGGTCCATGGGGCCCGGCGCAACTGCATCAAACCGTCTCTAAAGGATTTCGGACATGGCTTACACTGCCGCCGACGTGAAGAACCTGCGTGAGCGCACCGGCGCTGGCATGATGGACTGCAAGAAGGCACTGGATGAAACCGGTGGTGATTTCGAAGCTGCTGTCGATGCTCTGCGCGCCAAGGGTCTGGCTGCTGCCGCCAAGAAGTCGAGCCGCACCGCCGCTGAAGGTCTGGTGGGTATCGCTGTTGCCGGCACCAAGGGCGTGGCCGTCGAAGTGAACTCGGAAACCGACTTCGTTGCCAAGAACGACCAGTTCCAGGACTTCGTGCGCAAGGCCACCGAAGTGGCTCTGGGCAATGGCACCTCGGACGTGGAAGAGCTCAAGGCTGCTGCCTATCCCGACGGCGGCACGGTTGGCGAAAAGCTGACCAACAACGTGGCGACCATTGGCGAAAACCAGCAGGTGCGCCGCATCAAGCAGGTTGCCGTGTCGCAGGGTCTGGTTGTTCCCTACATGCACAACGCTGCCGCTCCCAACCTGGGCAAGATCGGCGTGCTGGTTGCTCTGGAAGGCGATGCTGCTGCCGACGTTCTGGAAGCTCTGGGCAAGCAGATCGGCATGCACATTGCCGCCGCTTTCCCGCTGGCCCTGTCCGCTGAAGGTCTGGACGCTGACCTGATCGCCCGCGAGCGCAAGATTGCCGAAGAAAAGGCCGCTGAATCGGGCAAGCCCGCCGAAGTGCAGGCCAAGATGGTGGACGGCGCCGTGGCCAAGTATGCCAAGGAAAACGCCCTGCTGTCGCAGCTGTTCGTGATGGACAACAAGACCCCTGTTGAACAGGTGGTTGCTGCCAAGGCCAAGGAAGTTGGCGCCTCGATCAAGCTGGTGGACTATGTCCGCTTCCAGCTGGGTGAAGGCATCGAAAAGGCCGAAACCGACTTCGCCGCCGAAGTGGCTGCTGCCGCTGGTCTGAAGTAAGGTTTGAAACAAAATCGCTTCTGTTTCGGCAGGGGTGGAACATGGGCTCGCCAGCGATGGCGGGCCCTTTGTTTTGGGTGTATTCCCTGATGTAAGGGGCCGATAATAAAGAATTTTTGTTCTTATCGCGGGAGTGTTGACCATTTTTGCGCCGCTGCCCTTGGCATGAAGCTTGGCAAGGTTATAAGGGCGGCAAGATTTGGCCGTTAGGCCCACGCATCTGCAGCACATAGGAAAGGGGTTGAAACCTTGCCGAAATTCAAACGCATCTTGCTCAAGCTTTCGGGCGAAGTTTTGATGGGTTCTCAACCCTTTGGGATCGATCCGGAATTTGTGGCCGAGATGGCCGCCGAGGTGAAGGCGGTGCGCGATAGCGGGGTCGAGGTTTGCCTTGTGATCGGCGGCGGCAATATTTTCCGCGGCATGGCGGGCGCCGCCAAGGGGATGGACCGCGCGCAGGCTGACTATATGGGCATGCTGGCCACGGTGATGAACGCGCTGGCGATGCAGAACGCGCTGGAGCAGCTGGGCGTGCCCACCCGCGTGCAGTCGGCCATCGAGATGGACAAGGTTTGCGAGCCGGTGATCCGCCGCCGCGCCGAACGCCATCTGGAAAAGGGGCGAATCGTTATTTTCGCCGCTGGCGTGGGCGCCCCCTATTTTACCACCGATTCCGGCGCTGCCTTGCGCGCGGCAGAGATGAAGTGCGACGCATTGTTGAAGGGAACCAGCGTGGATGGTGTGTATAACGCCGATCCCAAGAAGGATCCTGCAGCGATTCGTTATGAGACTATTGATTATGACACCGTGCTGGCCGACAATCTGAAGGTGATGGACGCCAGCGCTGTCGCTCTGTGTCGCGATAACAAGATTCCGATCGTCGTCTTCTCCATCCGTGAACGTGGCAATCTGGCCAAGGTCATGACGGGCGAAGCGGTGCAGACGGTCGTAAAATAAGAGTTAGAAGGAAATTTTATGGCAAGCCCCAAGTATGACAAGGCCGATCTGGAACGCCGCATGAAGGGCGCGGTGGAATCGCTGAAAAGCGATCTTGCCGGTCTGCGCACTGGCCGCGCCAATGCCGCGCTGCTCGATCCGATCACGGTGGAAATCTATGGCAGCCATATGCCCTTGAACCAGGTGGCTACGGTGTCTGTGCCCGAACCGCGCATGCTGTCCGTGCAGGTGTGGGACAAGTCGAGCGTGGGTCCGGTGGAAAAGGCGATCCGTTCGGCGGGTCTGGGTCTGAACCCGATCAATGACGGCAATACTCTGCGTCTGCCGATTCCCGATCTGACCGAGGAGCGCCGCAAGGAACTGGCCAAGCTGGCCAGCAAATATGCTGAAAGCGCCCGTATCGCTGTGCGCAATGTGCGCCGCGACGGGATGGAAGCGCTGAAGTCGGATGAAGGCAAGAAGCTGATTTCGGAAGACGAGCGCAAGCGCTTTGAAACCGAAGTGCAAAAGCTGACCGATGAAAGCGTGAAGGCGCTGGACGAACTGGCGGCGGCCAAGGAAAAGGAAATCCTGGGCAAGTGAGCGTCGCGGCGGTTCCGGCCGGTGGTGGTGGCGCGCATGGCGTTCGCCATGTGGCCATCATCATGGATGGCAATGGCCGCTGGGCCAAGCAGCGTTTCATGCCCCGCGCCATGGGTCATCAACGCGGGGCAGAGGCTGTGCGCCGCCTGTTGCGCGGCGCGCGTGAATTCGGGCTGGAGGCGCTGACGCTTTACGCTTTCTCTTCGGAGAATTGGCGGCGTCCGGCGGAGGAAGTCTCCGATCTGATGGGGCTGCTTAAACGCTTCATCATGAGCGAGATGGACGAGATCCACGCCAATGGGATCCGTCTGAAGATTATTGGCGATTACAAGGCTTTGTCGCCTGAACTTGTTGATCTGCTGGAAGGCGCCATGGCGCGCACTGCAGGTAACAAGGTGATGACGCTGGCCATTGCGCTCAATTATGGCAGTCAGCAGGAAATCGCCCGTGCAGCGGCCGCAGCGGCAGCCAAGGGCGAGGTTACGGTCGAGGCGATTGATGCCGAGCTGGACACGGCCGATATGCCGCAGCTCGACCTGTTGATCCGCACCAGCGGCGAGGTGCGCTTGTCGAACTTCCTGTTGTGGCAGGCCGCCTATGCCGAAATGTGGTTCACCGATGTGTTGTGGCCCGATTTCAAGCCCAGCCATTTGATGGAAGCGCTGAACGCCTTTGGCCAGCGGGAGCGCCGTTTCGGTGGCCGCTGAAGCCGAAGGGCAGGCTGCCGCTCCCAAGAAAAATTCCGACCTGAGGGCGCGCACGCTCTCGGCCATTGTGATGGTGGCGGTGTCGGGCGGGGCGTTGTGGGCGGGTGGTTTGGCATGGACCGTATTCGTGCTGCTGGTCGCCACTGGTGTCTTGTGGGAGTGGAACAAGCTTTCGCGCAAGATTGCGGCGAGTTGGCAGAAACGGTTAGTTTGGCTGGTAGCTGGCGTTTTCTACGTGGGCGTTGCTGGTGAAACTTTGGTCGATTTTCGCGGCAACACTGCTTCCGACGCGTTAAATACCATCTTTTTATTGCTTATAGTGGTTGGTGTAGATGTAGGGGCCTATTTTGCCGGAAGAGCTTTTGGAGGGCCAAAAATTGCGCCTAGCATAAGCCCTAGTAAAACATGGTCCGGTCTTGGAGGTGGTGCTTTAGGGGCAGCGCTTGGCATGCTGGCTCGGGGGCCACTATGCTACGATGGGCCTGACGGCGCGATTGCTAATTGGGCAGCATGCTTTGCCGAAAGTCGCCTGAGCTGGGATAGTCTTTTTCTTGTGCCCTTTGGCCTGCTCATCGCCATCATCGCCCAAACCGGCGATTTTTTCGAAAGCTGGATGAAACGTCGCGCGGGCGTAAAGGACTCCGGCAATCTGATCCCCGGCCATGGCGGCCTGTTCGACAGGGTTGACGGCTTGCTCGCGGTGCTGTTCGTTATGGGCCTGCTTGGCGCATTGGGAAGGTTTTAGACGTGCGATCCATCTCCGTGCGATCCATATCGATATTGGGCGCTACCGGCTCGATTGGCGCCTCCACGCTGGATCTGATCCGCCGCAACCGCGGGGAATGGCGCGTTGTGGCGCTGACGGCCCATGGCAATGCGCAAAGTCTGGCCGCCCTGGCGCGCGAATTTGATGCCGAGATTGCCGTCTGCGCCGATGAGGCTGCGCTGCCCGCCCTGCGCGAGGCTTTGGTGGGCACCGGCATCGAGGCCGCCGCCGGCCCGCAGGCGCTGGTGGAGGCCGCCGCTCGTCCTGTGGACCTGACCATGGCCGCGATTGTCGGTTGCGCCGGTTTGGCGCCCACCATGGCCGCGATCGAGCAGGGCCGCACGGTGGCCTTGGCCAATAAGGAAGCGCTGGTTTCTGCGGGCGAAGTGATGATGGCGGCGGTGGCCAAGCATGGCACCACTTTGCTGCCGGTGGATTCAGAGCATAACGCCATTTTCCAATGCCTGTCGGGCAACAAGGTCGACCATGTCCGCTGGATCACGCTGACGGCCAGTGGCGGGCCTTTCCGTGACTGGAGCCTTGAGCAATTGCAGGCGGCCACGCCCGCTCAGGCGATCAAGCATCCCAATTGGAGCATGGGCGCCAAGATCAGCGTCGATTCGGCCTCGATGATGAACAAGGGGCTGGAATTTATCGAGGCCTATCATTTGTTCCCTGTCGGGCTGGATAGGTTGCGGATTATTGTCCACCCTCAGTCGATCATTCATTCCATGGTGGAATATCGTGATGGCTCCACGCTGGCCCAGCTTGGCCCCAGCGATATGCGCGTGCCGATTGCCTCCTGCCTTGCATGGCCGGAGCGGATGGAAACGCCGCTGGCCGCGCAACTGGATCTGGCCGCCATTGGCCAACTGACCTTCCGCGCACCGGACGAGACGCTCTTTCCCGCCACCAGACTGGCGCGCGAAGCGGCAAGGGCAGGGGGCTGCATTCCCGCTGTGTTGAACGCCGCCAATGAAGTGGCTGTGGCCGCATTTCTGGCCGGTCGCATCGGCTTTACCCGCATTTCCGCGCTGGTGGAGGAGGTGTTGTCCTCCTATGCCCCGCCGCCCGCGAGCAGCCTTGGCGATGTGTTGGCGGTGGATTTGGAAGCCCGCAAGCGCGCGCAGATTTTGCCTGAGGTGGCCTGAGAGTGATGGAGCATCCTTCGATCCTGATGACGGTGCTGGCCTTCGGGCTTTTGCTCGGCCCCTTGGTGACGCTGCATGAACTGGGTCATTATCTGGTGGGTCGCTGGTGCGGGGTAAAGGCAGTGGCTTTCTCCATCGGCTTCGGCCGCGAACTGGCGGGCTGGACCGACAGTCGCGGTACGCGCTGGAAGCTGTCCATGCTGCCCTTGGGCGGCTATGTGCAATTTGCAGGCGACATGAACCCCGCTTCGGTGGGCGTGGACAAGATCCCGCTCGATTTGAAAGAGCGCGAGGGCTGGTTCCATTTCAAGCCGCTGTGGCAGCGCTTCCTGATCGTGTTTGCAGGGCCGGGCACCAATCTGCTGGTGGCGGTGGCGATTTTTGCCGCTTTCAATCTGGCCTATGGCCGGATTTATGCGCCGCCAGTGGTGGCCGGTTTCGCCACGCAATCGGTGGCCAAAGATGCCGGTGTGCGCGAGGGTGACCGGATCGTCGCCATTGGTGACAAGGAAATTACCGGATTCGAACAGGTGCGTGACCAGATCGCGCCCTATCCTGACGAGATGGTGACGATTGTGGTGGAGCGGGATGGTTTGCGCCATTCCTATCCGGTCAAAATCGCCAGCAAGACGGTGACCGACGAATTCGGCAATGAATCGCGCATCGGCATGCTGGGCATCGCGGGGCAGGGGTTGAAGCGCGAACGTCTGGGCGTGGGGCGCTCGCTGACCTATGCGGTGGAGCAGACCTATGGCGTGATGGGTACGATGGTGTCTGGCCTGCGCCAGATTTTCACCGGCCAGCGCAGCGTGCGCGAGTTGGGCGGGCCGGTCAAAATCGCCAAATTCTCGGGTGAGAGGCTGGCCTTGGGATGGCAGGAATTTGTCTATTTCTCGGCTTTCATCTCAATTAATTTGGCATTCATCAACCTGCTGCCAATTCCGGGTCTGGATGGTGGACACCTTGCCTTTTATCTGGCCGAAGGTGTGCGCCGGAAGCCTTTGGGTGCTCGCAGTCAGGAATGGGCCTTGCGCACCGGACTGGCCTTCGTGCTGGCCTTGATGGTGTTTGTCACCATCAATGATCTGGTGCCGGCCAATCTGTTCGGATCGTAAGGCTTCCTGCAAGGGTTAGGCCTGAAAGGGAGCGGATAAGCTGTATCCTGCTTGCATGATGCCTTGATTGCCAAGGCGGCATCGGGCAGAGGGGCAGCTTATGTCGCCGGGGATGATTGCCGGTTTCGCCTGTGGCTGCGTGAAGGGGGCGCAGGCGGATCATGTCGAGCACGGGGGCCGTATCTGGGCTGCCTCTGGCGGCCTGACAAGCGGGGGCGCTATGGGTGTCGGGAAACCGGCGCTCGTCAAGGATGGGAAATACCGTGTCGAAGATGGATCGGAATATGGCTCAAGGTGCCAAGGCTGGCGGTTTCAGGCAGTTGGGCATGGCCTTGCTGGGTGGTTCAATTCTGGCCGGTATGCCAAATGGCGCCGATGCCGCGATTACGCGCAAGCCCTTGGCCGAGGCCAAGCCGCCGGTGGCCGCAGCCAAGCCTGCGCCCGAAGCGGCCAAGCCTGTCGCACCTGTGGCCGCGCCGGTCGCCGCTGCACCGGCCCAGCCCATCGTCACGCTCAGCGTCGAAGGTGCGCAGCGTCTGGAACCCGATACCGTGCTGTCCTATGTGCAATTGCGCGCAGGCCAGCCCTACACGGAAACCGCCGCTGACCAGGCGCTGAAGGATCTTTACGCCACCGAATTGTTCACCGATGTTCAGGTGCGCAATGACAATGGGCGCGTGGTGATCACCGTGAAGGAAAATCCGGTGATCAACCGCATCGTGCTTGAGGGCAACAAGCACCTCAAGGAAGACAAGATCAACCCCGAGATCAAGCTGGCCCCGCGCCAGATCTTCACCCGTTCCAAGGTGCGCGCCGACGTTGCCCGCATCATCGAGCTTTACAAGCGTCAGGGCCGCTTTGCCGCCACGGTAGAGCCCAAGATGGTGCGCCTTGACCAGAACCGCGTTGATATCGTGTTTGAAATCAACGAAGGCCCCAAGTCGAAGGTGCGCCAGATCAACGTGATCGGCGCCGATCATTTCAGCATGAAGGAAATTCAGGCTGCGATGATGACCAAGACTGCGCGGCCTTTGCACATCTTCCGCGGCAACACCTCGTATGACCCTGACAAGCTGGCCTTTGACCAGCAGAAGCTGCGCCAGTTCTATCTGACGCAGGGCTATGCCGATTTCCGTGTGGTGTCGGCTGTGGCCGAATTGACGCCCAACAAGCGCGACTTCATCATCACCTATGTGGTCGAAGAAGGGCAGCGCTACAAGTTTGGCGATGTGAAGGTCGAAAGCCAGTTGCGCGATTTCGACGGTAAAATTCTGGCCAACCAACTGCCCATGAAAAAGGGTCAGTGGTATAATGCCAAGCAGGTCGAAGACACGATCGACAAG
Organism: Novosphingobium umbonatum; assembly: GCF_004005905.1. GTDB lineage: Bacteria > Pseudomonadota > Alphaproteobacteria > Sphingomonadales > Sphingomonadaceae > Novosphingobium > Novosphingobium umbonatum. The sequence goes on from NZ_SACO01000003.1 coordinate 8,779, forward strand.
ATGAACGAAACGGTCGGCGTGTTTGGCTATGCCTTCGCCGATACGCGTCCGGACTATATCCGCGACACCAAGAATCTGTCGATGGGCGTGACGTTCAACCTTCAGGAAGCGCCGCGCGTTTATGTCGAACGGATCGACGTGAACGGCAACACGCTGACGCAGGACAAGGTGGTGCGCCGCGAATTCCGTCTGGCTGAAGGCGATGCTTTCAACTCGGTGCAGGTGAAGCGTTCGACCAACCGCATCAAGAGCCTCGGCTATTTTCAGGAAAAGTTCGAGGTCAAGCAGGTCAATGGTTCCGCGCGTGACCGCATCGTGCTGGAAGCCAATGTGGAAGAAAAGCCCACGGGTGAATTGCAGCTCTCGGCCGGTTACTCCAGCCTTGAAAGCTTCATCTTTCAGGCTTCGGTGCGCCAAAACAACTTCCGTGGCCGTGGCCAGTCGATCGGTGTTTCGGGTTCGGTCTCGCGCTATTCCAAGAGCGTGATGCTGTCTTTCACCGAACCCTATGTGTTCGACAAGAACGTCTCGCTGGGCGTGGACCTTTATCGGCGCGATACCAATAACTACAATTATTACAGCACCAACTCCTCCTCGCTGTACAAGAACTCCACCACCGGTTTTCAGGTGCGCGTGGGCGTTCCGGTAACGGAATATGTGTCGGTCGTGGGCCGTTATACGCTCAATCTGGACAAGGTGGCGCTGTCGAAGAGCCAGTTCTACACGCAGGACAGCACGGGTGCTTATACGTGTAACCCGTTGCTGGCGGGCCGCTATCTTTGCGATGCGGAAGGCAAGCGTATTTCCTCCATCATCGGTGGCTCGATCATCTATGACAATTTGGACAATCGCATGCGTCCCACGCGTGGCCAGTCGGCTTCGGCCGGTGTGGACTTTGCCGGTCTGGGCGGGGACGTGCGTTATGCGCGTCTGCGTTTGAACGCGTCGAAATTCTACGATCTGGGCAAGGGCTTCATCGTCTCGCTCAAGGGTGAGGGCGGCGCGATCAAGGCGCTCAGCTCGCGTAACATTGCCGGTGTGGATGACGTCTATCTGACCGATCGTTTCTATCTGGGTGAACCCCAGATCCGCGGCTTTGACATTCGCGGCGTTGGCCCGCGCGTGGTGCGTAAGCCCTATACCACGGATAGCACCGGCAATTACGTGCTGACCACGGACAAGAATTCGTGGACGCAGGACGCTGTCGGCGGCAAATATTATTATATGTTCCGTGCCGAATTGGCCATTCCGCTGGGTTCGGGTGCCAAGGAAATGGGCATCCGTCCCTCGCTGTTCCTTGATGCGGGCGCGGTATGGGGCATTACCAAGCCGACGCTGCAGGATTCGACGCAGATCTGCGGGTCGGTGGGCTGCTCGATCTTTGTCCCGACGCGTGACGCTAATGGTAACAAGCTGTATTACCAGACCAACGCAGACGGCAGCTACACCACCACTACCAGTGCGACCAACACCTCGACGGGTGCGGCAAACACTGCCTTGGGCAGCAATATCAGCGCGTTCAAGGAGTTCTATCATGGCGACACGCCGCGTCCGCGTATCTCCATCGGTGTAGGCTTCAATTGGAATTCGCCATTTGGTCCGTTCCGTATCGACGTGGCCAAGAACCTTCTGCATGAAGATGGCGACGATACAAAAACCTTCCAGTTTAACGTGGGAACCCAGTTCTGATGAAAAGCGTGATCAAGACTTTCGCCGCCGCCGCTCTGCTGGCTGGCGCTTCGCAGGCTGCCATGGCCGCTCCGGCCAAGCCTGCTGCTGCGGCTCCCGCTGCTGCTCCTGCGGCGGCCACCGCTGGCGTGAATGGTATTGCTGTCGCCAATCTTGACGCGGTGATCTACAATTCGGTGGCCTTCAAGAAGGCTCAGGTGGACAGCGAAGCGCAGTACAAGGCGCAGATCGACGCCGCCAAGGCCAAGGAAACCGCGCTGAACGCCCAGCTGCGTCCGTTGGTGGAAAAGTTCCAGAAGGACCGTGCGGCCCCCGGCGCCAATCAGGCCGCTCTGCAAACGCAGGTGCAGCAGCTGCAGCAGATGCAGGAACAGGGCAAGGCCGAGATCGAAAAGATCCTTGAGCCGGTTCGCCTGTCCAACGCCTATGTGCTGGAACAGATCACCGACAAGCGCACCACCGCCGTGCAGGCCGCGATGAGCAAGGCTGGCGTGACGCTGCTGCTCAACCCCGAAGCGATTTTGGCTGCGACCAACGCCTATAACCTCAACCAGCAGATCCTGAACGAGCTGAACGCTTCGCTGCCTTCGGTTGGCGTTGTGCCCCCCGCTGGCTGGCTGCCGCGCGAAGTGCGTGAACAGCAGGCCCAGCAGGGTCAGGGCCAGCCTGCTCCCACCACCGACGGTCGCTAAGCGGCGCACGGGGGCAAGAGTATGAGCGAGGAACAGGCGCTGGCGCCGACGCCGGTCGATTATGACATCCGCAAGATTTTGGCCGCCTTGCCGCATCGTTACCCGATGCTGCTGGTGGACCGTGTTGTGGGCTTGACGCTGGGTGAAGAGATCCATGCCGTAAAGGCTGTCTCTTTCAACGAGGGCTTCTTTCAGGGACATTTCCCCGGTCGCCCGATCATGCCCGGCGTGTTGCAGATCGAGGCTTTGGCGCAGGCGGCCGGTATTCTGGCGGTTGAAACGCTGGAACTGGCCGGTTCGGGCAAGCTGGTTTATTTCATGTCGATTGACGACGCGAAATTCCGCGCTCCGGTGGAGCCGGGCGTATTGCTCGACCTGAAGGTCGGCTTTGTGCAAAAGCGCGCCCGCGTGTGCAAGTTCTGGGGCAAGGCTTCCATCGATGGTAAGGTGACCTGCGAGGTCAACTTTACCGCGATGATCGCCGACCAACCGGCTTAAACTTTGCTGGGACCCAATTAGACTGGACAGTGCGGGCCCATGTCGTTATGGGCCTGCGCTTCCCATTCGGGCCGGTCGGAACCGGCTATTCAAACGAAAGTGACGATCATGGCCAAGGCTAACATCCATCCCGACTACCACTTCATCACCGTTCAGATGACCGACGGCACCACCTTCCAGACCCGCACCACCTGGGGCAAGGAAGGCGACACGATGGCTCTGGATATCGACCCGACCTCGCACCCGGCATGGACCGGCGCGACCGGTCGTCTGCTCGATCAGGGTGGTCGCGTGGCGCAGTTCAACAAGCGCTTTGGCGGTCTGTCGCTCAAGAAGAACTAATCTTCTTTGCGGTCCGGAGGTGGCGCACCGTCACCTCCGGCTCGTTCTGCCGCCAAATTCCGGCTCGCAGAAAAAAAATGCAGAAATTTGAAAATAGTTCTTTTCAAATCTGCAAACATGGTGCAAAGGGCCGCTCCCGCCAGGGTGGTTTTAACGGCCCGGTGGTTAAACAGCCCATGTGGCGACTGTAGCTCAGTTGGTTAGAGCGCCGGTTTGTGGTACCGGAGGTCGAGGGTTCGAACCCCTTCAGTCGCCCCATTGCTTTAAATAAGGCTCCCGTTTCGGGGGCCTTTTTGCTTTCCGGCCTGCGCCAACAAATTTACGCATAAAATCGGGTCTATTGGTCCAAGTCGCCCCTTGCCGCCAGCAAGTCGCCCTGCCAAAGCTAGCGCCATGCCCCGCCGATCCTCGGCATGCGGGCCAGAGGTCTGCTGAGCGACAGTTTGCACCATGCACGGTTTTGCCAATCCCGCCCGATTCTTGCGTATCGCCCGCTGGGCCACGCCTTTGTGTCTGCTGCTAGGTGTGGCTTTGGCCGCGCTGTCGATGGGCTGGGGCGTATTTTTCGGCCCTGCTGACGCCTTGCAGGGGGATACGGTGCGGATCGTCTATCTGCATGTTCCCACCGCATGGTTGGGCATGGGCGGGTGGAGCACGATTGCCATTGCCAGTTTCTGCGAAATCGTGTGGCGTCACCCCTTGGCCGGAATGGCGGCGCGCGCGGCGGCTTTGCCCGGTGCGGTGTTTGCGGCCATCTGCCTGATCACCGGCTCGATCTGGGGCCGCCCTGCATGGGGCACGTGGTGGGTGTGGGACGGGCGGTTGACCAGCATGCTGGTGCTGTTCTTCCTCTATTGCGGCTATATGGCGCTGGATGCGGCGGCGCGTGGGCAAGGGCAGGGTGCTGGTCAGGGCCAGTCGCGCATGACCGCTCTGTTCGGCCTTGTGGGCGCGGTGAACATTCCGGTGATCCATTATTCGGTGACTTGGTGGAACAGCCTGCATCAGCCTCCCAGCATCACTATGGGCAAATCCGCCATGGCTGCGGCTTTCCTGTGGCCGCTGTTGGTGGCGGTTCTTGGCTATTCCCTGATCTTTGGCGGCGTGGTTTTGGCGCGGATGCGTACCATCTTGGCCGATGAACAGGCCGAGGCCCGTTTGCGCCGCAAGGCGATGCGCGCCAGTTCCGATGCGGAAGGTTGGTAAGAAATGACCGAGAGCTTTGATCAATGGCAATTCGTCATCGCTGCCTATGCTTTAGGCGGCGGGGCCACGCTGGCGCTGGTGGTGTGGAGTTGGCTGGCCATGCGCCGCGCCGAACAGCGCCGTGACCGGTCGCGCGAAGGATGAGTATGAACAAGGCAACGGGGATCAAGGCCAAGCATCAGCGACTGGTGCTGGTGGCGATTGCGCTGGTGGCGCTGGTGGGGGCCGGTTTGCTGGCCACCTGGGCCTTGCGCAATCAGGCGAGCTATTTCTATGTTCCGGCTGATATTCTTGCCAATCCGCCCGAGGCCGACCGTGCGGTGCGGCTTGGCGGCATGGTGGAACGGGACAGCATGAAGAACGCCGCCGATGGTGTGACGGTGGAATTCATTGTCACCGATGGCAAGGCTCGCGTGCCGGTGCGCTTTGCCGGTATCCGCCCGGCCTTGTTTGTCGAAGGCAGCGGGGTGGTGGCCGAAGGTCATCTGGGCAGCAATGGCACCTTTGTGGCCGACAATCTGTTGGCCAAGCATGATGAAAAATATGTGCCGCGCGAAATGCAGAATATGACCACAGACGAGGCCCGCAAGGCCGTGGCGCAAACCAAGTGAGGAAGAGCTGTGCTGCCTGAAATTGGGCTTGGATTGCTGTGGCTGGCTGCGGCCTTGGCCGGTTTGCAACTGCTGGCGGGGGCTGCTGGGCTGACCGCCAGTGGGCAGGCGATGGCGCCCTTGGTGCGGCCGGTGGCAATAGTGCAGGGCGTGTTGGCGGCTTTGGCCTTTGCCTGCCTGATCACTCTGTTTGTGGAAACCGATGTCTCGGTCAAGCTGGTGGCGGAAAACAGCCATTCGGCCAAGCCTTTGATGTATAAGATCGCGGGCACCTGGGGTAACCACGAAGGCTCGATGCTGTTGTGGGTGACAGTGATGGGGCTGGGCGGCGCTTTCGTGGCGCTGGTCGAGCGTCGCTTGCCCGAACGCACGATGCTGGCGACCTTGGCGGGGCAGGCCTTTGTCAGCCTTGGCTTCTATGCCTTCCTGCTGCTGGCCTCCAACCCCTTTGCGCGGCTCTATCCTGCGCCAGAGGATGGCAATGGGCTTAACCCGCTGTTGCAAGACCCCGGTTTGGCCTTCCATCCGCCCACGCTTTATCTGGGTTATGTCGGTCTTTCGATTGCCTTTTCCTTTGCGATTGGCGCGCTTGTGACCCGTCAAGTGGGGGCTGACTTCGCCCGCGCCATGCGGCCATGGGTTTTGGGTGCTTGGATTTTCCTGACCGTCGGCATCACTGCGGGCAGCTATTGGGCCTATTACGTGCTGGGCTGGGGCGGCTGGTGGTTCTGGGATCCGGTGGAGAATGCTTCGCTGATGCCGTGGTTGGCGGCCACCGCTTTGCTGCATTCGTGTAGCGTGCTGGCGGCGCGCAATGCTTTGCGCACATGGACGGTGATGCTGGGCGTGGTGGCTTTCTCCATGTCGATGATCGGCACTTTCCTCGTGCGTTCAGGCATTCTGACCAGCGTGCATGCCTTTGCCGTGGATCCCAAGCGGGGCAGTTTCATTCTGGCGCTGCTGGCGATCTATATCGGCGGGGCGCTGCTGCTGTTTGCCCTGCGTGCGGGCACCGTGTCCGAAGGCGAGCGTTTCAACATCACCAGCCGTGAAGGCGCTTTGGTGTTCAACAATGTGATGCTTTCCTCCATTCTGGCGATCACGCTGCTGGGCACGCTTTATCCGCTGGTGACCGAGGCCTTTGGCGCGAAAGTGTCGGTTGGTCCGCCCTATTTCACGCCGGTCAGCGCGATGTTTGCCTTGCCGATGGTGCTGGTGCTGCTGGTGGGGCCATTGCTGCGCTGGCGGCGGGACGGGCTGGGCCGCGTGAAGGCGCAAGTGGTGGGGCCGGTGCTGATCATAGTGATCTGCGGCGTGTCGGCCTATGCCTTGGGCGTGCATGCCTTGCTGCCGCTGTTGGGCCTTGCCGTGGCGCCGGCTTTGATCGTGGCCAGTTTCCTGCCGTTGAAGGGCCGCAATCTACGCCGCGCTCCGCTCAGCCTGTGGGGCATGGTGGTGGCGCATGCGGGCATGGGCGTGGCCCTGTTCGGCATGGCCTCGGACAGCGCCTTTTCGCTGGAACGTCTGGTGGCCGCGCGTCAGGGTGAGACGGTGGCAGTTGGCCCCTGGAGCGTGACCTTAACCGATGTCGGTCCCGTGTCCGGTCCGAACTGGACCGCGATGGAGGGCTTGTTGCAGGCCAGCTATGCCGGTGGCAAGCCGGTGGTGTTGAAGCCCCAATCGCGCACTTTCTGGGCGCCATTGCAGACCAATGCCAATTCCGCGCTTTATACCCGCTGGAATGGCCAGCTGTACACCGTGCTGGGCGAGGAAACCGTGGCGGATAATGGCGCGGCGCGTTGGCAGCTTCGCCTGTGGTGGAAACCCTTTGTGCCGATGATCTGGGTTGGTGGGCTGATGATCGCCTTGGGTGGCTTTCTGGCGCTGATCAGCCGTGTGGCGCAGGATTTGAAGCGCCGTGTCGCGCAGGCCAAGGGCGATTTCCGCCGTGAAGCGATTGCCAAATTGGAGAAGGGCGCATGAGCGAGAAACCCAAGGCCCCGCGCTGGACCCTGTGGCTGCCTTTGGCGCTGTTTGCCGGATTTGTGGTGTTGGTGGTGGGCGGCTTGGTCCGGCCCAAGAACAACGACATTGCCAGCCAGATGATCGGCAAGCCTTTGCCCGCCTTTTCCCTGCCCGCAGGCAGCGATTCGCGCCCCGCTTTGGATGCGGCCCATTTCAAAGGGGGCAAGCCGCGCCTGCTCAACATCTTTGCCAGCTGGTGCATCCCCTGCCGCGCCGAAGCGCCGGTGCTGGAGGAATTGCGCCGCGCAGGGGTGGAGATTGACGGCATCGCCATCCGTGACCGCCGCGAGGATCTGGCTGCTTTCCTTGGCCAATATGGCAATCCCTATGCGCGGATCGGCGTGGATGATGTCTCGCGCGTGCAATTGGCGATTGGGTCCAGCGGCGTGCCGGAAACTTTCGTGATCGATGCGCAGGGCACCATCCGTTACCAGCATATTGGCGACATCCGCCCCGACCAGATCCCGATGATCCTCGACAAGTTGAAGGAGGCGGGCCAGTGATTCGTCGCCTTTCGCTCACCTTGGCTTTGGCCGGTCTGGTGCTGGCCCCCGCCTTGCGCGCCGATGATTCGATGCCGCCTGCGCCTTGGGCCTATCGCCAATTGCCGGACGCGGCGCAGGAGGCCAAGGCCAAGGCCTTGATGGAAACCCTGCGCTGTCTGGTGTGCCAGAGCCAGTCGATTGCCGATTCGGATGCCTCCATCGCGGGCGATATGCGCAGTCAGGTGCGTGAACGCATCGCGGCGGGCGAAGACCCTGAAGCGATTCGCGCATGGCTGATCCAGCGCTATGGCGATTATGTCAGCTATGAACCGCGCGTAACTTCGCTGACTTGGCCCTTGTTTGCCGCGCCCTTGGTGCTGCTGGCCTTGGCCGCGTTGCTGTTGCGCAAAAGATTTACCGGCAAGGGAGATGGGGCATGATCTGGGTGGTGATGCTCGGGCTGGCCTTGGCGGTGCTGGCGGTTTTGCTGTGGCTGCTGCGCGGTAAGCAGGCGGGGTGGGAGGCTTTGGCCGCCGCCTTGATGCTGGGCATGGCGGGCTATGCCTTGCAAGGTTCGCCCAATGTGCCTTCCGCGCCCAAGGTGGCGACGGTGCCCGCCCATCAAAGCGCCGATGCCATGGTGCAATTGCGGCAAAAGATGGAGGGCAGCGATCCCACCGCCAACAAATGGCTGGTGGTCGGGGATGCTCTGGCGCGGCAGGGGCAATATGGCGATGCGGTAACGATCCTGCGCGGGGCAGTGCAGGCGCAGCCGAATTTTGGCGAAGGCTGGCTGGCTTTGGGCAATGCTTTGGTGGGCCATGCGCAGGGTAACCTGTCGCCCGCCGCGCTTTATGCCTTTCGCAAGGCGGCCGCAGCCGAACCCAAATCGCCCGCACCGGCCTTTTTCCTTGGCCTGGCCATGGCGCAGGCGGGGCGGTTTGATGAAACCAAAGGCCTGTGGGCGCAATCCTTGGCCCAAACCCCGCCGGATGCTCCTTGGCGCGGCGAGTTGGAGGACCGTATGGTCAAGCTCGACAAATTACTGGCCATGATCAAGGCGCAGGAACAGGGCGATGTGGCGCAAGTGTCTCGGTAAGGGGCGCTTCACTATGCCCAGTTCGGGACAGGGCGGCTGACGTTAACCAAACGCTGTGTTGCGGTGCAGCTTTGGCGCTGCTAAGCGCCGGTCCTTGCCGCCTTTGCGGCGACTCAGGGGCATAAGTCACATGCAATCCGTGGCATCGCCGGTAGAGCCTTCCAACGAAGGCACCGCCGCTCATTCCGAAAATTCATCGCATAATGAACATCATGGTGGTCACCACGGGGGGCTGGTAAAGCTGGCCGTGGGTGCCATGGGGGTGGTGTTCGGCGATATCGGCACCAGTCCGCTCTACGCCATGCGCGATACATTTGCAGGCCATCACAAGCTGCCTTTGGATGTGCTGCATATTTTCGGCATCGTCAGCCTGATGTTCTGGTCGATGATGGTGATTGTGACGGTCAAATATGTCTCGGTCATCATGCGCGCCGATAACAAGGGCGAGGGCGGCTCGCTGGCGCTGCTGGCTTTGGTGAACCAGCATATTTCTGGCAAGCGCTGGTCGGCGGGCATTGTGCTGCTGGGCGTGTTTGCCACCTCGCTGTTCTATGGCGACAGCATGATCACCCCTGCCGTTTCGGTGATGAGCGCGATCGAGGGTCTAGCGGTTTACGAACCGCTGATGGCCCCCGCCGTGGTGCCGATGGTGGTGGGCATTCTGGTGTTCCTGTTCTTTATCCAGAGCCGAGGTACGGCGCGGGTGGCGTCCTTCTTTGGTCCGGTGATGGTGCTCTATTTCGGCGTCATCTCGGTGCTGGGCCTGTTGTCCATCATGGAAATGCCCGGCGTGATCATGGCGCTCAGCCCGCATCATGCGGTGGCCCTGTTTGTCGCCGACCCAATGCGCGGTTTTCTGGCCATGGGCGCGGCTGTGCTGGCGGTGACCGGTGCCGAGGCACTTTATGCCGATATGGGGCACTTTGGCCGCTCGCCGATTCGCCTGTCTTGGCTGGCGATTGTGCTGCCCTCGCTGGTGCTCAACTATCTGGGGCAGGCCTCGCTGCTGATCCGTCAGCCTGATGCGCTGGTCAGCCCGTTCTATTTTCTGGCGCCCGAATGGTTCCAGTGGCCCTTGCTGGGTCTGGCCAGCATCGCGGCCGTTATCGCCAGTCAGGCGGTGATCACCGGTGCATTCTCGGTCACGCAACAGGCGATCCAGCTGGGCTTTATCCCGCGCATGTCGATCAAATATACCAGCGTGAATGCGGGGCAGATCTACATCCCCGTCATCAACTGGGCCTTGATGATCGCGGTGATCCTGCTGGTGCTGGTGTTCAAGCAATCGTCGAACCTGACCGCTGCCTATGGTATTGCGGTGACGGGCGCGATGATGATCGACAATTTCCTGCTGGCGGTGATGCTGTTCATCGTGTGGAAGTGGAGCAAGTGGCTGGCGCTGCCGCTGCTGGCTTTGTTCTTCGCGCTGGATTTCGGTTACCTTTCGGCCAATCTGACCAAGATTCCCGATGGTGGCTGGGTGCCTCTGGTGATGGGTCTTTTCATCTTCACCCTGCTGACCACCTGGTCCAAGGGTCGCGCCCTGATGCGCCAGACCATGGCCGAAGGCACCATCCCCTTCGAAATCTTTGCCAAGAGCGCCCATTCCAGCGCCACCCGCGTGGCAGGCACGGCGATCTTCATGTCCTCGACGCAGGGCGGTGTGCCCTCGGCTTTGTTGCACAACATCAAGCATAACAAGGTGCTGCATGAGCGCGTGGTGGTGATGACCATTGCCATTCAGGACGTGCCGATGGTGGATGAGGCCGACCGTGTGACGGTCAAGGATTTCGGCAACGGCTTTTACAAAATGATGATCCGCTTTGGCTTCCTTGAGGAAACCGATGTGCCCGCCGCGCTGAAAGGCGTGACGCTGGGGGGCGAATCGATCGACATGATGAAGACCAGCTTCTTCCTCTCGCGCCAGACTTTGATCGCTTCGTCCAAGCCGGGTATGGCGATCTGGCGCGAAAAGTTGTTTGCATGGATGATGCGCAACGCGGCTAGCGCGATGGAGTTCTTCCGATTGCCAGTCAACCGCGTGGTGGAACTGGGCAGTCAGGTGGAAATCTGATCAAGGGGGCGGGGAGGGAAACCTTCCCGCCCTTTTCGCGTGGAAAGCTTCTCTTTGCAGGGTCGAGATTTTTTCACCTGTTCACACTGGTCGATCCGCGCTTCCTTCCCCATATGACAAGCCAATCCCCCGTGAAGGGATTCGTGAAATACAGGAGAAAGTCATGGCCTTCACTCTGCCCGAACTGCCCTATGCCAAGGATGCCTTTGGTACGGTCATCTCGCCCGAAACCTTCGACTATCACCATGGCAAGCATCACAACGCCTATGTGACCCAGGCCAATGACCAGCTGGCCGCCGCCGGTCTGGAAGGCAAGAGCCTGCTGGAAGTGATCGCTGCCGCCAAGGCTGCCGGCAACAAGAAGCTGTTCAACGCTTCGGCCCAGATCTGGAACCACACTTTCTACTGGCTGGGCCTGTCGCCCGTGGCCAGCGAGCCCACCGGCGAACTGCTGGCCAAGATCAACGAAGATCTGGGCGGCGTGGATGCGTTCAAGGCCGCGATCAAGGCTGAAAGCGCTGGCCATTTCGCCAGCGGCTGGGGCTGGCTGGTGCTGGAAGACGGCAAGCTGAAGGTGACGTCTTACCACGACGCCGACACCCCCGTGGCCTATGAAGGCGTGAAGCCGCTGTTCACGCTCGACGTCTGGGAACACGCCTATTACGTCGATTATCGCAATGCGCGCCCCAACTATCTGGACGCGCTGCTGAACCACATCAACTGGGATTTCGTCGCCGCCAACCTCGACGGCGAAGGCGCCTCGCGCGCGGATCAGCAGAGCTAATTCTGCTGGCTGAGATGGCCTAAAGAAAAGGCGCTGGTGTTGATCCACCAGCGCCTTTTTCTTATTCGGCCTCTTCCTCTTTGCCCAAGCCATGTTTGAGTAACATCGGCATATTGGCAAAAGTGAAGATGAAGCTTAGCGGCATGAACAGATAGAGCTTCAGCGCCAGCCATGTGTCGAAATTGTGGTTCGCCTGATTATAGAGGTAACGCGCGCCCTCGTTCATCGCGGCCAGCACTAGAAAGAACCAGCCCCAATTGCGCGACAGCTTGCGCCAGCCTTCATCCGACAGGCCTGCAAAAGCATCCTCCAGCAGGATTTTGAGCAGGGCATGGCCGCGCATAAGGCCGATCAGCAGAGCAAGGCCACTGGCGAGATAGATCGCCGTCGGCTTGATCTGCACCCATGTCGCATCATGGAGCAGCACGGTCAGCCCGCCGAAAAACACCACCAGCCCGCTCGACAGCCACAGCATCGGTGCAATCCGCCCCAAGCGCCATTTCGACACCACCAGCGCGATTAAAGTCGCCACCATGAACACCATCGTGCTCTTGGTCACCGCCACCACATCGCCCACGCCCTCGCTGCCCGGGGCGGGGCGCCAAGCGCGATAGGCGAGGAAAAAGGCCAGCATCGGCCCGTAATCGATCAGCAGGCTGAGGGCGCCCGACTTCTTCTTTTTGGTCATGCGGCCACACCTGCAATCACACGCGCCACCAGATCGGGGTCAAACGGGCGCAGGTCGTCAATACGCTCGCCCACGCCGATGGCATGGATCGGCAGGCCATATTGCTCTGCCGCCGCGACGAGCACGCCGCCGCGCGCGGTGCCGTCCAGCTTGGTCATGACAAGGCCGGTCACGCCCGCCACTTCCTTGAAAATCTCGATCTGCGACAGGGCGTTCTGGCCATTGGTGGCGTCCAGCACCAGCACCACATCATGCGGTGCGGCAGGGTTCAACCGGCCCAGCACGCGGCGGATCTTGGCCAGCTCGTCCATCAACTCGCGCTTATTGTGCAGTCGGCCCGCCGTGTCGACGATCAGCGCATCGGTGCCCTTGTCGGTCGCGGCCTTGACCGCGTCAAACACCACGCTGGCCGGATCGCCGCCTTCAGGCCCGCGCACGATCGGCACGCCCAAACGGTCGGCCCAGACCGCCAATTGCCCGATAGCCGCCGCGCGGAATGTATCGCCCGCCGCCAGCATCACCGCATAATCCTGCTCCTGATAGAGATGGGCCAGCTTGGCGATGGTGGTGGTTTTGCCGCTGCCATTCACGCCGATTACCAGCACCACATGCGGGCGGGGGAAGGCGGTGATGTCCAAAGGCTTGGCCACGGGGCGCAGGATGGCGGCAATTTCCTCGGCCACGGCGGCGCGGATGGCGGCCTCGTCGGCGCCTTTTTCAAACTTGGTCTCGGCCAGACGCGCACGGATGCGGGCAGCGGCGCGCGGGCCAAGGTCCGACAGGATCAGCGCATCTTCCAGATCGTCGAGCTGGTCTTCGCTCAGGCGTCCACCGCCGATCAATCCGCTCAGATTGCCCGTCAAACGCTCGGTGGTTTTGGCAAAGCCGCCCAGCAAGCGGTCGGACCAACTATCGGCACTCATGCCAGCATTCCTTCGTTAAGCACTGTCGGGATTATGGTGATGATCTGGCCGCGCTCTGTGCCTTGCGGCAGGCGGATGCCAGCGAAATTTTCGGCGTGGCCCGTGCCATCGCGCTCGGCCAACACGCGTTGGGGCTGGCCGATCAGGCTGGAGAGCCAGGCGTGACGTTCCCGCGCTACTGCTTCACGCAGGGATGCGGCGCGGGCCAGCACCGTGGCGCGGTCAACTTGTGGCATACGCGCGGCGGGCGTGCCGGGGCGGGGGGAATAGGGGAAGATATGGCCATGCACGATGCCCAGTTCGGCAATGATCGACAGATTGGCCGCGTGGGCTTCCTCATCTTCGGTGGGGAAACCGGCGATAATATCCGCGCCAATCGCCAGATCGGGGCGGCGGCTTTTCAGGCCAGCCACCAAAGCGATGGCATCGGCGCGGCTATGGCGGCGCTTCATGCGTTTGAGGATCAGATCATGCCCATGCTGGAGCGACAGGTGCAGATGCGGCATCAGCCGCGCCTCGCTGGCCATCAATTCGATCAGCAGCGGGTCCATTTCCACCCCGTCGACCGAGGACAGGCGCAGGCGCGACAATTCGGGCACATCGCGCAGGATCGCCTCGACCAGCACGCCAAGGCCCAGCCCCAAATCCTGCCCCCAGGATGTCAGGTCCACGCCGGTCAGCACCACTTCGCCCACGCCCGCCTCTACATGGGCGCGCACTTGGCTCACCACTTGCGCGATGGGGGTGGAGCGGCTGGGCCCGCGCCCCTGCGGAATGATGCAGAAGGTGCAGGCATGGTCACACCCGTTCTGCACCGCCACAAAGGCGCGCGTATGTTCCGCCGAGCGCGCGGCCAGTACGGGCACTTGCGCCACATTCCACGAGCGAGCATCCAGCTTGGCCGCATTGGCGATTAAGCCATCCACCTCGGGCATGGCGGCAATTGCCTCGCGTTCGATCTCTGCCGCGCAGCCGGTGACCAGCAGGCGCGCGGAAGGGTTGGCGCGGCGGGCGCGGCGGATGGCTTGGCGGGTCTGGCGCAGGGCCTCGGCCGTCACCGCGCAGGAGTTGATGACCACCAACCCTTCCTCACGCGCCAGCATCGCCTGCATCTGCTCGCTTTCCGCCAGATTCATCCGGCAGCCAAGGGAGACGACTTCTACACTCATCGATAATTGGCAAGCTCGAAGCTGCCGCGGAAGCTCTCGGTGGCAGGGCCGGTCATGGTGATGCGATTATCCGCGCCCCATTGAATGCGCAATGTACCGCCGGGCAGGGTGACGCGCACATCGCGGTCCACCAACCCGCGCCGCATAGCGCCTACCGCCGTAGCGCAAGCGCCCGTGCCGCAAGCCAAAGTCAGCCCCGCCCCGCGTTCCCACACGCGCAGGCGGATGGCGCTGCGCGACTCCACAGTGGCCACGTTGACGTTCACCCTTTCGGGGAACAGCGGATCATGCTCGATAATCGGGCCAAGTCGGTCCATCGGCACGGCATGGCAATCGGGCGTAAAAAAGATGACATGCGGATTGCCGACATTGACGGCAGTGGGCCCGTCCAGCTCTTCCCAGCCCACCGGCATGGTCAACGTGTCCATCGCATAGGCCAGCGGAATCGCGTCCCAGTCAAAGCGTGGCTCGCCCATATCGACGCTGATGCCGGCATCGGTCGGCGTGGCATGCAGGATACCGCCCAAAGTCTCGATCCGCGCGGGCTGCCCATGCAGCAGGCCAATCGCACGACTGGCATTGCCGCAAGCGCCGCTTTCGCTGCCATCGGCGTTGAAAAAGCGCGCCTTGAAATCGGCCACGCTGGAAGGCTCCAGCACGACCAGTTGGTCGCAACCAATGCCCAGATGGCGGTGGGCGAGGGCGCTGGCCAAGGCGGCATCCATGGGCGGCAGGGGCGATACACGCCCGTCCAGCACCACGAAGTCATTACCCAGCCCGTGCATCTTGACGAAAGGAACTTGCATGGGCTGCGCTCTATGCCGCTTGGGGCCGCAGGTCCACCCCTGAAGTGCGCGAATCAGGCGCTGTGGCGCAGGGGGGCTGGTTCTTCGGCCTGCTCCGGCGCGTCGATCAACAGGCCGCGTTCGGCCAGCAACGCATGGGTGGTGGTGGCGTTTTGCGGGCGGCCATAGAGATAGCCCTGACCTTTGAAATCACCCATCCCGCGCAGGCTGTCGAGCATGGCGGGGGTTTCGATTCCCTCGGCAATCACCGGCAGGCCAAGCCCGCGCCCCAGTAGGGCGATGGCTTCGACAATTACGCGGCAATTGGCATCCTCGCCCATGGCCATCACGAAGCTGCGGTCGATCTTGATCCGGTCAAACGGCAGGCGGCGCAATTGGCCCAGCGAGGAATAGCCGGTGCCGAAATCATCCAGCGTGACCTTGATGCCCTGATTGCGCAAAGATGTCACCAAGGCATGGGCCATGGCAATATTCTGGTGCAGCCCGCTTTCGGTGATTTCCACTTCCAGGCGCTGCGGCGGGAAATTGGCGGCCACCAGCATTTTCAGCAGCTTTTGCGCAAACCACGGGTCACGCATCTGCACCGGCGAAATATTGACCGAGAGCGTCAGATGCGGCGCCCAGCTGGCGGCATGGCGCAGGGCCTTGGCGATCAATTGTTCGGACAGGCGATCGATCAGGCCGGTTTCTTCGGCGATGGCGATGAAGATGTCGGGCGGCACTTGGCCGAATTGCGAGGAATGCCAACGGGCCAGCATTTCAAAGCCACGGATCTCGCCGCTGTCCAGATCGACCTGCTGTTCGTAATAGGGTTCCAGCGCGTCCTTGGCCACGGCATCACGCAGGGCCATTTCCATTTCGCAGCGATAGCGAAGTTCGGCCTCCAAGGCGTTGTAAAACCATTGGACGGGAGCGTTGCCAGCTTTCTTGGCCTGCATATGGGCAATATCGGCGCGGTGCAGCAGCATGGCCGCGTCAGGCAGGCGCGCGGGATCGTTGCAGTCATCGCTGCGGGCAATGCCAAAGGCCAGCGCCAGTTCCTGCGCGCCAAGGCTGGCCATCGTGGGGGTACGCATGCCGGAGGTGATCTGGTCGATGATGCGCTCAATCGCTTGCGGCTGTTGCGGCGCAAAGGGCACGACCAGAGCAAATTCATCGCCCCCCAGTCGCGCCAGCAAGCCATCGGCGGGCAGGGCGGCGCGGATTTGGCGCGTCAATTCCACCAGAACGGCATCGCCGCGCTCGATGCCATGGGCGTCGTTGAAATGTTTGAACTTGGCAATGTCCAGTACCAGATAGGCCACCGCCAGCCCCTGTGCGCGGGCCTGCGCCAGCAAGGCATCGGCATGGGGCGCAATCGCATGGCGCGACAGGCAACCGGTCAGCGCGTCACGCTGGCTCTGGCTTTGCGCGCGGGCCTCGGCTTCCTGCCCCTGACGCAAGGCGCGGCGCAGCGAGGCATAATGCCGCCAGCCCAGCAGCAGCAAACCGACCAACAGAACACAACCCGCCGTCACGGCCACCAACGGGGCCAGTTTCCCCTGCCACGCCAGAAAGGCATCCATCACCAGCAAACCCGCAAAGACCAGCGCCATCAGCGCGCTGGCCATGGACATGCCCAAGGCTCGCTTGGCATGGGGGTTGGTGGATATGTCATCGGCAGTCGGCATAGATAGGGTCCCTCTTCTGCCTGCTTAGGAAGAGGTGTCTAAATTTTGGTTAACGATAGGGTAAAATGACGGAAGTTTTGGTTCCCATCTTTAAGGGAAATGCCGGATTTTTGCCGGAAATATCTGGATGCTATGGTTAATTTTGCCATCCTCCGCCAAGGGCCAGAAACAGGTTTATCTGGTCCTGCGCCAGATTTTCCCGCGCAGATTGCTCGGCAGAGCGGGCCATTAACGCATTTTGCTGCTCGCCCAGATCGGCCAGCAGGGGGGCTTTACCTGCACGGCGCAGCGTCACCGTCTCCTGCAAGGACAGATCCGCCGCCGCCATGGCTCGTTGCAAAGCGGCGTGGCGTTCATGGTCCTGCGCATAGGTGGACAGCGCGGTTTCCGTCTCGCGCAGGGCAGCCAGCACCACCCCGTCGAAACGGGCCAACGCCACATCGGCCCCTGCGCGCGCCACTTGCACCTTGGCGCGGGCGCCGCCCGAAGGGATGTTCCACCGGATCAGCGAGCCAAGGCTCCACATATTGGCCACGCCTTGCCCCAAATCCTGCAACAGGCCGATCGAGCCGCCCGACAGGCCCAGCCCGATTTGCGGATAGAGGTCAGCCGTGGCCACGCCAATGCGCGCCGTGGCGGCGGCCAACTGCCTTTCGGCGGCGCGAATATCGGGGCGGCGGCGGAGCAGCGCCGCACCATCGCCGGTGGGCAAGGCTTGGCGTAATTGCGGAATGGCGTGGCATGTCTCTGCCTCACGCGGGTAATCGGCGGGCGCACGGCCCAGCAGATAGGCCAGTTGGTAAAGCGCGGCGCGGGATCGCGCCTGTTGCGGTGCCAATGCGGCCTGCGCCTGCGCCAGTCGCAGTTCCATGCGCGTGACATCGCCCTGTGGCAAACGACCGGCCTGCGCCAGACGCCGCACCGCGCTCAAGGCTTCCTCTTGCCGCGCCACCTGTTGCTGCAACAGGCCCTGCGCTTCGGAGGCGGAACATTGCGCCACATAGGCCCGCGCCACTTGGGCGGCGACCGTCACGCCCACCGCGCCCAAAGTCGCCTCGCTCGCTTCCTCGTCCGCCTTGGCGGCCTCGACGCTGCGGCGGATGCGGCCGAACAGGTCGACTTGATAGGACATGGTCGCACTGGCGCTGCCCAGATTGAACACGGGAAGCGTTTCATCCTTCAGATAGGATTCGGCCGAAAGCCGCGCCCTTTGCACACCAAGGCTGGCGCCAAATTCCACTTCCTTGGCCCCCTCGGCCACGGCGGTCACGCTGCCTGCCTGCGCCAGATGGGCGGCGGCGGTGCGAAGGTCGGTGTTGGCGGCTAAGGCTTGTTCTTCCAACCTATCCAGCACTGGATCGTCATAGAGATGCCACCAGCGCGCGGGCAGGGGATCGCCCGAGGTTCGCGCGCGCGCCTCCCGAAATGCGCCCTGTGCGGTGGAGGCGTTAATCGCGGCTTTGGGCGGGACATGATAATCCGGCCCCACGGCGGCGCAGCCCGCCAGCATTAGCGGCATGAACAACAGGGCAAGGCGGCGCTTCACTTTTGCCCTCCCTTGTCCAGCGTGACCGTGGCGGTGCGCCCCGCGATCAACGCGACGCCAGCGGGCGGATGGTCCAGCGCGATCCGCACCGGCACCCGCTGCGCCAGACGCACCCAGCTGAAACTGGGGTTGATGGCGGGCAAAAGATTGGGCGATCCGGTGCGGTCATGATCCTCGATCGCGCCGGCGATTGAGGTGACATGGCCATGCAGCACCTGAGCCTCGCCCATCAGGCGGATGGTGGCCTGTTGGCCGACATGGAGTTGGGGCAGCTTGGTTTCCTCAAAATAGCCCTCAACGCGCAGAGAGGCACTATCGACCAGCGCTAGCACCGGCTTGCCCGGCGCGACATAATTGCCGGGGCGCAGGCTCATGTCGGACAGTTGGCCATCAATGGGCGCGCGCACGCTGGTGCGCTCCAGATTGAGGCGGGCCAAATCGCGGGCCTGCCGCGCCAGCAACACTTGCGCCTGCGCCTCGGCCTGCGCGGCGCGGGCTTCGGCAAGGCTGGCCTGCGCGTCGGCCTGTTTGGTCTCGCTCTGCTCTGTGGTTTCGGCGGCGACCAGATTGCCAAGCCCACGGTCACGGCTGGCTTCGCGGCGGCTTTGCGCCAGATTGGCTTGCGCGCGGGTGATGGCGGCGGCGGCGCGCTGCACGCTGGCCTGTGCGCGGACCAGACTGGCCTCGGCCTCGGACAGGGCCAGTTGATAGCGGGGGCGATCAATCTCGAACAGAATATCGCCGCGATGCACTTGCTGGTCATGGCCGACCAATACCCGCGTGACCAATCCGGCCACATCGGGCGCCACTTGCACCACTTCGGCGCGCACCCGCCCGTCACGGGTCCATGGATCGGCGTCATAATGGCGCCACAGGGCAAGGCTGGCCCAACCGGCAGCCACCACCATCGTTCCGGTCAGTGCATAGCGCAAAGAGGTGGCGATTGTGGCATTCATGACAGGAGTCCTTGGAACGGATTAACAGGGGAAAGCACGATCAGCGCCCAGATCAGGATGAACAGCGCGGTATCAAACAGCACCGGATGCCAGACGAAGCGATAAAACCGCAAAGCGACCAGAAGGCGGTGGATGACCAATGCGATCAGAAAAGCCACCGTGGCGGTCAAAGGGGCATTGGCGACGGTGATGCTGCCTATGGCATATTCGGGGATCATGGGGCGATGTCCGGTGCAAAGGCGGGGGCGTGGGGGAACAGATTGCGGCGTAGCGCCACCAAAGCGGCGCGGGTGGTGGCCGGATCGCTGCCGATCAACGCGCCATGCGGACCGGTGGAGGGCGCCGCGCCATGCAGCGTCAGGCGCAGGGCGGCGTCAATGCTATCGCACAAATCATGCGGCGGTGATGCAAGGGCGGCGCTGCTATCGAAATGATCGGCGGCGGTGGCCATCATGGCGGACAGCGCCCCTGCCAAAGCAGGCTCGGCCTTGGCACGGGCCTGACCCAATGTGGCAAGGTTCATTGCCATGCGGACCTCGCGCAAGCTGGTGTCGGCCTCGACGCTGGGCGCGCCCAGACGCTGGCTGATCAACGCCAATTGATCGGTGGCGCGGGCCAGAGTGGCGGCGGGATCAACCGGCTTTTGCGCCTTGGCCAAAGTGGCCAGATCGCCGCGCAGGCTACGCATCAGGCGGCGCACCGAGGCATCGGCCCCCATTGTGCGGAAGGTCGCGGTTACGCCAGCGGCGACCAATACGCCGATGATCTGGCCAACATTGGTGTTGATGAAGCGGGCGAAATCGGCCGAAAACTGTGCCTGAATGGCCAGAGCGCTGAAAAAACCCATCAGGAAGGCGACGGCCAGCAGGCCATAGCGGGGATGGGGCATGATCATGCCCAGCACTAGCATAGGCGGCAGCAACACCAGCGAGAGTTCCACAAAGCCATCAATCTGCGGCAGGATCACGAACAGATAGAGCCCCGCCAGTGGCACTGCCCCGACAATCGCGCCGCCAAAGCCGAGGATGGCGGGCACCGGATTATCCATCGCGGCAAACAGACAGCAGAACACGCCGACCAGAGCAGCCGCTCCCGCACCATCGGGCCATCCGGTCATCACCCAGAACAAGCAGACCAGCAGCAAGGACAGGCCCGCCGCCAGACCGGACAACAGAGCCAGCCCCGGATCGCTATGCAGGCGCAAGGGAAGTCGGGTGTCGGTCAGACCTTCGGGCGCGCGATGATGCGGCTGGAGCAGGGCTTGATGCAATTGCCGCGCCTCGCCCAGCACGTGGCAGGCCTGCTCCAGCCGCACCAGATAGCTTTCGCGCAGCAAATCGCCCCAGCCTTTGCCCGAAGGCGCGGCTTCGGCCACATCGGGGATGGCTCCCATCGGCAATCCGCCATCCAGCCAAGCCGTTGCCCGGCCATTGGCCTCCTCCAGCGACAGGTCGCGGCCCAGCACTTGCCGCCGGTCCGACAGGCCGGAGAGCAAAGGCAGCAGCAGCAGGATGCGATAGAGCAGGGCCTGCACGCTGCCGGTCGCCTCGCGCCAATGGGACGTGTCATAGGGGATATGGGTGGATAGGATCATGCATTCCACCGCATCGACGGCCAGCTTGCGCCGGTCGCGATCGTGCTTGTCATTCCCCGCCATCACATCGCGCAGCCAATGTTCTGCATCGCCGAGCCATGCGTCCAGCTTGGGCGACAGTCTCTCCCCCACCGATGTGGGCCAAAACACACTATGCGCCACCGCCGCGCAGGAGATGCCGAGTACGATTTCGGTAACGCGCGCGACGGCATTGTCGAACACCGCTTCGGGATGGCCCACGCTGGGGAAGGCGATGATGGCGGCGGTATAGCCTGCCAGCATCAACACATAGGCGCGCGGGGATCGGTCCAGCAGCGAGAGCGTCAGGCACAGGCACAACCACGCCGACAGCGCCAGACTGAGCAGCGCGGGCCATTCGACCAGTGCGGGCACCGTGATCACCGCCACCGCCGCGCCCAGCAACGTGCCGAGCATGCGATAGATCGCCTTGGACCTTGTCGCGCCGGCCAAGGGGTTGCTGGTTATATAGACCGTGGTCATCGCCCAGAACGGCATGGGCAATCCCACCGCCAGACTGATGCCCAGCGCGGCCAGAGCGGCAGCGGCGTTTTTGATGGAATAGAGCGCGGGGGCGCCCAGACTATGTTTCATCACCGTGCCCATAGGCCTTGCGGCTGGCCTTTGCCTCCAAGCAGGCTGGCGGGATGGTATAAATTATTTTATGGATGTGGTTATGAGCCTCTCCCGCCTGCGCACCTTTGTAGAAGTCTATCGTCAGGGATCGATCAGCGCTGCGGCGCGCAGTCTGAACCTGACCCAGCCTGCGGTTTCGCAACATATTGCCGGGTTGGAGGAGGCGATTGGCCGCACCTTGTTCGACCGCAGCGTGCAGGGCGTGCTGCCCACGGCGGCGGCGGATGAATTGGCGATGGATCTGGGCGATTCGCTTGATGCGGCCGAAATGGCCTTGTCGGCGGCGCGGGCGCGGTCATCGGATATGGCCGGAGCTATCCAGATTATCGGCCATGCCGACTTTCTGGCCGAAGTGGTGGCGCCACAACTGGTACCCTTGCTGGAAAGCGGCATTCGCGTGCGTTTGCAGACGGGGGACCGAGAGGCGGTGGAGCATAGCCTGATTGAGGGGCGTAGTGATCTGGGTTTTTCCGCTTTTTCCATGCCCGACCGCCGATTGCGCAGCGAGTTGATCCATGAGGAACCGGTGATGGCGGTGGCGGCCCCGCAAGTGGTGGCGCGCTTGCAGGCCGCGCCCGATCTGGCGGCGGCGGTGGCGGCGGAACCGGTGCTGGCCTATAATATGGAGCGGCCATTGGTGGACGAATGGCTGCGCGCCAACGGGATGCAAAGCCGCAAAAGCGCGCCCGCCGTCAGTGGGCAGGACCTGCGCGCCCTGCGCCGATTGCTAATGGCGGGCTTTGGCTGGACGGTGCTGCCCGCCTATCTGTGCGAGGCCGAGATGGCGCGTGGGGAATTGGCGCGCATTCCCTCCACGGTCAGCAGCCTTGGCAACCCCTATTATCTGGCATGGGCACCCAGTGCCTTGCGCCAGCCACGCATCGCCCATGCGCGGCAGATGTTGATGGCGACCTTGCGGCGCAGTCTGGCGGGGCGGCGCAGTCTGGCGGGTTAGGCGTCTTCCGGATCGGTTTCGATCACGGTCACGCCATGTTGGGCGCAGGCCTCGCGCAGGGTGGCATCGCTCATGCGGTCGGTGATGAAATAGTCGATCTTGGCCAAGGGGCTGACCCGCACCGGGGCGGGCCTGCCGAATTTACCGGAATC
The DNA here is from genome assembly GCF_004005905.1 of Novosphingobium umbonatum. Classification (GTDB taxonomy): domain Bacteria; phylum Pseudomonadota; class Alphaproteobacteria; order Sphingomonadales; family Sphingomonadaceae; genus Novosphingobium; species Novosphingobium umbonatum. Next base: position 31,397 of record NZ_SACO01000003.1, read on the forward strand.
GCAAACAAGGATCACCTTGCGCGCATTTTCGATAATGGTCTGCGTCACTTTCACTTCGTCGAGTGCGAAGTCCAATAGGCTGCCATCCTCGTCTATCGCCGAGGCGCCGATCAGGGCGTAATCCACCTTAAAGGAACGGATGAACTCCATGGCCAGAGCGCCCACCACTGCGCGGTCGCTGCGGCGGACCTGGCCACCGACCGAGATCAGATTGATGCTGGCATGGTCATTGAGCAGGTCGATGACGTTGAGATTGTTCGAAATGACCACCAGATCGCGGTGCTGCGCCAATTGGCTGGCCACCGCTTCTGTGGTGGTGCCGATGTTGATGAACAGCGACGCCCCATTGGGGATCAGCGCCGCCGCCGCCGCCCCAATCGCGGCCTTGGCGCCTGTGGCCACATGGCGGCGGGTGGCATAGGCGACATTGTCCACGCCAGAGGTGACAATCGCCCCGCCATGCACGCGCGACAGCATCGACTGGCTGCACAGGATCTTCAGATCCTTGCGGATGGTCTGGGGCGTAACGCCAAGCCGCTCGGCCAGATCGTCCACCTCCACGCTGCCCGCCTCGCGCGCGATGGTCAGGATGGCGCGATGGCGCTGGGCAATGGCGGCAGCGGGAACCGCTTCGCTGACGGGATCGGACAGAAGCGGTTCGTCTTGCATGCTGGACCTTTATCTCTCAGGCTTGGGCCTTAGCAAGCTAGTCCGCGCGGTTCAAACGCTGCGCCATATAGGCGTTGATGGCGGCTTCCGCATCCTTGGGCAGATGCAGGCCCAGCTTGCTGCGGCGGTAGAGCACATCCTGCGCGGCGCTCGCCCATTCCTGATCCATCAGATAGTCGATCTCGCGGGCATAGAGATTGCCGCCGAAACATTCCCCCAGATCCTGCATCGACTGCGCATCGCCCAGTAAGCGCTCCGTACGCGTGCCATAGGCGCGGGCCAGACGGTTGAGTAATTTGCCATCCAGCGAGGGATAAAGCCTGCGCAGACCTGCCACATAGGCGGCAAAGTCACCCGAAGGCATATCCCCACCGGGCAGGGTGGCCCCTGCGGTCCATGGCCTATCGCTGCCCGCAAAGAAGGGGGCCAGCTTGCCCAGCGCATGTTCGGCCAGCTTGCGATAGGTGGTGATCTTGCCCCCAAACACGCTGAGCAGGGGGGCGCGGCTTTCATCACCATCCAGATCCAGCACATAATCGCGCGTCACCGCCGAAGCGCTGGTGGCATGGTCATCATACAGCGGGCGAATGCCGGAATAGGTCCAGACAATGTCGGACTGGGCCACCGGCTTTTCGAAATAACGTGCCACCGTGGCCAGCAGATAATCGATCTCGCCCTGATCGATCTCTGCGCGGGCAGGGGCGCCTTGCCATGCCTCGTCGGTGGTGCCCACCAGCGTGAATTCGCCTTCATAGGGGATGGCAAAGACAACGCGCTTGTCGGGGTTTTGCAGCAGGAAGGAGTGCTGGCCTTCAAACAGGCGGGGCACAACAATATGGCTGCCCTTGATCAGGCGCACGCCGCGATCCTGTTTGGCCTGCGAAACGCGGCCCAGCACATCGGCGACCCAAGGTCCGGCGGCATTGACCAAAGCCTTGGCGCGGATGGTCCGCGTGCCATCGCAGTCCTCTATCGTGGCCAGCCAGCCATCGCCATCACGCATGGCGGACACAAGGCGCGTGTGGGTCATGATCTTTGCCCCGCGCTCGGCAGCGTCGCGGGCGTTCAGGACAACTAGGCGGCTGTCTTCCACCCAGCAGTCGGAATAGACAAAGGCCTTGGGCTTACCCTTGCGCAGGCCGTTGCCCACCGCATCGCGGTCGAGCCTAACGCTGCGCGTGGCGGGCAGAACCTTGCGGCCGCCCAGATGGTCATAGAGGAACAGGCCAAGCCGCACCATCCATGCAGGGCGCGGCGAATTGGTCTGGGGTAGCACGAATTCCAGCGGCCAGATGATATGGGGCGCCATGGAGAGTAGGCGCTCCCGCTCGATCAGCGCCTCGCGAACCAAACGAAATTCGCCATATTCCAGATAGCGCAGGCCGCCATGGATCAGCTTGGTCGAGGCCGAAGACGTATGGCTGGCCAGATCCTCTGCCTCGACCAGCGCCACCGACAGGCCGCGCCCAACGGCATCGCGCGCAATGCCGGTGCCATTGATGCCGCCGCCAATGACCAGCAGGTCAAACCCTGTTTCGTTTGCCAGAGAATCATGCGCCATGGGGTTTCGCTATCCTTTCGGCCTTTGCGCGCTTCGTTGCGAATCTGCATGCCAAGTTTCGAATGAAAGTTCAAACGAAACTATTGACGTTCACATGCGCGTGAACGAAAGTGCATTTCAGGAAAGCGACAGGCGCGGCGCGAAAGTGTAAGCGTGGCTATGAAGTGAGAGAGGGGAGAGAATTTTGTCCGCATCCCGATATGTTCTGGCGATTGATCAGGGCACCACGTCCACGCGCTCGATCCTGTTTGATGACAGCGCCACGCCTGTGGTCAGCGCGCAAAAGGAATTCCCGCAATATTACCCGCAACCAGGCTGGGTGGAGCAGGATCCGGAGGATATCTGGCGCGATGCTTTGGATACGGCGCGGCAGGTCTTGGCGCAGAGTGGGGTGGATGCGGGCCAAGTGGCGGGCATCGGCATTGCCAACCAGCGCGAAACCGTGGTCCTTTGGGATCGCGCCAGCGGCGAGCCGGTGTATAAGGCTATCGTCTGGCAGGACCGCCGCACGGCCAGCCTTTGCGCCAACCTGAAGGCGGCTGGCCATGAGGCGGCGGTGCGGGCGAAAACCGGCCTGCTGCTCGATCCCTATTTCTCCGCCACGAAACTGGCGTGGATATTGGATAATGTCGAAGGCGTGCGGGACAGGGCCGAAAAGGGCGAACTGGCCTTTGGCACGGTGGATTGCTTCCTGCTGTGGCGGCTGACCGGTGGCAAGTTTCACGCCACCGATGTGACCAATGCCGGTCGCACCCTGCTCTATGATATCCGCGCCCAGCGTTGGGATGAAGAGCTCTGCGCCTTGTTCAACGTGCCCATGGCTCTGCTGCCACAGGTGCATGATAACAGCTATATTTACGGCATGACCGATCCCGAACTGCTGGGCGCTTCCATTCCGGTGGCGGGCATGGCGGGGGATCAACAGGCGGCATTGTTCGGGCAGGCCTGTTTTGAGCCCAACATGGCCAAGTCCACCTATGGCACCGGCTGTTTTATGCTGCTCAACACTGGTGATCAGGCGCTGGAATCCGAACACCGCCTGTTGACCACGCCCGCCTATCGCCTGAACGGTCAGATGACCTATGCGCTGGAAGGCTCAATCTTCATTGCGGGCGCGGCAATCAAATGGTTGCGCGATGGTATTGGCGTGATCACCCATGCGCGTGAAACCAACGATATGGCCACGCAAGTGTCCGACAGTCACGGCGTCTATATGGTGCCCGCCTTTGTCGGCCTTGGCGCGCCGCATTGGGACCCTGATGCGCGCGGCGCGATCTTTGGTCTGACTTTGGGCACGACTCAGGCCCATCTGGCCCGCGCCGCGCTGGAGGCTGTGGGCTATCAGACGCTGGACTTGATCGACGCCATGGTGGCCGATGGCAGCAAGACGCCCGCCACCCTGCGCGTGGATGGGGGCATGACCGCCAATGACTGGCTGTGCCAGTTCCTTGCCGATCTGCTGCAAACCGTGGTGGAAAGGCCGCGCCATCTGGAAACTACCGCATTGGGGGTTGCCTTCCATGCAGGGTTGGCGACAGGCGTTTGGCCTGATCTGGCCGCTCTGGCGCGTACATGGCAGCCGCGGGATAGTTTTGCCCCGCGCATGGATGGTGAACATCGCGCCCAATTGATCGCCGGATGGCAGGAGGCTTTGGCCAAGACTTTGTCGGCGAAGTAAAGGTATGGGGGGGGAGCGGAAGGCTTCCTTACCCCTTTTCCGCATCGGTCGCGCGTCATTTGCGCGCAACAAAAAAGCCGACCCGAAGGCCGGCTTTGCTGCATCCCCTTAGCAAACCAAGAGGAAAATGGTCGGGGAAAGAGGATTCGAACCTCCGGCCCCTGCCTCCCGAAGACAGTGCTCTACCAGGCTGAGCTATTCCCCGACCGGAGCGATGCTGAAACAGCACCGCAGGGCAGGAGCGCGCCTATAAGGGGGGTTTTCCATGCTGGCAAGCGTCCTTTGCAAAAAAATGAAGAAGGCTTGTCATCAAAGGTTTGAACCCTCGTAAAACCGGCGTTTTACCCCTATGCCGCCATGCCGAAATAGGAACTGTGCCCACCCATGCCGGTTTGCGATTTGCCATCAAACCGGCTGACCAGATCGATCAGCGCCGTTGTTTCGTTTGCAAGGGCGCGAAGGGCGGCGTTGCTTTCCTCCACCATGGCGGCGTTTTGCTGCGTGGACGAATCGAGCGAGGAGAAGGTTTCGTTCACCCGCGCCAGATCCTTGGCATTGTCCACCGCCGCGCGGGCGATGCCATCCACGGCCATGCTGATTTCCATCACCTGCGTGATAATGCCCTGCAAGGCTTCACCGGTGTGCTGCACCTCGGTCACGCCTTCGCTGACATGGGTGGTCGATGTGTCGATCAACGCTTTGATGCCATTGGCCGCGTCCGCGCTGCGTTGCGCCAGCGCGCGGACCTCGTTGGCCACCACGGCAAAGCCCTTGCCCGAATCGCCTGCACGGGCCGCTTCCACGCCTGCATTGAGCGCCAGAAGATTGGTCTGGAACGCGATGCCGTCGATCAGTGTGATGATCTGGCGGATTTCGGCGGCGGATTTTTCCACCTGCTCCATGGTGTTCATGGCGCGGCGGGCGACTTCCTGCCCTTCCTCCGCTGCCTTTTGCGCCACGGTCAGCGCCTCGTTGACGGAGGAGGCATGTTGCGCGGTCGTATGGGCGGCGGCAACCAGGCGGTTCATGGCGCTGGAGGCCTGTTCCACATTGGAGGCCTGCTGTTCGGTGCGGCGGGCTAGATCATCGCTGGCGCTGCGCATTTCAGACGAACCGGCCTGAATATGGCGCGAGGCCTGCGAGACATTGCCCACCATTTCGGAAAGGTCCTGCGCGCTCTGGTTGAAATTGTTGCGCAGGTCTTCGAAATGGTCGGGGAAGGGGTTGTCGATGCGATAGGCCAGATTGCCCTTGGCCAGCGCATGCAGGCCCGCGCCGATTTGCTGCACCACCTCGGACTGGATCGCCTCGGTCCGGTCACGTTCCAGATCGGCCAGTTTTGCCGCCCGTTCCTTCTCGATCTGGGCATAGCTTTGTGCCAGCATCAGGCCTTCAAGCCGCTTGGCAAGCACTACCAGTACGGCGGTTTCCACCACCACCACCACCGCGTGCAGGATCACGCGCTGCAAATCGCCGCCTCCGTTGAACACCAGCGAAGGCGCGGCAAAATTAAGCACCAGATGATGCACCGCCGTAACGCCAGCGGCCGCCAGCACCGGCCGCCAATCCACCAGCACCGGCAAAAGCGCGATGATGGCAAAGAACACCATATGCAGGTCGATCAACCATGCGCTGCCGCTCCATTGATAGAGCAGGATCGCCGGATAGAGCGGCAGCGTGGCGCCCAGTACAATACGCGACATCACATCGTCGCGCCCCTGCATCACCATCAGGCTGGGCAGGGCGCCCACAGCCAAGGCCAGCACCAGCGGCACAAAGCCGCTGCCGGCAAAGAAGCAGCCCAGCGCAATGATGGCAGCGCTGATCCAGCATACAAACATCAGCGCTTTGGCGCCTTGTTGTCGCAGCCGCTCGATATCTTCCATTTAACGGTCCTTCATGGGGTGGTTTGAGGTGGTTGTTGTGCCATCGGTGCGGGGGACACTTCTGATGATTGGCCTGACGGGTTTGAATTCATGGTGCAAAGCAGGTCGGGTGCGGCCAAGGGCAGGATCCCTTGCCGCAACGCATCCAGCGCCGAGGTCGATCCTGCACCCTGCACCACAATGCTGCCCGGCAGTCGCCCTGCGCCCAGCAAGGCTTCTCCACGCGTATGGGCAAAGGAAAGTGCTTCCTGTCGGTCCAGCGCGACCAGCAGCAGGGGCTGGCCTGCCCTTGGCCACAGGGTGCAAACGGCCAGAACGATGGCCAGCACACTCCCTTGCGCCAAAGCGAGGCGCTTGGAGCCCGTGGCGGGCAGGGCAGAGGCTGATGGTATAGGCATATTGGCGACCTGTTTTGGTGCCTTGGTATAGGCCCTTTGCTCTTGGGATTTCCCTTGGGGGCACCTAGGGGGCAATGCGTGGGTAACGGGGCCAATTCGCTTACCGTGATGGTTTGAATGCTTGGCAGCGGGGCGGGCAAGCGGCTAGGGTCGGGCCATGACTGAAGCTTTTAGCGATGCCCGCCCCGCCAGCTCCGACCATTGGGAGCAGCAATATCTCAACCTGATGCGCCGCATCCGCGATGAAGGCGATTTTCGCGGCGACCGGACTGGCGTTGGCACCAGCTCGATCTTCGGGGCCACCATCCGTTGCGATCTGTCGGATGGGCAGATGCCCTTGGTGACCACCAAGCGCGTTTACTGGAAAACCGCCACGCGCGAATTCCTGTGGTTCCTGACCGGTGACACAAATATCCGAAAACTGTGCGAGCAGGGCGTGGAGATCTGGACCGACTGGCCGCTGGACCGCTATCGCCGCGAGACGGGCGAGGAGATCAGCCGCAAGGATTTTTCCGCGCGGATCGTTGCGGACGATGAATTTGCAGCGCGCTGGGGCGATCTGGGGCCGGTCTATGGCAAGCAATGGGTCAATTGGCCGGTTTATGAGCCTGCAGGTGATGGGCTGTTCCGTCAGCGGCCGCAGGGCATCAATCAGGTGGCCGAAGTGGTGCATAGCCTGAAAAACAATCCGGGCAGCCGCCGCCATATTGTCGAAGGCTGGAATGTGGCCGAACTGGACCGGATGGCTCTGCCGCCCTGTCACAAGACCTATCAGTTCCATGTGGCGGATGGGAAACTGTCAGGCTTGCTCTATCAACGCAGCGCCGATCTGGTGCTGGGCGTGCCGTTCAACCTGTGGGGCGCGGCTTTGTTCATCCGCCTGTTGGCCCAGCAATGCGATCTGGAGCCGGGGGAGCTGGTCTGGATGGGGGGCGATGTTCACCTCTATTCCAACCACGCAGAAGTGGTGGAGCAGCAATTGCAGCGCGTACCGCAGGGGGCGCCAAGGCTGGAGATTGCTCGACGTCCTGAAACGATCTTTGATTATGCAATCGAGGACTTTGTCGTGCATGATTACGCCCCGCAAGGCGCGCTAACGGCGCCGGTGGCGGTGTAAGGCAGGTCTGAACGACTGATTTCCCACCTGATTTCCAAAGTGATTCGGGCGGGGCAGGGATAATAGCCTCCTTCGCCCCGCTCAAAAACCAGCAAAATGGGGCTTTGGAAAAAACCTTCAAAAAGTTCGTTGACAGCCCCCCGAACCTGACCTAGAGGCGCGTCACCCCAAGGGGCGCTGCCCTGAAGGAAACGAGAAGTGAGCGGGTGTAGCTCAGTTGGTTAGAGTATCGGCCTGTCACGCCGAGGGTCGCGGGTTCGAGCCCCGTCACTCGCGCCATCTTGGGGAATTTTCCTTGCTTATAAGGAAAGCAACAAGCCCGCTTCGTGCGGGCTTTTTTGCGTCTGGCGTGGACGCATTAGCGCGATCATCAACCGGCGCGGGTTTTTAACCCCAGCGGCCGGTTTCCATCCAGATCAGAAAACGGCGCAAGGGCAGCAGCCACACCACGCCCAGCGCGATATAGGCCAGCGTCTGCACCGCCACCGGCCATCCGGCCATGAAAGGCGCCAGATAACGCGCCACCGCCCCTGCATAGACCAGCAGGCCCAGCAGCAGCGCCAGCACGCCAAAGGGAATGCGCCATGTGGGCTGTTTGCGCATTATAGCTCTCCGTACAGGCGGGATGGGGTGATGATGGCCCGCAGCGGCACATCATGGGCTTCACAGGGCAGGCTTTCGACCATCTGGCAATCCCACGCCATGCCTAGCGCGGTGACGCCCGCATTGGCGGCCAGCCAGCGGTCATAATGCCCGCCGCCCTGGCCCAGCCTTTGGCCTTCTGCGGTAAAACCTACCAAGGGCACGAACACCAGATCGGGATCGGCAAAGGGCGCATCCGGCGCGGGCTGTGGCGCACCATAGGGGCCGGTCACCAGTTCCTCGTCATCATAGGGATTGCGCCAGAGTTTGAACTGCATCGGCGCACCCTTTTCGGCAAACCATGGCAAGGCGACCTGTCGGCCGTTCTCGCTGAACCATTTGGCATAGGATCGCGTGGGCGCTTCGCCATGGATGGCGTGATAGACGGCAACCGTGGCGCCCTCGGCGGCCAGATTGGCCACCATCACCGGCGGGCGCAAAAACATCAGCGCGCGGATGGTTTGAGGCAGGCTGTCGACATGGTCCTTGCGCGCTTTGCGCAAACGCTCACGCAGCGCTTTCTTTTCATCCATCGCAGCCGCTCCGCAACATGGGTTTTGCGCAAGCACGGCGCAGGAAAAGGGTAGGGTGACGGGACCACCATGGGCCGTTTGCCGGGAAATCCTCTGACGCCTCGACGTCAGGTGGGGACCATGTACCATGAACCAGGGTTCGCGGCAGGGACAGCCCCCTAGGATTGCTTATAGCCTCAGGGATTTTCATGCGGCTCGCACCGGGCAGTTCCCGTCGCCTTCCTATGTAGGCGCTATGGGGCTTTATCTCAACCCCTGCCGGTTTTATTCAGGCCAGCACTTCCAATTGGCTGGCCAGCTTCTCGATCTTTTCCGCGACGGCATTAATCCGTTCGGCCAGCATCGGGTCCTGCGTCACCGAAACCAGCGTGGGTGCAGGCGCGGCGGCCAGAGCAGCCGATTCGCGCAATTCGTTCAATTCATCGGCCAGCAGCAATGAGGCGAACAGCAGCGAGCGCACCTCGCTTTGCGCGGTGGTGGCGGGTTGATCGACCAGCTTTTCATCGATCATCCGGCCCAGATGGATGACATGGGCCTCTTCACCCTCGGCGCAGGCCACGGCATAATCGCGCCCGCCGATCAAGAGATTGACCTTGCTCATGCTTTTTCGCTCTCGACCTTGGCGATCAACGTGTCGATCTGTTCCAGCGCCTCGCCCACAACCTCGCGCAGACGTTCGTTCTGCACCTCGATTTTCACCGTATCGGCGGCCGTTTTCAATTGCGCCATCCGCACCTTTTGCGTGGCCGCGCTCAAACGGTCCAGCGCAAGGCCAAGACGCTCCAGCGCGGTGTCGCAGTCGTTCTGGTCGGTCAAAGGTTGGATCATGCCTTGCTCGCTAGCGCAAAAAGAATGTGCATGCAAAGCATTGCCAGCGGTAATTGATGCGGATTAGGATACATCCATAGCCATTCAGCATCAGTGTAGAGGTTGACGGGGCAGGGGGCATCCGCAATGGAGCCCATGCGAATCGCAAGAGCGACAGCTTATGCATACCTATTCGGAGCCATCGAAGCTTATGAGCACTTCCGCCCCGCGCCTGCAAAGCATGGCCAACGCCATTCGGGTACTTTCCATGGATGCGGTGCAAGCCGCCAACAGCGGACATCCCGGCATGCCTATGGGCATGGCCGATGTGGCCACGGTGTTGTTCAGCAAGTTTCTGAAGTTCGATCCCGCCCAGCCGCGCTGGCCCGATCGTGACCGCTTCATCCTGTCGGCGGGCCATGGCTCGATGCTGATCTACAGCCTGCTGCATCTGACCGGCTATGAACAGCCCACGATCGAGGACATCAAGAAGTTCCGCCAGCTGCATTCGGTTTGCGCTGGTCACCCGGAAAACACCGAATTGCCCGGCGTGGAATGCACCACCGGCCCGCTGGGTCAGGGTCTGGCCATGTCGGTCGGCTTTGCGCTGGCCGAGCGTCACCTGAACGGTGTTTTCGGTGATGAGTTGGTCGACCACAAGACTTTCGTGATCGCGGGCGACGGTTGCATCATGGAAGGCATCAACCATGAAGCCATCGGCCTTGCCGGTCACCTGAAGCTGGGCCGTCTGGTTGTGCTGTGGGACGATAACCGCATCACCATCGATGGCGACACCGATCTGTCGACCAGCGAAGACGTGGCTGCGCGCTATGCCGCCACCGGTTGGCACACGGTGGCCTGCGATGGCCATGATTTTGCCGATATCGAACGCGCCATTGCCGAGGCCGTGGCCGATCCGCGCCCCTCGCTGGTGGCCTGCCGCACGATCATTGGCAAGGGCGCTCCTAACAAGCAGGGTGGCCATTCGGTGCATGGCGCGCCTTTGGGTGCTGCCGAAATCGAGGCGGCTCGTGCGGAACTGGGCTGGACCCTGCCTGCTTTCGAACTGCCCGAAGAAGTCGTGGCCGACTGGCGCGCTGCTGGCGTTCCGGGTGCCAAGGCCGCTGCCGAATGGGCGCAGCGTCTGGCCGCCGCGCCGCAGGGCGCTGAATTCAGCCGCCGCATGGCTGGCCAGCTGCCCGATCTGGCCGAGGCTGAAGCGACCTTTGCCGCTTGGTTGGAAGGCAGCCAGAAGGTTGCCACCCGCAAGGCCAGCGAATTGGCGCTGAGCGTCTTGACGCCGGTGGTGCCCGAAATGGTGGGCGGCTCGGCTGACCTTACCGGATCGAACCTGACCAAGACCAAGGCGACCACCGACCTGTCGGCGGATGATTATTCGGGCCGCTATGTGTCCTATGGCATCCGCGAATTCGGCATGGCCGCGGCCATGAACGGCATGGCGCTGCATGGCGGCATCCTGCCCTATGGCGGCACGTTCCTCGTCTTCTCGGATTACTGCCGCAATGCCATTCGTATGTCTGCTTTGCAGAAGGCGAAGGTGGTCTATGTCCTGACGCACGATTCGATTGGCCTTGGCGAGGATGGTCCGACCCATCAGCCGATCGAACATGTGATGTCGATGCGCATGATCCCGAATCTGGAAGTGTTCCGTCCGGCGGATGTGATTGAAACGGCTGAATGCTGGATGCTGGCCCTGCAGAATGAGGGCACGCCCAGCGTGCTGGCGCTGACCCGCCAGAATCTGCCGCAATTGCGCAAGTCGGGCCCGAACCTTTCGGCCAAGGGCGCCTATCGCCTGATCGCGGCCGAAGCTCCCCGCAAGGTGGTGCTGGTGGCCACGGGCAGCGAGGTGGAAATTGCCGCCGCCGTGCGTGACAAGCTGGAAGCAGCTGGCGTGGGTGCCGACGTGGTGTCGATGCCTTCGATGAGCCGCTTCTATGCACAGGATGCGGAATATGTGGCCGATGTGCTGCCCGCCAATGTGCTGCGTGTCAGTATCGAGGCTGGCACCACCTTCGGCTGGGAGCGCGTGACGGGCCTTGAAGGTCTGCGCTTTGGCATCGACTCGTTTGGCGCCTCGGCGCCGGCCGACCAGCTGTATGACTATTTCGGTCTTACCGCTGAAAAGATCGCGCCGCAGGTTCTGGCGGCAGTGACGAACAACTGAGGAGGAATTCATGGCTGTGAAGGTTGCCATTAACGGATTTGGTCGCATCGGTCGCAATGTGGCCCGCGCCATTCTGGAACGCCCCGATTGCGGGCTGGAACTGGTCTCGATCAACGATCTGGCCGATGCCAAGGCCAATGCTCTCCTCTTCAAGCGCGACAGCGTGCATGGCGCCTATCCGGGCACCGTGGAAGTTGACGGCAATGATCTGATCATCGACGGCAAGCGCATTCAGGTGACCGCCGAGAAGGACCCCGCCAATCTGCCGCATGCCGCCAATGGCATCGACATTGCGCTGGAATGCACCGGCTTCTTCACCGACAAGGCCTCGGCGGGTAAGCATCTGACCGCCGGTGCCAAGCGCGTGCTGATCTCGGCGCCTGCCAAGGGCGTGGACAAGACGGTTGTGTTCGGCGTGAACCATCAGGAACTGACCGCAGAACACCTGATCGTGTCGAACGCTTCTTGCACCACCAACTGTCTGGCTCCCTTTGCCAAGGTTCTGCATGAAGCCATTGGCATCGAACGCGGTCTGATGACCACGATCCACAGCTACACCAACGACCAGAAGATCCTTGACCAGATCCACAAGGACCCCCGTCGTGCCCGCGCTGCGGCTCTGAACATGATCCCCACCAGCACCGGTGCGGCTGTGGCTGTGGGCGAAGTGCTGCCCGAACTGAAGGGCAAGCTGGACGGTTCCTCGATCCGCGTCCCGACCCCCAACGTGTCGGTGGTGGACCTGACCTTCACCCCCAAGCGCGACACCACGCTGGAAGAAGTCAACGCGGTGCTCAAGGCTGCTGCCGAAGGCGAACTGAAGGGCGTGTTGGGCTACACCGACGAGCCGCTGGTTTCGATCGACTTCAACCACGATCCGCATAGCTCGACCATCGACAGCCTCGAAACCGCCGTGCTGGAAGGCAAGCTGGTGCGCGTGCTGAGCTGGTACGACAATGAATGGGGCTTCTCCAACCGTATGCTCGACACCGCCGGGCAGATGGCGAAGTTCCTTTAAGGACCAAGCAGGCGGGAGGGGAAACCTTCCCGCCTTTTTTCACACGTAAGACGCTTCGCAAGGTTCGCCTGCGGAAAAAGGGGTATTCATGGCTTTTCGCAAGCTGGATGATTTGGGCGATGTGACCGGTAAGGTCGCTCTGGTCCGTGTGGATTTCAACCTGCCGATGCAGGATGGCGCGGTGACGGAAGACACCCGCGTGCGCGCTGTGGCGCCCACCATTCTGGAACTGGCCGACAAGGGCGCGAAAGTGCTGCTGCTAGCGCATTTTGGCCGTCCCAAGGGCAATCGCGTTCCCGACCAGTCGCTGAGCATGGTGATTGGCGCGGTGGAAAAGGTTCTGGGCCGCGAAGTGATGTTCGTGCCCGAAATCGCCGGTGACATTGTGGCGCAGGCCGTGGGCATTCTTCAGCCCGGCGGCATTGCCTGCCTTGAAAACACCCGCTTCTGGGCTGGTGAGGAAAAGAACGACCCCGAACTGGCCAAGGCGATTGCCGCCAATGGCGATTTCTACGTCAACGACGCTTTCTCCGCCGCGCATCGCGCCCATGCCTCGACCGAAGGTCTGGCCCATCTGCTGCCCGCCTATGCCGGTCGCTCGATGCAGGCTGAACTGGAAGCTCTGGGCAAGGCGCTGGACGCTCCGGAAAAGCCGGTCGCCGCTGTGGTTGGCGGGGCCAAGGTCTCGTCCAAGCTGGATGTTCTGAAGCATCTGGTGACCAAGGTGGATCACCTGATCATCGGCGGCGGCATGGCCAACACCTTCCTCGCCGCCAATGGCGTCGATGTGGGCAAGAGCCTGTGCGAGCATGACCTGACCCCCACCGCGCTGGAAATTCTGGAAGCGGCGGACAAGTCGGGCTGCACCGTGCACCTGCCCTATGAAGTGGTGGTGTCCAAGACGTTTGAAGCCAATCCGCCTTCCTTGCGCACCTGCAATGTGCATGAAGTGGCCGCCGACGAGATGATCCTCGATGTTGGCCCTTCGGCGGTGGAAGCTTTGGCCGATGCGCTCAAGACCTGCAAGACGCTGGTGTGGAATGGCCCGATGGGCGCGTTTGAAACCACGCCGTTTGACGCGGCTACCGTGGCTCTGGCGCGCATTGCCGCGGCGCTGACCAAGGAAGGCTCGCTGGTGTCGGTGGCCGGTGGCGGGGATACCGTTGCTGCGTTGCACCATGCGGGCGTAGCCGCTGATTTCTCCTATATTTCGACGGCAGGCGGTGCCTTCCTCGAATGGATGGAAGGTCGCGAATTGCCGGGCGTCAAGGCGCTCGAAATCTAAGACTTTTTTCACCCGCCCGGTTGCGCTTGCGCTCCGGGCGGGTTATTCGGCCTCTATGTGCATACCTATGCATGGATATGTTGCAGTGCACATGGCGGGCTACTTGCAGACAGGGAAGAGTTATGACCACGAAGGTTGTCCAGAAGATCCTCTCCAACTATGAAACCGACAATGCTGGCGTTAAGGCCAACCTGTATCGCATGCTGATGCAGGGTAAGCTGGGCGGCACGGGCAAGATGATTATCCTGCCGGTCGATCAGGGCCTTGAACATGGTCCGGCGCGCAGCTTCTCGGTCAACCCCGATGCCTATGACCCGCATTACCACTATCAGCTGGCGATCGACGCTGGCCTGAACGCCTATGCGGCGCCTTTGGGCATGCTGGAAGCGGGCGCGGACAAGTTCGCAGGGCAAATCCCCACCATCCTGAAGGTCAACAGCTCGAACAGCTGGGGCACCGCCGCCAATCAGGCGCTGACCGGCAGCGTGGATGATGCGCTGCGTCTGGGCTGCTCGGCGATTGGGTTCACCATCTATCCCGGTTCGGATGATGTCTTTGAAATGATCGAAGAGATCAAGGAACTGCGCAATGAAGCCGCCTCTGTGGGCATTGCCACGGTGATCTGGTCCTATCCGCGCGGTGGCAAGCTGCCCAAGAGCGGCGAGCTGGCTTTGGACGTGGGCGCTTATGCCGCGCATATCGCCGCCCTGATCGGCGCGCATATCATCAAGGTGAAGCTGCCCAGCGCGCATATCGAGCAGGCCGAAGCCAAGCCCTGCTATGAAGGCACTGACTGGTCGGCGCAGTCCGACCGCGTCAAGCATGTCGTGCAGTCCTGCTTTGCCGGTCGCCGTCTGGTGGTCTTCTCGGGCGGTGCGGCCAAGGGTGCCGATGCCGTGTATCAGGACGCCCGCGACATTCGCGATGGCGGCGGCAACGGTTCGATCATCGGCCGCAACACCTTCCAGCGTCCGCGTGACGAAGCGCTGGCCATGCTGGCCAAGCTGGTGAACATTTACAAGGGCAAGGAATAAGCCCTTCGGGTCGCCGGTCCCCGCTAACGCCATCCATGGCGGGGACCGGCGTTTTCCATGATGGAAAATGGCGCTGTTTTCGCGTAAGGCGCAGCCCATGACAGAAGAAACGAATGAAGCCGCCGTGCAGGCGAGTGCCGAAGCTCCGGTTTTTGAACATTACCGCACGCCCACCAAGATCTATCTGATCTCTCCGCTCGATGTGGGTGGCGATTTCCCCGAGCGTCTCGATCGCGCGCTGGCTGCGGGCACCGACAAGCAGCATGGTGCGGTTGCTTTCCAGTTCCGCGTGAAGGATCTGGACGAGCATGCCGCCGCGCGTCTGGCCGAGCCTTTGCAGAAGATCTGCGCCGCGCGGGACGTTAATTTCATCATCAATGACTCGATCAGCCTTGCCAAGCGTCTGGGCGCCGATGGCGTGCATCTGGGGCAGGAAGACGGCGATGCGCGTGAGGCGCGCGACGTGCTGGGTCGCGATGCGCAGATCGGCATTACCTGCCACGGCAGCCGCCATCTGGCGATGGAAGCGGGCGAGGCAGGGGCTGATTACGTGGCCTTTGGCGCGTTCCACCCCACCACCACCAAGCAGGTCGAGCATATGGCCGACCCTGAATTGCTGACCTGGTGGCAGAGCTATTTCGAAATCCCCTGCGTGGCGATTGGTGGCATTACGCCCGCCAATGCCGCGCCTTTGGTGCAGGCCGGTGCAGACTTTCTGGCCGTGTCGGGCGCGATCTGGAACGGTGATGAAGTGGTCAATATGCAGGCCCTGATCGCGGCGATCCGCGCGGCCTGACGCTATAGTTAACTTGCGTGTCAGTAACCCCTTCCAAGGCGCGGGTTGCCGTGCCATCAAGGCGGCATGACTGACACGCAAGCGACTTCTCCCGCCCCCCGTGAATTGACCCTGCGTTCCGTGCTGCTTGGCGCGGCACTGACGGCGGTGTTCACGGCGGCCAATGTGTATCTCGGCCTGAAAATCGGGCTGACCTTTGCCACCTCCATCCCCGCAGCGGTGATTTCCATGGCGGTGCTGCGCCAGTTTTCCGGCGCCACCATTCAGGAAAACAACATCGTGCAAACCATCGCCAGCGCGGCGGGGACGTTGAGCGCGATCATCTTTGTCCTGCCCGGCCTGATCATGATCGGTTGGTGGGTGGACTTTCCCTATTGGCAATCGGTGGCCGTGATCGGCGTCGGCGGCATTCTGGGCGTGATGTATTCGGTGCCCCTGCGCCGCGCTTTGGTAACCGGCAGCGATCTGCCCTATCCCGAAGGCGTGGCGGCGGCCGAAGTGCTCAAAGTGGGCGCGGGCCTGGGCGGCGAGGAAGAGAACCGCAAGGGTCTAGCCGCGATTGTGGCTGGTTCGGCGGCTTCGGTCGGTTATACTTTGCTGGCCAAGTTGGGGCTGGTGGCAGAAGAGGCTGCCAAGGTTTTCCGCGTGGGCGCTGGCGCTTCGGGCGTTTCCACCAGCTTTAGTCTGGCACTGATCGGCGTGGGCCATCTGGTGGGGTTGACCGTGGGGCTGGCGATGCTGGCGGGGATGCTGATTAGCTGGGTGGTGCTGGTGCCGCATTTCACCGTGGGTGGTCCGCCGGTGGGCACCGAATTGGCCAGTTTCGTGTCCGGCGTGTTCCGGCAGAAAGT
Organism: Novosphingobium umbonatum; assembly: GCF_004005905.1. GTDB lineage: Bacteria > Pseudomonadota > Alphaproteobacteria > Sphingomonadales > Sphingomonadaceae > Novosphingobium > Novosphingobium umbonatum. The sequence goes on from NZ_SACO01000003.1 coordinate 47,860, forward strand.
GCGCTTCATCGGCGCGGGCACGATTGGCGTGGCGGCGGTCTATACTTTGCTGAGGGTGATCGGCCCGATTGTGCGCGGCATTGCGGGCGCTCTTGCGGCGCAGCGGGCGCGCAAGGCGGGGCAGGGGGCGGCCCTTGCCCTGACCGAGCAGGACCTGCCAATCGGTCTGGTGGGTATGGTGATCGCCGCCTCGATGGTGCCAATTGGTTTCCTGCTGGCCGGTTTTGCCCAAGGCGGGCCGATCGAGCAGAATTTCTGGCCGGTGCTGCTCTGCACCATCGCCTATGTGCTGGTGATCGGCGTGGTGATCGCTTCGGTCTGTGGCTATATGGCGGGGCTGATCGGCGCGTCGAACAGTCCGGTGTCGGGCACGGGCATTCTGTCGGCTTTGGGCATTGCGCTGCTTTTGGCGGTGCTGTTTGGCCGCAATCTGGCGCCGGAGGCCACGCGGGCCTTGGTGGCCTTTGCGCTTTTTGTCACCGCTCTGATCTTTGGCGTGGCGACCATTTCCAATGACAATTTGCAGGATTTGAAAACCGGCGAGTTGATCGGCGCGACCCCTTGGCGTCAGCAAGTGGCCCTGGTGCTGGGCGTGGTGTTCGGCGCTTTGGTGATCCCGCCAATCCTCAGTCTGCTCAACAGCACTTTCGGTTTTCAGGGTGCAGCAGGCGCTGGGCCGGAAGCCTTGGCCGCCCCGCAGGCCGCGCTGATTTCGGCCATTGCGCAAGGCGTGCTGGGCGGTGGGCTGGATTGGGGGCTGATCGGGCTGGGGGCAGGCATTGGCGTTGTGGCCATTATTGTGGACGAGGTTCTGCGCGCCACCAAGAAGGGCGCCTTGCCGCCGCTGGCCTTGGGCATGGGCATTTATCTGCCCATGGCGCTGACTTTGCTGATCCCTGTGGGGGCGATCATTGGTTGGTTCTATGACCGCTGGGCGCATAAGGCCAAGGACCCCGCGCTGGCCGAGCGTCTGGGTGTTCTGGCGGCCACGGGCCTGATCGCGGGCGAGAGCCTGTTTGGCGTGGTGTTCGCCGGTATCGCTGCCGCGCGCAACAGCCCGACGCCGCTGGAAGTGGTGGAGGGCTTCCCCTTGGCGCTGCCGCTGGGGATGGCTTTGTTCGCCGGTTTGATTGGCTGGCTGTATAGCCGGACCAAGAAGGCGGGCACGCTTTGATCTAAAAAGGGCGCTGGAACCAACCGGCGCCCTTTTTGTTGGTCACCCGTTGTTGTTCAAAACCTTGCGGATGCAGCGCAGATTGCTCTCGCCGCCATCGCGGGTCAGTTTGCGCAGGTAATTCTCGCTCACGCGCTTATACTTTTCGCCCTTTTTCGGGCCAGTGGTCATCACAATCTCGTCGCCCGTGGCCAGATAGGTGCCACGGCCCGCAGACGTGCTATAGATAGAGCCTTGCCGGATGGTGAAATCCTCCTGAGGCTGGGCAATGCCCGCCGTGGTCAGCGCGTGACCGGGCAGTTCGCAAGTATAATCCCCGCGCCTTAAGGTAAAAGCTGGCCCCTCTGGCCCCGCCAGTGCCGGATTGACACCGGCCACCAGCAAAAGCATGCAGCAGCATGATTGCCAGAACGTGTTTGGCGCGCTAAGGCCCGGCGATTGCGCGCAGTCACGTTTATTGCCGCGCTCATTATTTTCGCTCTTTCGCATCAAAGGTTGTGTCCCATGAAGATCAGCGGCGTCGAAATCCGCCCCGGCAACATTCTCGAATATGAAGGTGGTATCTGGAAGGTCGCCAAGACCCAGCATACGCAGCCCGGCAAAGGCGGCGCCTTCATGCAGGTGGAAATGAAGAACCTGATCGACGGGCGCAAGACCAATGTGCGTTTCCGCAGTGCCGATACGGTGGAGAAAGTCCGTCTCGACACCAAGGATTTCCAGTTCCTCTATGCCGAGGGCGAAAGCCTGGTGTTCATGGACGTGGAAAATTACGACCAGATCAATCTGCCCACCGATCTGCTGGGCGATGCGGCGGCCTTCTTGCAGGACGGCATGACGGCCGTGCTGGAAATGTATGACGAACGCCCGATCAGCGTGCAGCTGCCCGAACAGGTCGAAGCCACTATCGTGGAAGCCGATGCCGTGGTGAAGGGCCAGACCGCCTCTTCGTCCTACAAGCCCGCCGTGCTGGACAATGGCGTGCGCATTCTGGTTCCGCCGCATATCGCCAGCGGCACCCGCATCGTGGTGAACGTTTACGAACGCACCTACGTCGGCAAGGCGGACTGAGCGCTTTATGGCCATTTCCGGTATGATTCGCGTGATGGAGCGCGCCGCCCGCAAGGCTGGTCAGCGCCTCCGTCGCGATTTTGGCGAGGTGGAGCACCTTCAGGTGAGCCGCAAGGGCACGGCTGATTTCGTCAGCCGCGCCGACCAGCAATCCGAACGCACCATTTGGGAAGAGCTGCGCGCAGCCCGTCCCGATTGGGGCTTTGTGCTGGAGGAAGGCGGGATCATCGAAGGCGATCCCACCAAGCCGCGTTGGATCGTCGATCCTTTGGACGGCACCACCAACTTCCTGCACGGCATCCCGCATTTCGCGATCTCGATCGCGGCGCAGGAGCCCAAGCTGGACGGTTCGGGTTGGGGCGAGGTGACTGCTGCGCTGGTTTATCAGCCGATCACCGATGAAAGCTTCTGGGCCGAAAAGGCGCGTGGCGCTTGGTTGCATGACCGCCGCCTGCGCGTGTCGGGCCGCCGCCATCTGGACGAGAGCCTGATTGCCACCGGCATTCCCTTTGCCGGTCACGGCGACACCGCCGAATGGCAGAAGATCTATAACGCGCTGGCCCCGCAGGTGGCGGGCATCCGTCGCTTTGGCGCGGCGGCGCTGGATCTGGCCTGGGTGGCTGCCGGTCGCTACGAAGGCTTCTGGGAAAGCAATCTGAAGCCTTGGGATACGGCTGCGGGCTGTCTGTTGGTGCGTGAGGCCGGTGGCTTTGTGTCCAACTGGCGCGGCCAGTCGCTGCCCATTTGTGATGAAGAAGTGCTGGCGGGTAATGACGCCTTGCACTCGCGCCTGCATAAACTTTTGGCGGGTGCGCTTAAAAACGATTGACCTTCGTTTCAACACTCACTAGGTGGGCACTCCGCAGTGACCACCTGGTGTGGTGAAAGCGATGGAAGTGCCCCCGTGGCGGAATGGTAGACGCGACCGACTCAAAATCGGTTGTCGAGAGATGTGCCCGTTCGAGTCGGGCCGGGGGCACCATTCCCTGACAAATATGAAATGACGCAAGCGCGCTTTCCAGACGGGAGGTGCGCTTTTTGCATTTCGGCTCAGCCGGTGCTGCTGACCTTTTGTCTGACAACTGCAAATGCAAACGATGTAAATAGGCAGTTGTTTGTCGGAATTTGTGGTGTTTTTACTTCACCTTGTAAAGTTGGCCTCGGCTTTGCAGTATTTACTTGCAGTTCAAGTAAAAGGCTGCTTATTTCCCGCCTGCGACCCGGAGGGCTTACACTTAGTGTGGTTCTCTTACTGCCCACCCTGGGGATTACCTAGGGTGGGCTTTTTACTTATAGATCAATCATAGTTAAAGTAAATCAATGATTTGCTAAGGTGTCACGCCCGTTTAGCATTTAACTATCCAAAAAGCCTGCAAAATTGCCTGCTGCGGGAAAGCCGGTCCTTTTGTAAAATTTACCGACATTTTACCCCTGCGCTTTAAGGCTTGGTCAAGACCGGTGTTTTGCCGGTCAACCATATCCGGGCACAGGCATGATCCGCGTTTTCAAACATTACATTCCCCATTCGGTGCTGTTGCTGGGATTGTTCGATCTGGCGCTGCTGGTGCTGGCGGGTGATTTCGCATGGCGTTTGCGGGCTGAGCAACTCAACCTCGTGTCGGGTGCGCTGGATGCGCGACTGGGCATGTTGTTGTCCTATGCGGGCATGATGCTGGCCACGATGATCGGTGTGGGCGTCTATGGGGCAGAGGCTCTGCGTTCGGTGCGCTTTGCCTCATCGCGGTTACTGGTGGCGATTTCGCTGGGTATCATGGCGATTATTGGCGTGCATTCGCTGATCGGTGGCCAAGCCTTTTGGCGATCGACGCTATTTTACGCGATGCTGGCCACCATGGCGCTGCTGATTCTCAACCGGCTGATTGTCGGCGGCATTCTGGGCACTTCGGCGTTTCGCCGCCGCGTGCTGGTGCTGGGCGCGGGGGACCGTGCCGATCGGTTGCGCGCCTTGGGCGACAGGGCGGAAAGCGGCTTTGCCATCGTCGGCTATGTGGCGATGACCGACAATGCCGCTGTGGTGGAGGAAGCCATTCCGCGCAGCGCGATCCATAATCTTAAGCGCCACGTTGAAAATCTGGGCGTTTCCGAAGTGGTGCTGGCCTTGGAAGAGCGCCGCAATGCGCTGCCGCTCAAGGACCTGTTGCGGATCAAGACCGCTGGTGTTCACGTCAATGACTTCTCCAGCTTTGTCGAGCGCGAGACGGGCCGTGTCGATCTGGGCACGGTAAACCCCAGCTGGTTCATCTTCTCGGACGGTTTTTCCTCTGGCCGCGCCTTTTCCAGCGGTGCCAAGCGGATTTTCGACGTGGTGGTCAGCCTGTTGCTGCTGACCTTGACCGCGCCGATCATCGTGCTTTTCGCCATCATTGTGAAGATCGACAGCCGTGGTCCCGCTTTCTACCGTCAGACCCGCGTCGGCCTTTACGGACAGAACTTCGACGTGATCAAATTGCGGTCCATGCGCACGGATGCGGAGGTCAATGGCGCGCAATATGCCACCGAAAACGACCCCCGCGTGACCCGCGTCGGCAATTTCATCCGCAAGCTGCGCATTGATGAATTGCCGCAGGCGTGGACGGTGCTGAAAGGCGAGATGAGCTTTGTCGGCCCGCGCCCCGAGCGCCCCGAATTCGTGGCCGATCTGGAGGAAAAGCTCTCCTATTATTCCGAACGCCATATGGTGAAGCCGGGCATCACCGGTTGGGCGCAGGTCAATTATCCCTATGGTGCCTCAATGGAGGATAGCCGTAACAAGCTGGAATATGACCTCTATTACGTGAAAAATTACACGCCTTTCCTAGATGTGCTGATCATCCTGCAAACTCTGCGGGTCATTTTGTGGCACGAGGGGGCCCGCTGATCATGCATCCCGCCATGGAGGCATGGCCGGAAGTGACCAGCGCCACCCATCTGGCCGGAGCCTGTGCGGCGATCACGGTGGCGGTCAGCCTGCTTGGCCAACCGGAGCGCTTCTGCGGGGCAGGGCGCAAGCTGGCGCTGGCTTTGGCCTGTACGGGGCTGTGGAGCCTGTCCGTGGCGGCGCAGGGGGCGTGGGGCATGGCGGCGCAGGCTATGCTGGGGCTGCGTAACCTGTCCTATCTGTTGGCGCTGTATCACATGTTCGCCAGTGATGGGCGACACCGGCAGGTGGCGCAGGTGGTGCCGGTTCTGGCCTCGCTGGTGCTGGTGGATGTGTTGGGGCCTTTGGCGCATATTTTGGAAATGCGGCTTGATCCGGCCAGTATGACCAAGGATGCGACCTATCGGCTGCATATCCTTATCGCCATGCTGGGCGTGGTGGGTTCGCTGGTGCTGGTGCATAATCTTTATGCCAGCGCGTCGAACAGCGCGCGGCAGATCCTGCGCTGGCCCGCCGCCGGATTGGCGGTGATCTGGGGCTTTGATCTCAATCTTTATACCGTGGCCTATCTGGCCAAAAGCTGGCCGGGGGAATTGGCCGCGCTGCATGGGCTGGCGGTGTTGGGCTTGGCGGGCATTTTGGCGCTGGGCGCGTCGCGGAGGCGCGAATTGCTGGCGATACGCCCATCGCGCACGGTAACATTCCAGTCTTTGTCGCTGTTGGTCATTGGTGCCTATTTCGTGGCCATGCTGGGGGTGGCGCAATGGCTGGCGCTGGCGGGGGGCGAATGGGCGCGCTGGTGGGAATTCGGATTTCTGATCGTGGCCATTTCCGGTGCCAGCCTGATGCTGCCTTCGCGGCGGCTGCGGGCGTGGTTGCGGGTGAAGTTGTCGAAACATCTGTTCCAGCATCGCTATGACTATCGGCAGGAATGGCTGCGTTTTGTGCAGACCATTGCGCGCAATGGCGCCGATGCCGCGCCTTTGGAAAAGCGCGCCATTCAGGCCATGGCCGACATGACCGACAGCCCCTCCGGCTTGCTACTGACGCCCGATGATCAGGGCGATCTGGTGTTGGCGGCGCGGTGGGAATGGGGCGCGCTGGATGTGCCTTCGCCCGCACTGGGCGGGGAAGCGTCCGCTTTTCTGACCGCACAGGATCACATCATCGAACTGGATGTTTTGCGCCAAGGCGACCGCGGCATCAAAGGCGAGGGGGCGATCGTTCCGGCATGGTTGCTGCAGGAGGGCCGCGCATGGGCTTTGGTGCCTTTGCAGCATTTCGGGCGCTTGGTGGGTGTGGTGGTGCTGACGCGTCCGCCGCATGATCGGCCCTTGGATTGGGAAGACTTTGATCTGCTGCGCGTGGTGGGCCAGCAAATCGCCACCTATCTAGCCGAGCATCAGGGCCAGACCGCCTTGGCCGAGGCGGCGCAATTTGATGAATTCCACCGCCGCATCGCCTTTGTGATGCATGATATCAAAAACCTTGCCAGCCAGTTTTCGCTTTTGGCCCGAAACGCCGAAAGACATTCGGAAAATCCGGCGTTCCGCGCCGATATGCTGGTGACGTTGCGTACATCGGCGGAAAGGCTGAACCATCTGGTCGCGCGCCTGTCGCGTTATGGGGGGACGGTGGAAAGGCTGGAGCCTGTCGCGCTGCCCGATCTGGCGCAGGAGGTGGCCAAGGCTTTCCCGCCCGCTAAGGTGCAGGTTGTGGCGCCCGAGGACTGCGTCGTTCTGGGCCACCGCCATGCTTTGGAGCAGGTCCTGCGCCATTTGCTGCAGAACGGCGTGGAGGCCAGTGCGGCAGAGGCCAGCGTCTTGCTCTCCATTTCCCGCGATGGCGCACAGGCGCGGGTGGAGGTGATCGATTCGGGTCATGGCATGTCGGCGCAATTCATCCGTAACCGCCTGTTCCGCCCGTTTGATTCGACCAAGAGCGGCGGCTTTGGCCTTGGCGCCTATGAAGCGCGCGAATTGGTGCGCGCGATGCAGGGGCGCATGGCTGTGGAAAGCCGCGAAGGGCTGGGCACGCGTTTCATCATCCATTTGCCGCTGGCGCAGAGGCCAGCGGATTCCATCATCGAGAAAGTAGCCTGATATGGCGCAAAACCTGCCCAAACTTCTGGTGGTAGAGGACGATCCCGGCCTGCAGGCCCAGTTGAAATGGGCCTATGACGATTTCGAGGTGGTGATCGCGGGGGACCGTCCCAGCGCTTTGGCCGCACTGGAACTGCATCAACCGGCGGTGGTGACATTAGACCTTGGTCTTCCGCCCGATGCCGATGGCACCAGCGAGGGCTTCGCCGTGCTGGACGCGATTATGGCGAGCAGGCCGGACACGAAAGTCGTGGTCGCATCTGGCCATGGTGCCCGCGAATCCGCTTTGCAGGCGATCGCGCGCGGGGCCTATGATTTTTACCAGAAGCCGCTGGATATTGACGAGATCGCGCTGATTGTGCGGCGCGCCTATCAATTGCATCGGATCGAGGCGGAAAACCGCCAACTGGCCTCGCGTTTGGGCGGAGAGCAGCGCGTGCTGGGCCAGATCATCACCGGCGCGCCCGAAATGCTGCAAGTGGCGCGGCAGGTGGAGCGGGTGGCGGCGACCAAGGCTTCGGTCATGCTGCTGGGGGCCAGTGGCACGGGCAAGGAATTGCTGGCGCGCGGGCTGCATCAGGCCAGCGGGCGACAGGGTGCCTTTGTGGCGATCAATTGCGCGGCCATTCCGGAAAACCTGCTGGAATCCGAGCTTTTCGGCCATGAAAAGGGCGCGTTCACCGGTGCGGTCAAAACCACCGAGGGCAAGATCGAGCAGGCTCATTGCGGCACTTTGTTTTTGGACGAAGTGGGCGATATTCCGCTGGCGCTGCAGGTCAAATTGCTGCGTTTCCTGCAAGAGCGCGTGATTGAGCGCATCGGCGGGCGGCGGGCGATAGCGGTGGACACGCGTATCGTTTGCGCCACGCATCAAAATCTGGAAGCGATGATGGGCGAAGGCCGCTTCCGCGAGGACCTCTGGTATCGCTTGGCCGAGATTGTGGTGAAAATCCCCACCTTGGCGCAGAGGGCAGGTGATGCCGTGCTGCTGGCTCGCGTGTTTCTGGCGCGGTTTGCGCAGGAGATGAACCCGCAGGTCAAGGGCTTTGCGCCGGACGCTCTGGCCGCGCTGGACGCGTGGGGGTGGCCGGGCAATGTGCGCGAATTGGAAAACCGTGTGAAGCGGGCGGTGATCATGGCCGATGGGCGTTTGATCCATGCGGCCGATCTGGATCTAGCCAATGTGGTTGGTGAGGAAACGGTCTCGCTCAATCTGAAAGCGGCGCGTGAACAGGCCGACCGGGTAGTGATCCGTCAGGCCTTGGCGCGCAGCGAGGGCAACATTTCCTCGGCGGCCAAATTGCTGGGTATCAGCCGGCCCACTTTGTATGATTTGCTGAAACAATATGCGATGCAGGCCTGAGGCCAAACGCATTCGCCCAATTGAAAAGGGCGGCCCGCGAAGGCCGCCCTTTCCTCTCCCTTTTTTCTTCCGAAGCCCGTTTTGCACGGCCAGCCTATCCGGACAATCCCCAAATTCAGCGACTGGCCGCTCTTGTCACACTTCCTGTCGTATCGTTGCAATATAACCACACTGGCACAATGGCGTGAGGGACATTGACAGGGCTGTCATCTGGTCAATCGCAAATTAGTCCGACAATTCCTCCGACTTTTTGCCACGAATCGAAGCCCATAGCGCCGCGCCAATCAGAACCGCGCCAATCAAACCGGTCACCGATTCGGGAATTTCCACCAGAGCCGATGCCAGCATGATTCCCGCCAGCGCGATGATCGCCCAGAAAGCGCCATGTTCAAGGAAGGCATATTCGCTCAACGTCCCTTGCTCCACCAACAGCACGGTGAGCGAACGCACAAAGATCGCGCCGATGGATAGGCCGAGCGCAATCACGATCATGTTGTTCGACAGGGCAAAAGCGCCAATCACGCCATCAAGGCTGAAGGAGGAATCGAGCACGTTGAGATAGAGAAATCCGCCAAGGCCCGAACGGACTGCCGTTCCCGCCAAAGCGCGGGCGGCCTCGCGGCTTTCCAGATAATGGCCCAAAGCCTCCACCGCGATGAAGGTGACAATGCCAGCAATGCCCGAAACCAGCAGCGTATAGGCTTCCTCCTGAGGCAACCAGCGGCCAATACCCACCAGAGCCAGCAGCAACAGCGCCACTTCGCCCGCTTTGATTGAACCCACCAGTTTTAACCGCACTTCCAGCCAATGCAGCCAATGGGTTTCCTTGTCCGGATCGATAAAGAAGCCAAGCCCCACCATCGCCAGAAAGGCCCCGCCAAAGCCCGCGATGGGGATATGGGCGTGGATCATGATCGCTTCATATTCGGCCGGATGCTGCAGCGAAAGGCGCACCGCCTCCACCGGACCCAGCCCCGCCGTCAGCCCTACAATCAACAGCGGGAAAGCCACGCGCGTGCCGAATACCGCAATCAACATGCCCCAGGTCAGGAAGCGTTTGCGCCAGATCTCGTCCATTTCCTTCAACACCGCGGCATTGACCACCGCATTGTCAAAGGAGAGCGAAACCTCCAGCACCGCCAGCACCAGCACCACCCATAGCATGCTGCCTGTGGCGGCCAAAGATCCGGTATCGCTCCAGCCATAGGCAGCGGCCAGAGCAAGGCAGATGGCCGAAAAGATCAGCGAGCCGCTGAAATGTTTGAAGAAGGTAGCCATTATTTGGGAGCCTTGGGCTGATAGGTCTGTTCCACGCCGGGGAAGCTGCGCTCTCGCACCTCGGCGGCGTAACGTGCGGCGGCGCCCGAAATGGTGGTGGCAATATCCTCGTAACGCTTCACAAAACGGGGCACGCGCTCGAACATGCCCAGCATGTCCTCGGTCACCAGCACTTGCCCGTCGCATTGCGCCGAACCGCCAATGCCGATCACGGGGCAGGGCACAGCTTGGGTCACGGCCACGGCCAAAGGTTCGATCACGCCTTCGACCACGATGGAAAAGGCACCCGCATCGGACAAGGCCTTGGCGTCATCAATGATCTTGGCCGCTTCGGCCTCGCTGCGCCCGCGCGCGCCATAGCCGCCTAATACATTGACCGCCTGCGGCGTCAGGCCAATATGCCCCATCACCGGAATACCGCGCTGGATCAGGAAGTTGACGGTTTCGGCCATCGCCACCCCGCCTTCCAGCTTCACGCCCGCACAGCCGGTTTCCTTCAACAGGCGGGCTGCGCTTTCAAAGGCTTGCTGGGGCGATTGTTCATAGGTGCCAAAGGGCATGTCGACGATCACCGCTGCATGCCACGATCCGCGCACCACCGCCGCGCCATGGGCCACCATCATATCCAGCGTGACCGGCACGGAAGAAGGCAGGCCATAAATCACCTGCCCCAGCGAATCCCCCACCAACAGCAGGTCGCAATGGGCATCAAGCAATTGCGCCTGCCGCGCGGTATAGGCGGTCAGCATCACCACCGGTTCGGCGGTAACACCGTCCACTTTACGCTGGCGGATGGCGGGGATGGTCAACCGGCGCATGGGCGCGGGGGTGGGGTTGGCTCGGCTCGTGGCCGTGTCGATCTGAAAGGTGCTGGACATGGCACGCCTTCTAGTCCCAGTCTGGGGCGGGGGAAAGCGCCTAGAGCGAAATCCCTTCTGACTGCGTCATCCGGGGCGCTCTAGGTTTCTGTTATGCCGCGATTTCCGAGTCACCGGATGATTTCAGCCGGTTCGAAATCGCTCCGGAATGCGTAAAACTGGGGAACTACGCGAATCCGCCCCTTGCGAATGTTGCGCGTTCGGTTAACTTTCTTGCCCATTGCTCTTAATGAGTTCAGGGGAACTGCATGTTCGGTCGCGTAAAGCCGTTAGACGCCATATTGGCCACGGCTGAGAAAAAATCATTGCACCGCTCGCTCGGCGCTTTCCAGCTAACCATGCTGGGCGTGGGCGCGGTGATCGGTACGGGTATCTTCGTTTTGACGGCCGAAGCCGCGCAAAAGGCAGGTCCCGGCATGTTGATCAGCTTCATCATTGCGGGCTTTGTCTGCGCGGTGGCGGCGCTTTGCTATGCCGAAATGGCCAGCATGGTACCGGTGTCGGGCTCGGCCTACACCTATTCCTATGCGGTGATGGGTGAATTGGTCGCATGGATGGTCGGTTGGGCGCTCATTCTGGAATATGCGGTGGCCGCGGGCGCGGTCAGCGTGGGTTGGTCAGGCTATGTGGTCGGCTTGATCGAGAACGCGTTCCATATCGACATCCCCGACATGCTGGTGCGTGGCCCCTATGATGGCGGCATGGTCAATCTGCCCGCCATGTTGATCGCCGGTCTGGTGACCTGGTTGCTGGTGATCGGCACCAAGGAAAGCGCCACGGTCAATGCGGTGCTGGTGGCGATCAAAATTACGGCGCTGACGCTGTTTGTGATCCTGTCGGTTCCCGTGATGAAGATGGAGCATTTCGAACCTTTCGCGCCCATGGGCTTTGCCGGTATCGGCGGCGCGGCAGCTTCGATCTTCTTTGCCTATGTGGGCTTTGACGCGGTTTCCACCGCAGCCGAAGAAACCAAGAACCCCCAGCGCAACATGCCGATCGGCCTGATCGGCAGCCTGGCGATCTGCACCGTGTTCTATCTGCTGGTGTCTTCGGGCGTGATCGGTTCGGTGGGCGCACAGCCGGTGATGGACGCTGCCGGTAAGGCTTTCGAACCGGGCAGCCGCGAATTGTCGCATGCCTGTTCGGCGATCAATGATCAGGCGGTGGTCTGCTCGAAGGAAGCTTTGGCATGGACGCTGCGCCAAATCGGTTGGCCGCAGATCGGCAATCTGGTCGGCCTTGCTGCCGGTCTGGCGCTGCCTTCGGTGATCTTGATGATGATGTTCGGCCAGACCCGCATCTTCTTTGTGATGAGCCGCGATGGCCTGCTGCCCGAAGCTTTCTCGCGCATTCACCCCAAGTATAACACGCCGCATTTCATCACCATTCTGACCGGTGTGTTCGTGGCCCTGTTCTCGGCCTTCTTCCCGGTGGGTCTGCTGGCCAATATTTCGAACTCCGGCACGCTTTTCGCTTTTGCCGCCGTGTCGGTTGCCGTGATGGTCATTCGCAAGAAAGACCCCACCCGCCACCGCCCGTTCCGCACTCCGGCGCTGTTCCTGACGGCGCCGTTGTCGTTTCTGGGCTGCGCCTATCTCTTCTACAGCCTTGATGTGAAGAGCCAGATGCTGTTCGCGATCTGGGGTGCTATCGGTCTGGTGGTTTATTACAGCTACAGCCGCAGCCGCTCTTATGTGGGCCGTGGCATTATCGACGTGCATGAAGATGACGCCGGTGCGCCCGATCTGCCCGTTCCGCCCCTGCCGGGTATGGAATAAGGTTATCGTGCCTTGAATCAGAAAGGGCGGCCTTTGCGGGCCGCCCTTTTCGTTTGGGGATGTTACACCGCTTCCAGCGCATAGCCCGCCGAGCGGACCGTGCGTACCGGATCGGGCGCGCCTTCCAGCTCGATACCTTTACGTAGGCGGCGGATATGCACGTCCACGGTGCGCAATTCGATATCGCTATCGGTGCCCCATACCGCATCCAGCAATTGCCCGCGCGAAAACACGCGGCCCGGATGCTCCATAAAGAATTTGAGCAGGCGGAATTCGGTCGGGCCCAGCGCCAGAATGCTGCCGCGGCGCGTCACCTTATGCGCAGTGGCATCCATGGTCAGGTCGCCCACGGTAATCGATTCGCCCGCCAGAGCAGGGCGAATGCGGCGCATGATCGCCGATACGCGGGCGATCAATTCACGCGGCGAGAAAGGCTTGGTTAGATAATCATCCGCGCCGGTTTCCAGCCCGCGGATCATGTCATCTTCGGCCCCGCGCGCGGTCAGCATGACGATGGGAACATGGGCGGTGGCCTTGTCGCGGCGCAGACGGCGGCAAACCTCGATCCCGCTGGTGCCCTCGATCATCCAGTCCAGAATGACCAGATCAGGCGCTTCTTCGGACGCCCAGAGCAAGGCTTCATCGCCATCGGGCGTGACGCGCACATCGTAATTTTCAGCCTTGAACCGGAATTCCAGCAGTTCGGCCAGCGCCGGATCATCCTCGACCAGCAATAGGCGGGGTTGTTTCATGGCAAGCGCACTCCAGTTGATCGGCTTTATCAGTTCATCGGGCGTTCGGTGCGATCGGCCAGATATTCGGCGGTCGCGGCAAAATAGACCTGTTCGGCAACATTGGTGGCGTGGTCGCCGATCCGTTCAATGTTGCGCGCCACGAACAGCAGATGGGCCGCCGAGGTGATGGTGGAGGGATTTTCCACCATGAAGGACACCATATTGCGGAAGATGCTGTCGTAAAACGCATCAACCTTGGCATCGCGCTCGATCACTTCCACCGCCAGCGCGGCATCGCGCGCGGCATAGGCGGTCATCACATCATGCACCATGTCGGCGGCCATTTCGGCCATGGCGGGGATCAGCGTCAGCGGTTCAAAGCGCGTGCGTTCCTCGATCCGGCTGACGCGCTTGGCAATATTCTTGGCATAATCGCCGATGCGTTCCAGAATGCCGGCAATTTTCAACGCGGCAATCACCTCGCGCAGGTCGTCAGCCACCGGCGCCCGCAGGGCGATGATGCGGATGGCCAGACGGTCGACCTCGGCCTCCAGCTTGTCCAGCCGGGCATCGCGGGCGATCACCGCTTCGGCCATCGACAGCGAGCCTTTGGCCAGCGCCTGAATGCTTTCGTTAATGGCCATTTCGGCCAAGCCGCCCATTTCCGCGATCAACCCGCGCAGGCTGGTGATTTCGGCGTCAAAGGCCTTTACCGTATGTTCGGCCATCATAATCCGTCCTTTGTCACAATCCCGCCTGTGTTATTCGGCAGTGTGAGTGATCGTCACAAACTTGTCATAAATTCAGTTTTCGCCGCCTGAAACATGACGGCTACGCTGCAATTGTGACACTCTGTGACGTGGATTAATGACAGGACTATGACAAGTCTGAACTGCTTGCCGTCTTAGGCCTTTTTTACAAGAATAGGCAGGGCAATTGTGACCGTCGTGCCCACGCCCACCGTGCTGGCAATGTCCAGCTTGCCGCGGTGGCGCTCGACAATATGTTTCACAATGGCAAGGCCAAGGCCGGTTCCGCCCGCCGCGCGGCTGCGGCCCGGATCGGTGCGATAAAAGCGCCGCGTCAGATGGGGCAAGTGATCGGCGGCAATGCCCGGCCCGCGGTCTTGCACGGTCAATTTGGCCATGCCGCGCGCATCGGCGGTCAGGGCAACGCTGACTAGCTTATCCGCATCGGCATATTTCAACGCATTGTCGATCAGATTGCGGACAACCTGTTCGATCTGCTTCACGTCGCCGGTTACGGGGAAGGGCGTTTCGCCACGCTCCAGTTCCACACGGGCAGCACATCCGGGGGGCGGGGCAAATTCGGCCACCACCCGCGCGATCAAGGCGCCCAGTTCAATCTCGGCGGTGGGCGCATCATGCTTTTCCGCCTCCAGTTGCGACAAAGACATAAGGTCGATCAACAGGCTCTGCATCCGCTTTGCCTCACGCAAAACGGTGCCGAGGAAGCGGTTGGTGATTGCCGGTTCCATCGCGCCTTCGGCATCGGCCAGAGTTTCGACATAGCCGATGATGGAGGACAGAGGCGTGCGCAATTCATGGCTGGCATTGGCGACGAAATCGGTATGGGCGCGGCTGATGTCGGCTTCCGAGGTGCGGTCCTTGGCCTCGATGATCCATTGCCCCTGCGCCACCGTGTAGCGCGTCAATTGCCACAGGCTGCCGCTGCGGGTCAGGCCGGGGATGGTGGCGCTCACGGCGCCCTGATCGCTCTCGGGCGCCTCCAGCAGGTTGAAGGCATCGGGATGGCGCAAGGCGATGCGCGGGTCCTGCCCCACAATATGCCCGCCCAATGCCTCACGCGCGGCGGCATTGGCGAAAAGAATGCGTTGGCGGGTGGTGATCAGCAGGGCCGATGCCACCGGCTCCAGCGCGCTTTCTATCGCATGGCGCAGGGCGCGTTCCTGTTCGGCAGGATTGGGTTTGCGCTCGACGCTGGCCGGTTCCTGCACATCGGTCAGCCGCCACCACAGGAAGAACAGCGACAGGCCCCATAGCAGCGCCGTGATCGCCAGCATGATGAAGCCCGTTCCGCCAGTCCACAGCAGCAGGAGAGCCACCAGCGGCAGGATCAGGCTGGACCATGGAGAAAGAGATTCGCGCATCATTTGTCCCGTAACGCATAAGCGATAACTTGCTGCGGCACAGGCGCGGAGCAAGGGACAAGGTCCATGCAACACAGCGATGACAGATTCATGTCAAAGACAGATTATTGTCAATGACGCTGCGCGAGGATGATGATGGAATTGGGAAGAAAATGGTGACCCCTACGAGAATCGAACTCGTGTTTCAGCCGTGAAAGGGCCGCGTCCTAACCGCTAGACGAAGGGGCCATGCAATGGTGAACGTTACCGTTCCGCGCCATGCCAACAGGTTGCATGAACCTGAAAGAATGGTGACCCCTACGAGAATCGAACTCGTGTTTCAGCCGTGAAAGGGCCGCGTCCTAACCGCTAGACGAAGGGGCCAACTACCGACCGGAGCCGATGGCGTGGGCGGCCATCTATGTTGAAGAGGGGGGATGGTCAAGCCACAAAATTCAAAAAATTGCATTTGTTTGACAGAAGGCCGGAAATGCGGGGCTTTTGCCGTCTGGGCCGTGGTCTAGGCCCAGGCGGCATCGTCCACATGCAATTCGGCGGCGCGGCGCGAACCCCAATCATCGATTCGCGCGCGGCCTACCAGCCAGAATTTTCTATCCTGCGCGCCATGCAAAAGGGCCTGCCCCATATCGCTCTGTGCAGCGCGGAAAGCCATGGCTTTAAAGCTGGCGCCATCGTCCCCGCGAACGATCATGCGCAGATGGTCTGCGCCCACCACATCGGCCTTTACCATGCGCAACGGGCCAACCGCCACACGCGGGCTGGGCCAGCCCATGCCATAGGGGCCGGCGCTTTCCAACGCTTCCACCAGTTGCGGTTGAAGCCCGCGCGGGGCCACGGCCAGATCCAGCGCCAAACTCTGATGCATCCGCGCCGCCGCCACATCCGAGGCAAGGCGCTCGTCCAGCCAGTCGCGCAAGGGTTCCAGTTGATCGGGCGCCACCGTCAGGCCCGCCGCCATCGCATGCCCACCACCGGCCACCAACAGGCCAAATTCACGCGCCGCAATAATCGCCGCGCCCAGATCGACGCCGGCGATGGAGCGGCCCGAACCCTTGCCGTGGCCCG
The DNA here is from genome assembly GCF_004005905.1 of Novosphingobium umbonatum. Classification (GTDB taxonomy): domain Bacteria; phylum Pseudomonadota; class Alphaproteobacteria; order Sphingomonadales; family Sphingomonadaceae; genus Novosphingobium; species Novosphingobium umbonatum. The sequence goes on from NZ_SACO01000003.1 coordinate 64,309, forward strand.
CCTCATCGGCATCCATGGCGATCACCAAAGTCGGCTTGCCGGTCTTTTCCTTCAACCGCCCCGCCACAATGCCGATCACGCCCGGATGCCAGCCAGCCCCGGCCACCACCACTACGGAGCGGTTATCCTGCGCGGGTAATTGCGCCTCGGCGGCCTCCTGCACCGCCATTTCGATGGCGCGGCGCTCTTCATTCAGGCGGGATAGTTGCGCGGCAATCTCCCGTGCTTCCTCTGCGTCCTGCGTGGTCAGCAGGCGCACGCCCAAAGTGGCCTCGCCCACACGTCCGCCTGCATTCACCCTTGGCCCCAGCGCAAAGCCCAGATCGGTGGCCGTAGGTGCCCGATTAAGGCGGCTAGCGTCGATCAGCGCGGCCATGCCGATGTTGTCCCGTCGTGCCATGACTTTCAGGCCCTGTGCCACCAGAGCGCGATTGAGCCCATGCAGCGCGGCGACATCGGCCACCGTGCCCAAGGCCACCAGATCGAGCAGGGCGAACAGGTCCGGCTCCTTGCGTTGGGCAAACCAGCCCCGCGCCCGCAGCACACGCAGCAGCGCTACCGCCAGCAGGAAGGCCACGCCCACCGCTGCCAGATGCCCATGCGCCGCGCCAATATCGCTTTCATCCAAACGGTTGGGGTTCACCAAGGCCAAGGCAGCGGGCAGTTCCGCACTGCATTTGTGGTGGTCGACCACGATCACTTCCACGCCTGCCTCGGCCGCCATGGCCAAGGCCTCATGCGCCATGGCCCCGCAATCGACCGTCACCACCAATTGCGAGCCTTCCTGCCCCAAGCGGACCAGAGCCTCGCCGCTGGGACCATAGCCTTCCAGCAGGCGGTCGGGGATATAGTGGCGCGCATCATGGCCCAGCATGCGGATCAGGCGGATCATCAGCGCGGCGCTGGTGGCGCCATCCACGTCATAATCGCCATAGATGGTGATCGCCTCGCGCCGCTCCAGCGCATCGGCCAGACGCTGCGCCGCCTTGTCCATGTCGCGGAAAGCAGAAGGGTCGGGCAGGAAGGCGCGCAGGGTAGGGGCTTTGTGCCGTTCCAGATCCTCACGCGGGACGCCGCGGGCCAACAGGATCTGCGTTACCAGATTGTCGCTCAGGCTGGCGGAAAAGCCGCCCTGCGCCGCCATATCCATATTGCCCGCGCGCCAGCGCCACTGGCGGCCCGTCAAGGAATGGGCCGCGCCGATCAATGCGTTATGTCCTGTATGCATGGCGCGCCTCTAGCCGATTGCGGGGCGGGGCAAAAGGGTGATGGCGGCGCGTGGCGTGGAATTGGAAAGCAAAGCTGCAATAAATATCTGAAAATACGACTATGATAAGAATTTGCGCTGCCATGGACCGCCATGCATTAATAGGCAGGCCAAGTGCGGCCATCCGGTCGTGGAGTCTGTTTGCCAATTGCCATGATCACGCCTGATGCCCCCTCTGCTATGCCCGCTTCGGGGTTTTACATCCTGTTTGCAGGCGGGGCTCGGCCCAATTTGGCCTCTGTGCTGGAATTGGCCGATACGGGGGCAGGCTTTGCCGTGGTGCATGAGGATGCCGGGCAGGGGTTGGCAGAGCTTTTGCAACATGGCCTGTCCTTCGATCTGACGGGGCTGGCGCCATGGGAAGGGGTGGCTGCTCCCGCCATCGCGCATCCTTTCGGTTTGGCCGTGCAAGGTATCCCGCAGGGCGAATGGGTGGTGTTGCGACCGGGCGCTCATCTTTCTGGCGGGCATCATCTGTTGCCGGTGATGCGGGCGATGGTGGAACTGGCACTGGCGCTCTTGGCCTTGCCACAGGCGCGGGCCTTGTGCTGGGCACCGGCAAGGACGGTGATGGCGCCCGATTATGCGCGGCATGTGTTGGCGCCATGGTTGGCGGGTGGGGCTTTCCCCGCCTTGGGGCTGACCGCGTTGGGGCAAGCAGGCGATAGCTCTTTTGCCAGCACAGGCATGGAATTTTTCACGGGGCAGGAATTGCGCATCACGCCTTCTGTCGCGCCGGACTGGGCAAGGGCTGCGCCTATCGCCTTTCATCTGATCCACAGGCTGGTCTCGCAGGGGGGCGAAGTCTCCAGCCCGATCGAGGTCGCAGGCCCGCAGGGGGAGCCATTGTTGTTGCAGCCCATGGCGGATGGGCGCGAGATATGGGTGCAGAGTGCCAAAGAAAACGGCCTGTAGGGTCATCACCCCACAGGCCGTTTCATGTTCCAATTGTTGGGACCAATTTATCCCAGACGAAGCGCGTTGGCCGCGCTCAGAACGGCACGGACCGAAGCGGTGGCGATGTCGGTGTCGATGCCCACGCCCCAGATGGTCTGGCCATCGGGACCGGTGCATTCGACATAGGCCGCCGCGCGGGCTTCCGAACCTGCCGCCATAGCGTGCTCGGAATAATCCTTCACCGACAGAACCACGCCAAAGCTTTCGGCCAGCGTGGAAACCACCGAGGAGATCAGGCCATTGCCACGGCCCGACACCGACTGCACCTGACCGCCCACGCCGATCTTGCCGGCAAAGACGCGCGTGCCATCATTGGCGCGGGCTTCTTCAAAGTCGATCAGTTGCAGATGCTGCGGATCGTTCACGTGATAGGCGCGCTGGAACACGTCCCAGATATCGCCCGCCACCAGTTCGCGGCCCAGTTCGTCGGCCAGTTCCTGCACATGGCGGCTGAAATGCGCCTGCATACGCTTGGGAAGCTTCAGCCCCTGATCCTGCTCCAGCACCCAGGCAAAGCCGCCCTTGCCGCTCTGCGAGTTGACGCGGATCACCGCCTCATAGCTGCGGCCCAGATCGGCGGGGTCGATCGGCAGATAGGGCACGGCCCAGAGCTGGTCATTGCGCTCGCCCTGCTTGGCAAAGCCCTTTTTGATGGCGTCCTGATGGCTGCCGGAGAAGGCGGTGAACACCAGCTCGCCGCCATAGGGGTGGCGCGGGTGGACGGGCAGTTGGTTGCAATATTCCACCGTCTGGATCACTTCGTCGATATCCGAGAAATCCAGTTGCGGATCAACGCCTTGCGTATAGAGGTTCATGCCGACTGTCACGAGGCAGCAATTGCCCGTGCGCTCGCCATTGCCGAACAGGCAGCCTTCCACGCGATCCGCGCCTGCCATCAGGCCCAGTTCAGCCGCAGCCACGCCCGTGCCACGGTCATTATGCGTGTGCAGGCTGATCACCGCGCTTTCGCGATTGGGCAGGTTGCGGCAGAAATATTCAATCTGGTCCGCATAGACATTGGGTGTGGCGCATTCCACCGTGGCGGGCAGGTTGAGGATGATCGGGTTCTCCGGCGTGGGCTGGAGAATGTTCATCACCGCCTCGCAGCATTCGATGCTGAAATCCAGCTCGGCGGTGGAGAAGGTTTCGGGGCTATATTCAAACTGCCACTTGGTCTGCGGGAAACGGGCCGCATTGTCGCGCAGCAGCTTGGCCGCATGTTCGGCAATCCCGCGCACTTGGCTCTGATCCATGCCGAACACCACCTCGCGCCACAGGGGCGAAACGGCATTGTAAACATGGACGATGGCCGAATGGATGCCCGCCAGCGATTCAAAGCTGGTCTTGATCAGATCCTCGCGCGCCTGCGTCAGCACCTGGATCAGCACATCGTCCGGCACGCGCCCATTATCGACCAGCCCGCGGATGAAGTCATATTCGGTCGCGCCCGCGCTGGGGAAGCCCACCTCGATTTCCTTCAGCCCCACTTTGAGCAGCAGATCAAAGAAGCGGTTCTTCTTTTCCGCGCCCATCGGGTCGATCAGGCTCTGGTTGCCATCGCGCAGGTCGGTGGAGAGCCAGCGCGGCGCCTTGTCGATAATCTTCGAGGGCCAAGTGCGATCTGGAATGTTGATCTGGGGGAACGGACGATATTTGACCGAAGGGTCTTTGAGCATGGGCATGACAGGATCTCGTATAAGCTGAAAATGCGACTGGTTAGCTTGCCTCCCTTGAGCGCCGCGCGCGCTCAGACGGCACGCCAGCTCACGCCCAAGGGCGGATTAGTCGCAGGGTAAGTTTCAGCTGGATGGTCATGGCACAAGCCTATGGGCAGGCGAGGGCCGTCTGTAAAGGGGTAATTAGCCTCGTTTGGCCGCCATAGCATCAAACCACGCCAGATAAGCGTCAGCGCAAGGCTCCGGCGCCAGATGGGCGATCAAGGGGCGCAAGGCTGCGGGCGAGGGGCGGGGGGCGGTGCATACCTGCGCCAAGGCTTGGGCCAAGTCCTTTGCGGTGCTGCTGGCTGTGATCTGCCCTGCTTCTGGAATCGTCATAATGTCGCGCAGGAAATGCGAGCAAGGGGTTGAAACCACGGGAACTCCATGCGCCAATGCCTCCACCGCCACCGCTGGACCGCCTTCAAACACAGAGGAAACCAGCAAGGCATCGGCCTGCGCCAGATAGGGGTCGATCGAGGGCACATGGCCGATAAAGCTCACTTGGTCGCCCAAACCCATTTTCGCGGCCAGCGCTTCCATCTTGGGCCGGAGATAGCCTTCGCCCAGCATGGTCAGCCGCGCTGGCATAAGGCGGTTGAGTTCGGCAATCGTGCGCAGGGCCAGCGGCGCATCCTTTTGCGGCTCGAACCTTCCCGCCCAGAGGATCTCCTTCACCGCCGTTTCCGCACGCGGTGCAGGGGGGGCGTCGGTCAGATAGACCGGATCATACAAAGTGGTGACATGGGTATCGGGCGCAATGGCGCGGATTTCAGCCTCCAGCCCGCGGTTCATCGCCGCAAACCCGTCCAGATGGCGCGCAAAACGGCGCAGCAGCCAACGAACGGGCAGCGCCACCAAACCCTGCGGCACGGCGGGATTGGAGATTTTTGCCACCAGCGCCGCCCGCCCGCGTGCCTTGCCCAAAGCGGGGATCAGCGGGAAATGGAAATTGCCGGGCAGGAAAATCACGTCCGGCGCCAATTCGGCCAGCATTTTGGCCATGGCGGGGCCAAGCTGCAAACGGCTGATCGGGCTGCGCGGGATTGGGGGGGATAGTTCCAGCACCGTTACGCGCGGGTCCACCGTGTCCTCCAGACCGCCCTGACGTGCGCCACAAAGGATCGTGACCCGGCGCCCCAATTCCACCCAGCGTTTTGCCATGCCGATGGCAATCCGCTCTGTGCCACCACGGTTGAAATCGTGGAAGCAGATCAGGATGTGGTTTGCAGTTTTACCGGTATTCTCGCCCATTCCTGCGCCAAACACCAAAAAGCGCGCCATGGGAAGCCCATGACGCGCCTTTTTGCAAACTATGCCGAAAGGCTTAGTTCTTGGTCTGGTCCACCAGCTTGTTGGCGCCGATCCAGGGCATCATGGCGCGCAGCTTGGCGCCGGTTTCCTCGATCGGGTGACGCTTGGCGGCAATACGCGAAGCCTTCAGCTCGGGCTGGCCGGCGCGGTTGTCCAGCACGAAGTTCTTCACAAAGCGGCCCGACTGGATGTCTTCCAGAACGCGCTTCATTTCCTTCTTGGTTTCGGCGGTGATGATGCGCGGGCCGGTCACGATGTCGCCATATTCGGCGGTGTTCGAGATCGAGTAACGCATGTTGGCGATGCCGCCTTCATACATCAGGTCCACGATCAGCTTCAGTTCGTGCAGACATTCGAAATAGGCCATTTCGGGGGCGTAGCCAGCTTCCACCAGCGTTTCGAAACCGGCCTGCACCAGCGCCGTGGCGCCGCCGCAAAGCACAGCCTGCTCACCGAACAGGTCGGTTTCGCATTCTTCGCGGAAATTGGTTTCGATGATGCCCGAACGGCCGCCACCAACGCCCGAAGCATAGGCCAGAGCGATGTCATGCGCGTTGCCGGTCACGTTCTGGTGGATGGCCACCAGACAGGGCACGCCGCCGCCCTTCACATATTCGCCGCGCACGGTGTGGCCAGGGCCCTTGGGAGCGATCATGATCACGTCAATGTCGGCGCGGGGTTCGATCAGGCCGAAGTGGACGTTCAGGCCGTGAGCGAAGGCCAGAGCAGCGCCGGGCTTCAGGTTGGCGTGCAGATCGGCGGCATAGATGGCAGCCTGATGCTCGTCGGGAGCCAGGATCATCAGAACGTCGGCCCAAGCAGCAGCTTCGGCGTTCGAGAGAACCTTGAAGCCAGCGCCTTCAGCCTTGGCAGCCGAAGCCGAACCGGGACGCAGCGCGATGGCCACTTCCTTCACGCCCGAATCGCGCAGGTTCTGCGCATGGGCGTGGCCCTGCGAACCGTAACCCAGGATCGCGATCTTCTTGTTGACGATCAGGTTCAGATCGGCATCTGCGTCGTAATAAACTTTCACAAAACTTCCCCTTTAATGCTCCCGTCATTGCAAGGGGAGCCAGCGGATGAAAGATACCGTGTCTCCACGGCGGATAATTTGACGGGCGCCCTGCAACAGAGCGCCAGTCAGGTCAAGCTTGGAGTAAGATCAGGTTAAACGCCCTTGGCTCCGCGGGTCATGCCCACAACGCCGGTGCGCGCCGTTTCCACCAATCCCAATTCGCTCATTAGGGCGACAAAGCTGTCGATCTTGTCCGGCGTGCCGGTCAGTTCGAAAATGAAGCTGCCGGTGGTGGTGTCCACCGGACGCGCGCGGAACACATCGGCCAGACGCAGCGCTTCGACGCGATGCTCGCCCTTGCCCGCCACTTTGACCAGCGCCAGTTCGCGCTCGACATAGGGGCCTTCCTCGGTGAGATCGATCACCTTGTGGACGGGCACCAGACGGTCAAGCTGGGCGTGGATCTGGTCGATCACGGCAGGCGGGCCATGCGTCACGATGGTGATGCGGCTCGTGGTGTGGTCCTCGGTGATTTCCGACACGGTGAGGCTGTCGATATTATAGCCGCGCGCGGTGAACAGACCCGCGATCTTGGCCAGAATGCCCGCCTCATTGTCCACCACCAGCGTCAGAACGTGGCGCTGTTCGGCCTTATGCTTGATTTTCATCATCTTGTCGGCCTCCCTTACACCAGAGCCTTGGCTTCATCATCGACAATCCCTGCCACGGTATCACCGTAGAGGATCATGTCCGTATGCGCCGCGCCGCTGGGGATCATCGGGAAGCAATTGGCCTCATTATGCACGCAGCAATCCACGATCACCGGACCATCATAGTCGATCATCGCCTGAATGCCCGCGTCCAGCTCGCTTTCGTTCTGGATGCGGATGCCCTTCCAGCCATAGGCTTCGGCCAGACGCACGAAGTCGGGCAGGCTGTCCGAATAGGAGTTCGAATAGCGGCTTTCATAGGTCAGTTCCTGCCACTGGCGGACCATGCCCATCCATTCATTGTTCAGGATGAACACCTTGACCGGCAGGCGATATTGCGTGGCGGTGCCCAGTTCCTGAATATTCATCTGGATCGAGGCGTCACCGGCAATGTCGATCACCAGACTGTCGGGATTGCCGACCTGCGCGCCAACCGCGGCGGGCAGGCCATAGCCCATCGTGCCAAGACCGCCACTCGTCAGCCACTTGTTGGGGCCGAAGAAGTGGAAATATTGCGCGGCCCACATCTGGTGCTGGCCAACCTCGGTGCTGATGATCGGGTTATGCGCCTTGGTCAGCTCGAACAGGCGTTCCACCGCATATTGCGGCATGATGCGCGATTCATGGCGGGGATAGGCAAGACTCTTCTTGCCGCGCCATTCGTTGATGCGCGCCTTCCAGGCGGTCAGATCCTGCGGCTTGCGGGTGCCCCAAGCGGTGATGATCTGTTCCAGCACCGTGGCGCAATCGCCCACGATCGGCAGGTCGACGCGCACGATCTTGTTGATGCTGGCGCGGTCGATGTCGATGTGGATCTTGGTCGAATTGGGCGCAAAGGCGTCAAGACGGCCCGTCACGCGGTCATCCCAACGGGCGCCGACGCAAAGGATCAGGTCGGCCTGATTCATCGCCCAATTGGCTTCATAGGTACCATGCATACCCAGCATGCCCAGCCAGTTTTCATTCTGGGCAGGGAAGGCGCCAAGGCCCATCAGCGTGGACGTCACCGGCGCGCCGGTCAGCGCCTGCAACTGGCGCAGCAATTCGGCCGCACGTGGACCCGAATTGATCACGCCGCCGCCGGTATAGAGCACGGGCGCCTTGGCATTGGCCAGCAGTTCGACCGCCTGCGCGATTTCGGCATCGCTACCGGCAAGGCGCGGGCTGTAGCGGTTCTTGCGCTGAACGGGGCCTTCGCCAAAGGCGGCGGTGGCAATCTGCACGTCCTTGGGAATGTCGATAACCACCGGACCGGGGCGACCCGTCGTGGCGATCTGGAAGGCTTCGTCGATGACGGCGGCCAGATCGGCAGGATCCTTCACCAGATAGTTATGCTTGCAGCAGTGGCGCGTGATGCCCACCGTGTCGGCTTCCTGAAAAGCATCCGAACCGATCAGCGGCGTGCCGACCTGCCCCGTGATGACCACCAAGGGAATCGAGTCCAGAAAAGCATCGGCAATGCCGGTGACCGCGTTTGTCGCGCCGGGGCCAGAGGTGACCAGCACAACACCCGGCTTACCCGTAGAGCGGGCATAACCTTCGGCGGCATGGGCCGCGCCTGCCTCGTGACGCACAAGGATGTGGCGGATGCGTTCATCGCCAAACAGCGCGTCGTAAATCGGCAAAACCGCACCGCCCGGATAGCCGAACACGAATTCCACACCCTGACGGGCAAGGCTTTCGACCAGAATTTGGGCGCCGCTCAGCTCTTGGCTCACGGTAACTATCCTTCTTTCCAACGTTTTGACGCACAGGCCGCGCGTGTTGCGCGTGGCCGGACCAGCAAAGGTGCAATCGAGCGCCCATGCCGCCGCTTGGCCATCAGCGCAAGGGATTTGGCTGGCCCGCCGCCGGGTTTACGCCCTTTGGCCAGTATCCAGTCGCAACCTGACGCGCCTGCACCAGAGAGTGAGGCGGCGATAGGGAATGGAAAATGTCATGTCAACGGCTAATCGTGAAATAAAGAAACAAAATGGGAGCTGAAGTCGAAATCTTTGGGCGGAATCGCGGTGTAGCGTTGCCATTCCGGCGGGGGCTGGTTGCGGAACCACGTATATTGCCTTTTGGCATAGGTGCGCGTGGCCTGCGCGCCTTGGGCCATGGCTTCTTCCAGCGTCCAGTCTCCGCGCAGATGGGCGGCCAGTGCCTCCACGCCAATCGCGCGCATCACCGGCAACTGCGGATTAAGCCCGCGCTCCAGCAAACGCGCCACTTCCTCCAGCGCGCCTTGTTCCACCATCAGGCCAAAGCGGCGGTTGCAACGTTCATACAGCCACGCACGATCGGGCAGCAGGATGAAGGGCGCCAGCGTGATGCGATGGCCGATCCCGCCCACCAAGGCCTGTTGCCAATGGGTGATCGATTGGCCGGTGGAGAGCACCACTTCCAGCGCGCGATGGACACGGGTGGTGTCGGAAGGATGCAGGGCCGTAGCTTTTGGCGGATCGAGGCGGGAGAGTTCCTCATGCGCCTGCGCCACCGGCATGGCGCGCACCGCCTCACGAATGGCGGGGTCGATGGGCGGCACGGGGGCGATGCCGTCCAATAAGGTGCGCATATAGAGGCCGGTGCCGCCCACAAGGATGGGCGTGGCACCCTCAGCATGGGCTTTGTCGATGGCCTCGCGCGCTCTGGCGGCCCAATCGGCGGCGGAGCAACTGTCCGCCCCGTCCCATGCGCCATAGAGCAGATGGGGCACGGCGGCCAGATCCTGTGGCGGAGGCGCGGCGGACAGGATCGGCAGATCGGCATAGAGTTGCGCGCTATCGGCGTTGATAATCACTGCAGGCTTGCCCGCGGCCATCAGGCTTTGCGCAAGGCGCAGGGCAAGATCGCTCTTGCCGCTGGCGGTCGGTCCTGCAATGAGGCCGACCGCAGGGTGTTGATTGGCTCTGCCGCAGGAATCAGGGGAAGAAAAAGTGCTCATCGCGCGCGTACTAGCAGATCCTACCGGACTTTCGGCAAAGATTGATGATCTGCTGGAGGCATTGAGCCAAGGCGATGCGCTGGTCGAAGCGCGGCCCATCGCTGGCGGTGTGTGGGAAGTGGCAGCCGAAGGCGTGACCGACGATGTGATGCGCTGGGGCTTGGACACTTATATCGGCGCTTGCGACGCGCTGATCACCGATCACAAGCCGCGCATCCCCAAGCTGTTCATTTCCGACATGGATTCGACGATGATCAGCGCCGAATGCATTGACGAACTGGCCGATTTTGCCGGTATCAAGGATCAGGTAGCCGATATTACCGAGCGCGCCATGCGCGGCGAACTGGATTTCGCACAGGCTTTGACCGAGCGTGTGGGCCTGCTGGCTGGCCTGCCCGAAGAAGCGATTGCGCAATGTCTGGACGAGCGGATCGCGCCGATGAAGGGCGCCAAGGTGCTGGTGGCCACGCTGAAGGCCAAGGGTTGCCGCACGGTGCTGGTGACCGGCGGGTTCCATCAATTTGCCGATCCGGTGGCCGAAGATCTGGGCTTTGAGCGGGTTGTCGCCAACCGTCTGGGCGTGGACAATGGCAAGCTGACTGGCGGCCTCGTCGGCCCGATTTGCGACAGCAGCACCAAGAAGGCGACGCTGCTGGAAGAAATGGCGGCGTTCGGGGAAGGGGCTGCGGCTCTGGCCACGGGTGATGGCGCCAATGACATTCCGATGATCGAGGCGGCTGCCTATGGCGTTGCCTTCGTTGCCAAGCCCAAGGCGCGCGATGCGGCCAATGGTTGGGTGGATAGCGGGGATTTGACTTCTGTGTTGCGCCTGTTGGGCGTGCCGGAGAAGGATTGGGTTTTGGGGTAAGGAGCAAATGCCTCCGGCGGGCCAAGGGCGGGGGCCCTTGGCAATCCCATGAATGGGAACTCGCGTCTAAACAAATAAAGCCTGCGGCGCTCTACAAGGACAAGCGCCGCAGGCTTTAATTTTATCCATCAAGCGCAAGGCAGAAGCCCTAGCGCCACCCCGTAACGGGATTGCAAAGGCACGAGTCCCTTTGCTCGCCGGAGGCTAAACTCAGCCTTCCATCCAATCCTTGAAGAAGCCTTCATGCGCCTTCTTCAGATCGGACACCAACACGCCCGCTACTTCGGCACCGCCCACCGTGCCCAGACGGGTCGCGCCTTCCAGCACAACATCGGCTGCCGTGGTGACGAGATAGCGCGACTGGTCTTCACCAAAGGCCTGCGCCGTGCTCAGCGCGGTTTCCAGACGGATGCCAATACCGCCCGCCATCGCCATTTCGGCCAAAGCCACCAGCAAGCCGCCATCGGAAATGTCATGCACAGCGGTGGCCACGCCATCGCTGATCAACTGGCGCACGCTTTCGCCATTGCGCAGTTCGACGTCCAGATTGACTTCCGGCGCAGCGCCAGCCTCGCGGCCAAGGATCTCGCGGGCATAGAGCGACTGGCCAAGGTGGCTGCCTTCGCTGCCGATCAGCCAGACCACATCGCCAGCCTGCTTGAACTTCACCGTGGCCATCTTGGTGTGGTCCAGCATCAGACCCACGCCGCCAATCGCGGGGGTGGGCAGAATGGCGCTGCCGCCGCCGGTGGCCTTCGATTCGTTATACAGCGACACGTTGCCCGACACGATGGGATAATCCAGTGCGCGGCAGGCGTCCGCCATACCTTCAAGGCAGCCCACGATTTGCGCCATGATTTCGGGGCGCTGCGGATTGGCAAAGTTGAGGCAGTTGGTGATCGCCAAAGGCGTTGCGCCCACGGCGCAAATGTTGCGCCAGGTTTCGGCCACGGCCTGCTTGCCGCCTTCATAGGGGTTGGCATAGCAATAGCGGGGCGAGCAGTCCGTGCTCATCGCCAGCGCCTTTTGCGTGCCGTGGATACGCACCACAGCCGCATCGCCGCCCGACTTTTGCAGCGTGTCGCCGCCTACCTGACTGTCATATTGTTCAAAGATCCAGCGGCGCGAGGCCAGATCGGGGCAGCCAACCAGCTTGAGCAGATCCGCGCCCAGATCGGCGCTTTCGGGCACCGCATCCAGCTTGGGCACCTTGGCCCATGCGGCATAATCTTCACGCGTCAGGTGCGGGCGGTCATACAGCGGGGCATCTTCGGCCAGCGGGCCCAGCGGGATGTTGCAAACTTCCTCGCCTTCGAACGTCAGCACCATGTGGCCGGTGTCGGTCACTTCGCCGATAACGGCAAAGTCCAGTTCCCACTTCTTGAAGATGGCCTCGGCCATGGCTTCCTTGCCGGGCTTCAAGACCATGAGCATGCGCTCTTGGCTCTCGCTCAGCATCATTTCATAAGGCGTCATGCCTTCTTCGCGGCAGGGCACCTTGTCCATGTGGAGGATGATGCCGGCCTTGCCATTGGTGGCCATTTCGACCGAGGAGGAGGTGAGGCCCGCAGCGCCCATGTCCTGAATGGCGACGATGGCATCGGTGGCCATCAGTTCAAGGCAGGCTTCGATCAGCAGCTTTTCCACAAAAGGATCGCCCACCTGCACGGTCGGGCGCTTTTCCTCGATATCATCGCCAAAATCGGCGCTGGCCATGGTCGCGCCATGGATGCCATCGCGGCCGGTCTTGGAGCCGACATAGACGATGGGATTGCCAAGGCCGGTGGCGGCGGAATAAAAAATCTTGTCCGTATCGGCGACACCCACGGTCATGGCGTTGACCAGAATATTGCCGTCATAGGCGGGGTGGAAATTGGTTTCGCCGCCCACGGTGGGCACGCCAACGCAATTACCATAACCGCCGATGCCCGCGACAACGCCCTTGACCAGCGACTTCATCTTCGGGTGATCGGGGCGGCCAAAACGCAGGGCGTTCATATTGGCAACGGGGCGCGCGCCCATGGTGAACACGTCGCGCAAGATGCCGCCAACGCCGGTGGCCGCGCCCTGATAGGGTTCGATATAGGACGGGTGGTTATGCGATTCCATCTTGAAGATGGCGGCCTGACCATCGCCAATGTCGATCACGCCTGCGTTTTCGCCGGGGCCACAAATCACCCAAGGCGCCGTCGTCGGCAGCTTCTTGAGGTGGATACGGCTCGACTTATACGAGCAATGTTCCGACCACATCACCGAGAAAATGCCCAATTCCACAAGGTTGGGCTCGCGGCCAAGGGCGGAAAGAACCTTGTCATATTCCTCGGGGCTAAGCCCGTGGGCGGCGACAGTTTCGGCGGTGATGGTGGAGGCTGCTTGGGTCATGGCAGGGCCCTTAGCGGCATGAGCGGCGGATTTCCAGCCTGCATATGAACCCGCGCGGCACAGCGCCTGTAGATTGTTGGCAACAAGCAACATCCCCTTTGGTGCAAATGCCGGAGCGATGCCTTGACCGCTCGGCCCTGCGCGGTCATTGCTAGGGGCATGAACCAGACTTTGACTGATACGCCCGACCTTTCCGCCCTGTCTTTCGAGGAGGCGCTGCGGGCTTTGGAAGATGTGGTGCGCCGTCTGGAAAGCGGCGATGTGGCGCTCGATGATTCGATTTCGCTGTATGAGCGTGGCGAGAAATTGCGGGCGGCCTGTCAGGCCCGCCTTGATGCCGCGCAGGCGCGGATTGAACGGATCGTGGCGGGGCCTGATGGCAAGCCTGCCGGTACTAGCCCGCTAGACGGAGCATAAGGGAAGGACATGGCTGTGACGCTGGTAACCGATAATGTGCTGGCCGAAGGGCTAAAGACTATCCAGCGCGAGGTGGATGCAGCCTTCGATTCGCTGCTGCCCTTGCCGTCTGATCCGCGCAGCCGTTTGGTAGAGGCGATGCGTTACGCCACCATCGGCGGGGGCAAGCGTTTGCGGCCCCTGTTGCTGGCCGCTACGGCGGATATGTATGGCGTGGACCGCGATGCGGCCGTGCGGGCTGGCGTGGCGATCGAGGCGGTGCATGTCTATTCGCTGATCCACGATGATTTGCCCTGCATGGATGATGACGCCCTGCGCCATGGCAAGGCGACGCTGCATATCGCCTTTGACGAGGCGACAGCGGTGCTGGCAGGCGATGCCTTGCAGTGTTTTGCTTTTGAAGTGCTGGGCGATGTGGCGACCAGCGGCGATCCCTTTGTGCGGATCGAACTGGTGACCACACTGGCGGTGGCCAGCGGGCATAATGGCATGGCCGGTGGGCAGATGATGGATATTGCCGCCGAAACCTCCAGCTTTGATCTTTCCACCGTCACCCGCCTGCAACAGCTGAAAACCGGCGCTCTGCTGGGCGCGGCGGTGGAGATGGGGGCGATTCTGGGCAAGGTGCCGCATGAGGCGCGCAAACCCCTGCGGGCCTATGCGCGGGACATCGGTCTGGCGTTCCAGATCGTCGATGACCTGCTGGACCATGAGGGTGACGAGGAAGCCGCTGGCAAAGCCTTGCGCAAGGATGCCGAGCAGGGGAAGGAGACCTTCGTCTCGTTGTTGGGCCCCGAACGCGCGCGCGAACAGGCGCGGATGCTGGTGGATCAGGCGATCGGCCATCTGGCCACGCACGGACCGGAGGCGGACTTGTTGCGCGCCTTGGCCCGTTTCATTGTCGAGCGCGACCGTTAACTATCCAACACTTGCCGCTGCGCCTCTGTGGTTCTACCAAGCACAGAGGAGCAGCCGGCCAGAGAGGGTTATCGCGTGGCGCAAGAGCAGTTGACGCAAAAGGCGGAACGGGTTGGCATTTATCCCGGCACGTTTGATCCGATTACACTGGGCCATGCCGATATTATTCGGCGCGGAGCCAAATTGGTGGACCGGTTGATCATCGGGGTCACCACCAATCCTTCCAAAAACCCGCTGTTCACGCCCGATGAACGCATCGCCATGGTCGAGCGCGAGGCGGCAGTCTTGGGCTTGGACAATGTGCAAGTTGTGGGTTTCAACGCGCTATTGATGAAATTTGCCGAGAAGCAGGGGGCGAATATTATCATTCGCGGCCTGCGCGCGGTGGCCGATTTCGAATATGAATATCAAATGGCGGGCATGAACCAGCAGCTGAACGCCGGCATCGAGACGGTGTTCTTGATGGCCGATGTCTCGCTACAGCCGATTGCCAGCAAGTTGGTGAAAGAAATCGCGCTGTTTGGCGGGTCGATCAGCAAATTTGTCAGCCCCGCCGTGCGCGCCGATGTGTTGGCCCGCATTGATGAAGTGGGGCGCATGGGCGAGGATTGAGGCGTTTGCCCGACATTCGTTGCATTCCATTCATTGCCCCCATTCCATTCATTGCAACGTCAGGCTAGGCCAGCTAGACGCGCCGCAACACAGGCCGCCAACGCCCTTTTGCAAGAGAGCCGCATGACAAGTTCCCTTTTTGCCAAAACTGCCCTGACCCTTGCTTTGGGAACTTCCGTGCTGGTGGGCGGCTGCGCTCCTGGTAAGGACAAATTGGCCGCTGCGGCCAACAAGGCGGTGATCGCCGCCAAGGCCAAGCATTCGGCCAAAATCGATGCTGACATCACGCATGATCCCGAAAACGTCTTGCTGCTGGACTTGTCCAATGGTGGCCGCGTGGCGATCCGCCTGTCGCCCGATTGGGCGCCGGCGCATGTGGAGCGCGTGAAAAAGCTGACCCGTGAAGGTTTCTACGACGGCATCATCTTTCACCGCGTGATCGATGGTTTCATGGCGCAGACCGGTGATCCGACGGGCACGGGCGCGGGCGGCTCCAAGCTGCCCGACCTGAAGGCAGAGTTCAACGACATGCCCCATGTCCGCGGCAGCGTGGCCATGGCGCGCACCAATGAACCGAACACGGCCAACAGCCAGTTCTTCATCGTGTTCTATCCCCATTTCGCGTTGGACCGCCGCTATACCAATTTTGGCCGCGTGATTGCGGGCATGGATGTGGTCGATTCGGTTGTGCGTGGCGAGCCGCCAGCCAACCCGACCAAGATCGTTCAGGCCTCGATCGCAGCGGATAAAAAGCCGCGTCCTGTGGCCCCTGCCATTGCCGCCGGTGCCAAGATCAGCGCGGATGCCTTGTCCAACTCGCGCTCTAACTGAGCCAGAGAGATAGATTTTGCGCGTAGACCTGTTCGATTTCGACCTGCCTGCTGAAAATATTGCCCTGCGTCCGGCCAGCCCGCGCGATGCCGCGCGGATGCTGGTGGTGCGGCCTGATGGGCTGGTGGATAGCGGCGTGCGCGATCTGGCGCAGTGGCTGCGGGCGGGCGATGTGCTGGTGTTCAACGACACGCGCGTTATCCCTGCCCAGTTGGAAGGCATCCGGCGCTCGCAAAGCGGGGAGGCGCGCATTGGTGCTACCCTGCACAAGCGGTTGGACCTGCGCCGTTGGCAGGCCTTTGTTCGCAATGGCAAGAGATTGAAGGTTGGGGATGTCATTCACTTCCCCGCCGATGTTAAGGCGACTTCTGAAGAGCGCTTCGACGATGGCAGCTGGACCTTGGCCTTCCATGGCGAAGAGCCGGTGGAGGTTCTGCTGGAACGCGCAGGGCAAATGCCGCTGCCGCCCTATATCGCGGGCAAGCGCCCAACTGACGAGGCGGACAAGCGCGATTACCAGACCATGTTTGCCGCCAAGGATGGCGCGGTGGCGGCTCCAACTGCGGCTCTGCACTTCACGCCCAATCTGATCTCTTTGCTGGAAGAGGCTGGTATCGCGCGAGAATTCCTGACGCTGCATGTCGGCGCGGGCACGTTCCTGCCGGTGAAGGCAGATGATACGGCCGACCATGCCATGCATGCAGAATGGGGCACGATCACCCCCGAAGCAGCGGGGCGCTTGAATGCGGCGCGGGCTGCGGGTGGGCGGATTATCGCGGTCGGCACCACCAGCCTGCGCCTGCTGGAATCGGCTACTGGTGATGATGGCGTGATCCAGCCTTTCAGCGGCGATACGTCGATTTTCATCACGCCGGGCTATCGCTTCAAGGCGATTGATGGGCTGATGACCAATTTCCACCTGCCCAAATCCACCCTGTTCATGCTGGTCAGCGCGCTGATGGGGCTGGATGTGATGCAGGGTGCCTATGCCCATGCCATCGGCAATGGTTATCGGTTTTACAGCTACGGCGACTCCAGCCTGCTGCTTCCTTAATCGGCTTTGCGCATCATCCGCCGCCGCAGGGCAGGGTGATGCATCGCCACGCCAAACACCAGCGCCACACCGCAGCCGACCACCGTATCCCACAGCCGCGCCTTGATCAGCATGTCTGGCGCGATGCCTGCTTTGGCCTGCGCTTCACTGAGCGCAATGGCCAGTGGGGTGATGAAGATCACCGCTGTGCCAAAATGCCGGACGATCAGCATTTCGACCACGCAGGTCAGCCCCCCGATCAGCAGCGCCAATGGCCAGCCATGCAGCGGATGGGCCAGCATAAAAGACGCCAGCCCCAGCCCGACCACCGTGCCGATCACGCGATGCATATGCCGCGTCCAGACCTTGCGGAGCGAAATGGCCTGCACCACGGTCAGGCAACTGATCGGTGCCCAAAATGGTTTTTCCAGCCCCAGAAACAGCGCGAGCCATAGCGATAGGCCGCAAGCCACCCCGATCATCACAGGTTCAAAGCCCAAGGTTAGCCGGTTGAGCGGTGCTTGCGGCCGGTCGGGCGTAAACGGACGATGCCACAGGATGAACAGGCTGTAGAGTGTGCCAGTGACAAAGGCCAAAGCCGTGCCCAGAAACAGGATGCCGGTCCGCTGGGCGAAATGGGACGGGTCCGGCGTGATAAACAGCCCAATTGCGCAGGCCATCACGAAAAACAGCCCCGCTGGCGGTCCTTGGCGCAAGTATCGGCACATCACGGTGGCCGCAATCGCCACCAGCGTGATGGTCAAAGGTGCCAAAGCCGGAGCCAGAATTGCCGCTAACTGCCCCAGAGCAAAAGCGAAAGTGATCCCGAAGGCGCAAGCCATCAGCGTGGTCAGGCGCCGTGTCAGATCGCTAGGCGTCAAATAGGCAAAAATCATCGTACCCAGCGCCGCCGCGCCGCCTTCCGCCTCATGCCCCAGCCACCAACCGATCAGCAGTGGCAGCGCAGTGGTCACGCCTGCTGTAAAGGGCATTTGCCAGGGGCGGGGGCTGGGCTGGACATGGGACAGTTCGGCCCATTGATCGGCAAGGAAGGCGCGGGCGTTATCAGCGGGATTGGACATGCTTTCCCTCTTGCCTTGGCCAGCGCGCTTGTTCAACCTGTGTGCAGAAAAGTCGGATTAGGTTCGCAGGAATATTATGACTGGCGGCGGTGGGCTGCCTTGGCCGGAAGGGTGCGGGAAATGAGCAAGTTTGTAATGGGTGCGGCGCTGGTTCTGGCATCGCTTGCCTCGGCTCCGGCCATGGCGCAGGCGCCTGCTGCGGCTCCGGTCAATGACGAGGTTTCGCAGAAACTTGCCGAATGCGTGACCACCAAGGCGACGGCAGAGGATAAGGCGGCGCTGGCCAAATGGGTGGCGGTGGAGATTGCCTCAACGCCGGTGACCGCTGGGGCTGCGACGATTGATGCAGAGAAAAAGACGGCTTTTGATAAGGATACGGCGCATATCTTCACCCGTTTGGTAACCGTGGATTGCGTTGAATATACCAAGGTGCTGGCCAAGAGCGGTGGCGCGGCGGCTTTCCGTGCGGCGGGCGCGGCCATTTCACGTCTGGCCATTCGGGAGTTGATCGCCACGCCCGGCGTCAATTCCGCTATCGTGCGCAGCTATGTCACCAATCTCAATCAGGATGATTTCCGCAGGGTGATGCAGCCCTGATAGCTAGGGCTGGGGCTGGGGCTGGGCCGCCTATCCGGCGAACCAGCCCCATACCAGCTTGGCGGTCAGCGCCAGACTGACCACCACCAACAAGGGGCGGATGACCCGCGCGCCCAGCTTGGTGGCCATATGCGATCCGGCCCATGCGCCCGACATCGATCCCAGTGCCATGCACAGGCCCAGCGTATACAGGATCTTGCCCCCGAAGGCGAAAACCACCAGCGAGGCGACATTGCTGGTCAGGTTGAACAATTTGGTGAGGCCGGTGGCGCTGGTCAGCCCCATGCCGCGCAGGGAAACCTGCGTGATGGCAAAGAACTGGCCGGTGCCAGGGCCAAAGAAACCATCGTAAAAGCCAATGCCGCCCGCGATCGGCAGATAAGCTTTGGCCCCGATGCGCGGTTCGCCCGCATGGTCATGCATTTTCGGGCTGACCAGCGTGTAAAGCGCAATGGCAATCAGCATCAGCGGCACGATCAGTTTCAGCACCCCCGCATCCATCCGCTGCACCGCCCATGCGCCCAGCGCCGCGCCCGCCAGCACCGCCGCGACCGGCACCAGATTGGGGCGCAATTGGAACAGGCCCGCGCGGTGATATTTGAACGTGGCCAAAGCCGTCCCGCAGCTTGATTGCAGCTTGTTGGTGCCCAGCACCATCGCAGGCGGCAGGCCCGCATAGATCAGCGCAGGCACCGTAATAAGACCACCGCCGCCCGCCACCGCATCCACAAATCCCGCCACAGCAGCCGTGGCGGTAAGGGCGGGGTAAATCCAGTCGATGGTCATGAAGATCAGGCTCTCGTGAGGCAGATGTCGAAAGGAGAGACGCTAGCGGGGTGAAACACCCCCGTCCAGATTGCGCAACAATTGCCCGATGCCGCATTTCAGCGTAAGGCGCAGCCCCATGACCCGTTTTCAATTCCACATCCACGCCCGCGAAGGGCGCGCGCGCACCGGCACCATCACCATGCAGCGGGGCGAGATCCGCACGCCTGCGTTCATGCCGGTGGGCACCGCCGCCACGGTAAAGGCGATGAAGCCGGAAACCGTGCGCTCGATTGGCGCCGACATTATCCTGGGCAACACCTATCACCTGATGCTGCGCCCCGGTGCGGAGCGCGTGGCAAGGCTGGGCGGATTGCACAAGTTCATGAATTGGGATCGCCCGATCCTGACCGACAGCGGCGGCTATCAGGTGATGAGCCTGTCGGAGCTACGCAAGATCACCGAGGAAGGCGTGACCTTTGCCAGCCATATTGACGGCAGCCGTCACAATCTGACGCCCGAACGCAGCATGGAAATCCAGCGTTTGCTGGGCAGCGACATCGTGATGGCTTTTGACGAATGCCCCCGCGCCGATCAGGGCAAGGATGTGATCGAACGTTCCATGCTGATGTCCATGCGCTGGGCCCAGCGCAGCCGCGACGGGTTCAACAGCGGCGAGGAACATGCCGCGCGCTCGGCCCTGTTCGGCATCCAGCAGGGCGGTTTACACGAGGATCTGCGCGGCATTTCGGCAGCCAAGCTGCAGGATATCGGCTTTGACGGCTATGCCATCGGCGGTCTGGCCGTGGGCGAGGGGCAGGAGGCGATGTTCGCCACGCTGGACTTTGCGCCTTTGCAATTGCCCGATGACAAGCCGCGCTATCTGATGGGCGTGGGCAAGCCCGATGATCTGGTTGGCGCGGTGGAGCGCGGGGTCGATATGTTCGACTGCGTGCTGCCTTCGCGCTCGGGCCGCAATGGACAGGCCTTTACGTGGAATGGCCCGCTCAACATCCGCAATGCCAAACATGCCGAGGACACCGGCCCGATTGACGAGCGTTGCACCTGCTCGGTCTGCGCCACCTATAGCCGTGCCTATCTGCACCACCTGAACAAGGCGGGGGAGATTTTGGGCGCTATGCTGATGACCGAGCATAATCTGGCCTTTTACCAGCAATTGATGGCGGGCATGCGCGCCGCGATTGCCGAAAGTCGGTTTGCGGCCTTTGCCGCCGATTTCCGCCGGAACTATTTCGCGGGCAAGTAAATGCCCGAAGGGGCAGGTCTTTTTGCGGTCAGAAGCGTTTAGTTCCCATGGCATGAATTTGGGGAGATGACGGATGGTTTCTGGTCGCAAATGGATGGCTTGTGCGGTGATCGCCCTTTGGCCTTTGCAGGCGATGGCAGAGCAAGCCACCCCCGCCGCCAGTGGCGCGCCGATGGTCCCCGGTGGGCCGATGGTGGGGCCGCCCCGTGGAGATCATCTGACGCTTGGCCTCGGCACGCTTTATTCGGCGGGCTATGACGGCTCCAACCGCTATCGCGCGCGGGTTTTGCCGGTGATCGATTATGCCAAGGGGCGCTTCTTTGTGAACATGCGCCAAGGCATCGGTTTTCGTCTGGCCGAAACCGGTGGGCGCAAGGCCAGCGCCAGTCTGGCGGCGGGATTGACCTATGTGCCCGGTTATCGCCGTTCGGATGTGCCGGCGGGCGTGGGGCCTTTGCGTGCGGGTATGGGCCTGCGCGTTACGGCCAATGGGCGCGTGGGGCCACTGGTGGGTAGTCTTGGCGTTACCAAGCCGGTGCTGGGTGGCAGCGAGGGCGTCTTGGCCGATGCTTCCATCGGTATGCCATGGCGGATTGCGCCCAAGCTGGGGGCGATGACATCCTTGCGGCTTGGCTGGGCCGATGGCGATTATAACCGCGCCTATCATGGCATTGATGCGGTGCGCGCGGCCGCCTCCGGCCTGCCGCAATTCCGCCCCGGTGGTGGTTTGCGCGAAGTCGGCGCGCAGGTCGCCCTCAACTATCGCGTGACCGACCGGATCAGCCTGACCGCTTCGGGTGGTGTCAGCACCTTGCTGGGTGACATTCGCCACAGCCCGCTGGTCAAGGATGCGACGCAGCCGGTGGGGATTGTGTCTTTGTCCTATCGGTTCGGAAAGTAGTTGTTCGTGTCGATTGATCACTACCTCGCCACTTATGGCACTCTTGGGCCCGGTCGCCCCAATCATCACAAGCTGGCGCCTTTGGGCGGCATATGGCGGGATGGCGTGGTAAGGGGGCATCTTGTCGATGCAGGCTGGGGGGCGGCCATGGGCTATCCAGCGTTGAAACTGGAGCCAGAAGGCGAGGAAATCTTTGTGCAACTGTTGCATTGCGATTTGCTGCCGACGCAATGGGCCGCGCTCGATGCGTTTGAGGGTGATGGCTATCGCCGAGTTGCGACCACAGTTACCACTACCGATGGCACCTTTTCAGCTTGGATCTATGTCGCCGCCTGAAACGGTTGCACCCTGCCATCGGGCAGCAGCACTTCCAGCCTTGTGCCCAGATAGGCGCAAAACTCGCCGCTGCGCTGGGCCATAAAGCCTGCGCCGATGCGATAGGCTTGCGCCTTGGCCTGCATCAGGTCGGGATACCATTTGCCCACGCGGTGGGCGGTGACAAAGCGATAAAGTTTTCTCATGCCCGATCAACGCGATGGCCTTGGTCGGGTTCCTTTTGATGCGATCAGTTGTGGCGCTGCATCGGTGGTAGGATTCCAGCAAAACACCAGAAAACATCCAGCAAAAAAGGCGGCAGCCGAAGCCACCGCCTTTCCTGTTTGCTTGCCGTGATGGCAGGCCCAATTAGCGCGAATAGAATTCGACGACCAGATTGGGTTCCATCTTCACGGGATAGGGCACTTCGTCCAGCGTGGGAACGCGAACGAAGGTCACCTTGTCGCCGTCCTGAGCCACATAATCGGGAACTTCACGTTCCGGCAGGGTCAGGGCTTCGGCGATCAGAGCCATTTCCTTGGCCTTCTTGCCGAGGCTGATCACGTCACCGGGGCGAACGCGACGCGAAGCGATGTTGCACTTCACACCGTTCACATAGATGTGGCCGTGGTTCACGATCTGACGAGCCGAGAAGATCGTGGGGGCGAACTTGGAGCGATACACAACCGCGTCCAGACGCTGTTCCAGCAGACCGATCAGGTTCTGGCCGGTGTCACCCTTCAGGCGCGAAGCTTCCTGATAGGTAGCCTTGAACTGCTTTTCGGTGATGTCGCCATAGTAGCCCTTGAGCTTCTGCTTGGCGCGCAGCTGCAGACCGAAGTCCGAGATCTTGCCCTTGCGGCGCTGGCCGTGCTGGCCGGGGCCATACGAACGGCGGTTCACCGACGACTTGGGGCGACCCCAGATGTTTTCGCCAAGGCGACGGTCAATTTTGTACTTAGACGCGTGACGCTTCGACACTCGCCAATTCCTTCCTATTTGCTTGTTGCCCGGACATACTTGCAGATGAACCGCAAGCCGCGCCGGCCAGATGGATGTCCGGCGCGCACCTCATGAGCGGATCTCATGAGCGGCCACCGCTTCACCGGAGTGCGGGGCCAATGGAAAGCAGCGCCTGTGAACAGGCGCCGTCCTTGTGAAGCTGCGCCCTTGGCGACAACCAAGGCGTTTGTCAATCCGATTCGGGCGGATTTTCAGGCTTTGGTTGCGGCTTCGGGCGGGGTTGGGGCGCTTGGCCCGGTGTGCGTCCCATGGCCGACAGAATGCCGCGCATGGTCCGCACTTCCAGATGGTTCCACGCAGGCTTGGTCAGCAGGTTGCGCAAGGTAAGCCGCGTGACCGCCGCCCGCTTTTCGGGGAAGAAATAGTCGCGCGGTTCCAGCAGGGCTTCGAAATGGCCAATCATGCCTTCCAGTTCCTCCTGCGGGGCAGGGGGCAGGATTTCCTCCACCGGCGGCTGGGCAAGGCCGACATTCTTGGACCATTCATAGGCGCAAAGAATGACCGCCTGCGCCAGATTAAGCGAGGCAAATTCCGGATTGATCGGCACGGTGATGATGGCGCGGGCCAGCGCCACATCTTCGGTTTCAAGGCCGGAGCGTTCGGGGCCGAACACCAGCGCGCTGCGGGCATTGGTATGGGCGTGAACCTCCTGCGCGGCCTGTTCCGGCGTCAACACCGGCTTGGTCACGCCACGCTTGCGCACGGTGGTGGCATAGACATGGGCGCAATCGGCCACTGCCTCGGCCAGCGTCTCGAACACTTGCGCGCCTTCCAGCACGATGTCCGCCCCTGCCGCCGCAGGGCCTGCGCTGGGATTGGGCCAGCCATCGCGCGGCGATACCAGACGCAATTCGGTCAGGCCGAAATTGAGCATGGCGCGCGCGGCCTTGCCGATATTCTCGCCCAATTGGGGGCGGACCAGCACGATCACCGGTTTCATCGCTTTGTCTCCGCCGCATCACGGATCTGGCCCGCAAAGGCTTCAAAATCCTTCGCCTCGCCAAAATCGCGATAGACGCTGGCAAAACGGATATAGGCCACCGCATCCAGTTGACGCAGCCCTTCCATCACCATTTCGCCAATCACCTGGGAAGGCACTTCGCTTTCACCCAAAGTCTCGATCTGGCGCTGGATGCCGGACACCAGTTGGTCCAGCCTTTCCTGTGCCACGCCGCGCTTGCGGCAGGCGAGGGCCACCGATTGTTCGATCTTGGCACGGTCAAACGGTTCACGGCGGGGTTCGCTGCCCCCGCCGCTTTTTATCACGGTAATCTCGCGCAATTGCACCCGTTCAAACGTGGTGAAACGCGCGCCGCAACCCTCGCATTGACGGCGCCGACGGATGGACGTGTTGTCCTCCGTCGGGCGCGAGTCCTTAACTTGCGTGGTGTCGCAGGCGCAAAAGGGGCAGCGCAAACTTAGTAACCGAGCTTGGGATAGATCGGGAAGCGGGCGCAGAGGGCTTCGACCTCGGCAGCCACGCGGGCTTCGACCTGCGCGTCGCCTTCGGGGCCGTTCTTGCGAAGGCCATCAACCACTTGGGCGATCCACTTGCCGATCTGCGTGAACTCTTCCTCGCGGAAACCACGGGTGGTGCCAGCAGGCGTGCCCAGACGGATGCCGCTGGTCAGCAGGGGCTTTTCGTCGTCGAAGGGGATCGAGTTCTTGTTGCAGGTGATGCTGGCGCGGTCGAGTGCCTTTTCAGCGTGCTTGCCCTTGGCGCCATAGGGGCGCAGGTCGACCAGCATCAGGTGGTTGTCGGTGCCGCCCGACACAATGCCCAGACCTTCGGCCTGCAGCGAGGCGGCCAGCGCCTTTGCATTGGCTTTGATCTGCTGGGCATAGGCCTTGAATTCCGGCGTCAGCGCTTCACCAAAGGCCACAGCCTTGGCCGCGATGATATGCATCAGCGGGCCACCCTGCAGGCCGGGGAAGATCGCCGAGTTCAGCTTCTTGGCAATGGCTTCGTCATTAGACAGGATGATGCCCGAACGGGGGCCGCGCAGGCTCTTGTGCGTGGTGGTGGTGGTCACATCGGCAAAGGGCACCGGCGAGGGATGCGCGCCGCCAGCAACCAGACCCGAAATGTGGCTCATGTCGGCCAGCAGATAGGCGCCCACTTCATCGGCAATCTTGCGGAAACCGGCCCAATCCCATTCGCGCGAATAGGCGGTGCCGCCGCAAACGATCAGCTTGGGCTTGCACTCGCGGGCGATGCGGGCAACTTCGTCCATGTCGATCAGGTGGTTATCTTCGCGCACGCCATAGGGCACCACGTTGAACCACTTGCCGCTCATGTTCACCGGCGAACCATGCGTCAGGTGACCGCCCGAGTTCAGGTCCAGACCCATGAACGTATCGCCGGGCTGCAGCAGGGCGAGGAACACGGCCTGGTTCATCTGGCTGCCCGAATTGGGCTGAACGTTCGCGAACTTGGCGCCGAACAGTTCCTTGGCGCGGTCGATGGCGATCTGTTCGATTTCGTCGACATATTCGCAACCGCCATAATAGCGACGGCCCGGATAGCCTTCGGCATATTTGTTGGTCAGGATCGAACCTGCCGCTTCCAGCACAGCGGTCGAACAGATGTTTTCCGAAGCGATCAGCTCGATCTTGTCCTGCTGACGGCCCAGTTCCTTGTTGATCCAGCCAGCGATGACGGAATCGCGCTCAGACAGCGTGCCAGTGAAGAAGTCGGCGGGGCGAATATCGGTCATGGGTTGCGTGTCCTTATCAGAACGTGGGGGAGGTCAGCTTTTCAACGCGGCCAGCATGGCGGCCACCGCCGAATTCGGTGCTGAGAAAAGCGGTGAGGCAGGCCTTGGCCATATCGGGGCCGGTGAGGCGGGCGCCCATGGCAATGGCATTGGCATTGTTATGTTCACGGGCAAGAGCGGCCGACAGCGGCTCACCCACCAGTGCGCAGCGCAGGGCAGGGTGGCGGTTGACCGCAATCGAAATGCCGATGCCGCTGCCGCAAAGGGCCACGCCATAGGTCGCATCGCCCGAGGCTACGGCCTGTGCCAGCTTATAGCCATAATCGGGATAGTCCACGCGATCTTCGTTTTCCGGCCCCAGATCGAGCACATCATGGCCAGCGTCGCGCAGGAACTGGGCCAGTTCGGCCTTCAGGCCAACAGCGGCGTGATCGGAAGCGATAGCGATTTTCATGTTGCGGGTCCTGCTGAGGGATTCGCAAGCCCCTTAAACGTCAAGGCGCCCAATGGCCAGACCCATGCGCCCGTTCTTTAGGGTAGCCGGTCCAATAGCCGGTCATGAAGGCGTGACAGCAGCATCAGCGCCAGCACCGCGCCGGTTAGACAGCACAACATGTCCCATTGCGTGTCCCACGGGTCGCCCTGCGTGCCCAAAAACTCGTCTGCGCCTTGGCCCAGCGCCATAGCGGCGCCAAATTCAATGAGTTCGTAAGCGGCGCTGACGGTCAGGGCGCAGGCCAGCACCAAGCCTCTCAACATCCAACCGCGCCGAAGCCCCCCACCGCGGATCAGCATTTCCCGAAAGGCGATTGCGGGCA
The DNA here is from genome assembly GCF_004005905.1 of Novosphingobium umbonatum. GTDB lineage: Bacteria > Pseudomonadota > Alphaproteobacteria > Sphingomonadales > Sphingomonadaceae > Novosphingobium > Novosphingobium umbonatum. The sequence continues at coordinate 90,759 of NZ_SACO01000003.1, forward strand.
CAAATCCCTGCATCAAATGGCCAAACCGGTCATAGGGGTTACGCGTCAGCCTAAGCCAATCCTGCAAGGCAAAACCAAAGGGCACGCGGGCATAAGTATAGGCCCCGCCCAACATGAGCACCAAGCCATGCCAGCCAATCAAGATAACCAGTAGCGGTGTGATGGTCCAACGTTGGCGATAAACCCAGAGAGTTGGCAGCACGATCAGGGTGGGGGCTATTTCCATCCACCATGTTGCGCGGTCAAAGGGATGTATGCCCGATAGAACAAGGCCTGCGATCTAGAAAAAGGTCAGCGCAGGCATTAGCGGGATTCCCGATGTTTTCATGGGAACCCCGCTGTAACGCGATTACTGGTCGAGGAAACTGCGCATCTTGCGGCTGCGGCTGGGGTGCTTCAGCTTGCGCAGGGCCTTGGCCTCGATCTGGCGGATACGTTCGCGCGTAACCGAGAACTGCTGGCCCACTTCTTCCAGCGTGTGATCGGTGTTCATGCCGATGCCGAAACGCATGCGCAGCACGCGTTCCTCACGCGGGGTAAGGCTGGCCAGAACGCGGGTGACCGTTTCCTTGAGATTGGCCTGAATGGCGGCATCCACCGGAATGATTGCATTCTTGTCCTCGATGAAATCGCCCAGATGCGAATCTTCCTCGTCGCCGATCGGCGTTTCAAGGGAGATCGGCTCCTTGGCGATTTTCATCACCTTGCGAACCTTTTCCAGCGGCATGGACAGACGCTCTGCCATTTCCTCGGGCGTGGGTTCGCGGCCCTGTTCGTGCAGGAACTGGCGGCTCGTTCGCACCAGCTTGTTGATCGTTTCGATCATATGCACCGGAATACGGATGGTGCGCGCCTGATCGGCGATCGAACGGGTGATGGCCTGACGGATCCACCACGTGGCATAGGTGCTGAACTTGTAACCGCGGCGATATTCGAACTTGTCCACCGCCTTCATCAGGCCGATGTTGCCTTCCTGAATAAGATCAAGGAATTGCAAGCCACGGTTCGTGTATTTTTTCGCAATCGAGATCACCAGACGAAGGTTGGCTTCCACCATTTCCTTCTTGGCAATACGTGCCTCGCGCTCACCCTTTTGCACCATGTTCACGATGCGGCGGAATTCGGGCAGGGCCATGCCGGTGGTGCTGGCAATATCCGACACTTCGGTGCGAATACGTTCTACCGCATCGGCCTCGTTGGCGGCGAAATTGGCCCACTTCTTGTCGCGCTTGGCGACCGAAACCAGCCAGTTGTCGTCCAGCTCGCGGCCGACATAGCATTCCAGGAAGTCCTTGCGGCTCACCTTGTGACGCTCGGCCAGGCGCAGCATCTGACCGCCCAGCGTGGTCAGGCGGCGGTTGAAGGCATACAGATTATCAACCAGATATTCGATCTTCTGGTTGTGGAACTGCACGCTTTCCACTTCGGCGGTCAGGTCTTCGCGCAGTTGTTGATAGGCGCGTTCCTTGTCGGCGGGATAGTCATTGCCCACCGCCATATAGTCCAGACGTTCACGCTGGGCCGCTTCAAAGCTGTGGAACAGCTCGGTGATGCGGGCAAACTTTTCCAGCGCTTCGGGCTTGAGCTGCGCTTCCATCTGGGCGAGCGAAAGAGTGTTATCCTCTTCCTCTTCTTCCACCGGACGGCGAGCGCGGCGTTCGATGCCGTCCTCGTCCTCGTCATCGGCCGAAGGCTCTTCCTCGATGTCTTCTTCTTCCTTGAAAGAAGGGCCAGCGGTGGCTTCCGAAATCTCGCCATCGCCTTCCTCGCCGTCTTCCGACAGGTTTTCGGGCTGAGGCTCCTTGCTCAACATCGCGTCCAGATCGAGGATCTCGCGCAGCTGCATTTCGCCGTTGTTGAGCGCTTCGGACCATTGGATGATGGCGTGGAAGGTGATCGGGCTTTCGCACAGGCCCAAGATCATCGTGTCGCGGCCTGCCTCGATGCGCTTGGCAATGGCGATTTCGCCCTCGCGGCTCAGCAGTTCCACAGCACCCATCTCGCGCAGATACATGCGGACAGGGTCGTCCGTGCGCTCGACAGTTTCCTTCTTTTTGACCAGATCGGGCCGTTCATCAACGGCCTCCTCGTCCTCGGCATCCTCGGCCTTGCGTTCTTCAGGGTCGATGGCGTCCTCATCGCTTTCCACGATGTTCACGCCCATCTCGCTGATCGCGGCCATGATGTCCTCGATCTGTTCCGAAGACATCTGGTCCTGCGGCAGGGCCTCGTTCAGCTCGTCATAGGTGATCACGCCGCGACGCTTGGCGCGCGCGATCAGCTTTTTGATCGAGGCTTCGTTGAGGTCGATCAGGGGCGCATCACCACCTTCGCCCTTGCCGCCTTCCATATCCGCGCCAGAAATCTCTTCGTCCATCATTTCGCCATCTTGTTGAGTGTGCTGGAAGGGTTACCCGCCAACACGTTAATCCTGGGCTGGATCACCGACCGCCGCTTGTGCTGATGCCATTTGGCCGAGTCGCGCGCGCAAATCCAGTTCTCTTTTACGCAAGTCCTGCAATCTTTCCTGAAGCCTTTTGTGTTCGGCCTCGGCTTCGGGTGTCAATTCCTGTGCATAGCGGGCCATGGCTTGCGCCTTGGCCGCCTCTGTTTCGGGGATGTCCACCAGCACGCACAACACATCGCCAAGCTCGGCCGCGGCCGTTTCGTCGCTGTGCTGCAAGAAGGAAAAGGCCATGTCCCGCTGTGGTTCCCCGCTGGGCATGGATAGCCCCCTGTTGTTGAATATGGCTTCAATTGCGCCAGTTTCAAGGGGGGCGCCGCTGTCGACGTGATCCAGAATGGCGTCAATCCGCGCATCCTCTGCCGCTAGTCGCGCCAATTGCGGCCCGTGGCGCAAGGCTAGATCGGGGCGGCGCATCAGGCCGGCGACCACCGCTTCCACCGTGCGGCTTCGCGCTTCATCGCCGGGCCTGCGCTGCAATCGCGCCGCCGTTTCCGGCAGCGGATTGGGTGAGGGCAAATCGCGCCAATTGCCCCGACCACCAGCCCGCTGCGGGCGGGCAGGGGCGTTGCGGGTAAAGTTGCGCTGATTGAAGCCACCCGATTCGCGGCGCGGGAAGGCGAAGTCGGAAAAGCGCTCCAGCAGGTCTCGGCGGTAGAGCGCCTTAATGTCATTATCGGCAATCGTGTCGACATGGGCCATCAACCGCGCCTTCAGGCCGGCCTTGTCCTCCGGCGTGGCGGCAGGCGAGGCATCCCGTTCGAACTGCCACAAAGCATCCAGCAGTCCCTGCGCGCCTTCCAGCAATTCTTCCATCGCCGCCGGACCTTGCGCTTTGATCAGATCATCCGGATCCTGCCCCTGCGGCATACGCACGATGCGCAGGCTATGGCCGGGGCGCAACAGGGGCAGGGCGCGGCTGATGGCGCGCATCGCTGCCCTTTGCCCCGCCGCGTCGCCATCGAAACACAGGACCGGCACCGGCACCATGCGCCACAGCATCTCGATCTGCGTTTCGGTCAGCGCCGTGCCCAAAGGCGCCACGCTCTCGCCAAAACCGGCGGCGGCCAGCGCGATCACATCCATATAGCCTTCGACCACGATCAGCCTTTTGGACTGGCGCGAGGCGGGGGAGGCGCGGTGGTGGTTATAGAGCGTGCGGCCCTTGTCGAACAAAGGCGTGTCGGGGGAATTGAGATATTTGGGCGCGTCTGTCTTGGTCTTGTCCAGAATGCGCCCGCCAAAGGCGATCACCCGCCCGCGCGCATCATGGATCGGCAGCATCAAACGGCCACGGAAGCGGTCGTAGGGTTCCTTGTCCTCCACCGCGATGCGCAGACCCGCCTCGATCAGCATCGGTTCGGGGAATTGGGTCAAAGCGCCCTTGAGCGCCTGACGCCCCTCCGGCGCATAGCCAAAGCCGAATTCGCGGCAGACGGCGGCGGAAAAGCCGCGCGTGGCCAGATAGGCGCGGGCGCGGGCGCCTTCCTCGCCGGAGAGTTGATCGACAAACCAGCCCTGCGCCGCGCCCATGCAATCATGCAGCGTCTTTTGCTGCTCGGCCCTTTGTGCCTGTTGGCGGGCGAATTGCGGGTCGGGCGCGGGCAATTCCATGCCCGCTTCCTCGGCCAGATCCTTTACCGCATCGATAAAGCTCATGCCGCGCTGGTCGGTCATCCAGCGGATGACATCGCCATGCGCCCCGCAGCCAAAGCAGTGGTAGAAGCCCTTTTCATCATTGATGGTGAAGCTAGGCGACTTTTCATTGTGGAACGGGCAGCAGGCCTTGAACTCCCGCCCCGCCTTGATGACGCGCACCGTCCGCCCGATCACGCCCGACAGCGTGATGCGGCTGCGCAATTCGTCAAGGAACTGGGGCGAGAGGCTCATTTTAAGCGAGCGCAGCCTTCACCAAAGCGCTGGCCTTGCCCATGTCGAGCTGCGAGCCATGCTTGGCCTTCAGAGCGGCCACAACCTTGCCCATGTCCTTGATGCTGGTAGCGCCCACTTCGGCCTTGATCGCCTCGATCGCGGCTTTCACCTCATCCTCGCCCAATTGCGCGGGCAGGAAACTTTCGATCACCGCCACTTCGGCCGCTTCGGCAGCGGCCAGTTCGGGGCGGCCGCCCTGTTCATACATGGCAATCGATTCGCGGCGCTGCTTCACCATCTTTTGCAGCACATCCACCACCAGCGTGTCATCATCGGGCTGCGTCGCGGCGGTGCGCAGTTCGATATCCTTGTCCTTCAGCTTGGCCAGAATGAGGCGCACAGCGGCAAGGCGTTCCTTGTCGCCCGACTTCATAGCTGCAACCTGAGCGGCCTTGATCGAATCGCGGATCATGTAATGTTCGTTCCTGTAAGGGTTGTCGCGCGGGACCCGCGCGGCGTGAATGGGGATTTACGCCTGTAGGCTGGCCGTCAAAGCAGCGCCTGTGCATCGCAATGGGACATGATAGCCAGAAATTGCCGCCAAAGCCAGATTTCCCTTTTGTCCGCCCACAGCAGTTTAGGGTGAGAACGGGGCAGGCTTGGGGTTGACGGATGGGCCCATGGGGTTTAGCGGGCGGCCCTTAGCAACCATTCCTGTAAAACTGTTCACGGAGCGCCCCCTATGGCAGACCCCGCCCCTTCGCTTGCGCCTAAACCTGTTGGCGCCACCGCTGTTCTGGTGCTCAGCGATGGGTATGTGGCTTGGGGTCGCGGCTTTGGCGCCAGCGGCAGCGCGGTGGGCGAAGTGTGTTTCAACACCGCCATCACCGGCTATCAAGAGATCATGACCGATCCTTCCTACGCTGGCCAGATCGTGACCTTCACATTCCCGCATATCGGCAATGTCGGTGTGAACGAAGAAGACCTCGAAAGCCGCTTTGACGGCGCGGTGGGCTGCCTTGTTCGCGAAGATGTTACCGCACCCTCCAACTTCCGCAGCGAAGGCACGTTTGATGCGTGGATGGCGGCCAAGGGCAAGATCGGCATTGCTGGTCTCGACACCCGCGCGCTGACCCGCCGCATCCGCCTTTCGGGCGCCCCCAATGCGGTGATCGCCCATTCGCCCGAAGGTGAATTCGACATTCCCGCGCTGCTGGCTCAGGCCAAGGCATGGCCGGGCCTTGAAGGCATGGATTTGGCCAAGGTGGTTTCGCGCAGCGCCAGCGAAAGCTGGACCGGCGATGCATGGGCCTTGGGCAAGGGCTATGGCGCAAGCGATGGCGAAGGCCGCCCGCATGTGGTCGCGCTGGATTTTGGCGCGAAAGACAACATCTTCCGCAACCTTGTTCACGCAGGGGCGAAGGTGACGGTGGTGCCCGGTAACACTTCTCTGGCCGATGTGCTGGCGCTCTCGCCTGCCGGCGTGTTCCTGTCCAACGGTCCGGGGGACCCTGCGGCCACTGGTGAATATGCCGTGCCGGTCATTCAGGGCCTGCTGGAAGCGGGCATCCCCATCTTCGGCATCTGCCTTGGCCACCAGATGCTGGCGCTGGCTGCTGGCGCCAAGACGATCAAGATGCATCAGGGCCACCGCGGCGCCAACCATCCGGTGAAGCGTCTGGCCGATGATGTGGTGGAAATCACCAGCATGAACCACGGTTTCGCCGTGGACGCGGCCAGCCTGCCCGCAGGCGTGGTTGAAACGCATCGCTCGCTGTTTGACGGGTCGAACTGTGGTATCGAGATCACCGGCAAGCGTGCCTTCTCGGTCCAGTACCACCCCGAAGCCTCGCCGGGGCCGATGGACAGCTTCTATCTTTTCACGAAATTCATTGAGAGCCTCGCCTGATGCCTAAGCGGACAGACATCTCCTCGATCCTCGTCATTGGCGCGGGGCCCATCATCATCGGTCAGGCTTGCGAGTTCGATTATTCGGGCACGCAGGCGATCAAGGCGCTGAAAGAGGAAGGCTATCGCGTCATCCTCGTGAACAGCAATCCTGCCACGATCATGACCGATCCCGAAATGGCGGATGCCACCTATATCGAACCGATCACGCCCGAAATCGTGGCCAAGATCATCGAGAAGGAGCGCCCCGATGCCGTGCTGCCCACCATGGGTGGCCAGACCGCGCTGAACACCGCGCTGGCGCTGTTTAACGATGGCACGCTGGAAAAGTTCGGTGTGCAGATGATCGGCGCGGATGCCGATGCCATCGACAAGGCCGAAGACCGCCAGCGTTTCCGCGAGGCGATGGACAAGATCGGGCTGGAATCGGCGCGTTCGGGCGTGGCCCATACGGTGGATGAAGCCTTTGCTGTGCTGGAACGCACCGGCCTGCCTTCGATTATCCGCCCCAGCTTCACGCTGGGCGGTACCGGCGGCGGTATCGCCTATAACAAGGCCGAGTTTGAAAAGATCGTGCGCAGCGGTCTGGAAGCCAGCCCCACCACCGAAGTGCTGATCGAAGAATCGCTGCTGGGTTGGAAGGAATATGAAATGGAGGTCGTGCGCGACCGCCATGACAATTCCATCATCATCTGCTCGATCGAAAACGTCGATCCGATGGGCGTGCATACGGGGGACTCGATCACGGTCGCGCCCGCGCTGACGCTGACGGACAAAGAATACCAGATCATGCGCACGGCGTCTTTGAACGTCCTGCGCGAGATCGGCGTGGAAACCGGCGGTTCGAACGTGCAGTTCGCGGTCAATCCCAAGGATGGCCGCCTGATCGTGATCGAAATGAACCCGCGCGTGTCGCGTAGCTCGGCTCTGGCATCGAAGGCCACCGGCTTCCCGATCGCCCGTGTTGCGGCCAAGCTGGCCGTGGGCTACACGCTGGACGAGCTGACCAATGAGATCACCGGCGCGACGCCTGCCTCGTTCGAGCCCAGCATCGACTATGTGGTCACCAAGATCCCGCGCTTTGCCTTTGAAAAGTTCAAGGGTTCGGAGCCTCTGCTCTCCACCGCGATGAAGTCGGTGGGTGAAGTGATGGCGATTGGCCGCAACATCAAGGAATCGATGCAGAAGGCGCTGCGCGGGCTGGAAACCGGCCTCGACGGCTTCAACCGCGTCGACGCTCTGGTGGGGGCAAGCCGTGACGAGATCACCGCTGAACTCTCGCGCGCCACGCCTGACCGTTTGCTGGTGGTGGCTCAAGCCTTCCGCGAAGGCTTCACCGCAGCCGAAATCAACAAGATCACCCATTACGACCCCTGGTTCCTGGCGCAGATCCAGGAAATCATCGAGGCGGAAGCCGAGGTGGAAGCCAATGGTCTGCCGCAGGACGCGCAAGGTCTGCGCCGTCTGAAGGCGATGGGCTTCTCGGACAAGCGTCTGGCCAAGCTGGCGGTGAAGTCGGCCAGCCTGAAGGGCAGCCCCAATATGGCGCGCTCTGGCCTGTTGCATGATGTGGTCGAAGCCATGGTGGGCGCCACCAGCGAAGCCGAAGTGCGCAGCCTGCGCCATCGGCTGGGCGTGCGTCCGGTGTTCAAGCGCATCGACAGCTGCGCGGCGGAATTCGAGGCGATCACGCCTTACATGTATTCCAGCTATGAAGCGCCGATGTTCGGTGAGCCGGAATGCGAAGCCGCGCCTTCGGATCGCAAGAAGATCGTCATTCTGGGCGGTGGTCCCAACCGTATCGGTCAGGGCATCGAGTTTGACTATTGCTGCTGCCACGCCTGTTTCTCGCTGGCCGATGCTGGCTATGAAACGATCATGGTCAACTGCAACCCCGAAACCGTGTCGACCGACTATGACACGTCGGACCGCCTCTATTTCGAACCTTTGACCGCCGAAGACGTTCTGGAAATTCTGGAAGTCGAGCGTTCGAAGGGCGAATTGGTCGGCGTGATCGTGCAGTTCGGCGGCCAGACCCCGCTGAAACTGGCGCAGGCGCTGGAAGATGCCGGCATCCCCATTCTGGGCACCAGCCCCGATGCCATCGACCTTGCCGAAGACCGCGAGCGCTTCTCGGCGCTGGTGGATCAGCTGGGCCTGTTGCAGCCCGCCAATGGCATTGCACGCAGCCGCGACGAAGCCGTGGCCGTGGCCGAACGCATCGGCTTCCCCGTGCTGATGCGTCCCAGCTATGTGTTGGGTGGTCGCGCGATGGAAATCGTCGATAGCGTGGCGCAGCTGGACGATTACATCGCCACCGCTGTGCAGGTGTCGGGCGACAGCCCCGTGCTGATCGACCAGTATCTGCGCGATGCGATTGAATGCGATGTGGACGCTTTGTGCGATGGCGAGAAGGTCGTTGTGGCCGGTGTGATGCAGCATATTGAAGAAGCTGGCATCCACTCGGGCGACTCGGCCTGCACCCTGCCGCCCTATAGCCTTGGCGCTGACATCATCGCCGAGATGGAACGTCAGGCCGAAGCTCTGGCGCTGGCGCTGGGCGTGAAGGGCCTGATGAACATCCAGTTCGCGGTCAAGGATGGCAAGGTTTACCTGATCGAGGTCAACCCCCGCGCCTCGCGCACGGTGCCTTTCGTGGCCAAGGCGATCGGTCAGCCGGTGGCCAAGATTGCCGCCCGCGTGATGGCTGGCGAAAAGCTGGACAACTTCCCGCCCTTCCGCCGCGATCTGCCTTATATGGCGGTGAAGGAAGCGGTGTTCCCGTTTGCCCGCTTCCCCGGCGTGGACCCCGTGCTCAGCCCCGAAATGAAGTCGACGGGCGAAGTGATGGGTCTGGACAAGGATTTTGGCACCGCTTTTGCCAAGAGCCAGCTGGGCGCAGGCGTCAAGTTGCCGCAGTCGGGCGTGGTCTTCATCTCGGTGAAGGACACGGACAAGCCGGTGATCCTGCCTGCCGCGCGCAAACTGGTGGAACTGGGCTTCAGCATCATCGCCACCGGTGGCACCGAACGCTTCCTCGCCGAAAATGGCGTGGCGGTACAGGTGGTCAACAAGGTGGCCGAAGGGCGCCCGCATATCGTTGACAAGATCATCGATGGCGAAGTGGCTCTGGTGGTCAACACCACCGAAGGTTGGCAGAGCCTGAAGGACTCGCAGAGCATCCGTCAGGCTGCGCTGAACTCCAAGGTTCCCTATTTCACCACCGCCGCGGCCAGTATCGCTGCTGTGGAAGGGATTGAAGCTTTGCGTGCAGCCAATCTTGAAGTCTTGCCTTTGCAAGCTTATTATAGCTGACCGACCACGTCCTTCTCTGCATTGCTGGACGGATTTCGCCCCGTGCTTTCCTTTGCCGGAAAGCGCGGGGTAGAATTTGACAGCAAAGCGGGGGAAGGGGGCTTTTAGGAAGAGTTACGAATGGCGAGTATCGAAAAGCTGCCGATGTTGGCCGCAGGCTATGAAAAGCTGACCGCCGAATTGCGCGCATTGCGTGACGAGCGTCCGCTGATCGTGGATGCGATCGAAGAAGCGCGGGCCCATGGTGACCTTTCGGAAAATGCCGAATATCACTCGGCCAAGGAACGTCAGGGGCAGGTGGAAGCCGCGATTGCCGATCTGGAAGATCGCGTGTCGCGGGCTCAGATCATCGATCCCACCACGCTGTCGGGCGACAAGATCATTTTTGGCGCCACGGTCACGTTGCTGGATGATGATGACAAGCCGGTGCGTTACCAGATTGTCGGCCCCTATGAGGCGGACGCCAAGGCTGGCAAGATCAGCTATAATTCGCCGCTGGGCCGCGCCTTGATCGGCAAGCGCGTGGGCGACGAAATGGAAGTCAGCGTGCCTGCAGGCGAGCGTTTTTATGCGGTGGAAAAGATCGAATTTATTTGATCTTTTTATCCGATCTGCCTGACCTAACAGGAAAATGACCGGACACGAAAAAGGCCCCGTATCGCTACGGGGCCTTTTGCTTTGGACCTCTGGCCGATCTTAATGATCGTGGCCGGGTTCCAGCAGCTTGTGCAGATGCACAACCACATATTTCATCTCGGCATCGTCCACGCTGCGCTGCGCAGCGGCGCGCCAGGCATCGACCGCCGAAGCATAGTCCGGAAACACGCCAACATAATCCAGTGCATTAAGGTCAACGAAATCAGTGCCCTGAGGGTCCTTTACGCGACCGCCGATAACCAGATGAAGAAGTTGCGACATGGGTTTTCCCGATTAGAGTGGGGGAGACAGAAGCCGTGCCATAGCATTGTGCGATGGCGAACGGCAAGTATGGCGCATAACAGGCTTCTGAAAAGCTAATGGCTGTGGCTCAAGTTTGATCATCCGTGGGGTCTTGCCCAACATCGACGGTTTTGCGCGAGAGCAGCCCTTTGGCCTTGGCCAGCACCGGAGCGGCCTTTGGCCCCAGCGCCACCACACCTTGCAACACCTGCTTGCGCGCCGCCCACAGCATCAAAGCAGTCAAGGTCCCGGCCAGAACGCCGCGATTATCGGCGGCAATTTCCATCGCCTGCGCCATGGCATTGCGGCCGTGGATCTCCAGATCGGCCCGCACGCGTTTGCCCAGAACCTTGGGATCGGACAGGCTCTTGGCCGCGGACAATTTGGCAGTAAGGCTTTTGCGCGCGGCATCGCGGCGGGCGCGCAGGGCCTCGAGGCGATCCTTGTCGGGGTTCACTGGTCTTTATCCTCGGCAATCAGGGCCAACAAGGACTGGAATGCGCGCCACGGCGCCTGAACGGCCCAAGCCAGCGCCGCCAGCAACAGGCCAAGGACGATCAGCAAAGCCCACCAGAAGCCGATGCTTTGTCCCAATGCCAGCAACAGGCCAACCACCAGCACCAGCAACGAAGCGAAAAGGAACGCTCCGGCCAAGGCCGCTCTGGCCACGAGATTGCCGCTTTCGCGCACCGCATAACGCAGACGTGCCTTTTGGAATGCGATCTCGCTGGACACCGCTTCTTTGGCTGCTCCGGTCAGCGCGTCCCATTCCGCTTCCAGCGTTGTCGATTGGTCGGCAGGTTGCGAAGCAAGGGGCTCGTCGCCACTGTCTAGCGGTTCTTGGCGGCGCTTGGGCATAGCAGAGAGGTTTCCGGTTTCGGCAAGAGGCGGCAGGTGGACTTCCTGCCGCCGTTCAGGTCATTATTCGGCGGCGTCATTATCCGCTTCAACGGCTTCCTCGCCGCCACCGCCCAACAATTTGGCCAGCGCAAAACCGACCACCGCCGCCGCGCCAATCGCCACAGCAGGGTTCTTTTTCACGAATTCCACCGCATCCTTGCCCAACTCGTCCAGTTCCTTGGATTCCAGCTTGGCGGCGGTTTCCTGAATGGAGCGGGCGGCGGTGCGGGCGTAATCGCCATATTTCGCGCCCAGCTTGTCATCGACCACGCTGGCATTGTCGGCAAACAACTTGCCCAGACCCGAAAGGGCATCACTGGCCTTCACCTTGCCCTCGGCGGCCAGAGCCAGCGCGCGTTCCTTGGCCTGTTCGCCAATGGCGCGTGCCTCGGCGGCCAGATCGGCGGAGGACAGCTTGTCTTCCAGCTTTTCGCGATAGGGGGCGGCCTTTTCCTGCAGGTCTTTGCCCAGAGCCACAGCGCTGGCCTTGGCATCTTCCAGCGCCTTGCTGAATTTTGCAGAGACGGTTTCGCCCGTTGCGGCCACAGTTTCAGCAACAGCTTCAGGTGCGAGCGGAGCGGTGGTTTCGTCAGCCATGGTCTTGTTCCTTTTCCCTGCGATGGCGGGTTAGCCTTTTGTCTCTAGCACCAAAAGCGGCGCATATGAATGGATCACCCGTCATGTGCCTATCATGCTGCAATGCAGCTTGCCTGCCAAGGTCTGCCTGCTAAGGAAACTCTCGTCAGGTGGCCAGAGTTTTGGCCGAGAGGAGATGTACCCGCCATGACTGCAATTATCGACATTCACGCCCGCGAAATTCTCGACAGCCGTGGTAATCCTACGGTTGAAGTCGACGTGCTGCTGGAAGATGGCAGCTTTGGCCGCGCCGCTGTGCCTTCGGGTGCCAGCACCGGCGCGCACGAAGCCGTTGAACTGCGCGATGGCGACAAGAGCCGCTATATGGGCAAGGGCGTGCAAAAGGCGGTGGAAGCCGTCAATTCGGAAATCAGCGAAGCGCTGATCGGCCTCGACGCTGAAGACCAGCGCGACATCGATCTGACCATGATCGAGTTGGATGGCACCGAGAACAAGGGCCGTCTGGGCGCCAACGCCATTCTGGGCACCTCGCTGGCCGTGGCCAAGGCAGCTGCCGATGCGCGCGGTCTGCCGCTGTACAGCTATGTGGGCGGCGTGTCGGCCCATGTTTTGCCCGTGCCGATGATGAACATTATCAATGGCGGCGAACATGCTGATAACCCGATCGATTTCCAGGAATTCATGATCATGCCCGTGGGGGCTGATTCGATTGCCGAAGCCGTGCGCTGGGGCAGCGAAATCTTCCACACGCTGAAAAAGGGCCTGCATGAAAAGGGTCTGGCCACGGCTGTCGGTGACGAAGGCGGCTTTGCCCCCAACATCGCCAGCACCCGCGCCGCGCTCGACTTCGTGTCGGCCTCGATCGAAAAGGCCGGCTTCAAGCTGGGCAGCGACATCCTGTTGGCGCTGGACTGCGCCGCCACCGAATTCTTCAAGAACGGCAAGTACGAGATCACCGGCGAAGGCCTGTCGCTCAGCCCGTTGGAATTTGCCGATTATCTGGCAAAGCTGGCCGCTGATTATCCGATCATCTCGATCGAAGACGGCATGGGCGAAGACGATTTTGAAGGTTGGGCCGCGCTGACCGCCGCCATTGGCGACAAGGTGCAACTGGTGGGCGATGACCTGTTCGTCACCAACCCCAAGCGTCTGACCATGGGCATCGAAAAGGGTCTGGCCAACTCGCTGCTGGTGAAGGTCAACCAGATTGGCAGCCTGACCGAGACGCTGGAAGCCGTCAGCATCGCCCAGCGCGCCGGTTACACCGCCGTGATGTCGCACCGTTCGGGTGAAACCGAAGACGCCACCATCGCCGATCTGGCCGTGGCCACCAATTGCGGTCAGATCAAGACCGGTTCGCTGGCCCGTTCGGACCGGTTGGCCAAGTATAACCAGCTGATCCGCATCGAAGAACAGCTGGGCGTGGCTTCGCGCTATGCCGGCAAGGCTGCTTTTGGCCGTCTGGCCCGCTGAGAGGCGAAAGGGAGCGCCACCTTACTCAGACTAGGGTAAGTGCTCCCAAAGGGCTACAGAGTGCCTTATAGGGCAATTGGGGGCATAAAAAGAGAGCGGCCGGAGGTGATAAAGCTTCCGGCCGCTTTTCTATGTGTTTTGCCGCAGCCTTGAATGCGACTGCCATCGTTTACAAATGGGTGAAATATTCGACCATCATCTCGCGTGCCTTCGGGGTCAGGCGCACAAAGGAGCGGCGGGCGTCTTGATTGTCGTCCTCTCGCTCCACCAGACCGCGCAGTTCCAGAACATTGAGCCAGCGCAGCGCCGTTGTGCTGGGCACACCCGAACCGATACAGGCGCTGGTAACCAGCCACTCGCTTGTTCTTTTCACCCGCTACAAACAGGTCGAGCAGGATATCCCAAGCGGGTTCGCCGAATAGAGTATCGTCGGCAAAAATTTCATTGCGGCGGCGGCGTTCGCGATAGGTGCGGAGAGCAAGGTCGCCCAGATCCTGCCGCGCTCTGGGCGCCAGCATGGCGGGGCGGTCGGCATGGGCGTGGCTCTCTGCCTGCTGGCCTGCTTCGCCCAACTCATTGGCCATAGCGATCAGCGAATGGGCCAAAGCCTTGAGCCGATCTTCCATGGGCAGATCATTGGCGGAATCTTGCCAAAGTCGGGTCATCGTCACTGCGAGCGCGGATGAACCCTTATCTTTCAAGTTCATGAAGGCCCCTCCTTCGCAACTCCCCGAAAAACCGTTAATGAGGAGCGCGTCGTAACAAGCCTAAAATTTCACGACTTGGCGATTTCGAGAACCCGAGGTTAATCGGCTTTGGAGGCATCATTGTCGGAAATGAAGGATCTTGCAATTTCATGCAGGCAGGCATCCAGATGCACCGCAGCAATGGGAGAGCCCAAAAACATCGAGCCGTTTTTGAACACCTTGGAGAAGTTCAAGAATATGGCCCAATTCTTCGGACTGGTTAAGCGTCTGTGTCTGGTGGGCGGCATTATTCAGACTGGCAGGCATTTTCCGGATTCCCTGGATTAGTTTGGCGACCGACAGGCGAAAAACCTATATGGATAAAAATGCGTATCAATATCGGTTTGTCTAAGTACAATATCGGATGTCTTTCGCAGTTGCAATATAGAATGTGAAATTTTTTCAACAAAATCCTTATATTAGTTGAATGCGTTCAGCCCTTTCTGCTGCTTGGCGACAGATATCGGCAAAATTGAATGCGGTAAGACGCTGCCTAAAAAATAGCCATTTGGGTTATTGTGTCGCATTTTTACAATTTTCGGCTTGTTTGCAAGCCGGATCGTACCGTGCTGCGGGTGCCATCGCGTCTGGAGAACTTCGGGGCGGCGTAGGATATTTCGGCATAAAGGTGCGGAGTGACCGAAAATAAATCCATTATGGAGTATGTTCGCGGAAGTAGAGGCAAAGCGCTGGCAAATTTGTGCATTTTGCATGGCCACAGCACTTTTCAGATCGCACATCGATTGCAGGTTTGTGCGAAATATCCACTCAGGCTGATTCGTTAAGGAATCCCGAACCGTTCTGCATAACTTTCGCAAATGAATGGTTCCCGAATAAAGATCAAAATTTTCAGAAGGATGTTGGCACCAGCCTGCTGGCGTGGTTCGGCTTGATCGGCGGCATGCATGAAAAAACGCCGGAGGATGGCTCCTCCGGCGTCTCGACTGGTCCAGTAATGTGACGGCTAGGTTACACGCCGAACTTTTCCTTGAGCTTCAACAGGGCAATCGCCGCCTTGGCTGCTTCACCGCCCTTGTCCTTCTGGGCGGGATCGGCGCGGACCAGAGCCTGTTCCTCGTTCTCCACGGTCAGAATACCATTGCCAATGGCCAGACCATCCATGGTCAGCGCCATGATACCGCGCGCGCTTTCGCCCGCGACGATCTCGAAATGATAGGTTTCGCCACGGATGACCACGCCAATGGCCACATAGCCTTCATAATCGCCCGCTTGATCGGCCAGAGCGATGGCGGCAGGGATTTCCAGCGCGCCCGGAACGGTGACAACATCCACCTTGTGACCGGCAGCCTTCAGGGCAGCCTTCGCGCCCTCCACCAACATATCGTTCAGGTGGTCATAGAAACGCGCTTCAATAATCAGAAACTTGGCCATGGTCGGTCCTTTCGCCCCTGCTGGGGTCAATCAATCTTTCGTTCGCCGGTGATGGTCAGGCCATAGCCTTCCAGCGCTACCAGCGTGTGATGGGTGTTGGTGAGCAGCACAAGTTCATGCACGCCCAGTTCCGCCAGAATTTGCGCACCCACGCCATAGTCGCGCAATTCCTCCATCGGCTTGGTGTTGCCCTGCTTGGCCTGTTCGCGCATGTCAAACGCCTTGGATGGCGATGTGACCGGACGGTTGACGAACACAATCACGCCCGAACCCTGTTCGCCGATGATATCCATCGAACGGTGCAGCAGGTTGGAACGTTCGCTTTCTTCACCCAGCAAATCGGCAAAGACCGAGGTGGCATGCATACGCACCAAAGTCGGCTTGGCAGGGTCGATGCGGCCCTTCACCAGCACCAGATTTTCCTCACCCGTCGCCTTGTTGAAATAGGCGCGGGCCAGCCAATCGCCGCCAAAGCGGCTCTTGAACGTGGTTTCCGATTTCAGGCTGACCATGCGGTCATGCTGGCGGCGATAGGCGATCAGGTCGCGGATCGTGCCGATCTTCATGTCATGCTGACGCGCAAAGACGATCAGGTCGTCCAGACGGGCCATCGTGCCATCGTCGCGCATGATCTCGCAAATCACGCCGCTGGGGTTCAGGCCGGCAAGGCGCGAGATATCTACCGCCGCCTCGGTATGGCCCGCACGCACCAATACGCCGCCGGGGCGGGCGCGCAGGGGGAACACATGGCCGGGGCTGGTGATGTCGGTTGCGCCCTTGCTGCCGTCGATGGCGACGGACACGGTGCGGGCACGGTCAGCGGCGGAAATGCCGGTGGTGATGCCTTCCTTGGCCTCGATCGACACGGTGAAGGCGGTGCCCAAGGGTGTGCCATTGCGGCGGCTCATCGGCTCAAGGCCCAATTGCTCAACACGTTCAGCCGACAGGGCAAGGCAGATCAGGCCGCGGCCATTGGTGGCCATGAAATTGATGCTGGAGGGGGTCGCCATCTGGGCAGGTATGATCAGATCGCCTTCATTCTCGCGGTCTTCATCGTCGACAAGGATATACATCCGGCCATTGCGGGCCTCTTCGATGATTTCCTCGATGCCTACCAAAACGGGGGTTTCGTCAGAGGCGTCGAGAAAGCGTTCCAGCTTGCCCAAAGTCTCGGCGGTGGGGTTCCATTCGGCCTCGGTGCAATCGCGCAAGGTGTTGGCATGAAGCCCTGCGGCGCGGGCGAGGCCGGCGCGGGTCATGCCCCCTTCGTTGACAAGGCGGCGGACGCGTTCGATGATGGTCTGTGTCATGGATGATGATATAGTCACAGTTGAATGTGACTTCAAGGGCGCTATCACATCGCCATCACATTTGGCGGTTGCGCCGCACATTCCATAAAGGTTTGGCCCAAGCTGCAATGATGCCCGCTCCGGCCGCCATTGCCAATCCGCTCCAATAGCCATAGCCCAGCATCTTCATCCCCTGAAGGATGGGCATTTGCAGCGCGAAGAGCGGGAAAGCGATGCGCCCGGCCCACATGGCAACCTGGGGCCAGCGCTGAAGGCGCAGGGCTCCCGCAATCATCAGGGGGCAGGCGATCAGCACAAAGGCCATATCAAACAGCCAGCCTTGCCATTTCAGCCACCACACCAGCGGCAGCAGTGCAGGCATCAGCGGCAGCGCCAGCCACCATGGGAAGGGCAGGGGGCCGCGCCGCGTCCACCAACGCGCCAAAGCGATGCCCAGCACATAGGCCGCCAAGGAGCGCAGCGCGCCCGCGAAGAAATTGGCTGGCTTCGCGCCAATATCCAGACCTTTGAAATGCCATGCCAGCCATGCATCGGCCAGCAGCAGGCCGATCACCCCTGCGCCAAACCACCAGCGCCTCAGCCTCCACAGGCCCGTCACATGCAGCGCATTGCAGGCCAATTCGCACAGGATCGTCCAAGCCGGAATATTGAGCGGGAACACAAACATCCGCCCCCACACCGGCAGCAGCGCCAGATTGAGCCCCGTCACGGTCAGGAAATCCTCCCAACCGGCCGAACGTGACCAAAGGCGCGGCAGGCCGATCACCCCGCCCAGCGCCATCATCGGCCATAGGCGCCAGATCCTTTTGGCCATAAAGTGCAGGGGTTCCGCTCCTGTCAAAAGCCTTGGTTCCTGCACCCGCGCCATCAGAAAGCCCGACAGCATCAGGAAGAAATCCACGCCCAGATAGCCCAGCCCGAACACCCGCTGCCCACCGAAAACCGCGCGCACATGCAGCAGCAGCACGCCACTGGCCGCGATCAGGCGCAGCCATTCCAGACCAGGCAAGCGCGTAGAAGGAAGGGGCGGTTGGCTCATGGCGCGCCTATGGCGTTACGCCTTGGATTTGGCAATTGTGTGGAAGATGGAAAATGGTGGACGCACTAGGGCTCGAACCTAGGACCCGCTGATTAAGAGTCAGCTGCTCTACCAACTGAGCTATGCGTCCATATCTTTCGCAGCAATTTCAACAAAAAGCTTGGTGGACGCACTAGGGCTCGAACCTAGGACCCGCTGATTAAGAGTCAGCTGCTCTACCAACTGAGCTATGCGTCCATCCTGCTTTTTGGTGGGCTACCTTGGTAAGTTGCCCTCGCCGGAGGCCGCTCCCTTAGCGTCTGATTTGCCGCCCGCAAGTGATTCTTTTCAAAAGCCTCAAACTTTTTTGCAAAAGCCCCGAAAATCGGGCCCTTGTGCCGATCCGCTTTTTCAGGCCAACCGGCCACCGGCACGCTTGCCCCAACGGTCCACCGCCATGATCGTGCCGATACAGATCATATTGGTCATCATGGAGGATCCGCCGTGGCTGACAAAGGGCAGTGGGATGCCGACCACAGGGGCCAGACCCATCACCATCATCATATTGATCGCCACATAGAAAAACACCGTGGCGGTCATGCCCGCGGCCAGCAACTGGCTGAACCGGTCGGGCGCGCGGCGTGCCACGCCCATGCCCCAGCGGAACAGCACGACAAAGAACACGGCAAGGATGAACAGACCGCCGACCATGCCCCATTCCTCGGCCATGGTGGCAAAGGCGAAGTCGGTATGGGCTTCGGGCAAATATTTGAGATGGCTTTGCGAGCCATTGCCCAGCCCCTTGCCCCAGAAACCTCCCGAGCCGATGGCGATCTTGGACTGGGTGATGTGATAACCTGATCCCAGCATGTCCGCTTCGGGATCAAGGAAAACCAGCACGCGCTTGCGTTGGTAATCATGCAGCAGGAAGAAAAAGGCCATGGGCGCGGCTACGACTGCAGCCGCTCCGCCCGAAATGAACCACCACAGTGGCACGCCCGACAGAAACACCACCACGACTGCGCCGAAACAGATCGACAGGCCCGTGCCCAGATCGGGCTGCAACATCACCAGACCGCCCGGCAGTCCCAGCAAGAGCAAAGGCGGGATCAAGGCCCGCCATGTGCGGATCATCGACGGGGGCAGGGTGGAATAGAACAAAGCCATGATCAGCACGATGCCCGGCTTCATCAACTCGGACGGTTGCAGGTTCATAAAGCCAAGGTTGAGCCAGCGCTGGCTGCCCTTGCTGACATGGCCCACCGCCTCCACCAGCACCAATAGCGCCACCAGCAAGCCGTAAATCGGATAGGCTGCCTGTTGAAACCGATGTTCGGGAACATGTGAGATAGCCAGCGCAAGGCCAAGGAATATCACGAAATTCATGATATGCTTCCACGCATAGGGCGCCATATGGCCCCCTGCAGCGGAATAAAGCACCGTCGCGCCAAACAGCATCAGACCCGTCAGCGGTATCAACATGCCCCAAGGCAGACCGCGCAAGGGGGCAGGGATGAAAGAAGGCGTCATGTCTGCGGCTCGGCGGCTGGTTTGGGGGTAGCGGCGGGGGCAGGGGCTGCGGACGCTTCCTCCGGCTCGGGGGCAGGCGGGGCGGCGTCGGACTGGATGGGCTGCGGAGCGGGCTTGGCAGCCTCTTGCTCCTGCTGCGCCAGCGCTTCCTCGCTGTCCTCCACCTGCGGCGCACGCACACCATATTGCGCGGCATAGGACCGGTATTTGGCCGCTTGCCGCTCCTGAGGCGTCCCGCCCCAGCCCTTTTCCAGCTCCAGCAAAGCGTCCCAGGCCTTTTGCTGGTCAAACATATAGGTCATCACGTCGCGGGCAATCGGCATGGCGGCCGGCGAACCGCCCCCATGTTCCACCAGCACGGCGCAGGCATATTTGGGCTTATCAAACGGGGCAAAGCAGATGAAATGGCCATGGTCACGGTGGCGCCACAGGCCGCCCTTGCCATTGCCTATGTTCAGACCCACAACCTGCGCGGTGCCGCTCTTGCCCGCCAGTTGGACGCCATCGATGGGCAGGCGCGCGGCATGGCCGGTGCCCAGACCGTTGACCATTTCCTTCATCGCGGCATGGATGAAATCCAGATGCTCCTGCGGCACGCCCAGCGAACCGGCAGCGGGGCGCGGATCATCATGCAACAGACGCGGCATCAACAGCTTGCCACTGGCCAGTCGGCTTGCGATCACCGCCTGTTGCAGCGGATTAACCTGCACATAGCCTTGGCCAATCGTGGCATTCACTGTGTCATAAATCGCCCATTCCTTGTTGTATTTCTTCAGCTTCCACGCCGGATCGGGCACCGTGCCAAAGGACTGGCTGGGATAGGGCAGCGGGAATTTCTGGCCATAGCCAATCTTGCGCATGGTGCGCGCAATCTGATCCATGCCGATTTGCTGGGCAAAGTGATAGAAATAGACGTCGCAGCTTTGATAAATGCCCTTGGCCATATCCACGCGGCCATGGCCATGGTGGTTCCAGCAATGGAACACGCGGTTGCCCACGCGCAAACCGCCAGAGCAATTGACCGCCGCATCGGGCGACAGCCCCGCCTCGAGGAAGGCCAAGGCCACCGTGGGCTTGACTGTAGAACCAGGGGGATAAAGCCCGTGCAAAATCTTGTTCCGCAAGGGAACATGGTCATCGTCGGACAGCATCTTCCATTCGATGCGGCCCACCCCGTCGGTAAAGCTGTTGGGGTCGAAACTGGGCATGGAGACGAAGGAGAGCAGGTCGCCCGTCTCGCAGTCCATCACGACCACGGCGGCGCTTTCGGTGCCGATGCGGCGCGCGGCATATTCCTGCAACCCCGCATGGACGGTCAGCTTGATCGCCTTGCCCGGCACATCCTCGCGCGTTTCCAGATCGCGCACCACGCGGCCACCGGCGGTCACCTCGCTGCGGCGGGCGCCCGGAACGCCGCGCAATTCGGCATCGAACTGCTTTTCCAGCCCGTCCTTGCCGATCTTGAAACCCGGCGTGATCAGCAGGGGATTATGCTCCTGCTCGTAATCTTTGGCATTGGCCACGCCGACATAGCCGACCAGATGCCCCACGCAGGGGCCGGACGGGTAATAGCGCGAGAAACTGCGTTGCGGCACCACGCCGGGCATGTCGGGCTGGCGCACGGATACGGCGGCAAATTGTTCCCAGCTTAGATGCGATCCGGCCTCTACAGGCTGGAATCCACGCGATTTTTCCAGATGGTCGCGGATCTCCTGCAGCGCGATCTCGTCCAGATGCAGGATACCCGCCAGTTCGGCCAGCGTCTTGTCCTGCTCGATCAGCTTTTCGGGGATCAGGTCGACGCGGAAATCGGCGCGGTTCGACGCAATCGGCTGCCCCATTCGGTCGAGGATCCAGCCACGACGCGGCGGGATCAGCGACAGGTTGACGCGGTTGCTTTCCGACATCGTCTTGTATTTTTCATTGTCGGCCAGCGCGATATAGCCCAGCCTTGTGGCCAGCAGCAGGCCCACCCCGCTTTGCAGCGAGCCCACCACCACGCTGCGCCGGTCAAAACTGTTGCGCAGCACGCCATTTGTTATCAGCTTGGCCATTTACCCGACCACTCGAAACCGCGTCAGGCGCCAGCGATCGATCCAGCCCACCACGCGGCCCACCATCGGATAGGCGATGACGGTCAGCCCCATTTGCACGCCAATATAGGCCCAAGGCGGCATGATGTCCGCCGGAACGCCATGCTGGTTAAAGCCCACGCAAGCGGCCAGATAGGCCAGCAGGAAGAGCGAGGCCACCAGCCAGTCGGTGATGAAATTGCGCCAAGGAAAACGTGCCTCGATAATCTCCAGCGTGATCAGCGTCAGCGTCCACAGGAAAATGGCACAACCAAACGGCTGCCCGCTGAACAGATCATCCACCAAGCCCAGCGGCAGCCCCGCCCAGATCGGCAGAAGACCGGGGCGCACCTGTCGCCATGCCAGCAACGACATGAAGCCTAAAGGCGGCATGACCGGCGCCATGGCTACCAAGGGCCAGCACGGCATGATCGACGCCAAAGCCACCGCCGCCCAAGGCGTTGCATAGGCAACAAAGGGCGAGGGCGCCTGACTGATCCGGCGGGCCAGCGGCTGCGCTCCCCGTCGCGAGAGCTTGCGCGCGATCATCCTATTGCGCCTTTGCTTTGGCGGCAGGTTTAGGCGGGGTCACATCCTCGGCCGGAGGGGGCAGGGTTGCATCCTGCGTCGGTGACCATGCCGGATAAACCGCGACCGTCTCGCTGACCGCAGGATCGCCCAGCACGCGGGCAATCGCGCCATCGCGGGTCAGGCTGGATACCACCGCGATCGGCGTATCGGGCCAGTACAGCCCGCCCGAACCGGAGGTAACAAAGGCGTCCCCCGGTTTCAGCGGATTGATGCCCAAAGTCAGCAGGCGCAGTTGCAAAGTGCCATCGCCCTTGCCCGTGGCAAAGGCGGGCAGGCCATCGCTGGCGCGGCGCACGGGCACCACGCTTTGCGCATCGGTGATCATCAATACGCGGGCGGAAATGCGCCCCACTTCCAGCACGCGCCCGATCAGGCCCATTGCGGTGCGGACCGGCATGCCCGTTTGCACGCCCTGATTGCTGCCCACCGAAATCGTGGCATAGCGCCGCGTGCTGCCGCTGGAGGAAGCCACCAGCCAGCCATAGGCGATAGGCTTGGGCGACACTTCACCCAGTTGCAGCATCGCCTGAAGGCGCTTGTTTTCCTGTTGCGCGGCGGCCAGTTCCACCGCCTTGACCCGGCCAATCGCCACTTCACGCTTCAGGCGCTCGTTCTCCGGCCCCCAAGTGGCATAGGCTTGCAGATTGGCGAAAGTCTGGCCCAGACCGGCGCGGCCTTGGGCTGCCAGTTTGGCCACAGGCTGCACCATATCGCTGGCCAAGACGCGCAATCCGCCAAAGCTTTCCGGCGAGGCATAGGACGCCAGCGCCAACCCGCCGCCGCCCAGCAGAATGGCACCCGCCGCCACATAGCCAAAGAAGATATTGTTGAGCGCCCGCCGCGAATAGGTCGAACGCCGGTTGCCTGGCGGCACCATGCATCCCGCCTTTCTTCTCATCTGGCATCCCGCCAGCCCCATATATAGGCGCCGGCGGGAGCATGTCGTCACATTCCGATGTCTGTGCGGGGCGCAAAACCCCCGCAGCAAACCGAGTTAGGCCGTCATCAACACGCCGCGATAGACCGGATCTTCCATCGCGCGCCCCGTGCCCAACGCCACGCAGGACAGCGGATCTTCGGCGATGCTGACCGGCAGGCCGGTTTCTTCACGCAAATATTCGTCCAGACCCTTGATCAGCGCGCCGCCGCCGGTCAGCACGATGCCCTGATCAACAATGTCCGCCGCCAGTTCGGGCGCCGTGTTCTCCAGCGCGATGCGCACACCTTCGATGATGGCGCTGATCGGTTCGGACAGGGCTTCGGCCACATTGGCCTGCGTGATGGTGATTTCCTTGGGCACGCCATTGACCAGATCGCGACCCTTCAGATGGATCGTTTCGCCCACGCCATCGGCGGGCACCATGGCAATGCCGTAATCCTTCTTGATCCGTTCCGCCGTGGCTTCGCCGATCAGCAGATTGTGATGACGGCGGACATAGGAAACGATGGCTTCGTCCATCTTGTCACCACCCACACGCACCGAAGTCGTGTAGGCCAGACCGCGCAGAGACAGCACCGCCACTTCGGTCGTGCCGCCACCAATGTCCACCACCATCGAACCCACCGGCTCGGTAACGGGCATATCGGCGCCGATGGCTGCGGCCATGGGTTCCAGAATCAGGAACACCTGGCTGGCACCGGCATTGCTGGCCGCATCGCGAATCGCGCGGCGTTCCACGCTGGTGCTGCCCGAGGGTACGCAGATCACGATTTCAGGATAGCGGAACAGGCTGCGCTTGCCATGCACCTTGCGGATAAAGTGCTTGATCATTTCTTCGGCGATTTCGATATCGGCAATCACGCCATCGCGCAGAGGGCGGATCGCTTCGATGCTGTCGGGCGTCTTGCCCATCATCATCTTGGCATCATCGCCCACAGCCTTGACGGTCTTGTTGCCATTGATCGTTTCAATGGCCACCACCGAAGGCTCGTTCAGCACAATGCCGCGGTCCTGCACATAGACCAGCGTGTTGGCCGTACCGAGGTCGATGGCCATGTTTTGCGAACCGAACTTGAAGAAACGCGAGAGATAGGACGACATCGATGGTTCCGTAGCTTTGCCCGACATAGCATCCGCAGGAAGGCATGGTCAGGCTGGAAATTGCATGGGCAGGCGGCCCCCTTAACGCAACGCTGCCGCAAAGGCCAAAGGATTGTTGCCCTTGTGCCGCAATGCACCATCACTTTATCGCGAATCGCGCCCTTGTGGTCGCACCATGGCGCAGGCTTGCGGCATTTGCATCCGGAATGACGGAAAACCCCTAAGAATTATGCGCGAATAATCGGGGATATCATGGGGCAGAGGCGGGTGAGGGGCGCTGCACTGGCGGCGGAGTGGTTTATAGAGACGCCCATGTTGCCGATCATCCGCCGCCTGCCCGAAAATCTGGTCAACCGCATCGCCGCTGGCGAGGTGGTGGAGCGCCCTGCTTCCGCTTTGAAAGAATTGGTAGAAAACGCCATCGATGCGGGCGCCAGCCAGATCACTATCCGCCTGACGGATGGAGGACTCGACGGGATTGAAGTGACCGATGACGGCTGCGGCATGGGGCCGGAGCAGATGGCGCTGGCGCTGGAACGCCATGCCACCTCCAAATTGCCCGATGAAGCGATCGAATTGGTGACGACTTTGGGCTTTCGCGGAGAGGCCTTGCCCTCCATCGCCAGCGTGGCTCGCATGACCATCGAAAGCCGCACCCGCGACAGCGCCGAGGGCTGGCGCCGCGTGGTGGACCATGGCGAGGTGGTGGGCGATGCGCCTGCGGCTCTGCCCCCCGGCACGCGGATCAGGGTCGAGGATCTGTTCGGCAAAGTGCCCGCCCGCCGCAAATTCCTGCGTTCGGGGCGGAGCGAATATGCCGCCTGCCTCGATGTGGTGCGGCGGCTTGCCATGGCGCGGCCCGATGTGGGCTTTGTGCTGGAACAGGACGGGCGGCGTGTGCTGGCGGTACAGTCGGGGGAGACGGCTCCCCAGCGCGTGGCGCGGATCGTTGCGCGTGAACTGGCCGATGATGGCGTGGTGATTGATCTGGAGCGTGGTCCGGCCCGATTGACCGGCGTTGCGGGCCTGCCGACCTTCAACCGCGGCGTGGCGGACCATCAATATTTGTTCGTAAACGGCAGGCCGGTGAAGGATCGCTTGCTGGTCGGCGCGGTGCGCGGCGCCTATGCCGAGATGTTGGCGCGGGACCGCCATGCGGTGCTGGCGCTGTTTCTGGATGTGCCGCCCGACGAGGTGGACGTGAATGTCCATCCCGCCAAAACCGAGGTGCGTTTTCGCGATCCTGCCTTTATCCGTGGCTTTATCGTCTCCGGCCTGCGCCACGCTTTGGAAGCGGCAGGACAAAAGACCGCCCAATCCCCCGCCGCCGATGCGATGGGGAATTGGCAGCGCGAACCTGTAGCGCCGATGGCCCCCGCACAGCCGCGTCTGGAAAGCCTGTTCGCCCGCCAATACACGCCCAACCGCGTGGGCGAGTCCGCCAGCGAGGCTTGGCGTTCCTATGAGGCGCAGAGCTTTGCCCCGCGTCCGATGGATCCGGCTCCTTTGGGCCGTGCTGAAATGGCGGAAGAGGCCGCGCCCGATGCGGTGGATTACCCTCTGGGCATTGCCCGTGGCCAAGTGGCCAACACCTATATTATCGCTGAGGCCAGCGATGGTCTGGTGATCGTCGACCAACATGCCGCCCATGAACGCATCGTGCTGGAACGGCTGCGCGCGGCAGGGGCGGGGGACAAGATGGCGGCGGCGCAGGCTCTGCTCTTGCCGCAAGTGGTGGAACTGGACGAACCGGCCTGTGATCGGTTGGAAGAAGTTGCGCCGGAGCTGGCCAGCCATGGCCTGTCGCTGGAACGTTTCGGCCCCTGCGCCATGCTGGTGCGCAGCGTGCCTGCCGTGCTGGCCAAGGGCGATGTGCAGGCCTTGGTGCGCGATGTGGCCGATGATCTGGCGCTCAATGGGCCAAGCGTAGAGGGCAGCTCGCTCTTGCTGGGCGAGAGGCTGGATCTGGTGCTGGCCACCATGGCCTGTCACGGCAGCGTGCGGGCGGGGCGGACGCTCAATGTGGCGGAAATGAACGCTCTGCTGCGCGAGATGGAAGTGACGCCGCGTTCGGGCCAGTGCAACCATGGGCGCCCCACTTGGGTGAAGCTGGCCCATGGCGATATTGAAAAGCTGTTTGGCCGCAAATGATTACATTCGGTAGGTCAACACGATAAAGGGGGTATGGCTGACCGTATCCTCGGCATGATGGCGGATCGCGCGATTATACAGATAGGCCAATTGCAGGTTAAACCGATGGTTGATCGGATGGCGCAGCGTGATCTGGCCGCGAAATCCGGTTAGGCCGGTTTGTTCGCGCGCGCTCATCTGGTTGAGCAGAAAGAAGAACTCGCCGCTAACCTTGCCCTCCCATTGGTGGTCGGCGTCCAGAGGGCGTGACAATTCCACCCTTTGCCGCCAGCGCCAGCCAATCGGTTTGCCGCCGGTCTGGAAGCGCTCCTCGATCCATTCGCGGATGGCAATGCCATGGTTGGACCATTCAACCTGTTGATAGGCGTCGGCCTCGTCGACCTGACGGTTTTCCATATATTGCACACCGCCGCCGGCCGACCAATGCGGGGAAAAGGCATGGTCGCCGGTGAAGCGCAGGATATGCACGTCGCCATTTTTCATCTCTGGCCGGAATCTTTGTTCCAATTGGGCGGAAACGGAGGTGGATGGTCCCAAGCCCATCACCAGCGTCTCCCCCGTCCAGACCTGCAATTCATCCTCTGTGGCATAGGCAGGCGCAGCACCCCCCAGCGCCAGCAAGCAGCCGGATGTGACAGTTGTGAGGCAATGAAAACCTTTCAGACCCATCCACGCCCCATGGCGCGGGAAAACTATTTCGGCAATGTGCCAAAGATCGTATTCACCCCGTCGCGGGGCGATCCCTGCGGCAGGCCCAACACATCGCGCAGCATGGGTTCGATGGCGGTATTGTCAAAAGCGGGGATGTGGCCCTTGGCTTTAAACGCAGGACCAGTGGCGATGAACAGCGCCGCCATATCGGGCGCGGCATTGTCATAACCATGGGTTCCACCCTTCACTGGCTTTTTGGGTGTATCGCGCAGCACTTCCCAGCCGCTATCGGCCAGACATAGCACTTCGGGCACGCGCGGATTGCTGCCATAGCGGAAACGGGCGGGGATGGCGCGCTTGGGCCAGCATTGCACATGCTCTGGCGCTTTGGACAAGGATGCTTCCAGCGCGGCCTCATGGCCTGCCACGGGGTTCAGGCCGGCAAAGGGGCCATCCTCGACCACCGTGTAATCCTGAGGATTGAGGAAGGAGGGCAGCAATATGGTGCGATCCTGCGACACCGCCGCCATGCCATGATCAGCCACCACCACCAGATTGGCGGTCAGGCCCAGCGCCTTGATGCCTTTCACCAGATCACCGATGCGCGCGTCCACATCCGACACAGCCTTGGTGGTTTCGGCGGCATCGGGGCCAAAATCATGCCCCGCCGTGTCCACCGTGTCGAAATAAAGCGTGACAAAGGCGGGCCGGATTGCGGCAGGGCGGCGCAGCCAGTCGAGCACGCCATTGACGCGCTGAACGCCGGTGACGTTCTGGCTGAACTGCTGCCAATCCTGCGGGCGCAACCCGTCATGCTCCACATTGGCGCCGGGCCAGAACATGGTGGCGGTGCGGATGCCCGCCTTTTCCGCCGCGATCCACACAGGCTCGCTCTCTGCCCACCAGAAAGCATCCTCGGTGGACATGGTGAACTTTTCGCCCGGCCGGCGCTTGTCGAACATGGAATTGGCCACAATGCCATTATGGTCGGGCACCAGGCCGGTTACCAAAGTGGTGTGGTTTGGAAAGGTCTTGGACGGGAAGGAGGGGCGCATCGAAGCGCTGATGCCCTTGGCCGCCAAAGCGTTGAGGTTGGGCGTGACGCCGCGTTGCAGATAATCGGGGCGGAAACCGTCAATCGAGATCAGGATGGTGACGGGCTTTTGCGCGGCGTGGTTGTGGGCGGCGGCAACAGGCGTTTTAGGCGCTGCCATCAGCGCGGGTGCGGACAGCGCCAAAGGCAAGGTGGCGAGCAGGGAAAGGAAAGACTTTTTCATGACCGCCACCTGTGCCTGAGCAGTTTTTCAGAATTTAGACATTGAACTTGAAGTGGAACACGTCGCCATCCTTGGTGACATATTCCTTGCCTTCCTGACGCAGCTTGCCCGCATCGCGGCAGGCCGCTTCACCGCCCAGCGTGACATAATCGTCATAGGCGATGGTTTCGGCACGGATGAAGCCGCGTTCAAAGTCGGAGTGGATGGCGCCAGCGGCTTGCGGGGCCTTGGAACCCTTGGCCACGGTCCATGCGCGGGCTTCCTTGGGGCCAACGGTAAAGAAGGTGAGCAGGCCCAGCAGATCATAGCCAGCGCGGATGATGCGGGCCAGACCGGTTTCCTTCAGGCCCAGTTCGGACAGGAATTCGGCGCGTTCTTCCGCTTCCATACCGATCAGATCGGCCTCGATCGCGGCGGAGACGATCACCGCAGTAGCGCCTTCGGCCTTGGCTTTGGCAAACACCTTTTCGGAGAAGGCATTGCCATTGGCGGCCGATTCTTCCTCCACGTTGCAAACGTAAAGCACCGGCTTGGCGGTCAGCAACTGGGCCTGCGCAAAGACGCGGGCTTCATCCTCGTCCTTGGGCTCGGTCAAGCGGGCGGGCT
The DNA here is from genome assembly GCF_004005905.1 of Novosphingobium umbonatum. Taxonomy (GTDB): domain Bacteria; phylum Pseudomonadota; class Alphaproteobacteria; order Sphingomonadales; family Sphingomonadaceae; genus Novosphingobium; species Novosphingobium umbonatum. The sequence goes on from NZ_SACO01000003.1 coordinate 119,612, forward strand.
TGCCTTCGCGCAGCAATTCCAGCGCCTGACCCAGCACAGACGCGGTGATCTTGGCTTCCTTGTCGCCCTGCGTGGCTTTCTTCTGCGCGGCCGGCACGCGCTTTTCCAGGCTTTCCAGATCGGACAGCATCAATTCGGTTTCCACCGTTTCAGCGTCCGAGATGGGGTCTACGCGGTTGTCGACATGCTGGATGTCGTCATTTTCAAAACAGCGCAGCACATGGACAATGGCGTCCACTTCGCGGATGTTGCCAAGGAACTGGTTGCCCAGACCTTCGCCCTTGGACGCGCCGCGCACCAGACCGGCAATGTCGACAAAGCCCAGCTGGGTGGGGATGATCTTCTGGCTGCCGGCAATCTCGGCCAGCTTGTCCAGACGCGGATCGGGCACGCCCACATTGCCCACATTGGGTTCGATGGTGCAGAAGGGATAATTCGCCGCCTGTGCCGCCTGCGTTTCGGTCAGCGCGTTGAACAGGGTGGATTTGCCGACATTAGGCAGGCCGACAATACCGCAACGAAAACCCATTTTCTCTACTCCGGATCCAGTAAGGCGCGGACCGGGCCAGCGCCTTTGCGGCCAAGATGCGCCGCCTCAATCGGCGCCCCATAAAGCATAGGGGCGAAAAGTGGGAATGGGTTTTTTATCCCCCCGACGCTTTTTTACGGCGTCAGGGCGGGATGGGGGCTCAGTCGGGCGAGGTCATGTCGCTTTCGGCATCAGGCGTTTGGGAGGGTGTTTTCGGTTCTGCCGGTGCAAGGGGCGTGTTTTTACGACGGCGTGCACGGGCGAAAGCCAATCCCGCCACGCCTGCCCCCATCAGACCCAAAGTGCCCGGTTCCGGCACTTCGGTGGAGCCGGAAGAGGATGAGGAGGACGAGGAAGAAGAACTGCTCCAGTCGAACCAGCCCGATGTGCTGCTGGTCGAACTGCTGGAGCCGCCGGTTGTGGTCGAGCCTGTGCTGGTTGTTCCACCGGTCGTGGTCGAGCCTGTGCTGGTTGTTCCACCGGTCGTGGTCGAGCCGCCCGTTGTGGTGGTTGTGGTCGATCCGGTGCTGCCAGAGCTTGGGTCGCGGGGGCCAAAGCTGCTGCTGCCGGCGGTGGTGGTGCTTGTCGAGGAGCCGCCGGTCGTTGTCGTTGTCCCGCCCGATGTGCTGCCACCGGACGTAGAACTGCCCGCATTTCCGCCGGTTGTGGACGTGCTGCCCGTCGTGGTCGAACTGCCGGTTGTCGTTCCGCCCGTCGTAGTGCTGGTCCCGCCGCTGGTCGTTGTCGTCGTCGATCCGGTGCTGCTTCCAGTTGAGGTGGTCGAGCCGCCAGACCCAGTCGCCCCCGAAGTGCTGCCCGAGCCGCCCACGCCGGAACTACCTCCGGTGCTGCTTCCCCCGCGTCCGCCGCTGCTGCCTTGGCCGCCCGTGGTGGTGGTCGATGTAGAGGTACCGCCATCGAACATGCCGCTGGTGTTGGCCGAATGGCCGCCGGTGGTTGTGGTGCTCGATCCGCCAGAGCCAGAGGTCGTTCCGGTCTTGTGCGGGCCGAAACTGCTCGAACCGCCTGTGCTGCTAGTACTGCCAGTCGTCGTGCTTGTGGTGGTGGAAACGGCGCGCCCGCCGGTACTGCTGCTGCCCGTGCTGCTGTAAACCGGCGGTGTGCCGCGATCGCGTGGACCAAAGCCGCCCGTGCTGGTGCTCGTGCTTGATCCTGTGCTGGAACCGCCGCTCTTGGCTTTGATGACGGGTTTGGCCAGAACGGTCAGGTTCTTGGGGCAATTGCAATCCGCCTGCCGCGTCCAGCCCAGCACAGCCATCACCATGCTGCCCGCACAAACGCCCATCAGAAGCCAGTTCTGCTTCATGCCCCGTAACACCTTAGTTTCCAAAGCCTGCCATGGCCCATTTGGGCGATAGGCGTATCCAGCCTCAGCTATGGGGCAACAGGTGTTGAAACAGGGTTAAGCATAAACTTTTCAGTCGTTGAGGCGGCGGGCCACATCGCTCATAAAGCGCACATCATCGCCCTTGGCCAGCCATTCGGCCTCGGCCGCCACGGCGGTCAACATATCGGTCAACGGGTCCAGTTCCGACTTGGCATAATTGCCCAGCACATGGCCGGTCACGCGGTCCTTGTGCCCGGGATGACCAATGCCCAGACGGATGCGGCGGAAATCGGGCCCCAGATGCTGGTTGATGGATCGCAGGCCATTATGTCCCGCAATGCCGCCGCCCTGCTTCACCTTCACCTTCATCGGCGCCAGATCCAGTTCGTCATGGAACACGGTCAGCGCGGTCAGGTCCAGTTTGAAGAAGCGCAAAGCCTCGGAGACGGCGCGCCCGCTCTCGTTCATGAAGGTGGCGGGTTTGAGCAGGATGATGCGTATGCCGCCAATCCTTCCATCCTGCACCCAGCCCTGAAACTTTTTTTGCACGGGGCCAAAGCGATAGGCGTCGGCAATGGCATCGCAGGCCAGAAAGCCTACATTGTGGCGGTTCAGCTTATATTGCTCGCCCGGATTGCCCAGCCCTACCCACAATTGCATCTTTGCCTCGTGCCTTGAATATCATCGCGCAAAACGAAAGGCGGGAAAGAGCGGCGAACCAGCGCCATCTTTCCCGCCTTTTCCTTATGGCCGCCGTTTCAGGCCGCCATCAACCGCATTAAACGCGCAGGAAGTCCACGTGTTCCGGACGGTCGGTCACGGGGTGAACCGCAACGTCCTTGGCCACGGTCTTTACAGCGGCGCCGTCCACCACGATTTCCACTTCGCCGTCGAAGAAGTTGCCGGTGTTCAGCAGACGCACCAGTTCCTTTTCTTCCACGTGAGCGGCAACCGGTTCGGCATTGCCACCGTAAACCACGACAGGAACACGGCCTTCACGACGCAGGGCACGGCTGGCTCCCTTGCCAGTCTTCGCGCGCGTCTCGGCCGGCAGGCTAAAATTGCTCATGATACTTGCCTTTCGAAAACTCTGGAAAATCACAATCGCCCGCCACGCCTCCAGGGATGACCATGACGGGGAGCGGCCGCCCTTATAGCGCTTGGCGGGAAAATGCAAGGCGGTTGGGGCCTATTGGACCCGCTTCACCTTATACCCTTGCGCGGCCAGCATGGCGGGCAGGCCCTGTTCGCCCGCCATATGCGCCGCGCCAACGGCGACGAAAGGATGCTTGCCAGCGCGCAACATGGCTTCGATCTTGGCCGCCCATGCCTGATTGCGGCCCACGAACAATGCTTGCCGCAGCACCGGATCGGCCAGCATGCCGCGCTTTGTCTCCTGCGCCAAGGCATCGACATTGCCTTCGCTCCATGCCTTGGCCAAGGTGCTGCCATCATCGGGGGCGGCATTGATGGCCTCGGCCAATAGGCGGCGTTGGGCGCTTTCGGGCAGGCGGTCGAACAGGGATAGCTGGCCCATGGCGCCTTCCAGTTCGACCACGGTCTTGCCTTGGGGTGCGCTCAATATGGCGCGGTCTATGCCATGGGCGGGGTCGCCACTGGCGGCATCGCGGGCCAGCATCAGCGCCGCGGCCCAACTTTCGGTGTCGGTGAATTCTGTAGGGCTGCGGCCAGATAGCGCTTTGGCCAAAGCGGGGTGCATCGTTTCGGGCAGGCGCTGATCCAGCGGGGGCAGGGCGGGTGTATGGGCGAGGCTTTCGAAAGCCTTGGCGGTGGCGCTGCTGTCATTGAGCGCGGCAATTTCCACCACCACGCTATCGGCCTGCTGCCAAGCCTGCTCCACCGGCCCGCGCCGCCAGTCTACCGCGCGGGGCAGGGCGTGGATCGTGCCGAACAGCCAACCCTTTTGCCCCTGCGGGCCTTCCACTTGCCACAGGGCGGGGTGAACGGGTGCAGGGCTGGTGTAAAGCCACAGCGCCAAGGCGCCCAAGCCTGACAGCAAACCCAGTCCGGCCAGCCAGCTTTTGCGCATTATTGCACGCGCTTGACCGTGACGCCCAGTTTGCGCAGTTGCTCCTGAAGGCTGCCTTTGCCCGCCAGATGGCCTGCGCCCACCGCCACAAACAAAGTGCCCGGTTGATCCAGATGCGCCTTGATCCACTGCGCCCATGCGCGGTTGCGTTGATAGAGTAGCACTTCGGCCAGACGCGGATCGCTTTCCTCCGCATTCATCAGGCGGGCGAGTTTGGCCGCATCGCCAGCCTTCCATGCAGCAATCATCGCTGCCAATTCGCCGGTAATTTTGGGCGCGCCCACCGCCACTTCCTGCAAATAACTTTTTTGCAGCGGCAGGGGCAGGCCGTCGAACAGACCGAATTGATAGGCCGCCGTTTCCAGCGCCTCGCGCTTCTGCCCGCGCGCCTTGGCCAGAGCGCCCAGCTTGGTGTCCACGCCCTGTTCGGGGTCATAGCCAGCCTTTATCAGCGGCAGAGTGGACAAGGCCACCGCCGCATACCACGGGCGGAAAGGATCAAGTCGGGAAACTGGCTCGCCAATGCCGGTCAGCGCCTTCTCCAGCGCGAAGCGGGTTTTGGGAGGCAGGCTATCGCGCAGATTGCCCCCTTGCGGCAGCAGTGCCTTGGCCAGCAACTGGTTGCGCATTTCCTCGGGGTTCTGGTCGGCGATCTCGGTCACCAGCGCATCGGAACGGTTGAAGGCCTGCTCCAGCTTGCCATCCAGCCAGACCACATCAGCGGGCAGGGCGTGGACCGTGCCGAACAGATAGATCGTGGTGGCGCCCTTTTGCACCTGCCACAGGGCAGGGTGGGCAATGCTTTGCAGCTTGACGGGCTGGGCTGTGGGCACGCGCTGCGTCGCGGCCAAGGCGGGCAGCGTGACCAGCGACAGGCCTAAAGCGAGGCCGGAAATGATTTTGCGGAATTTTTGCATGGGCGCTGCCTATAGCGATTGGGCGGGGGCTGTCGATGGGGGCTTTACGCAAAGGACCATGCCCGCGCCGCATGAACATGTGGTGAAAAAAAACATGCCCGCGCCCATTGCCCGCCCCTGCGCCGCCAAACCCCCATTGACCCTTCACGCGCCATCGGCCAAAGGCTGGCCATTATGAGCGACCCAGCACTTAACTCCGCGCCAGAGAGCAAACTGCCTCTCAGCTTTCAGGACATGATCCTCACGCTCCATGCCTTTTGGAGCAAGCACGGCTGTCTGATCCTGCAACCTTATGACATGCGCATGGGCGCGGGTACGTTCCACCCCGCCACCACCTTGCGCGCGCTGGGTCCGGAAAGCTGGAAAGCCGCCTATGTCCAGCCCAGCCGCCGCCCCACCGACGGCCGCTATGGCGAGAACCCGAACCGGCTCCAGCATTATTACCAGTATCAGGTGATCCTGAAGCCCAGTCCGGCCAATCTGCAGGAGCTTTACCTGCAATCTCTGGCCGCGATTGGCGTGGACCTGCTGGCCCATGACATCCGCTTTGTCGAGGATGACTGGGAAAGCCCGACGCTTGGCGCATGGGGCCTTGGCTGGGAAGTGTGGTGCGATGGCATGGAAGTCACGCAATTCACCTATTTCCAGCAGGTGGGCGGGTTCGACTGCAAGCCGGTGGCGGGTGAACTGACCTACGGGCTGGAGCGTCTGGCCATGTATATTCAGGGTGTGGACCGCGTTTACGACCTGCGCTTCAACAATGAAGGCGTTTCCTACGGCGATGTTTTCCTGAAGAACGAGCAGGAAATGTCGAAGTATAACTTCGAGGTGGCCGATACCGAGCAATTGTTCCTCGGTTTCCAGCATGCCGAAAAGGAAGCCATGCGCTGTATCGAAGCGGGCGTTCCTTTGGCCGCCTATGATCAGGCCATCGAAGCCAGCCACCTGTTCAACCTGTTGCAAGCGCGCGGGGTGATTTCGGTGCAGGAGCGCGCCAGCTACATTGGCCGCGTGCGCGATCTGGCCAAGGGCGCCTGCGAGGCGTGGATCAACAAGAACGAGGCCGAATGGGCCGCAAAGTTTCCGGGGTGGAGCAAGTGAGCACCTTTCTTCTTGAACTGCGCAGCGAGGAAATCCCCGCGCGCATGCAGGCCGCTGCCCGTGGCGAGCTGGAAAAGCTGTTCCGTAATGCGTTGAACGCTGCTGGTGTGACGTTGGGGGGCTTGCAGGTGTGGTCCACGCCGCGCCGTCTGGCCCTGATCGCCACCGGCCTGCCGCTGGCGACCGAAGCGGTGAGCGAGGAAGTGAAAGGCCCCAAGGCTTCCGCGCCCGAACAGGCGCTGGCAGGCTTTCTGCGCAAGACCGGCCTGACGCGTGAGCAATTGGTGGAACGGGATGGCGTGTTGTTCGCCATCACCGAAAAGCCCGGCCGCGCCACGGCAGAAGTGCTGGCCGAAGCGATCCCCGCCATCGTGCGCGGTTTTAGCTGGCCCAAGAGCCAGCGCTGGGGCGCGGCTTCGCTGTCGAGCGAGAGCCTGCGCTGGGTGCGTCCTTTGCAGGGCATTGTGGCGCTGCTGGATGGCGCGGTGGTCGATTGCGAGGTTGGCGGGATCATTTCGGGGCGTGAGACGGTGGGTCATCGTTTCCATTCCACCGGCGCGGTGGCGATTGAAAGCGCCGAGACCTATGCCGCGCAATTGCGTCAGGCCTATGTGCTGGTGGATCATGAGGAACGTCAGGGCATCATCCGCAGCGGTGCGGCCAAGGCAGCGGCAGACGCTGGGCTGGTGCTGGTAGAGGATGAAGGTCTGGTGGTGGAAAACGCCGGCCTGACCGAATGGCCGGTGCCTTTGCTGGGGCGGTTTGAGGAGGAATTTCTTGAGGTTCCGCCTGAGACTATCCAGCTAACTGCGCGTATTAACCAGAAATATTTCATTTGCCGCGATGCCTCGGGCGCTCTGGCCAATGCTTTCATCTGCACCGCCAATATCGCGGCCAGCGATGGCGGCGAAGGCATTGTGGCGGGTAACCGCAAGGTGCTGGCCGCGCGTTTGAGCGATGCGCGCTTCTTCTGGCAGCAGGACCGCAAGGTGTCCCTGTCGGATCAGGCCAAGAAGCTGGAGCGGATTACGTTCCATGAAAAGCTGGGCACCGTGGCGCAGCGTCAGGAACGTTTCGTGGCTCTGGCTGGCGATTTCCAGGGTGCGCTGGCAGGCAGTACGGAGCATGCGCGCCAGGCGGCAGCCATTCTGAAGGCTGACCTCGTAACGGAAATGGTGGGTGAGTTCCCCGAACTACAGGGTTTGATGGGGGGGTATTATGCCGCCGCTGAGGGCATGCCTGTGCCGGTGGTGGCTGCCATTCGTGATCATTATAAGCCCGCTGGCCAGTCGGATGAATTGCCGACCGAAGGTGCCGCGATCCTGACCGCCTTGATCGACAAGGTGGACGCGCTGGTTGGCTTCTTTGGCGCTGACCTAAAGCCGACCGGTTCAAAAGATCCGTTTGCGCTGCGGCGCGCTGCCTTGGGCGTTATCCGCTTGATCACCGAAAACGGCCTGCGCCTCAATCTGGTGCCCCTGTTCGACGCAGCGGCCCAATTGTATCGTAATCAAGGCGTGGCGGTTGAGAATGTCGGGCAAGACCTCCTCACCTTCTTCGCCGACCGCCTCAAGGTCCAGCAGAAGGAAGCAGGTGTCCGCCACGACCTGATCGACGCGGTGTTCGCGCTGGGTGGTGAGGATGACCTCGTCCGCCTGCTCGCCCGCGTCCATGCGTTGCAGGCCTTTGTGCAGACCGAGGACGGGGTAAACCTCCTCGCCGGTTACAAGCGTGCGGCCAACATCCTGAAGGCCGAGGAAAAGAAGGGCTGGGACGAGGGCAAGAGTAACCCGAACCCCGATCCGGCCGAAGCCGCGCTGATCGCCGCTCTGGCGCAGGCCGCGCCCAAGGCAGAGGCGGCTGTGGCGGCGGAGGACTTCACCGGCGCGATGGCGGCTCTGGCCACTTTGCGCGGGGCGGTGGATGCGTTCTTTACCGATGTCATTGTCAACGCTGACAATTCCGACATCCGTTCGGCGCGTCTAACACTTTTGTCCGAACTGCGCGCTGCAGTGCACAAAGTGGCTGACTTCTCGCGTATCGAGGGCTAGGCGTAAAGCGAATCAGCCATCGATTCGCTTTACGAGGATCATTGTCAAAATGAGCGCATACGTATTCCAGTTCGGGGGCGATGCCACATCGTCCGATCCGCGCGCGCGCGACAAGACTGTTGTCGGCGGCAAGGGTGCCAATCTGGCCGAAATGGCAGCCATCGGCCTGCCGGTCCCCCCGGGCTTTACGATCTCGACGGAAGTTTGCGCTTTTTATAACGCCAATGGCAAATCATTTGACGATGCCTTGCGCGCCGGTGTGGCTGCCGGCGTCGCGCATATCGAAGGCACCACGGGCCGCAAGTTCGGCGATGTGGCCAATCCGCTGCTGGTTTCGGTGCGCTCTGGCGCGCGCGTTTCCATGCCGGGCATGATGGATACGGTGCTCAACCTTGGCCTGAATGACCAGACCGTGCTGGGTCTGGCCGAAGGTTCGGGCAACCCGCGTTTCGCATGGGATTCCTATCGCCGCTTTATCCAGATGTATTCCGACGTGGTGCTTGGCATTGACCATCACCTGTTCGAAGATGCGCTGGAAATGGTGAAGGAAGACAATGGCTTCTACAACGATATTGAACTGGAAGCCGAACATTGGCAGGCGCTGGTCGGCCAGTATAAGGTGATTGCCGAGCGCGAGCTGGGCCGTCCCTTCCCGCAGGATGTGCATGAACAGCTGTGGGGGGCCATTGGCGCCGTGTTTGACAGCTGGGAAAGCGACCGCGCCAAGGTCTATCGCCGCCTGAACGACATTCCGGGCGACTGGGGCACGGCCGTCAACGTGCAGGCCATGGTGTTCGGCAATATGGGCGACACCAGCGCCACCGGCGTGGCCTTCACCCGCGACCCTGCCACCGGCGAAAAGACCTATTATGGCGAATGGCTGGTCAATGCGCAGGGCGAAGACGTGGTGGCGGGCATCCGCACCCCGCAATATCTGACCAAATTCGCGCGGGAACGCGCCGGTGCCAAGCCGTTGAGCATGGAAGAAGCCATGCCCGAAGCTTACACCGAACTGGCCGCTGTGTTCGAATTGCTGGAAAAGCATTATAAGGACATGCAGGACATCGAGTTCACGGTTGAACGCAACAAGCTGTTCATGCTGCAAACCCGTTCGGGCAAGCGCACGGCCAAGGCGGCGCTGAAAATGGCGGTGGACATGGTGGCCGAAGGGCTGATCGATGAAGCCACGGCGATCAAGCGCGTCGATCCGATGGCGCTGGACCAGTTGCTGCACCCCACGCTGGACCCCAAGGCGCCGCGTGACTATCTGGGCAAGGGCCTGCCGGCTTCCCCCGGTGCTGCCTCGGGCGCGATCGTGCTGGACGCCGAAACCGCCCAGACCCGCGCCGAACGCGGCGATGCGGTCATTCTGGTCCGCGTGGAAACCAGCCCCGAAGACATCCATGGCATGCATGCGGCACGCGGCATTCTGACCGCCCGTGGCGGGATGACCAGCCACGCCGCCGTGGTGGCGCGTGGCATGGGCCGTCCCTGCGTTTCGGGTGCCAGCGCGGTGTCGATCAACGCTGCTGATCGCACGCTGAAGATCGGCAATCGCGAGCTGAAGGAAGGCGATATCATCACGCTGGATGGCGCCACCGGCGACATCATGCTGGGCGCTGTGCCAACCATCCAGCCCGAGCTGGTGGGTGACTTTGGCACTCTGATGGTCTGGGCCGACCAGCATCGCCGCATGAAAGTGCGCACCAATGCCGAAACGCCCGAGGATTGCCGCACCGCGCGCAGCTTTGGCGCGGAAGGCATCGGTCTGTGCCGCACGGAGCATATGTTCTTTGACGCGGGCCGCATTTCCGCCGTGCGCCAGATGATCCTGGCCGAAGATGGCGAGGGCCGCCGCGCCGCTCTGGCCAAGCTGCTGCCCGAACAGCGCGCCGACTTCCACGCCATCTTTGAAATCATGGCTGGCCTGCCGGTTACGATCCGCCTGCTCGATCCGCCGCTGCATGAATTCCTGCCGCATAGCGATGCCGAATTTGCCGAATTGTCAGCCGCCATCGGCATTGGCGTGGAAACTCTGAAGCGTCGCGCAGGCGAATTGCACGAGTTCAACCCGATGCTGGGCCATCGCGGTTGCCGTCTGGGCATCACCTTCCCCGAAATCTACGAAATGCAGGCCCGCGCCATTTTTGAAGCGGCTTGCGATGTGGCTTTGGCCAGCGGTGAAGCGGTTGTGCCCGAAGTGATGATCCCCTTGGTGGCAACCAAGAAGGAACTGTCGATCCTGAAGGCGCTGGTGGACAAGACCGCCGCTGAAGTCTTTGCCGAAAAGGGCAAGGTGCTGGATTATCTGGTCGGCACGATGATCGAATTGCCGCGTGCGGCGCTGATGGCGGGTGAAATTGCGGAGGAAGCGCGCTTCTTCTCCTTCGGCACCAACGATCTGACGCAGACCACGCTGGGCGTGTCGCGCGATGATGCGGCGCGTTTCCTGTCGGCCTACGTCGAGCAGGGCATTTACGCCCGCGATCCTTTCGTCAGCCTTGATATCGAAGGCGTGGGGCAGCTGGTCGAACTGGCCGCTGAACGTGGCCGCAAGACGCTGCCTGACATCAAGCTGGGCATTTGCGGCGAGCATGGGGGCGATCCTGCCTCGATCGCTTTCTGTGAAAAGGTCGGGCTGGATTATGTCTCGGCCTCGCCTTTCCGCGTGCCGATTGCGCGTCTGGCTGCGGCTCAGGCGGCTTTGGGGTGATCTATCGTTGGGGGGCCTCGCTCGCGAGGTGCCTCCGGCGGGTAAGGGGCCGGTGGCCCCTTACAACCCCGTTTCGTCTTCCGTCGAAGGGTTAACTTAAACGCGTATTACGTTGAGCGTCGTGGTTTTTTAAGGCCTGCGGCGCTAGGGACGCCAGCCACTCAAGGTCAAGACCTCAAAGCTCTCCGTCACTTTGCCCTCGTCGTCCCGCTTGGCGTCGAACGCGGCCAATGCTCTGGCCCAGCCAGCCTTGTCCACCGCCGCGCCTTGCTGCGTCAGAACGCCGCCCAAGGCCTGCGCACGCACATCACCCAGAAGGCCGGTCAGGCTGCGATAGCGCACCTTGATGTCGCGCCCATCGGCCACCGGATTGGCCAGTCCCGCCCTTTGCAGCAATTGCGCGCCCGCCCGAACATCCACCATGGGATGCATCCGCGCATAGGAACGCTCGCCATCGGCCGCCTGCATAATTTCGCGCAGCGCAGGCAAAGATCCCGCCGCCATCAGGCTGGCGATCAGCAAGCCACCGCTGTTCAACGCCTGCCTCAGGTGGATCAAGGCACCCGGCAGGTCATTCACCGTGTCCAACGTGCCGAGCGAGGCGATCAGGTCAAAACCACGGACCAGATAGGGCTGCTCTTCCTCCAGCCTCAGGGCATCGCCCAAAGCCGCCGGATCGGCGCAAGTCACCTCGATCCCCCGCGCCCGCAAAGCCATGGCCAGAGATCCGGTCCAGTCCCCCACCACCAAGGCGGTCTTGGGCTCCACGCGCAGAAAATCGATACGCTCCAGCACGTCCTCTACCATATCCTCAAGCACATAGCGCGCTGCATCAGGACGGCTTTGCAAGGCCCATGCGCGACGACGGGCGGCAAGGCGGCGATGCGGGGCGAAAATGCGGGGAGGGGTAGCAGGCTGGTTCATGCGGCGCTGTCTGCCGCGAAGTGCGGGCGGGGGCAAGTCCCCAATCCCACCCTTGCGGACAGGTTATAAGTGGATACACTGATACCATGCCGCTGGACTTGATCTTCCCCCCGCGATGCGCGCTTTGCGGCGCGGCGCTGGCCATGGGAGAGGGGCTATGTGCCGCCTGCTGGTCCAGCCTTGCGCTGCCAGGGGAACCGGCTTGCCAATTATGCCAACGCCCCTTGCCCAGCGAGGCGAAGAGCCACCACGCGGAACATATGCTCTGCGCGCCCTGTGTGGAAAAGCCGCCGCTGCATAAGGGGGTGGCGGCGGCGACGCTGTATAATGATACGTCCCGCCGGATGGTGATAGCGTTCAAATATGGGCGCAAGGTGGCTTTGGCCCGTTTGATGGGACGCATGATGGCGGCGCGGGCCAAGGCGCGCGGCGTGGGTGAAGGCTGGCTGCTGGTGCCGGTGCCGCTGCACCGCTGGCGGCTATGGGGGCGGGGTTTCAACCAGTCAGCCTTGTTGGCGCGGGAACTGGCCCAACAGATCGGCGCGTCTGCCTTGGTGGACGGCCTCCACCGCCTGCGCCCTACGCGCAAACTGGGCGGTCTGGGGGCGGAGGAACGTGCCCGCGTGATGACAGGCGTTATTGGCGTGCATCCGAGGCGAGCCAAGGCCTTGCAAGGGGCGCGGGTGTTATTGGTCGATGACGTATTGACCAGCGGCGCCACGACCGATGCCTGTATCCATGCGCTGCATAGCGCCGGTGTCGCCGAAGTGGTGGTGGCCTGTTTCGCCCGCGTCGACGGCGGCACCTTGGCGTAAAAAAAGCGCCCGGAGATTGCTCTCCGGGCGCCCACGTGACGAAACGATTTTGAGCGGCGCTTTCGCGTCAGGTGGTCGCCCCTGTACGGCCACCCTGGACTACCACACTCGAACCCTCACATCATTTCCCTGCCTTCCCCGAAAGGTGGCAAGATCTTTCCCTGAACCATGGCGCATCGCGCTGAACGGTTGCTTCCGGTCTCCCTCAAGACCGTGACACCTTTGTTTCACCGAATTTGCGGAAAGATAAAGCACGTATAAGGGGAGCTGTGGATTTTGGTGCTCACTTGTGGTTATCGGGCAACAGCTTTGGCCCAGTGATGGGCATAATCGAGAGAAAAGGGCAGAAAATGGCCAATGTCAGTGCAGAAGTTGAGAACGGCTCGCAGTTTTTGCCCCGTTTTGACGACAAGGGTTTGATCACCGCCATCGCGGTTGATTCGGCCTCGCGCGAAATTTTGATGGTCGCCTTTATGGACGCGCAGGCTCTGGCCAAGACGCGGGAAACCGGCCTTGCCCATTTCCATTCGCGCAGCCGTGGCAAATTGTGGCTGAAGGGGGAGACTTCGGGCCATTTCCTGAAAGTGCAGGAAATGCGCGTGGATTGCGATCAGGACGCTCTGGTCATGATCTGCGAGCCGCAAGGCCCTGCTTGCCACACAGGCGCGCAGAGCTGTTTCTACCGCCGCGTGACGGACACAGGGCTGGAACGGATCGAAGCGTAAAAGAAGAGGGGGCGCCGGAACAGCGCCCCCGACTGATCAGAAGATCTCGTCAAAGAAGCTGAGCATGGCGGCCCAGCTCTGGCGATCGGCGCTGGCATTATAGCCGAGGAAGGCCTTGCCGCGCTCGTCGCTGCCCTTGTCGGTAAAGCCGTGGCGCACGCGGGCGTAAGAATGGAAGTGCCAATCGGCACCGGCGGCATCCAGTTCCTCCCACAGACCCGCCACGTTTTCGCGGGTGGCCAGCGGGTCGGCATCGCCATGCAGCACCAGAATGCGGGCCTTGACCGCGCCTTCCTTGGCAGGCTGCTGGGTGCCGAACACGCCATGGAAGCTGACGGCGGCGGCAATGTCCGCCCCATCACGCGCCAGTTCCAATGCGGCCTGACCGCCCATGCAATAGCCGATCACGCCCAGCTTCAGACCCGCCGCTTCCGGCAACGCTGCAAGCGCGGCCAGCGCTGCGCGCAAGCGGGCGCGATAGGCGTCCCAATCGGCGCGCAAGGTTCCGGCCATGGGGGAGGCTGCTTCAAAGCTGGCCACAGGCGCGCCATAAAAATCGCCGATCAGCGCCAGATAGCCCTGCTCGGCCAGAGCGGCGGCGCGGGCCTCGATCGCGGGGCCGACATTGGCAATGGTGGGCCAGATCAGAATGGCGGCGCGGGGCGTGCCCTGCGGGCGGGCCAGCCAACCGGTTAGCGCGGTATCACCATCTTTATAATCAAGACGTTCAAGCATTGGCTTCATCCTGTTTGACATCAAAACTCTTGGCCTTGCGGATCGAGGGGAACAGCACCGCCCATAGCAAGGTGACCGCCACCGCGCCTAATCCGCCGAACACCACCGCTCCGGTTGCGCCCAGCAAAGTGGCGGCAAGGCCCGATTCCATCTCGCCCAATTCATTGGATGCGCCAATCGCCAGACCCGAAATCGCCTGCACCCGTCCGCGCATGGAATTGGGCGTATGCAACTGGATCAGGCTGCCGCGCACAAACATGCTGACCATATCCGCCCCGCCCAAAACGGCGAGCAGAACCAGCGAGAGTGTGTAATTGCGCGAAATGCCAAAGCCCGCCGTGGCCAGCCCGAACAGCACCACCGACCCCAGCATCACCACGCCGACATTGCGGCGCAGGGGCTTCCATGACAGCACCAAGCCCACCACCGCTGCGCCAATGGCAGGGGCGGCGCGCATCTGGCCAAGACCGGTGGCCCCAACATGCAGGATATCGCGCGCATAGACCGGCAGCAGAGCGGTAGCGCCGCCTAGCAGCACCGCGAAAAGGTCCAGCGTGATGCAGCCGAGCAGGAAGGGATTGCCCCGCACAAAGCGGAAACCATCGGCCAATAGGCGAAACGGATGCGCCTCCTTATTGGCAGCATGGGCGGGCAGGGGGCGAATGCGTTGCAGGTTGAACACAGACAAGCCGAGCAAACCCGCCGCCATTGCGTAAAAGCTGGGCGCATACCAACCGAACAGCAGACCCGCCGCCGCTGGCCCGATAATCGTGCCTGCCTGCATCGCCATGGAGTTCATCGCAATCGCACGGGGCAGCAAAGGGGCTGGCACAATCATCGGCGCGATGGCGCCAACGGCGGGGCCGATGAACACTTTGGTCGCCCCATGCGCCACACCCAGCCCCAGCAACAGCGGCAAGGACAAAGCATGCATCGAGGTCGCCAGCGCCAGCACCAGCGCGATCAAGCCATCGACCGCCACCGCCAGACCGCCCACCTTGCGCCGGTCGAACCGATCCGCCACCACGCCCGCCACTGGCGTCAACAGGAACATCGGCACAAATTGCACAAAGCCCAGCACGCCCAGCATCAGCGAGGCTTCCTTGATGCTCATGCCATAGGATTGGCGGGCCAGATCATACAGCTGATAGCCAATGATCACCACCATGCCGCTGGTGGCAAACCAGGATGCAAAGCGGGAAAACCAGAAGCGGCGGAAATCGGCGATCTGGAGCGGCGAGCTAGGCTCAAGCCGTGAAGCGGTGCTGTCTTGCGTGTAAGTCACAAGCAGCCCTGTGGCATCGGACGCGCCAAATGCCAAGCAAGGACTGCTTATATCTCGATGATTGCCCGATAGTCGGGCGCGCGATCAACGTTCGCGGCGCAGGCGCGGGTTGGGCTGCATCGCGGCCATCATGGCGTTGAAATCATCCAGACGGATGATGCGTTCGAATTGAAAACCGGCGCGTTCACCCGTGTTCCAGATCAGATGCGCCTCGATCCGCCCCGCCACCGGCAGGCGCACCGTCAGGCGTTCTCCACGGCCCAGTTCCAATTCCCCCGCCGCCATGAATCCATGGGCCGAGACATTGGCAATCTGCAATTCAAATTCGCCAAGACGGCGGTGTTCGGCCAGCACCCGATAATTGACCGGATGACGCGCCGAACGCCGCAAGTCGGTTACCGACAATTGCGCGCCATGGGCCATGTGCAAAACTCCTCGCCATCCAACTGAACACCGAGGAGTTTACGCAGGAATGCACAATAAACGGTAAAGACGGCAATCCTCTGCCGCCCTGACGGCAAATTTATGCCGGCTTCAGCACGCCATGCTTTTTCTTGCCCGAGGAAATACGGATTTCCCCCGAAGTCAATGTGATAGCATGGGCTTCATCCGTTACCGATTCCCCGTTCAATTTGGCGCCCCCGCCAGCAATCAATCTTTTTGCCTCGCCACGGCTTGCCGCGAATCCGATTCCCACCAGCGCGTCGATGATCGTCGCGCCCTCTGCGGGCACGTCCCACACCGGCAGATCAGCCCCGACTCCGCCACCGGCGAAGGTGGCCTTGGCGGTGGCTTCGGCGGCTTCGGCCGCTTCGGGACCGCGCACCAGCTTGGTCACCTCATTGGCCAACACCACCTTGGCGGCATTGATCTCGCTGCCCTGCAAGGCTTCAAGCCGCGCAATTTCATCTAACGGCAGGTCGGTGAAGATTTTAAGGAAGCGGCCAACATCGCGGTCGTCGGTGTTGCGCCAGAATTGCCAGAAATCATAATGGGGCAGCAGCTCTTCATTGAGCCAGACCGCGCCATTGACGCTCTTGCCCATCTTGGCCCCGTCCGCCGTGGTCAACAGTGGGGTGGTCAGGCCGAACAGTTCGATTCCATTCATACGGCGCGTCAGTTCGATGCCGTTGATGATATTGCCCCATTGATCCGACCCGCCCAATTGCAGGCGCACGCCATGGTTCAGCGCCAATTCGCGGAAGTCATAGGCCTGCAGGATCATGTAGTTGAATTCAAGGAAGGTCAGCGGCTGCTCGCGGTCCAGACGCAGCTTGACCGAATCAAAGGTCAGCATGCGATTGACCGTGAAATGCGGGCCGACATTGCGCAACAGGTCGATATAGCCCAACTCGCTGAGCCAATCGTCATTATTGACCATGATCGCGCCGGTGGGGCTGTCGTCGAAACGCAGCAGGCGGTCAAACACCTTGCGGATACCGGCAATATTGCTGGTGATCACCTCCTGCGTGATCATCTTGCGGCTTTCGTCCTTGCCGCTGGGGTCGCCCACCTTGGTGGTGCCGCCACCCATCAGGGCCACGGGGCGGTGGCCTGCCTGTTGCAAGCGGCGCAGCAGCATCACCGAGGCCAGATTGCCCACATGCAGGCTGGCCGCGGTGGCGTCATAGCCATTATAGGCCACCACAATTTCCTTTTGCGCCAGAGCGTCCAGCCCTTCGGCATCGGTCAACTGATGGATATGGCCCCGCTCGGACAGCAGGCGCAGCAGATCGGACTTATATTCGGTCATGGTTGCCTCTTTTGAAAATCCGCCTGTAAAGGGGATCTTCTGATGTGATCGAGCCGCCGCCTAGCACGGAGAATGCGCTTTGGGAACTTTCTCGCTGAATTGTCATCCTGCCACTCCTGCCAAATCTGTTCGGGGCCTGTCGGTGGGCTGGGCGCAAGAGGATAGCGCCTTGCGGCTGACCTATCGCGTGCAGGGGGCGCAGCATCTGGTTTTGCCCAAGACGCAGCCTGCGGCGCGGACGGATGGGCTATGGAAAACAACCTGTTTTGAAATGTTTCTCGGCCTGTCGGGCACGGCCTATAGCGAGTTCAATTTCTCCCCCTCCAGCCAATGGGCGGCCTATGGCTTCCACGATTACCGCGACTCTGCGGGCGATTGGCCGATGGCGCAGGCCCCGCAAGTAAGCGTGGAGCGGCAAGGTGAGGACGTTCTGGCCCATGTGCGCCTGCCATCGGTCGTGCTGGAAGGGGCGCGGGTGGCAGGGTTGACGGCAGTGATCGAGGAGGAGGGCGGCGTGCTGTCCTATTGGGCCTTGGCGCATGGTGTTAAGCCTGATTTTCATCTGCGCTCTTGCTTCACCCTGTCGATTGCGTCAGCAGAGGCCCCATGACGATGTTGAACGGACTTGACCGCCTGCTGGCCGATCCCGCCCTGCGCAAGCCTTTGGAAGGCAAGCGCGTCTCTCTGGTTGCCCATCCCGCCTCGGTGACGGCGGGACTGGTACATGGGCTGGATGCTTTGGCCGCCTGTGACGGCATTCGCCTGACCAGCGCCTTTGGGCCCCAGCACGGGCTGAAGGGTGACAAGCAGGACAATATGGTCGAGACCGAGGACGAGTTGGATGCCCGTCTCGGCATTCCGGTGTTCAGCCTTTATGGGCAAGTGCGTCGCCCGACAGCGGCGATGATGGACACGGCGGATGTATTCCTGTTTGATCTTCAGGACCTTGGCTGCCGTATCTATACCTTTGTCACAACTCTGCTTTACCTGCTGGAAGCCGCCCATGGCACCGGCAAAGCGGTGTGGGTGCTCGATCGCCCCAACCCCGCCGGTCGCCCGATCGAAGGATTGACCTTGCGCAAGGGCGAAGAAAGTTTTGTCGGTGCTGGCCCCATGCCGATGCGCCATGGTCTGACGCTGGGGGAAATGGGCCAGTGGTTCATCCATCACTTCAAGCTGGACGTGGATTACCGCGTGATCACCATGGAAGGCTGGCAACCGGAAGGCGCCGGTTTTGGCTGGCCGGAAAGCCGCATCTGGGTCAACCCCAGCCCGAACGCTGCCAATGTGAATATGGCGCGCGCCTATGCGGGCACAGTGATGCTGGAAGGGGCCACCCTGTCCGAAGGGCGCGGCACGACCCGCCCGCTCGAAGTGCTATTTGGCGCGCCCGATGTGGATGCCAAGGCGGTGCTGGAGCAGATGCAACGCTTTGCCCCGCAATGGATGGAGGGCTGCGCCCTGCGCGAATGCTGGTTCACGCCGACCTTCCACAAACATGCCGGCGCCTTGTGCAGTGCCTTGATGATCCATGCCGAGGGCAGTTTCTACAACCACGAGGCTTTCCGCCCGTGGCGTTTGCAATCCCTTGCTTTCAAGGCGTTTCGCCAGCTTTATCCCGATTATCCCCTCTGGCGCGACTTCCCCTATGAATATGAGTTCGAGCGCCTGGCGATTGACGTGATCAATGGCGGGCCGGACCTGCGCCTATGGGTGGACGATGCCGCCAGCGAGGCGGGCGATCTGGACGCGTTGGCCATGCCCGACGAAGCGGCTTGGGCCGAGGAAAGGCGCGAATTCCTGCTTTATTAAGCGGGTATAAACGCCACCACTTGTATGCCTTGCTGACAATATCTATGGTCCCATCCAAAGCAAAATGGATGGGACAGGTATGCTCAAACTCTATTCTTTCGGCCCCGCTGCCAATTCGATGAAGCCGCTGCTCACGCTCTATGAAAAGGGCACGGCGTTTGAAGGGCACCGGTTGAACCCCGCCACGTTCGAGCACCATTCGGACTGGTTCAAGGCGATCAACCCGCGTGGGCAAGTGCCCGCCTTGGTCGATGGCGACAAGGTCATCACCGAAAGCACGGTGATCTGCGAATATCTGGAAGACGAACACCCCAGCGCTGTGGCTTTACGCCCTGCCGATTCCTATGGCCGCGCGCAAATGCGCATCTGGACCAAATGGGTGGATGAATATTTCTGCTGGTGCGTGTCGACCATTGGCTGGCACCGCTATGTCGGCAATATGGTCAAGGCTTTGTCCGACGAGGAGTTTGAAGCCAAGGTGGCCGCCATTCCCGTGGTGGAGCAAAAGGTCAAATGGCGCCGCGCGCGTGAAGGTTTTCCGCAGGACATGCTGGACGAGGAAATGCGCAAGATTGCTTTCTCGGTGAAGCGACTTAACGATCATCTGGCCGACAATGAGTGGTTGGCGGGTGGCATGTTCTCTTTGGCCGACATCTGCAATTTCGCCATCGCCAATGGCATGCATTACGGTTTTGCCGAGCTGGTAAATGAAGCGGATACGCCGCATCTTCTGCGCTGGACCGCCCAGATTAACGAGCGGCCAGCGGTGAAGAAGATGTTTGCCGAAGTGCCGATGGAAAAGCTGCGCCCTCAGGATTGAGACCGTGAAAGCGCCGCTTGGCCTTTTCAGGCGGGCGGCGCTTTGGGATGGCGCGGCAGGCTGGGGTCAAACACGGCCCAGCTTGGCGCGCTATCGGCCCAGATGATGCCGCTTGGCTTGGCAATTTCGGGATTGTCCAACACGCCTGCGCGAATGCGATAGGGGGCAGGGGGCGTTACCAGCGGGCGGCTGAACACATGGCTGCCGCATGCGCTACAGAAAGCGCGTTCGACCGTGTTGCCGCTGTCGGCGGTCTTGTGGTGCAGGGTCAGATCGCCGGTAACCTCCACTGCCTCTGCAGGGAACAGGGCGTTGACCGTGGCCGAACCGCTGGCCAAACGCTGGCAATCGCGGCACCAGCACATGCGCGCGGCCAGAGGATCACCCGAGAGCGTCAGTTTCACCGCGCCGCAAAGGCATTGTCCGGTATGGGGCATTATCTATCCTTCCGTTTTCAGCCAGCGACGGCTTGCCCATGCGCGCAAAGGTTCGTCCCAGATCCGCATCGCCACGATGCCCAGACAGGTCAGGCCAATGAACAGCCATGGGGCCAGTTCCATCAGCGCCTCAGGCTTCACATCCTTTGTGAAGCTGATGTCCCAATACCAATAGATGAAAGGATAATGCACGATATATAGCGGATAAGACAAGCGCCCCAAACCCTTGGCAATCTTGCGCGTGGTGGGCCCCATGCGTGAATGCGCGCCCATCAGGATGATCAGCGGGAACAGCAGCGCGACATAGGCAAATTCCAGAATGCCATTACCGACGCCCACCTTGCCACCGGGCATACCCGCCAGAAACGCCACCGTCATCACCACCGAAAGGCCGACGAAGCTCATCCGCAGAGGCGTCAATTTGCCCAAGCTACGGCGCAGCAAGATGCCATAGAGGAAGGGGAAGGCGAGACGCGCTTCGGCCATCCACCAATTGCTCCACCCCCAACCGATGGACAGCGAGCCATAGACCCAGCCCCCCGCCAACAACACTGCCCCGGTAGGCAGCAGCAGCCAGGCCAGAGTCCTTCGGCTTAAACGATGCAAAACAAGGCCATAGGCGATGGAGCCGATATATTCCTGAAACAGCGTCCATGTCGGTCCGTCCAGCGAATGCGTATCATCTCCGCGATCGGCTACCGTGGCATAGGGCAGGCCGACATAGGCCGACACCACCGCCAGCCAAAAGGCACCATTGGCCACATGCGGCGTCAGCGCAAAGGGATCAAACACCCATGCCAGCGCCCCAACCGTCACCGCCAGCAACAGCATGGGGTGCAAACGGATCACGCGCCTCAGCATGAATTGGCCAAAACTCATGCCCTCGGCCATGCGCTTGTCATAGGCATGGGCGATCACAAAACCGGACAGGCCAAAGAAGAAATCAACCGCCAGCGCGCCATGGGGCAGCCAATTGTTCTGAGGCTGACCGTGGCTGAGGATTTCGCTGATGTGGAACACCAGAACTAACAGCGCAGCAACACCGCGCAGCCCGTCCAAAACCTCGAAATGGCGTGAAGTCTGGCTCATGCGTCAATCATATCCGGATCAATTTCGGCCGCGCGGTTCTGGATGAACTGGAAACGGTGTTCAGGATTGCGCCCCATCAACCGGTCGACCAGATCCTTCACCTGCGCCCGTCCTTCATATTCCTGCGGTAGCGTGATGCGCAAAAGGCTGCGCTTGGCAGGGTCCATTGTGGTTTCGCGCAATTGCTGGGGGTTCATCTCGCCCAGACCTTTAAATCGCCCCACTTCCACCTTCTTGCCCTTGAACTTGGTTTTTTCCAGCTCGATACGATGGGCGTCATCACGGGCATAGGCGCTCTCCTTGCCTGCGGTCAGGCGATAGAGCGGGGGTTGGGCCAGATAGATATGCCCGCGCCGCACCACTTCCGGCATTTCCTGAAAGAAGAAGGTCATCAGCAGCGTGGCAATATGCGCCCCGTCGACATCGGCGTCGGTCATGATGATAATGCGGTCATATCGCAGCAGATCGGGGTTGCAATCCTTGCGGCTGCCGCAACCCATGGCCAGCAACAGATCGGCAATTTCGCTATTGGCGCGGATCTTGTCATTGGTGGCGCTGGCCACGTTCAGGATTTTACCGCGAATGGGAAGGATCGCCTGCGTCTTGCGGTCTCGGGCCTGCTTGGCGCTGCCGCCGGCCGAATCGCCTTCCACAATGAACAATTCGGTCTCGCCGCTGCCTTCGCCACTGCAATCGGTCAGCTTGCCGGGCAGGCGCAGCTTGCGGGCGTTGGTGGCGGTCTTGCGCTTGACCTCGCGCTCCGCCTTGCGACGAAGCCGTTCGTCCATCCGCTCCATCACATAGGCCAGCAACGCTTTGCCGCGGTCCATATTGTCGGTCAGGAAATGGTCGAAATGGTCGCGCACCGCATTTTCCACCAGACGCGCCGCCTCGGGGCTGGTCAGGCGGTCCTTGGTCTGGCTCTGGAATTGCGGATCGCGGATGAAGACGGACAGCATGGCTTCACAGCCCACCACCACGTCTTCGGGCGCAATTTCCTTGGCCTTTTTATTGCCCACCAATTCGCCAAAAGCGCGGATGCCCTTGGTCAGCGCCGCGCGAAGGCCCTGTTCATGCGTGCCGCCATCGGGCGTGGGAATGGTGTTGCAATAATAGGAATAGGAGCCTTCGGACCACAAGGGCCATGCGATCGCCCATTCCACGCGGCCATTCAACTCGCCGGGGAAATCCTGCGTGCCGGAGAAGGCCTGCGTGGTCACGCATTCGCGCTTGCCGATTTGTTCGGCCAGATGGTCGGCCAAGCCACCGGGGAACTGGAACACCGCCTCGGCAGGCACATCCTCGCTGGCCAGACTTGGCGAGCATTTCCAGCGAATTTCCACGCCTGCAAACAGATAGGCCTTGGACCGCACCAGCTTGAACAGGCGAGAGGCCTTGAAACGGGCATCCGCGCCGAAAATTTCCGGATCGGGCGTGAAGCTGACCGAAGTGCCGCGCCGGTTGGGCGCCGCGCCAATCTTCTGGATCGGCCCCAAAGTCACCCCGCGCGAGAATTCCTGCGCGAATAGTTCCTTGTTCCGTGCCACTTCCACGCGCGTCAGCGTGGATAGCGCGTTGACCACGCTGATCCCCACGCCATGCAGACCGCCGCTGGTGGCATAGGCCTTGCCCGAAAATTTGCCGCCAGAGTGCAGGGTGGAGAGGATGACCTCCAGCGCGCTTTTGCCGGGGAATTTGGGATGTTCGTCGACGGGAATACCACGGCCATTGTCAACAATGGTTATTTTACCGGCAGTTCCGGCGACATCCTCCAGCGAAACCTCAATGCGGTTAGCATGGCCCGCCACCGCCTCGTCCATCGCATTGTCCAGCACTTCGGCCACCAGATGGTGCAAGGCGCGTTCATCCGTGCCGCCGATATACATGCCGGGGCGGCGGCGCACAGGTTCCAGACCTTCGAGAACCTCGATGGCCGAGCCGTCATAAGCCTCGCCCGTGGGGCCGCGTGGAGTTTCAAAGAGATCATCGGACATGGGCGGAGTTATGCCGCCTTTTGCGCGTGGCGCAAGCCGCCCACCGGTCAAAGCGGGCGGTTAGCGGGGGAAAATCAGTCCTCGAAGCGGGTAGGGGCGGGGCTGACCACGCTGGCCGTGCCCCAACGCGCTTCGCGCACTTCCAAAGAGCGCTCGATCACATCGGTGTCGTTGAAACGGAAAATGCCGTCCAGCCCAAGGAAACCGCCGCGATCATACAGGCGCTGGGTGGGGAACAATGTTCCCGGTTGCCATTCCCGCGCAATGCGCAGGGCCAGCAAGACGCTGTCATAACCCAAAGTGGACAGGCGATAGGGCGTATCACCAAAACGCTGCCGATAGCTTTCGGCAAAGCGGGGATAGCGTTGGTCGGACAGGGCCGCATACCACGCGCCATAAAGCGCCGGTGTTTGGGTTGAGGCGGCATCGGTCCCCCACAATTCTGTGCCCAGAATCCGAACGGCAGGCGCATTGGCCTTTAGCAAAGGCGCAGCCAAAGCCGCCACCCGCGCCGTATCGCCCACCAGCACCGCCTGATAAGACCCGCGCGCCTTCAAACGGCGCACCGCATTGCTCAGCCCATTGCGCGACTGGTCATAGCTTTCCATGCCGACCAGCATCGCGCCCGAAGCCTTGGTGGCCATGATCAAGGCATTGGAAACCCGCGCGCCATAGCTGCCCACCGGCACCAGAGCAGCAAAACGGGTAATCCCGCGCGCTTTGGCAAAGCGCACCACGCGGGCGACCGATTGCGTCGGCACTGTGCCCATCACAAATACATTATTGCCCGCAACGCCTGCGTCATTGCTGAAACTGATCACCGGAACGCGGGCATTATGCGCCATCGCGCCTACTTGCTGAGCCTCGTCGGCCTGAACAGGGCCAAGGATCAGGCGATTGCCATCGGCCAAAGCGCGACTCGCCGCCGCCGCCGCGCCATTGCCCGTGTCATAGGTTGTGATGCGAAGGCTGGTGGCGTTGGTGTCCAGCAAGGCCATGGTCGTGGCATTGGCTAAAGCCTGCCCCGCTGCGGCATTGATCCCCGTCATCGGCACCAACAAAGCCACGCGGTTGCGGCCGACATCGGTCGGCAGGCTGGGCGGCGGCGGGGCGGGCTGGTTGGAGGGTTGGTTGCGGCCCTGATCGGGCACCACCGCGCAGGCGGCCAACAGCGCGCTGGCGGCCAGTGCGAGAGAAAAACGCAGCCTTGCGCTACGCATTGGCGATTTGGCCTCGATCATTGCTTGTGCGATCCCGTCCCATGATGCATCGCCATTGGCCATGTCATCTTTGCATCCATCATCATCCACACTTTCATCCGGCCTTTACATCGTTGCCACACCGATTGGCAATCTTGGCGATATCACTTTGCGCGCAATCGAGATTTTGCGAGGCGTTTCTGCCATTGCTTGTGAAGATACGCGCGTAACTGGCAAATTATTGCAGCATTTGGGCATTAAACAAAGACTTATCCGTTATGATGACCATGCCGATGAACGCGCGCGCGTTGGTTTGCTGGCCTTGATGGCCGAAGGTCCGGTGGCTCTGGTGTCCGATGCTGGCACGCCCTTGGTGTCCGATCCGGGCTATCGTCTGGTGCGCGAATGTCGCGAGCGGGGGATTGCGGTCACCTCCATCCCCGGCCCCAGCGCGGCGATTGTCGGGATCACCCTGTCGGGCCTGCCTTCTGACCGGTTCATGTTCGCCGGTTTCCTGCCCAGCAAGGCCAAGGCGCGGGGTGATGTGCTGGCCGAACTGGCGGATGTGCCTGCCACCTTGGTGTTTTACGAAACCTCGCCGCGTCTGGTGGATGCCTTGCAGAGCATTGACGAGGTCTTGCCGGGCCGCGAGGTGGCGGTGGGGCGTGAATTGACCAAGATGTTCGAGGAATGCCGCAGCGGCAGCCCGCAGGAATTGATCGAGCATTACAGCGCCAACCCACCGCGCGGCGAGATCGTGCTGATGATCGGCCCCGCGCCCGCCAAGATATCCACCATGGAGGATGCCGAGAGCATGTTGCGCGCCGAACTGGTGCATAGCAAGGCCAGTCAGGCCGCCGCCACAGTGGCCAAGGCGACGGGGCTGGACCGCAAGGCGCTATATGCGCTGGCGCTCAGCCTGAAATGAACTGGCGCTCCCCAGCCAACCGCATGGCCGCCGAGGCGCGCGGGCGGCGGGGGGAGGCTTTGGCCTGTGCGTGGTTGCAGGAACAAGGCTATGAAATTTTGGCCCAGCGGGTGAAAACTCCGCGCGGCGAGGTGGATATTGTCGCCCGCCACACCGGCGTTACCGTATTTGTCGAGGTCAAATGGCGCGCCCGCGCCGCCGATCTGGACTTTGCGATAGACCAGCGCCGCCTGACTCGCGTGGCAAAAGCGGCGGAATTGCTGGCTCCAGCCTATGTGAAAGCTGGAGATGACATACGGGTAGATATTCTCTTGCTTGCGCCGGACGCTCCTGTGCGCCACATCGCCAACGCTTGGATGCCCATGTGAGGGCAGCCTGACGGAGTTTTGCCCCATGTCCTCTCTTCGCGTTGCGGTTCAGATGGACCCGCTGGCCACCATCAATGTTGCCGGTGATTCGACCTTTGCCCTGATGTTGAGCGCGCAGGCGCGTGGCCATGCCCTGTGGTATTATGATGTCGGCTCTCTGGCTTGGCAAAGCAGCACGGATGGCGGCCGTCTGACCGCATGGGCCGCGCCGGTGACGGTGCAGCGCCCGCAGGCGGCGGGGGAATCGCATTTCACTTTAGGCGAATTTGCCAATCTGGATCTGGTGACGGACTTGGATGTGGTTCTGATGCGTCAGGATCCGCCGTTTGATCTGGGCTATATCACCGGCGCGCATCTGCTGGAAAAGCTGAAGGGCAAGACCTTGGTGGTCAATGACCCCGAGCAGGTGCGCAATGCGCCGGAAAAAGTCTTCGTGCTGGATTACCCGCAGTTCATGCCCCCCACGCTGGTGGCGCGCCGAATTGAGGATGTGCGCGCGTTCCAAAAGCGCATGGTGGCCGAAGGCTTTGGCGGCGATCTGGTGATCAAGCCTCTGCATGGCAATGGTGGCAAGGCGGTGTTCCGCGTGCCCGCCAGCGGCGATAATCTGGGAGCCTTGGTCGAAGTGTTCGGCCAGATGTGGAAGGAGCCCTATATGGTGCAGCCTTTCCTGCCCGATGTGGCCAAGGGCGACAAGCGCATCGTGCTGGTGGATGGGGAAGTGGCCGGCGCCATCAACCGCCGTCCGGGCGAGGGTGAGTTCCGTAGCAATCTGGCCGTGGGCGGCAGCGCGGAGGCCACCGGCCTTACCGAGCGCGAGGCGGAAATCTGCCGCGTGTTGGGGCCGGAGCTGAAGGCGCGTGGGTTGGTGTTTGTGGGCATTGACGTGATCGGCGGCCATTGGCTGACCGAGATCAACGTGACCAGCCCAACCGGCATTGTGGCGATTGACCGTTTCAACGGCACAGACACCGGCGCGATGATCTGGGCGGCGATCGAGGCGCGGCATCAGGCTATGGTTACGGCTTGAGTGACCGCAGCCTGATGGCATCTCCGCAAAGGCTGGACCAACTCACCGCCCTGCGCTTCTTTGCGGCGCTGGCGGTGGTGGGGTCGCATCTATGGCCCTTGGCCGAATATCCCGGACCTTTGCAGGGATTGGCGCGCACGCTGCTGCATGAAGGCTATGCGGGCGTGTCCTTCTTCTTCATGCTGTCGGGCTATATTCTGGCGCATAGCTATACGGACAGGTTGGCGAGCGGGGCGGTGCCGGTGCGGCGCTATCTGGTCTTGCGGGTGGCGCGGATTGCGCCTTTGCACTGGCTGGTGGCGCTGCCGCTGGCAGGTCTGGCGCTTTGGCAGGATGGTTTATCTATCTGGCTCAAGGTTCTGGTAAACCTAAGCCTTTTGCAGGCATGGGTGCCCAGTTCGGATTGGTATTTCACCATCAACGAGCCAAGCTGGAGCCTGTCGGACGAGGCCTTTTTCTATGCCTGTTTTGCCGCGTTGGCCTGTTGGCCCTTGCGGCGGCTTAAAGGGCTGGCGGCGGGGCTGCTGGCGCTGAATCTTGGCGTGGTGCTCTGGCGTCTGTCTACCGGCCAAGGCGCGGTGCTGGATGGCGAGCGCAACACGCTGACCCACTGGCTGACCTATATTACCCCCGTGGCGCGGCTGCTGGATTTTGTGGTGGGCATGTTGGTCTATCATGCAACATGGCGTGGAGGCACGCGACGGGAATTGGGCGTGGCGGCACTATTGCTGACCGCGATGGTGGCCTATCCTGTGCTGGGCGTGCCTGATGCCTTGCGGATGCAATTGGCCTATCTGCCGATCATGGCGCTGGTTATCGGCATATTCGGGCAGGGGGATGGGGCTGTTTCGCGCTGGCTGGGAGGATGTCCCAAGCTGGTGCTGCTGGGCGATGCGTCTTTTGCGCTCTATCTGGTGCATCTGCCCATCCTGCATGGCGGGCTGTGGGTGCAGGAATGGCTGGGCGATGCCGCTTTGCCTTGGCTGGTCTGGTCGACTTTGGTGGTGTTGGTGTCGATGGGCGTGTCGGTGGTCGTGTATAAAGGCGTTGAAGTGCCCGTGGCCCGATCCCTTCGCCGCTGGATCGAAGCGAGGATCTAGTCCCCGCGCGGGTGGGCGTGGCGGTAGACGTCCAGCAAGACTGCCGCATCCACCTTGGTATAGATTTGCGTCGAGGACAGGCTAGCGTGCCCCAGCAATTCCTGCAGGCTACGCAAATCTGCCCCCGCGCCCAGCAGATGGGTGGCAAAGGAATGGCGCAGCGCATGGGGCGTGGCGCTATCGGGCAGGCCCAATCCGATGCGCGCCTTGGCCACCGCCTTTTGCACGATACCTGCGCGCAAAGCGCCCCCCTTGGCACCGCGAAACAGCGCCTCCTTGCGATCAAGCGGCCATGGGCATTGCGCGACATAATCCGCCACCGCATCGCGCACCACGGGTAGGATCGGCACCATGCGCTGCTTGTTGCCCTTGCCGGTCAAAACCAGCCTTTCGCCCAAGGGCCAATCCGCGCCGTTCAGGGACAGGGCCTCGGCAATGCGCAGGCCCGCGCCATAGAGCAGCAGCAGCACCGCCTTGTCCCGCGCGCCGATCCAGTCCTGCGCGGCATTTTCCGCCACATCCTCGGCCAGATTGATGGCCTCGTCAGGCGTTACAGGGCGCGGCAATCCACGTTTGACACGAGGCCCACGCAGGCGAGGGGCCACCGGATGGGCCTTGCCTGCCCTTTCCTGCGCAAAGACCAGAAAGCCGCGCAAGGCTGCCAATTCGCGCGCGGTGGAGGTCTGGCTGAGCCCCTGCGCCCGCCTTTGCGCCAGATGATGGCGCAGGCCCGCCGGATCGAGCCTTGCCAGTGTAGCCCAATCCCGCGCGCCCAGCGCATCGATCAACCGCGCCGCCGTGGCGACATAGGCGGTGACCGTGTGCGGGCTGCGGCGGCGGCTATGCGCCAGATAGTCGTGCCAAGCGGCCAGCAAATCAGCCCGCGCGGCCAGATCGGCGGCGGCTTCGTTCATTCGACCAGCTCTGCGGGCACGACTTCGGCAATCAAGGCGTTGAGCACCAGCATGCCCGCCTCGGTCACACCAATCTTGTTCCCCTGTTGCCACATCAGCCCTTGGCTTGTGTAGAGTTCCAGTTTCGCCTCATCGGCCACCTCTGCCGCCGTCAGGCCAAAACGCCCCGCCAGTTGCGCGGCATCCAGCCCCTCGGCCAGACGCAAGCCCATCAGCATCGCTTCGCTCGCCTGTTCGCGCAAGGTGAGCGGACGTTCCTCCTGCAATCCGGTGCCCGTGTTGGCCACGGCAGCCAGATAATTCTCCGGCTTCTTGTGCCTTTTGGTGGCCACGCCGCCACGCCGCCCATGCGCGCCCGGCCCGATGCCGACATAGTCCTGATAGCGCCAATAGGTCAGGTTATGGCGGCTTTCCTGCCCTGCGCGGGCATGGTTGGACACTTCATAGGCAGGCATACCAGCGGCAGCCGTCAGGCTGCGCGTAATCTGGAACAGGTCGGCGGCGGGGTCGTCCTCCAACGGGGCAAAGGCCCCTTCACGCACCAGCGTGGCAAAGCGGGTGCCTTCCTCGATGGTGAGTTGGTACAAGGAAAGGTGATCTGTGCCGAAAGACAGGGCGCGGGTGAGTTCGGCCTCCCATTGTTCGGCGGTCTGATTCGGGCGGGCATAGATCAGGTCGAAGCTGACGCGAGAGAAGTGTTTTAGCGCCAGTTCCAAAGCTTTAAGCGACTCGGACACCCCATGCAAACGCCCCAGAAACCGCAGTTCTGCGTCATCCAAAGCCTGCAATCCCAGCGAAACGCGGTTGATTCCGGCGGAGGACAAAGCGGGAAAATTGACCGATTCCAAAGTTGAGGGGTTTGCCTCCAAAGTTATTTCGACTGTGTCTGAAAAACCCCACAAATCCCGTGCCTTGTCCAGCAAAGCCTGCACCAGCGAAGCGGGCATTAAACTGGGCGTTCCACCCCCGAAAAACACACTTTCCAAACGCTCGCCACCGGCAAGTTCGAACTCGCGTTCCATCTCGGTGAGTAAAGCATTTTGCCATGTGCCATAATCAACTTGCGCGCGGACATGGCTGTTGAAATCGCAATAGGGGCATTTCTTCAGGCAAAAGGGCCAATGGATGTAAAGTGCTCTCGCCATGAGATTTTTGCTGGCCTTTCAAACGAAAACTTAAGTAAAAATACGGAATGAGACTAACGAAAGCCCTTCTTGGAATGGCGGTGTTGATCGTCAGTTCCATTGCCCAAGCCGCACCGCTGGAAAGCGATGCAAACGCCGAATTGCCTTGGCTTTCGGCTCCCTCCAATATCTGTTCCATCGCCAAGCCGCCAGCCCCTCCCGACGCCACGACCAGCCTGCTAGCGCTTCAAAATCAGGAGCGCGCCCGATTTGGCGAAGAACCGCTGGTCTGGGACGAAGGCCTTGCCAAGGCAGCAAGGGATTGGGCCAAGATCTTGGCCACAGAAGGTATGTTTGAACATTCGCCGCCATGGCTACGCGGCAATACAGGCGAAAACCTGTTCATGGGCACGGCGGGCGCTTTCACCCCCGCCGGCATGGTCAATGAATTTCTGGCCGAGCGCAAAGATTTCACGCCTGGCACTTTTCCCAATGTTTCGCGCACCGGCCAATGGCATGCGGTGGGCCATTACACCCAGATCATCTGGCGCGGCACCCGCAAGGTGGGATGCGCCATCACGCGAGGAGGCGGTTATGACTATCTCGTCTGTCGCTACTGGCCCGCGGGCAATGTCTCGGGCGAACAGGTCTATTAGGCCTGTGTATTGAACTGATCGGCCACCAGCTTGCGGAACGCGTCCGCACGATGGCTGATCGCATGCTTTTCGTCCGGTGCCAGTTCGGCAAAGGTGCGCGTGTCACCGCGGGGCACGAACACCGGATCAAAGCCAAAGCCCATGCGCCCGCGCGGAGGCCAGGTCATTTTGCCATCCACGCGGCCTTCGTAAACCGCATCCACGCCATCGGGCCAGGCCAGCGCCAGCACGCAGGCGAAATGTGCCGCGCGCCCAACATCCGGCCCATGGGCGCAAAGCAGGCCTTCGACCTTGCCCATCGCCATATACCAGTCGCGGCCCTCGCTGCCTTCATACCAATGCCTTTCGGCCCAGTCGGCGGTGTAGACGCCGGGCCTTCCGCCCAGCGCCTCCACACAAAGGCCCGAATCATCCGCCAGCGCGGGCAGGCCACTGGCCACGGCGGCAAAACGCGCCTTGATCAGCGCGTTTTCGATGAAGGTCGTGCCGGTTTCCGCCGGTTCCTCCAACCGCAGTTCACCGGCCGACACGCATTCCAACCCGTAGGGTTCGAGCAATTTCTGCATTTCATGCAGCTTGCCCAGATTATGCGTGGCAATCACGATTTTGCCGGTCAGTCGTGTCATAGCCTATCCCTTTGCGCGCGGCTTTTCAGGCAAGAGAACGGAAGATCAGCCAACAGCTTTAGCTTGCGCCGCAAAAATACGGTCGCAACCGATGCGGGCCAGACGCAAAAGGCGCAGCAGGCCTTCTTCATCGTAAGTCGCGCCTTCGGCAGTGGCCTGCACTTCGGCAATATGCCCACCTTCGATCAGCACGAAATTGGCATCGGCATCGGCGCTGCTATCCTCGATATAGTCAAGGTCAAGCACCGGAACGCCATTGGCGATCCCGCAGGAAACGGCAGCTACCTTGCGGGTCAACGGATCCTCGGTCACAAGGCCCTTGGCCATCAGGCCGTTGATCGCCAAACGCAGGGCCACCCATGCGCCCGAAATGGCCGCCGTGCGGGTGCCGCCATCGGCCTGCAACACATCGCAGTCCAGCGTGATCTGGCGCTCGCCCAGCTTCTTCATATCGGTGACAGCGCGCAAGCTCCGCCCGATAAGGCGCTGGATTTCCTGCGTGCGGCCCGACTGCTTGCCCTTGGCCGCTTCACGGCTGCCACGGGTATGCGTGGCGCGGGGCAACATCGAATATTCCGCCGTTACCCAGCCTTCGCCCTTGCCGCGCAGGAAGGGGGGGATGCGTTCTTCGACGCTGGCGGTGACCAGCACCTTGGTGTCACCAAAGCAAACCAGCACGCTGCCTTCGGCATGTTTGGTGAAATTGGTGATGATTTCGATGGGGCGCATTTCATCAGGCGTACGGCCGGAAGGACGCATGGGGTAAACTCCGTGGCAAATTTGCGCCTTCCTTGGCCGCATGGGCTTGCTGGTTCAAGGGTGATCGTTAAATAAGTTGTCTATGCAAAGCCTGCCGATCACCGAATTGACCGCCCGTGCGCGGGAAATCTTCCGCATGGTGGTGGAAGGCTATCTGCATTCAGGGCAACCGGTGGGGTCAAAAGCCTTGGCCATGCTGGGGGCGAGCGGGGGGCTGAACCTGTCGCCCGCCTCGATCCGCAGCGTGTTGTCTGATCTGGAAAGTCTGGGCCTGCTCAGCCACCCGCATACCAGCGCGGGGCGGATGCCCACCGAAATCGGCCTGCGCCTGTTTGTCGATGGCATGATGCAGGTGGCCGAACCCACAGCGGAGGAACGCGCGGCGATTGAACGCTCACTCTCCGCGCCGGGGCCGGTTGAGGCCGCCTTGGCCGCCACCAGCGCGGCGCTGTCGGACCTGAGCGCCTGTGCGGGCGTGGTGATGGTGCCAAGGCGCGAGCCGATCCTGTCGCAACTGAGCCTTGTGCCCTTGGGGCCGGGCAGGGCGCTGGCGGTGCTGGTGGGGCAGGATGGTGGGGTGGAAAACCGCTTGTTGCAATTCCCGCTCGGCCTGCCTGCGGGGGCTTTGGAGGAAGCCTCGAACTATATCACCGCCCATCTGGCCGGACGGACTTTGGCCGAGGCAGCCCGCGCGATGCAGGCGGATCTGGCCTCGGGGCGCTCGGCACTGGATGCGGCCAGCGCCGATCTGGTGCAGCGCGGGTTGGCGGTATGGAGTGAGGATGCCGAACGCCGTCCGGTGCTGATCGTGCGCGGACAGGCCAATTTGCTGGACGAGGCGGCTTTGTCCGACCTCGACCGCGTGCGGAGCCTGCTCGACGATCTGGAAAATAAACAATCGGTCGCCGACTTGCTGGATATCGCCCGTGAGGCCGATGCCACGCGCATTTTCATCGGCAGCGAGAACCGGCTTTTCGCGCTTTCCGGCTCCTCGGTGATTGCTTCACCCTATCGTGACCGCGAGGGGAGAGTGATCGGCGTTGTGGGGGTAATTGGGCCGACAAGGTTGAATTATGCGCGTCTCGTCCCCATGGTGGATTTCACGGCCCAGTCTCTGGGCAAGGTTATCGGATAATTTTGGAAGCTGTTACAGATTATGACTGAAGAAACCACGCAGGACCCTCAATCGACCGCCGAAGCCACCAGCGAAAGCGTTGATACGCAGGCCGAGCGCATTGCGCAGCTGGAAAGCGATCTGGAAGCGGCGAAGAATGAAGTGCTTTATGCCAAGGCTGACACCCAGAATGTGCGCCGCCGTCTGGAAAAGGACATTGCCGACGCCCGCGCCTATGCCAGCACCTCCTTTGCCCGCGATATGTTGAGCGTGGCCGACAATCTGGCCCGCGCGCTGGACGCGATCCCCGCCGAATTGCGCGAGGATGACAAGCTGAAATCGCTGGTCGCCGGTATCGAGGCCACGGGCCGCGAGCTGGAAAAGGTGTTTGGCCTGCATGGCATCACCAAGGTGGCGGCGCAGGGCATGCCTTTGGACCCCAACCAGCATCAGGCGATGATGGAAGTGCCCCATGACGCCGAACCGGGCACGGTCATTCAGGTGCTCCAGCATGGCTATACGATCAAGGATCGCCTGCTGCGCCCCGCGATGGTGACGGTGGCCAAGAAGCCGGATTGATCGACAAAAGGGGGCCTGAACAGCCCCCTTTTTTTATGCGCTTAATGCTGGTGGTCCATTCCCGACATGCCGCTGGCCATGCCACCGGGCGCCTCGGCGCTCAGCGTGCCTTCCAGCTTGCGCCCATCACTTAACACCAGCGTATAGGGCAGCTTGTCCCCCGCCTTGGCGCTGGCGGGCATGTCGAACACCATCACGTGATTGCCGCCCCGCGCAAAGGGCAGAGTGCCATGGGGCGCGACGGTGATCTTGTCCACCGGCACCATTTCCTGCCCCTTGGTTTCGTGCATTTCCGCCGCACCGGCACCGCGGATTTCCACGGAGGTAATAGTCACGGGCGCTTTTTCTGTATTGCGCCACAGCGGATAGGCCGCCGCAGGATTGCCCGCTACCGCAGGCAGGACAAGGCTTCCCGATGGGGTGGCGCTGGCTTGTTCGCCGGTGCTGGCCTCGGTCGGTGCGGCAGGCGAGGCAGGTTCCTCATGCTTGTGGCAAGCGCTTAGCGCGGCCACGGCCAACAAAGAAAGCGCCAACAGGGCAGGGGCGAAAGTGACGGGCTTCATCGGGCCTTTTCTCCTCTTTGCCGCTGGTTACCGGCCTTTTGCCCGTCTGCCAAGCAGGCGGCGTATAAAGCCCTTCGCGGCCCCAATGTGACATTTTGCGCAAAATTGCATGGGTCACAGGTCTTGTCGGGGGGGAAAGCCCACCTATATGCCGGTCTGTCAGCGAGCCGCGAAAGCTGCCTTGCCGGGATGCCGGGAGACACACTGGCGGTGTCACACGAGACGTAAGGGATTGAAACATGGCAAAAGTAATCGGTATTGACCTCGGCACCACCAACAGCTGTGTGGCCGTTATGGACGGCGGCAAGCCCAAGGTTATCGAAAATTCGGAAGGCGCGCGCACCACGCCCTCGATCGTGGCCTTCACCAAGGATGGCGAACGTCTGATTGGTCAGCCCGCAAAGCGTCAGGCCGTGACCAATCCGGACAACACGATTTTCGCGGTAAAGCGCCTCATCGGCCGCCGCTTTGATGATCCCATGACCCAGAAGGACATGGAACTGGTTCCCTATTCGATTGCCAAGGGCAAGAACGGGGACGCATGGGTGACCGCAGGCGGTACGGACTACTCGCCTTCGCAGGTCTCCGCTTTCACGCTGCAGAAGATGAAGGAAACGGCTGAGTCCTATCTGGGCGAAACCGTGACGCAGGCGGTGATCACCGTTCCGGCCTATTTCAACGACGCCCAGCGTCAGGCCACCAAGGATGCCGGCCAGATCGCAGGTCTGGAAGTCCTGCGCATCATCAACGAGCCGACCGCAGCCGCTCTGGCCTATGGTCTGGAAAAGAACGATGGCAAGACCATCGCCGTCTATGACCTTGGCGGCGGCACCTTCGACGTGTCGATCCTGGAAATCGGCGATGGCGTGTTCGAAGTGAAGTCGACCAATGGTGACACGTTCCTTGGCGGTGAAGATTTCGACACCAAGCTGGTTGAATATCTGGCCGACAAGTTCAAGGCCAAGGAAGGTCTGGACCTGCGCGGCGACCGTCTGGCCCTGCAGCGCCTGAAGGAAGCGGCGGAAAAGGCCAAGATCGAACTGTCGAGCGCCCAGACCACCGAAGTCAACCTGCCTTTCATCACCGCCCGTATGGAAGGTGGCAGCACCACCCCGCTGCACTTGGTGGAAACCATCACCCGCGCCGATCTGGAGCGTCTGGTGGCCGATCTGATCGCCCGCACCATGGAACCCTGCCGCAAGGCGCTGGCGGACGCTGGCGTGACCGCTGCGCAGATTGATGACGTGGTGCTGGTGGGCGGTATGACCCGCATGCCCAAGGTGCGCGAAGCGGTGAAGGACTTCTTTGGCAAGGAGCCCCACACTGGCGTGAACCCCGACGAAGTGGTGGCCATGGGTGCCGCCATTCAGGCGGGCGTGCTGCAGGGCGATGTGAAGGACGTTTTGCTGCTCGACGTGACCCCGCTGTCGCTGGGTATCGAAACGCTGGGCGGCGTGTTCACCCGCATGATCGACCGCAACACCACGATCCCGACCAAGAAGAGCCAAGTGTTCTCGACCGCTGACGACAACCAGCAGGCCGTGACCATCCGCGTGTTCCAAGGCGAGCGTGAAATGGCGGCGGATAACAAGATCCTCGGCCAGTTTGACCTGATCGGCATTCCGCCGGCGCGTCGCGGTGTGCCGCAGATCGAAGTGACCTTTGACATTGACGCCAACGGTCTGGTCAACGTGTCGGCCAAGGACAAGGGCACCGGCAAGGAACAGCAGATCCGCATTCAGGCCAGCGGTGGCCTGTCGGACAGCGACATTGACCAGATGGTCAAGGACGCCGAGCGTTTTGCCGAGGAAGACAAGAAGCGCCGTGAGGCTGCCGAGGCCAAGAACAATGCCGAAAGCCTTGTTCACGCCACCGAGCAGCAGATCGTGGAGCATGGCGACAAGATCGATGCTGGCCTGAAGGCTGAAATCGAGGCCGCGATTGCCGAGGCCAAGACCGCCATTGCCGGTAATGATCCGGCCGAAATGGGCGCCAAGACGCAGGCTCTTACCGAAAAGGCGATGAAACTGGGTCAGGCGATCTACGAGAAGGAACAGGCTGCCGCTGCTTCTCCGAATGCGGCTCCGGCTGCCGATGATGTGGTCGACGCCGAATTCTCGGAAGTGGACGACAAGAAGGCCTGATGTTGCGATGAAAGACGCCCGCTGCCGCTTCGGCGGTGGCGGGCCTCCTTTCGGGGGAAAATGCAATGTCGGCAGAAATCGACTATTACGAATTGCTCGAAGTCAGCCGTGACGCCGATGACGGGGTGCTGAAGTCCTCGTATCGCAAGCTGGCGATGAAATATCACCCGGACCGCAACCCCGGGGATGCCGAAGCCGAAGCGCGCTTCAAGCAGATCAGCGAAGCCTATGATTGTCTGAAGGACCCGCAAAAGCGCGCGGCCTATGACCGTTATGGCCATGCTGCCTATCAACAAGGCGGGGCCGGGGCAGGCGGCGGCGGCTTTCAGGGTGGCGCCGATTTCGGTGATTTCGGCGATATTTTCGAAAGCATCTTCGGCAATGCCTTTGGCGGCGGTGGCGGGCGGCAACAGGCCCGTCGCGGTGCCGATCTGCGCTATGATCTGGAAATCGGGCTGGAAGACGCTTTCCATGGCAAGACCGTGGAAGTGGAAGTCGATGTCGCGGTGGGCTGTGACCCTTGCAAGGGTTCGGGTGCCGAGCCGGGCACGGGCAAGCGCCGCTGCAACATGTGCGGTGGCCATGGCAAGGTGCGCGCGCAACAGGGCTTTTTCATGGTGGAGCGCACTTGCCCCACCTGTCATGGCCGCGGCGAGGTGATCGACAAGCCTTGCAAGAGCTGCCGTGGCGAAGGCCGTGTGGAACAGCGCAAGAAGCTGGAAGTGGCCATTCCCAAGGGCGTGGACGATGGCAACCGCATCCGCTTGCAGGGCAAGGGCGAGGCGGGGCCTGCGGGCACACCAGCGGGCGACCTGTACATCTTCCTGCACCTGCGTCGCCATCCGGTGTTCGACCGCGACGGCACGACGCTGCTGACGCGGGCGCATATCAGCTTCACCACCGCCGCGCTGGGGGGACAAATCGAAATCCCCGGCATGGATGGCCAGAAGCATGTGATCGACATTCCCGCCGGTATCCAGACCGGCAAGCAGTTGCGCAAGCGGGGCGCCGGTATGCCGGTGCTCAACGGGCGCGGGATTGGCGATCTGGTGGTAGAAGTGGCGGTGGAAACGCCCACCAAGCTGACCACACGCCAAAAGGAATTGCTGCGCGAGTTCCAGGCCAACGAGACGGGCGAACAATGCCCTGAAAGCAAGGGCTTCTTTGACCGGCTCAAAGAGGTCTGGAACGATCTGACCGAATGAACATCAAGCGGCGGGAGGCAAACACTCCCGCCGCTTTTTGCTTGCGTTCCTTTAATGTTCTCCCTAATTTGGCGCCATGGCCAAACCGAAACGTCGCTTTGTATGTTCTGCCTGTGGCAGCGTTACCCACCGTTGGCAGGGGCAGTGCGACGATTGTCAGGAATGGAACACGCTGACCGAGGAAGCACCGCAGACGGTGTTTTCGGCCAAGCATGATTTGTCCTCCGGCGGGCGCAAGGTTTTGTTCGAACCCTTGGATAAGCCCGGAGAGGCCTTGGTGCGGCGCAGCACCGGCATTGCCGAATTTGACCGCGCCTTGGGCGGGGGCCTCGTTCCGGGCAGCGCCATTTTGATGGGCGGCGATCCGGGTATCGGCAAATCCACGCTATTGTTGCAGGCCAGCGCGAAAGTGGCCCAATCGGGCGGATTGGCGGTCTATATCAGTGGCGAAGAGGCTCCCGGCCAGATCAGGTTGCGTGCCGAACGTTTGGGCGTGGCCAGCGCGCCGATCAAACTGGCAGCATCCACATCAGTGCGCGATATTCTCACCACTTTGGGCAGTATGGATACGCCCGACTTGCTGGTGATCGATTCAATCCAATGCATGCATTCCGACCAGATCGAGGGCGCGCCGGGCACGGTTAGTCAGGTTCGCGGCTGCGCCTTTGAATTGATCCGCTATGCCAAGGATAGTGGCGCGGCGGTGGTACTGGTGGGGCATGTGACCAAGGACGGCAATATTGCTGGGCCTCGCGTGCTGGAGCATATGGTCGATGTGGTGATGGCGTTCGAGGGCGAGCGCAGCCACCAATATCGCATCCTGCGCAATTTGAAGAACCGCTTTGGCCCCGTAGACGAGATTGGCGTATTTGCCATGGCGGGCGAGGGGCTGGCGGAAGTGGGCAATCCTTCGATGCTGTTCCTGTCTGGCCGCGACAATGCGATGGCGGGCAGCGCTGTGTTTCCCGCGATTGAAGGCACAAGGCCGGTGCTGGTGGAAATTCAGGCGCTGATCGTGCGTTTGCAATCGGGCGCCACGCCCCGCCGTGCAGTGGTGGGCTGGGATAGCGGGCGGCTTGCCATGTTGCTGGCGGTGCTGGAATCGCGCTGCGGGCTTAATTTCTCCAGCGCGGAAGTCTATTTGAACGTGGCGGGTGGTTATCGTCTCGCTGATCCGGCTGCCGATCTGGCGGTGGCGGCGGCGCTGGTTTCGGCGCTGGCGGACCGGCCTTTGGCCCAACGCGCCGTCTGGTTTGGCGAAGTATCACTGGCGGGCGAGATCAGGCCGGTGGCGCATGGCGGGTTGCGTTTGCGGGAATCGGCCAAGCTGGGCTTTGATCAGGCCTATGGTCCGGACGAGATGGGTGTTGGCGGCAAGGGCGGGAAGCCCAAGGCGGTGGAGGGCATGCGGCACCATCGCTTGTCTTTGCTGCCAAATCTCGTTGACCAGATTGTGGGGAGCGAATAGGCCCAAGCCATTATGACCGGTTTTGATATCCTTGTGCTGGTGGTGGTGGGCCTTGCCGCTACCTATGGTTTTCTGCGTGGCTTTGTGCAGGAGGCGATTTCGCTTTTCGCGATTGCCGCCTCGATCATCGCCATCCGCACTCTGCACACGCCTTTGGCCAATGTTCTGGGGCCAAAGGTCGGCACGGAAAGCGGCGCAAGTGTTCTGGCCTTTTTCCTGCTGTTGATCTTGCCCTATGTGGCTGTGCGTCTGCTTGCGCGGGCCTTGGGTTCGGCCTCGCGCGCTTCGGCCTTGGCGCCGGTGGATCGCGTGCTGGGCTTTGGCTTTGGCGCGGTGAAGGGCACGATCATTATCGTGATGGGCTTTTCGGTGATCGTGCTGTTTTACGATACGATCTGGGGGCCCGGTGGTCGGCCTGACTGGATGACCAAGGCGCGCACCTATCGCTTTATCGATGCTTGCAGCGTGGAAATGGTCAATCGCATTGCAGAGCGACGCAAGGCTTCGGCGGAAGCTGCCGCCAGCCCCACTCCTTCGCCAGAGCCCAGCGCGACCGCTACCCATCGCAAGCGGCACAAGGGGGCCTGATGGCCTTGGCCAGCGTTGCCGCCCTTTACACGCCGCAAGTGTTGATGCTGGCCACCTCGCTGGTGTCCTATCCGCTCGATGAAGCGCTTCCGCTGCAAGGCCATGCGCGCTCGGCATCCTGTGGCAGCAGCTTGCGCGTTGCTTTGGCGCTGGATGCGTCGGGCGCGATCGATCGCATAGGTGTGGCGGCACAAGCCTGTGCCATCGGTCAGGCGGCCACGGCGATTATGCTGGGCGCGGCAAAGGGGCTTGCGCTGGAAGATTTCCGGCGGGCCGAAACTGCCTTGCAAAACTGGCTGTCAGGCGAGGGTGATCTGCCCGATTGGCCGGGGCTGCATGTGCTGGAACCGGCGCGTGCCTTTGCCGGAAGGCATGGCGCGATCCTGCTTGGCTGGCAGGCGGTGATCAACGCTTTTTCCAGCGCAGACGCGGCATAACCCACCCTTTTGTGCGGATTGCTGCACCTTTTTTATTATCCCACACAAATCTCTGTTGCGCGGCAGCAACTTGTTGCTTTGCACATGCTGCAGGTGTTAGCCTGCAACATGCTCTGGGAGGAGTGATGAGATATGACAACACAATCAGAACAGAAGTCCGAAACGGTCATCATCAAGAAATATGCGAACCGTCGGCTGTATAACACCCAGTCCTCGAGCTATATCACGCTGGACCATCTGGCCAAGATGACCCGCGAGGGCATTGAATTCCGCGTGCTGGACGCCAAGACCGGCACCGATATCACCCACCAGATCCTGACGCAGATCATCATGGAAGAGGAAGCCAGCGGCGAGCAGATGCTGCCCGTCAACTTCCTTCGCCAGTTGATCGGCATGTATGGCAATTCGATGCAGGGCTTGATCCCGCATTATCTGGAAGCCTCGATGGACCAGTTCCGCGCCAACCAGCTCAAGCTGCGCAAGGCGTTTGAGGAAAGCATCGAGAGCAACCCGCTGGCCAAGCTGGCGCAGCAGAATATTGCCATGTTCCAGGCGGCGGCGGCGGCCTTCATCCCCGGCGCCGAAGCGGGCGGGGAAACGGCTGCGGCAGAGCCTGCCAAGGAAAAGCCTGCTGAAGGCGGCACGCGTGAGGAACTGGATGCTCTGCGCAGCCAGATGGCCGAGATGCAAAAGATGCTGGACAAGCTGGCCAAGTAAGCCATCGGGCCAGCCCGTATCATGGGCTGGCCCGCGATACCTTTGGTGCATTCCCTGTCTGGACTGGACGGTTCGGGGCCGCTAGGGCTTTGCGCCATGAACCAGAAGACTCAAAGCCCCGCCGCCAAAATCCGCCACGCCCTGACCATCAAGCGCGAGGAAGATTTCGCGCAATGGTATCAACAGGTTGTTTCTGAAGGGGAAATGGCGGAAGAAAGCGGCGTGCGCGGCTGCATGGTGATCAAGCCATGGGGCTATGGCATCTGGGAACGCATTCAAAAGCTGATGGATGCGCGGATCAAGGAAGCCGGCGTCGACAATTGCTATTTCCCGCTGTTCATCCCCTTGAGCTATTTTGCCAAGGAAGCGGACCATGTTGATGGTTTCGCCAAGGAAATGGCCGTTGTTACCCATCACCGCCTGATCGCCGATGGCAAGGGCGGCCTGATCCCCGATCCCGAAGCCAAGCTGGAAGAGCCGCTGATCGTGCGCCCCACCAGCGAGACGGTGATCGGTGCCGCCATGGCGCGCTGGGTTCAGAGCTGGCGCGATCTGCCCTTGATGGTCAACCAATGGGCCAATGTGGTGCGTTGGGAAATGCGAACCCGCATGTTCCTGCGCACCAGCGAATTCCTGTGGCAGGAAGGCCATACCGCCCATGCCGACCGCGAGGATGCGCTGAAGGAAACTCTGCGCGCGCTGGAAATGTATCGCGACTTTGCCGAAAACGTGCTGGCCATGCCGGTGGTGGCCGGTGAAAAGCCCGAGAACGAGCGCTTCCCCGGCGCCGTGGCCACCTATTCGATCGAAGCCATGATGCAGGATGGCAAGGCTTTGCAGGCGGGCACCAGCCATTATCTGGGCACCGGCTTTGCCGAGGCGGCGGGCATCCGTTACCAGAACCGCGAGGGCGAGCAGGCCTTGGCGCATACCACCAGCTGGGGCGTTTCCACCCGCATGATCGGCGGCCTAATCATGACCCATGGCGATGACGATGGGCTGCGCGTGCCGCCCGCCATCGCGCCGCATCAGATCATCATCCTGCCCATGCTGCGCGAGGATGATGGCGACGAGGCATTGCTGGCCTATTGCGAGGAACTGCGCCGCGAATTGGTCAAGCTGTCGGCTTTGGGCGAACCTTTGCGCGTTCTGCTCGACAAGCGTGCCGGCAAGGCCACGCAGAAGCGTTGGGCCTGGGTCAAGAAGGGCGCGCCGATCATTCTGGAAATCGGCGGGCGCGACGCGGCCAATGGTCAGGTTTCGGCTCTGCGCCGCGATGCCCTGTGGCGCGAGGATGCCAAGGTGAATTTTGTGGCGCAGGCCAAGGAAGCCTTCATCGCCGCCGCCGCCGCCGAGCTGGAAAGCATTCA
This sequence comes from Novosphingobium umbonatum, assembly GCF_004005905.1. GTDB lineage: Bacteria > Pseudomonadota > Alphaproteobacteria > Sphingomonadales > Sphingomonadaceae > Novosphingobium > Novosphingobium umbonatum. Next base: position 161,599 of record NZ_SACO01000003.1, read on the forward strand.
GGCCAATCTGCACGCACAGGCCACCGCCCAGCGCGATGCCAATATCACCCGCGGCCTGACCACGCTGGACGAACTGGCCGCCTATTTCGGCGAGGACAAGAAATACCCCGGCTGGGTGGAAATGGGCTGGAGCCGTCCCACCGGCGCGGCGTTGGACAAGGTGGTGGAGCAGTTGAAAGCGCTCAAGCTGACCATCCGCAACACGCCGATGGATGGTCGCCCTGTGGAGGGCAACTGCCCCTTCACCGGCGAGCCTGCGGTAGAATGGATCTACGTGGCGCGCAGCTACTAATAATCCGAATGGCGGCATCCCAAGGGTGCCGCCATTTCTCTATCTACGCCAGATAGCTAACTTTCGCAGAGCACCGCGCCATGGCATTCTTGATGCCATGATCCGACACGCCCTTATCGCCGCAGCTTTGCTGCCTGCCGCAGCCTCTGCCCAAACCGTTCCTTCACCCGAACGCCTGCGTGCCACAGTGAGCACATTGGTCAGCTTCGGCACGCGCCACACGCTTTCCTCTCAGGACGACCCCAAGCGCGGGATTGGCGCTGCGCGGCGCTGGGCCGAGGCGCAACTCCGCCGAATCGGGGCGCAATGCAGCGATTGTCTGGTCATAGACCTGCCCGAACGCATGGTCACCAGCGCGCGCATCCCCACGCCAACCCGTCTGGTCAATGTGGTGGCCATTCAAAAGGGGACAGAGCGGCCCGATGAAGTGACTATCATTCAGGCCCATATCGACACGCGTGTCTCCGATCCCATGAATGCCACCGCCGATGCTCCGGGCGCCAATGATGATGGTTCGGGCGTGGCCCTGGTGCTGGAAGCGGCGCGGATCATGTCGAAGCGCCAATTCCCTACCACGGTGGTCTATGCCATCTTGTCGGGCGAGGAGCAGGGCTTGCTGGGCGGACGCCTGTTGGCCGATGTGGCGGCAGAGCGCGGGTGGAAGGTGAAAGCTGTGCTCAACAATGATATTGTGGGCAACACGCGCGGCTCGGACGGCTTGGTGGATGACAAGCATATCCGCGTCTTTTCTGAAGGCCCGCGCGCCAATGCCGATGCCAAGCTGACCGCCGCCCAGCGTCGTGAAGGGGGCGAGAATGACGGGCCGAGCCGCAATCTCTCGCGCTTTATCGCGGGCCTGTCCGCGCCCGATCTGGCCGTGCGGCAAGTGTGGCGAGCCGATCGCGTGGGGCGGGGAGGGGATCATCTGCCGTTCGAGGAAAAGGGCTTTCCGGCGGTGCGCTTCACGGTGGCGGTGGAAAATTACGACCACCAGCATCAGGACATCCGCCGCGAAGGCGCCACGCAATTTGGCGATACGATGGAATTCATGGACTTCCCCTATCTGGCCCGCGTCACCGCTCTCAACATCCGCGCCGCCACTGCTATAGCCGCCGCGCCCATGCCGCCAGCGGCAACCCAGAAGATTGCCGTTTCGCCCGATACCCAGCTTTCATGGAACGCGGTGGCGGGCGCCAAATCCTATGCCCTGTGGCGCCGCAGAACCGATGCCAGCGGGTGGGAGGCCAAGCCCTTTGCCATCACACAGGGCACCAGCATCACCTTGAAAGGCCTGCGCGGCGATGACTGGTTCTTTGGCCTTTCCGCCCGCGCCGCCAATGGCGCGCAAAGCCCGATTGCCAGCGCCTTGCCCGGTGGCGCCTATGAAAGGGCCGCCCCTTGACTGTGTGAGGGCTTGCCTCGGCCCTTGTTTGCGCTCATGGCATCCCCATGCCTTTTGACAAGAAACCCTCGCGCAAGACCCTTTCGCCCCGCACCGGGAACACCCCGCGCAAGCCCAAGTTTGAACCGGGCCTGCCCACGCGCCAGCAAGTGCTGGATTTCATCAGCAATGCCACCGAGGAAGTGGGCAAGCGCGAGATTGCCAAGGCCTTTGGCCTGAAAGGGCAGGAGAAGATCCAGCTCAAGGCCCTGTTGAAAGACATGGCCGATGAAGGCCTGATCGACGGCAAGCGTACCGCCTATCACCGCATGGGCGGCGTGCCCAAGGTGACCGTGCTGCGCGTGGTGGATATCGAGGATGGCGAACCGATTGCCATTCCCGACAATTGGGAGCCCGATGACGCCACCCCGCCGCCCCGCCTGCGCATTGTGGAACCACGCGGCAGCGCCAAGAAAGGCCCCGCCACTCGCGGGATTGGCCCGTTAAAGCCGGGCGACCGCATTCTGGCCCGCACCGAGGAAGCCGGCGCTGGCTGGTTGGCCCATGCGATGAAGAAAATGCCTTCCTCGCTGGAAGCGGTGATGGGCGTGGTGGAACTGGACGGCGCGGGCAAGGGCTGGCTGGCGCCGGTGGACAAGCGCGAACGCCATGCCTCCCCCATTTCCGATCTGGGCGGGGCAGAGGCGGGGCAATTGGTGCTGGCCGAACCGGCAGGCCGATCCCCGCGTGCGGGCATGCGGGTGACGGCGGTGCTGGGCGATCCGCTGGCGCCCAAGGCGTTCAGCCTGATTGCCATTCACAAACATGGCATCCCGCATGTGTTCACCAGCGAAGTGGTGAGCGAGGCGGAACTGTCGGCCAAGCAATCCCTGTCGCGGGAAAAGCGTGAGGATCTGACCCATTTGCCCATCGTGGCCATCGACCCCAGCGACGCGCGCGACCATGACGATGCGATCTGGGCCGAGGAAGACGGGCAGGGGGGCTGGCGCGCTGTGGTGGCGATTGCCGACGTGTCCTTCTATGTCCGCCCTGGCGGCGCGCTGGACCGCGAGGCGCGCAAGCGTGGCAATTCGGTCTATTTCCCCGACCGCGTGGTGCCGATGCTGCCCGAAGTGCTATCGGCCGATGTCTGTTCATTGAAGGCGGGGGCGCCGCGCGCGGCCATGGCCTGCCACATGACCTTTGATAGCGCGGGCAAGATGACATCTTTCCGCTTTACCCGCGCCATCGTGCAAATTGCCGAAGTGATAGCCTATGAGGAAGCGCAGGCGCGTATCGATGAGGCGCGCGCGCAGCCGCATCTGGTCAGCCTGTGGGGCGCATGGGCAGCCTTGGCCAAGGCGCGGGAAGCGCGCGATCCGCTCAATCTGGAACTGCCCGAACGCCGCGTGATGCTGGACGAGAAGGGGCGGATTACCTCCATCGCTCTGCGCGAACGTCTGGACGCGCATCGCGTGGTGGAAGATTTCATGATCGCGGCCAATGTGGCGGCGGCCAAGGCTTTGGAAAGCAAGGTAGCCCCTGTGGTCTATCGTATCCATGAACCGCCAAACCGCGAAAAGCTGATCGCGCTCAAGGATTATCTGGCGACCTTCGAGCGCAAGCTGTCGCTGGGACAGGTGATTACGCCCGCGCTGTTCAACCGCATGCTGTCGGCCATTGAGGATGAGGCGGAAAAGGCGCTGATTATGGAGGCGGTGCTGCGTAGCCAGACGCAGGCCTATTATGGTCCGCGCAATGCGGGCCATTTTGGGCTGGGATTGGGCAGCTATTCGCATTTCACCTCGCCCATCCGCCGCTATTCCGACCTTTTGGTGCATCGCGCTTTGGTCGATTCCTTTGGTTTAGAACAGCCCGCGCCGCATGAGGATCTGCCCGAGGCTTCCGGCCTGCATGCCCGCGACGGCGCCGATCTGGGCAAGATTTGCGATGCCATTTCGGTGGCCGAACGCCGCGCCATGACCGCCGAGCGCGAGACGATTGACCGCTATGTCGCCGCTTGGCTGGCCACCCGCGTGGGCGAAGTGTTTGATTGCCGCATCACCGGCGTGCAGCGCTTTGGCCTGTTCGCCACGATCATCTCACTGGGCGGCGATGGTTTGGTGCCCATTTCGGTGCTAGGCGATGAACGCTTTTTCCATGATGAAAAGGCGCAAGCGCTGGAAGGTGAGCGCACCGGCACGCGCTTTTCCATGGGCGACCGTATCCGCTTGCGTCTGGCCGAGGCCAATCCCTTGACCGGCGCGTTGAAATTCGAGCCGGAGGATAGCGAAGGCCGGATCGAGGCCCGTGGTGGCCACCGCGAGGACAAGCCCAAGCGCGAGCCTCTGTTCAAGCGCGGCAACCATCTGGTGGGCAAGCGTGGGCGTCCGGCCAATATCCGCCATCAGGGCAAGAAGAAGCGCTAACTGAGGCGATCGATCTCGGCTTCGCTCATGCCACCGGGAACGACAAATAGCGGGCAGGGAAGGGCGCCGATCCCTGCCCCCGTGAAATGGCTGATCAGCGGTCCGGGGGTGCCTTGCGAAGCGGCGCCCAGAACCAGAGCGGCCACTTCGGGGTGCTGTGCCAGATAGGTTTGCACCACCTTGATCGGGTCACCAGCGCTGACGCTGATGACCGGCATCAGGCCCGCTTCGGACATCACGCTGCCTGCTGCCGCCGTAGCCACGGTTTCGGCGCGGGCGCGGGCCTCGTCCTCGATGGTGGCCTGAATGCTGCCGAATGCGGAAAATGGCTGACGTGGTACGACAGCCAAAATATGCACCTGCCCCTCGGTCTTGATCGCGCGGCGCGTGGCAAAGCGCAGAGCGACAACGGATTCGTCCGTCTCATCCATGATAACCAAATAGACACGCATGGGCGTCACCTTTTAGCCACGAGCCATTAGTTTTGTGCGTAGACCTATCAACCACATTCCTATTCCGCGCAAGCATCTTGCCGAACGTGAACAATGTGGGCAGAAGCGCTTTGATTCCATCACCAAGAAGGACGCGAAGCACCCATGCCGATCGCAATCAAAATGCCCGCCTTGTCCCCCACCATGGAGCAGGGGAAACTGGCCCGCTGGCTGGTGAAGGTTGGCGATACGGTCAGCGCTGGCGACATCATGGCCGAAATCGAAACCGATAAGGCCACGATGGAGTTTGAAGCTGTTGATGAAGGCACGATTGTTTCCATCGAAGTGGCCGAAGGCACCGATGGCGTGGCCGTTGGCACGGTGATCGCCCAATTGGCGGGTGAAGACGAAGATGCCAGCGCGCCCGTGGCCAAGCCCGCTGCCGCCGCTCCGGTGGCTGCTGCGGCCCCTGTGGCCGCTGCGCCTGTCGCCGCTGCTGCCCCCGTGGCCGTTGCCGCCAAGGGTGACCGCGTGATCGCCACGCCGCTGGCCAAGCGCATTGCCGCGATCAAGGGTCTGGACCTGTCGGGCGTTGCGGGCACCGGCCCCAATGGCCGCATCGTGAAGGCTGACGTGGAAGGCGCTTCGCCTGTTGCCGCTGCGCCCGTGGCCGCGCCTGCTGCTGCGCCCGCTCCGGTGGCCGCTCCTGCTGCGCTGCCCGACTTTGGCATTCCGCATGAGGACGTTTCGCTGTCCGGCATGCGCAAGACCATCGCGCGCCGCCTGACCGAATCGAAGCAGACCGTGCCGCATATCTATCTGACGGTGGACGTGCGTCTGGACGCCCTGCTCAAGCTGCGCACCGAACTCAACAGCGCTTTGGCCGCGCGCGGTGTGAAGCTGTCGGTCAATGACATGCTGATCAAGGCTCTGGGCGTGGCCCTCACGCAGGTGCCCCAGTGCAATGTCGCCTTTGCCGGTGACACGCTGCGCCAGTACAGCCGCGCTGACATCAGCGTGGCCGTGTCGATCCCCAACGGCCTGATCACTCCGATCGTCACCGATGCCGCTGGCAAGGGTCTGGCCAAGATCAGCACCGAAATGGGCGACCTTGGCAAGCGCGCCAAGGAAGGCAAGCTGGCCCCCAACGAATATGTTGGCGGCACGGCCAGCCTGTCGAACATGGGCATGATGGGCATCAAGCAGTTCGAAGCCATCATCAACCCGCCGCAGGCCATGATCATGGCCATTGGCGCCGGTGAAAAGCGCCCCTGGGTGCTGGAAGACGGCTCGCTGGGCGTGGCATCGGTCATGTCGGCCACCGGCAGCTTTGACCACCGCGCCATTGACGGTTCGGACGGCGCACAGCTGATGAAGGCCTTCCGCGAACTGGTGGAAAACCCGCTGGCTCTGCTGGCCTAAGCTGCGATGATCGAGCCGACATCGCCGCGTTCGTCCGCCGAACCTGTCATCCGCGTGACCGCCATGCCGGCGGACGCGAATATGTATGGTGACATTTTCGGCGGATGGCTGCTGTGTTTGATGGACAATGGTGCGGGGCTGGTTGCCTCGCGCCATGCCCGGGGCCGCGCGGTGACCATCGCGATGGACGGGGTACAGTTCCTGAAGCCGGTTAAGGTTGGCGATGAAGTCTCTGTTTATGGCGAGATAATCAAGGTGGGCCGGTCGTCGATGACCATTCATATCGAGGCATGGCGGCGCGACCGCTTTGAACTGGAAATGATTCAGGTCACCGCGGCCACCTTCACCTTTGTGGCAGTTGATGATTCCGGCAGGCCGCGCGAAGTAGCGGCCGTTCCGGTGGTTCAGGAGTAAGACTTGTGGCTGAACAGTATGATGTGATCGTTCTGGGTTCGGGCCCTGGTGGCTATGTTGCGGCGATCCGCTCGGCCCAATTGGGGCTGAAGACGGCCATTGTGGAGCGCGAAAATCTGGGCGGTATCTGCCTGAACTGGGGCTGCATTCCTACCAAGGCGCTGCTGCGTTCGGCAGAAGTGTTCCACCAGATGCAGCATGCCAAGGCCTATGGTCTGTCGGCCACCGGCGTTGCCGCCGATCTGGCCGCTGTGGTCGCCCGTTCGCGCGGCGTGGCCAAGCAGCTTAATCAGGGCGTGACGCATCTGATGAAGAAGAACAAGGTTGCCGTGCACATGGGCGTCGGCAAACTGCTGGCCCCCGGCAAGCTGGAAGTGAAGGGCGAAAAGGGCACCGAGGTCCTGACCGCCAAGCACATTATCGTGGCGACCGGTGCGCGTGCCCGCGACCTGCCCTTTGCGCCTGCCGATGGCAACCGCATCTGGACCTATCGCCATGCGATGACGCCCAAGGAAATGCCGACCAAGTTGCTGGTGATCGGTTCGGGCGCAATCGGCATCGAATTTGCCAGCTTCTACAACGATCTGGGCGCTGATGTGACCGTGGTCGAAATGGCCGACCGCATCGTGCCTGCCGAAGACGCTGACGTCTCGGCCTTCCTTGAAAAGTCGCTGACCAAGCAGGGCTTCAAGATCCGCACCAAGACGGGTCTGGAAGGTCTGGTGGCCGATGCCAAGGGCGTGAAGGCCAAGATCAAGGCCCCCGATGGCAAGGTGACCGAGGAAGAGTTCAGCCATGTGATCGTGGCCGTGGGCGTTGTCGCCAATACCGAGAATATCGGTCTGGAAACCTTGGGCATTCCCACCGAGCGTGGCATCATCAACACCGATCCGCTGGGCCGCACCAACGTCAAAGGCGTGTGGGCCATTGGTGACGTGACGCCCGGACCGTGGTTGGCGCATAAGGCCAGCCATGAAGGCGTGACCGCTGCTGAAGCCATTGCGCAGGAATTCGGTAACAAGGAAGTCCACCCGCATGGTCTGGACCGCCGCAATATTCCGGGCTGCACCTATTGCCACCCGCAGGTGGCCAGCGTCGGCCTGACCGAGGCCAAGGCCAAGGAAGCCGGTTACACGCTCAAGGTTGGCACCTTCCCCTTCATCGGCAATGGTAAGGCCATCGCTCTGGGTGAGCCGGAAGGCTTCATCAAGACGGTGTTTGATGCCAAGACCGGCGAATTGCTGGGCGCCCACATGATCGGCGCCGAAGTGACCGAATTGATTCAGGGCTATGTGGTGGGCAAGACGCTGGAAACCACCGAGCAGGAACTGATGAACACGGTCTTCCCGCATCCAACCCTGTCGGAAATGATGCATGAAGCCACTTTGGCGGCTTATGGTCGTGCCCTGCATATCTGATCAGGTCACTTTCAGTTAAGCATCCAAGCTGTTGAAAAGAGGGGAGGGGCCATAGAGTCTCTCCCCTTTTTTATGCGTGGTTAGCGGTGAATTAACCATCATGGGCGAGGGTGGGGGGATGATGAAGGCAAGCCCCTCCATTTCTTTGCGCATGGTGATGCTGGCGTGGGTTTCTGCGCTGGGCCTGATGCAGGTTCTGTTGTGGCGCTATCTGGGGCTGGGTTGGGGCTGGTTTGCAGCCTCGGGTGGGGCTTTGGTGGCCCTGTTGCTGTTGATCGCGCGGCAGAAATGGACAGAATGCCGTATTGATAGACGGGTTTTTGCGGTCGCTCTCCCGCTTTCGGTCCTGTTGCTGGTGCTGGGCGGTGAAGGCGGGCTGTTTTATGCCACGCCCGATTGGCAAGTCCGCTATGCCGTGCTGCATGATCTGGCCACGCAACCTTGGCCCTTTGCCTTTGCGCATCACGGTGGGCCGCTGATCCTGCGCTTGCCTTTGGGCATGTATCTCTTGCCCGGTCTTGTTGGGCAATATGCCGGTTTTTCTGCTGCTTGCTGGGCATTGTTGGTGCAGAATAGCCTGTTGCTGACGGGACTAATCGCCATGGGTTCGGCGCTGTTTGAAGGCGCAAGGCGGCAGTGGGTGGCGCTGGGCAGTTTTCTCGGATTTTCCGGTATGGATGTTCTGGGCCAATGGGTGGCCGGCAAATCTCTGGCGCTGCATCTGGAAGGCTGGGCCGGAGTGCAATTTTCCAGCACGATCACGCAAATATTCTGGGTGCCGCAGCATGCCATGGCAGGCTGGGTGCTGGCGCTGGCCTATTTACTGTGGTGGCGGGGTTTGGTGCCTTTGGCCGTGCTGGTGGCAGCCATGCCTTTGGTGGCTTTGCTGTCTCCCTTGGCCATGATCGGCGGATTGCCATTTGTGGCCTATGCAGGCGGAGTGGAGGTCTGGCGAAGGAAATGGCTCTGGCATGAGTTTCTTGCTGGGGCGCTGGCTCTTGTGGCTTGCGGACCTGCGCTGCTTTATCTCACGGCGGGAAGCGGTGCGGTGAAGCAAGGCGCGGCCCAATCTTTCCAGATCACAGGATATCCCATATTTATCCTGTTGGAAATTAGCGCTTATTGCTTAGCGCTCTGGCGAATGAAGCGTCAGCAGCCCTTTGGAATAGACACCAGGTGGATAGCGGTGCTGGCGCTGCTCGTCGTGCCTTGCGGGCAAATTGGAGACGGCGTGGATTTTGCCATGCGAGCCAGCATTCCGGCTTTGGCGATTTTGGCCTTGTCGATCGGCCATGCCTTGGGAGAACCGCAGCCATGGGCTAAAGAGGCCAAGGGCTGGATCATGGTTGCGTTGGTTTTTGGGATTGCAACGCCTGCGGGGGAGATCTGGCGGGCGGTGACTTGGCAAGCAGCAACGCCGGTTCTGTGCGGCTATCTGGGCGTCATCCGCAATGGCTATGCGACTTACACGGCGCCATGGGCAGCTTTGCCGGAAGCGATCAGGTCATCGGATACGCAAATGGTGGTGGCGCATAATCCTTATCGCTGCTGGTCAAAGCCTTGGCGGGATCCTGTGTCGGGCGAGGCTTCTTTTCAGCACCCATATTGATGTAAATAGCGGGGCCCCACACCGGTCACCACGTTGGGTTTATAATCCACATTATGTAAACAAAGATCAGCGGCAGTGCGCTTAGACATCTACCCACATGCCATCATAGCCCACTTCCACATGGGCAGGCACCTCCTGGCTCAGCGTTGCATAATCCATGCTCTTATCCAGATGCGTCAGCACCACCCGCTTGGCCTTGGTAATCCGCGCCAGTTCCAAAGACATGCTCAAATTCGCGTGGGTTGGATGCGGATCACGCCGCAGACAGTCCACCACCAGCAAATCGCTGCCGTAGAACAAATTGACCATCTCATCGGAAATCTCGCTGAAATCCGTGGCATAGCTCACAACCTTGCCATCGCAGTCGAAGCGGAAGCCGGTGCTCATGGCAGGACCGTGCCGCATCAGGCACCAGTCCACGCCAAAGCCGACACACATTTTCAGCCGGTCAAGCGTCTCCAATTGCACGATCGTCGGATAGCCAAACTGCCCCGCAAACACATATCCGAAGCGATTGCGCAGTCGCCGCACCGTTTCTTCCGCTCCATAACCCAGCAGCGGTCCACCGCGACCGTAACGGAACGGGCGCAAGTCATCGATGCCGTGGCAATGGTCGGCATGGTCGTGCGTCCAGAACACAGCATCAAGACGGTGGATGTCATTGGCCATCAATTGCTGGCGCAAATCGGTGCTGGTATCGACCAAAAGCCGCGAACCTGCGTCATTTTCCAAAAGGATCGAGGCACGCGTACGGCGGTTTTTCGGTTCGTTGGGATTGCAATCGCCCCAATCTGGTCCATCCGGTCCCGCCAGGCGCGGCACGCCGGTTGAGGTCCCGCTGCCCAGCAACAAGACCTTCATGCGCGCACCGCCTTGGCAAACAGCCGATAGAAATTCGCGGTCGTCTGCTCCGCTAAAGCTTCCGGTGTCACACCGCGCAGACCTGCCACAAAGCGCGCCGTGTCGGCCGTGAAGGCTGGCTCACAAGTCTTGCCGCGATGGGGGACGGGGGCCAGCCATGGGGAGTCGGTTTCCACCAGCAACCGATCCTCAGGTATTTCCGCAGCAAAGCCTTGCAAGTCTTTGGCACTCTTGAAAGTTACAATGCCGGACAGCGAGATGGTCAACCCCAAATCCAGCATCCGCCGCCCGAAATCGGCCGAGGCGGTAAAGCAATGGATCAGCGCCGGAAAGGCTCCCATGGCCATTTCTTCTTCCAGAATGCGCGCCGTATCCTCCTCCGCATCGCGGGTATGGATCACCAGCGGCAGACCGGTTTCGCGCGCGGCGCGGATATGGGTGCGGAACACATCTTGCTGCACCTGCCGGTCGGAATGGTCGTAGTAATAGTCCAGACCACCCTCGCCCAGCCCTACCACTTTAGGATGGGCCGAGGCCGCCAGCAAAGCCGCCTCGCCCAGATCCTGATGGTCGTCGGCCTCATGCGGGTGGATACCCACCGTGGCCCAAACGTCAGCGTGACGCTCGGCGGTGGCAATCACCGCTTCCCATTCGCTGCGCATGGTGGAAATGTTCAGGAACGCGCCGATCCCCGCTGCCCGCGCACGGTCCAGCACGGCGGCTTGATCTTCCACCACGCCCTTGTGGTTGAGATGGCAGTGGGAATCGATCAGCATCAGTCGGCGTCCACCGGCATTTCCAGACGGGGGAACACGCCCACCGGCTGCGACAGGGTAAAGCCCGATTGGCGAAGGCGTTCATACCAAGTATAGGGATCGAGAGTATTTTCGTAAATCGATCCTAAGTTCCGCTCATCAGCTGGAATCCCCATCTGGTCTAGCAGCCTGTTAGCACTGTCTGGAATGACCGGTGCGATTGCGATTGCTAGATCCCGTAGCTGCAAGAACAACATAGCCAGAACGTCTTTCATGCGCTCCGGATTTTCTTTCTTTAATTTCCAAGGCGCCTGAGCATCGATGTATTGATTGCAAGCGTAAACAGCTCGCATCCAGCAATCAATTCCTTGTGAAAAATCCATCTTTTCAAATAATGGAATGAGGCCTTCGGCCAACTCTTTATACTGAATTTCGGCCAAGTTAATTTCTTCTTGGAAGGAATTGCCATTGAATTCCGGCAATTCGCCACCCAGATTTTTGAAGATAAGGCTAAGCGTGCGCTGCGCCAGATTGCCGAAACTGTTGGCCAATTCGGCATTGCAGCGCGTCACAATCGCCTTGGCGGAATAGCTGCCGTCGTTCCCAAAGCTGACTTCGCGCATCAGGAAATAGCGCAAGGCGTCCACGCCAAAGGTTTCGGCCAGTTCAAGCGGGTCCACCACATTGCCAAGGCTCTTGGACATTTTCTCGCCACGATGCAGCAGGAAGCCATGACCAAACACCGTTTTGGGCAGAGGCAAATCCGCGCTCATCAGGAAAGCGGGCCAATAGACGGTGTGGAAACGCACAATATCCTTGCCGATCAGGTGGATATTGGCAGGCCACCACTTTTCCATCTCCGGCGTTTTTTCCGGATAGCCAAGGCCGGTGATATAATTGGTCAGCGCATCGACCCAAACATACATCACATGGCCTGGCGCATCGGGCACCGGTACACCCCAATCAAACGAGGTGCGCGAAACAGACAGATCGCGCAAACCGCCCTTTACAAAGCTGATCACTTCGTTGCGGCGGCTCTCGGGCTGGATGAAATCGGGGTTGGCTTCAAAATAGGCCAGCAGCTTGTCGCCATAGGCAGACAGGCGGAAGAACCAGCTTTCTTCCACATTCCATTCCACCGGCGTGCCTTGCGGAGACAGCTTTACCCCGCCTTCGCCTTCGACCAGTTCGCTTTCGTCATAAAAAGCCTCGTCGCGCACCGAATACCAGCCTTCGTAGCGGTCGAGATAGAGGTCGCCCTTGTCCGCCATCGCGCGCCAGATGGCCTGGCTGGCGGTGTAATGTTCGGGCGCGGTGGTGCGCTGGAAACGGTCATAGGAAATATTCAACGCATCACACATGGCCTGAAAATGCGCGCTCATCTCGTCGCACAGGTCGCGCACAGTCATGCCAAGCTCGCGCGCCTTTTGCGCCATTTTCAGCCCGTGTTCGTCCGTGCCGGTCTGGAAACGCACGTCGCGGCCCTGCGCCCGCTGGAAACGGGCGATGACATCGGCGGCAATCGCTTCATAGGCATGGCCAATATGCGGCTTGCCATTGGGATAGGCGATGGCGGTGGTGATATAGAATGGTTCGGCCATGGGCCTGCAATACCTGTGCTGGAGAGAAATGTCGGCTGCCTCTCTAGGCAGGAGCGCGGGGGGAGGAAACAGTTTTTTGAAAGCGCAGCGCGATACCGGCCCGTTTAATGCGCCGCCGCGATCAAACCGCCCAATTCCATGGCCAGCATGGCCGCGTCATAATTGAACTGCGGCGCTTCCAGCCCCAATCGGGCCACGGCGCTATGCGCCTCGATCAAACGTGCCTGCCGCGCCGGATCAGCCCCGCGCAAGGCACCCGCCAACACCGCCCGCGCCAGTTCGAAGGTTGCCGCCACCCGCTCCCGACTGGGCCTTGCGCCCAATTCAGCGGACAAAGCCCCACGCAGGCGGAAACCGGCGTCCCCTTCATCCAGCAAACGCTGCATCAACTGATGCACAGGCGCCAGATCTTCCTCGACAAATTCCAGCGCCACACCGGGCGAGCCTTGGGCGGCCACAATTGCAGCGGCGCGAGTGGCTTCATCGCTGTTGGGCACGGCGCGGCTGAGCACCAGTTCCACTTGGGCGTCAGGCAAAGGCGCAAAGCGCAGGATACGGCAGCGTGAACGGATGGTGGGCAGCAAACGCCCGATCCGATGCGCCACCAACAGGAAATAGGTGCCCTCTGGCGGTTCCTCCAAGGATTTCAGCAGGCAGTTGACCGCATTCTTTTCCAGATGGTCCGCCGGATCGATAATCACCACCCGTCGCCGCCCCAGTGTAGGCCGCGTGGTCAAGCGGCGCTGGAGGTTGCGGATTTCATCAATGGTGATCGCCCGCTTCCGGTTGAAGGGCTGGCCCGCCTCGCGCTTTTTCTCATCCTCCTTGGTCGCGGGGGGATGTTCGGGGATCAGGATATCGGGATGGGCATCGGGCTCTGGCTGGGGCACGCCCGCCTCGGCCACCAGTTCGGCGGCAGCGGCCAGAGCAAAACTGCCCTTGCCCACGCCTTGCGGGCCAGACAGTATCCATGCGTGATGCATCCGGTGGCCCGCCATAGCCTGCCGCCATTCGCGCCACGGGGCCTCATGGCCCAGCATCATAGCCATGGCGCAAGCGCTGCCATCACCGTGTGATGCACTTCCTCCGCCGCGCCGCCGCCCTGAATGCGGGCAAAGCGCTCTGGCTCCGCCTGCGCATAGGCGGCAAAGGCGGCGGCCACGCGGGCGTGATAATCGGCAGGCCTGCCGCCTATCCGGTCCGATCCGTCCACATCACGCGCGGCAAGGCGGGCAGCGGTGATCTCGGGTGCCACTTCAAACAACAGCGTCAGGTCGGGCAGCAGGCCTTCACTGCCGATGGCGTGCAATTGGCGAATATCTGCGTCGGAAAGGCCGCTACCGCCGCCCTGATAGGCACGACTGGAGTCCAGAAACCTGTCACACACCACCCAAGCGCCCCGCGCCAGAGCGGGGCGGATCAAACGCTCCACATGGTCGGCGCGGGCAGCGGCAAACAGCAGAGCCTCGGCCCTTGCCCCCCATCCCTCACCATCGGTGCCCAGCACCAGCGCGCGGATCGCTTCCGCCCCTGCGGTGCCGCCCGGTTCGCGGGTCATCACCACTTCCAGCCCGCGTTCGCGCAAAGCCTGCGCCAACAGGCGGCTCTGGGTGGATTTGCCCACCCCTTCCCCGCCTTCCAGCGCGATGAAACGGCCGATCGTCATGCCGGAGCCTTTTCCGGCGCGGGCGCGATCAGGCGTGCAAAACCGGTTTTAACCCGCTCGATAAAGCCGCCCTTGGCCACATCTTCCGCGGCCGTTACCGGCAGGCGCACCGGCTTGTTCTTGCCCAGCTGCACTTCCAGTTCGGCCACGGTGGTTCCCTTCACAATCGGCGCGACCAAAGGCCCGTGGTAGACAAGACGCATCGACACCGGCGCATGGCCGCCCTTAGGCAGCGTAACATAGAAATCGCGCGGGGCCTCCAGCTTCACCTCGCTTTTCATGCCCCCCTGCACGGCGGCAGAGGAAAGTGGCGTCCCTTCCGGCACCAAAGGCTTATCTTCCCAAGCGTTAAAGCCCCATTCCAGCAAGGCTTTGGCGGCGGCGGTGCGTTCCTTGGGCGTTTCCACACCGGCCAGCACCATCACCAGACGCCTTTTCCCCCGCAACGCCGAGCCGAGGAAATTGTAATGCGCCTCGCCGGTAAAGCCGGTCTTGATGCCGTCCGCGCCTTCCACAATGCCCAAAGTCGGATCATGGTTGGGCTGAGTTATGCCGTTCCAAGTCATCCCCTTTTGCCCGACATAGCGGTGGTAATAGTCAGGGTGGCGATGGATCATCGCCTCGGACAATTTGACCAGATCGCGCGCCGAGACATGGGTGACGCCCTTGTCCATCCAGCCATTGGGCGTGCCGAAATGGCTATGCGTCATGCCCAATTCCTTGGCCGTGGCGTTCATGCGCGCCACAAAGGCAGCGACACTGCCCCCCGCCCCTTCGGCCAGAACCACCGCGCCATCATTGGCCGATACATTCATAATGCCCAGCAACAGGTCGCGGACAGGCACCTGGCTGCCATCGGACAGGAACATCCGGCTGCCCTTGCTATGCCATTCGCGCCATGCCTCTCGGCTGACCTTGAAAGTCTGCTCCTCGCGCAATTCACCCTTGGCCAGCATTTCAAAGGCGACAAAGGCCGTCATCGTCTTGGTGACGGATGCAGGCAGGAAAGGCTGGTCCGCATTATGCTCATAAAGCGTGCGGCCAGAGCCAAGGTCTACCAACAAAGCCACCGGAGCCGCCGCCACAGCAGCAGGCGGCGCGGGGTCATTGTCGCTGGCAGGCGCGGCCTCGGCCATGGTGGTGGAGGTGGGCGAAGGCAAAGGTGGCGCCAGTGGCACCGACACCGTGCCCGAGGCATGGCCGCCATATAGCGCTACTATCGCCAAGCCGGAAACCGTCAGCAGCCCTGCTGCCATCACACCCTTATGCCAAGCGGTAAAAGCCAAAACGCGTCCTATTCCCCGTGCTGGATTCGCGCCTCGCTATATCCTGCGTTCCGCGCCTTCGCCAGCGCCCAGCCAGCCTGTTGCTCTTTGGCATAGGGCCCAAGTCGCACGCGCCACAATTTACCCACAGTTGTGACACTTGCGCCCAGTTTTTGCGCGACAGCCTGCGCGCGGGCGCGGTCGGAAAAGGCGCCGACTTGCACATAGATATGGCCCGAAAGCGCCAGTCGCGCGGTGGCTAAGGTTGGAGCTGGCCGCGATTCGGGCTGGCTCGGCGGGTTAACCGGATCGGCGACAGGCTCTGGCGCGGAATAATCAGCGCCAGCGGTGGGAGGCTGGATGGTGGGCGGCAGAATCTTGGGTGCCTTGGCCACCTTGCCTGCCCCTGCCTTCACCGGCTTGGCAGGCGCAACCGGCATCACACCGGCAGGTTGATTACCGCGCACCAGCGAGGCTCCGGCGCGGGTGGCGGCGGGGTCTTTTTCCAGACGGCGGATCAACACATCCAGCAAGGTCTTGGGCGTGGCCATTCGCTCCGGCGCGGCATGGCCAGAGCGCAGCAACGCCCGATCCGTCTCCAACGGGTTCACGCGGCGCACACGGATCGCACCATCTCCCGACAGGCCCAATTGCGCCGCCGCCATAGGCGAGAGTTCCAGCGCATGCGTGCCATCCATCGGCCCGCGCCTTTCCACCCGAACCAAGATTGTGCGGCCAGAGGCAAGGCTGGTGACCTCGACATAGCTGGGCAAGGGCAAAGTATGATGCGCGGCGCTATAGCCGGTGGCGGGGCCACCTACGCTGGCATAGCCCACGGCATCGTAATTCATCGTGTCGGCGGGGGTGAAAACCGTCGCGCCAATCTTGTAGGGATCGCCCAGGATCACCGGATAATCCGCCGAAGGATCATTTACCACCGGCAGCGCCACAGGCGCGCGCCCTACCGCCTGAGACCCCAGCAAAGCCAGAGCGCAAACGCCGCTCCACAGGCTGCGCCGCAACAGCGGCAATCTATCGGGCAATCTCATCGGCCAGTAACCCCACGCTCAAGGCATAATAATTGGAACAATTGTAATCGAGGATAACCCTATAATTACCGGTTAAGAGATAGGCGGTTTTCCCGATGCCATCCGGTTCAATCAACGCTGCCAGTGTGTTGTCGGCCAGATATTTTTCACTGGTGACGCCCAAGGCGCGCCATTCAGCCATGGTTTTCCACTGGCTGTGGCGGGCATGAACGCGGGCGCAGGAGGGTGATTCGAGGCGACTTTGTAGCGCATCACGGTTTAGGTCAGCCGGAACCTGCGCCTGTACGCCCCAAGGCAGGCCCTTTTGCCAGCCTGCGCTGCGGAAATAGGCGGCGATAGAGGCCAGTGTATCGGGGCGGCTGTTCCAGATATCGGCCAAGCCATCCCCATCGGCATCCTTGGCATAGCGCAGATAGACCGAGGGCAGGAATTGAGGGTTGCCCAAGGCCCCTGCCCAGCTGCCCGTCAGACGATCACGCGGGACGCCTTTGTCGGCCATTTTGAGCAGGGCGACAAATTCCCCCGCAAACAATTCCCGCCGCCGCCCTTCAAAGGCCAGCGTGGCCAAGGCTCGCGCCAGATCAAACCCGCCCTTGGCCGCGCCATAATCGGTTTCCGCGCCCCAGATCGCCAGCAGGATCGGCACCGGCACGCCATAGCGAGCCTCCACCTGCGCGCCGGTATCGCCAAGCCCCCGCAGCACCGCCCGCCCGCGGTTGATCCGCGCGGCATCCACATGCGACAGCCGATAGGGCGTATAGGCGGGCGGGGTCGGGCTATTGCTGGCGCCGGGTTGATTGCGGTCCAGTTGCACGACGCGAGGGTTATAGCTGATGCCGCTGGTCATGGCGGTAATCGTGGCCTCGCTCACCCCTTCGGCGCGGGCGCGGGCGGCCAGCATTTGCAGATAGGCCTGAAATCCATCGGGGTCTTGCGGTGTCGGCGCCGTTGCGGGGGCCAGATCCAAAGGTTGCGCAGGGATAATCGGCGCAGGCTGGGCATCGGCGATGGTGGTGATAGAGGCCAGAAGCCAGCAGCAGGCAGCACCCGAAAGCCAATTCTTGAAGCGGAAATTCAGCATGCCATGGCCTATGGCACAGTAAGCGGCCAAGAAAAAGGCGGCCTTCCTGCGCATATTGGCTCAACCACCCCTTGCGCTCTGCCCGCTGGACACGCTATGCGCCCATGCAACGGACAGGTGGCCGAGTGGTTTAAGGCAGCGGTCTTGAAAACCGCCGTGGGTGGAAGCCCACCGTGGGTTCGAATCCCACCCTGTCCGCCAATAGACATTGATTTTACTGATTCTTTTTCAAATAAGCATCCCAGTTCCCATAACCGCTCCCCGATAGGTCGCGCGCTAGGCGCTTTGGCATGGGCAATGCTGCCGGAGCGATTTTCCAGATCGGGCACACAAATTCAGGGAGTTTGCCCGGCTGGCGCATGTGCAGTTCGATACACACCCTACGCGACAAATCGCGGCTGGAAATGGCGGGATGCCGGGCCGGAGTAGCTATGACAGCTTCACCGTCAAATGTGACGGGCGACAGGCAATCGACCGAAAACGCCGAAATACGCTGGATGCGCCAAACAATCCCTCTATTAAATCGAACCTATGACTTCCCGCGTTTCAAGCGGCCCAATTTGAGGTTTTCAAGCGCCTTTGCGCGGCCCTCTGGCGTGCGCGGCCCCGTCGATGCGCCGCCGTGGAATTTGCACCTGCCGTTCGCCCCCAGCGTCGTCATGCCGCAGGGTTTGCCGTTCTTCTTGATCGCACCACAGGCGAGGCCGCGAAGGTATTGGGGGAAGCTCGGCACATACCTGCCCGCCGCTTGTGCCTCATTGGCACGCGCAGCCCAATTGCGGAAAAGCACGCGCCTGTCATCGTCGGACAGTCGGGCGGCCCGTTCCTCCATTTCGCGCTGCCGGGCAAAGATCGCGGAAAACATCGCCAGCGCCGCCGAAACCTCTTTGTAGTGCCTGCCCATTATGACCCTGCCCTTCTCGCGCGCGTGGAACTGTGCGGCAACTCAACATGCATATTGCGTGCCTTCGTGCCGATATTCTGAGAGGTTCCGCAACGCTTGCCGATCACGCGCCCGCCCGCTTCCAGCCGCTCAAGGCCGAATTGTGACGCAGCCTCCGGGCTTGCGCCTTTCAGGACATAGGCAAGCGCTGCGTCCAGATTGACGGCGTAGAGGTCGGGATTGCCTGCCTCCAGCCCCAACCGCCCGCCAATCGGTTTGCTGTGGATCACGCGCGCCCGGTAAGGCTGCCCGGTGATCCGACGAAGCCAGCCCCGTTGCAGCGCCGTAACAACGGGCACCAAATCGGAAGGCACATGGGCGAGCAAGTGACAGTGCCCGCCTTTGTCATGCCCGTCGCCGGGGGCGTTTTCATGCGTCCAGAGCCATGCCGTGCCGCTGCCATGCCGGGCCAGCGCCTTTTTAAGCAGATCGGTAAAACGATAGGTCGCCTTCGCCATGCCCGCCAAGGGCACGCCAGCCGCCTGCCAGTGAATCGAGATCATACGGGTAAAGGGCAGCCCTATTTTATCGGCATGGTGCTCAGCGGCCTTGAGATTGCCAATTTGAGCGGCTGTCAGGGCATGGCTCTCCCGGTCGGCACGATTACGCGCGCCGCCTCTGCCAGTGCCACCAGCGGAAAGGGCTGCCACACCAGAGGTAAGGTAATTAATAGCAAGCGCCGTGCCAGTTTCTGAAACCAGAGGCTTTACGGCCTTTTGGGGCTGGCGCTGGGCAATTGAAACTCCACCGAAACCGCAATCCCGGTGGAGTTTCAAAGGGCCCCCTTGCGCTTGTGCGCGCGATGACTTGGGCATGGCGGCAGAGATCACGGGGCAACCCAGACAATAGCCAGCTTGCCTGTGCTATTCGGCCTGCGCTGCCCGCTGTCACGGATAAGCCCCTTGCGCTTCAATTCGCTGGTGCGAGGCTGGATTGACCAGCGGTCCATATTGAGCCGTGCCGCCAATTCATCGGCGGTAAGGCCATGCTCGCCAGCATCGCGGATTGCACCCTCTGCCATGCGCTGGAGCCTCCCCAACTTTGGGGAAAGGGAATTAGCAGCGGCAACCGAGGTTTCCACGTTCCGGTGCCCCGGTGCATCAGGATAGGTGCTCATGCCGCGCCTCCCTCTGTCATGGGCGGCAAGCCCGCGCGGTCCAGCAACTTGGCCAGCCAATCGGCCTGCGCTTCGCTCATGGGCGTGCAATCGACGGCAAGCTGGCCAAGGAATTGCCCGGCCTTGCGGCTCAGCCGGTGGTTGCCGTTAAGCAGGGCAAGCGCCGCTGCCCGGTGATCGGGAAAGGGGCTGTCATTCATGGCAGCCCTCCCCAAAGCAGTGCCGCGCCATATCCCGCGCCATCCAAGGCGACAGGCAGAAACGGGCCGCAAGCATTTGCGCCCGCCAGTCCGATGCGGTAGATGGGGAATGCGACCAGCCGAGAAAAAGCAGATCGCGCGAGACGCCGGGGGACAACCCGGCGTTTTGCATTTGTGCTGCCATCGCTCATACTCCCGCTTGATAGGTCGGGAGGCTGGCCAGATAGGCTTCAAGGTCGGCAAACGAGATTAGCGTGCGCCGCCCGGCCTTGCGAGCCTTGAGATCGCCGCGCTTCAATGCCTCATAGATCGAGGTGCGCGACATGCCCGAGAACTGCACGGCTTCGGGCAGGGTGCCGTATGCTTTTTTCATGGGTGTTATCCCTGTGTTACCGCCCGCGCTAAGTGCGGACGCACAGGGATTTAGGCTTGTCCGATTGGCCGCTTACCGAAGTGCCTAAAATTCAAGTTTCGCCGGAATCCTGAGACTCCGATAGTTCGCGCTCGAAACGGCGATAGGCCTGCCAGAGATTATCCACCACTGATTCTGGTAAGCCGAATCGCTCGGCAATCTCTGCAATGATCCGCCTTCTCGTTCCCCTTGGCGGTCTCGTCATGATGCGGGTGATGCGTGGCGGCGGATCGGGATTGTCCGGTGTTTCGTTCAGTGCGTGAAGTTCGGTTTCAATATCGGCGCGGTGCGTCTCGCCTTCGTCGTCGTCATACCACTGCAGACGTTGGCTCACCGGAACGCGCTGTGCGGCATCCCATAGGGATTGAATGTCGCTTTCCGTCCTGAAAAACCTAACCTTCTCTGCTTCAAACGCATTCGCCACGGCATCGCGCCAAGCGACTTCACATGCTTGGCCGACTTTTAGAACGTCATCAAAGCGCCACTTGCGAGGGCGACCAGCGCCACGGCGAGCGCCGCCGTGGTGCGTCATTCCTGCCCCCGTAGGCTTTCCAGATAGGCGTCAACCTCTGCCCGCCTTGCCGCTGGTAGTCGGTCATACTGCGCCTTGAATTGCTCAGCCCATGCGCGCTGTGCGAAGCCTTCCCGCATGTATTCAGCAATGCTCAGCGCGTCCGCACGGCTGGCGCACCAGTGACGGCGTTCCTCATGCCCGATGCGCCGCCCAACGGCATACCATCGGGTGCGATGGCGCACATTGACGAAATGCCGCTCGCTTTCGACCGTAACAATCCAGCGATCCTTCAGCGCGAAGGGCAGGACTGCCGCGCTTTCGTCGCTCATGCCGCCGCCCCCCGGATGGGAGAAACCTTCGCACCAGCCGCGCCGTTGTTGGCGCAATAGGTTGCCCAATCGGCCATGAGCCGCCGCCGCTTGTCGAATAGATCGCCGCGCCGGTAAGCCGCTTCAGATTTGTTGCCGATCACATGGGCCAGCGCCATTTCGCAAACCTCAAGAGCATAGCCGGTGCATTCGGCTGCCCAATCGCGGAAGCCTGAGCGGAAGCCGTGAACGGTGCATTCCACCATCATGCGGCGAAGCAACATTGACATAGCCATGGTGGACAGCTTGTCAGCCTTGTCGGCTGGAAACAGGTTGGCTTTGCCTAAAGGCTTCATGGCCTCCAGAATTTCGACCGCGCGCGACGACAGCGGTATGCGATGCTCCTTGCCCGCCTTCATGCGGGAGGCTGGCACTGTCCAGATTGCCCTGTCCAAATCGACTTCGGCCCAAGTTGCCCCCAGCACTTCGCTGGTGCGCGTGGCCGTGAGAATGACAAACTCCAGCGCCAGCGCAGCCGTTGCGTTGCGTTCGCGCAGTTTCGCCATGAATGCCGGAATTGCCTCATAGGGCATGGCCTTGTGGTGGCCGCGCGTGAGCCGGGAACGCGGCGGCAGGATTTGCGCGATATGCCCGCGCCAGCGTGCCGGGTTTTCTCCGTCACGGTATCCCCGCGCCTTGGCGGCATCCAGCACGGTTTCAATCCTGCCCCGGATGCGGCTGGCGGTTTCGGGCTTGTCCTGCCAGATCGGCTCAAGGATTTTCAGCACATGCGCCGTGCCAATGTCGGCAACCGGCAATTCGCCCATGACGGGATAGACGTAGCTGGCCAGCGTATTGCGCCATTGCTGCCGGTGCTTGTCATTACGCCAGCTTGCCTCATTCGCGCCGATATAAGCCTCTGCCACGGCCTTGAATGTCATTCTGGCTATCGCTGCCGCCTGAGCCGCTGCAAGTGCCTCTGTGGCTGCCTGCTGGCGTTCCTCCAGAGGATCAATCCCCGCCTTCACCTTGAGCCTCAGGGCATCGCGCGCCGTCCGGGCGTCGGCAAGAGAAATGCCGCCCGGTCCAGCCGCGCCCAAGCCAACATCGCGCGACTTGCCCTTCAGCATGAAGCGATAGACCCATGACCGTGCGCCGGTTTCCTTCACCAGCAAATGCAGCCCGCCCCCGTCTGCATGGCGTCCCGGTTTCGCGTTCTTGACCGCCAAGGGCGTTAGGGCGTTGCTGAGCTTGCGGGGCATGGCTGGCTTCTCCGTTCCCAAATCCGTTCCCCGATAATACGCCGGTTTTATGGGAACGCAACCGGATAGAACGGGACAGGAACGGAGCTTGATTGGCCAGATAATCGCCTATTTTCCGCGCCTAATTTAATGATGGCGGATGCATCTGGACGCTAGTTTCGGGGACACCCTGTCCGCCATTCATCATAAAATCAGCGCCTTAATCAAAGCTTTTGATGCCAAACCTATGGCATCAACGCGCCCAAGCCCGCCCGTCTTTATGCATTCCTAATGCTCCGCCCCCGCTTTCCCCATGGCTGTTTTATGCCTGTCCGGCGCAAAGGCTAAAGGTAATTCGGAGTATTCTGGCCATGACACCTTCCCCCCATGGGCCCGCATCGGGCCACAAGACTTCTGCTCTGGGCGCGCTGACACTGGGCGCGATCGGGGTGGTTTATGGCGATATTGGCACCAGCCCGCTTTATGCCTTTCGTGAGGCTTTGGCCCAATCGGCGGGCGGCGGCATTGATGGTGCCGAGATTTTGGGCGTGCTTTCGCTGGCGCTTTGGGCGCTGATTGTGGTGGTCAGCCTCAAATATGTGCTGTTTCTCAGCCGGATGGACAATAATGGCGAAGGCGGCGTGCTCTCGCTGATGGCGCTGGCGCAAAGGGCGACCAAGGGGCGCTGGGCGATTGTCACCTTGCTGGGCGCGACCGGTGCGGCGTTGTTTTATGGCGATGCGATCATCACCCCTGCCCTGTCGGTACTCTCGGCGGTGGAGGGGTTGAAAACCATCCCCGGTATGGAGACGATGCAGGAACCGACCATTCTGGGCCTGACCATGGGCATTCTGATCGGTCTGTTCGCCATCCAGTCGCGCGGGACGGCCAGTGTGGCGGTGTTGTTCGGGCCGGTTTGCGCGCTTTGGTTTGCGGTGTTGGCGGGTTTGGGTGTCATGCATATCATCGCCACACCGGCGGTGCTGGCCGCTATCAATCCCTATCACGCGGTCAGCTTTATGATGGGCCATGGCGTCACGGGCCTTTTCGTGCTGGGCGCGGTGTTCCTGACCGTGACGGGTGCCGAGGCCTTGATCGCCGATATGGGCCATTTCGGCCGCCAGCCTATTCAACTGGGCTGGGTGGCATTGGTTTGGCCCGCCTTGACCCTCAACTATCTGGGCCAAGGCGCGCTGGCGCTGCAAGCCTTGGCCAAGGCGCAGGCTGCGGGGCATGTGCTGGATAATGCCGACTGGTTCTTTCTGATGGCGCCCGACAGTCTGCGCGCCGTACTGGTGTTGTTGGCCACTTTGGCCACGATTATCGCCAGTCAGGCGGTTATCACCGGCGCTTTCTCGCTCACCCATCAGGCGATTGCCCTGGGCCTGCTACCCCGCATGACCATCCGCCAGACCTCGGCGGAACAGATGGGGCAGATCTATATGCCCGGCGTCAACTGGTTGCTGTTGCTGGGGGTGACCGTGCTGGTGTTTGCCTTTCGCTCCAGCTCGGCCATGGCGGCGGCCTATGGCATTGCGGTGACCGGCACGATGGTGGTCACCACCTGTCTGGCCTTTATCATCGCGTGGAAATTCTGGCATTGGGAGCCGGTTTGGACGGCCTTGCTGATCGCGCCCTTCCTTGCGCTGGACGTGTTTTTCTTTGGCGCCAATATCCTGCGCGTGGCTGAAGGTGGATGGGTGCCCTTGCTGGTCGCTGGCATGGTCGGACTGGTGATTGTGACTTGGTTGATGGGCCGTCGCGCTGTCTTGGCCCGCACCAGCCAATTGGGCATCAACATCGATGACATGGCCAATTCGCTGACCATCCGCATGCCGGTGGTGATTGACGGCACGGCGGTGTTCCTGACGCAGGATCTGGACATTGTGCCCTCGGCCCTGCTGCATAACCTCAAGCATAACAAGGCGCTGCATAGCTGCAACATCCTGCTGAAGGTCGAGGTACAAAGCACGCCATGGGTGGCCGAAGAGGACCGCTTGCAGGTCACGCCGCTCAATGACCATTTCTGCAAGGCTCGCCTCTGCTATGGTTACATGGACAAGGTGGACGTGCCCAGCGATCTGGCGCGGCGCGAAGGGCTGCTGGCAAGACCGGGGGGCACCTCCTTCTTTGTGGGGCGCAGCGCGATCCGCTTTGCCGCCCGCCCCACCCTGCCGCGCTGGATGACGCTGCTTTACACTTTCCTGCATCGCAATGCCGCCGATCCCACCGCCTATTTCAACATTCCGCCCAATCGCGTGGTGGAACTGGGCACGCAGATCGAGCTATAGTCATGGCCATGCGATCCACCCCCGCAGCTTATCTGCAAGCCCTGCTGGCCGTGGCGGCGGTGGCCTTTATCACCAGCGCATGGTTGCCATGGTTGGGGATTGCTTCGGCGGCGCTGCTGTTCCTGCTGCCGGTGCTGATGGCATCGGCGCGGGGCGGATTGGGGCCGGGGCTGGTGGCGGCGCTGGGCGGGGCGGCGGCCTATAATTTCTTTCTGCTGGAGCCGCGTTTTACCTTCCGCGTGCATCACTGGCACAATTTCGTATCGGTGCTGGTGCTGGTGGCGGTGGCTTTGGTCACCAGCAGGCTGGCCATGCAACTGCGCCTGCGTGAGGCAGAGGCTCTGGAACGGGCGCGGGCCAGTGACGAGATGGCGGCTTTGTCCAACCTGTTGGCCAGCGCCGCGCCAGAAGAGGCCATGGCGCAGGGCCTGGCCTTTTTGGGGCAACGCTATGGCGACATGCGCCTTTGTGATGAAAACATGATGGCTCAAGGGGATGCAGCCTTTTCCTCGCTTGATTTGTCCGCTGCGGCTTGGGCGCTGCATAATGGCGATGGAACCGGCCATGGCACAGAAGTCATGGCGGCGGCGGAATGGAGTTTTCTCCCCCTCTTGCCCAAGGATCGGCGGGGGGAGGCTGTCGTGGCGCTGGGCCGCCCTGCGGATGGTTGTGTGCGTTCGGCGGGGGAACTGGCCCATTTGCGCAACCTCTGCCTGTTGCTGGGGCAAAGCCATGACCGCGCGCAATGGGACAGCGAGCGCCGCGAACGGGAGGTGCTGCTTGAAACGGACCGTTTGCGCCGGACCTTCCTTGCCTCGTTGGCGCATGATTTGCGCACGCCGCTCACCGTGCTGACCGGCAGACTGGAACTGCTGGCCGCGCAACATGGCGAGGCGCAGGAGCCTCTTGCCGCCGCCCGCCAATTGCAGCGCATGATGCAGGACCTGCTGGGCGCAGCGCGGATCGATGCGGGGGCGTTGAAGCCCGCCAAGGACAGTCTCGATCTGGTGGATGTGGCTGATGCTGCCTGCGCGGGGCTGATCGTGCCAGAGGGTTTGGTGCTGGAACGCGCCATCGCGCCGGATCTGCCCTTTGTGCGTGGAGATGCCTTGCTGTTGCACCATGTGCTGGCCAATTTGCTGGACAACGGGTTGCGTCATGCCCGCAAGCACGTGAGGCTGAGCGCTGTGGCACAAGGCGAAAAACTGGTTCTATGCGTCGAGGATGACGGCCAAGGCATTCCAGAAGATCAGCGCGAAGCCGTGTTCGAACGTTTCCACCGCCTGTCCGGCCGCGATGATGCGCAAGGCAGCGGTCTGGGTCTGGCGATTGTCAAAGGCTTTGCCGATGCAATGGAGGCGGGCATCACGCTCGATATGTCTCCCTTGGGTGGCGCAAGCTTTACCTTGGCGCTGCCCATCGCTACGCCCTTGACCGCATGAGCCAGATCCTTTGCATCGATGATGAAGCCGCTATTCTGCGCCTGCTGGGCGTGGTGCTGGCGCGCGATGGGCACAAGATGCTGCCCGCTGCCAATGCGCGAGAGGCGCTGGCTTTAATCAAGGCGGGCGGCGTGGACGCGGTGCTGCTCGATCTGGGCCTGCCTGATCGGGATGGGCTGGAACTGATCGGTCCGTTACGCGACCATGCGCCGGTGCTGGTGGTTTCCGCGCGCAGCGATGTGCAGGAAAAGGTGGCGGCGCTGGATCTGGGCGCGGTGGATTATCTGACCAAGCCCTTTGATGGCGACGAAATGTTGGCCCGCCTGCGTGTGGCGCTGCGCGCTTCGGCCAAGGCTACGCCTACGCCGGATGTGCTGGAATATGGCCCGCTGCGCATGGACCTAGCCCGCCATGAATTGCAACGCGACGGGCAATTGGTGGGTTTGACGCCCAAGGAATTTGCCCTGTTGCAGGCGCTGATGCAGGCCGCTGGCCGGATACAGACCCATGCCGCCCTGCTGGAACAGGTTTGGGGCAAGGCGCATCGCGATGATGTGGACTATCTGCGCGTAGCCATCCGCGCGCTCAGGCTGAAGCTGGAGGCTGATCCCGCCCAGCCCAGCCTGATCCGCAACGAGCCGGGCATTGGCTATCGGCTGGGTTGAACCATGGTGAGGCAATCGAGGCTGAAAGTGTTCTTCGATGGCGGGTGCCAGCCCAACCCCGGCGCGATGGAAGTGGCGGTAGTGGTCAGAGGGCAGAGCTATTTCTTCGACGATCTGGGCCATGGCACGCATAATGACGCCGAATGGCTGGCCCTGATCAAAGCCTTGGAAGTGGCGCAGGGCTTGGGCACCGAGGCGTTTGACCTGATCGGCGACGCCGCCATGGTGATTGCGCAGGCCAATGGCACAGGCTCCTGCCCTGCTGCCCTATGCCACCATCGTGAGCAATTTCTGGCCCTAACCGCCAGCAACGCCCCCACCCGCATCCGTTGGATTGGGCGGGCGCAAAATCTGGCGGGCATCGCGCTGGAAAAACGCCGCGCAGGCCGGCGTCAATCGTCCAGCGCGCTATAACGGAAGTTGCGGAAACGCGCCTCACCCTGCCCTGCGGCGTAAAGGCCCGGCTTCAACGCCAGAAAGCCGCCCCGGACATTATGGTGATAGCCCGAAACCTCCATCCCACGGTCAAAGCGTTTCCATGTCTGCCCGCCATCGCCGCTGATATGGATGGCCACAATATGGCGGCGGTTGGTGATACGCAGGCTTAGCCGCTGGCCATAGGCATGGGCGGGCCGTCCGCGTTCGATACCATATTGGTGGGTGACAATACGCTCTGCGTCAAAGCCCAGCCCTGCATAGAGCTTGTCATCATAGAACAGCACCAGACCGGCGGTGGCGCCTGCGTCAATCTCTATGTCACATTGGAATTGGTAGGACGTGTCCCCTGCCGTCAACAGCAAGGGCGAACCGGAAGAAGGCGCGGCGCCCTTGGCCGTCAGATGCAAAGTGCCTGCCTCCACACGGACACGCTGCTCTTCGTCAGGCGCGGGGCGGAAGAAGGTCCATTTGCTGCCCAAGGCCAAAGGGGAGGCAAAATCATCCGACAAGGCCATACCATGCGGCAGCGCCATACCCCCGCGCGGCTTGGGCAAGGGGCGCGAAAGATCGCCGCCGATCATGCGCGGCCAGCCATCCTTGCCCCAAACCACCCTGTCGAGCAGACATTGCCGCCCCAAAGTCCAGAAATGGGCGCGATAGCCATGGTAAAGCGCCCACCATGACCCATCCGGCCCGTCGATAATCGTGGCATGGCCACGGCACCACCAAGCCTCGCTATCGCTGGTGGTGCGTACCAGCGGATTATCGGGGTGGTGTTGCCACGGCCCGTGGATCGAGCGTGAACGCGCCGCGATCACCATATGGCCGGTGGGCGGGCCTGCCGTGCCGCCCACGGCGGTGAACATATGGAACCAGCCATCATGGAACAGGATCTTGGGCCCTTCGGGGCTGAAACCCTCCACATCCCATGTGTCGGGATAGCGCCATGGATCGTAAACATGCTCTACCGCGCCCACGACCGACAGGCCATCATCGGCAAGGCGCACGCGATCCCCGCCCGACAGGAACAGCCAGCGCGAACCATCCTCGCCCACGGCGTGGCAGGGGTCGATATGGGCATGCAGGCCCAACGAAACCGGCTCGCTCCATGGCCCGTCGATGTGGTCGGCGTGGATGACGAAAATGTCGTTCTGCGCGGCTTTCACCGGAATATAGAGGAAATAGCGATGGCCATGTTTGGCAAGGCTGACCGCCCAGACCGAGCCGATATTCTTGAACAAAGCCGGTTTACGCGGTTGCCAGTTCACCAGATCGCGCGAATGCCAGATCGTCAGGCCCGGATAGGCATCGAAGCTGGAAAAGGTCATGTAATAATCCGCGCCATCTTTCAGCACGGCAGGATCGGGCCGGTCGCCGGACAGCACGGGGTTGAGGAAAGTGCCATTGCCCAGATCGGGTACCGCTTGCCGGTCAAAACCGCGCGGGGCGGATGCCGCTTGGGCGGTTTTGGGCGCCAAGGCCGCCAGAGCGGCCGCCTTCAGGGCCGAACGCCGGTCGATCGTCATGCAAACAACCCTTTGTCCCGCGCCCAGCCCAGCCAGAGTTGCGGCCAGATTTCGGCAGGCAGCCCTTTTGCATTGCGCAGGCCAAAGCCGTGCCCCCCACGCTCGAACAGATGGGTTTCCACCTTGATCCCCCTGCCCTTCAAAGCGTCGCGCAGAGCCAGAGAGTTGCCCACCGGCACGGCCGGATCATCCTCGGCATGGACGATGAAATGGGGCGGCGCATCGGCAGGGATCTGGCGGTGTGGGCTGTGCAGCGCCTCCATCTCCGGCGTGGGCGCATCGCCTAGCAATTGTGTACGCGAACCGGCATGGGCCAAAGGCGGGGTCATGGAGACAACTGGATAGATCGGCGCGGCGCAATAGGGACGTGTGTCCTGCGCGTCTGCCTCGTCGATCGGCATATAGGCCTTGGTGGCAAAGCGTGCGGCCAGATCGGCGCAGAGATGCCCGCCAGCGGAGAAGCCGATGGTGCCGACCTTGGCCGGATCAAAGCCATAGGTCGCGGCGCGATGGCGGATCAGGCGGATCGCGCGTTGCGCGTCGATCAACGCGGTTTCCGGCCCGCTGGCCCAGCCCTCACCGGGCAGGCGATAGAACAGCACAAAACAGGTGAAGCCGCGCTGCGCCAGAAATTGCGCCAGTTCATAGCCTTCGCGGTCAATCACCACCCGCACATAGCCCCCGCCCGGCGTGATCAACACGGCGGCGCCATTGGGTTTCTGCGGGCGGAACACCGCCATGCGCGGCGTGGAAATGCCATGCAGGGCGCGGTCATGGATGGTGGCGGGCTCGCGCGAACGCTCGGTCACCACCTCGGGAAAGTCGCGCAGGCGGCCAGCGCCCACGCCTTGTGGCCAGAGGTTGATCACCTCCGCCGCATCGGGAAGGGCCCTGCCCTGCCCCAAGGGGGTGGCGGGCGAAGGGGCCATCATCCCTTGCGCCCGCCATGGCATCAGACCGGCCAGCAAACCGGCCCCCAGCCCTGCTTTGACAATGTGTCGGCGTGGAATATCCACCTTTTCTGTCTCCCGTCACCCCAGCCAAAGCAAAGCTGTTTTTGGTCCGATGTTTAGACTTAATACTTCCAGCGCGCGCCGAACTGAATCACGCGGCCGAAATGGTTGTTTTCATAGTTACGCTGCGCCGTGATGTCGGTGTAGCGATAACGATAGGTGTCGAGCAGATTGTTGCCATCCACCGACAGTTCGATGTTCGGGCGGATTTTGTAACGCAGCGATGCGTCAAAGCTGGTGTAGCTGCTGTAACCTTCGAACACGTTGCCCGTGGCGCTGATGCCATCGCGGAAGGGACCGCGATAGGACAGCGAGCCGCGCACCGAGAACTTGCCATCGTCGTAATAAAGCGTGGCGTTCCACGCCAGCTTCGACACGTTGAGCAAGGAGCTGCCATAGGTCCGCGAAACCGCACCGCCCAAGGCGCAAGCCGAGGTGGCCGTCGCGCGCACGCAGGCATTGGTGGCCGCACCGGTGATCGTGTAATCGGCATGGGAGTCAACATAGGTGATGTTGCCCTGATAACCGATGTTCTTCAGCACGCCCGGCAGGAACTTGAAGGGCATTTGCAACGCCACTTCGACGCCCTTCAGGCTGGCGCCCTTGCCGTTCACGTTGGAGGAAACCAGATAAAGCTGGTTCGGATCATAGTTCAGATAGGCAGGCGAAGATGTGGGCAGCACATCCTTGCCCAGACCCAACTGGCCCAAAGTGGCCTGGAACGTGCCCGCCACGGGGAAGCTGGAAATATCCTTCTTGAACACCGCCACCGAGAAGACCGACTGGGGCGCGAAATAATATTCCACGGCCAGATCGTAATTGTCGGCACGGAACGGGTCAAGGAAGGGATTGCCATTGGTGACACGGAAGTTAAAGCCGTCCACCGAACCACCCGGCGTCAGGTTGCCCAGGGTCGGGCGGGTCACCACCTTGGCATAGGCGGCGCGGATGATCCACTTCTTGCTGGGGAAGAAGGCCAGATTGGCCGAGGGCAGCCAGTCATTATAGCTGCGCTCCACCGTGGTCATCACGCCAGACAGGATGCCGTTCGACTTCTGCGCGGTATGGGCATAACGCACACCCATATTGCCCGCCGTTTCAAGGCCGAAGATGTCGCGCTTAAAGTCAAATTGCAGGTAGCCGCCCGAGGTGGTTTCGCTCACCCCACGCACGTCACCGGCCACCGCATTGGCCGCGCGGCTATAGAGCTTGGTATAGGCCGTGGTCGCCGCCAGATTGGGCACGATATAGGTGCTGGTCGTGCCCGAGGGCTGGCCAGCGTTGCCCAGATTGACCGTATCCACCATCGCTGCGGTGACCGGCAAACCATAGGTCGTGGCCGAGCAAGTCACCGCGCCCAGCACCAGATCAGCGCCGCTGCTGCCGCAAACGGCGGTATCGCGCTGATAGCTGGCGGTATCAAAGGTGAAGCGGCGCCACACGCCACCGGTCTTGACGGTAAAGCCTTCGGTCACATCCCAGCTCAGGCTGCCCGAAATGGTCTTGAAACGGTTGGTGACGAAAGAGGGGCGGTCGCGGATTTCGGCCAGCTGGAATTTGGACGCATCGGTGACGCTGTCGCCAAAACGGATGACCGGATTGGACATATTAGTGTAATCGTAGAAAAAGCCATTGGCGTTGCGATTGTCCATGATCATCGTCGTTTCCAACGGGATCTGGGCATCGGACTTGGACGTCCCCGCCAGCACCTTCAGCTTCAGCTTGTCGGTGATGTCCTGCTCCAGCGTGGCGCCTACCTGATAGAAGGTGGTTTTCGACTGGCGCAGGTAATGTTCGGAACGCACCCATGCATTGTTGATCGTGGCCGAAATCATGTTGTTGTTGCTGTCATAGACAGGGTTCACAACGTCAAAGCGGCGCTCGTTGGTGCGGGCCAGCACTTCGATCCACTTTTCCTCACGGTCGGCGCGGAACTGCGAGAACAGGCCATCGATTGACAGCTTGGTGTGGTCGGTCGGCTTCCACTGAATCGAGCCAGTCAGGCCCAGACGTTCGCGGCGGTGCTCGATCACGCCATAGCGGGGAATGCGGGGGTGGAACGAAAGCGCGGCCTGATCGCAGGCGCTGCTGGGGCGATAGGAACCGCCGGTGCTGACCGGCGAGCCACCGGTGGCGGCGGCAACGCTGTAATAGCAATTGGTGCCATTGACCGAGTTGAACGCGGCCTGCGCCCAGCGCACGGTATTGTTGCCGCTTTCCACCGTGTTCAGCTTGGAATAGGCGGCCGAGACATTGACGCCGAAGGTCCCCTCGTCATTGCGCCAGCTGAGCAGGCCAGCCAGACGCGGACCAAGGTTCTTCGACAGGTCGTTATAGCTTCCCTGCACGTTGGCAACAGCGGTCAGGCCTGCCTTGCCGCCCAGCGGGTTGCCTGTGTTCAGATCCACCACCGCGCCCAGCGAGCCTTCGTCGAGCGAGGGTTCAGCGGTCTTGTGCACCACAAGGCTGGTGAACAGTTCGGAGGCGAAAACGTTGAAGTCAAACGCGCGGTCGCGGTTGGCGCTGGCGCCATCCTGAGAGGTGGCGACGGTTTCCATGCCATTGACGCGCACGCGGGTGAACTGGGCCGACAGGCCGCGCACGGTGATCGAGCGGCCTTCGCCGCCGTCACGCTGGATCGAGATACCGGGGATGCGCTGCAAGGATTCGGCCAGATTCTGGTCGGGGAACTTGGCGATATCCTCGGCCACAATCGCGTCGACGGCCGCCACGGAATTCTTTTTCAGGTTGAGCGCGGCTTCCAGCGAGCGGCGATAACCGGTGACGACGATGGCATCCTGCGCCGGAGCCTCGGCCACGGGGGCAGCGGTTTGCGCATGAAGCGCGGGCGCGGTCAAAGCGGTGCAAAGCACCAAGCCAACGCGCATGGCGGTCATTTTCGAAACATTACGAGGCATATGCACTCCCCCTGAGGACTCCCTGCGGCTGCGAGGCCGACATCAACGCATGTGACCCGAGCTTTGATACCGGTGTCAGAAGGTGGGAAATACAAAGGGGGCGAATCGCTCTGCCCCATGCCTTTCCATCCTGTCCCGACGCCAGATCTGGCTCGTTCTTTTCCCAAAGCCCAGATTTATTGCTCTTTTTGACAAGAGCCCAACCCGATGCTTGTCCGATTTGGTAACCGGTGTCATACCTTTGGCATGACCGGCCAACCTCTGTCAAGAACCGCTGACGGGCATTATTACCCTGCCGTGATCAACTCCCCGGTTGAACATAGGGCGCCATGGCCCACATGTGCCGCTCCCAACCACGCGGATCCTGCTCTACGCGGGGCTTTTCCCCCACCATCAGGGTGGCGCGCTCGGGCAAGCGATAGGGCTCCCACCCCGCCTGCCCCGTTTTGGCCAGTTTGACAAAGGCGCCTTGCAACAGGGCGGATGTCGCCCTTGCCCCTTGATCTACACCGGAATAGCTACCCTTGGCATCCAGAGTGCCGAAAACATAGGGTATGTCGTCAGTATGCGCCGCGCCGCGCAAGGGATCGACCGGCGAAGGCCGCTCCAGACAATAGACCCAAGTGCCTTTCGCCTGCGCCGCCGCTCTTGCATCCGCCTCGATCACTTGGCCGGGCCAACTGCGCCCTGCGGTGGTGGCCGCGTAAAACACCTGTTCCGGCGTCCACTCAGGGTGATGCTGGCGATATTGGGCCAGAACGTAGTTCGGCTCCAGATCGACCTTCACCTCGGCCATAATCCTGTCGGCCAGATTATCCCAGTCCAGCCCGCGCAATTTGGGCCCGCGCGGGTCGATGAAGGCGCGGGTTTCCTGCATCACATTGCCAAGGATCATCGGGATGCCCGTCGACTGTGGCGCAGCGTCCGGCCAAAAAGGGTGGCGCGGCAGGTTGGTGTGATCCAGCACCGGCCCGAAATAGGCTACCCCGCCCATGATTGGATCTGTTGCCGACAGGCCCTCCACCAAACGTTCCGCCGGCATGGTCAGCAAAGAGTCTATATCCTGCTCGCCAAGCTTCAGCGCCGCCAGGAAGGCACGGGTGCGGGCCTTGGCATGGGCGGGGCCGCTGGCCACCACTTGCTGCCCGCTCATCGTCGCTGCGGCATGGAACAGGCCTTGCGCCTTCGGCATGGCCATCAGCGTGGCTATTTTCGCGCCGCCGCCCGATTGGCCAAACACCATCACGTGCGATGGATCACCACCAAATTTTTCAATATGATCCCTCACCCATGTCAGAGCGCAGATGAGGTCCAATTGCCCCAGATTGCCGCTATCGGCAAAGCGCGGGCCAAAGGGTTGCAGCCAGAGATAGCCCAAGGCATTGAGCCGGTGGTTGACGGTTACCACCACCACATCGCCACTGGCAGCCAGATGTTGGCCATGGGTCAAAGGATCGGTGACGCTGCCGGTGGTATAGGCGCCGCCGTGGAAATAAACCATCACTGCCCGGCGGGCTTTAGGATTGGCCTCTGGCGTCCAAATATTGAGGCGCAGGCAATCCTCCGATTGCGCTTCCTCGCTCATTCCGCGTTGCGGGCAAATCGGGCCGAATTCAACACAGCGAACAGACTTTGCGGGCCAAGCCTCCTGCACTGGCGGGGCAAAACGCGCGGCCGTGGCATAGCACAACCCTTTGAAGGACAGAACACCAGCTTCCCGCGTCCCTTCATAAGGGCCAACGCGGTTGGATACCCCCCTTGATGCCAAGGCGGGCGCGGCCATCACAGCCGCAGCCCCGCCTAGCATCTGGCGGCGGTTGGCCTTAACGGCGGACATCACCGCCAACGCCGGTAAAGGCCTCGATCTCGGCGCGAGGCAGGCGCAGCCAGTCGCCATGCTGCGAATGTTTCAGCGCATTCATGGCCAGCCCCAGCTCCGCCATCTTGCGCGCGTCGCCGCCTTCCAGCCAACCGGTCAATACGCCAGCGGCAAAAGCATCGCCGCTGCCCACTCGGTCGATAATATCGGTGATCTCCACTTCCAGCGTCTGGAAACGGTCATCACGCGTATCGGCACGGGCGGCCAGACGGTGGTGGGTCTGGGTCAAAGGATGGCGGGCGGTGGAGGCCATCACCTGCAGCTTGGGGAATGTGGCAAAGGCCGCTTCCACCGCTTCACGGCGACGCTCTGCACCATCGCCGGAGAATGGCTTGTCCAGCAGCAGCGTCATATCGCGGTGGTTGCCGAAAAGGATCGTCGCCTCGCTGATGAGTTCCGTCAGGATTTCACGCGGATTGCTGTCCCAAGCGTACCACAGGCGTTCGCGGAAATTGCAATCGAACGAAACCGGCACACCAGCATCACGCGCGGCGCGAATGCCAGCGCGGGCCAGTTCCACGCCCTGCGGTCCCAAAGCGGCGGTGATACCCGACACATGGAACAGAGACGCACCTTCCAGCGCGGCGGCAAAGTCGAACTGGTCGGGCGTGGCGGTGGCAAAGGCCGAACCCGCGCGGTCATAGGTGATGGAGGAAGGGCGCAGCGAACCGCCCACTTCAAGGAAGTAGAGGCCCATACGCCCCGCGCCCTGACGGAAATGGCGCACGTCCACCCCCGCTCCGGCCAGCGCAGCCTTGGCCTTGGCGCCCAAAGGATTATCGGGCACCAGACCAACAAAGCGCGTTTCATGGCCCATGGCGTTGATCGCCACGGCCACATTGGCCTCTGCGCCGCCGATCACCAGATCCATGCTCTGCGCATCGGCAATCATCCGCCCGGCGGGGGTGGCAAAACGCAAAAGAACCTCGCCAAAGCAGACGACCGGACCAACCATCACACTATCTCCCAAAATTTCCGGCTGTTTAACGAGCCAGCCACCCGCCGTCGACTGCCAAAATCTGCCCCTGCACATAGTCGGCAGCACCGCTGGCAAGGAAGACGGCAGCACCGCCGATGTCTTCGGGCGCGCCCCAGCGACCTTCGGGGATGCGTTCAAGGATCTGGCGGTTGCGGGTCTCGTCCGCCTGCAGGGCCGCCGTATTGTTGGTGGCAATATAGCCCGGCGCAATCGCGTTCACATTCACCAGCTTGCTGGCCCATTCGCAGGCCAGCAGCTTGGTCAGGCCCGCCACGCCCGATTTGGACGCGGTATAGCTGGGCACGCGGATGCCGCCCTGGAACGAGAGCATCGAGGCAATGTTGATGATCTTGCCCCGCTCACCGGTCTTTTCGGCATGGGCAATCATGTGGCGGCCAGCGGCTTGGGCAAGGAAGAACACCACCTTGAGATTGGTGTCCACCACGGCATCCCAGTCTTCCTCGGTAAACTCCACCGCATCGGCGCGGCGGATGATACCGGCATTATTGACCAGAATATGCAGGCCGCCCAGCTCGTTTACCACCTGATCCACCACGCCCTCAACCGGCGCGGTGGAGGAGAGGTCTGCCTTTACCAACAGGCATTTGCGGCCAAGAGCTTTGACCTTTTCACAAGTTTCTTCCGCAGGCGTGCGGCCAACAGCGGCAATATCTGCCCCCGCCGCCGCCAGCGCCAGCGCAATGCCCTGACCAATGCCCGTGTTCGCGCCGGTAACGACCGCAACGCGGCCGGTAAGGTCGAAAATGCTCATCGCAATACCTCTCCCCTTAGCCGGTCGCTTAGGCGGTCAGTTCGCGCAAGTAAGCGGCGATCGCCTCGTCCTTGCAGTTGGGGTAGAAATATTCGGCGAACTTTTCGCCGGCAATCGTGGCCTTCAACAGGTCCTGATCCACCGTCTTGAGCACGGTCAGCATGTCGCGGCACGAGGCCGACTTCAGGCTGTTGAGGATGCCGCGGTTGGTCTTCATGATCGCGGCGCGCTCCTTGGGATAGCCAAGGCCGCGTTCACCGGTGAACAGCTTGGTGTAAACATCCTGCAGGTTCAGTTCGGCAGCCCAGCCAAAGCCCTTGGAATAGGGCATGGAAATGGCATTGCCATCATTGATCTGACCAAACAGGAAAGCGTCGGTCGGATCGATGATCAGGCCGCAGAGCACGCCGGGCATGGCATTGGCAGCCAGCATCGACCCCATGCCGGTGCCGCAACCGGTGACCACAAAGTCAGCCGCGCCCGAGTTCAGCAGGATACCGGCCAGCAGACCGTTCATCACATAGGTGAGCGAGGCCTTATCCTCGGGCGTGTACATGCCATAATGATGCACCTGATGGCCCAGAGGTTCGACCACGGTGGTCAGCGATTCGTGAACAATGCTGCTCTTCGCGGCCTGGCTGTTTTCGATAATCAGTGCGATTTTCATGGGAGTTCCTCTCAAATTCCGGCACGTTGTTTCACTATGTGCGCGAATGGTCAATCGCCATTGCGCATTTTGGCCACTTGGTAACCGGTGTCATGATGCGGGGCAAGATGTTTGTCGTGCATAATTCCACATGACCGATCAGGAAGCGGCCGGAGCGGTCGAGGCGCGGATCACGAATTCGGAACGGAAAAACGCGGTCTGCTCGGCAGCCTGATCGGGTCGGATCAATTTATGCGCCGCTGCCTTGGCCATCGCCCGAATCGGCCAGCGGACCGTGGTAAGCGGCGGCCAGATATGCGCGGCAATCGGCGTATCGTCGAAGCCGACAATTGACAGGTCCTGCGGGACATCAATCCCCATTTCCCGTGCCACATGCAGCGCGCCCGCCGCCATTTCATCATTGGCCACAAAGATCGCCGTTGGGCGTGGTTCGGCCCGCAGCAGGGCTTGCGCCGCCTGATAGCCCGATTCGAAGGTGTAATTGCCGCGCGCGAACCCCGCTTCGGGAAGGTCCAACCCCGCCGCCGTCAAAGCCTCGCGCAGACCTTGCTCGCGTTCATAGGCCGAACGGAAACCGGCAGGGCCCGCCAGATGGGCAATCCGTTGATGGCCCAAACCGATCAGATAGGTCACCGCGTCACGCACCGCCTCGCGGTCGTTGGATTCCACCAGATGCGCTTCGTCATCCAGCCTGGCCGAACCCATGCGCACGTAATGGCAACCCAGTTCCTTGCACAGGCAAGCGAAATCCTCGTTTTCCGAAACGGGGGGCAGGACATAGACGCCATAGAGGCGCTGCTGCTCAATAAAATGGCGAATATCAGATAGAAGGCGCGGGCTCTTGCGATCAACTGGCCGCACCACCAGCGCAAATTCGGTACCCTTCATCGCATCCAGCATGCCCTCCTGCACGGAAAGCACCGTCTGCGCATTGGGGTTATCATGGATCAGGCCAATCAGGAAATTGCGGCGCAGCGCCAAGGCTCGGGCCTGCGGATTGGGCACATAGCCCAGTTCGGCAATCACGGCCTCGACCTTTTCACGCGTGGCTGTGTTGAGCAAAGGCGAATTGTTGATCACCCGACTGACCGTCTTTTTCGACACGCCTGCGATGCGGGCGACGTCGTTGATGGTCGGCTTGGGCTCTTTGACTGCCATGATAACGATCCGCTCCTGCACGCTGCTCTATTTTCCCGCCTTGCCTTTGTGCGCGCTTCGTTGCAAGGATGGCACGCGTTGACACCGGTTACCATGCGAGAGCTATCACGCAGAACGGTCCAACGGAAAGCACAAATAGATGCGCAATGGCGCAAAAGGGAAGAGCAATGGCCGATCAACCCGCCCTCATCCGCGTTCACCCCGATGATTCGGTGGCCGTAGCGCTGCGCCCCATTCAGGCGGGCGAGGCGCTGGAGCTGGATGGCCAGACCGTGTCCGCGCTGGACGATATTGCACAGGGGCACAAGTTGGCGCTGCGTGATCATGCGGCGGGCGATGTGGTTCGCAAATATGGCCAGTCGATCGGTAAGGCGCATGCTGCCATCGCGCGTGGCGCGCATGTTCACACCCACAATCTGTCCACCGCGCTGGCTGGCGAGCTGACCTATGCCGCAGGCACCGCGCATGACGGGCAGGCCAAGCCCGCCGTTGAAGCCACATGGCACGGCTACCTTCGCGAGGATGGACGCGCCGCCACCCGCAACGAGATCTGGATCCTGCCCACAGTGGGCTGCGTAGGCCTGACGGCAGAGCAAGTGGCGCGCGAGGCCCAATTGCGCCATGCTGATCTGATCGCTGCGGGCAGGATTGATGGCATCCACGCCTTTTCCCACCCGCATGGCTGTTCGCAATTGGGCGACGATCTGGCCGGAACGCGCAGCGTGCTGGCGGGGCTAGCCGCCAATCCCAATGCTGCGGGGGTGTTGATCCTTGGGCTGGGCTGCGAATCCAACCAGATCGCCGAATTAATGGCCCTGCTGCCGGAAGCGGCGCGTAGCAAGTTGCGCTCGCTAAGCTCCCAGAGAGCAGGCGACGAATTGGCCGAAGCGGGTGCCTTGATCGACGCCATGGTACAGGAAGCGGCCAAGGCCGAACGGCAGCCCCTGCCCCTCTCCGCGCTGGTGGTGGGTCTGAAATGCGGCGGTTCGGACGGATTTTCGGGCCTGACTGCCAATCCTTTGCTGGGCCGTTTCAGCGAGACTTTGGCCAATGCCGGCGGCACGCCGGTCTTAACCGAGATCCCCGAAATCTTCGGCGCAGAGCAGGCCTTGCTCGACCGCGCCAAATCGCAGGAAATCTTCGCCGCCGCTGCCGATCTGGTCAATGGGTTCAAGCGCTATTACCTCGACCAAGGCCTGCCCGTCTCGGAAAACCCCTCGCCCGGCAATCTGGCCGGTGGCATCACCACGCTGGAGGAGAAATCTCTGGGTGCGGTGCAAAAGGCGGGCCATGCGGCTTTGTCGGCTGTGATTGGCTATGGGCAGCAGACGCCTCTGGGAGGTCTGTCCCTGCTGGAAGCGCCCGGCAATGATGCCATTTCCTCCACCGCTCTGGCGGCGGCGGGTGCGACCATGGTACTGTTTACCACCGGACGCGGAACACCTTTGGGCTTTCCTGTGCCCACGGTGAAGGTGGCCTCCAACCATGCCTTGGCCAAGGCCAAGCCGCATTGGATCGATTTTGACGCCGCCATCGCATTGGATGAAGGGCAGGACGTGGCCGACAAGGCTTTCCTGAACCGCCTGATCGCCATTGCCAGCGGAGAACGCACCGCCGCCGAGAAATCCGGCCAGCGTGCGATTGCCATTTGGCGGCGCGGCGTAACGCTGTAAGAGCGCCAAAATGTAAACCATTATCATTTACCGTTGACACCGGTTTCCAATACAAGTTTTAACATGATCAGATGTGGGGTAAGGATGACGACTGAAACCAACACCGCCCAGATTGCCGCCGCTTTTGTCGCCGCAAGGCGCGCTGGCTCGGGTCTGGCCACCTATCCGAGCGAAAAGCCCAGCACGCTGGCCGAGGCCTATACTATTCAGGATGCGGCCATCGCGCTGGATGGTCGCCCCGTGGTGGGCTGGAAAGTGGGCCGCATCAATGCCCCGCTCGACACGGAACTGGGCGCCAACCGCCTCGCGGGACCTATCTTCGCTGACACCGTGTTCAGCGCCGAAGGCAATACGCCCGAACTGCCCGTCTTTGCCGATGGCTTTATCGCGGGCGAAGCGGAAATGATGCTGCATGTAGCGGAAGGTTTTGCGGGCCCCATTCCCACCAATGACAATGAAACCAAGGCCATCCTTGATGAAGTTCGCCTTGGCATTGAAGTGGCCAGCTCCCCCTATCCCGGCATCAATGCCGATGGCCCTTGTGTGACCGCGTCCGATTTCGG
The DNA here is from genome assembly GCF_004005905.1 of Novosphingobium umbonatum. GTDB lineage: Bacteria > Pseudomonadota > Alphaproteobacteria > Sphingomonadales > Sphingomonadaceae > Novosphingobium > Novosphingobium umbonatum. The sequence goes on from NZ_SACO01000003.1 coordinate 201,992, forward strand.
CAATAATGCAGGGCTGGTGCTTGGCCCCGTGCTGGCGGATTGGCAGGCGCTGGACCTCTGCGCCATCGTGGTCACCACCGAAATCGACGGCGTCGTGGTCGGCGAAGCCACCGCGGCCACCATGCTCGATGGCCCCTATGGCGCGGTGCGCTTCCTGCTGGCCAATCTGGTCGCGCGTGGCATAGATGTGTCGCAGGGCTTCTGGGTGTCCACCGGCGCGATCACCGGCGTGCATCAGGCGCTGGTGGGGCAGAAGGTGACCGCAAGTTTCGGGCAGCATGGCAGTCTGTCCTGCATTTTGACCGCCGCTGGCCCGAAACAGGCCTGAAACGCCCCAAGCGCCCCAGACAAGAGCGGCGCAAGTATGGAGAGTGAAGGATGACCGGCGAAACGCAAGGTTTGAACCCCAAGGCGGGTCGGCAGCGCTGGGTGGTTTGCGGGCTTTTGTTCGCTGCAACCGCCGTCAATTACATCGACCGTCAGATGATCGGCGTGTTGAAGCCCACGTTGAAGGCCGAAATGGGCTGGCACGAGAGCGACTTTGCCACCATCGTCTTCTGGTTTCAGGTCGCCTATGCCTTGGGCTATTTCGGCTTTGGGCGCGTGGTGGACGTGCTGGGCGCAAGGCTGGGCTATGCGGTGGCGATTGTGGTTTGGACCATCGGCCATATGGCGCATGGTTTTGCCAGCGGCGTTTCCAGCTTTGCCGCCGCCCGCTTTGGACTTGGCGTGGGCGAGGCGGGCAATTTCCCCGCCGGTATCCGCGCTGTGGCCGACTGGTTCCCGCAAAAAGAACGCGCCTATGCGATTGGCTTGTTCAACGCGGGCGCCAATGTGGGGGCGATTATCACCCCGCTGCTGGTGCCTGCGCTGGTGCTATGGTTTGGCTGGCGCGCGGCTTTCTTCATCACCGGCGTGTTTGGCCTGACGTGGCTGGCGGCTTGGTGGGCGATCTATCGCCACCCATCGCAACAGCCCAAGCTGACCGAGGGCGAACGCGCATGGATTTCGCAGGACGCGCAGGACACGGTGGAAAAGATCGGTTGGGGCAAGCTGATCGCCCGCCGCGAGACCTGGGCCTATGCCCTCGGCAAGTTCCTGATCGATCCCGTCTGGTGGTTCTTCCTGTTCTGGCTGCCGGGCTATCTGTTCGACCGTTATCACCTTGACCTCAAGAGCTTTGGCCTGCCGCTTGCCGCCATCTACATCCTGTCGGATCTGGGCAGCATTGCCGGTGGCTGGATGTCCTCCGCCATGATGCGGCGCGGCTATTCGGTGAATGTGGCGCGCAAGGTGACCATGTTGCTCTGCGCCCTGCTGGTGCTGCCGATCTTTGTGGCGCAAGATATTGATAGTGTTTGGGGCGCGGTGCTGATCATCGGTCTGGCAACGGCTGCGCATCAGGCTTTCTCGGCCAATCTCTACACTCTGCCGTCCGACCTGTTCCCCCGCGCCGCCGTGGGCAGCGTAGTGGGCATCGGCGGCACGGTGGGCGCGCTGGGCGGCATGGGTATGGCTTTGTTCACCGGCTATATTCTGGACAAAACCGGCAATAATTATCAGGTGCTCTTCGCGCTCTGCGCCAGCGCCTATTTGCTGGCTCTGGCCTGCGTTCATCTGCTCAGCCCGCGTCTGGCACCCGCTGCGGTAGACTGAAGGCATCTTTGATCCTTGCGGGGACCGGTAGGGCTGCCTATGCCTTGCCGGTCCCTTTGCATTTCAAGGTTGTGCATTCATGAACTCTCCCGCCCTGTCCCGCCTGTTGGCCATCATGGCGCGCCTGCGCGATCCTGAAAGCGGCTGCGAATGGGATGTGGCGCAGACTTTCGCCACCATCGCCCCCTATACGATCGAGGAAGCCTATGAAGTGGCCGATGCGATCGAGCGCGAGGACATCCCCGCCCTGCGCGAGGAATTGGGCGACCTGCTGCTGCAAGTGGTGTTCCATAGTCGCATTGCCGAGGAAGCGGGCCATTTCCATTTCGACGATGTGGCCGCCGCGATCAGCGACAAGATGGAAGCGCGCCACCCGCATATCTTTGGCCAAGAGGATAACGAGGGCCAATCGCGCGAAATCCGCTGGGAAAAACTGAAGGCAGAAGAACGCGCGGCCAAGGGCGCTACCAGCGCACTGGATGGGGTGGCTCTTGCCCTGCCCGCGCTGATGCGGGCGGAAAAGCTGCAAAAGCGGGCGGCAAGGGTCGGATTTGACTGGCCCGATGTAGCCGGCCCTGCCGCCAAAGTGGCGGAAGAGGTGGAAGAATTGGCGCAGGCGCAAAGCCAGCAACATCGGATCGAGGAGGCAGGCGATTTCCTGTTCGCCGCCGTCAATCTGGTGCGCGCCTATAGCATAGCGCCCGAGGAAGCTCTGCGCGCCGCCAACGCCAAATTCGAGCGCCGCTTTCACGGTATGGAGGCTCTGGCCCGCGAACAGGGCGTGGATTTCGCCAAGCTGAGCCTCGATGAACAGGAAGCGCTTTGGCAGGCAGTGAAAAAGCAGGAGGCCTGAGCGTCAGGCCTCCCACCTTACAATTGCAGGAAACGCCCGAATTCGCGGGGCGTTAGGCGCACAGTCATGCGGCGATAGGTTTCATCCTCGGCATCCGCCTCATCCTCCAGCACCTCGCCATGGGCGTGGAGCCACGCCAGGCGCAGACCATCCGACACCGGCAGCGTAAAGGAATGTTCGCGCGCATCATCGGTCAGAAGACGATTGGCGGCGGCCAGCAATTCCTCGCAGCCCTCGCCCGTCAGCGCGGAAAGCGGGACGACCACCTCATCCTCATGCGCAGCCTCACGCGCAGCATGCCACAGATGGGCGGCGCGTTCAGGCTCCAGCAGGTCCCATTTGTTCCACACTTCGATGATCGGAACCTGCGGCGCCTGTGTGCCCTCCTCCAGCAAGCCCAGATCTTCCAGCACGGAAAGCACCTGCGCCTTCTGTGCGGCTGTGTCAGGATTGGCTATGTCGCGGACATGGACCACCACGTCCGCCGCCGTCACTTCTTCCAGTGTAGCGCGGAAAGCGGCCACCAATTGCGTGGGCAGATCGGAGATGAAGCCCACCGTGTCCGACAGGATCGCCTTGTCCAGACCGGGCAGGCGGATCGCCCGCATGGTCGGGTCCAGCGTGGCGAACAGCAGGTCCTGCGCCATCACATCCGCGCCGGTCAGGCGGTTGAACAAAGTGCTCTTGCCCGCATTGGTATAGCCGACCAAGGCGATCACCGGCCAAGGCGCCTTCTCGCGCCGGTCACGGTGCAGCCCGCGCGTGCGGCGCACCTGCTCCAGCTCGCGGCGGATGCGCGCCATGCGGTCGCGGATCATGCGGCGGTCGGCCTCGATCTGGGTTTCCCCCGGACCGCCAAGGAAGCCGAAGCCACCGCGCTGACGCTCAAGGTGAGTCCAGCTGCGCACCAGACGGCCCGCCTGATAATCCAGATGCGCCAGTTCGACCTGAAGCCGCCCTTCCGCCGTGGCCGCCCGCTCGCCAAAGATCTCGAGGATCAGGCCCGTGCGGTCGATCACCTTGCGTTTCAGCTTTTCCTCAAGATTGCGCTGCTGCACCGCCGATAGCGCGCCATCGACGATGATCAGATCCGCCTCATGCAGGGTGCAGGCGGTGGCGATGTTCTGGATCTGGCCTTCGCCAAACAAGGTGCCGGGCCGCGCCTCGCGAATGGGCAGAGGAAAAGCGTCGGCGATCACCAGCCCGATGGCCAGTGCCAAACCCTTGGCTTCCTCTACCCGCGATTCGGTGTCCGTTGCGCTGGCCCGCCCGCGAAATTCGGGGCAAACCACCAGCGCACGGGCGCCTCTTGTGACCTCACCGGTCAATTCATCAGAAATAATCAGGCTCCTGCGTCTTCTTCGCCGTCCCAATCACCGGTCAGATCGACCGGACCCAGCGGCTGAATGGTCGATACGGCGTGCTTATAGGCAAGCTGCACATAGCCTTCGCGTTCCAGCATCATGCAGAACAGGTCATAATTGGCCACGCGACCCTGCAACATCACGCCATTGACGAGGAACATCGTCACCTGAACGCTGGACGAGCGGATCGAGGACAGGAACACATCCTGCAACAGGCGGGCCTTCTTGCCATTTTCCGCGCCTTGCGAGAACAGGCGGGTGTCGATGGGCTGGCTGGGCATGATGGTCGAAACAGCGTGCTTATACACCAGCTGCGACTGGCCATCACGGCGCAACAGGATCGAAAAATTGTCGAACCACGTCACAATGCCCTGCAGCTTCACGCCCTTCACAAGGAACATGGTCACAGGGGTCTTGTTCTTGCGCAGATAGTTCAGGAACTGGTCCTGCAGGTTCTGGCCACCTTTGCCCACCGGCAGGGGGGCAGGGGCGGCAGTTTCCACGGCGGCGTTTGCGTCTTCCACCTCGGTCTCAACCGGCTTGGAACGAGGACGGGCGGAAAGAGTGCGTCCGGTGGTCGTCATGGGCTTTTTACTCCTATGTTTGTTGGCGGCCGCCAATACGGTCCGCATTCTGGACCGGCCATGAAGGGAGCCGGTCCGAAGTCTTGTGCCTCTTCTCTATCGCTTCGCAGTCGCAGCGTAAATGGGCTTTTTGACGCTATAGTGACCAATGTGGGACGTATTTCCGCAATCAGGGCGCGATCTAATCCTCGCCTTCCTCGTCATCGCGCTTATCCACCATGCCCAACAGCTTCAACTTGCGGTGAAGAGCAGAGCGTTCCATCCCGATAAAGGCCGCCGTTTTGGAGATATTTCCCGAAAAACGGCGGATTTGTACGCGCAAATATTCCCGTTCGAAATTCTCGCGCGCCTCGCGCAGCGGCACGCCCATAAGGGTGGACATGCCCCCGTCACCGGCCATGCGCCCATGGTTGATCTCGGCGGGCAGCATATCCAACTCTACGCGGCCCAATCGGTCACGCGGGGCGAGAATCACTGTCCGCTCCACCACATTGCGCAATTGGCGCACATTGCCGGGCCATTCATAGGCCTGCAAAGCCGCCATCGCCTCCAAGGAAATATCCGGCGGGGGCAGGCCATGCTCATTGGCATAACGGGCAAAGAAATGGTCGACCAGAGCGGGAATATCCTCGCGCCTTTCGGCCAGCGATGGCACCACCACCGGCACTACATTCAGGCGATAGAACAGATCCTCGCGGAACCGCTTTTCAGCGATTTCCTTCTCCAGATTGCGACTGGTGGAGGAAACCACCCGCACATCCACCCGCAATTGCCGGTTGCCACCCACGCGAACAAAGGCCTGATCAGTCAACACCCGCAGGATGCGCGCCTGTGTGGACAGCGGCATATCGCCCACTTCATCCAGATAAAGCGTGCCGCCATCGGCCAGTTCCAGCAGACCCGCCCGCAGCAATTGGCCATTGGCTTCCTCGCCGAACAGCTCCTCCTCAAACCTCTCCGGCGTGATCCGCGCCGAATTGACCGAGACAAAGGGCTTTTCCGCACGCGGACTCCACGAATGGAGCAGGCGCGCCGCCACCTCCTTGCCCGCACCGGACGGGCCGGAAATCAGCAAGCGGCTGCCGGTGTTGGCCACGCGCTTCAGCGTGGCGCGCACATGGTTGATCGTGCTGGAACTGCCTTGAAATTCGGTGCCCTGTTGCGCCGTATCCAGCTTCAACCGCGCATTTTCACGCCGCAGCTTTTCGGTTTCGGTGGCACGGGCCACCAGATGCAGCAGACGTTCGGTTTCAAAGGGCTTTTCAATAAAGTCCACCGCACCGCGACCAATCGCCGCCACCGCCGTGTCAATATTGCCATGGCCGGAAAAGATGATGACCGGCAATTCCGGCTCGCGCAGCTTGATCGCGTCCAGCACTTCCAGCCCGTCCATCGGGCTGCCCTGTAGCCATACGTCCAGCAGCACCAGCGAAGGGCGCCTTGCGTCCACCGCCGCCAGCGCCGAGCCGCTATCGCCTGCCGTGCGGCACTCATAGCCTTCGTCGGACAGGACGCCTGCGACCAGCTCGCGGATATCCTTCTCATCATCGACGATCAGAATTTCGACAGCCATGCTGCTCACCACCCTCTCACTTGATTAAACGCCATGTTCCGCAGCCTCTTCATCATGCAGCGGATCGCGGGCAAAGCGCAAGCTGACGCGGGTGCCGCCGCCGTCCACGCTGGCAAAGCCCATTTCGCCGCCATGTTCCTCCACAATCTTTTTCACGATCGCCAGCCCCAGCCCCGTGCCCTTTTCGCGGGTGGTGACATAGGGTTCGACGATCCGCTCACGGTCCTGCGGCAGACCGATGCCATTGTCGGTAATGCTGGCCACCACGCTATCGCCCTGCACGGTCAGCGCCAGTTCGATCTGGCCCCTATAATCCGCATGGGCAATTTTCTGCTTGGCTTCAACAGCTTCCGTTGCATTTTTCAAAACATTTGTCATCGCCTGACCAAATTGGTGGCGGTCGCAAGCGATCAGGCCCAGATCATCCTCCACCCGCATGGTGAAGACAATGTCGGTGCGCGCCACTTCCTGCAGGAACAGGGCCTGACGCGCCAGATCGGCGGGGTCCTCGGTGCGGAACACCGGCTTGGGCAGGCGGGCAAAGGAGGAGAACTCGTCCACCATCTTGCGCAGGTCGCCCACCTGCCGGATGATCGTGGCGGTCAATTCCTCGAACAATTCGGGCGCCTCCACGATCTGGCGGCGATAACGGCGGGACAGGCGCTCGGTGGCCAGCTGGATCGGGGTCAGCGGGTTTTTGATTTCATGCGCGATGCGCCGCGCCACGTCGGACCATGCCGCCTGCCGCTGGTCAAGCAATTGCCGCGTGATGTCTTCAAAGGTGATCACATGGCCGCTGATGGCGCTGCCGCTGCGGTTGGCCGTCACTTTCACCGCCAAAGTCATCAGATCGCCGCCACGGTCGGCGGGCATGCTATATTGCACCACCCCACCGCCCTTGCCGCGCCCCTCGCTGTCGGACAGCATGGTCAGCAATTGGGGCGCGATATCGGCCAAGGGCTTGCCCACAGGCGCGCCATCCTGACGCCCCAGCAGCAGCATTTGCGCCGAGGAGTTCATCAGCCGCACACAGCCCAGCGCATCGAGCGAGATCACCCCCGCAGTCACCGATTCCAGCACCGCCTCCATAAAGGCGCGCCTTTCATCGATCTGCAAATTGGCGCGGACAAGGGCCGCCGTCTGGCGCTCGATCTGTCCTGTCATGCGGTTGAAGGCGCGGTTGAGCAGGCCGATTTCGTCGCTGCTGGCCTGCCCTTCGATGCGGATGGCGTAATTGCCATCGCCCACTCGCCGAGCAGCCCCCACCAGCGCATAGAGCGGCTGCACCTGCCTGTCGGCAAAGCGCAGAGCCAGCCAGACCGACAGGCCCACCAAAGCCAGCGACACCACAAACAGCGCGATATTAAACCGCAACTGGAGCAAACGAGCTCTTTGCGTCAGCACCTGATAGGCGCGCACGATATTGTCGGCACGCCGCCCCTGACTGATCGCCAACAAGTCGGAGGTGCGCGCGGCATAGAGGTATAGCCCGCTGCGCTGGTCGATCAGGGTTACCGCCTCGATCCGGTCGGCTTTGGCATTGACCACAATCGGCTCGCCATTGTCGATCCTGCGGCGCTCCTCGGGCGTGATGCGAACCCGCGCGTCATCCTTGGTCGGATCGACAATCGCCACCGTGATCATATGCCCATCGGGCGCCTTTTGCTGGATCGCCACTTCGTCCAGCCCGCGTTGCAACACCTGATAGGACAGGCTCTGCTGGAACTCGAGGCTAACAATATTGGTCTGGCTTAGGATATAGCGCAGGTCGCTGGTCATCGCGATGGCTTCGTTGGAAACGTCGCGCTGCGATTGCTCGTAATAGCCCTGCGCCAGCTTGTTCGCGTTTTCCAGCAGTCCGCGCGAATTGTCGGAGAACCAGAATTCCACGCCCGACTGGAACAGCCACGAGGCGAAGATCACCACCAGCAGCGTTGGCACCGCCGCGATGACCGAGAACAGCAGCACCAGTTGGGTATGCAATTGCCCCTTGCCGCCAATGCTTTCCGCCGCGCGCCGCACCGCCATGCCGCGCCCGATCAGCACCAGAATGGCCATGGCCGGCACCAAAGTCGCCACCAGCAAAGTGGCGGTCATGCCGGTGGGCAGCAGTTCGCCCTTGGCCGACTGGTCCGAAACCGCCAGCCAACTGGCCAAAGTAGCGCCAAGAAAGGCGACAACCGAGGCCACCCAGATATAGGGAATGACATTGGTCCGCCGCACAGCGATGATCGCCCGTCGCAACCAGCGCGGATATTTGCGCGAAACCTTGATCCCTTGCGATGCCATCGTGTCCTGATTACAACGACACTGTGGCACAAATGCAAGGGAAAAGCGTTCGCTAGACCAAATGCCTGCCCATCACACCGGACGGCGCAGGAAATGGTCGGGATCAATCGCCAGATCGACCAGTCGTTTTCGCAAAGTATTGCGATTGATCCCCAGAATTTGCGCGGCGCGCAACTGGTTGCCGCCGGTCTGGCCAAGGATTTCGGTGAAAAGCGGCTTTTCAAACGCGGCCAGCGCCGCATCATAGATCGTGCCCGCCGCAGGCTGATGCGCGGCCAGCCACAGCGCCACCGCCTGCTCAAGGCTGACCGGCCCGCCGGTGGGCGCTTCCTCCGCCCGCGACGGCGCGATCAACATCGGTTCCAGCGCGGCGGCGTCGATAATATCCTCACGCGCCAACAGGGCGAGGCGGTAGATGAAATTGCGCAACTCGCGCACATTGCCGCGCCAAGGCTGCTGCGACAGCAGGATCAACGCTTCCTCGGTCAACTGGCGGCGCGGCAGCCCCTCCCCAGCAGCCAGCACGAGGAAATGGCGGGCCAAGGCAGGAATGTCATCGGCGCGCTCTCGCAAGGCAGGCAGGTGGATCGGCACCACATTCAGGCGGTAATAAAGATCCTCGCGGAACTGGCCCGCCGCGATCATTGGTTCCAGATCCTTGTTGGTGGCGGCGATAATGCGGGTGTCGATCCGCACTTCCTCGCGCCCGCCCACGCGGCGGATGCTGCCCGATTGCAAAGCGCGCAGCAGGCGGGTCTGGGCCTGCATCGGCATATCGCCAATTTCGTCAAGGAACAAAGTGCCCCCCGCCGCCTGCTCGAATTTGCCCACATGGCGCGCCACAGCGCCGGTAAAGGCGCCTTTCTCATGGCCGAAAAGCTCGCTTTCGATCAGATCCGCCGGAATGGCCGCCGTGTTCACCGCCACAAAGGGCCCGTGCTGGCGATGGCCCAATTGATGGATCGCCTCGGCCACCAATTCCTTGCCCGTGCCGGATTCGCCAAGGATGAGCACGGTCAGATCATTGCGCAAAACGCGGGTGATCATGCGATAGACCGCCTGCATCGAGGCAGAACGCCCTACCAGCGGCAGCCCCTGCCCCGCTTCATCCTCCAGCCCGATGGCTCCGGCCTGCCCGCTCTGGCCAGCGGCCTGGCGCACCGTCCGCACCAATTCGTCAATGTCGAAAGGTTTCGGAAAATATTCAAACGCGCCTTTGTCCGAGGCCCGCACCGCCGTATCCAGCGTGTTCTGTGCGCTCAGGATGATCACTGGCAGATCAGGATGGGAAGCGCGAACCTGCCCCAGCGATTCAATGCCGTCGCCATCGGTCAACATCACATCGGTCACTAGCGCGGAATAGCGCCGCTCCAGCAACAGCCGGTCCCGCCCCGCGATGGAATCGCAACGGGCCACATCAAAGCCCTCGGCCTCCAACGCGGCGGTGATCACAATGGCGATGGACTCATCGTCCTCAACCAACAGGATGCTCATGGCTTAATCCTTCATCCGCAGCGCAGGCGATGGCGCAACCGGCAAATGCAGGCGAAAATGGGTCCAACCGCCCACATCGTCGCGGTCATGGGTGATGCGGCCATTCATGTCGCGCACCAATTTGCGCACCAAGGCCAGTCCCAACCCCTGCCCCGATTTCTTGGACGTGACAAAGGGTTCGAAAATATGGTCGCGCACAGATGTGTCGATGCCCACGCCATTGTCCGACACCCGCACCTCGATCGGCAAACGAACCGCCTTGCCGCGATCGGTGGCGTGCAATTGCAGGCCGGAAACGAAACGGGTGCGCACGATGATACGGGGCCTGGCCTGATCGGCCACAGCCTCGCGCGCGTTGGACAAAAGGTTGATCAACACCTGCACCAACCCATGCGCGCTGCCCAAAACGGGGGGGAGCGAGGGGTCGAACTCCTCCTCGATACGCGGGGCGGTGCCTGCGGCTTGCAGGATGGAACTGGCGCGGCGGATCGTCTCGTGCAGATTGCAGGGTTCGACCGGCTCGGTGGTGCGGCGGCTCAAGGTCTGCATCTGGTCAATGAGCTTGGCGATGCGGTCCACCTCATCGGCGATCAGATGGGTCAAGGCCTGATCCTTGCCGGTCACCTTGCGCGCCAGCAATTGCGCCGCCCCCCGAATGCCCGCCAAAGGGTTCTTGATCTCATGCGCCAGAATTTCCGGTCCGCGCAGCACGCCCTGCCCATCGGCGGGCATGGCCTGCCCCAAAGGCTCCACCGCCGCGCTATCGCTCAACGTCAGCACTTGCCAGCCCGCGCTATCCACCACAGGCGAGGTGGAAATATCCACGCGGCGTCCGCCTTGCCCCGGCACTTGCGCATCCACATGGCGCGCGGTGATCGGCGCGTCACTCTCGGCCAGACGCTCCATCAACCGCGCATCGTCCAGCATGAACACTTCATGCAAAGACCGACCCAACAAGCGCCGCTGGCTCTGCCCCAAAAACTGCTCTGCCGCCGGATTGGCCAAAGATATCTTCTGCCCCGGCGCCAACAGGATCACCGCTTGCGGCAGGCTGGCCAGCATTTTGCGCGCATCCGGCGGAGGCGCAACATAGGGTTCCATCAGGCGGCCTGATCCAGCAAGGGCGCAAAGAATTCCGCCAGCGCGGCCTTTACGTCCTTGGGGTCCTCCATGAAATTGGCCTTGTTGCGGAAAGCTGCCGATCCGGCCAGCCCATGCGTGTACCAGCCCAGATGCTTGCGGAACATATGCACGCCGGTCTTGAAATCATAATGGGCCAGCATGTCGTCATAATGCTCCAGCAGAACGGCATAGCGTTCGGCCAAAGCGGGATCGGCCTTGCGCTCGCCCGTGGCCAGCCAATGCATCATCTGACCCAACAGCCAAGGCCTACCATAAGCCCCGCGCCCGATCATGATGCCATCCGCGCCCGATTGCTCGACAGCGGCGGCCGCGTCTTCGATCGTGCAAATATCGCCATTGACGATGACCGGAATATCCACCGCCTCTTTCACCTTGCGCACAAAGGCCCAATCGGCGCTGCCCTTATACATCTGGTTGCGGGTGCGGCCATGAACCGTCACCATCTTCGCGCCCAGATCCTGCGCCACGCGGGCCAGAGCGGGGGCGTTGAGGCTGTCATGGCACCAACCCATCCGCATCTTCACCGTGACCGGCACATCAACCGCCTTGACGCAGGCCTCGATCAAACGCGCCGCCAGATCAGGCACGCGCATGAGCGCCGAACCGGCATCACCATTGACCACCTTGCGCACGGGGCAGCCCATATTGATGTCGATAATCGCCGCGCCCTTGTCCTGAGCAATTCGGGCCGCCTCGCCCATCTGCTCGGGCTCGCAACCGACCAGCTGCATCGACACCGGCTCTTCCACCGGATCCCACGCCGCCTTCTGGATCGACTGGCGCGTTTCACGGATAGCGGCGGGCGAGGCGATCATTTCCGTCACGTTCAGGCCCGAACCATAGCGCCGCACCATCCGCCGGAACGGCAGATCAGTCACCGCCGTCATCGGCGCCAGAATGACCGGACAGTCGATCCGCACCGGGCCAATGTGGATAGGGTTAAGGGTCGGTGGCACCGGCGTGTCGGTCATAGCTGTCTCATTCATGGGCGTGCCTAAAAAGTGGGCAGCGCATAAAGGATTGCACGGCGCGCGGCAAGGGATTACCGGCGCGAGCGATGGAGCCGCAAGCGAATCCCCCTATGACGTCCAAAGTCGCCGCGCTGGTGGTTGCGGCGGGCCAAGGCTTGCGCGCGGGCCAACCCCTGCCAAAACAATTCGCTAACTGGCGTGGTAAGCCGGTTGTGCGTCATTCGGTCGAGGCTTTGCTGGCGGCGGGCGTCGCGCCGGTTCTGGTGGTGATACCCCAAGGTGCAGAGGAAATCGCCGCCACCTGCCTTACCGGCCTTGATGGTGTGGGCTTTGTTACCGGCGGCGAAACGCGGCAGGATTCGGTGCGGGCGGGGCTGGAAGCCTTGGTCAGTGATGCGCCGGAACTGGTGCTGATCCATGATGCCGCACGCCCTATCCTGCCTTTGGCGGTGATCGAGCGACTGGTGGCCGCGCTGGCGCTGGAGGCGGGTGCAATCCCTGTGCTGCCCGTGGTGGACAGCCTGTGCCATGCCGAGGGCGCGGTCATGGGCGCGCCGGCCAAGCGCGAGGCTCTGCGCCGCGTGCAAACCCCGCAGGCTTTCCGCTATGCCGATATTCTGGCCGCGCATCGCGCTTGGACTGGCGCCACACTGGCAGGCGATGACGCGCAAGTGGCGCAGGCCCATGGGCTGACCGTAGCGCTGGTGGATGGAGACGAGGCTTTGCACAAGTTGACCTATGCCAGCGATTTTGCCCCCGCCCTGCCCCTGGTGCGGATGGGCACGGGCTATGACGTCCACCGTCTGGAAGATGGCGAGGAGCTGTGGCTCTGCGGCGTTAAAATCGAGCATCATCAGGGGCTTTCGGGCCATTCCGATGCCGATGTGGCCATTCATGCGCTGGTGGATGCCATTCTGGGCGCCTGCGCGCGCGGCGACATTGGCCAGCATTTCCCGCCCAGCGATCCGCAATGGCGCGGGGCCTCGTCCGACCGTTTCCTTGCCCATGCGGTGAAACTGGCGGCGGAGGCGGGCTATGGCATCGGCCATGTGGATGTGACCATCATTTGCGAAGCGCCCAAGATCGGCCCGCACCGCGAAGCCATGCGTGCGCGTCTGGCGGAAGTCATGGGCGTGGATCTCGGTCTGGTCAGCGTGAAGGCGACCACCACGGAAAAGCTGGGCTTTACCGGTCGCGGCGAAGGCATTGCTGCCCAAGCGGCTGCCACTTTGGTGCGCCTGTGAAGCATTTTGCGCGCCTGTTGATGGCAACGATTACGCTGCTGCCCGCTGTGGCGCAGGCGGCGGAAGCGCCCTGTCTGGCATCAGCCGATGCGGCGGCCATTGTGGCCTATGGGCTGCCCGCCGCGCTGGAAGGTGCGCGCAAGACTTGTCAGAACAAGCTGGGCGAGGATGCATTCCTGCGCAGCCCAAAGGGCGCGGCCTATATCGAAGGCTTCAAGGCGGCCAAACCCACCCTGTGGCCCAAGGCCAAACCGGCTTTGGCCAATCTGGTCGCGGTTGGTTCCTCGCAAGCCTCCGCCGTGATCACCTATCTGCCCGATGCCCTGCAACAGCAGATGGTGGACGCCATGGTATCGGGCGTTGTGGCCGAAAAATTTCCTGCCGAACGTTGTGCCACGCTCAACCGTTCGGTTGCCCTCCTCTCCCCCCTTCCCCCTTTGGCCATGGCCGAGGCGATCAGCATGGTCGCCGGTCTTGGCGCGCAATTGGGGGAGCGTAACGCCGGACGTATCCGGATCGGAAAGATTGCGATTTGCCCATGACCCAGTCGATCTTCTTCCCCGCCGAAATCTATGATCTGGCGGCGCAAGTCATTGCGGAAAATCTGGCGCTGGGCCGCAAGGTGGTGCTGGCCGAAAGCTGCACCGGCGGGCTGGTGTCGGCCGCACTGACCGAGGTGCCTGGTTCCTCTGCGGTCGTGGAATGTGGTTTTGTCACCTATTCCAACGAGGCCAAGCAGAAGATGCTGGGCGTTTCGGGCGATATTATCGACACTTTTGGCGCGGTGTCCTGCGCCTGCGCATGGGCCATGGCGCAAGGCGCGCTGAAAAATTCCAACGCCGATGTGGCGGTGGCGATCAGCGGCATTGCTGGCCCCGATGGCGGCACCGCGTTGAAGCCGGTCGGTTTGGTGGTGTTCGCCAAGGCCGAGCGCAACAGCGATGAAGTCGTCGCCGAAGAGCGCAACTTCCCGCCCACGGGCCGTGGCGAAATCCGCGCCGATGCGGTGAAAGTGGCGCTGGAGCTGCTGCGTCCCGGCGCCACGCTGGAGGGTGAAGGCGGCTGCGAGGTGGAGTTCTAAGCCGCTTTTGTCCCGTAAAGCTCGGCGGCTCTTTCCTCAAAAGCCGCCACCATCTTACGGAAGGCGCGGTCGAAATACTGCCCCGCCAGCTTTTCAAACATCGGGTTGCGGAAGGTGAAGCTGACTGCGAAGTCCAGCTCGCAACCACCTTCCACATCACGAAATTGCCAGCAATTGTCGAGGTCGCGCATCGGCCCGTCGACATAATGCACCACCAGCTTGCCCGGCCTTTGCATCATCACGCGGCTGGTGAACTTTTCCCGCAGCATTTTAAAGCCCACCAGCATGTCGGCCACCATTTCATGGCCGTCATTGCTTTTGACGCGTGTGGCCACCACCCATGGCAAAAACTCGCCATAGCGGCCAACATCGGCAACAAGGTCAAACATCTGCTCGGCCGTGAAAGGCAGGCGGCGCACTTCGTGGATCGAGGGCATAACGGGATCAGGCCTTGGCTGCGGCCTTGGCCAGTTGCGCTTCACGCGCGGCCCGCATTTGCGCGAAATCCTCGCCCGCGTGATAGGACGAACGGGTCAGCGGGCTGGCCGCCACCTGCAGGAAGCCCTTTGCACGAGCGATAGCACCATAGGCAGCAAACGCGTCCGGCGTGACGAATTCCTTGACCTCGGCATGCTTGGGCGTGGGGCGCAGATATTGACCCATGGTCAGGAAATCGATCTGCGCGCTGCGCATATCATCCATCACCTGATGCACTTCCAAACGCTGCTCGCCCAAGCCCAGCATGACGCCGCTCTTGGTAAAGATCAGCGGGTTATGTGCCTTCACCTCTTCCAGCAGGCGCAGCGAGGCATAATAGCGCGCGCCGGGGCGAATGGTGGGATAGAGACGGGGCACGGTTTCCAGATTGTGGTTATACACATCCGGCCCTGCGGCGACGATAGCCTCGATCGCGGGGCGCATCTTGTTGCGGAAATCGGGCGTCAGGATTTCGATCGTGGTGTTGGGCGTATTCTTGCGCAACTCGTTGATCACCTTCACGAACTGGCCCGCGCCACCATCGGGCAAATCGTCGCGGTCCACCGAGGTGATAACGATATGTTCCAGCCCCAGCTTGGCCGCAGCCTCGGCCACATGGGCCGGTTCCAGCGGGTCCACCTTGCGCGGCATGCCGGTCTTGACGTTGCAGAAGGCACAGGCGCGGGTGCAAACGTCGCCCAGAATCATCACCGTGGCGTGTTTCTTGGTCCAGCACTCGCCAATGTTGGGGCAAGCGGCCTCTTCGCACACCGTGTTCAGGCCAAGCCCGCGCATCAAATCGCGCGTATTGCCATATTCGCGGCTGACGGGAGCCTTCACGCGGATCCAGTCCGGCTTGCGCTGGCGTTCTGGCTTGGGAGACTCAGGCGATGTCTGGGGAGAAAGGTCGTTCATGGCGCCTGCAGATAGGCCGATGTTGCCCCCCTTTCCAGTGCAATCTTTGCCTTTTGGCTACAGTTTTTGGTGACAGCGCCTTTGGCTGACCCACCCTTTTCACCCTCTTGCCAAGGCGGGGATGACGGGCCATGGAGCGGGCCATGGATACTGATGGAACCTCCCCCTCGCCCGCAGCGTCCCCTATCGACCGGCTGATCGCCGGCTATCGACGCTTCCGCCACACTGGCTGGCATCCTCGCCTCGAACGTTGGGAATCTCTGCGCCAAAGCCAGAAGCCCGAAGTGATGGTGATTGCCTGTTCGGACAGCCGCGTCGATCCGGCCCAGATCTTTGACGTCGATCCGGGCGAGATTTTTGTGGTGCGCAATGTGGCGGCCTTGGTGCCGCCTTTCGAAACGACACCGGGCCATCATGGCGTATCGGCGGCGCTGGAATTTGCGGTGCAAGTGCTGAAAGTGCGCGAGATTATCGTGCTGGGCCATGGCATGTGCGGCGGTTGCAAGGCGGCCCTGTCGCAGGAATTGCAGGGCTGCAAACCGGGTGAAGGTGGCTTTGTCGCCGACTGGATCTCGCTGCTCGACCCTGTGCGCGAGGCGGTTGTGGCCGAACATGGCACGGAAGGGCGCCCCGCCGAAAAGGCGATGGAGCATGCAGGCGTCAAGGTCAGCCTGACCAACCTGCGCAGCTTCCCTTGCGTGGCGCATAAAGAAGCGGCGGGCACGTTGAAGCTGCGCGGCGCGTTTTTTGCCATTTCCGATGGCGTTCTGCATTTGCTGGACGAGGAAAGCGGGCAATTCCAGCCCGCCGACTGATCACCCCAACAGAAAGGGCGGCCCGCCAAGGCCGCCCTTTCCATTTTTTAGAGCCTTGAAAGGCTGGACTTACTTGCCAGCAGCCTTCTGCGCAGCGAACGTGCTCCACAGCATGGCCATGCCCTGACGAGCGCCTTCGACCTTGCCAAAGCTTTCCTGCGCACCGGCATAATCGCCAGCATCCACCTGCGCGATGCCCAGACGGGTCAGCACAACCGGCTTGTCCACATTGGCCTTGGTCAGCGCCAGTTTGTACAGTTCTGCAGCCTTCGCACCTTCGCCATAGGACAGGAAGGCGTCGCCCGCACCGGCCAGCGTGGCTGCGGTAGCGTTGGGCATACGGGCGTCCTTTTCCAGACCGGGCAGCGAGGCCTTGTCGGGAGCGATACGCGGCGTGGCCACGCGCAGGGCTTCGGCATAGAAGGTCTTCTTGGCGTCCACCATGCCAGCGGCCACACCGGCATCGATCACAGCCTTGACTTCACCGGGGTTACGACGAGCGTCAGCAGCCTGCACGAATTCGCCATAGTCGCGTTCTTCGGCAAAGCTGTTGGTGCGGGCCATCAGACGCATCAGGTCAATCGTGTCCTGCGAAGGCAGGCGGGCCAGATCGCGCAGAACGGCAATCGCGGCCGACCAGTTCTGCTTGGTGGGATAGCCCTTCACCAGCTTGGCAGCCACGCTCACGGCGGCAGGATAGTCATTGATGGTATAGGCAGCGCCCAGAGCGCGGCGATACCAGCCTTCGGGAGCCGAAGCACCGGCGGCGTCAATCGCCTTGATCAGGACGGGCAGACCTTCCTTGTCCTGCTTTTCCTGGAAATAGGTTTCGGCCAGCAGCACCAGCGGATCGGCGCCCTGATAGCCAGCAGCCACAGCCGCCTGCAGCGAAGCGCGGGCAGCGGCATATTCCTTGGCTTCATAGGCAAAGTTGCCGGCATAGAAGTGCAGCTTGGGCAGCATGTCGGGAGCGGCCTTGCCGCTGGCGATCATCAATTCCACGCCCTTGCGCTGGATCGCGTTATCCTGGGCAAGGCTGCCGATCTGGATGCCGAAATTGCCAACGGCGAACTTGTCGTCCGGTGCAGTGGCCAGCGGGGCCACCTTTTCGAACTGGGCCTTCAAATCGGCCAGACCTTCGGGCGAAGGAGCCTTCTTGACCTTTTCGATCGCAGCCTGCAGCGGGCCAGCGGCGGCGATAAAGGCCTTGGAATAGGCAGGAGCAGGCGCAGCAGCCATGGCCGGCGACGCGCCAAGCCCGGCAATGCCCAACGCCAGAGCCGAAGCCAGCGCAACACGCGACAAACGCGAGCGGAAAGCGGTCATTTCAAAACATCTCCTCTAGGCCCGTCAGGCAACACGCACCCGTGCCCTGAAACGGGGTATCATGGTGATTGCGCGTGGTTTGGCGAGGAAATTCCACCTTGGCAACCGTCCACATGCATGGCGGGCTGCGCATGAATGCGAATTGAACCGACACCGCCCCCGATCGAACCGGATGGGCACAAGCGCCTTGTGGAAAAAGGCGGATTTCTGACCCTTTCACCGCGCGGAACGCTGGCTTTGCCCGATGCAATCGCCTAGAGCTAGGTCTACTTCCCTTTTATATAGACAGAAAAAACCCGCGTGAGCGACGACATCATCCTTACCGATCCCGCCGGACAGCCCTCTGGCCCCATGGGCGAATTCACGCGAGTCGACATCGTCGACGAAATGAAGACCAGCTATCTCGATTACGCGATGAGCGTGATCGTGGCGCGCGCCCTGCCCGATGTGCGCGACGGGTTGAAGCCGGTGCATCGCCGCATCCTGTGGACCTGTCACGAAAACGGATTTACCCATCAAAAGGCCTATCGCAAATCGGCGCGTATCGTCGGTGACGCGATGGGTAAATATCACCCGCACGGCGACAGCGCGATCTATGACGCCTTGGCGCGCATGACGCAGGACTGGTCGATGCGCCTGCCCCTGATCGATGGTCAGGGCAACTTCGGCAGCATGGACCCCGATCCGCCAGCCTCGATGCGCTATACCGAAGCGCGTCTGGCCAAGGTGGCTGACAGCCTGCTGGCCGATATTGACAAGAATACCGTCGATTTCACCCCCAACTATGACGGCAGCGAGCATGAGCCTCAGGCCCTGCCTGCGCGTTTCCCCAATCTGCTGGTCAATGGCGCGGGCGGTATTGCCGTGGGTATGGCCACCAATATCCCGCCGCATAATCTGGGCGAGGTGATCGACGCGACCTTTGCCGTGATGGACAATCCGGCGATTACCACCGACGAGTTGATGCAGATCGTGCCGGGACCTGATTTCCCGACGGCGCCTTTGATCCTCGGCCAAGGCGGTGCGCGCAATGCCTATAACACCGGCCGTGGCAGCATCATCATGCGTTGCCGCCACGAGATCGAGGAAGGCCGCGGCGACCGCCGCTCCATCGTGCTGACCTCGATCCCCTATCAGGTGGGCAAGAGCGGGCTGGTGGAAAAGCTGGCCGAAGCCGCCAAGGAAAAGCGGATCGAGGGCGTTTCGGACATCCGCGACGAATCGAACCGCGAAGGCGTGCGCGTGGTGATCGACCTGAAGCGCGATGCCACGCCGGAAGTGGTGCTTAACCAGATCTGGCGCAACACGCCGGCGCAAAGCTCCTTCCCCGCCAATATGCTGGCCATTCGCGGCGGACGCCCCGAAGTGCTGGGGCTGAAGGATTTCCTCACCAGCTTCATCGCCTTCCGCGAGGAAGTGATCACCCGTCGCACCAAATTCGAACTGAACAAGGCGCGAGACCGTGCGCATATCTTGCTCGGTCTAGTGGTGGCGGTCACCAATCTGGACGAGGTGGTGCGCATCATCCGTGGCGCGCCCAACCCGGCCGCTGCCCGCAATGCCTTGTTGGCGCGCGAATGGCCGATGGGCGAAATCGCACCCTATATCCGCTTGGTCGAGGCGATTGAGGAAGGCGGCGATGAAGTGTCCGCGCCCAGCTATCGCCTGAGTGAAATTCAGGTGAAGGCCATTCTGGACCTGCGCCTGCATCGCCTGACCGCGCTGGGCCGTGACGAAATCGGCAATGAATTGGAAGGCCTGGCCAAGGCGATTGCCGAATATCTCTCGATTCTGGCCGACCGCGTAAAGCTGTATGGCGTGATGCGTCAGGAACTGGTGGAAGTGCGCGCCGCTTTCGCCACGCCGCGCCTGTCGCAAATCACCGCCGCCGCCGATGGTATTGATGACGAGGATCTGATCGAGCGCGACGACATGGTCGTGACCGTGACGATGGACGGCTATATCAAGCGCACGCCTCTCAGCACCTTCCGCGCCCAGGCGCGTGGCGGCAAGGGACGCGCGGGCATGGCCACCAAGGATGAGGATGCCGTGGCGACCATGTTCGTCACCACCACCCATAATCCGGTGCTGTTCTTCTCGACCGCGGGCAAGGTCTATCGCCTGAAGGTTTATAAGCTGCCCGAAGGTGGCCCTGCCACGCGCGGTCGCCCGATTGTCAACATGCTGCCCGCACTGGACAAGGATGAGACGATTGCCACCGTGCTGCCATTGCCCGCCGATGAAGCGGAATGGGGCGCGTTGTCGGTGGTATTCGCCACCGCCAAGGGCAATGTCCGCCGTAACAATATGGATGCCTTCGCCAATATCCCCAGTAATGGCAAATTCGCCATGCGCTTTGACGAGGATAGCGAAGACCGCCTGATCGGCGTGGCATTGTTGAGCGAAAGCGACGATGTGTTGCTGGCCAGCAAGCAGGGCAAGGCGATCCGCTTTGCCGCCGATGATGTGCGTGAGTTCACTTCGCGTACCTCGACAGGTGTGCGCGGTATGTTGTTGAAGGATGGCGATGAAGTAATCTCGCTCTCCATCCTGCACCGCGTGGGCGCCAGCAGCGAGGAACGCGAGGATTACCTGAAATTCGCTCCCTGGAAGGGCGAGAAGGAAGGCGAACCCGCCACCCCCGCCGAACGCATGGCCGAACTGGCCGAGCGTGAGCAGTTCATCCTGACCGTTTGCGCCAATGGCTATGGCAAGCTGTCCTCGGCCTATGAATATCGCCGCACCGGTCGCGGTGGTCAGGGCATCACCAATATCGACAATATTGCCCGCAATGGTCAGGTTGTCGCCAGCTTCCCCGCCAGTCAAGCCGACCAGCTTATGCTGGTGACCGATCAGGCCAAGCTGATCCGCCTGCCGCTGACTAGCCTGCGCGTGATTGGTCGTGGCTCGGCCGGTGTTCGCCTGTTCAATGTGGCTGACGCCGAACAGGTGGTATCCGCCGTGCGCCTTGCCGAGAGCGAGGGCGACGAGGAAGGCGAAGTGGCGGAAGGTCAGGCCGAATGAGCAAAATCGCCTATAAAGTGCTGACCAAGGACCAGATGGCGGAGTTTCTGCGCGAGCAGAGCTTCGCCGGAGCGCCGGTGGATCTGGACGATGGCTATATCCACCTTTCCGCAGAGCCGCAGTTGGCCGAAACCATCGACAAGCATTTCGCAGGTCAAAGCAGCCTGTTTGTAGCTGCTGTTGATCTGGACGCCTTGGGCGATGCGGTGAAATGGGAGGAATCGCGCGGCGGCGCCTTGTTCCCCCATATCTATGCCGAACTGCCTTTGTCTGCCGTGCCTGCCTATGGGCCGCTCAGCCGCGAGGATGATGGCACGGTGATCCTGCCGGGCACTTGAACTCCTATGCCCTACGCGGCTAAGGCCGCTGGCATGACACATGACGTACATATTATCGGCGGCGGCCTCGCCGGAACGGAAGCCGCATGGCAATTGGCGCGGCGCGGTTACAAGGTGCGCCTGTCCGAAATGCGTGGCGGCGCGGCGGGTGAGCGCAGCCCCGCGCATCAGGGCGATGGGCTGGCTGAACTGGTTTGCTCCAATTCGCTGCGCAGCGATGATGACACGGCCAATGCGGTTGGTCTGCTGCATTATGAAATGCGGCAGATGGATAGCCTCATCATGCATGCCGCCGCCAAGGCCCGCGTGCCCGCCGGTTCAGCTCTGGCGGTGGATCGCGATGTGTTCAGCCGCGAGATTGAGAACGCGCTGACGTCCCATGACAATCTGACCCTATGCCGCGAAAGGGTGGATACCCTGCCCGCAGCGGGCCTGACCATTGTGGCTACCGGACCTTTGACGGCGGAAAGTCTGGCGCAAAGCATTGGCGCGGCCACGGGCGCTGACAGTCTGGCCTTTTTCGACGCGATTGCGCCCATCGTCTATCACGAATCCATCAATATGGATGTGGCATGGCGCGCCGCCCGCTGGGACAAGGGTGCCGAGGCCAGCATCGCCTTGGGCAGCGATGGCAAGGATTATATCAACTGCCCGATGAACAAGGCGGAATATCTGGCCTTCCGCGAAGAATTGCTGGCGGGTGAGAAAACCGTATTCAAGCAGTGGGAAGCCAACACGCCCTATTTCGACGGCTGCATGCCGATCGAAGTGATGGCTGAACGCGGCGAGGATACTCTGCGCTTTGGCCCGATGAAGCCGGTCGGCTTGGATGATCCGCGCACGGGCCGCTGGCCCTATGCCGTGGTGCAATTGCGGCAGGACAATGTGCATGGCACCTTATGGAACATCGTCGGTTTCCAGACCAAACTGAAATATGCCGAGCAGCAACGCGTGTTCCGCATGATCCCCGGCCTGGAAAATGCAGAATTTGCACGCTTTGGCGGGCTGCATCGCAACACTTTCCTCAATTCGCCCACGCTGCTCGACCGACAATTGCGGCTGAAATCTTCCCCCCATATCCGCTTTGCAGGCCAGATCACCGGCTGCGAGGGCTATGTGGAAAGCGCGAGCGTGGGTTTGTTGGCGGGCGTGATGACCGCTTGTGAACTGGCGGGCCGCGACTGGATCGATCCTCCGCGCAGCACCGCTTTGGGCGCTTTGCTGGCGCATATTACCGGCGATGCGGAAGCAGAGACCTATCAGCCGATGAACATCAACTTCGGCCTGTTCCCGCCCATCGTCACCGAAAAGAAGATCAAGAAGGCCGATCGCAAGCTGGTTTACACCTCGCGCGCCAAAGAAGATCTGGCGCCTTGGCTGGCGGCCACCGGGCTGGGCGTTTAATCTTCCTCATCCGGTTCGGGCTGGCCTGCGCCTTTGGTGGCGGGGCCAGCCTTTCCGCAGGAACAGGCCTTGGCATGCTCGGCCTTTTTGGCCTCTTGAGCAGCATAATAGGCTTTAAGCTCGTCGGCATTGACGATGCCATCACCATTGGCGTCGATGGTCTTGAAGCGATTGGCTGTTTTCACCGCCCACTCTTCAAAACTCAAAAGATTATCGTGATTTACGTCCAGCTTTTGAAAAGCCTTCACACGTGTGGACAGCATTTCATTGCGGATAATCGTTCCATCGCGGTTGCGGTCAAACCGGTTGAACCGCGCCTGATCTTTCGAAACCTTGCGCGTAACAGCGGTGGGCAAGGCTGGCCCTGCCCCATGTGGATCGGCACTGGGCAGCGCAACATCGGCGGGCGGCGGAGCGGCAACTTGGACCGGTGGAGCATCGCGCTCCAGAGCCGCTCGCCCCTGCCACCAGAAGAAACCTGCTCCCACCAGCACTAAAGCCGACACTGCGCCCAGAATTGTCCGATTCACGCGTCGATACCCTCTCCATTTATGGAGAGTAGCTTAGCTCAAACCCCGAAGAGGCCAAGGCGAATAAGTGTAAATACGGATATACTCTGCAATTTGGCTACATCGCCACGATGACGCGCAGCGATCCCGTGCAACACCGCCAAGGGGCGCATCGAGCGGGGCAAGCGCGATGCTTGCCAATCATGCGCGGCCATTTGATCGGCCAGAAGCACCAGTTCCTGCGCATCGCTGACATGCGCGGCCAGATCGGCCAAGGCCCAGCCCCGCGCCATCCGCTCCGCCTCCGCATGGGACGAAAGTGCGGCGCAGGCCGCAGCACGCCCGTCGGCCAAGGCCAACAAAGCCTCCGCTGCCAAAGGCGCCTCCCCCAGCAAGGCCTCCCAGCCATCCACCAGACCGACCAAAGCACCATGCTGATCATTCCAGCAATGCATCGCCGCCAGCAAAGGTTCGCCCTTGGGCCAGTTTGCGGATTTATCGTTCAACCGATCACGCCACCATGCAAGCCGCATCTGCGCCAAAATAGGTTCACGCGCGCCGCGCACCACACCGGCAAGCCGAATATCCAGCGCCAGCAGGGTCAACCACTGGCCCTTGGTAGCCTTGGGAGCATAGGCCAGAGCCAAACGCCAAAGCGGTGGCAGCGTTTCGATCAAAGTTTCATCTAACATGATGCCCCCATAGAAAAAGGGCGCCCCCACCGCAATGGGAGCGCCCCTTTGTCTGTCAGCCGTTAGCCCTTAGCGGTAGCAAACCTTCTTGGCAGCAGCCACAATGCGCGAGGCATCGATCAGCGCGGCCTTTTCAAGGTTGGCAGCATAAGGCAGCGGAACGTCTTCGTTGCACACGCGGATCACCGGCGCGTCGAGGTGATCGAAGCCGTCTTCCATGGCGATCGCGGCGATTTCCGACGCGATCGAGCAGGTCGGCCAGCCTTCTTCGGCCACAACGATGCGGTTGGTCTTGGCCAGCGAGGCCAGAACCGTTTCCTTATCCAGCGGACGCAGCGTGCGCAGGTCGATCACTTCGGCATCGATGCCTTCAGCGGCCAGCGTTTCGGCTGCTTCCAGCGCCATGCCAACGCCGATCGAGTAGGACACGATGGTCACGTCCTTGCCTTCGCGCATGATGCGGGCCTTGCCGATGGGCAGAACATGGTCGTCCAGCTCGGGCAGTTCGAAGGTGCGGCCATAGACCAGTTCGTTCTCGAGGAAAACGACCGGATCTTCGCTGCGGATAGCGGCCTTGAGCAGACCCTTGGCATCCGAAGCGTCATAGGGCGCGATCACGATCAGACCAGGCACATTGGCATACCACGGGCCATAGTTCTGCGAGTGCTGCGCGCCCACGCGGCTAGCCGCGCCGTTGGGACCACGGAACACCACCGGACAGCGCATCTGGCCGCCCGACATATAGTTGGTCTTGGCCGCCGAGTTGATGATGTGGTCAATCGCCTGCATGGCGAAGTTGAAGGTCATGAACTCGATCACTGGACGCAGACCGCCCATGGCGGCGCCCGTACCGATACCGGCAAAGCCATATTCGGTGATCGGCGTGTCAATCACGCGCTTGGGACCGAATTCGGCCAGCAGGCCCTGGGTCACCTTGTAAGCGCCCTGATATTCGGCCACTTCTTCGCCCATCACGAAAACGCGCGGATCGCGGCGCATTTCTTCGGCCATGGCATCACGCAGCGCGTCACGCACAGTCGAAGTCTTCATGTTGGTGCCATGCGGGATAACCGGATCGGCCGGACGAACCGAAGCCACCGGTGCAGCAACCGGAGCCGCAGCCGCCACAGGGGCAGCAGCAGCAGGAGCCGAAGCTTCACCCTCGCCACCGATTAGCGCGATCACCGTGCCGACCTTCACGCCTTCGGTGCCCTCGGCCACCAACAGCGCGCCCACGGTGCCTTCGTCCACCGCTTCAAATTCCATCGTGGCCTTGTCGGTTTCAATCTCGGCCAGAATATCGCCGGACTTCACCTCGTCGCCCACTTTCACCAGCCACTTGGCCAGCTTGCCCTCTTCCATCGTGGGCGAGAGCGCCGGCATCTTGAGTTCGATCGCCATCTCAGTAGCTCTCCACCAGAACGTCAGTATACAATTCGCCCATCGCCGGTTCGGGCGAGTTTTCGGCGAAATCGGCAGCTTCGGTGCAGATGGCGCGGATGCGCTTCTCGATGTCCTTCAGCGTCTCTTCCGAAACGCCGCGTGCCAGCAGATCAGCCTTGGCATGTTCGATCGGGTCGCGGTTATCGCGCACTTCGTTCACTTCGTCACGGCTGCGGTATTTCGCAGGGTCGGACATCGAGTGACCGCGATAGCGATAGGTGTTGAGTTCCATCAGCACAGGGCCGTTACCGGCGCGCACATGTTCCACCGCCAGATTGGCAGCAGCGCGCACTTCCAGAACGTCCATGCCGTTCACATCCATGCCGGGGATGCGGAAAGCCGCACCGCGACGGTGGAAATGCGTTTCGGCCGAGGAACGCTTCACAGCGGTGCCCATGGCGTACTGGTTGTTTTCCACAACGAAGATGATCGGCAGGTTCCAGAGAGCAGCCATATTGAAGCTCTCGTAAACCTGACCCTGATTCGCCGCGCCGTCGCCGAAGTAGGCCACGCAGAGGCCGCCATCTTCGTTATACTTATGCGCGAAAGCCAGACCTGCACCCAGCGAGACCTGGGCGCCCACGATGCCGTGGCCGCCATAGAACTTGTGGCTGGTGCTGAACATATGCATCGAACCGCCCTTGCCGCGGCTGATACCAGCTTCGCGACCGGTCAATTCGGCCATGATTACCTTGGGGTCGATGCCATAGGCCAGCATGTGACCATGGTCGCGATAGCCGGTAATCACGCTGTCGTGACCTTCCTGCAACGCCGACTGGATGCCCACCGCCACGGCTTCCTGGCCGATATAGAGGTGGCAGAAGCCGCCGATCAGGCCCAGACCGTATAGCTGGCCCGCGCGTTCTTCAAAGCGGCGGATGAGAACCATCTGCTCATAAAAATGCAGCAATTCCTCATTCGTCGCCTCATAGCGACGATTGGCCTCATAAGCGGCCTGAAGTGCATTGTCTGCGGTGGGCGCTGCGGCTTCTGCCGCGTTTTGTGTTTTGCCGGTTCTGGCCAAGACGCTTCCCCTGAAGGCGGATGTTGCGCTTTGCCTATAGGACCAAGAAAGCCCCCAGCAAACCACAACATACGAATTTTGTAATGACCCGACCATAGTTCCAATGGCCAATGCCGATCACGGCAAAGCAGGAATCACCTGCCGGATCAATGCACCATCATGATCATCTCATCAGGATGCGCAACATTAAGATTTTTGCGAAGAAGTTCGCTGGCCAGATCGGGGTCGGCATGGCGAGGGTCGAGCAGCGACACGCGGTTGCGCAATTCATCACGCTCCATCGCCAGCTTGCGAATCTGCTCCTGCTTTTCGGTCAACGCCCGATTGTTTTCACCCCAGGCCAGAAACCCGCTGGGGCCGGCCACGGCAAAAGCCAACATGAACAACAAGAGCAGCAAGGCCCCTGCCTGAACCGCTGCTTCCTTGGCCAATCTGGGTTGAGGAGACTTCTTTCGCATAGCCACCAAGAATCACAGATGGCGCCTTGTTTCAAGCGCTACGGCTAATTTTTCTGGGCCTAAAAACGGGAAATTCCCTCCATTTTGGCAACAGCTATGTAGCATTACGGTAACGTATCTGCAAATTAACTTATCGTTACAATACGTAAGCGTGCGTTCAGAGCCTCTTTGCCCAATGGGGCTATCGTCGTGGTCACAGCCATCATGGCCGATTGTTCCAATGTTCCGCCCCATAGCGAGTCCCCCCGCAAGTGAGCCTCGAAGCGATGACCACGGGTGAATCCGAAGCCAACCTGCGCAACAACCAGCGCAACGCCCTGTTTCTGCTGGCCTTGTGCCAATTGCCCAGTCGCCAGACCGAGCAGCGGGTGAAGGTGCGCAACATTTCGGCCACCGGGTTGATGGCCGAAGGCGCGCTGCGTCCGGTTACCGGCGAACCAGTCTGGCTGGACCTGCGCAACATTGGCCGCGTCGAAGGCGTGGTGGCATGGGTCAGCGAAAGCCGTTTCGGCGTGGCCTTTGCCAAGGAAATCGACCCCGCGCTGGTGCGCCAACCGCCAACGACGGTCGACAATGACGCCGAACCGCGCGACTATTACCAACGCGGGCCGCTCAGCACCCTGAAGCGGCAGGACGACCTGCGCCCCGATCGCCTGCGCATGATCTGATTATCGGGATGTCAGGCTCAGTTTGATACCCCCCACTGGCCGCAAGGTCAGGCGCGACACCATGTCCGGCTTTTTCGCCGCAGGATAGGCCAGTCGGAACGCCCGGACAATCTCGGCGATGATCAGCATCGCCTCCTGCTGGGCAAAACCTGCCCCGACACAAATCCTCTGTCCCCGTCCGAAAGGCAGCCAAGCCTGCCGCGCCATATCCGCATTGGCCGGATCGGCAAAACGGTCAGGGTCAAAGGAATGCGGGCAGGCCCAGTTCTGCTCATTCCGCTGGATCAGCCATGGCGAGATGACCAGCAGATCCCCCTCCGCCAAAGGCTTGTCACGGATCGTCACCGGCTTGGTCACCGTGCGCGGCAGAAAGCCCACCGGCGGATAGAGGCGCAAAGCCTCCTTGAACACATGGCGCACATCATCGAGCAGGCGGATATGGTCATGGGTAATCGGCCCGCCGCCGGTCACCTCCTCAATCTGGGCATAAAGCCGTTCCTGCCATTCAGGGCATTCGGCCAGCAGATAAAGCGTCCATGACAAGGCGCTGGCAGAAGTTTCATGCCCCGCAAGAAAGATGATCGATGCCTGATCGAGCAAGGCCTTGGCATCAAAGCTCTGCCCCGTTTCGGGGTGGCGGGCCTCCATCAGCGATTCCAGAATGTCGGGCTGTTCGGCGCGATGACCGGCAAGGTAGGCGGCATAGCGCTCGGCGATGATCGGCTCGAACACCGCCTGCACATCCAGCGCCGCCTTTTGCACCTTGCGCCGATACCACAGGCGCGGCAGGCCATAGAGGCCGAGCGTCGTGCTGCGCTGGGCATAATGTTGATAGCGGTTGAAGGCCTCATAGACCCTGCCCGATCCCGCCTCGTCCAGCGTGATCGAAAACAGCGTGCGGAAGATGATGTCCGCCGTGGCATGGGTCATCAAAGGATCAACATCGACAGGGCGTGACAGGTCATGTGCCCGCATCATTGCCACCACATCCTTGGCCGCATCGGCCATAGTGGCAAAGGCGCGCTTCAGATTGGTATGGGCAAAGGCGGGGTTGATCATCGTGCGTTGCCGCGCCCAATCCTCGCCATTGGCGGAAAACACGCTATTGCCCAGCAAAGGCTCCAGCAGGTCATTCATCAGCGCATGTTTGGGATAGATCCTTTCGGGATCATCCAGCACCTTGCCCGCCTGCTCCAAATCGTTGAGCAGGTAAAAGGTCAGGCGCGGCAGCTTCACCATGCCCATCTTCATCGTATAGCTTTTCTCGAACAGGGTGTGGACCCAGCTGTTCCAGTTGATGAAGAACCGCCGCAGCGCCCCCGCCTTGCTTTTCAATGGCTTGGGATAGGGCGGGGTAAAGGGGCACTCAGCCATGCTGTTCAGCCTCGAAAGCGGCGATAGAGGCATTCAGCGGGCGCGCCGATGCCGTCAATCCCAGAAAATCCAGCGCGGAAGGCCGGTCGAGCCGCCGCAAATAGTCGAAATGGGTGGTGTATTTATCACGCCGCCGCGCCTGATAGGTTGCGGCATCGCAATAACGGAACCAGCGTGGAGAAATTTGCGTCAGACCAGCGGGGCTCTCCACCGTGCGGCCAAGGCAGGGCGGCACCAAAGGCGCACAGGCCCCGTCAGTGGGCGAGCCGATATCCAGCCAGCGGAACTCGGCCTGCCCCAACCGGTCGAGCATGTGCCCGAACCAAGGCGCATCCTTGCGGCAGGCCAGCAACTGCATGCAATTGCCCAAAGTCACCAACGCGAAATGCGGCGGAATATGCCCGTCGCACAGGTCCAGCAAGCGCGCCATCAAAGGCACGGCAAGGATTGAGCCGTTGGAATGGGTGATGAACAGCACCTCGTCCCATTCCTCGGTGAAGGCCTGCCGGATACGCTCTGCCGCCTGCGCCAAGCGATCCTGATAGTCGGGACTGACCATTTCACGGGCAAGTGCATCATTGAACACCACAAAGCGCAGCAGCCACAAGGCGCTAATCCAGCGCAGCGCTGCAAAGGAGATACCCCATCCCAGCGCCAATCCCCCCACCAGCGCCGCCCACCATGGCATTGCCAGAGCCAGAAGATCGAACAGGATCAAGGGCAGCAGCACCGGCAACAGCAGATAGGCCACGCCGGGGAAAAACACTGCAATCCGGCTGCCGCGCGGGGTGCGGCCGGCCAGATCCCAATCCAGCCCACGCAGCATATGAAGATAGGCCCCTATCGCCTGCATCGCCAACCGAATCGGCGAGCGCGACCAGTCACCACGCACCAGATCGTCCCAGACGAGAAATTCGGTCTGCGCATAAAGCTGGGGCGTGTTGACATCCCACCCCATATTGCGCCCCATCCGGCGACGGGCAGAAAGGTGCAAAAGCCCCTCTGGCGCGGCTCCGGCGGCATTATGCGCGGCCACCTGCTGGGCCAGCAAATCATGGTAATACCGGCTGCCGCGCGGGTCATATCCGCCCAGATAGTAGATTTTCCGCTTGAAAGGCTGCATCACTCACGCTCTATCCGCGCCATGACCCAAAAGGAACGGCAATATTGCCTCTTCATGGACGGCACGAAGCGCAATCGCAACATTGGATGCAAAAAGCATGACAATGCCTATGGCATCAATGGCGGCGGCAGCGAGGCGGACCGACTGCGCGCCGACATGACCCTGTTCCGGCATATGCGCGGCAACCATGATCCGATGGCGCCGCTGGTTTTGCTGTTCACGCGGCTGTTTGGCTGGTTCTTTTTCAACTACCACGGACGCCCGTGGCGCGGGCAACTGGTGCGCAAAATCTTTCCCCGCTATTGAAAGTCGCGGCCTTTATGGGCTTTTTAGGTGAATTAAATCGCCGCGCCACCTAACAGGATAGCACAAAGCAAGAAGAGCCGCCCGACGCTTGATGCTCGGCGCCGATCCGCATACTGGGCTGCCATCCCGCCACAGATCCCGTGGCCGGATGGCGCCATTTCCTCAAGTAAAATTGGGCAATTCCAACCGATATCCCACGCCGGGTTCGGTCAGGATCATATGCGCAGCCCCGCCGCGCTCCTCCAGCTTTTGCCGCAGCATGCCGATATAGACCCGCAAATATTGCGGATCAGCCTCTGATCGCCCCCAGCCTGCCGCCAACAGGCGCTTTTGCGTCACCACCTGCCCCGCGCTTTCGGCCAGCATACGCAAAAGGTTATATTCCTTGGGCGAAAGTTTCAGCACCTCGCCCTGCAAGCGAACCTCGCGCGTACCGAAATCGATCGACAACCCGCCAGCCTCGAAACGCAAAGGCGCCTCGGTCTCGCTTCTTTTCCGGCGCAGGGCCGCACGCACCCGCGCCAACAATTCGCCCAGCACGAAAGGCTTATCCACATAATCATCCGCGCCTTCGTCCAGCGCGGCGATCTTTTCCTGTTCCTGATGGCGGGCGGAAATGACAATGATCGGGGTGCTGCGGCTTTCGCGGATCTGGCGGATCACCTGCTTGCCATCCATATCGGGCAGGCCAAGGTCCAGCACTACCACATCGGGATCGCCCAGCATGGCCGCTGCCAAGGCCTCTGTGCCATCCTTGGCCACGGTCACCTCATGCCCCAAGGCGCGCAAGGCAGGCCGCAAAGCCTTCACAATCGCCGGTTCATCGTCCACCAGCAAAATATGTCCGGTCATCATGCCCCTTCCTTGGACATGAACCCGCCTTCATGCAAGTCTTGCGATACCATCAGGGGCAGGATGATCGCCAGACTAGTGCCCTTTCCCTGCGCCACCGGCGAGGTAATCTCGATCCTGCCCCCACAGGCCTCCACAAACCCACGGGCAATCGACAGGCCCAGACCAGAACCTCTGGCCTGCCTTGCATTGTTCGTCCCCCGATAGAAGCGATCGAACACCAGCGCCTGTTCCGCCGCCGGGATGCCCTGTCCTTCATCGGTGACGGTGATTTTGCACCCTTGCGCATGGCGGGAGCAGGCAATCGTGATCGTACTGTCGGCAGGGCTATAAAGCGTGGCATTGTTTAGAACATTGGTGAGCGCCAGATCGAACAGCACGCGATCCCCCATGATTGCAAGCTCTTGCTCCGCACCGACCAGCACCAGCCTTTGGGCGACACCACCGCGCCTTTTACGCTCCACCACCGAAAGCAGGGTTTCCCCGACGGACAGGGGCGTCTGCAGCAGATTGGCACCGCCATCCTGCAATCGGGTCATTTGCAAAAGATTGGTGGTGACATCATTGAGCCGCGCGGCTTCCTCGACAATGCCTGCCAGCAATTCGCGCGAGGTTTCCGCATCGAAACTGGCGCCAAATTCCAGCAAGGACGCCGCCGAGGTGCTGATGGCGGTCAAAGGGCTGCGCAGGTCATGGCTGACCGAGGAAAGAAGCGCGGTTTTCAGATCCTCGGCGCGGGCCTGGGCATGGGCCTCGGCCAATTGCCGCGCCAAAGCCACACGCTCCAGCGCCAATGCCGCGAGACGCCCCTTGGCCAGCAGGAAACCGGCATCCAGCCCTGCCCCCTGCACCACCAACGCGCCCGTCGATCCTTCGCCCGATGCCAGACGGCAGGCCACCATATCGCCGATCTGCAAAACCTCCGCAGGCCCGCCAACCACTTCCCGCGCCATGATCGGGGCTTGCGGATCGTCCAGCATGCTGCCCAATTCCACCAATTGCCCGCCAGTGTCACGGAACAGGCCCAGCCTTTGGCCCTCGCCCCATGTGTCCGCCAAACCTTCCTGCAAGGCCTGATAGACCTGCTCTGCGCTATTGGCACGTTGCAGCCGGCGGGCGATGTCCAGCAGGTTTTGCAAATGCAGGTTTGACGCATTGGCGCGCATGGCCTCGTCACGTAAACGCCCCGATAACAGGCCGGAAATCAGGGCCGACAGGGTAAACACCACCAAGGGCGCAAGATCGGTCACCCGCCGCAGGCTGAGTTTGAACACCGGTTCGGACACGAAGAAATCAAACGCCAGCGCACCCAGCAAAGCCATGGCCAGCGCCACCGACAGGCCGCATAGCGCGCCCACCACCGACACGCCCACCACAAACACCAAGGCGGCATAGCCCTCGCCCAGATAGGGCGCGAGCCATACACCAAGCGCCGAAAACAGCGCCGTACAAGCGAGGCCCAGCGCAGGTCTTTGGCGATGGGCGGTCAAGGGAAAGGGCAGAGCAATTTTCACCCGCCCAATCTGACAGATGCAAAAAGGGGCGGCAATGGCCCAAACCATGCCGCCCCGATAGATCCCGTGAAGTTCAGTTTATGCCATGGACATCGTGCTCATCGCATTGTTGCGATTGCCCGCCAGTTCACGGTTGAGCCACAGGGCCACCAAAGTGGCCACCGAACCCGACAGCAGATAGGCGCCCGATGCGATCAGACCGAATTCCGTGGCCAAACGCAGTGCGATCAGCGGCGCAAAGGCGGCCCCCACCAGCCATGCAATATCGCTGGTCAGCGCCGAACCGGTGTAGCGGTGCTGGCTGGAGAAGCTGGAAGCCACAGCGCCCGAAGACTGACCAAAGCTGATACCAAGGATGGCAAAGCCGATGGTCATGAAGGCCACTTCACCGCCCGTTCCCATGCCCAGCATTTGCGGGGCAAAGCCCGAGAAGGCAGCGATACCGGCCGCCGAAGCGCCCAGCACCCAGCGGCGACCAAAACGGTCGGCCAGATAGCCCGACAGGATGATCGCCAGCACGCCAATCATGGCCGCACCCGTTTCGATAATCAGGAACGAGGCAGGGCGCTCAGGCGTGTTGAGCATCACATAGGACAGCGGGAACACCGTGACCATGTGGAACAGCGCAAAGCTGGCCAGCGGCGCCATGGCCCCGATCAGGATCGTGCGCCATTCCTCGCGGATAGTGACCATCGCCGGTTCGGGCTGCAGGTCGCGGCTTTCGAACAGGCGGACGAACTCGGGCGATTCCACCAGACGCAGGCGGGCGAACAGCGCCACCACGTTAATGGCGAAGGCCACAAAGAAGGGGAAACGCCAGCCCCAGCTGAGGAAATCTTCCGAAGGCAGAGCCGAGACAAAGAAAGCGAACATCGAGGAGGCCACAATCAGCCCCAGCGGCGCGCCCAATTGCGGCACCATGGCATACCAGCCACGACGCTCACGCGGGGCATTGAGCGCCAGCAGCGAGGCCAGACCATCCCAGCTGCCGCCCAGCGCGAAACCTTGCCCGATGCGGAACAGCGCCAGCAGCGCCACCGCGCCCATGCCCATCTGCCCATAACCGGGCAGGAAGGCGATTGCCGCCGTCGAACCGCCCAGCAGGAACAGTGCCACCGCCAGCTTGGCCGAGCGGCCATAGAGTCGGTCGATGGTCATGAATACAAAGGTACCGGCCGGACGCGCCATAAAGGCCAGCGGGAACAGCGCGAAGGAGAGCAGCGTACCTGTGTATCGATCAACAAAGGGAAAGAAAAAGCTGGGAAAGACCAGCACAGAAGCAATAGCGTAAACGAAAAAGTCAAAAAATTCAGACGTTCGCCCAATAATCACCCCGATGGCAATTTCGCCCGGTGATACAGGTGCAGCATGGCCCGCTTGACCGTTAACGGTCCCCGAAGCCACCACATTGTGGTTGGTGGTCATAGTTCGGCATCCCCAATTTATATCGTTGGGCCCGCCAAACGCATGGGTATTTCCGGTCTATTGTCCGGCTCCATGCCCAGCGCCTGACGCGCTAAGGGAAAGCTGCCTCAAAACTGCATTGATGGCAAACAAAATTGATGGGACAATATGTCCAATCGCGATCCTATATTGACACGCCTACGCGCACGGGCATGAGCAAGCGAAACCCCAACCCCCTTCGCCATGCGGGCCGACTAGGGCTAATAGCCCTGATCGCCTCGCTGTCCGCCTGTGATCCGGTGGTGCTGAACCCCGCGGGCGACATCGCCAAACAAGAAGCATCGCTGGTGGTCACGGCCACTTTGCTGATGCTGCTCATCATCGTTCCGGTGATGGCTTTGACGGTGTATTTCGCGTGGAAATACCGGGCTAGCGCAGAGGCGCGCTATGAGCCGGAATGGCATCACTCCACCCAACTCGAACTGGTCATCTGGGCCGCGCCGCTGGCGATCATCATCGCCCTTGGTTCGCTCACCTGGGTTACCACCCACACGCTCGATCCGTTCCGCCCCGTGGCCCGCATCGCCGAAGGCAAGCCCCTTCCCGCCGATGTGAAGCCGCTGGAAGTGGAAGTGGTCGCGCTCGACTGGAAGTGGCTGTTCATTTACCCCGAACAGAAGATCGCCACGGTGAACGAACTGGCCCTGCCGGTTGACCGTCCGATCAACTTCAAGATCACCGCCTCCTCGGTGATGAACTCCTTCTACATCCCCGCTCTGGCCGGCCAGATCTATGCCATGCCCGCCATGACCAGCCAGATGCACGCCGTGCTGAACAAGACCGGCACTTTCACCGGTTTCTCGGCCAATTATTCGGGCGCTGGCTTCTCGCACATGCGTTTCACCACGCTGGGCATGAAGGCTGGCGACTTTGACGCCTGGGCTGCCAAGGTGGCCAAGGGCGAAGCTGGCGACAATGCCGGTGCTCTGGACGCCAACGCTTACCTCAAGCTGGAACAGCCCAGCGAGAAGGAACCCGTCCACCGTTTCGCCAGCGTTTCGGGTGACCTGTTCCACAAGATCGTCAACCTCTGCGTTCGCCCTGGCAAGATGTGCCAGAACGAAATGATGGCGCTCGACGCCCGTGGCGGTGCTGGCAAGGCTGGCATCTATAATGTGGCAGCCGTTACCTATGACAAGTATGGTCGCGAAAGCACCGTGCCTGTGGTGGCCGGCCGTGACAATGTTCCCGCCGAAGCGCGCAACAAGGCCTTTGTCCGCGCCATCTGCGTTCCGCAGGGCGTGGCCAATCCGCTGCCTGCCGACCGCGCTGCCGCTGCTGCCAAGCTGAGCCTTGCTTCGCCTGCGCGTAACCCTCTTAGCTAAGAGCGAGATCCCATGATCCCGACCCATTCCAACTGGACACCGCTGCTGGGCCGCCTAGGCGCAGACGCGATTCCGACCGAGCCGATCGTGCTCGTCACCTTTGCCGCGGTCGCCCTTGGCGGCGCGGCGCTGGTGGCTGCACTGACCTATTTCCGCCTGTGGGGCTATCTCTGGAAAGAGTGGTTCACCAGTGTAGACCACAAGAAGATCGGGATCATGTATATGATCCTGGGCCTTGTCATGTTCCTGCGCGGCTTTGCCGACGCGATCATGATCCGCAGCCAGCAAGCGCTGGGCTTTGGCGGTAGCGATGGCTACCTCAACTCGCATCACTTCGATCAGGTGTTCACCGCACACGGCGTCATCATGATCTTCTTTGTGGCGATGCCCTTCGTCACCGGCCTGATGAACTATGTGGTGCCGCTGCAAATCGGCGCGCGCGATGTGTCCTTCCCCTTCCTGAACAATTTCTCGTTCTGGATGACGGCAGGCGGCGCGGTGCTGGTGATGGCCTCGCTGTTCATCGGCGAATTCGCCCGCACCGGTTGGCTGGCCTATCCCCCGCTTTCGGGTCTGGCCTATAGTCCCGATGTCGGCGTGGATTACTACATCTGGTCGCTGCAGGTGGCCGGTGTCGGCACCACGCTTTCGGGTGTGAACCTGATCGCCACCATCGTAAAGCTGCGTGCCCCCGGCATGAAGCTGATGCACATGCCCGTGTTCACCTGGACGGCTCTGGTCACCAACATCCTGATCGTGGCCGTGTTCCCCGTGCTGACCGTTGTTCTGGCTCTGCTGGGTCTGGACCGCGTGTTCCACACCAACTTCTTCACCAATGACTTCGGCGGTTCGCCGATGCTCTATGTCAACCTGATCTGGATCTGGGGCCACCCGGAAGTCTACATTCTGGTCCTGCCGATCTTCGGCGTGTTCTCGGAAGTGGTTTCCACCTTCTGCTCCAAGCGCCTGTTTGGCTATTCCTCGATGGTTTATGCCACCTGCGTGATCGGTATCCTGTCCTACATCGTCTGGCTGCACCACTTCTTCACCATGGGTTCGGGCGCCAGCGTCAACTCCTTCTTCGGGATCTCCACCATGGTGATCTCGATCCCGACCGGTGCAAAGCTGTTCAACTGGCTGTTCACCATGTTCCGTGGCCGCATCCGCTATGAACTGCCCATGATGTGGACCGTGGCCTTCATGCTCACCTTCACCATCGGCGGTATGACCGGCGTGATGATGGCTGTGCCTGCTGCCGACTTCGTTCTCCACAACTCGCTGTTCCTGATCGCCCACTTCCATAACGTCATCATCGGCGGCGTGGTGTGGGGCGTGTTTGCCGCCATCAACTACTGGTGGCCCAAGGCCTTTGGCTTCAAGCTCAACCAGTTCTGGGGCAAGGTCTCCTTCTGGTGCTGGGTCCCCGGCTTCTGGCTGGCCTTCACCCCGCTCTATATTCTGGGCCTGATGGGCGTTACCCGCCGTATGCGCGTGTTCGACGCCAGCTTTGATCCGCTGCGGATCTATTACTTCGTGGCTCTGCTGGGCGCATTGCTGATCGCTGCCGGTATTGGCGCGATGCTGGTGCAGTTTGCCGTGTCGATCTGGAAGCGTGAAGAATACAAGGACGTCAGCGGCGACCCGTGGGGCGGCCGCACTCTGGAGTGGGCAACCAGCTCGCCTCCGCCCGAGTATAACTTTGCCTTCACCCCCAAGATCCATGACATTGACGCATGGGCCGACATGAAGGCCAAGGGCGTTGCCCGTCCGGTGGAAGGCTTCCAGGCCATCCTGATGCCTCAGGGCACCTGGGCCGGTATCGTGCTGGCTGGCATCTCGACGGTCTGCGGCTTTGCCCTGATCTGGCAGGTGTGGTGGCTGGCGATTGCCTCCTTCGTCACGGTTGTCGCCACGGCGATCTTCCACACCTTCAACTATGACCGCAACTTCTACATCCCCGCCGACCATGTCGCCGAGGTGGAAGCTGCACGCACGGCGCAACTCGCCGCGCTGGAAAAGGGAGCCGCGTAATGTCTTCGGCTAACCTCACCGAGCAGTATTACGATCTGCACGAACACGCCCATCCGGACGGCTACAGCACCACGCTGGGCTTCTGGATCTATCTGATGAGCGACTGCCTGATCTTCGGCATGCTGTTCGCCACCTACGCGGTGCTGGGCGGTAACTATGCCGGCGGTCCGGCGCCCAAGGACCTGTTCGAGCTGCCTTTGGTGGCTCTGAACACCTCGCTGCTGCTCTTCTCGTCGATCACCTATGGCTTTGCCATGATCGCCATGCAGAATGGCAACAAGAAGGGTCTGACCGCTTGGTTGCTTTTGACGCTGATGTTCGGCCTCGGCTTCCTCAGCATCGAATTGTTCGAATTCCACAATCTGATCGAGGAAGGCGCTGGCCCTCAGCGTAGCGCTTTCCTGTCGGCCTTCTTCACGCTGGTCGGCACCCACGGTCTGCACGTGACCTTCGGTTCGATCTGGCTGGTGACGCTGCTGTTCCAGGTGAACAAGCATGGTCTGACCGACGCCAACAAGCGTCGCCTGTCCTGCCTGTCGCTGTTCTGGCACTTCCTTGACGTGGTGTGGATCGGCGTGTTCACCTTTGTTTATCTGATGGGAGTGCTGCGCTAATGGCTGACCATTCGCACGGGCATGACGCTCACGGGCACGACTCGGCCGCGTTTCACGCCACCACCAAGGATTATGTGATCGGCTTTCTGCTGTCGGTCGTGCTTACCGCCATTCCGTTCTGGCTGGTGATGAGCGGGGCGATTGCCGACAAGTCGACCACGGGCCTGATCATCATGGCTTTTGCCGCGGTGCAGGTTGTGGTCCACATGATCTACTTCCTGCATATGAACGGCAAGATCGAAGGGGGCTGGAACCTGATGGCTGCCCTCTTCACCATCCTTCTGGTGGCGATCATTCTGGCCGGTTCGGCCTGGGTGATGTTCCATCTGAACTATAACATGATGTCGGACATGCCCAAGATGGACGGCATGAGCTGATGAACCAGACCCTTTCGGGTCAGGCAAAGGGGCGGCGCCGGATCCTTCCGGTGGCCGCCCTGCTGCTATGTGCGACCCTGTTTGCCGCTTTGGGCACTTGGCAGGTCAAGCGACTGGCGTGGAAAGAGGCGTTGATTGCACATGTGAGTGCGGTTTCCACCGCCGCGCCGGTGGATGCGGCCAAGCTGCCTTCCGCACCGGATGCCGCTACATTGGACGATCTGGAATACCGGCAGGTTTCCGTATCGGGCCGCTTTGATCCTGCGGGCACCACGCTGGTTTCGGCGCTGACCGAATTGGGCGCGGGCTATTGGGTGCTGGCGCCGCTGAGGCTGGAGGATGGGCGGGCGATCTGGATCAACCGTGGCTATGTGCCTTTGGGCTCCACCCGTGGCCAACAGGCCACCTTGCTGCCCACATCGCCGCAAAGCCTGATCGGCCTGCTGCGCAAGAGCGAGGCCCCCTCCAACATCCTGCGCGCCAACCAGCCCGAAGCCGAGCGCTGGTATTTCCGCAACCTGCCGCAGATCGCCGCCAAGGCGGGGGTGAAGGATAGCGGGATCGCATGGTTCATCGATGCCAAGGCTGAAAGCGCGCCGGCCAAAGGCCAACCCGTCGCGGGCCTGACCGTCATTGCCTTCCCCAACAACCATCTGCCCTATGCCATCACATGGTTTGGCCTTTGTGCCATGTGCTTTGGGGGCATCTGGCTGGTCTTGCGCCATCGCGGCTGATAGAGGGGGCCTTATGGCTCCCTCCCCCCAGCACTCCACACCGCTGCCGCCCTTGGCCGAATATGACATAGCCCCTGCCAGCTATGGCAATATGGGCCTGTTGATGCAGTTGCGCTGGCTGGCGGTGCTCGGCCAATTGCTGACCATCTGGATCGCGCATCACTATATTGGCGTGCGGCTGCCGCTGGCGCAATTGGTCGCCGT
This sequence comes from Novosphingobium umbonatum, assembly GCF_004005905.1. Classification (GTDB taxonomy): domain Bacteria; phylum Pseudomonadota; class Alphaproteobacteria; order Sphingomonadales; family Sphingomonadaceae; genus Novosphingobium; species Novosphingobium umbonatum. The sequence goes on from NZ_SACO01000003.1 coordinate 241,255, forward strand.
GCCCGCCATGCTGGCCCTGATGAATGTGCTGACATGGGCCTTGGGACGGCACCGTTCGGGCTATTCCTATCTGGAATTGCTGGGCGCGCTGATGCTGGATGTCGAGGCGCTGAGCTGGCAGCTCTATTTCACCGGCGGGGCGACCAACCCTTTCATCTTCCTGTTTCTGGTGCAGATCATGATCGGCGCCATCCTGTTGCCCGCCCGCTGGAGCTGGATCGTGGCGCTGGTGGCTTGCTGTGACGTAGCCTTTCTCACCTTTGACTTCCGCCCGCTGGACCTGCCGCCTGCCTATGCGGGACAACATTTCCAGCTTTATCTAATCGGCAGCCTGTCCTGCTTCATGCTGATCGCCGCTTTGCTGGTGATCTATGTGGTGCGCATGGACCGCAACCAACGCAGCAGCAGCGCCGCTCTTGCCACTTTGCGCCAACGTGCTGCGGAGGAACAACATATCGTCCGCATGGGCCTATTGGCCAGCGGCGCGGCGCATGAGTTGGGCACGCCCATGGCCTCCATGTCGGTAATCCTTGGCGATTGGGCGCATCACCCTGCCATTGCCGATGCCGCCGATCTGGCCGAGGATCTGGCCGATATGCAGGCCGAATTGCAGCGCTGCAAAGGCATTCTGTCGGGCATATTGATGTCGGCGGGCGAAGTGCGCGGGGAGAACCCCACGGTCACCACCCTGCGCGGTTTCCTGCAGGACATTGCGCAGGACTGGCAGGCCCGCACCACCACCCCCATCACCCTGCATGACGCGCTGGGCGAGGATATGGACATTGTGGCCGACCCCGCCTTGCGACAGGTAATCGGCAATGTGGTGGACAATGCGCTGGAAGTCTCGCCCAAGGGCATCAACCTGATGGCGCGCCGCGATGGCGATTGGTGGCAAATTGCCGTGCGCGACCAAGGGCCCGGCTTTGCGCCCGAATTGCTGCCCCATGTCGGCCGCCCTTATATGTCGACCAAGGGGCGGGATGGCGGCGGACTTGGCCTGTTTCTGGTCGCCAATGTGCTGCGCCAGCTGGGCGGGCGGATGATGGTGGACAATCTGCCCGAGGGCGGCGCCGTTGTCGCCCTATCGATCCCGTTGTCGGCGCTGGCATTTCAGGGCAAGGGGGCTGCATGACGACTCCCCTGCCCCATCTGGTCATCGTGGAAGACGATCCCGCCTTTGGCCGCACCCTGCGCCGCTCCTTTGAACGGCGCGGCTATGAGGTCTTGCTGGCCACCAGTCCGGAAGAACTGGAACAATTGCTGACCCACACCGCTTTCCACTATGCGGTGGTGGACCTGAAACTGGGCACGGCATCGGGCCTCACCTGCGTGCAAATGCTGCATGAGAAAGACCCCGACACCAATATCGTCGTCCTCACCGGCTTTGCCAGCATCGCCACGGCGGTCGAAGCCATCAAGCTGGGCGCGGCGCATTACCTTGCCAAGCCCGCCAACACTGATGACATCGAAGACGCTTTCAACCGCCGCGAGGGCAATGCCGCCGTGCCGGTGGAAGGGCGCAAGACCAGCATCAAGACCGTGGAATGGGAATACATCCACACCACGCTGGCCGAGTGCAATTTCAACATTTCCGAAGCCGCGCGCCGGTTGGGGATGCATCGGCGGACTTTGGCGCGGAAGTTGGAGAAGCAGCAGGTTAAGTGAGAGGGAGTTTGCCTCCGGCGGGCAAAGGGACTCGTCCCTTTGCAATCCCGTTACAAGATGGTGCTCAATGGGATGCGGGGGTTGTTACGGTTTAAAGCCTGCGGCGCTGTGGGCGTTGCGCTGATCGGCGCCGCAGGCTTTAAAAATTCAGGCGCTGGCTAGTTCCCCAAATTATCGGGATTGCAAAGGGCCCCCGCCCTTTGCCCGCCGGAGGCACCCTGCCCTTTACGCCAATTCCTCCAACACCACCTTCAACGCCGCCTCATTGATCTCCCACGCACGCGCTGCATCGCTGGCTTCGCTGTAGCAGCGCAATTCCGGCGCATTGCCCGAACGGCGCAGGTGGAGCACGCAGCCATCCTCGCAAGACATGCGGATGCCATCGGTGAGATCGATGCCCACCACCGAACCGGCAATCGCCCCGAAATACTGGCTCAGGCGGACGATCTGATCCTGCTCGCTGCCCTCCAGCAAGGCGGCAAAGATCGCCTCGCTGCGCTCTGTAGCGAAATTCTGGATACGGTCGGAATAGGTCACGCGCGGGGGCAATTCACCTAGCAGGTCCGCTACGCGCCGCCTCTTGGCCGCGGCGATCACCGCCACCACCGGCAGCACCGCATCGCGGGTGGGCAGCGCGGTCAGCGCGCCAAAATCGCTGGCCAGCAGGAAGCCGCCATTGGCCTCATAGCCGCAGACCTTGTCCTGCCCTGCGGCCAGTGCCGCATTCATCGCATCGATCACGAAAGGCGAACCGATCTTCGTGCGGGCGCAGTGTTCGAAGGCGCCCGACAGTTCCAGCACCGTATTGCTCGACACCGGCGTCACCACCGTCCCCGCACCAATCGCCCGCGCGCAAAGCACGCCCAGCACATCCCCGCGTAACCACTCGCCGGTATGGTCGGCCAGCAAAGGCCGGTCGCTGTCGCCATCGGTGGAGATGATCGCATCAAACCCGTATTCCGCCGCCCAGTCACGCGCCAGCACCACATCTTCAGGGCGGATCGCTTCGGTATCGACAGGAATGAACTTGGTCGCGCGACCAATCGGCACGCCTTCCGCACCCAAGGCCTGCACGATGGATAGCACAATGTCGCGCCCCACCGCCGAATGCTGATAAACGCCAATCTTGCGTCCGGCCAAAGCATCCGCGCCAAAAGCGGTCACATAACGCGCGATATAGGCGGTGGCGGCATCGGTCACTTCAGGCAGTGAGGCAGCCTCGGCCAACATGCCGTCCGCGTCAAAGGCGGAGGTGAATTCCACCAGTTGCCGCTTCATGCCCGCTTCGTCAGACTTCAACACCTCGCCAGCGGGGCGGTAGAATTTGATGCCATTGCGATCATAGGGAATATGGCTGCCGGTGACCATCAGGCTGGGAATGCCCTGCCCGAAAGCGTAAAGCGCCAAGGCAGGCGTGGGCACATAGCCGCAAAACACCGGCTCCGCTCCCAGATCGCGGATTGCCTGTGCGCAAGCGGCCAGAATGCGCGGGGTGCTGGGGCGCAAATCGCCCGCCAGTGCAACGCGGCCACCGGAAAACTCGCCCAACTCGCGCAGGTAAGACAGAAAGCCCTGCGTATAACCATAGCATACGCGGTCGGTCATCGCCGTCACCATGCCGCGCGCGCCGCTGGTGCCAAATTGCACACCGGATTCCTGCATCAAGGCGTCGACGGTCAGGGGCGGGACAATAGTCATGGAACCTCAATGTGCAAAGGGCAATTACCCCCCCTTTACAACAGTTCAGTCTGCAATGAAGCCACAAATTATGACTATTTACCAATTAATTAGGATAATTTCATCCGATCAATCGCCGCTCGACCCAAGGCCGGATCATCGGTAAAGAACCCGTCCAGCCCCAGCGCCAGATAGCGCGCCATCTCGGCCAGACTGCCCGCCTCGTTGCGCGCGCCATCACCCGCGCCATTGCGCAGGTCCACCGGAAGGAAGCGATTTTCCGGTCGGAAGGTCCAGCACCCCACCAACAAACCAGCCTTGCGCGCCGCCTCCGCCAAACCGCTGGGTTGACCAAGGCGACCATCGGGCAGAGTGGGGATCAACAGGCGCTGGTTGGGCGAAATCCAGTCGGCATAGGTCGCCATCTCGGCCAAGCCTTCCGGCGTCAGCCATTGCGCCCAAGGCCTTTTGTCACCGGCCGCGGCGCGATCAGCAGGCACTTCCTGCGGCGCGCCGATCAATTGCATCAATTGCACATTGGGCATGTCGGACAGCCCCTTGCGCAAGGCCTGAAGGTTTCCGATCTCGAAACTCTGGATCACCACCGGCGCCTTGCGCGTATAGGTATGGGCGCGCAGGATCGCCATCATGCGCGCCTCGATAGGCAGGCCAATACTGGCAAAATAGGTGGAATGCTTGACCTCCGGGATGAGGCCGATCAACTTGCCCCGCGCCGCTGATTCCGCCGCCACAAAGTCGATCACCTCTTCCAAGGTCACCACCTGAAACTGGCCGTCATAGGAATGGCTTTCCTCACGCGTGCCGGTCAGGCGCTCCTTGGCTCGCAAGGTCTTCAATTCGGCCAGCGCGAAATCCTCGGTGAACCAGCCATCCAGCTTTTCACCATCGACGACTTTCACCCGCCGCCGATCGGCGAATTCGGGATGCGCGGCCACATCGGTGGTCTCGGCAATATTGTTCTCGTGCCGCGCCACCAGTGCCCCATCCTTGGTGCAGCACAGATCGGGTTCGATAAAATCCGCGCCATCGGCAATCGCCTTGGCATAGGATGCCAGAGTATGTTCAGGCCGCAAGGCGCTGGCCCCGCGATGGGCCAACAGCAAAGGTTTGGCAGGGCGGACCGGTCGCGCCATAGCATCAACACTCCACATCATGGCCGCACCCAAACCCGCGCCAGCGCACAGAATTTCGCGCCGAGACATTGCCATCATCGTTCCATCGCCTCTGATCCCGCTGCCGCTCAGGCAGCCATTACCAGCCAGCCCTAGAGCAGGATCAGAGGCAAAACCATGACATCAACCGTTGGTTTGCACGAAAACCTTGGCCCCATTGCTAGCCCAATCCATCAAGGCCTTGGTGCGCTTCTCCGCGCCTTCGGGATCGGCCTCCAAAGGCAGCACAGCATCGACGATCTTGTCGAAATGGGCGCGAATCTGCTCCTTCGCCTCGGGATAGGGAATGATGTAGAGATCGCCCTTCTCGATCCCCTTCTTGGTCCATTCGGCCAAGGTTTCCGGTTCCATCCCATGTTGATGGATCGAATTGAGCGATTCCACCGTCGCCTCATCCGCGCGATAGCCCGAGGGACCCAGATCGGCGGGGCGCAGTTTGGTGGCCTCGGCAATGTTCGACTTGATGTTCGCGGGGCAAATGACCGAAACACCGATGTTATATTTGGCCAGCCCCATGGCATAGCCTTCCATCAGATTGATCACCGCCGCCTTGGCCGCGCAATAGGGCGCGGCCAGCGCGCTGCCCGAAAGGCCACCCATCGAGGAGCAGGTGACAATATGCCCCGCCTTGCCGCTGGCGATCATGCGCGGGACGAAAGTGACCATGCCATTGATCACCCCGCCAAGGTTCACCCCGATCAGCCAGTCAAAATCGCCATAGGTGGTCTTTTCCACCGGACCAAAGCTGTTCACGCCCGCCGTGTTGAACAGCAGCGTGGGGGCTTGGCCAAAAACCTGCTCCACCTCATCGGCGGCGCGGGCATAGGCCTCGCGGTCGGTGATATCCAGCGTGATACCATGGGCGGTGATGCCTTCCGCCTTAAGTTTCTCCAGCGCGGCGGAAATGGCATCAGCGCGCAGATCGGCAATGACAATATGCGCGCCCGCGCGGCCAAACACCAGCGCCTGCCCCAGCCCTGCGCCCGATGCGCCGCCGGTGATGAACGCAAGTTCCCCTTGGAAATTCTGCATGGGTCATCCTCTCTCTTGTACCGTGCTGTTGTCGGTCACCAGCGAGTCTGGCGCCGCAATCTTGTTAGCACTACATACAATATTGAAAGAGGCTGGCAAGCAGGATCAGCCGCGCCTTTCCGCCATGGCACTGGCCGCCGCATGGGCGCTGGCCCAAGCCCATTGGAAATTATACCCGCCTAGCCAACCGGTTACGTCCATCGCCTCACCAATAGCATAAAGGCCGGGGACGGATTTGGCCTCCATCGTGCGGGATGACATGTCGGCGGTGCTGATCCCGCCAGCGGTCACTTCGGCCTTGGCATAGCCTTCGCTGCCATTGGGATCGAAACGCCAATCCATCAAACGCGCTTCGGCAGCGCGCAGAGCCTTGTCCGATTGCGCGCCCAATTCCCCCGCCAATTGCAATTGATCGAGCAAGGCCCCCACCAAGCGGTCGGGCAAATGCTCGCCCAATGTGCGACGCAGGCCTTGCTTGGGTTGGTTACGCTTGGCCTCCACCAGCCAGCCAGCGGGGGCATCGGGTGTGAAATTCACTCCCAGAGCCACGCCGCGTTGCCAATAGGAGGAGATTTGCAGGATGGCAGGGCCAGACAGGCCGCGATGGGTGAACAAGGCCGCCTCGCGGAACTGCGCCTTGCCCCAAGGCCCCTGAGTCACCCGCACCGATACAGGCGTGGCGACACCGGACAATTCGCGGAACAGGGCCTCCTCGGCGGGCAAAGTCAGCGGCACCAGAGCAGGGCGCGGTTGCACCACCTTCACCCCGAATTGCCGCGCCAATTCATAGGCAAAGCCGGTCGCGCCCATTTTGGGGATCGAAGGCCCGCCGGTGGCCACCACCAAGGCAGAAGCCCGCCATTGCCGACTATCCGTCTGGACCGAGAACATCCCGTCGGCATGATCGACCGCGCGGATGGACTGCTCACAGGCGATGGTCACCCCGCCCTTCGCGCATTCCTCCAGCAACATGGCCACGATCTGCTTGGCCGAACCATCGCAGAACAATTGCCCCAGCGTCTTTTCATGCCATGCGATGCCATAGCTCTCCACCAGCGTCAAAAAGTCCTGCGGCGTATAGCGGCTGAGCGCCGAGCGGGCGAAATGGGCGTTTTGCGACAGGTAACGGTCAGGCGCAGTATGCAGATTGGTGAAGTTGCAGCGCCCGCCGCCCGAAATCAGGATTTTGCGGCCCACCTCCGGCGCATGGTCCAGCACTGCTACGCGCAGCCCCCTTTGCCCCGCCACCGCCGCGCACATCAAGCCAGCAGCCCCTGCCCCCAGCACAATCGCGTCAATCTCGGTCACTCGGGCATGGTCAGGCGTCATCATGCCCCGCGCTCTAGGCGATCAGGCCGCAGCCTGCCAGCGCCAAGTATCAGCCCTGCACCATCCGTTGCGCCAGATCGCGGCCTGACAGCCAAGCCGCCTCTACGCCGGACCCCGCCAGCCAATCGCCGCAAGCCCCCAATTGCAACCCTGCGTTCCAGAAAGCCTTGCGCGACAGGCACCCGCCCGCAGGTTGGGCGAAACGCCAGCGATGCGCCGCCGCCAGAGCCGGTTCCTGCGTGCTGGCGGTCGCCTCCTGCAAGGCCGCCAACAACATCCCCGCAACCTTGGCATTGTCCTCTTCCAGATGCTGGCGGCTCCAGTCCTCATCGGCCTGCACCACCCAGCAACAGCCATCAGGCCGCCCCGGCTTGGCATTGTTGCGCAGCGCCAGATGGATGGGACCAGCCTCGGAGATAATATCGGGCGCATCCAGCGGCGCATCAAAGGCAAACATCGCGGTCCAGCACGGGATGGACACCACCTCCGCCGCTGCTCGCGCCATAGAAAAATCGTGCAATCCCGCCAGCAAAGCTGCCTGCTCCGCCGGAATGGCCAGCACCACGGCGTCAAAGGGGCCATGTGGCTTCAAGCCTTCATGCAGCCACCAATCCTGCCGCGCCTTGACCAGAGCGGTGATCTGCACGCCGTAGCGCACATCCATCCCAAGCCCTGCCTGCCGCACCAAGGCATTCATCGCCGGTACGCCAACCCAGCTTGGCCCCTCCGGATCAGGCCAACGGGCCACTACGCCCTGTTCGGCCCATTGCTCCAGCAGATCGACAAAATCGGGATGTTCGGCCAGAAACCATGGCGCGCCATGATCAAAATGGCGGCTGCCCTGCGGCGTATCCATCCGGCGGGTAGACATGCGCCCGCCCGGCCCACGCCCTTTGTCAAACAGCGTTACCTTGTGGCCAGCCTCTGCCAGCCCCTTGGCGCAGGTCAATCCGGACAGGCCGCCGCCAATAATGGCAATATTTTTCGTCATGACGAAGCCAGCCCATGCCACCCCATGCGCTTGGGCGCAGGAACAGCATCAAAGCCTTGATAAAGCATCATCATAAACAGGTGCGACCTTGCCAGAAAACGTCTGCCCGAGACATGCCGGACAGCTTCCACGTCGGCCTAATGATACCCAATCCCACTTGCCCACAACATAGACCAAAGGGCACGCCTTGGATTATGCGAAATAGTGTCCTACATTAACACCATGTCGCCCGACGAACTGATAGAGCAGAGCCCGATTGCCGCAGTGGTGAGCAATCCCAGGCTTCCCGATAACCCCATTGTGGCGTGTAATGACGCCTTTGTGGCCCTGACCGGTTATCCGCGTGAGGAGATTATCGGGCGCAATTGCCGTTTCCTGCGCGGGGATGACACGGAAAACTGGCTGACCGATATATTGCGCGAGGCGATTGCCCAGCGTCGGCCCTGCATGGTGGAAATCCGCAATTACAAGAAAGACGGCACGCCTTTCCGCAATGCCGTGATGATCGCGCCGATTTTCGGGGCCGATGGGGATGCCGATTATTTTCTGGGCTCGCAGGTAGAGGTCGCCGACCACGGGCCGACGCCCGCCCCCAGCGAGGATGCAAAATCAGCGGCCATCTCCCGCATCGACGCCCTGTCCCCGCGCCAGCGTCAGATTTTGATCGAGATGGCCGGTGGCAAATTGAACAAGCAGATCGCATGGGATCTTGGCCTGTCCGAACGCACGATCAAGATGCACCGTTCGGCCATGTTCCGCACCTTGGGCGTGCGGACCAGCGCAGAGGCCATCCGCGTGGCGGTAGAGGCAGGGCTGTAAAACCGCGCTTGCCCCTAAGAACAGGCTGCCTGCCAAGCCGATCCATGATCATCTTGCAATGTGCTTGGCGGTATCTTCCCTCCCCGCCTTGTGCAACTTGAGTATGTCTCAGGCGGGGCCGGTACTGTCCTCAACACGGCCCCGCCGCCCTTCACGGCGGTATGATCATGAAACAGGCCTGTGTGTTCGGCGCCAGCGGCGGGATTGGCGCGGCTTTCGCGCGGCAGTTGGTCGCTTCGGAGCGATTTGACCGCATCTGGGCCGGTTCGCGGTCCGGCATTGCGCCTGCGGGAACCCAAGGCTTTCATCTCGACCTGATGGACGAGGGCAGCATTGCCGAGGCATGCCAATCCATGGGCGCGCTGGATCTGGTGATCGTGGCCACCGGACTGTTGCAGGACGAAGCCGCCAACATCCGCCCCGAAAAGAGTTTCCGCGCGCTGGATGCTGCCGCCATGGCACAGGTCTATGCCGTCAACACCATCGGCCCGGCTTTGATCGCCAAGCACAGCCTGCCGCTGCTGCCCAAAGACAGGCGCGGGGTATTTGCCGCCATCTCCGCCCGCGTCGGCTCGATTGGCGACAATCGTTTGGGAGGATGGCACGCCTATCGGGCTTCCAAGGCGGCGCTGAATATGCTGATCGCCAATTTCGCCATCGAACTGGCCCGCACCAAACCACAGGCCCTAGCGGTGGGCCTCCACCCCGGCACAGTGGACACGGGCCTGTCCGCCCCATTCAAGAAAGGCGTACCACAGGCGAAACTCTTCACCCCCGATTTCAGCGCCAGCGCCATGCTTTCGGTTTTGGACGCCCTCACCCCAAGCGACAGCGGCAAGCTATTCGCATGGGACGGGGCGCCAATACCATTTTAGCTTACTGGCCGAACCATTCCGTCTCGCCGCCGATCGGCATGCCGGGCGGGATGGCGGGCGCACGGCGACCCATCTTGCCAATCTCGGCATCCAGCGAAGGGCCGGAACGCAGCAGCGCCGCCACCGTCGCGCCCCAACCGGCCTGCTTGGCCAAGCCTTCGGCCGCGCGGTCCAGCCTTTCCTGCAAGACGGCCGCCACATCCACCGGCGTTGCAGGGTCCTTGCGGCTGCGCGCGATGGTCAGCAATGTACGCAAGGCAATCCGCTTTTCCACCGCGCTGCCGGTGTGGTCATAGGTCGCAACGGCCAAAGCATCCAGCATCTCGCCCAGCCCCAATTGCCCTGCATCGCGGGCCTGTTGCTCATACACACGGGTCAGGCGCGTGGGGGCGAGCAGGCTATCGAGCGTCACCTGCGCCGCCACATCGGTCGCGACCAAGGGGTCAAACACCGCCGAGCCAGCGTTATCAAACACTTCCGTATCAAACTGCGCATCACTTTTGCCATTCACGCCGGAAGACAGCCAGCCCACCAAGCCATCGGGCACGCTCAGTTCCGCCGCCGACAAAGTCTTGAGCATGGCAGCCAAAGCGGCGCGCTGCCTGGACGCAGCCACGGGTGCGGGCGCCTTGTTCTCATCCCCTGCCAGCGCATAGGCATAATACACGCCGCCCACCCATTTGCCGGTGGCCGCCACTTCATAACGCGCCAACAACCACACCGGCACGAATTTGCGCCGCAGGTTGGACAGAGCCTCGCCCTTGCGCAGGATGTTCGGACCAAAGCTGTTCAGCGCCACCCGACGCACTGCCAGCATATGGGCCAGTTCGGCAGGCTTGTCCTCGCCATTGTCCCACATGCTGTCATGCGGGGCGGGCCCGTCATCAGCGCGACCGTCAATGTCGGTCATGAACCGCGTGCCACGCGCAAATTCAGCATCGGCCAGCGCCTTGGCCGCCTTGTCGTGGTCCTGCCCCGGCTTGGGCTGGCCATAGAGCCATTGCACGGTGAACTTGTCCCACGACCCGATGCCTTTGGCATAGGCGTTGGACAGGTCGATCTTGCCATCCTTCAACCCGATCAAAGGCCCGGGATAATCCATCACCGATGTGCGCCCTTGCGTCGATCCGGCGAAATTATGGACAAACCCGATGGCATGGCCCACCTCATGCGCGCCCAACTGGCTGATCCGGTCCAGCGAGACTTTCACCGGATCATTGGGCCCGCCGGTGTTATCCTGCGCAGATTCTTCCAGAGCCTCGAAAATCTGCATATCCTGCCGAACGCGCAAAGCGCCCAGCACGACATTGCCTTTGATGATCTCGCCTGTGCGCGGGTCGATGATCCCGCCGCCATAGGACCAGCTGCGGGTCAGGCGGTCGGCCCAGTTGACGATGGAATAGCGCGCATCCTGCGGGTCAATATCGGGGGGCAGGATCTTGACCTGGAAAGCGTCAATATAGCCCGCGCTTTCAAAGGCCTGATTCCACCACGCCACGCCTTTGGCCAGCGCGCCGCGGATCGGTTCGGGCGCGGCGGTGTCGATGTAGAAAGTGATCGGCTTTTTCACCCGCGACTTGGGCGCATTGGGGTCAATCTTTTCCAGACGGAAATGATTGGCCAGCTGATATTGCACGTCCTCGCCCAGCTTGGTGCCGAAATCATAGACCTGCGTGCCAAGGCTGCCCGAACGAATGTCAAACTTGCGGCTGACAAAACCGGCGGCGGGCAAGCGGATGATCGAGTGGCGGATAGTGAAGGAAATTTGCCGAGGATCCGTGGCGATCAGCGAGACCTCTTTGCCCGGCGTTTCCGAGGCGAAAGTCTGCACCGCATCCACTTCGATATTGTCGGGGAAGACCTTCACCGTGGTCGGGTCCACCGCCGACAGGCTGTCGGCCAGACGGAACCCCTTACCCTCGCGGTTGAGAGCATCGGCCAGCCCCATCGTATCGCGCGTCAGGAAAGGGCTGATGTCCACCACCGTGCCCTTGGCATCGCTGCTGATAACATCCAGCATAGCGATGGTGCTGAAAGGGAAGCTGGTCTTGGCGCCTTGCTGGACAGAGGCTTCCTCGGTCGCTCGAAATCGCGGGTTTTCATAGATTACTGCAACCTTCTTTCCAAAGCGCTTGAAGGCTAGAACCTGCGTAGGGCCCAGCATACCACGGTCAATCCGGATCGGGGCAGAGCCAAGTCCGCTGCGCACGGCGGTGGAGTAAAGGAAGCGCCCCATCACCCTTTCCGCATCGGCTTTGGGCAAGGTGAGCAGCACGCGCCCAGCCTCGGCATCCACCTTCACCGGTAACAAATCCCCATCCTTTGTGGAGGAAACCGCAACCGGTTCGGCCAGTGCAGGCCCAGCCACCGCCCATGCCAGCGCGAGTGATGCCGCGCCCATCCATGCCCTACGCTTCGAAATCATCACCTTGCCCCTTGAACTGTTTATTCTTTGTCGCCCAGCCTGCGCCGCTGCGAAAGGTGCCTATTTAGCGTATTGGTACGTCACGCCCCTGACGGCACTCTGTCTATAGAAATACGGGGGTATTTTCGGCGAAATTTCCTGAAATCCCCCAATCAAAGGGGCGAAAGTGACGGAAATCCACACCACCGATTTTGATGCAACCGACTTTCGCATCATGCGCGCTTTAAGCGAGGACGGGCGGATGTCGGATGTTACGCTGGGCGAGAAGGTGCATCTGTCCAGCACCGCCGCTGCGCGCCGCCGCAAGATCCTGGAGGAATGCGGCGCCATCTCCGGCTACACAGCCGAAATGGACCTGCCCATGCTGGGGCTGGGCATTGTGGTGATCGTCGCCATCGAATTGCGATCGCAGGCCGAAGCGGTGCTGAACGAATTCGAGGCCGCCGTCATCCATTGCCCCTCGGTCACTTTTTGCAGCTTTGTCTCTGGCGACACGGATTTCCTGATGATGGTCCATGTCAAAAACTTTGACGATTACGACCGCGTCTATCGCAGCGAGCTGGCCACCCTGCCCCATGTCGCGCGCATCCGTTCCAGCTTTGTCATGCGCAGCGTGACCCAGCGGACCGTGCCTCCCGCCATTTTCAACGGGGTGAAATGACCATGGCGAATCGCGGCAAAAATCCCGCCGAATTCCTGCAATCAGCCGCGCAAGCCACGCCGGAATTCAGCAACCACTTCGCACTTGCCGCATTATTCCACCACGCAATCGCGCCAAGGGCACAAGATTTCACAGGAAGCAGCAAAGCGCTTCGTGTAGCATAAAACGAGCCGTAACGGTTAACCGCGAAAGCGGCGCCATAATTTAACAACCAACATTAGATTTCATAATTAACACTCTTGATAATAACAAAACCATCACCCGACGGAAACAGGGCCGAAGGGGAAATCGATGGGAGAGACTGCCGAAAGTAACCAGTTTTAACATTAAAGGGGCTAGATCGATGGGGACCACCGTCAAGACCACAAGTGCCGCAAACGGAACCACCCAATGGCGTAACGGCCTGCTCTGCACCGCTGCGGCAGCCGTGCTTGGCGCGGTCATTGCTGCGCCTGCACAGGCTGCTGCCGCAGATCCCGCTGCCGATGCGGCCGCTGCCGAACCTGCTGGCGATATCGTCGTCACCGGCTCGCGCATTGTGAAGGATGGTTTCTCGGCCCCCACGCCGGTCAATGTGCTCTCCTCGCTGGACATCAAGGCGCAGGCGCCCGCCAACCTCTCCAACTTCGTCAACCAGCTGCCCGCCGTGACGCAGGGCTCCACCTCGGCCAACTCCTCGGGCAGCCTGTCCAACGGTCTGGCCGGTATCAACAGCGTCAACCTGCGCGGCCTTGGCGCCTCGCGCACGCTGGTGCTGGTGGATGGTCAGCGTTCGGTGGCCAGCGCCACCAATGGCGTGGTGGACGTGAACACCGTGCCGCAGGATCTGGTGGAACGCGTCGAAGTGGTCACCGGCGGCGCTTCGGCGCAATATGGTTCGGACGCGGTTGGCGGTGTGGTCAACTTCATCCTGAACAAGAAGTACAAGGGCTTCAAGCTCACCGCCGACCACGGCATCTCCACCTATGGCGATGCGCGCAACTATCGCATCAGCGGTTCGGCGGGCCTGTCCCTGATGGATGACCGCCTGCATGTGTTGATCAACGGCGAATATGCAAAGCAGGATGGCGTTTCCACCATCGCGCGCAGCTGGAACAATTCCGGCTATTTCATGGTCGCCAACCCCAACACCGCCGCTGGCCAGCCCAGCTGGATCAACGGCAGCGGCATTGGCCCCTCCACCTACACCGCTGGCGGCCTGATCACCGCCTCGACCAACAGCTCGCTGGTCGGCAAATATTTCATGGGCGCAGGGCAAGTCGGTACGCTGACCTATGGCGCCAAGAGCAGCTCGGGCTATATGGTCGGTGGCGATTACCAGACCACGCTGGCGGGCCATCTGGGCACCAACTCGCTGATGCCCGATGAAGCGCGTTTCAGCGGTTTTGGCCGCGTTGGTTTCGACCTGACCAATCGCATCGAACTCTTCGCGCAACTGGGCTGGAACCGCTACATCGGTGAAAGCTATTACCAGCAGACCCCCAGCACCGGCGTGATGATCAAGGGCGACAATGCCTATCTGCAGTCGCTCTATCCCACCATTGCCTCGGCTCTGGGCAATAGCTCGGCCAATTCCATCACCATCGGCACCAGCAATGCCGGTTTCCCCGTGCCCGGCAGCCATAACACCCGCGACGTGACGCGTGTCGTGCTGGGTTCAAAGGGCAGCTTTGATGCCTTTGGCCGCGAATGGAAATTCGACGCCTATTTCCAGCATGGCGAAACCAAGACCCACGAACAGTTGGTCAACACCTGGCAGACCGAGCGTATGGCGCTGGCGCAGGATGCGGTTTACGCGCCTGCTGGCAACACGGCGGGCATTGCGGCGGGCACCATCGTTTGCCGTTCGACGCTGACCAACCCCACCAATGGCTGCGTTCCGATCAACCGTCTGGGCACCACCGGCCCTTCGGCTGCCTCGCTTGCCTATATCTATGGCAACCAGCCCTGGCGTGACCAGACGCTCAAGCAGGATGTGGCCGCCGCCTCGCTCAGCGGTGATCTGTTCACTCTGCCCGGTGGCACCGCCGCCTTTGCCTTTGGTGGCGAATGGCGCCGTGAAAGCGTCAGCGGCTATGTGCCTGACGAATTCCAGCCCATCAAGAACGCCAATGGCACCACCACCTCGCGCTGGCTCTATGGCAACTATCTGCCCAACAGCGGCAAGATCAACGTGAAGGAAGCCTTCCTCGAACTCGATCTGCCGGTGGTCAAGGGCGTCAATGTCAACCTTGCCGCACGCGGCACCGATTATTCGACCAGCGGCAGCGTGCTGACCTATAAGGGCGGCGCGACGTGGCAGGTCAATTCGCTGCTGAAGCTGCGCGGCACTTACTCGCGTGATATTCGTGCGCCCAACCTGTCGGAACTGTTCGCCGCCCCCACCGCGCGCACCAACACGGTGGTGTTGCCCGCTGGCATTGCCGGTATCTCTGGCGTTACCGCCGGTTCGGCAGGCTTTGTGGAAAGCACGATCGGCAATGCCGCTCTGAAGCCGGAAAAGGCCAACACCTGGACCATGGGCGGCGTGCTGACGCCGGACTTCCTGCCCGGTTTCACCGCCAGCTTTGACTATTACGATATCAAGATCAAGGACGCCATCGGATCGGTCACCGCGCAAAACACGGTCGATTTCTGCGCCAGCGGCCAGGCCGCCTATTGCTCCAATCTGGTGTTCAGCGGTTCGACCCTGCAGTCGATCGTGATCCAGCCCTTCAACTTTGCCAGCCAGCATGCGAAGGGCTTTGACATCGAAGCCAGCTATCGCACGCCCTTGTCGAAGGTGAGCGCCAACCTGCCCGGCACGTTGACCATTCGGGGCACCACCACGCATTACATCGCCAACGTGGTCGACAACAAGATCTTCCCGATCGACTATGCCGGCGTGAATGGTGGCAGCCTGTCGGGTGGTTTCAGCTCGCCCAACTGGGTCTATCGCATCAGCGCCTTCTATGAAGTGGGCGCGGCCAATTTCAACCTCGTCTATCGCGGCTTCTCGGACGGTGTCTACGGCAACGATTATATCGAATGCACCAGCTCCTGCCCGACCTCGTCCACGCAATATCGCACGATCAACAACAACAAGATCAAGGGCATCAGCTACATCGACGCCTCGGTCCAGTTCAAGATCAAGAGCAAGCTGGCCAAGGATATGAGCCTGACCTTTGTGGTCAACAATCTGATGAACAAGGACCCTGTGTTGATCGGCAATGGCCCGACCGGCAACAATGTCCCCGCCTATGCCCAGACCAACCGCAGCATCTATGACACGATTGGTCGCACTTTCCGCATTTCGGCCAAGGCCGCCTTCTGATCGAGAGAGGATTACACCCATGCTACGGATGAAACATGCCGCATTGGCCCTGATGGCCTCTGCCGCCTTTGCCCAAGCCCCCATGGCCCATGCCGCCGCAGCCCCCAAGCTGAAGGCGGAGGCCGTGGCCGGTGTGGAGGCCCAGAAAAAGGCCATTCAGGTGATGGTCGACACCGTGTTCAGCTATTCCGAACCGGGCTTTCAGGAAGTGCGGACCTCGGCCTATCTGACCGATATTCTGGAAAAGAACGGCTTCAAGGTAACCCGTGGCGTCGCGGGCATTCCCACCGCCTTTACCGCCACTTGGGGCGAAGGCGGCCCCGTGCTGGCCTTGGGCAGCGACATTGACGACCTGCTCGGCCTGTCGCAGACCCCCGGCCTGCCCTATATCAAACCGATGGTCGAAGGCGCACCGGGCCATGGCGAAGGCCATAACTCCGGCATGCCGCTGGTGGTGGCAGCCGCCATCGCCGCCAAGCAGGTGATGGAAAAGAACCACATCCCCGGCCGCCTGATGATCTGGCCCGGCGTGGCCGAGGAATTGCTGGCCACCAAGGCCTATTATGTGCGCGCGGGCCTGTTCAAGGATGTGGATCTCTGCATCTTCACCCATGTCAGCTCCGACTTCGGCACCGCCTATGGCGATCTGGGCCAGAATGGCATGGTCAGCGTCGAATATAGCTTCAAGGGCAAGACGGCCCATGCCGGTGGCATGCCTTGGGAAGGCAAGAGCGCGCTGGATGCCGTGGAAGTGATGGACACGGCATGGAATTTCCGCCGCGAACATCTGCCGCTGACCCAGCGTTCGCATTATGTGATCACCAATGGCGGCGGCCAGCCCAACATCGTGCCCGACAATGCCAGCGTATGGTATTATTTCCGCGACCGCACTTTCGGGGCGGTGCGTAACCTCTACACCATCGGCAATGAAATCGCCGAGGGCGCGGCCAAGGCCACCGGCACGACGGTCACCTCCAAGATCCTTGGCTATGCCGCGCCCAATTTCGGCAACAAGCCGCTTGCCGAAGCCGCCTATGCCAATATCAAGGCAGTAGGCATGCCCAAGTGGAGCGCCGACGATCAAGCCTTTGCCAAAGCGGTGCAGACCATCAACAAGCGCAACATCAAGCCCCTGCCCGATACGGTTGGCCCGCTAGTGCCGCCGGAACAGCGCAGCAATTCGATGGGCGGCGGATCGGATGACATTGGCGATATCATGTGGACGGTGCCGACCATCACCATCCGCTATCCGGCCAATGTGCCCAACCTGATCGGCCACCACGTCCTGTCGGCGATGGCGATGGCGACACCTATCGCGCATAAGGGTGTGGAAGCGGGCGCCAAGGCCTTGGCCATGACCATTCTGGACGTGATGACCACGCCCAAATTGGTCAGCGATGCCAAGACCTATTTCAACGATGTGCAGTTGAAGACGGACAAATATGACCCGATTTTGGGTCCGGTCCCCGCCACTTGGCTGAACGAGAAAACCATGAAGGAATTCCGTCCTGCCATGGAAAAATATTATTACGATGCAACCAAATACCCGACTTACCTAGACCAGTTGGGGATCAAATATCCCACGCTGGAAGAACCCAAGAAGTAAGGCGATGTGAAAGGGGGCGGGCCGCGCAAGGCTCGCCCCCTTATCACCTTAGGGCCGGATCTGGCGGCGAATATCGCGCCAGGACACCAGTTTGAAATTCTGCGCATGGGGAGCATTGTTGCCATCCTGCGCCACAAACAGGCCGCCCTTGTAACGGCGACCGAAAGACCCTCGCGCTGCGGCAATGCCATCGGTATCCGATGTCGCCCCGAACCGCCCCGCCGCAATGCGGAAGCGACCAGCAGGCTTCACATCGGGCAAGGTATAGAGCGCATAGGCATTATCGCCCTGACTGGAGGCGATCAGCCAGCCCCCCTTCTTGCCCTTGGGCAGAATGGCCAGCCCTTCCACATCGGCCACCAATTGCCCGCCATCGACAGCGGCCACCAGCTTGCCCTGTGTGGCGCCATTGGGGCGCGCATCAAAGGCCCAGATGCCACGATCCTCCTCACCCACAAACAAGGTCTGCGTACGATGATCCACCACGCAGCCCTCGCTCTGGGTTTCCAGCTTCATCTGGCGCAGGATCGTGCCCTGTGCGGCATGGCGGCGCGCGGTTACCCCCACTTGCACCACCGTGCCATCCTTCAACACCGAATAGGCCTGCACCAGCCCGCCCACGCGGCCAAGGCAAATGCCGTAAGCCTCGCCAGCCCCGCCATCCACCGTGCCGATCGGGCGCAGCTTGGCGCGCTGCGTATCCAGCCAATAGAGCCGGATCTGCGCATGGGCCTTGTCATTGCGGTCACTGGCGGCCACCAACACCCGCCCGCGCCCCAGTTCGATCAGGTCCACATTGTTGAGGCGGCCATCGCGCGAGAAGTCCCGCACGCGCCCATCCAGACCATAGACGTAGAGTCCAGCCTGCTTGTCCGTCGCCACGATCAGGCTGCGGCGCGGATGGGCTGCATTGCGCCAGATGGCCGGATCATCGGCGGCATCCTTGGCCGCCGTGCCCACCGGCACCGTTTCCCCGCGCGCCTTCACCTCGGCGGTGTGGGGAGCAGCGCCAGCAAGTGCCAGCGCCGCCCATATTCCCATGCCCAGCATCAGAAGTTCACCCGAATGCCACCGCTAAACCGGCGGCCAAAGCGTTCCCATTCAATGGTGTTCTGCTTGGAGAAACCGGTGGGCACGCCCTTGGCCGTCAACAGGCCACCGGCGTCGATAAAGCGACGACCAGGCTGGTTGATCAGGTTCGACGCATCGAAATAGACCGATACATTCTTGGTGATCGCATAGCGGGCCGAGAAGTCCAGCTCGTCATCGGCATCCCAATAGGTATCGCCGCCCGGCTCGGTGAAGCCATCGGCAATTTCATCCAGCCACATCGAGCGATACTGATATTGCAGGCGCAGCGTCAGGCCATATTTCTCGTAATAACCGCCAAGATTATAGACCATGTCCGAGGTGTTGGGCAGACGCACCTTGCGGGCGGCAAAGCCGTCGCTGGCGGGCTTGGTCACCGAACTGTCGTTCAGCATCATATTGGCGTTCAGACCAAAACCGCCCATCCATTCGGGCAGACCCGCCTTTTGCACCCAAGGCTCAAGGCTTTGCTGCACGGCCAGTTCAAGGCCCATCAGATGGCCGTTCCCCGCATTGTTGATGCCGGTGTAGGTGTAGTTCGAACGGTCAATGCCATTGCTGTCCAGCGCATGCGAACCGAACACGCGGCTCGACTTATACAGCACATCGCTGACCTTCTTGTAATAAAGCCCCGCCGAGATGAAGCCGCTGGGGCGCATATACCATTCGAAATAGGCGTCCACGCCCATGGCGCGTTCCGGCTTGATCGAGGGGTTGCCGCCCGAAATGGCGGTGTTGCTGTCATTGACCACCACATTGGGGCGCATCTGGTCATAGTCGGCACGGGCCGCGCCGGTGCTGAAGGTCAGACGCAGCTTCTTGGTCTGGTCGACGTTATAATTGAAGTGAACGCTGGGGAAGGCCATCAACTGGCTGGAACCGGAATTGACCGTGGTGGAAACGCTGTTGATCGTGCCCAGCGCGCTGCCGTGGTTCTTGATCTTTTCCAGACGCACACCGGCCAGAATGCTGCCCCAGTCATAGCGCAGGGTACCCATCAGGAAACCGGCGTAAACCTGTTCGCGCACCGTGTAATCATTGGCCGAATTGGCGGTGCGGGCATAAAGCTCACGCGCCTTGGCGGCGACGGCGCGCATCTTGGCCGTGTCGAAATAGCGGAAAGTATAGCCCATCTTGATCTTGCCCATAAAGGCCTGATCCAGCGAGAAATCCTGATAGCTGGTGGGAATGCCCAGTGCCGCCAGATTGGTCGAACCCGTCACCGAGATCGCCCATTCATCCGCCGTCTTGGTGCGCTGGTCGAACTGCAGACCAGCCTTCAACGTCAGATTGCCGCCAAGGAATTCGGCCTGCTTCGACAGCACAGCCTTGGCGGTATAGGCCTTGGTGGTGTCCACCGCGTCCAGCAGGCTGAAGGACGTGGCCGATTTGGCAAAGCTGTCGATTGCCACCACCTGCGCGCCATTGGACAGGGTGCTGCCCGACACGGTGGTGTTATACAGGGTCAGCATCGACAGGCCGGGATTGGTGAAATCATAGGCCACGGTTGGACGCGCCGAAATGGTGCTGGGGCTTTCCCATGCGATTTCGCCCACCACGCTGCGATCATCCTTGCTGACCGTGTAATTGCCCAGCCAGTTCAGCTTCCAACCGCCATCAAACTCATGCGTGCCTTCCAGCGTGTTGGTGAAGATCGACTGTTTATAGGCGCGCAAAGTGTTGCGCTGGCGGATATCGATGCCGCGCACGGTACCCGCGTAGGTGGTGTTGCCCGAGCAGACATCGGCATAGCCTGAAGTGGTATAGCTGCTCTTCACCGAGGTGTCGCAGGCGGCAGTGCCAGCGACTTGCGAACTCTGCTTGTCGTCAAGGTCGAAGCGGTAATTGTCGCGCGCCTCGTCATCGCTGAAAATCGTGTAGATGCTGCGAACCGAGATCGTGTTGCGGTCGTTGGGCTTATAATCCACGCGGCCCGAAACCGACCAGTTCTTGCGGGTCAGACGATAGAGCTTGTTCTCGGTTTCCGAAACCCATTGGCGGCGTTCGTAACCGGGGCGGGTGTCCTGCGAGACGACCTCATAGTCATTCTCGAAATTGTCGGTGACCATGTTGCGTTCGTAATAGCTGCCCGAGAGCAACACGCCCAACTCGCCCCCGCCCACGTCAAAGCGGTCGGACAGGACCAGCGAGCTTTCATATTCGGGGCGCTTGCCATATTCCTGCTGGCCATAGCCCAGCTTGCCATTCAGATGCTTACCCTTGAAATCAAAGGCCGAACGGGTGACGACATTGACATTGCCCGCCACGGTTTCGCCGGGCATTTCAGGGGTGATCGCCTTGTTGACGATGATCTTGCCCGCAATGGCCGAAGGCACCGAGTCAAAACGGCTGTCGCGGCCTTCGGGGCTGATGACATTCACGCCGTCAAAGGACAGGGTGGTCCATGTCTTGGGGCCACCACGCAAGCTGATATAGCGCGCCTGCCCCTGATCGCGCTCCACCGCTACGCCGGGCAGACGGCCGGTGGCCTGCGCAATATTCTGGTCGGGCAGGCGCCCCACGGCGTCCGATGCGGCCACGGTTACCAGCGAGTCCGACAGTTTCTGCACCTGCAAGGCTGCCGCTTCAGATTCCGCAATCGGCCGCGTGCCCAAGACGACGATCTGGTCCTTGGCCTCTTCCTCGGCAGCTATAGCAGCCGTGGCAAAGGGCAGGCTGGCCACCGAGGTGAGCAGGCACAGGCGAACAGGCCGCGCCGACTGGCGCAGCAAGGCGGAAAATGACATGGAATGGCCCCTGATATGTTTAAGTCGCCCGCCGCGCTTAGGGACCCTGCGTGGCATTTCCGCGAAAGTTCGATGACACTTCGATGAAATGCTGGCGCTATTGCACAAAATTATCATAAAGCCCATCAAGCGCAGGTCGGGGGACTAACGGCACCTCCACCGCCTGCTTGACGCCAGCATGGGTTTCAGGCTTCAGAACATAGCCACCTTACACAGGATATTCCGCCACCATGGCCCCCTCGCCCGCCCATTCCATCCCTGGCACCATGCTCTGCCTGGCCGATTACCAGCGCGAGGCGGCACAGCGGGTCGATCCTGCGATCTGGGCATGGCTAGAAGGGGCAAGCGGCAGCGGCATGGCACGCCAACGCGAACAGGCCAGCTTTGCCCGCCATGCCATCCTGCCCCGCGTCTTGGCACCGGTGGCGCATGGTTCCACCCGCCTGCGCCTTTTGGGTCAGGATTTGGCGCATCCGGTGCTGCTTGGGCCGGTGGGCTATCATCAATTGCTGCATCCACAGGGGGAACTGGCTACCGCCGCTGGGGCGCTGGAAACGGTGATGTGCCTGTCCACCATGTCCAGCGTGGCGGTGGAGCAAGTGGCCACGCGGGCGCAGGGTCCCTTGTGGTTTCAACTCTATTGGCAAGCCCGCCGCGAGGATACGCTGACGCTTGTCCGCCGTGCCGAAGCGGCGGGCGCAAGGGCGCTGGTGCTGACGCTGGACACTTTGGCGCAACCGGCCAGCCATCACGCCATCCGCAGCGGTTTTGCCCTGCCGCCGCATATTTCCGCTGTCCATCTGCGAGACATTCCACCAGCTCCCACCATCGCGGGCCATTGGTATCACCCCGCACTGGCTGGCCTTGCCGCTGCCGCGCCGGTGCTGGAGGACTTGCACTGGCTGCGCAGCCAGACCGACCTGCCGCTGATCGCCAAGGGTGTTTGCCATACGGGTGATGCACAGGCCATCATGCAGGCGGGCTTTGCCGGCCTAGTTATCTCCACCCATGGCGGCCGCGCATTGGATGAAGCCCCCGCCCCCTTGGCGTTGCTGCCCGCTATGCGCGCTGCCTTGGGTGGCGACGCGGTCATCCTGATCGACGGCAGCATCCGTAGCGGTGGCGATGTGTTCAAGGCGCTGGCGCTGGGCGCGGATGCGGTGCTGTTGGGCCGCCCGCAATTGCATGCCTTGGCCGTGGCGGGCAGCCTTGGCGTGGCCCATATGCTCAAATTGCTACGCGAGGAGTTGGAGCTGACCATGGCTTTGGCCGGATGCACCAGCCTTGCCGATATTACCCCCGCCTGCCTGATCCCTGCGTAAGAAAGCGCCCCATGCTGACCATCATTGAAAAGCTGTTCACGCCGCAAGAAGTGGCATCCATGCGCGAAAGCCTGCTGGCCGCAGAATGGCAGGACGGCGCGGCGACGGCGGGCTCACGCTCGATCACCGTGAAGCAAAACCTGCAAATCCCCACCGACAGCCCGCTGGGGCAGGAATTGGGCGCAGAAATTCTGCGCCGGTTGCGCGCCCATCCGCTGTTTGTCTCGGCGGCTCTGCCCCATTCCATCCATCCGGCCAAGTTCAACCTCTACAAGGATGGCGGGCATTACGGATTGCACGTCGATGCGGCGCTGATGACTGCACCTTCGGGCAATCTGATGCGGACCGATCTGTCGGCCACCCTGTTCCTCAACGATCCGCAGGAATACGAAGGGGGCGAACTGACAATCGAAACTCCCTTTGGAAATCAGGCGGTAAAGCTGCCCGCTGGCGATCTGGTCCTGTATCCGGCCAACAGCCTGCATCAGGTTACACCGGTGACCAAAGGCTATAGACTGGCCTCTTTCTTCTGGATGCAAAGCCTTGTTCCCGATGAAGGAGAACGGACATTGCTGTTCGATCTGGACCAAACCATCCAGTCCCTGGCGGCGCAACATATGGAAAATGGCGCCGCAACCAAGGATGCCCAAGTAGACAGGCTGGGCTTCATCTATCACAACCTGTTGCGCCGATGGACAAAACTGTAAAAACCAAGTCGCAATCGATTGGCGCGACCAATGATGGCACCCTAAATTTACGGTTCATTTCATCCTAAGACTACCTAGGGCTTGCTACGTCAAGTAACACAGACGGGGCAGTAATGCCTTGTGTTGCATAAGCCTCCCCGAAGTCGGTGGGGGACAATGGGATCGCCTCCACATCCGACATTGATGACGGAGATGGAAGGCATGGCGCTCGTCAAGAAAGACCAAGTAAGCAGCCCCGCACCGAACAAGGGCATGCTGGCCAGCAAGGCATTGTCGGAGCGCAAGTCTGCACCGCCTGCCGCCAAGGATACCGGTGGCGCAGCCGCCAACCGCGAAGCCGATGCCCGCAAGCGTCAGGCCCGCACCTATGCTCGCCAGCAACAGGCCGCCGAACGCATCTCGGCCGCCAGCACCGAATTGGCCGGCGGCGTGACCGAAGCCTCCGAGGCGCTGGACCTGCTGCAATCGGCCATGACGCAAATCTCGGCCGGTGCAGAAGAAGCCTCCAGCGCCTCGCAGCAATCCTTGCGTAATGTGACGGCCATCAGCGGATTGATCCGTGAAAGCCGCCGCGCCGCGGACGGTTCGCTGGACCGTACCGCCGCGCTGCAAAAGCTGCTGGAGGAAAATCGCCTGCAGATTGCCGCCTCGGTGCGCGCACTGGAAACCGCCTCGGAACGTCAGACCGGCTCGGTCAAGACCGTGACCGATCTGGAGGCGCAGGCAGCCAATATTGGCGACATTGTGAAGGCCGTGGCCCGCATCGCCGACCAGACCAATCTGCTCGCGCTGAACGCCGCCATCGAGGCCGCGCGTGCCGGTGAACATGGCAAGGGCTTTGCCGTGGTGGCCGATGAAGTGCGCACGCTGGCCGAAACCAGCGAGAAGAGCGCCACCGAAATCCAGTCGCTGGTTGGCCAGATCCAGAGCGAGGTCAAGGTCATCGCCGAAGGCATCCTTTCTTCGGCAGAAGCCGCGCGTCAGGAAGCCCAGAAGGGCGGCGAAGTGACCGCCCAGATGATCGAATTGCGCACCGACATGGAAGCGATCATGGAAGTCACCCGCGAGGTGGCCCGCCTGAGCGAGGAGTCCGAAGTCGCCATCATCGAGGCGCAAAAGGGTTCCGAAGCTATTTCCAGCGCTGCTGCCGAGCAATCGGCGGCTTGTGAGGAAGTGCTGGCCACGCTGGAGCAGCAGAGCCATGCCCTGCGCGAGAGCGACATCACGGCGCAAAATCTGGCCGAAATTGCCGAGGATATGAAAAACTCGACCGACGTGCGTAAAAGCGCGGAGGATGTGGCTTCGGCGGCTGAGGAACTCTCCTCTGCCGTGGAAGAAATCAACCGTTCGGCCAGCCAGATTTTGGTGGCGATCGAACAGATCTCCAACGGCGCGCAGGCTTCCGCCGCCGCTGCCAACCAGTCGAGCGCAGCCGTGGAACAGATCCGCAAGGGTGCTGAACGCTCCTCGCATGCGGCAGGTTCGGGTCTGGAGCGGGGGCAGGCCGTATCCACGCTGATCGCCCAGAGCCGCGCTTCGGTGGACGAAATGATCACCGGCGTGGCGGAATCGGTCGATAACAATGCCGTTCTGCGCAATCAGGTAACGCAGCTGGCGCAGGTTTCGGGCCGTATCGACAAGATCGTCGAAGCGATCACCACCGTTGGCATCAAGACCAATATGCTGGCGGTCAATGGCTCAGTCGAAGCCGCGCGTGCTGGGGAATTCGGCCAAGGCTTTGCCGTGGTGTCCAATGACATCCGCAATCTGGCCGAGGAATCCTCGGAAAATGCCGACCGGATCAAGGATCTGGTCAAGACCATTCAGGAGCAGATCAGCAATGTCGCCCGCGATCTGGACGACATCAGCCGTTCGGCGCTGGCCGAAGTGGAAAAGAACAAGGTCATCACCGCCGATCTGGCCCGCGTAACCGAAGAAATGGCGGAAGTGCTGGCCGGCAACCGTTCGATCCAGAAGGCTTCGGATGAAATGCTGCGCCAGATCAGCGAGGTGCAAACCGGCATCAACCAGATCTCTGCCGCCGCCACGCAGGCCGATCAGGCCACCGTGCAGGCCGCCAGCGCCGCCAAGCAGCAGAGCCAGGGCGCCGAGGAACTGGCCTCCGCAATCGAGGAAATCGCTTCGATGGCTGACGAGCTGCAGTCGAACGCCTGATAGGGCACCCAGTTCGGGAGGCCGAGCATGTACCAGTCAAAAATCGTTGCTCAGGCGGGGACCGAAGGGTCCTCCGCCCCGAGCGGGCACGACCCCGCCCTGCCCCAGCAATTCACGATCTTCACCGTACAGGGCGAAACTTTCGCGGTCAGCCTGACCGAGGTGAAGGAAATCATCCGTATGCCAGAGGTGGTGCGCGTGCCATTGGCCCCGCCCAGTCTGGAAGGCTTGACCAATCTGCGCGGCACTGTGCTGCCCATCGTCAACACCCGCGCCTTGTTTGGCAGCGAGCGTGTGGCCGCCGATGATGCCACCCGTGTGGTGGTGCTGGACCAGGGCCATCCCATCGGCATCGTGGTGGACCGTGTGGTCAGCGTGGTGACCATCGACCCTGAAAGGATCGAATCCGCGCATGGGGTGGAAACCACCCTGTCATCGGAATTGCTGCGCGGCGTGATCAAGGATCAGGGCGATCTGGGTCTGGTGATGATCCTGGAAGCGGCGCGTCTGATCGAGCAGGAATTTGCCCTGCTGGCTTTGGCGCAGGGCAGCCATGCCAATCTGTTTGCCGACAGCACCAGCGCCATGGCCAACCTTCGCGCCGCCGACGCTTCTCAGGACGAAATCCAGCTGGTCAGTTTCGAAGTGGCGGGTCAGGAATATGCCCTGCCGATCCACAGCGTGCGCGAAATCGTGCAATTGCCCGAAAATGTGACCAAGGTTCCTAAGGCCGCTCCCAGCGTGATGGGGGTGATCTCCCTGCGCGACAGGCTGCTGCCGGTGGTGTCCTTGCGCCGCCTGTTCGGACTGCCCAGCGCCGAACGCGCCGATCACAACCGCGTTGCCGTGGTATCGGTCAACAATGGCGCCTTGATCGTTGGCGTGGTGCTGGATCGGGTAAATGAAGTGCTGCGCGTGCGGCGCGGGGCGATTGACTCCATGCCCGCCATGCTGGCCGCGCAGGACGATCTGGCCGAGATCAGCTCCATCTGCCGGTTGGACAATGGCAAAAGGCTGGTTTCCATCCTTTCGGCCGAGGCGATGTTCGATCGTCCGGCCATCACCAGCGCTCTGGAAGGCGCGCTGGAAGCGGCAGGAGCGGATATGGCGGTGCAGAACCAGGTTGAAACGCGCAGCGTGGGCAGCGCGCATCACGAGGAAGAGCAATTCGTGGTCTTCCGCCTGATGGACGAGGAATTCGGGGTGGAAATCGCCTCGGTGCAGGAAATCGTCCGCGTGCCCTCGGAACTGGCCAAAGTGCCCAAGACCGAGAATTTCATCCGCGGGGTGATGAACCTGCGCGGATCGGTAATCCCTCTGATCGATCAACGCGCCCGCTTTGGCCTGCCCGCCATCGAGGCCAATGATCGCCAGCGGATCGTGGTCTTCACTTTGGGCGGGGTACAGACCGGCTTCATCGTGGATTCGGTCTCTGAAGTGATGCGTATCCGCCGCGACCGGATCAAACCCGCACCCGATCTGTCGGAGAACCAGCGGCGCGTCATCCGCCGCGTGGCCAATCTGCCCGAAGCCAAGCGGATGATCCTGTTGCTGGATGCAGACCGCCTGCTGGATGCCGGCCAGATGGCCGAGGTGGTGCAGGCGGCTGCCTGACCCGACCTTAACCATAGGAAGGATGAAAGGCGAATAATATGAAAGCGTTGGTTGTCGACGATTCCGCCCTGATGCGGCGCCAGATCGGCGAGATCCTGACCCGTGGCGGTTTCGATGTCACCACAGCCCGCACCGGCGCCGAGGCGCTGTTGCGGATTGCGGAAGACAAGCCCGATGTGGTGACGCTGGATATCAACATGCCGGAAATGGACGGTTTGACCTGTCTGAGCCGGATCATGTCCGAAACGCCCCTGCCGGTGGTGATGATATCATCGCTGACCGAGCAGGGCGCTTTGGCCACTTTGGAAGCGATTGCGCTGGGCGCGGTGGATTATGTCCACAAGCCCGAGGGCACCGTGTCGGTGGCCATCAAGGAGCAGGAAGATCTGATCATCGGCAAGGTGAAAGCCGCCGCCGGTGCCCGCATCCGCCGCTCCACCGGCTTGCGCGAAAGGATGGCCGCCAAGCGCGAAACCATCATGCGCAAGACCTATATCCCGCGCGCCCGCAACAGCGGTTATGGTTCGGGTAACGAGGCCTTGACCTTGATCGGCGCCTCGACCGGCGGTCCGGCCGTGCTGGAAGAAATCCTCAGCAGCCTGACCGCCGATTATCCGATGCCGGTTTTGGTGTGCCAGCATATGCCCGCCACCGTGACCCGCCATTTTTCGGAAAGGCTCAACAATTACTGCGCCATGCCGGTGGTGGAACTGCGCCGTCAAACGGTGCTGGAACCCTCCACCATTTATGTGGCGCGGGGCGATGCAGACATGGTGGTGATGGAACGCAATGGCGAGTTGATGGCCACCATCGCCCCTTCGGACAAGCGTTACAACTGGCATCCCAGCGTCAGCCGCATGGTGTCCACCGCGATGGACACGGTAACTGCGGACTCGCTTATTGGCGTGCTTTTAACCGGCATGGGCGACGATGGCGCGGCCGAACTGGCCAAGCTTCATCGCGCCGGTGGCTATGTCTTTGCCGAGAGTGAAGAGAGCTGTGTGGTTTACGGGATGCCGCGCAGCCTGGTGGAAAGCGGATGCGTGAATGAAGTGATCACCGCCTCGCAAATCGCCGCAAGGCTGGAGCGGGTGGCCAATACACGGATGCATGCAATCAAAACGGCCATGAAGGCCTGAGCGGGGGAATGCAGCAATGGGCCTGTTGAAGACCAGCCAAAAAGCGCAGGAAGATCCGACACAGGCCGCAGGCGCCATGCCGCTGCCCGAACTGGACGATGCCGACCCGATGCAGCGCCGCCGCGCGGTGCGGATGCGGGCCAATGAACCCGATGCCGTGGCCGCTCTGGTGGGCCTGTTGGCCAGGGAAGAGGATAATCTGGTGCGCCAGACTGCCTTCCTTGAACTGGCCGCGCTCAACAGCGACGAAGCCGCGCTGGGCGTGTCGGAATTGCTGTCGGCCGCCGATCCGGCCCTGCGTAATGGCGCGTTGGAAGCTTTGAGCACCATGCCCGAGCATGCGGTGCGCCTGCTGGAACCTCTGGGTTACTGCCCCGACCCCGATGTGCGCATCTTTGCCGTGCTGCTGGCCAATGAATTGCATGTGGAATCCACCAGCGACTGGCTGATGGCCTTGGCCGAGCGGGAGGATGACGCCAATGTCTGTTCCAATCTGGCCGAAGCTTTGGGCGGGACGGGGCGACAGGATGTGCTGCCGATCCTGCAATCCATCATCGACAAATTCCCGCAAGAACCCTTCCTAGCCTTCGCCGCGGAAACGGCGATGCAGCGTATCCGCGAGGGATAAGAGGATGGGACAAGCCACCTCGGCCCAACAGGTGCCACGCATCTCGGTCGAAGACATCACGGCATTTTGCGACTTCTTTTACAAGAAGACCGGCATCAGCATGGATGCAAGCCGCCGCTATTTCATCGACCGGCGGCTGGAAGAACGCATGCTGGCCAATGAATGCAAAACCTTCCGCGAATATCTCAGCCTTGTGAAGTTCCAGGCGGGCGGCGCGGAGATGCAGGCCCTCATCAACGAGATGACGGTCAACGAAACCTATTTCTTCCGCGAGGATTACCAGTTCACCTGCCTGACCCGCAGGATGCTGGACGAGATCGCGGATAACAAGGACCCGCGCCGCGACCGTATCCGCATCTGGTCCATCCCCTGCTCTACGGGGGAGGAGCCCTATACGATCGCCATTTCCATTCTGGAAAACTGGAAGCGGGCATCCGAATTCGACATAGAAATTCTCGCCTCGGACATTGATACGCGCGTGATCGCCAAGGCGCAGCAGGGCATCTATCAGGCCCGCGCGCTGCATCGCGTGCCCACCAATATCCGCGAAACCTATTTCCAGCAGATCGACAGGGACAATTGGCAGGTCATCAAGGATCTGCGCGAATCCATCGATTTCAGCATCGTGAATGTCACCAATCCGGCCCATATGGCCCGTTTGCGCAACATTGACGTGATCTTCTGCCGCAATCTGCTGATCTATTTCGACGATATCTCGCGCCGCCGCGCGGCCGAGCATTTCTTCGACGCGCTCAACCCGGGCGGCTTTGTCTGCCTTGGCCATTCGGAGAGTATGAGCCGGATTTCGAACATATTCCTGCCCCGCAAGTTTCCCGAGGCGCTGGTTCACCAGCGCCCAATGAAGTGAACGCCGCCATGAACCAGCACACTTCCATTCCCGTGCCGATCGACCCGCCCGTCAGGGTGTTGATTGTGGACGACACGCTGACCGTGCGGCTTTACTGCTCGCAAATCCTCAAACGCGCCGGTTTTCTGGTGAGCGAGGCCATCAACGGGCTGGAGGGGCTGGAGGCGGCCCTGAAGGAAAGTTTTGACCTGTTTGTGGTCGATATCAACATGCAGAAAATGGACGGCTACGCCTTCCTTGCCGAAGCGCGCCGCCATCCCGATCTGCGCCATGTGCCCGCCGTGATGATGAGCACCGAACAGGGGCAGGAAGATATCCAGCGCGCCTATCTGGCCGGTGCCAATTTCTATCTCACCAAGCCTGTGGACCCGAGCCGTTTCCTGTCCACCGTCCAACTGATGACAGGTGTGCCATGCCCCTGAGGTCCAAAAACACCCAGCAGGACGCCCCTGCAAACCCCGTTTTCAGCGCTCAGGAATTGAGCGAACTGGCCGAAAGCTTTGTGCGCGAGGCGCGCGATTTGCTGGAGGAAGCCAATTCGGCCCTGCTGGAGCTGGAACGCCATCCCCAATCGCCCGAGGCGATCAATGCCCTGTTCCGTTGCGTCCATTCGATCAAGGGGGCGGCGGGGCTGTTTGACCTGCCCGCGCTGACGCATCTGGTGCATGCAGGTGAAGACCTGTTGGGCGCGATGCGCGATGGCCGTCTGGAGATGGATGGCACCACCGCCGATGAATTGCTGGCCGGATTGGACCATGTCGGCAATTGGCTGTCCGACTTTGCCGCCAACGGGGCCGAGCAAGAGGGCTGTATGGAGGTGGCTCGCCGCTACGCCACTGCCTATCGCGCAAGGCTGGACGGCCAAAGCGCGGGCGCCGATACCGGCGCAGAGACTGTAGCCGCAGATATGTTGCCCGAATGGGCCATCACCCATCGCGATGCGCTGTTGCTGGCGCTGGGCAATGTCAATCCCGTGTTGCTGTCCTATGTGCCCGATGAAGGCTGCTTCTTTGCCGGTGAGGATCCCTTGCGCATGGTGCTGGGCACGCCGGGCATGGTGTGGATGGACATCAAGCCGCGCGCCGATTGGGGGCCGAAGAACCAGTTCGATCCCTATGCCTGCAATCTGGAATTCCTGATCGCCTCTACCGCCCCGCGCCTGGAGGTCGAACATCACTTCCGCTATGTCGATGATTGCATCACGCTCTGCGCGCCCGATCTGGACCAGTTGATCGAGGCTGGGCCGCCGCTGGCGGAAAAGCTGACCCCGATCGGCCGTGAATTGCTGGAGGCGCAGCAGCGCGCTTTGGCCATTCCAGGCCGTCATGGGCAGGTGGTGGACATTGAAAATGTGCTGCGCCACCTCTGCCGCTCTTTGGGCTTGCCTTCCCCCTTGCCCGATGGCGGTGCGACGCCCGAAACCTTGTCCAACGCTTTGGCCAGCCTGTTGCAACAGGACGACCCGGCGCAGGACGATCGCGCCGGAGCCTCGACTAATGGTCTGCCGGATAATATCCTCGACCGTCCCGTCGAACGCAGCGAAACCGTGGTGGACCGTACCCTGCGCGTGGAGCAGGGCAAGGTCGATGCCATGATGAATCTGGTGGGCGAATTGGTGGTGGCCAAAAACGCCCTGCCTTTCCTGGCCCGCGATGCCGAGGTCCGTTTCGGCAGTCGTGAACTGGCGCGCGAGATCAAGGACAAATATTCGGTCATCGACCGCATCACCCGCCAGATGCAAAGCGCGGTGATGGACATTCGCATGATGCCGGTGTCCGAATTGTTCAAACGCTTCCCGCGTCTGGTGCGCGATATCGCGCGCAAGCAGAACAAGAAGGTCGATCTGGTCATCGAAGGCGAGACCACCGAGGCGGACAAGAACATTATCGAGGCGCTGGCCGACCCTCTGACGCATATTCTGCGCAACAGTTTGGACCATGGGATCTGCCCGCCCGAAATTCGGGTCACCACCAACAAGCCCCCCGTGGCCACCATTCGCCTGTCTGCCAAGCAGGAAGGCGACAGTGTCATCATCAGCGTCAGCGATGATGGACGCGGCATCGACCCTGAACGCGTCCGCGCCAAGGCGGTGGAGCGCGGCCTGCTGGATGCCGAAAGAGCGGCGCAATTGACCAGCGAACAAGCCGTGCAGCTGGTGTTTCTGCCCGGATTTTCGACCGCCGAACAAGTGTCGGACCTGTCCGGCCGCGGGGTCGGCATGGATGCGGTGCGTTCGGCGGTGGAGCGTTTGGGCGGCGCGGTCACGCTGGAATCCAGACTGGGCGAAGGCACCACCATTCGCATGAAGCTGCCCCTGTCCATGGCGGTGACGCGCGTGTTGACGGTCGATCTGGCCGGACAGCTCTATGGCGTGCCGATGGAACTGGTGGTGGAAACGGTGCGGATCGAACCTGCCAATATCCGCCGTATGAAATCCAGCGAGGCCGTCGTTCTGCGCGATCAGGTGATCCCCATCACCCGCCTGCGCAATCTGTTGGGCATGGAACCGCGTCCCGCCGCACTGGAATCGGTGCTGATCCTGCGCATCGGTTCGGTGTTGGTCGGTCTGGTGATCGACGATTTCGGGACCGGCATGGATATAATCCTTAAACCCTTTGCCGGTATTCTCGCGAATCTGGGAGGGTTCTCCGGAACCGCTGTTTTGGGCGATGGCCGCGTGTTGCTGGTCTTGAACCTGAAGGAGATCCTGTGATGCCTATTGCTTATCAGGATAGTGTGGCCAGCTTTGACGGTGATGTGACCGTGGAGGAAGCTGGTGAATTCGTCGAATGGCTGCTGGCCGAAGATGCGCGTCAGGTTGACCTGACGCCATGCACCGGCCTGCATAGCGCTTTGCTGCAGAGCCTGATGGCCTTGCAGCCGCGATTGGTGGCCTTGCCGCAGGATCAGCAACTGGCCCGCTGGCTCGCCCCCTTTGTGCCCCGCCCGCAGGGTCTGGCCCTGGTGGCTGTTCCCGAAGCGCCGGAGATCGCCGAGCCCACCGCCGAAGCCACCGACGAGGCCGAGACCGTTCTGCCCCCGCTACGCAGCGGGCAGCCGAAGAAAAAGACCACCGCCCGCCGTTCACGCAACTCTGCCAAGCATGACGGAACCACGGAAACTGTGGCCAAGGAACCTGTAGAATGACCAAGACCATCATGCTTGTCGACGATTCGCCCACCATTCTGATGAGCATGGGCGCCATTCTGGGGCGGGCCGGATATAATGTCGCCAAAGCCGCCAGCGGCGAGGAAGCCTTGCGCGAATTGCAGGGCGGGCAAAAACCCGCGCTGATCATCACCGATCTCAACATGGGGTCCATGAACGGGATCGAACTGATCCGCCGCTTGCGCCAGACGCCCACCACCCGCTTTACCCCGATCATCATGCTGACCACGGAAAGCGCGATGGACAAAAGGCAGGAAGCGCGCAGCGCGGGAGCAACCGGCTGGATCGTCAAACCTGTGCAACCGACCGACTTGTTGGCCGTGGTCAAGCAGATGGTGCCGGGAGCCTGATACCTATGGGATGGCTTTCGCGCCTCGTTAATGGCTGGTGGCGACAACAGGGGCCGCAAGGGGATGACACCCCCGAACCGGAACCTGTGGTCATGATCGTCGCTCCGCCAGAGCCAGACAATCTGGTGGAACTCAATCCACCCGGCGGCCGCATCCACCGCATCCATCCCGCCACCATGGCCTTGGTGGAGGAGATGAGCAGCTATGCCGAATTTGTGGAAGTGATGCAGCGCCATCTGCACAATGTCTGCAACGAAACGCAGGATGCCGCCGAGAATATTCTGGGTCAGGCGCTGGACGTGGAAGGCAGCGTGTCCGACCTGGTGCGCCATGTCAGCACCACGATGCAGTCGGACCAGTTCGTCGAGGCGGCAGAAACTCTGCAAATCAGCGTGGATGCGGGGCGCGGCATCATTTCCGACCTTATTCACCAGCATCACACAACCCAGCGCGAAATCCGTGACAGCATTTCGACCATGCATATGCTGTCCGACAAGATGAAGAGCCATCTGCGCGAAATCGAGGACATCCGCCGCTATACCGACCTGTTGGCCATCAATGCCCGCATCCGCATTGCAGGGCTTGGCAGCAACACCGGTTTGGAAGTGATTGCCGAGGAAATCCGCGAATTGTCCTCCAACACCGGTGCGCTGGCGCAAAACCTGCGCTCGGAACTGGGCGAGATGGACCGCCTGATCAGCGAGGACCTGCTGGCCCGCGTCACCGGTCAGGAATTGGCCGATGAAGCCCGTGCACGCGATTTGCAGGACAGTTTTGAATCTTTGTCCAACCATATGTCGATGCTAAGCCGGATGCAGGAAGAACTGCTGACCGAGGTGCATTTGCGTGGTGAAGCGGTGCGCGATCCGCTCAATACGCTCTGCGGTTCGATCCAGTTTCAGGATGTCGCCCGTCAGCAACTGGAACAGGTCGGGCGTGCGCTCAACATGATCTCGGATCATTTCGTCGCGCTGTCCAATGCGATCATCCATGACGATGCTCCGCCAGACAGTTCGATTGCGACCTGCCTGAGCAATATTCTGGAGAATTATGTGATGGAGCAGCAACGCGCCGCCCATGTCGGCGGTGCCTCGGCAGCTGCACCACGCATCGAATTGTTCTAACCCCGCAAAGCCTCCTGCAAGCCGTCCCGTTTGAGCCCGCCAGACATCTGGTCGGGCTTTTGCGCGTTTGGCGTCTGCCCGATGGTGCCAAGCAGGACCAAAACAATACCTACAAGAATATCCGTATGCCCTAAAGGGCAATTTGCGGCACAGCCATTCCACCCAAAAACGTGTTTTACAATAATACACCATTTAAATGCATGACCGTGTGGACACATCCACCCCAATTACGTCAATTTTCAAAAATACAAATCACACAAAGAACTAGAAATCGGAAAAATCTTAACCCGATTCGTTAGAACCCGTTTCCTCACCCCAAGCTATAAGCGGCTCACCAAAGAGGCGCCGATCACAGTGCCCGAACGGAAGGGATCCATTACGATGAGCAAAAAAATCCTGATCGTCGATGACTCGCCAACGATGATCATGAGTGTCCGCGCCTCGCTTGAAATGAACGGGTTCAAGGTGGAATCGGCACAAAACGGCCGCAAAGCTCTGGATACCCTCAAAGGGGGCTATAAGCCCGACCTGATCATTACCGATGTGAACATGCCCGACATGGGCGGCTTTGAACTGATCAAGCAGGCCCGCGCCATGCCCAGCTGCCGCTTCACCCCGATCCTGACGCTGACCACGGAAAGCGACAAGGCCAAGCGCGAGGAAAGCCGCAAGCTCGGCGCAACCGGTTGGCTGGTAAAGCCCATCCCCGGCCCTGATCTGGTCAATGTGGTGCGCCAAATCCTGCCTGCGTAACAGGCGTTGAGGGGGCACCAGCCCCCTCACCCTCCTGCCGTTAATCCAACCCCATCAAGCCCCCCGCGAAACCCGTTGGAACGCCGCCATGCGGTTGGTGTCTCTCCGGTTTCCTTTACGAAAAAACGGGTGAAGTAAGAGGCTTCGGAAAAGCCCAATTCATCCGAAATCTGCGCCACGGGCAAAGCGGTATAGGCCAGATAGCGCCGCGCTTCTGCCAAGAGCCTTTCATGCAGGATGGCCAAGGGCGACAGGCCCGCCATTTCGCCACAGGCCAGCCGCAATTGCGCCACGCTCACCCCCAGCAATTGCGCCATATCCGCCACCGACGGTTGATCGCGAAAACGGGTTTCCAGCAAGGCGCGGTAACGCTCCACCAGATCGGCCCGCCCATGGCCGGGCGCGGTCGGAGGCGCCGCCATCGGCCAATGGCGAAACAGGATCAGCATCACCGCCAGCAAGTGGATCTCCGATGCGATGGCCGAGCCGACCTGCTCGCCCCGCAATTCCTGCTCCAGCTTGGCGATCTCCGGCTCCAGCTTGGCCAACACCGCCAAATCCAGATCGAACACCCCCGCCGTCTGCAACACCATGCGCAAGGCCGGTGCCCGCTCCAGCAGATCGTCGAGGAAATGGTTCTCTATGGTCAGCACCCAGCCCTGCGTATCCAGATCATAGCGAAAGCCATGGATACGGTGGGGCGGCACCATCATCACGCTGCCCGGCCGGAACGACTGCTCGACGCCTTCGACATGCATTTCGCCCGCGCCATGGGTGACAATCATGATCTGCGCGAAACGGGGATGGACATGCGGCTTGATCACCCAACCACGATCGCGGCAACGCCGGTCCAGCGCCTCCAGATTGACGAACCAGTCCGGCCGATTGCCCGCATCGCCATAGAGCACATAGCGCGGCACGCCCACTTTGCTCAAACTGCCCGGCGCGGCGCGATTTAGCGAAATGTCCTGCTGAATGTCACTTTCCTTCATGGTCGCTGCCTAAGCATTTGGCCATAGATGCGCAACCGGCAAGACCGGAAGTTGCGCCAAGGGCGGCATGGATCGCGCCCCGACAACTTCCCCACGACATTGCCCCCCTTCGAGGCCCACCCCTTGGAGGAGCTTGCCCCTGTGCGAGGATCAGGAAAGGCCATGCCCCCGTTGCGCCCATCCGCCATGCCTTGCCCGTCCGCCCACGCGCGCCCGATGCATGGCTTGCACCCCTGCATGGCGCATATTTCGAGGTTATTTCATGGCCCGCCCCATCGTCATTTTTCAGCCAGCCGGTGACACGGCCTAACCGGACGGCGGCAATCCAGACCTCACGCTCCCTCGCTGGACAGGCATGTTCTGTCCGCCCCCACAACCAATCATAAAACAAGAGGAATACCATGGAAGACCCACGCGCCATCATCGCGCGCGAACCGATGCATTTCCGGCAAAAGCTGGCTATCGGCATCGCTACCGCGCTTAACGCTCTGGACGGCTTTGACGTCTTGTCGATCAGCTTCGCCTCGCCCGGCATTGCCAAGGACTGGCATGTGACCAAGCAGGCCTTGGGCGTGGTCCTGTCGATGGAATTGATCGGCATGGGCGTGGGCGCCTTTTTGCTGGGGATGCTGGCGGATCGCATTGGCCGCCGCCCCACCATCCTTGGCTGTCTGGTGGTGATGGCCAGCGGGATGTTCCTCGCCTCCACGGCGCAGGATGTGACGCAACTGTCGCTGTTTCGCCTTTATACCGGCCTTGGCATTGGCGGCATGTTGGCCGCGACCAACGCGATTGTCGCCGAATGCTCCAATGCCCAGCGCCGCAATCTGGCCGTGGCGATCATGGTCGGCGGCTATCCCATCGGCGCGGTGATCGGCGGTTTCATCGCCTCCAGCCTGTTGGCCGCCACTGGCCATTGGCAATCGGTGTTTGAATTTGGCGCAATGATGACCGCCTGCTTCCTGCCGATCGTGTGGTTCTTTGTACCCGAAACCGTGGCTTTCCTGCTGATCAAACAGCCCAAGGGCGCGCTGGACAAGATCAACCGCACGCTGACCCGTCAGGGCCGCGCAGCACTGGACGTTTTGCCTGCGATCGAAAAAACGGAGAAGAAGGGCGTTGCGCTGGCCCAGTTGTTCGCCCCCGGTATTGCGCTGGTCAGCGTCACGCTG
Source organism: Novosphingobium umbonatum (assembly GCF_004005905.1). Lineage (GTDB taxonomy): Bacteria > Pseudomonadota > Alphaproteobacteria > Sphingomonadales > Sphingomonadaceae > Novosphingobium > Novosphingobium umbonatum. The sequence continues at coordinate 278,689 of NZ_SACO01000003.1, forward strand.
ATCTTTGCCTATTTCGCGCATATGATGACCTTCTACTTCCTGATGAAGTGGATCCCCAAGATCGTGGTCGACATGGGCTTCCCGCCTGCAGCGGCTGGCGGCGTGCTGGTCTGGGCCAATGTGGGCGGCGCGACGGGCGCGATCACCCTTTCGCTGCTGACCCAGCGCATGGGCGTTCGTCCTCTGGTGGTCGCCCTTATGCTGGGCGGCGCGGTGGCGGTGTTCGGCTTTGGTCAGGGTATCACCACGATTGCCCTGCTCTCGGCGGTGGCCTGTCTGGGTGGCTTCTTCACCAATGGCGCGACTGCTGGCCTTTATGCCGTGATCGCCCAATCCTATCCGGCCAGCCTGCGCGCAGGCGGCACGGGTCTGGTCATCGGTATTGGCCGTGCAGGCGCCGCGCTGGGCCCGATTGTGGCGGGCGCGCTGTTTGATGCCCATTGGTCGCTGGGCCATGTCGCGGCGATCATGGCCAGCGGCACGTTGCTGGGCGGCCTTGTGCTGGCTTCCTTGCGTTACCGCGAATCTGAACTGGCCTAAAGCCACTTCCACCACCCTCTCTCACAGGCGGGGCGGCTCTGAAACAATAGCCGCCCCAACTCCGGTGTCCTCACCGCCGGAGAAGGATTTTTGCACCCATGAAACAGCTTCTCTTGTCATCCCTCCCGCTGTTGCTGGCCCCTGCCATGGCCCATGCTGCGCCTGATGCTGCGCCTCAAACCACCGCAGCATCGCCCTCACCCTTAGCCGCCAAACCCAAATCCGCGCCCAAGCCCGCCGAACTCATCCCCGGTGGCCGCAAAGGTCCCGAAGGCGTGCCGCAGAACATGCGCTGGGCCGATGACTGGGGGCAAAAGCCCAAGGCGCAGGCGCCGTTTCTGGACCGCATCAAACATATCGACCTGACCGACCGCGATGATGTCTATCTCTCGCTGGGCGGCGGTTTGCGCGTCTATTACACCGACTGGAGCCATTCCACGCTGGGCCAAAAAGCCAATGACGCCAATGCTCCGGTGCAAAGCCGCGCCCGCCTCTATGCCGACCTGCACGCCACGCAATATCTGCGCGCCTATGTCGAATTGGGCGACAACCGCGAATATGGCGAAAAGCTGGTCACCGGCCCCAACAATGACCGGTTCGACGTGCAGCAAGCCTTTGTCGATCTGACGCTGCCTTTGGGTGACAAGGGCCAGATCACCTTGCGCCCCGGCCGTTATGAAATGCCCTTGGGCAATGGCAAATTGGTGGGCGTGCGCGAAGGGCTGAACATGCGCTTCAGCTATCAGGGTTTGCAGGCGAGCTATATCCTGCCCGGCAAGCTGGCCGTCCAGGCCTTCTCGGTCCGTCCGGTCAACATCAAGACCGGCAGCTTTGACGATGGCCCCAACCACAATGCCAGCTTTATGGGCGTCTATGCCAGCGCGCCTTCGGCTCTCAATGCCATCACGGCGGGCCTGAGCGCCGATCTCTACTTCTACGAAATGAACAAGGCCAGCGTGACCACCCGCGAAGGCAGCGGCATTGACCACCGCCAGAACTGGGGTGTGCGCCTGTGGAAGAAGGGCAAGCATGTCGATCTGGATCTGGAAACCGACCTGCAACGCGGCCATTATCGTGGCGAGCCGATCCATGCCTATGCGGTGATGTTCGAAGGCGGCTATACGCTGGCGCAGCAGCCATGGAGCCCCCGCCTTGGCCTGCGCGCCGATGTCTTCAGCGGCGATGGCAATCTGACCGATGGCCGCGCGGAAACCTTTGTGGCGGCGGCCCCTCGCCTGCCTTTGACCAGCGAGGCGGCTTTCTTCAACCTGTCCAATCTGGTGGACATCTATCCCAGCCTGACGGTGAAGCCACGCAAGGATGTGTCGATCATGGCAGGCCCCGATTTCCTGCGCCGCCAGACATCGGCCGATGGCGTCTATATCGGTCCGGCGGGCGCTTCGCTCAAACCCTATGCGGGCAGCCTGAGCATTGGCACCAGCTATAATCTGGAAGCCAGTTGGCAGGCCACGCGCCGCCTGCAATTCAAACTGTATGAAACCTATCTGGCCGCCAGCGATGGTCTGAAGGCCGATGGCGGGCGCAATGGCAATTACTTTGGCCTGATGGCTGACTGGAAATTGTAAAAGCCGATGAAGGGGAGCGCGACACTCCCCTTTTTCCTATCCGGTGGCGCCCAGCCCCAAGGGCGCACCATCGGCTTCCAAAGGCTGCGGGCGACCATAGAGATAACCCTGACCCTCGGCACAGCCCTCGCTCAGCAGCAATTCCAATTGCTCGGGGGTTTCGACCCCTTCGGCCAGCACCGGTATCTTCAGGCTGCGCCCCAAGGCCAGCACCGCGCGCAAAATGGCCGCGGCCTGCGGGCTGGTGGAGGATTGCATCAGGAAGGATTTATCGATCTTGATCTTGTCAAACGGGAAGGAATGCAAAGTATCGAGCGAGGAATAGCCCGTTCCGAAATCATCCATGGCGATGGAAATGCCCAAGGCCTTGATCTGACGCAGCATATGCAAGGCCTGTAGCTTGTCGGAAATGATCGCGCTTTCGGTAATCTCCAATTCCAAACGTTTGGGCGGCAGACCGCTTTCCAGCAGGATTTCGGTGATGCGGCGCACCAGATCAGGCTGTTGCAACTGCACCGGCGACAGGTTGACCGCCACCTTCAAACCATTGTCCCACTGCGCCGCCGCCATGGCCGCCTCGCGCAAGACCCATTCGCCAATCGCCAGAATGTCGCCGGTTTCCTCGGCAATGGGGATGAAGTCCATCGGGCTGATCATGCCGCGCGTGCCATGCACCCATCGCACCAGCACCTCATAACCGACAAGCTCGCCAGTCTGCACGGCATGTTGCGGTTGATAGAGCAGGCGCAGTTCCTGCCGCTCCACCGCATAGCGCAGATCGGCGGCGATCTGGCGGCGGGTGCGGACGGCCTCGTCCATCTCGGACTGGTAATAGCAAATCATCTCGCCAAAACTGGCCTTGGCGCGCTGCACCGCCAGATCGGCATTGACCAGCAAGGTCTCGCGGTCTGGCCCATCGGCGGGGGACAGGGCCACCCCGAATTTGGCGTTGACGCCCACGCTCTCCTCGCCTTCGAAACAGGACTGAAGGCGGGTGAGGAAATCGCTCAATTGCTGGTCATTTTCCAGAATGCGCCCAGCGGCAAATTCATCGCCGCCCAGACGCGCCACCCATTCCCCCTCACCACAAGCGGCCTGCAATCGGGCCGCAATGGCGCGCAGGGCCTGATCGCCACCGGCATAGCCATGCACATCATTGACCGTTCTGAACTGTTCCAGATCCATCGCCACCATGGCAAAGCGCAGACCATGGCGGGCGGCCTGCTCCAATTCCACCGCGCACCATTCGCCAAAATGCGCGCGATTGGGCAGGCCTGTCAAAGGATCATGCCGCGCCATATGGGCCAGACGGGCCTCTGTGCGGCGGCTTTCGGTAATATCCTCAAAGGTGGAAACCCATCCGCCCTCGGCCAAAGGCCTGCTGATCACGGACAGCACGAAATCCTCGCGGCAGGCCAGCACGCCCGGTTCGGCAGTATAGGCCACCAGCGCCATTTCCAATTGGGCGCGCAATTCGCCATCGCCCTTGGCCAGAACCGACAACACCTCGCCCAGCGTCATGCCCGCCGTGATGGCATCGGGTTCGACGCCCCACAATTGGCTGAGACGGCGGTTGCACAGCACCAGACGCTCGTCGGCGTCAAACAGGGCAAGGCCTTGGTGCATATTGTCCAGCGCCATATCCAATTGGCCCTTCATCGCCGCCAACTGGTCCTGATCCTGTTTGAAACGGGTCATGTCGCGGGTGATCTTGGCAAAGCCGATGAACTGGCCTTCCTCGTCCACGATCTTTTCGATGGTCACATGCGCCCAAAAGGTCGTGCCATCCTTGCGGCAACGATAACCCTCGCCGGTGAACTTGCCCTCATCATGGGCAATGGCCAAGGCCCGCTGCGGAGCGCCACGCGCGCGATCCTCCATGGTGTAGAAACGCGCCAGAGGCTCGCCCACCACTTCCTCGGCGGTGTAGCCCTTCAACCTTTGTGCGCCTGCATTCCAATTGGCCACCTTGCCCTGCGGGGTCAGCATATAGAGCGCGCAGTCCGAAATACCTTTGACCAGAATGGAAAAGTCCCGCTCGCGGGCCTGTAATCGCGCCCACATCCGGCGGCTGACCATCATGGCCACCGCGCAAAGCGTCAATTGCAATCCCGTGGCCAGCCCCACCACCGCGGACATGACCGCCGGTGCCAGCACCAGACCTTGCGCCTGTGCCATGCGGGAAGGCACCAGTTCCATCGCCGTCATGCCGGTGAAATGCAGCAAGACCACGCCCAGCGTCAGCCAACCGGCGGCCTGCCACAAGGGGCGATCGGACAGCACGACCTGAAAAGCGGGATAGAGCGGCACCACAGAGGCAACCAGCGAAGCCAAGACATAGGCCTCGTTCCAGCGGATGCTGGCGGGCATTTCCAAGGCGCTCATGCCCAGATAATGCATGGCCGCCACCGATCCACCCACCACCATCGCGCCCAAAGTGCAGGCTGCCTGCCTCGTGCCTTTCCACCCCACGCCAAGCCCCAAGGCCAGCGCAAAGCCCAGCACGATCCCGCCCATCACCAAGGCCAGCGACAAAAGCGTAGGCCAGACCAGATAGGACACCGGCACGCCCGGCAAATAGCCGAGCATGGCCACGAAATGGGTGGACCACACGCCAAAGCCGGTGGACAGACCCGCCGCCACCATCCAATGCAACGCCCGCCGTTCATGCGCGCGGCGCAGCATGGATGTGCCGCTGATGGCGGTGGCCAGACAGATCGCTGCCGCCATTGCCACCAGCCAAGGCTGGTGTTGATAGGCAATGCAAGTAAGTAGTGAGGGCATGGATTGTCCTGAGCGATCTTAAGATTGCCTATCCTTAAGCCCTCAGGGTAAAGCGCGGGGGAACACCCGATAGGTATCCCCCGCAGGGTTCACGGTCAGCCTTTGGCTACGCCGTGATAACGTTCCAGCCAATGGGCATAGGGGGTGGGCAGAACCCAGTCAGGCTTGGCCACACCCAGCTTCTGCGCCAGCACATAGGGGTAATGCGGGTTGGCCAGAAAGGCCCGACCGATCATCACCACATCCATCTGCCCCTCGGCGATGGCGCGTTCGGCATCATCGGGCGCATCAAAGCCCCATGCCGTTGCCACCGGAATGCCCGCCTCTTCGCGCACGCGCTTGGCATAGGGGCCCATGAAGGCAGGTCCCCAAGGCACTTGCGCATCGGGCGTGGAAAAGCCGATCGAGACGCTGAGGAAATCCAGCCCACCTTCGCGCATCTGGCGGGTCAGGCCGATGGCTTCAGCCAGGGTTTCCTCGTCGCGGCCATCAAATTCCAGCACGCCGAACCGAGCGGTCAAAGGCAGGCGCTCGGGCCAGACTTCGCGCACCGCCGCCAAAGTTTCCTGCAAGAAGCGCCCGCGCCCCGCCGCATCGCCACCATAGGCATCGCTGCGCTGGTTGGCGTGGATGGAGAAAAAGCTCTGCGCCAGATAGCCATGGGCGAAATGCAGTTCCAGCCATTCAAAACCAGCCTCCAGAGCGCGACGGGCGGCGGCCACAAAGTCGGCCTTGACGCGGGCAATATCCTCCAAGGTCATTTCGCGCGGCACACGCGACAGACCGCCACCAAAGGCGATGGGCGAAGGCGAGATGATTTCCCAATAGCGCGGGTCATCCAAGGCAATATGGTCGTCGCCTCCCCATGGACAATTGGCATTGGCCTTGCGACCGGCATGGGCCAACTGGATGCCCGCCACCGCGCCGCCCGCCTTGATCGCAGCGGCCACTTTGGCCATGCCCGTGATATGGGCATCGCTCCACAGGCCGGTGCAATCGGGGCTGATCCGGCCATCAGGCGAAACGCCGGTCGCCTCGACAATCACCAACCCTGCGCCGCCGCGTGCCATGCCGGCGTAATGCGTTTCGTGCCAATCGGTGACGAAGCCATCCTTGGCGCTATATTGGCACATGGGCGGCACCGCTATGCGGTTGCGCAGGGTGATGTCTTTCAATTTGTAAGGGGTGAACAGCGCAGACATGGGAATTTCCTTTATCAAGCGGGGATAGCGCGGTTTTCTTGGGCGGCGGCGATCATGCCTTTGATCCAGTCTTGATGACCATTGATCATCGGATCAGGGCGGGCGCTGGCAAGGGCTTTGGCGGGCGCACCATTCTGGGTTTCCTGCGTCAGGATGCGCAACCGTCCGCCCTGCAAATCCTCGACCAGCCATGCGTGATGCACGTCCAGCCTCTCCGCACCCTCGCCGCACCAGCCATGCCATGCCACGCGCCCGACAACCCCGCGGGCAGGGGCGACATATTCGGTCACTTGCGCCTCGACACCAAAGCCAAAGGTGCGGAAGAAGAAACGGGCACCTTCGCTGAGCACCGGCCCTGTGCCATCATGGAAAGCGATATCGGCGCAATTGTCGTAATAGGTCGGCCAAGCCTTGGTGTTGGCCAGATAGGGCCAGACCTGCTGCGCCGTCAGTCCGGCGACGATCATTTCATTGGAGGCAAAATTATCGGAAAAGCCGGGAAGATAGCCCTCCGGCCATTGGATTGCATGCATGATAAACCTGTCCTTGTGGCCGCGCGCCGATGCGCCAGCGCTTGCCATCGGGATATGGGATGGGGCATGACATAATTCCAATCACGCCATGCGATAAAGCCCATCATGACAGATGATATCAGAAGCCTCGACCTCAACCTGCTCAAAGCGCTGGACGCTTTGCTGGTCGAACGCAATGTCACCCGCGCCGCCAAACGTCTGGGCCTGACGCAACCGGCGGTGAGCGGGATGCTGGCCCGCCTGCGCGAAGCCTTTGACGATCCCCTGTTCAGCCGCGCCAGCCATGGCATTGTCCCCACCCCGCGCGCGCTGGCTCTGGCCGAACCCTTGCGGGCGATTATGGGCGGTGTCGAAGGGCTGATCCAGCCTGCCAGCTTTGATCCGGCCACCGTGCAGGCCACATTGTCCATTGCCGCCACCGATTATGCGCAACAGGTCTTGCTGGTGCCCCTGCTGGCCGTGCTGCGCCGGCAAGCGCCGGGCATACGCGTGGCGGTGCGTTCGGTGCCCGACGGACAATTGATGGCCGCCTTTGAACAGGGCGAGATCGACCTTGCCCTGTTAACCCCCGACAGCGCCCCGCCCAGCCTGCATGCCCGCCGCCTGTATGACGAGACCTATGTGCTGGCCATGCGCGAAGGCCATCCCGCCGCCGAGGGCGCGATGGACCTCGACCGCTTTTGTGCGCTGGAACACGGGCTGGTGTCGCTGCGGGGTGATCCCTTTGCCGGTATTGTGGATGACGCCTTGGCCGAGATGGGGCGGCATAGGCGCGTGATGCTGTCCTCCGCCTGCTTCCTTGTTCTGGCCGAAGTGTTGCGGCGGTCGGATATGGTGGCGGCGGTCCCTGCACGCCTGCTCGATTGCGCGCATGGGTTGGTTCGCCGCCCCCTGCCGTTACAGGTTGAAGGCTTCACCAAAATCGCCGTGTGGCACGAACGCAGCCACCGCGACCCGATGCACCGCTGGCTGCGCGGCTTGCTGCGGGACCTGTGTCAAGGCTGAGCGTCGATCAAATCGGCCAGATTGAGGATCGAGCACGTCTTGCCCTCCTGCGTCAGGATGGTCGCGCCGGGCAGGCCTGATGGGGCAAAGCGCCCTGCCGATCCCGCGCCCGCCTGCGCCAGTTCGCGCGGGACCACGCGCTCCACCGCCGACAGGGCATCGATCATAAAGCCCATCCGCCGCCCCTCGCTGCTGGCCAACAGGATGAACGGGCCGTGGCGGGTGGAACCCACACCCAAACGGCTGCCCAGATCCACCAGCGGCACCGCCGCCCCGCGATGCGGCATCAGGCCGATCACACAGCCCGCCTCGCCCGCCAAAGGGATGCGTTCCACCAGCGAGGCGGTCAGCACTTCATCCACCTCTTCCAAGGGCACGGCATGGGCACCCTCACCCAATGTGATGATCAGATAGGCTTTGCGCCCTTGCCCGATCGCTTCGGCGGCCGCGCTGACACGGTTGCCTTCCTCCAGTCGCGCCAGATTTTGCAAGGTCGCGTCTGCCGCCAGCTTTGCCGGGTCCAGCATCAGGATCGTCTGATCCCCCGGATAGGCCCCGCCCAGCAGGCCGCGCTGACCAATGGTCATGCCTTGCAGGGTCAACCAATCCTCGCGGCGGATGCGGGCCATGTCGTGCACGCGGTCAATCCGCAGCGCGATCAAGCCACCATCCTCCAACCGCAAGACCACGCTGGCCATTTCACGTGCCGGCGCCATCTGGTCAAAGCCCAAGAGGTTGAGCGTATCCACCACCGGCAAGCGCCGCCCGTTATGGTTGATCAACCCGATCCACAGACTGTCATCCACCGGACTGGGCGTGGCCACCACCTGCGGGACGGAGGCATCGATCACCTTGGCCGCCAGCCCGAAACGGTATGGCCCGATGCTGAAGATCAACGTGGGTTCCCCGCCCGCGCTATGGGCCGCCGCCGACACCAAACGATCCTCGGCCAGAGCCAGACCGGGCAGGCCAACAAAGGCCTGCGCATCCAGCACCACCCCGCTATGCCCATTAAGCGTAAAGCCCGCGCGGATCACTTGTCCCACGGCGGCCATGCCATCGCCACTGACATGGCTCATCGGCGTCATGCGTTGATGGCCAAGGTCCACCACGCCGCAAATTTCATCAATACCGACGCCGAACACACCGTCACTGGTGCGCAAAACCATGATAATGTCAGGGTGCTGCCCGACTTCGCCATCGGCCTGCATACCCATCAGCATGGTCAGATCCAGCACCGGCACAATCGCCCCGCGCAAATCCATGGCCCCTTGCAGGGCGGGCATAGTGCGCGGCGTGGCCCGCAACCGGTCTGGATGGGGTACCACTTCGCGGATCTGGGCGATGGGGAAGGCAATCTCCATCGCCCCCACACGCACCAGCCCGTGCAGATCGTCCTGCGCCGCATTACCCGCCATGGCGGCGGCCAGATCGGGCATCAACACCGGCGCGTTCATCGGCCCTACCCTTTAATGCGCGTGTTTCGTGCCGCCGGTTACATCGGACAGCCGGTGGATTAAGGTCACCACCTCGGCCGAGACAGCATCCTGCGCCTTGGCACTCTCGGTAATATCCTCGATCGCCCGCGCGGTTTTGTTGACCGAATCCACAATGCCGACAAAGGCGTTGCTGGCATCATGCGACCTTTCAGTGCCCTGCCCGATGCGGCTGATCGATTGTTCGATCAATCGGCTGATATCGCGCGCGGCGGTGGAGGAACGCTCCGCCAGTTTGCGCACCTCGCCCGCCACCACGCTAAAGCCCACACCATGTTCGCCCGCACGCGCGGCCTCGATTTCGGCGTTGAAGGCCAGCAAGTTGGTCTGCCCCGCGATCTCGCTGATGATGCCCACCATTTCGGCAATGCCCGCCGCCGAGGTCTGGATCAGTTCAATCGCCTCGATCGCCTTGCCCAAAGCCTCGCGCCCTGTCTCGGCGCTCAGGCGCGTGTCTTGCGACAGGCCGCCAGCCGATTGGGTCGCATCGTTGATCGATGTGATCGAACTCGACAGGCGTTCCACCAGACTATCCAGATCATGCGCCCTTGCGCTGATCTCGCGCTCCATCTTCACCTGATCGGTGATGTCGAAAGCATATTTGATGATGCGGACCGGCTCGCCCTGAAGGTTGAAGATGGGATTATAGGTCGCCTGAATCCACACATCGCGGTCATATTTGCCCACGCGGTGGAACCGGCCCGAATGCTGCTCGCCACGGTTCAGCTTGAGCCAGAAATCGGCATATTCGCTGGTGCGGATATAATCGGGCGAACAGAACATCGAATGATGCTGCCCCACCAGTTCGCGCAAGGAATAGCCCATGGCGCGCAGGAAATTCTCGTTGGCCGACAGCACATTGCCATCCATGTCAAATTCAATGACCGCCAAGGCGCGGCCAATCGCATTGACCTTGGCCTCATATTCAGACGCCTTCAGCTTTTCCTGCGTGATATCAACCGCGATCATGCTGATCTTGACCGGTGTACCATCCGCACCAAGCAGGGGGTTGTAGGTGGCCTGCACCCAAAACTCCTCACCGCCTTTTTTCATGCGCTTGAATTCGCTGGAAATATGTTCACCCCGCACCAAACGCTCCCACAGGATATTATGGGCGTCGGAGTTGATATATTCCTTGTCGCAGAAAAATTTGTGACTGCGACCCTGCATTTCATCCCAGCGATAGCCAGTGAGATTCAGGAAATTCTCGTTGGCAAAAATAATGTTGCCCTGCACATCAAACTCGACCACCGCCTGGCTACGGTTAATCGCCGAAATCTTGCTTTGCTGCTCCAGATTGCGTTCATGGCTTTCGGAGATGTCATGCGCGAATTTGACAATCTTGATCGGCTTACCTTCCAGATCCAGCACCGGATTATAGGTGGCACGGATCCAGACATCGCGACCGCCCTTGCCCTTGCGGCGGAAAATACCGGAATAATATTCCCCGCGCGATAGCTTGTGCCAGAATTCGGTATATTCCGCCGATGCCGCATAGCCCGCATCGCAGAACATCGAGTGTGACTTGCCCACGACTTCCGACCGATCATATCCCACAGCGGACAGGAAATTATCGTTGGCGCAAAGCACCGTGCCATTGAGATCAAATTCCACCACGGCCTGGCTGCGATCAATCGCCGACAGTTTGCTATCGGCCTCCATCGCATGGCGGCGCTGTTCGGTAACATCCATCGCCACTTTGAGAATTTTATAAGGCTGGCCGTCGGCATCCAGAATGGGATTATAGCTGGCCTGAATCCACACTTCACGCTTGTCTTGCGTCAGGCGCTTATACTCGCCCTGATCAAACTCGCCGCTGCCCAGCTTTTTCCAGAACTGGCGATAGGCGGGGCTGGACACATAATCCTTGTCGCAGAAAATGCGATGATGGGCGCCGCGGACATGATCGAGCGTATAACCCATGAGAGACAGGAAATTTTCATTGGCGTGTAAAATGCGCCCTTCCAGATCGAACTCGATCAGGGCAAAGGCGCGATCGATGGCGGAAAGGCGGCTCTGGCTGTCGGCGGCAGCTTCCTTTTCACCGGTAACGTCAAAGGCATAGGACAAGACCGAAACAAGGTTATCTCCGTCCATCGTGGGAACGAAAACCTCGCGCAGCCAATTAAACTTGCCCGATGCATTCCGGTGCTTGCGAACCAGCATGTGATGCTCGCCACGGCGGAAACGCTGCCAATAGGCATCGGGATCGGCGGGCCTTTCTCGGGCAGGCCACAAGTCGGTGAATTGCTGCCCCACCAGAGCATCGCGTTCGTGTCCGACCAGATCAAAGAAGCGGTCATTGCCCGCCAACACGCGCCCGTCCGCCGAATATTGGCAAATGGCCAGCGCATTGTTGATCGCCTCGAACCGGTGAAGCAGCAGGGGAATGTCGCCCTCACCCGTGCAGGTGGTCACGCCCATGAAATAGACCGGCCCGCTGCGTCCTTCTCCCGCAACCGCCACGCCGCTGATGCCCAGATAGGTGCCATTGGGCTGGTTCAAACCGCCCGATACAGGCACCACTTCGCCCACCAGCGCTTTCAGCCATTCCGCCTCGGCATGCATGAAAATGCGGTCAAAGCTGGGGCTGTGCCCTTCGGCATCCTTGCCCGCCGCCAGCAATTGCGTGGCCGCGCCATTAGCCTCCATCAAAGCGCCGCTCTTGCGGTCGAACGTCATAACCAATGTAGCATCAGCCAGCAGCGCGCTAGCCTGTCCAACCAGATCGAATTGCGGAGGCAGAGCCGTCATTTCTCACTCCCGTGGAAATCCGGCGCAATCCCCTTTGCCGGACTCATCTATTGGGAGTGAGTGTTAACCGCCAAGCTCTTAGCGTGCTGTTTTGGCTGCTTAGGTAAACACGCAGATAGGCGCGCTTGACCTGCGCAAACCATGGCACCACAGCCAATGCAATGCTTTGCCGGTTTATGCCGCCGCAACGTGATGGCTACAGCGGCATTAACCATAGGGTTTAACCGGCTTTATTCCACGATAGGGATCAACACCGCACTGGGTTTGCCCCCGCCGCGCTGGATGCTTTGGGTGGCCACTTTGTAATCGGCAGGCTTGGCGTTGAAAATATTGGGGACGAAGCTTTGCGGGTTGCGGTCATAAAGCGGGAACAGGCTGGACTGTACCTGCACCATGATCCGATGGCCGGGCAGCACCACATGGTCGATATTGGGCAGATCAAAGCGGAACTCCTCCACCTTGCCCGGCTTCAAGGCCTCGGGCTTGGCAAAGGAATGGACGTAGCGGCCACGGAAAATCTCGATGCCCAAGGGCAGCTGGAAACCGGGGTTGGCGGGCTTGGAACCCTGACTGCCATTTTCGGGCGTATCATTGGGCGCCACGTCAATCAGCTTCACCACCCAGTCGCTATCCGTCCCGCTGGTGGCGGCAAACAGATCGACGCTGGGCGCGCCCATGATATGCACCGGCTTGTCCAAAGGCGCAGTTTGATAGGTCAAAACATCGGGACGCCCTTCGGCAAAGCGCTGGTCGGTCACCAGCCATGTCGTCCATTGCGCGCGATTGCCCATATTGGTCGGGCGCGGGGCATAGGGCACCGGATGGGCCGGATCGGACACATAATCATCATGCCCCGCCTGCTTGGGCGCGCTGAAGCTGGCGGTGAAGTTTTCGCCCAGATAGAGCGGGGTCAGCTTGCCCATCGGCCATTTGGGCGACACATCCCAGCGCTGCGCCCCCGTGTCATAGGTCAGCACCGGCGGCGTATGCGGATCGGCCGCGCCCTTCAGGTGATGATCGAAAAAGGGCTTGAGCCATTTGACGCGGAACTCGCGCGCGGTGTCGCCCGCAAAGGTCAAAGGCCCCAGATCATAGCCATAATGGTTGACCCCCGAATGCCGCCATGGCCCGATCACCAGCGACACCATCGTATTGTCTTTGTCCTTGGGCTCCAACGCGCGATAGGCCGCTGGCGCGCCATAGGAATCCTCCTGATCCCATTGGCCAACCACCAGCATGGTCGGCACAGTCAGCGGGCGTTCGGCCAGCCATTTGTCCACCGCCTGCCCTGACCAGAAATCAGTATAGGCGGGGTTCTCCATCAGCTTGCGCACGAAGGGCACCTGATCCACGCCCCATTTGCGCGCGAAATCACCCGCTGATCCCGCTTCCAGATAGGCGGTGTAATCATCGCCCGCCCCGCGCGGAATATCCGCGCCTGCGTCCGCCTTGCCGGTACTCTGGCCCAGCGCATAGTCAAAGCTGTTCTGGCGGAAGGCGCCATAGTGGAACCAGTCATCCCCCATCCAGCCATCGACCATCGGGCTCTGCGGCACTGCAGCTTTCAAAGCCGGATGCGGGTTGATGATCGCGGCCAGCGAGGTGAAGCCCAGATAGGAACTGCCGATGATCCCCACCTTGCCATTGCTCTCGGGCAGGTTTTTCACCAGCCAGTCGATCGTGTCATAGGCATCGGTCGATTCATCAATGCCGGTGTTGTTGAGCGGGCCGACGATGGGGCGGTTCATCACCAACTGCCCCTCGCTGCGATGCAGCCCGCGAATGTCCTGATAGACGCGGATATATCCGTCCTCGACAAATTCCACATCCATCGCGGGCACGATCTCGCGCAGGCGCTGGCTCTTGGTGCGGGTCACATCGCCATGGGCATTATAGGGTGTGCGCGACAGCAGGATCGGCGCATTCTTCGTGCCCTTTTTCATCACGATGGCGGTGTAGAGCTTCGTCCCGTCGCGCATGGGCACCATGATCTCGCGGCGGATGAAGTCGGCCTCGGGGCGGACCTCGTCATATTTGTCCACCACATCGGGGGTCATCGGGGTGACGGGCGCAGTTTGCGCGCAAAGCGGCTGGGCGAGCAGAGCCGCGGTAAGGGCCGTGGCGGCAAGCAGGGGGAAACGGGGCATGAAAATTACGCTCCCTTGGAATCAATGGATGGCTTGTTGTAATCGCGCCGCGCGCCTTTGCCAGTGTCTTTGTCAAAATCAGGCCTGCCCGATTTACGCCTTTCTGCCCTCTTGCCACTGCGTGATCATGGGGCGATAGCGCCACCATGAGCATCCTATTGATCGACGCCGGTGGCACCATCTCCTCCACGCCCGATGCGGACGGCAAACTGGCCGGTGGCAGCGCAGGCCTTGCAGGCGCAGGGATAGAGCGCCGCATTCAGGCCTATACCGGCCTGTCCGAAGACATGACGCTGGCCGATATGGCGGCGGTGCGCGATGCTGTTCTGGCCGCGTTGGGCGATGATAGCGTGACCGGCATTGTGGTGGCCCATGGCACCGATGTGATGGAGGAAACCGCCTTCCTGATCGATCTGAGCCTGCCTTTGACCAAACCCGTGATCGTCACCGGCGCCATGCTGCCAATGAGCGCTGAGGGCAGCGATGCGCCGCAAAACCTTGCGCAAGCCTTGCTGTCCGCCGCAACGCCCGAACTGGCGGGCCATGGCGCGCTGGTGTGTTTTGCGGGCCATCTGATCCCTGCAGCCAGTGTTTACAAACATTCCACCCATGCGCTGGACGGCTTTGGCTGGCGCTTTGGCGCAGCGGGCGGTTTTGACGGGGCAAGCGTGATCGCCCCGCCGCCCCTGCCCCGCCATGCCCCTTTGCCAGCGGTTACCCCCGCCTCGGGCGTAGCGATCATCACCCTGTCGGGCGGCGAGGATGGCTGGCTGATCGAAGCCGCGCTGGACGCCGGGGCCAAGGGGCTGGTGCTGGCCGCACTGGGTCGCGGCAATGGCAATCCTTCGGTCGCCGCCGCTGTCGCCCGCGCCGTGGCCGCTGGCCTGCCGGTCGCCGTGGCCAGCCGCTGCCCTGTGGGCGATACGGCGGGCGATTATGCCACAGGCCAGCGCCTTGCCGATGCGGGCGCAGTCTTTGCTGGCGCGCTTGGCCCCAGCCAGACCCGCATCCTGATGGCCTGCCTGCTGGGCGCGGGCGTCTCGACCGAAACGATCAACTCCCAGATCGCCCTGCGCGGCGCGCTTCTGGTTCAGGAATGACTATGACCACCACCCTTACCCACCGCTTCGCCACGATGGATGATCTGCCCGCCCTGCGCGAACTGATGGCCCGCGCCATCGATCAATTGCAGCATGATTTCCTGACCCCCGAACAGGTGCAGGCCAGCCGCCACGTGATGGGGCTGGATACGCAGCTCATCAAGGATGGCACCTATGTGATGGTGCTGCGCGATGGACAGATCGCCGGTTGCGGCGGCTGGTCCTATCGCGCCACGCTCTATGGCGGCGATGCCAGCGTGGTCGCGCGCGAGCCCGAAGTGCTGGACCCCGCCAAGGATGCCGCCCGCATCCGCGCCATGTATACCAACCCCGATTTCGTGCGTCAGGGCATCGGCCGCCGCGTGATGCAAATCTGCGAGGATTGCGCCCGCGAGGCCGGTTTCAAGCGCACCGAGATGATGGCCACCATGGCGGGCGTGCCGCTCTATCGCGCCATGGGCTATGAACCGATCGAGGACGTGTTGTCCGCCCCGATCGACGGGGTGCAGGTGCCTTTGCTGCGCATGGGCAAGGTGCTGTAACGCCTAGAAATCGGTCCAGTCGTCCCCGCCAGCCGCAGCGGACAGCGCCAGATTGCCCGAGACCGGTGCTGGCGCCTTGGCCTCCACCGGCACCGCCGATACGGGGCGCGGCGCACTCATCGGACGGCTGGGGGCAATGCTGATCGGCGCGTGATTGGTGCGCGACACCGGCGGCAGGGCCAAGCCTTCCTCGCCGCTGTTGCGGAAGCTGCGCACCAGCGCCGACAATTGCTCGGCCTCGCTGGCCAGATCGCGGGTGGAACTGCTGGTCTGCTGCACCATGGCGGCGTTCTGCTGGGTCACGCGGTCCAGCTCGTTCACCGCATTGTTGACCTGTTGAATGTTCTGCGCCTGCAATTCGGCGCTGGCGGTGATCTCGGTCACCACCTCGTTGATCTCGCCCACCTGCCCCATGATTTTGCCCAGCAGATCGCCCGTCTCGCGCACAAGCGCCACGCCGCCTGCCACCTTGTCGGAACTTTCCGCGATCAATTCCTTGATATTCTTGGCCGCATCCGCGCTGCGTCCGGCCAGCGCGCGCACTTCGCTGGCCACCACGGCAAAGCCCTTGCCCGCCTCGCCCGCACGGGCCGCTTCCACACCCGCGTTCAGGGCGAGCAAATTGGTCTGGAAGGCAATGCCATCAATCAGGCCCACAATCTTGCCAATCTCGTTGGCGCCTTCCTCGATCCCGCTCATCGCCTCGATGGCCTGCGTCACCACGCGCCCGCCTTCTGTGGCCTGCCGATGGGTTTCGCTGACCGATTGATGCACTTCGGCGGCGCGGGTGGCGGTTTCCTTGACCCCCACGGTCACTTGACTCATGGCGGCGGCCGTTTCCTCCAGCGTGGCGGCCTGCTGCGTGTTGCGCTCGGCCAGATCGTCCGAGGCATTGCCGATTTCCTGAATCGCGGCCATCACGCGGCCAGCACCCACACGCACCGTGCCGATGGCACGGGCCAAAGACACCACCGCCTTGTTGAAATTCACCCGCAAGGCTTCATATTCCTGCGGGAAAGCGCGGTCGATGCGGTAATCCAGATCCTGCCCCGCCAGTCGGTCCAGCCCTTCGGTCAGCGCGGTCACCACATCCTGCTGCGCCTTGTCCGATGCCTGTTTGGCCAAGGCCGTATCGCGGAACACGGCGGCGGCGGCATACATTTGCTCCACCTCGTCGCCATGGGGATCACCCACACGGTCCAGTCGGTAATCACCATCGGCCATGGCGCGCAAGGTAGAGGACAGGTCCACCAGCGGCTGCACCACCGCTTTCCACACAAACATCCCCGCCCATAGCAAGGTCGCCGCGCCCACCACAATGGTCAGCGCCGTGGTGCCCAAGGCCACCCCGATCAACCAGTCCGAGGATTCCACCGCCCCACTGGCCTGCGCCGCCGCGCCGCCGCTTTTCAGCGCCTCGCGCAATTGCTGGTTCGTATTGTAAAGGCTGTATTGCAGGAAAGAAGCCGCCGAGACCTGCACCACGCTGACCGCTGCCAACGCGCCAAGGCATAGAACAAGCTTTTGCTGGATACTGCCGGTTTGCACCGCCATTGCGCCACTTTCCCTTTTATCTATTGCTTGCCGCCCTTTGCCCACACAACCTGAAGGCCGGGCACAAAGAGGGTTTCCGCGCAAGGCATAGCGCGGCAGGTTCAAAAGCAGACTTAGCGCCAAATCCGCATCAGCACGTAGTTAACCTGCGCTTTAATGCCCCTTGCATCACGGCGCGCTTTGGCCAAAAGAGCGCGCGTGCTGAACCGTCTCCCCCGTCCGCTTGCGATGCTTTTCGCGCTTTTGCTGGTTGCCCTGTCGGCTTGGTGCCTGACCGCCACACCGCCGCCGATCAAGACCGCCAAGAAGGGCGGCTATACCGACGGGCGGCTGTATCACGATATTTCCAGCGAAGTGGCCAAGGGGCGGCCCTATCATCTGGCAGCGGCAGAATTGCACCGCGCGCATCACTATCCGTTGAAGCCCTTCATCACCATGCGCCCGCCGACCGAAATGGTGATCACCGCGCATATCGGTTGGAAGGGTTTCCAGAAAATCTGCATCGTCCTGTTGGTCGCCTCGATTTTCACATGGGCGATTGCCTATGAAAACCGCCTGAATTGGCTGGAGCGGATTGCCATGGGCGCGGGCGTGGCAGCGGCGGGGTCTTCGGTATCCTCCGACTGGTTGATGGCTTTGCAGGAATATCCAGCGGGCCTGTGCATCACGGTGGCCATGGCGGGCGTGATCGCTTGGCCGCGCCAGTGGTGGTATACGGTGCCAGTGCTGGGCTTTGGCCTGTTCATCCGCGAGCTTGCGTTGCCGATGGTTCTGCTCTGCACCACCTATGCGATCTGGAACAAGCGCTGGGCCGAGAGCGCGGCATGGGGCGTGTTGTTGGCGGCATGGGTGGGCTTTATGGCTTGGCACGCTTCAGAAGTGACAGCGGTGGTGCGGCCCGATGATCTGGTCAGCGTGGGCTGGAAGGCGATGCAGGGCTTTTCGGGTTTCCTGAAAGCCATCATCTTCACCAGCCCCTTGCAGCGCTTGCCCTTGGGCTGGGCCTTGTTGGGTGCGATGCTGCCGATGGTGGGATGGCTGGCTTTGTCGGGACGTGACGGGCTTTTCGCCATCACGGCAGTGGGCGGCTATGCGTTGATGATCGCGCTCTTTTCCCGAGCCGACACGTTTTATTGGGGGGCGATCATGTTGCCCTGGTATTTTGCCGGTTATGCGCTGATCCCCCGCGCGCTGACCCAGCTTTATGGCGCGATGCGGGGGGAGCAGCTGGCCGCCATTCCCCCCGCGCCTATGACTTAAGGCAGCTTGGTTATCGCCTTGGTTTCATTGCCAAGGATTTTGAGAACCAAGGCCCAGGCATCGACATTCTGTTGCAACTGCACCGGATCAATCCGCTCCAGCGTATCACTGGGCGTATGGTGCCAGTCGAAATAGCGGGTAGCATCCTGCTTCAGATCGATCACCGCCGTCTTCTGCGACACGGCCGTATAGCCGACATCTTCCCCGCCTTCGGGATGGCCTAGGCTCTGCGTAATGCCCATCTGTGCCAGCGCCGCCGCCAATTTATCGGCCAGAACCTTGTCCGCAGGGGCAAAGGCCATTTCCGTGGCATAGACCCGATCCGCACCGGAATCCGATTCCATCACCAAGGCATGGGGCTCCTTGGCATGGACCTTGGCATAATCCTGCCCGCCAAAGCCGCCGATCTCCTCGCTGCCCGCCCAGAGCACGCGGATGCTGCGGGCCAATTGACCATCCTTGCTGGCCTGCAAAGCGGCGGCGGTGACAATGGCGCAACCCGAGGCATCATCAATCGCGCCCGTGCCCAGATCCCAACTGTCCAGATGGCAACCCACCAGAATGGGAGCAAGGCTGGGGTCTTTACCGGGCAGATCCGCGATCACATTGCCCGAAGTTACCGTGCCGGTGAAACGCGGCGTCAGCGTCACCGCCACGCGCATCACCTGCCCCTTGGCCGCCAGACGCGCCACCAGATCGGCATCCGTGCCCGACACCGCCCCTGCGGGCAGCGGCGCGCCATCCTTGGGCGCATTGGTCACGCCTGTATGCGGATCGCGCGTATGGTCGGTGCCCGCAGATCGGATCAGCAGCGCGGCGGCTCCCTTTTGCGCGGCGATGATCGGCCCGATGCGGCGGGGCTGGCCAAAGGGACCATAGCCCGCGCCATCCTGCGCCGGTTTGAACGCATGGTCGACAAAGGCGATCTTGCCCTTCAGGCTGCCATCGGGCGCGGACTTTAGCGCGTCCAGCGTCGGGAAATAGACCAGTTCCCCGCTGACCCCGCCCGCAGGCGTGGCGCCCGAATGGCCCAGCGCCGTGACGGCCAGCTTTTGCGGGACCGGCGCGGTGATCATCGCCTTTTCCTCGCCGCGTTCCCAACCGGGGATGGGGAAGGTTTCGACATGAACCTTGGCAAAGCCCAGAGCCTTCAAACGCGCCACCGCCCAGTCGCGGGCGGCAGCCTCGCGGTCGGTTCCGGCAAGGCGCTGGCCCACTTCGGTGGTCAGATCCGCCACGATGGAATAGGCATCGGCGGGCACCGGCGCGGCGTGAAGGGAGGCAGAAGCGGCGAGGCTGGCCGAAAGGGCCAGAATTTTTCGAAATTTGTTCATGGGCGCGATGCTATCGGCGGATCGCCCGCCTATCAACCCTTGCCTACACCCATGTAAGCAGCCTTGTGCGGAACGCACCGCTGCCAGACGCGTAAAACGCGTGCGCCACCGGCCAACATGCGAAGCATCACTTGGCAAATCCATGCCCAGCCTGTAGAGCCTCGCTCCAATTTACCAGATCATTTTTCTCATAGTTCGGAGACCGATCCGTGGCCGCCCAATACGCCTTCGTGATGAAGGACATGACCAAAACCTTCCCCGGCGCGCAAAAGCCGGTGTTGAGCAACATCAACCTGCAATTCTATCAGGGCGCCAAGATCGGTATCGTCGGCCCCAACGGTGCGGGTAAGTCGACGCTGATCAAGATCATGGCTGGCATCGACAAGGATTTCACCGGCGAGGCATGGCCAGGTGAGCACATCACGGTGGGCTATCTGGAGCAGGAGCCCCAGCTGGACCCGACCAAGAGCGTGCTGGAAAACGTGAAGGATGGCGCACGCGCCACTGCCGATCTGGTCGATCGCTTCAACGAAATCAGCAACATCATGGCCGATCCGCCAGAGGATTGCGATTTTGACGCGCTGATGGAGGAAATGGGCGATCTGCAGGGCAAGATCGACGCCGTGGACGGTTGGACGCTGGACAACCAGCTGGAAATCGCCATGGAAGCCCTGCGCTGCCCGCCCAGCGACTGGGCGGTGGAAAGCCTGTCGGGCGGTGAAAAGCGCCGCATCGCGCTGACACGTCTGCTGATCCAGAAGCCCGACATTCTGCTGCTCGACGAACCGACCAACCACCTTGACGCCGAGAGCGTGCGCTGGCTGGAACATCACCTCAAGGAATATCACGGTGCGGTGCTGATGATCACCCACGACCGCTACTTCCTTGACAATGTGGTGGGCTGGATCCTCGAACTCGACCGCGGGAAATATTTCCCCTACGAAGGCAACTATTCCACCTATCTGGAAAAGAAGGCCCAGCGTCTGGCGCAGGAAGACCGCGAGGCCACCGGCCGCCAGAAGGCGATCAACGACGAATTGGAATGGATCCGTGCAGGCACGAAGGGCCGCCAGACCAAGTCCAAGGCGCGTATCAAGAAGTTTGAAGAGCTGGTTTCGGCTCAGGAAAACCGCAGCCCCGGCAAGGCGCAGATCGTCATTCAGGTGCCCGAACGTCTGGGCGGCAAGGTGATCGAGGCCAAGGGTCTGACCAAGGCGTTTGGCGACAAGTTGCTGTTTGAAGACCTGTCCTTCATCCTGCCGCCGGGCGGCATTGTGGGCGTGATCGGTCCGAACGGCGCGGGTAAGTCGACCCTGTTCAAGCTGATCACCGGCGAAGAACAGCCCGATGAAGGCACGATCGAAATCGGCTCCACCGTGCGTCTGGGCTATGTGGACCAGAGCCGCGACCATCTGGACCCCAGCAAGAACGTGTGGGAAGAAATTTCCGACGGGCTGGATTACATGAAGGTCAATGGCCACGACACCTCGACGCGCGCCTATGTCGGCGCCTTCAACTTCAAGGGTCAGGACCAGCAGAAGAACGTCGGCAAGCTGTCGGGCGGTGAACGCAACCGCGTGAACATCGCCAAGATGCTGAAGCGCGGCGGCAACGTGCTGCTGCTCGACGAACCGACCAACGACCTTGACGTGGAAACGCTGGCCGCTCTGGAAGAAGCCATCGAAAACTTCGCCGGCTGCGCCGTGGTCATCAGCCACGACCGCTTCTTCCTTGACCGTCTGGCCACCCACATCCTTGCCTTTGAAGGCAACAGCCATGTGGAATGGTTCGAAGGCAATTTCGAAGCCTATGAAGAAGACAAGCGCCGCCGTCTGGGCGATGCTGCCGACCGCCCGACCGCGCTGGCTTACAAGAAGCTGACGCGCTAAATTTTGGCGGAACGCTGATTGCGGAACCCCGCTGCCTTCATCGCAAGGCGGCGGGGTTTTTCTTTGCACGGTTCAGCATGGCGACAGGCATCCTGTCGTAGACATCAAAGCCTGCTGAGGCGAGGGGTGGTCTGTGCGACAGGAACCGCCCACTCCGGCACGGGAGGCTGGATATGGTCAAGAATTTCAAAAGCATACGCGCCGTGATCGGCTTGGCCTCGCTGGCCGTGCTGGCACAGGGATTGGTTGTGCCCGCCATGGCCGCGCCGGAAGATCGCGGCGGGGAATATCGCGGACCGCGTGGCGGTGGTGAAAGGCCCAGTGGTGGACAGGGTGGCACTTTTGAGAACCGTGGCGGTGGTCAAATGCCATCCCCCTCGCGCTACTTTGGCAGCTCTTCAGCGGCATCGCGCCCCTCGCCCCCATCGGCTGCCCCTGCCCCGCGCGGCAATGACGGTTTCCGTCCAGCGCCCAGCATGGCCGCGCCCAGCGCCCCCGCGCCGGTTCAAGGCTGGCAAATGGGCAACCGTGGCAATGACGCCCCCCGCCAGAACGCCCAGCCAAACGCAGCCCCCCGTCATGAGGGCTGGCGCAACGACGCCCCCCGCAATGACGGTTCGCGCAACGATGGCTGGCGCGGAGAAGAGCGCCGCGCCGATGATCGCGGCCGCAATGAAAGCTGGCGCGGCACGCCCGGTTGGGGCGGTACGCCCAACTGGAACGGCAATCGCGGGTGGAACGATCGACGGGAGCCGGTGCGCGTGGCTCCACGCCAAAATTACAACCGTTGGACACATGATTGGCGCCGCGACAATCGCTATAACTGGCAAGCCTATCGCAGCAGCAACCGCATGGCCTTCCATGTCGGGCGTTATTACCCGCCCTACAACGGCTATGCCTATCGCCGCCTCAGCGTAGGTTTCCTGCTGCAGCCTTTGTTCTACAGCCAGAGCTACCGGATCTATGATCCTTGGACCTATCACCTGCCTGCGGCCTATGAGCCCTATCACTGGGTGCGCTATTATGATGACGCGCTGCTGGTGGATGGCTACACCGGCGAGGTGGTGGATATTCTCTACGATTTCTTCTGGTAATCACCTTTCCCCACCCCTGTTGCTGTCCTGCCGCAGGGGTGGATTTCTTGGGCATGCCTCTGGCCAAAACGGCGGGGGCAAGGCTAGATAGCAGGCTCCATCCTGAGTGAGCCGTTCGATGTCCTCTTCGCGTTCTTCCAAGGCCGACCCTGCGCCTGACCGCGCCGCTCTGGCCGAGATCGGGGCCCAAGTATGCGAGAGGCTGGATGCAGACCCCAGCGTCTATCGCGTACCGGTCGAACAGATCGACATTTTCGTGGTACAGGAATTCCTCACCCCCGCCGAATGCCTGCGCTTTATCGATCTGGTGGATATGACCGCCGTGCCGTCCAGCGTGTTCGATAAAGACAAGGTCTCGCGCTTTCGCACCAGCTATTCGGGCGATGTTGACCGTAACGATCCCTTTGTCGGCATGATTGAGCGGCGGATCGATGATCTGCTGGGAATCGATTCCAGCTTTGGCGAAACGGTGCAGGGGCAGCGTTATCAGCCGGGGCAGGAATATCAGGGCCATTGCGACTGGTTCCCCCCGCAATCCGACCTGTTCCGCACCGAAGCGAAAATGGGCGGGCAACGCAGCTGGACCGCGATGATCTATCTCAACGATGTGGAGGCGGGCGGCATCACCGAATTCCCGCATGTCGGGGTCAGCGTTACCCCGCGTCAGGGCATGTTGCTGGCATGGAACAATGCCCATGCCAATGGCACGCCCAACACCTACACCATGCATGCCGCCAAGCCGGTGGAGCGGGGCGTGAAATATGTGATCACCAAATGGTATCGCAGCCGGCGTTGGGGGTATTAGTCCGGCGTTGTGCCACCTTGCCTCATCGCCGCGACATCCTGCGTCAATCGATCAATCTTCTGATGCAGTTTCAGAATTTCGATCGTGGTGCGCAGGTTCACCTCGTAATCGTGGCGGTTGTATATGCGGTCTTTGATCGATTGCCGGTTCTGGCTCATCATGATCACTGGCGCCTGAATCGCGGCCAGCATGGACAGCATTAAGTTGAGGAAAATGAAGGGATAGGAATCCCAAGCCTTGATGCCCAGCAAGGCCGCAACATGGTCATTGTTGAGCAAGGCCCACAGCACCAGCACCAGCATAAAGCTGATGATAAAGCCCCAGCTGCCCCCTACCGCCGCCACTCGGTCGGCCAGCCGGTCGCCATAGCTGGCATGGATGGCCAGCCTTTCGTCATCCTGCAATTCCACATGGCGCGAAACCACATGGCGCAGGACGTGCTGCTCATCCTCGTCCAGATCGGAAAAGGGGCGGCCCAGCAAATGCTGAGCCACCGCCTCGGGCGTGGAGTAAGGATGCTTCACGCCCGAATTCCTTTCCTTAGGCCAAGGCTTCCGCAATCAGCTTGCGGGTGTTGGCCACGCCATAGAGCGCGATAAACGAACCCATGCGCGGCCCTGCCGAGCTGCCCAGCAGCGTTTCATACAGAGCCTTGAACCAATCACGCAGGCTTTCAAACGCGTAATCGGGGTTCTTGCCGATTTCATAGACGGCATTTTGCAAAGCCTCTGCGGGCGTGCCTTCGGCCGTTTCCGCCAATACCGCATCCAGCGCGGCCAGAGCCGCCACTTCGCCGCCCTCAGGCTTGCGACGTTGCAGCGTGGGGGCGATGAAATCGGCATTATAGGCCAAGGCCCGCGTCACCAGCGCATCCAGCGCCGGATGCGCCTCCGGATTGGCATCGGGCACATAATTGCCCAGATAGGACCAAACCTGTTCGCGCGTGGCGCCAGCGCCCATCACACCCACCAGATTGAGCAACAGGCCAAAGCTGACCGGCAGGCTGTCACCCGCGCCCGTGCCATCCCCCGTCACGCGCAGCAAATGCCACACCGGATTGCCCAATTGCTGTTCAATCGGCTGGGTGGCCAGCTTTTCGCGGAACTGCCAATATTCGTCCACCGCGCGACCGATGATGCCGGGGTGCAGGCTCTTGGCGCTCTTGGGGTCGCGGAAAAGATAGAAGGCAAGGCTCTCGTCCGAGCCATAGGTCAGCCATTGTTCGATGGTCAGGCCATTGCCCTTGGACTTGCTGATCTTCTCGCCCTTTTCGTCGAGGAACAGCTCGTAGATCAGCCCTTCCGGCTTGGCCCCACCCAAAACGCGGGCGATCTTGCCGCTCTGCGTCACCGAGTCGGTCAGATCCTTGCCGCACATTTCGTAATCGACGCCCAGCGCCACCCAGCGCATGGCCCAGTCGACCTTCCATTGCAGCTTGGACCAGCCACCGAACACGCTCTGTTCGATCACTTCGCCTTCATCTTCAAAGCGGATCATGCCGGTTTCGGCATCCACCACTTCGATGGGAACCTGCAGCACGATGCCGCTCTTGGGGCTGACGGGCAGGATGGGCGAATAGGTCTTGCGACGCTCCTCGCGCAGGGTGGGCAGCATGATGCCCATGATCTTGTCATAGGCGCGCAAAACCCCGCGCAGCGCATCGTCAAACGCGCCGCTGTTGTAACGGTCGCTGGCGGAAACAAATTCGTAATCAAAGCCAAACTGGTCAAGGAAGGCGCAGAGCATCGCATTGTTATGATGCGCAAAGCTTTCATGCGTGCCGAAAGGATCGGGAATGCGGCTCAAGGGCTTGCCCAGATTGGCGGCCAGAACTTCCTTGTTCTCCACATTGTCGGGAACCTTGCGAAGGCCATCCATATCGTCGGAGAAAGCGACCAGGCGCGTGGGGTGCCCACCAGTCAGCACCTCATAGGCGCGGCGGACCAAGGTCGTGCGCAAAACTTCCTGAAACGTGCCGATATGCGGCAGGCCGCTTGGGCCATAGCCGGTTTCAAACAGCACCGGCACCAGTTCGCCATCTACCCCGCGTTTCCCGTTGGGATAACGCTTCAGGATCTTGCGGGCCTCTTCAAAAGGCCATGCTTTGGACACTTGGGCGGCGGCGAGGAGTGCTTCTTCAGTCATGCCCTGCCTTTTGCCCATGGCGCGCAAAAGGGCAAGGCTGGAATTGGCCAAAAACCCGCTCCCTAGCGCCATTCCCTAGCAAAGCATTAACCGTGAAGCAGCGGCGATGGGGCATCATCCCCCTACGCCAGCACCATCGGGAAAGGATCAGATCATGTCGCTGCATCATCACGCCGACTTTGCCCATGGTAAACCACTGAACGCGGGCGATCTGCCCTATAAGGCCCCACCGATGGACCCGCGCGACCGGCTGCGCCGTTTCGGCCCGATCCGCCCCATGGCGGAAAAGCGCAGCTGGCTGGAACGTATTCTGTTTTCCGAGGGCTGATCGGGGGAAAGACCCAAGGCACAGCTTGCCAAGCCCCTCGCCTGTCGCCATCAGCTTTTGCCGTGACCGACGAGCCAGCCCCCGCCCTGCCCGTATTGAGCCTGCCTGCGCTGCATGCCAACCATGGCGGTTGCTGGTTGAAAGACCGCAGCGCCGAAACGCGCGCGATCGGCAAGGGCGAGGCAATTGTCACCGCCGCCGACACGCCACTGCTGATGCTCAACGCGCCTTTGGTGGCCAGTCGTCTGGGCTATCCGGATCTGTCGGGGCTGGATCTGCTGGAGCTTTTCGCCTTCATCTACCCTGCGCGTTTCGTGGTGCCCACGCCCAAGGGGCTGGCCCATGCGCTGTCCCTGCCCGAACCGGCCAATGATGGCGAAGTGCCGCTGCTGCTGCAACGCGCCGCCGCCGCGCTGCTGGCGCAATGCGAGGCGGCGGATTGGGCCGAGCGGGAAGGTGCATGGACGATCCTGCAATCCATGGCCAAATTGCGCTGGCCTTGGGCCAGCCTGCTGGGGCCGGTGGTGGCTAAACCGCAAAGGGCCGAACGCTGGCTGTTTGCCCGCCTGCCCGAATGGGAGGAAGCCGCCGAGCGCCCACAGCCCGCGCAGATCACGCTGAACGAGGCCGATGTGCTGGGCCAGCTGGACCATATCACCGGCCATCACAGCGAGGCCCGCGCCGGCCAAAAGGCCTATGCCGCCGCCGCCGCGCATATTTTCGCGCCCCGCATGGCCGACAAGGCCCCGCATATGCTGCTGGCCGAGGCGGGCACCGGCACCGGCAAGACCTTGGGCTATCTGGCCCCCGCCTCGCTATGGGCGCGGGCCAGCGGCGGCACGGTCTGGGTCAGCACCTATACCAAGGCCTTGCAGCGCCAATTGCGCCGCGAAAGCCGCCGCGTGTGGACCTCCCCCACCAGCGGTACGCAGCCTGTCGTCGTGCGCAAGGGGCGCGAGAATTACCTCTGCCTGCTCAACCTAGAGGACGCTCTGCAAGGCGGCTTTGGCGGGCGGGCGGCCATTCTGGCGCAATTGGTGGCGCGCTGGGCCGGTTTTTCACAAGACGGCGATATGATCGGCGGCGATCTGCCGGGTTGGCTGGGCACTTTGTTCCGCCAGCGCGGCATTACCAGCCTGACCGACCGGCGCGGCGAATGCGTCTATGCCGGTTGCCCGCATTACCGCAAATGTTTCATCGAACGCGCCGCCCGCGCCAGCGCCGAGGCCGAACTGGTGATCGCCAACCACGCCTTGGTGATGGTCAATGCCGCGCGCGGCAAAGATGTGGCCCTGCGCCCCACGCGCATCGTGTTTGACGAAGGCCATCACGTGTTCGAGGCGGCCGACAGCACCTTTTCCGCCGACCTGACCGGCGCGGAAGCAATCGAATTGCGCCGTTGGGTGATCGGGCCGGAAAAGGGATCGAAGGGCCGCCGCCGTGGCCTTTCCGCCCGCCTTGCCGATGTGGCCAGCTATGACGAGGCAGGCGCCCGCGCCATTACCGAGGCGAAGGATGCCGCCGAAGCTTTGCCCGCCGATGGCTGGCTGCAACGTGTGGTGGAGGGCGAACCTTCGGGCGAGATCGAGCATCTGCTGGCCGCCGTGCGCGCCACCACCTTTGCCCGCGATGAAAGCGGCGGGCAGGATGCAGGCTATGGTCTGGAAACCGAGGCAGCCGATCTGGATGGCGAGATGATCGAGGCCGCCTTGGAGGCGCAAGCGGCCTTGGCTCGTTTGCGCAAACCTCTGATCCAGTTGGGCCTGCGGCTGGAGGCCTTGCTAACCGATGGGCCAGATTGGCTGGACGGCCAAGGGCGGGCGCGGATCGAGGGCGCGCGGCAATCTTTAAGCTGGCGCGTCGATCTGGTGGCGGCGTGGGAAGCGCTTTTGGCGCGCCTGTCCGGCCCTGCCGATCCGGCCTATGTCGATTGGCTGGCGGTGGAGCGCAGCGACGGGCGCGATTATGACATCGGCCTGCATCGCCGCTGGCTGGACCCGATGCAGCCCTTTGCCGCCACCGTTCTGAGTGGCGCGCATGGCGTGATGATGACCAGCGCCACCCTGCGCGACAAAGGTAGTCAAGGCGAACACGATTGGGACAGCGCCATCGCCCGTTCAGGCGCGGCGCATCTGGATCGTCTCCCCCGTGTCGAGGCCTTTGAAAGCCCGTTCGATTACGCCAATCAGGCCGAGGTGCTGATCGTGACCGATGTGCCCAAGGGCGATATTCCCGCGCTGGCCAATGCCTATGGCCGCTTGATCGAGGCGAGCGGCGGCGGAGCGCTAGGCCTGTTCACCGCCATCCGCCGTTTGCGCGCGGTGCATGGCCGCATTGCCGATCGCATGGCGCGGCTGGGTCTGGCGCTTTATGCCCAGCATGTGGACCCGATCGACACCGGAACCTTGGTCGATATTTTCCGTGATGATCCCAAGGCATCCCTGCTGGGCACCGATGCCCTGCGCGACGGGGTGGATGTGCCCGGCGATTCGCTGCGTCTGGTGGTGATGGAGCAAGTGCCTTGGCCCAAGCCCTCCATCCTGCATCGTGCCCGCCGCATGGCCCATCCCCAAGGCGGGCAGGCCCATGACGATCGCATCATCCGTGCGCGACTGGCGCAGGCCTTTGGCCGGTTGATCCGTGGGCGCGGGGATCGCGGGCATTTTGTGGTGCTATCCGCCGCTTTCCCTTCACGCCTGCTCACCGCCTTTCCCGCTGGCACGCCGATTGTGCGCTGCACGCTGGACGAGGCTTTACAAAAGCTGCGCAGCGGTGTTTCAGACGAAGCGAAAGCCGCCGCCGTTTCGCCGGACTTGCTGGGTTAGGATGCCATGAAAACTCTCGGCCTGTTGCGCCATGCCAAATCCGATTGGGGCGATGCCCGCGCCCGCGATTTCGACCGACCTTTAAACGGGCGCGGCGAAAGAGGCGCGCCTTTGATCGGCAAACATATCGAAAGCTGGTGCCGCGAGCATGATATCCGCTGGGGCCGCATTCTGGCCTCGCCTGCCGTGCGTGCGGCGCAGACCATCGAACTGGCCGCCCAAGGCGCGGGCTATGACCATGCCATGCCGGTCAATTGGGACCGCCGCATCTATCTGGCCAGCTCCGCCAGCCTGCTGGATGTGTTGCGCGATGAGGCCGACCATGTGCAATCCGTGCTGATGGTCGGGCATAATCCGGGGCTGGAAGATCTGATTTTCGATCTGGTGCCCGATGACGGCTCCAGCCCCCTGCGCGATGTGGTGGAGGAGAAATTCCCCACAGCAACTTTCGCGGTTTTGGAAATTCCGGTCGATAGCTGGCACGATGTCGAGGAAGCGACGGCCCGCCTTGTCCATCTAATGCGTCCGCGTGACCTGGACCCTGAACTGGGGCCGGAAAAGCTGTAAGCCCTAAATCGCCAAAGCGCTGTTAAGCTTGGCCTTTACCGCATAGAGCTGTTGCAAAACGGCCGCCTTGTCATAGGCTTCGACCACCTGCACCACCTCTACCTCCACCACTTGCGGTGGCGGAGCGGGCGGCGCGGGTTCGGTGACGGTCAGAACGATCGTCTCCTCCGCCTTGCCGCCCTTACTCTCCAGAAACTGCCGAGCGCCGCGCAAAGTATAGCCTTCGCGATGGACCAGACGATCAATCGTGGCGACCAGTTCAATGTCCTCGGGGCGATAGAGCCTGCGTCCGCCAGCCCGTTTCACAGGCTGGAGCATGGGGAACTGCTCTTCCCAATAACGCAGGACATGGGGGCGCACGTCAAGCGCCTTCGACACTTCCCCAATCGTGCGGAAAGCCTTTGCCCCCTTGCCATCCTCAAGCGCGATAACGCTTGTAGAACCCTGCCCCGTTTCCATTCAGTTCAACCTTGAAAAATCGGGCCTTGTTTCCGGATCAATCGCCGGAAACGCGGTCCTTCAACATCTGGCTGGCGCGGAAAGTCAGCACACGGCGCGGCGTGATCGGCACTTCCACGCCGGTCTTGGGATTGCGGCCCACCCGTTCCGACTTGTCGCGCAGAAGGAAGGTTCCGAAACCGGAAATCTTCACATTCTCGCCCTCGGCCAGCGCGTCGGAAATATTGTCGAGAATGGATTCGACCATGGTGAGCGAATCCGCCCGCGACAGTCCAAGCTTATGATTAATGGCTTCTGCCAGATCAGCACGCGTAAGTGTGTTCATGGAGCGCACACAAGCCCCCTCTTGCTAAGTTAGCGACCCTCCCGAGACACTTAATAGCAAGCAGGGATTAAAACACAATGAAATCATCACCAAATCCGGTGAAATTGATTGCATTGAACCGCCATTCATGTGCAATTTTTACACGCGAAGCAGGCTGGCACCCCATGTAAAGCCGCCGCCCATAGCCTCCAGCATCACCAATTGCCCCGACTTGATTCGTCCATCGCGAATCGCGGTATCAAGCGCCAATGGCACCGATGCAGCGGAGGTGTTGGCGTGGTCCTGCACGGTGATCACCACCTTGCTGGCAGGCATATTCAGCTTTTTCGCGGTCGCTTCCAGAATGCGGGCATTGGCCTGATGCGGAACCAGCCAGTCGAGATCTTCGGAAGAAAATCCAGCTTCCTCAAGGACTTCACGCAAAACATTGGACAGATTGACGACTGCATGTCGGAAAACTTCCCGACCCTTCATGCGCAGATGCCCAACCGTGCCGGTGGTCGACGCGCCACCATCCACAAACAGCAATTCATTATGCGCGCCATCGGCATGCAAACGCGTCGCCAGAATGCCCGGAGCATCAGCCGAATCACATTCACGCGATTCCAGCAGGATAGCTCCAGCCCCATCGCCAAAAAGAACGCATGTGGTGCGATCTTCCCAATCGAGGATCCGGCTGAAGGTTTCCGCGCCAATCACCAGAGCGGTTTTCGCCATTCCCGACTGCAACATCGAATCGGCAACGCCCATAGCATAGAGAAAGCCGGAGCAAACAGCGGCGACGTCAAAGGCGATTCCGCCATTGGCCCCGATTGCATTTTGCACAATCGTCGCGGTCGCGGGAAAGGTCTGGTTCGGCGTGGCGGTGGCCAGCACAATCAGATCCACCTTGCTACCATCTACACCGGCCGCTTCCAGAGCACGCTGCGCGGCCAGAGTGGCGAGAGAAGCAGTGGTTTCGCTGTCATCGGCAATATGACGGTTGCGGATGCCCGTGCGCTCCACGATCCATTCGTCGCTGGTATCGACCTTGGCCGCCAGTTCCGCATTGGAAACCTTGCGCGCAGGCAAGGCGCTGCCCGTACCGATCAGTACCGAACGCCGGAAGGTTTGACCGCTCATTGGCCCGCCTCGACCGCGATTTTGCGGGGCGCGCGCAAGGTGTCTTCACCCAGACGCGCAAGGTCGGCTGCGATACGCTCGGTCAGATGTTCCTCCAGCAGCCGCTGGGTCACACCCACGGCATTGGCCACGCCCAACGCATTGGCGCTGCCGTGACTTTTGACGACGATGCCATTGAGGCCAAGGAACACCGCGCCATTGTGATTGTTGGGATCAAGCTGATGCTTGAGCAGTTCGGTGGCGGGGCGCGAGATCAGGAAGCCGATCTTGGACCGCAGCGAACTGGCGAAAGAGCGGCGCAGCAGGTCACCCACGAAACGGGCCGTACCTTCCACCGCTTTAAGAGCGATATTGCCCGAGAAACCGTCGGTGACAACCACATCCATTTCGCCACGACAGATCTTGTCCGCCTCGGTGAAACCGTCAAATCGCATGGAAAGCACACCAGCCGCGTCTTTCAACACAGCGGCTGCATCGCGCAGGGATTCGGTGCCTTTGATTTCTTCGGTGCCGATGTTCAACAGTCGCACGCGGGGCGTGGGCTGGCTGTTGGCAATACGGGCATAGGCCGCACCCATGATGGCGAATTGCACCAGATTGCGGGCATCGCATTCGGTGTTCGCGCCCAGATCCAGCATGACCAGATCGCTGGGCTGAAGGGTGGGCAAAATGGCAGCCAAAGCGGGGCGATCGATGCCCGGCATGGTGCGCAAAGCCAATTTGGCAATCGCCATCAAGGCGCCGGTGTTACCCGCGCTGATGGCCGCGCCCGCCGAACCATCCTTGACGGCATGGATAGCCATGCCCATCGAGGTGGTTTTGGCGCGACGCAACGCGACACTCGGCTTGTCCTCTCCGGCGATAACATCGTCGGCGTGGAGAATTTCCGATATGGCACGCAGATCGGGATGAGCGTCAAGCGCCTTCCCGATCTTCTCCTGATCACCCACCAGGAGGAACCGCACCTGAGGATAGCGCGTTCGAGCAAGAGCCGCACCAGCGACCATTACCCGAACACCCTCGTCCCCGCCCATCGCGTCTATGGCGATACGCGGCAAACTCATGATGCAATTACCCCCTGCTTGGGATGAAAATTAGAGACCGACAGCAATGATCTCGCGACCATTGTAGTGGCCGCAAGAGGGGCAAAGGTTGTGGGGACGCTTCAGTTCACCACAGTTCGAGCATTCATGAAACGCTTCAACCTTGAGCGCATCATGGCTGCGGCGCATACCCCGGCGGCTGGGGGAAGTTTTTCTTTTGGGGACAGCCATTGCGGCACCTGTTCCTGAAAAATTGACGTGTAAGACGACAAAAGCCGCCGGAAGTGCGTTGCCGCACAGGCGGATGTGAAGGCGCGCCTATACCGAATTTCTCGTGCGTTGCAAGCCTTGCGCGACTAAGAAGCGCAGGAAAGTCACATTGCTTGCGAGGATATTATGGTTTTGTCGGGATTTGCACCAGTGGTTTTGCCCACCACGCTCTGTCTGGCCGCCGCTGGCGCAGTGATCAACTGCTGGCTGATGATCCGCATCGGTCAGGTGCGGATGGCCCGCAAGATCGAATTGGGTGATGGCGGCGATGCTTTCCTACTGGCCCGCATGCGCGCGCAGGCCAATTTCATCGAAACCGCGCCTTTGACACTGATCCTGTTCGCGCTGGTGGAATTGACCGGCAAGGGCAGCTGGTGGCTGGGGCCCGTCGGCGCCATCTTTATGCTGGGCCGCGTGGCGCATGCCATCGGTATGGATGGAAAATTCAAGGCCGGACGCGCCATTGGCACGGTCACCGCGCTGCTGGCCCAACTGGGACTGGCCACCTTTGCCGTACTGGCCAGCGTCAATCTAATTTAAAGCCCTATAACGAGGGCTGGCGCCAAACCAGCCCTCCTTCACCACATTACCCGTAGATGCCACCCACAAAGGGATTGGAGAGCATCTCATGGCCAAACGTGCTGCAAGGCCCATGCCCCGGCACAAAGGTCACATCCTTGCCCAGCGGCCACAGCTTGCCCGTGATCGAATCGAGCAGTTGCTGGTGATTGCCCTGAGGGAAATCGGTGCGGCCGATGCTGCCCTGAAACAAAACATCGCCCACAATCGCCAAACGCGAGGGCTCGTGGAAGAACACGACATGGCCGGGTGTATGGCCGGGGCAATGCAGCACATCGAACGTCAGTTCACCCACCGTCACCTGATCGCCATCGACCAGCCAGCGATCGGGTTCAAAACTTTCCCCTGCAAGGCCCATGCGCATATTGGGATTATCGAGTCCCTCGATCCAGAAGCGGTCGCCTTCATGCGGCCCCTCAATGCTCAGGCCCAGATCCTTGGCCAGCACGCCTGCCAGCCCGCAATGGTCCATATGCCCATGCGTCACCAACAGCTTTTCCAGGGTCACCCCGCGCGCGGCCACTTCCGCCTTCAGCCGGTCCAGATCGCCGCCAGGGTCGATCAAGGCCCCGCGCATCGTCTTGGTGCACCACACCAGCGAGCAATTCTGCTGGAAGGCGGTGACCGGAATGAGGTGGATCCGCAAGGGAGGCTCATTCACCCCTGCTTCTGCTCGTGAAGTTTTACTATCAACCATGCGGCAAATCCTACTAGGCCAAAGCCCGCAAGGCCAGTGGCACTGCGCCGCCCATAGCATATATTTCATCCATCAATTCAGTTGGGATTAAACCATGCGCCTCCTCTCACTCGCCCTGCTGGCCGGTGCCAGCCTGATTTCTGCCTCGCCCGCGATGGCCGCACCCGCCCCGCATATGAAAGCCGCCAGCTTTGCTGCCCTGCCCCAGCCCCTGCCCGCCACGCCCTATAACGAAACGGCCAATGCGCAGCAGGAAGTGGCCGCCGCCATCGCCCGCGCCAAGAAGAACCACAAGTTGGTGCTGCTGGATCTGGGTGGTAACTGGTGCCCCGATTGCCGCATTCTGGCCGCCACCATGGCGCAGCCCGAACTGGCAGCATTCATGCGCAAACATTATGAAGTGGTGATGGTGGACGTGGGCCGCTACACCAAGAATCTGGATATCTCGGCCGCTTACGGCATTGATCGCCCCAAGGGCGTGCCCGCGCTGTTTGTCGTTGACCCCAAGACCAACAAGCTGATCAACGAAGGCCGCGTTACCGCGCTGTCGGATGCGCGCTCGATGACGCCGCAGGCCTTGGCCGACTGGGTGGCCCAATGGACTAAATAAGAGTTTCGGGCGGGCGTCCGATTACAGGCGCCCGCCTTTCCACACCACACGACCGATCACGATCACCTCGCTGGGCGCCATATCAATCGGCGCATAATGCGTATTATCGCTGCACAAGCGGACCCGGCCCGGACGGCCCATATCCACCCGCTTGACCAACAGCGAATCCTCGACCCACACCACATGCACCCCGTCGCGCAGAGCTCGGACCGAACGGTCGATCAAGATCTCGTCACCGTCGCGCAAGGTGGGCTCCATCGAATCCCCCGCCACGGTCATGGTCGCCAGATCAGCCCCATGCAGCCCCATCTCGCGCAGCCAGCTTTGCGAGAAGCGCAAGGCGCCGAAAGGCTGCTCCGAGGTCACGAACGAGCCCACCCCTGCCGCGGCGCTGAGCGCCAGTCGGGGCACGTCGACATATTCACTGCGCACCGGCTGTTTGCGGACAATGACCTCGGCATAGGATTTTTCCTCTAACTCCCGCCCGCCTCCGCTGAGAAGCGATTCGTCGACGCCAAAGAATCGGGCAAGGACTTTTCGGTCATTTTCCTCCAGTTTGCGCGGACTCCCCTTGCGCACAAACTGCTGCAAATAAGCAGGATTCCTTCCCAGCAACCCCGAGAGGGCAGCAAGGCTCACCCCCGCTCCGCGACAAGTGCTTGTAATGTTTTGCGGGCATCCGGTTTCTCCATGATCAGTGGAATACCATAGGATTTTTCCTAAACAAGAAAGGACGAATATGAGAACAAATACCTAGTAGACGAACCGAAACGGTTCTTCTGCCAAAAGACAAGGGAGCACCACCATGCTGCTGAGAAAAATAGAGGACTTCCTGAGAGCCACCGGCATGCCATGGACCAAGTTTGGACGAATGGTCGCACACGATCCAAGACTGGTAGGCGATATGCGCAATGGCCGAAACCCCGGCCCTGACCTCGTATCCCGCATCGAATTTTTCATGCCCCATCACCAGGAGGCCAACCATGCGCTTTGATTTCCGCTCCAGCAACGACATCAACGCAGAACGCGTCGCCCTGTTCAGCCCTGCCGAACGTCTGGGCACCGCCAAGGGCGCGGGCGCAAAACGCACCCGCCACCCGTCGGTCCAGCTTCTGGATGCCACCATGCGCCTTGCCGGCCCCCATGCCGAATTGCTGTCCCACGCCGAACGCCCCTGGGCCAGCACGACCTTCTCCGGCGCGCGCCACACCGTCACGCTGATGTTCAGCGGCGAGGAAGGGGTTGCGGCGGCGCGGGAATTCATCGCCACCCTGCCCGAGCATGAATTTACCATCCGCGGCCAATTGGTTGCCGACGCTGGCGTCAATGAAGTGACCCATGTCATGCAACCCACCGAAAGGATGGTGCTGGAAGCCGACCTGCTGGTGCTGGCAGAGGTATAGAGGCTCGCCGGCGCCCTATCGCGCAAGAGGGCGAGCCCCATCTGCCTGACCCGGGCCCGTTCAGCCCAGTTTCCAATCCCAGCCTAACGGATCACCGTCCATAACCTCCACGCCTTGCGCGGCCAATTCATCGCGCAGGGCGTCGGAGCGGGCAAAATCCTTCTCCACCCGCGCCTGCTTGCGTTCGGCTAGAATGGCCTCGATCTCAGCCTCGGTGATGGTGGCGGAAACGGGGCGGAGGCGCAGATCGGCCCGCTCCACACCCAGCAGGTTCAAGCCCAGCACCCCGTCCATGGCCGTCAACGCCGCCAGCTTTTCGGGCGCGGGCACCTTTTTGACCGAGGCCACCTCCTCCAGCAAAGTCAGCGCCATCGGCGTGTTGAGATCATCGGCCATCGCCGCCTCGAAAGCGGCGACCAGCGGCGCAACCTTGGGACCAAATCCGCCCAGCGCGGCATAGCCGGTGCCTTCGACCTGCGCCTTCACCTGCGCCACCGCCATCACCAGACGCTTCAGCCTTACCAGCGCCGCGCCCAGCCCTTCCCAACTGAACTCCAATTCGCTGCGATAATGCGCCTGAAGGCACATCAGGCGATAGGCCAAAGGATGATAGCCCTTGTCGATCAGCAATTGCAGACGCAGGAATTCACCGGAAGATTTACTCATCTTTCCAGAGCGTTCGACAAGGAAGTTATTGTGCATCCAGAAGCGGGCACCCGAATGCAAAGGGTCCTCCAACCCGCCACAGCCGCAGATCGCCTGATTCTGCGCGATCTCGTTAGGGTGGTGGATCTCGCGGTGGTCAATCCCGCCGGTGTGGATGTCGAAAGGAAAGCCCAGCACTTCCCCGCTCATCACGCTGCATTCCAGATGCCAGCCCGGCGCACCGCGCCCCCATGGGCTGTCCCATTCCATCTGCCGCTTCTCACCTGCGGGTGTCTTGCGCCAGATGGCAAAGTCGGCCTGATTGCGCTTACCATCCACGGCCTCGATCCGGCCCTCACCTTCCTCGGTATTGGCGCGGGCCAGTCGGCCATAATCGCCGACCGTGCTGACATCGAAATAGAGGCCGCTTTCCAGCTCGTAACAATGCCTGTCGGCGATCTTTTTCGCAAACTCGATCATCTGCGGCACGTAATCGGTGGCGATGGTCCATTGCGCAGGCTGGCGGATGTTGAGCGCGCGGATATCGGCCCAATAGGCCTGCTTGTAATGTTCCGCGATATCCCAGATGCTCTTGGCCTCTTTCGCGGCCATGCGCTCCATCTTGTCCTCGCCCGCATCGGCATCGTCGGTCAAATGGCCCACATCGGTGATGTTGATCACATGGGTCAGCTTGTACCCCTGATAGCTCAGCGTGCGCCCCAGAATATCGGCAAAGACATAGGCGCGCATATTGCCGATATGCGGGTAATTATAGACCGTCGGCCCGCAGGAATAGACGCGCGCCTCTCCTGCATGCACAGGCGTGAAAATCTCGGTCTGGCGGGTCAGGCTGTTGAACAGCTGCAAAGGCGCGTTGTTGGTCATATGATGCCGGTTGGCAAGGCCCAGACCAAAGGTCAAGACCAGTTCAGCGCGCAGCGGCACCTCGGGCCATCTTGCGCAACCCCTGTTCCAGCAAACGCCGCGAACTGTCGTCCATCTTGTCGATCACGCTGCCGTCCTGCGCGGGGCGGGCAACCTGTCCATGCTGGGGCGGGCCAGACCTCTGGGCCAAGGCCTGCCGGATATCCGCCTGACGCAGTGCATAGCCCTGGGGCGAGACCGCCCCCATATCGTCATCATCCACCAGCTTGAGCCCGCTCAAGGCCGCATGGAACCCGCTGGCCGCTTCGGGCCGGATGACGGGGCGCGCGATCAATACGCTGGCCCGCAAACGGCAGGAGACATATTGCGTTTCGCCCGCCTCGACATTCAAACGCAGGCTATCGGAGGTCTCGCTCGTCACGCGAAAGGCATGGACACCGGCCGATGCCACATAGGCAAACCAGCGCCCCGAGCCCAGCGAGGACAATTTGCGCTCCTCCTCCCTGATGGTGCAGCCGATCATCTTCCAACTGAGGGAATCAGGGCGATAGAACACCACTTGCCCCATCCCCTTGGGCGGGGGCGGAACATCGAGTGCGGCCTTCTCCGGCCAATCCGCCGATGAGGCAGATGCGGCTTCAGCTGCTCCAAGCTCCCCCGCCACATCCGCCAGCGCATAGCTACCCTTGGCCACCACAATATTGCCGCCACGCGTCGCCATGCCCAACATCGACATGGGCAAAGCTGTCGCCAAAGACAGTGAGCCATGACGCCGCATCTCGTTCACGCGATCACGCCCGACCATATTTTGCTGTAGGGACCGCAAGGCAATCTTGCGCCCGTGATGGTCAAGATAGCGCAAGGCCAGCACCAGCACCCCGGGCGCGCCGCCTCCACCGGCGGGCTTGGCCTCCACCACCTCGCCCAGCCCCATCAGGCCAGCAGGCAAAGTTTCGCCATTATCCAGACTTGCGGCTTTGGCCAGACGGATGGGGAACATGTCGCCGACATGGCTGCCCTCGCTGGACAGGGTGGCAAGAAATTCCACCTCCACCTGCGGCTGCGGCTGCGCCTTGGCGGCATGCGCCGCCCCCAGAGTCACAGCCAGCAACAAAGCCCGCATGCCTCGCATCATCCCGACTCCTTATGTATTTTTACTAAGGCCACATAAGGTGCCAGTATGGTACAAGCGAGGATATCAGCCGTCCTCGAACAATCCCGCCAATTGTTCGATCATCGTCCCGCCTAATTGTTCAACATCCATAATGGTTACTGCGCGACGGTAATAGCGCGTTACATCATGGCCGATCCCGATCGCCACCAATTGGACCGGCGACTTGTTCTCGATCCAGTCGATCATCTTGCGCAGATGGCCTTCCAGATAGCCCGCCGTGTTGACCGACAGGGTGGAATCATCGACCGGCGCGCCGTCCGAAATCACCATCAGGATGCGGCGATCTTCGGGGCGGGCCAGCAGGCGATCATGCGCCCATTTCAGCGCCTCGCCGTCGATATTTTCCTTGAGCAGGCCCTCGCGCATCATCAGGCCCAAATTCTTGCGCGCACGGCGCCAAGGTTCATCAGCCTTTTTATAAACAATGTGGCGCAAGTCATTGAGACGCCCCGGTTGCGCAGGCTTGCCCGCCGCCAACCAAGCCTCACGGCTGCGCCCACCCTTCCATGCGCTGGTGGTAAAGCCAAGGATCTCGGTCTTCACCCCGCAACGCTCCAGCGTGCGGGCCAGAACATCGGCGGAAATGGCCGCCATGGAAATCGGCCGCCCCCGCATCGAGCCGGAATTGTCGATCAACAGGGTGACAATCGTGTCCTTGAACTCGATATCCCGCTCGACCTTGTAGCTCAGCGAAGAACCGGGCGAAGTGACCACCCGCGCCAGACGGGCGGCGTCCAGAATGCCTTCTTCCTGATCGAAGTCCCAACTGCGGTTCTGCTGCGCCATCAAGCGGCGCTGGAGCCGGTTGGCAAGGCGGGTGACGATGCCCTGCAAACCCTTCAACTGCGCGTCCAGATAGGCGCGCAGGCGGGTCAGCTCATTGTCATCGCACAGGTCCTGCGCGGCGATTACCTCGTCATGCTTCTCGGTGAAGACCTTGTAATCAAATTCGGAAGGCAGATCGGTCCAAGGGCGGTTGGGACGCGTGGGCAACATGCCCTCCTCGCTATCCTCGCCCTCGTCATCCAGTTGGGATTCATCGTCGATCTGGGTCTGCTGCTCGCTTTCCCCCTCGCCGTCGCCCTGCTGTTGGTCCGCCGCCATTTCCATCGGCTGCGGCTCCTGACCGGGCTGGTCCTCGTCCTGCTGCTCTTCCTTGTCCTGCTCGGCTTCCTCGTTATCCTCGTCCTCCCCCGGTTCATCGGTGGTCTCGGGCTGGGTCAGGTCCAGATGGCGCAGCATATCCAGCGCAAGGCTCTGGAAAGCGCGCTGGTCGCCAAGGCTTTGCGCCAAGGCGTCGAAATCGCCCTTGGCGCGTTCCTCGATCCACGCGCGGCGCAGTTCCACACCAGCCTTCGCGGCAGGCGGGATCGGCTGACCGGTCAATTTCTCGCGCAGGATCAGCGACAGCGCGGTATGCAAAGGCACCTGTTCGGCACGTTCGGCGCGGGTGATGGCATCCTGCGCCACCTTGATCTGTAGCGCCGCATCCAGATTGTCGCGCATGCCCGCAAAGCCTTGCGTGCCCAGCGCTTCAAACCGCACCGTCTCCACCGCATCATAGCAAGCCCGCGCAATCACATCGGCAGGCGCGCTCTTGCGATGCAGCGCTTCATTGTGATGCTTCAACCGCAAGGCATAGCTATCGGCATAGCCGCGCGCTTCCATCGCGGCGGCGCGGGGCACGCCCCTGCCCGGCATCGGAATGCGGAATACAGGGCCGGACTGGCTGGGATTGTCCGCTATCCAGTTCACCTCGACATCGGCACGCTCGGCAATCGCGCGCGAGGCGCCGGTCAATGCCAGCTTGAACTTGTCGAGCGGAGTTTCCTCAGCCAAATCCTTAACCCTTCAGTCTACTATTAGAGGCTCTGGCCGGTCTTCGCCCAGTCAGCGGCGAATTGTTCCAGACCCTTGTCGGTCAACACATGCTTGAACAGGCCCTTGATCACGGCAGGAGGCGCCGTCATCACATCGGCGCCGATGCGGGCGCATTCCAGCACATGCACGCCGTGACGGATGCTGGCAGCCAGAATTTCCGTTTCAAAACCATAGTTATCATAGATCAGGCGAATGTCGCTGATCAGATCCAGCCCGTCAAAGCCATTGTCGTCATGACGGCCGATGAAGGGCGAGATGAAGGAAGCGCCAGCCTTGGCGGCCAGCAGCGCCTGATTGGCCGAGAAGCACAGGGTGACATTGACCTTGGTGCCATCATTGGTCAGCGCCTTGCAGGTTTTCAGGCCGTCAATGGTCAGCGGCACCTTGATGCAGACATTGTCGGCAATCTTGCGCAGGATTTCGGCTTCGCGCATCATGCCTTCATGGTCCATGGCGATCACTTCGGCCGAAACCGGACCATCCACGATGCCGCAGATTTCCTTGGTCACTTCCAGAAAATCACGGCCCGACTTGGCGATGATCGACGGATTGGTGGTCACGCCGTCCAGCAGGCCAGTGGCGGCCAGTTCCTTAATGTCGGCGATATCGGCGGTGTCGACGAAAAACTTCATGGGATTTGCCCCCTGCTTTGTGACGCACGCCGACAGGTGGCGCGCGATTCTATGGCTTGCACAGATCGCCTATAGGCAGGAGCGGGCGCTAACCCAAGCCCTCGCTGTTGACTTGTCATCCATCGGGTCCTTTCGCGGTCTTGCCCAAAGGATTCAACCACCCCATAGGGGAAGCTATGAAACGCGCCCGCCTGCTTGTGATGAATTCCGCTCTGCCGGTGCTGGATTATCGCGTGCCTGCCGACATGGCGGTCGAACATGGCAGCGTGGTGATCGCGCCGCTGGGCCCGCGGCAGGTGATGGGCATTGTGTGGGAAGCCGACCG
The DNA here is from genome assembly GCF_004005905.1 of Novosphingobium umbonatum. Lineage (GTDB taxonomy): Bacteria > Pseudomonadota > Alphaproteobacteria > Sphingomonadales > Sphingomonadaceae > Novosphingobium > Novosphingobium umbonatum. The sequence continues at coordinate 320,229 of NZ_SACO01000003.1, forward strand.
CCTGCCCGGTGAGGAAGTGGGTGACAATCGCCTGCGCAATCTGTTGCAAGTGCTGCCCGTGCCACCTCTGCCCGCGCCTTTGCGGCGGTTGATCGAATGGACGGCGGATTATTATTGCGCCTCTCTGGCCAGCGTGGCGCGCATGGCCCTGTCCTCCACCGCCGCGCTGCAAGGCGGGCGGACCATGACCGAATACCGGTTGGTGGCGGGAGCCGAAACGCCCAAGCGCCTGACACCTCAGCGCGCCGCCGCTTTGGAACATCTGCAAGGCGCGCAAGGCACTTTGCGCGAGCTAGCCGAGATGGCCAGCGTGACCGAGGCTGTGCTGCGCGGTATGGTGGGGGCAGGCTTGATGGAGGCGGTGCAGGTTGACCTTGACCGCCCCTATCCGCCTGCCGACCCGGCCTTTGCCCAGCCTACCCTGTCCGATGGCCAGCAAGCCGCCGCCGATGAAATGGTGGAGGCGGTGAAAGCGGAAAGCTTTGCCCCCTTCCTGCTGGATGGCGTGACCGGCAGCGGCAAGACAGAGACCTATTTCGAGGCCGTGGCCGAAGCGATAAGGCGCGGGCGGCAGACCTTGGTGATGCTGCCCGAAATAGCGCTGACGCAGAATTTCCTCCGCCGCTTTGAAGCGCGCTTTGGCGTAACGCCGGTGCTGTGGCATTCCAGCCTTAAATCTGCCGAGCGCCGCCGCGCATGGCGCGCCATTGCCAGCGGCGAGGCGCAAGTGGTGGTGGGCGCCCGCTCGGCCTTGTTCCTGCCCTATCCGCGCCTTGGCCTGATTGTGGTGGATGAAGCGCATGAAACATCCTTCAAGCAAGATGATGGCGTGCGTTATAATGCGCGCGATGTGGCGGTCATCCGCGCCCGTTTCGAAAAAATCCCCGTGGTACTGGCCAGCGCTACCCCCGCGCTGGAAAGCCTGACTCTGGCCGAGGCTGGGGTATACAAGCGCATCATCCTGCCCGACCGTTTCGGCGGAGCGCAGATGCCCGACATCCATATCCTGAACCTGATCGACCATCCGCCAGAGCGCAACCACTGGATCGCGCCGCCCTTGGTGGAGGCCCTGAAGCAGAGGCTGGAGCGGGGCGAGCAATCCTTGCTGTTTCTCAACCGGCGCGGCTATGCCCCTTTGACGCTGTGCCGGTCCTGCGGCCATCGGTTCCAATGCGACATTTGCAGCGCGTGGCTGGTGGAGCATCGCCTGTCCAAGCGCCTGTCCTGCCACCATTGCGGGCAGGAACAACCCATGCCCACCGCCTGCCCCGAATGCGGCGAGAGCGATTGCCTGATCGCCTGCGGCCCCGGCGTAGAACGCATCGCGGACGAGGTGGCGCAGATATTGCCCGAGGCGCGGGTGGCGCTGGTGACCTCCGACACGCTCAACACACCCGATAAAGTGGCCGAATTTGTGAGCGCTGCGGAAAACAAGATGGTGGATGTGATTGTCGGCACCCAATTGGTGACCAAGGGCTATCACTTCCCCGATCTGACGCTGGTGGGGGTGATCGACGCCGATCTGGGGCTGGAAGGTGGCGATTTGCGGGCGGGAGAGCGCTCCTATCAGCAAATCGCGCAGGTTGCGGGCCGTGCAGGGCGCGGGGCCAAGGCGGGCGAGGTCTATATTCAGACCCGCCATCCCACTGCTTCGGTGATTGCCGCCTTGGCCGCCAATGATCGGGACGCTTTCTATGCCGCCGAAGCCGAAGGCCGCCGCAGCGCGGGCGCGCCGCCTTTCGGGCGCTGGGCCGCGATCATCATTTCCAGCGAGGAAGAGGCCGAAGCCAAGGAAGCCGCCCGCGCCATTGGCGGCACGCGGCCCCATCTGCCCGATGTGATGGTGCTGGGGCCAGCGCCCGCGCCTCTATCCCTGCTGCGCGGGCGCTACCGCTATCGCCTGCTGATCAATGCCAAGCGCAGCGCCGAATTACAGAAAGTGCTGCGCGAATGGCTGGGGGCGCTGACCTTCCCGCAGGGCGTGCGGGTGAGCATCGATATAGACCCTTACTCCTTTGTATAGACCCCTTCCCGCCGCAGCAATTCGGCCTTGATCTCCTCCCCCCACGCATAGCCACCCAGAGTGCCATCGCCACGGATCACGCGGTGGCAGGGAACCAGCACCGCCACCGGATTGGCGCCATTGGCGCTGCCCGCCGCGCGGCTCGCCTTGGGGTGGCCAGCGGCGGCGGCCAATTGGGCATAGGTTCTCGTCTCGCCCTTGGGGATCTGGCGCAGGGCGGCCCAGACTTTTTCCTGAAAAGCGGTGCCCTGCACATCCAGCGGGATCTTGTGCGATTCGTCGGGCATTTCGACTTGAGCCACGACCATAGAAAGCAATTGGGCAAATTCCGCATTGCCCTCCAAAAATTCCGCCTGCGGGAATTGGGCGCGCAAATCACCCTCATCCATGCCAAAGCCCATCCGGCACACCCCCTTGTCGGTAGCTGCGACCAGCAAAGGGCCAAGGCTGGTTTCCACCACCGCCCAGCGGATTTCGGCTCCTGCCCCACCTTTGATCCACACGCTTGGCGCCATGCCCATCCGCTCCTTGGCCTGATCATAGAAAGATGACGCCGCGCCATAGCCTGCATCATAAAGCGCCTGCGTCACCGAATCCGCCTTGCCCAGCGCATCGGCCCGTTTCGCGCGTTGATAGGCGGCGGGGGACAGCCCCACCATGCGCAGGAACAGGCGCTGGAGATGGGCGGGGCTATAAAGCGTCAACCGCCCCAATTCTTCCAACGAAACCCGCCCTTCTGCCGCATCCAGCACGGCCAGAGCCTTCGCCACCGCCTCGGCATCGCGCCCTGCCGCCTCGGGCTGGCAACGTAGGCAGGGACGGAAACCGGCCTCCCTCGCCTCGGCGGGAGTGTTATAGAAGGACACATTCTCCCGTCTTGGCCGCCGCGCAGGGCAAGAGGGGCGGCAAAACACGCCCGTGCTGGCCACGCCGAATACAAAGGCGCCGTCATGCGCCCTGCTCCGTGCCACCACGGCCTGCCATGCAAGATTTTCTTCATCCTCGTTCATGACGCCAGCCTAACCCAGTCCCGGCCTCCATGCATCCGCCGCTTTGCGGCCAAAACCGCCACTTTGCTTCATGCCGCCTATGCATAGGAATGTGGAAATGCCACCCCGCAATGGCGCCTTCAGCAAAGCTACGGGGGTGATACTTTGGAATCAGCGCGCATCGCCTGCTTGCATCCTGTCATAATCGTCGCTATGCGCGCCGCGAATGGGGCACAAACTTGCGATAGCGCAGGGCTGTTTCCCCCTGAATCGTTCCGGCAAGAGGGGACCGACAAGCGTGGACAATTCCGCCGGCATTACTGCCAGCCTACAAGGGCGCTATGCGTCTGCCCTGTTTGAACTGGCCCAAGACAATGGCTGCATTGGCTGGGTCGAGGCTGATCTGGATAATCTGGGTCAGGCCATCGCCGAGTCCGACGATCTGGCAGCCTTGATTCGCAATCCGCAGATCAGCCGCGAAGACGCTGCCAAGGCTATTGAAGCTGTGGCCGCTGTGCTGGGTCTGGGTGATCTGACCAAGAAGTTTCTCGGCGTTCTGGCGGCGGGTCGCCGTCTCTCGGCACTGCCCGATATTATCAGCGCCTATTCCGCCATCGCGCAGGCCGCGCGCGGCGAAACCACTGCCTTTGTCACCAGCGCCCATGCGTTGAACGACGAACAGCTGGCTGCGCTGTCCGCCAAGCTGGCCGCGCGTGAAGGCAAGGCCATCAAGCTCAAGACAAGTGTTGACCCCGATCTTCTGGGCGGCCTCGTCGTGCGTATCGGGAGCAAGCAGATCGATAGCTCGATCCGCACCCGTCTCCATTCTCTCGCCCAGAAAATGAAGGGCTAAGGCTCCTCGTTAGAGGGCGACGAAGGGCTTAACCGCCCTTTTCAGGTTCGATGAAAGGCTGAACATGACAATTCGCGCCGCAGAAATCTCGAAGGTCATCAAGGACCAGATTGCCAATTTCGGCACCGAAGCGCAGGTTTCGGAAGTTGGTTCCGTGCTCTCCGTTGGTGACGGTATCGCCCGCATCCACGGTTTGGACCAGGTCCAGGCCGGTGAAATGGTGCAGTTTGCCAATGGCGTTCAGGGCATGGCTCTGAACCTCGAAGCTGACAATGTCGGCGTCGTGATCTTCGGTTCGGACAGCGAGATCAAGGAAGGCGACACCGTCAAGCGCACCGGCACCATCGTGGACGTTCCGGTGGGCAAGGGCCTGCTGGGCCGCGTGGTTGACGCTCTGGGCAACCCGATCGACGGCAAGGGTCCGATCATCTCCGACACGCGCAGCCGCGTGGAAGTCAAGGCTCCGGGCATCATCCCCCGCAAGTCGGTGCACGAACCCGTGCAGACCGGCCTGAAGGCCATTGACGCTCTGGTTCCCATCGGCCGTGGCCAGCGCGAGCTGATCATCGGTGACCGTCAGACCGGCAAGACCGCTGTCGCCATCGACACTTTCATCAACCAGAAGGCCGCCAACGCTGGCGACGACGAATCGAAGAAGCTGTATTGCATCTACGTCGCCGTCGGTCAGAAGCGTTCGACCGTGGCGCAGATCGTGCGCCAGCTGGAAGAAAACGGCGCCATGGAATATTCGGTGGTGGTTGCCGCTACCGCTTCGGAGCCCGCTCCGCTGCAGTATCTGGCCCCCTACACCGGCGCTGCCATCGGTGAATTCTTCCGCGACAACGCCATGCACGCCGTGATCGTGTATGACGACCTTTCCAAGCAGGCTGTGGCTTACCGCCAGATGTCGCTGCTGCTGCGTCGTCCTCCGGGCCGTGAAGCTTATCCCGGCGACGTGTTCTATCTGCACTCGCGCCTGCTGGAACGCGCTGCCAAGCTGAACGATGAAAACGGCGCCGGTTCGTTGACCGCCCTGCCCATCATCGAAACGCAGGCTGGTGACGTGTCGGCCTACATTCCGACCAACGTGATCTCGATCACCGACGGCCAGATCTTCCTTGAAACCGGCCTGTTCTATCAGGGCGTGCGTCCGGCCATTAACGTTGGTCTGTCGGTGTCCCGCGTGGGTTCGTCGGCCCAGACCAAGGCGATGAAGAAGGTGTCGGGCTCGATCAAGCTCGAGCTGGCCCAGTATCGCGAAATGGCCGCCTTCGCCCAGTTCGGTTCGGACCTCGACGCTTCGACGCAGAAGCTGCTGAACCGTGGTTCGCGTCTGACGGAACTGCTCAAGCAGCCCCAGTTCTCGCCGCTCGGCTTTGAAGAGCAGACGGCGGTGATCTTTGCCGGCACCAACGGTTATCTGGACAGCATCCCTGTCAACCAGGTCACCGAATATGAAGCCGAACTGCTGAACTTCCTGCGTTCGCAGCATGCCGATGTTCTGACCCTGATCCGCGACACCAAGGATCTGGGCGATGAAGCCAAGGGCAAGCTCAAGGCCGCTCTGGACGCCTTCGCCAAGCAGTTCGCTTAAGTCCAAAGTTAGCTACGAAAGGTAGTTGGCAATGGCCAGCCTTAAGGAACTCAAAGGTCGGATCAACTCGGTCAAGTCGACCCAGAAGATCACCAAGGCCAAGCAGATGGTGGCTGCCGCAAAGCTGCGCAAGGCGCAGACTGCGGCAGAAGCCGCGCGCCCCTATGCCTCGCGCCTGTCGCAGGTGATGGGTTCGCTCGCCTCGCGCATCGTGATCAGCGAGAACAGCCCCAAGCTGCTCGCTGGCACCGGCAAGAATGCTGTGCATCTCTTGGTGGTGGCCAATTCGGATCGCGGTCTGTGCGGCGCGTTCAACGCCAATATCGTGAAGGCAGCGCGCCTGAAGGCCAAGGCTCTGGAAGCCGAAGGCAAGCAGGTTGTGTTCTACCTGATCGGCCGCAAGGGTCGCGCGGTTATCCGTCGCGAATATCCCAATGGTATCATCGGCGGCTTCGACACCTCGACGGTGCGCGAAGCCGGTTATGCCGAAGCCGATGCCATCGTGGCCGAACTGGTGGCGCTGTATGAAGCGGGCAAGTTCGACGTCGCCCATCTGTTCTTCAGCAAGTTCCGCAGCGCCCTGCTGCAGGAGCCTACCGAACAGCAGATCATCCCCGTTCCCGCCCCCAAGGCGGATGCCGCGGGCAAGTCGGGCGATGCCGTGGTGGAATACGAGCCGGAAGAGGAAGAAATCCTCGGCCAGCTGCTGCCGCGTTATCTGAAGACCCAGATCTTCGGCGCCTTGCTTGAAAATGCTGCCAGCGAACAGGGCGCGTCGATGACCGCCATGGATAACGCAACGCGCAATGCGGGCGAGCTGATCAACAAGCTGACCATCCAGTATAACCGCAGCCGTCAGGCCGCGATCACCACCGAACTCATCGAGATCATCGCGGGCGCAGAAGCGCTCTGACGACGACATAGCAGGCAAGGAAGAAACCCATGGCCACCACCGGCAAAATTGCCCAAGTTATCGGCGCCGTCGTCGACGTTGCCTTCGAGGGCGAACTGCCCCCCATCCTCACCGCGCTGGAAACCTACAACAATGGCAACCGCCTTGTTCTGGAAGTTGCCCAGCATCTGGGTGAGAACACCGTCCGCACCATCGCTATGGATGCCACCGACGGTCTGACCCGCGGTCAGGAAGTGACCTCGACCGGCGCGCAGATCTCGGTTCCCGTTGGTCCCAAGACGCTGGGCCGCATCATGAACGTGATCGGTGAACCGATCGACGAACGTGGTCCGGTTGGCGCCGAAAAGGTTGCCGCAATCCACGCCAAGGCTCCCGAATTCATCGACCAGTCGACCGAAGCTGCGATTCTGGTCACCGGCATCAAGGTGATCGACTTGCTCGCTCCCTATGCTCGCGGTGGTAAGATCGGCCTGTTCGGCGGCGCCGGCGTGGGCAAGACGGTTCTTATTCAGGAACTGATCAACAACATCGCCAAGGGCCACGGCGGCGTGTCGGTGTTCGCTGGCGTGGGTGAACGTACCCGCGAAGGTAACGACCTGTACCACGAATTCCTCGACGCTGGCGTTATCGCCAAGGATGCCAATGGCAACCCGACCCCCGATGGTTCGAAGGTGGCTCTTGTGTTCGGTCAGATGAACGAACCGCCGGGTGCTCGTGCTCGCGTGGCTCTGTCGGGTCTGACCATGGCCGAATATTTCCGCGACGAAGAAGGTCAGGACGTGCTGTTCTTCGTGGACAACATCTTCCGCTTCACGCAGGCCGGTTCGGAAGTGTCGGCTCTGCTGGGTCGTATTCCTTCGGCCGTGGGTTATCAGCCCACCCTGTCGACCGACATGGGCGCGCTGCAGGAACGCATCACCTCGACCACCAAGGGTTCGATCACCTCGGTTCAGGCCATTTACGTGCCCGCCGACGACCTTACCGACCCTGCTCCGGCTGCCTCGTTCGCCCACTTGGACGCAACGACCACGCTGAACCGTGCGATTTCGGAACTCGGCATTTATCCCGCCGTGGACCCGCTCGACTCGACCTCGCGCGTGCTGACGCCCGCCGTTGTCGGTCAGGAGCACTATGAAACCGCCCGCCGCGTTCAGGAAACGCTGCAGAAGTACAAGTCGCTGCAGGACATCATCGCCATTCTGGGCATGGACGAGCTTTCGGAAGAAGATAAGCTCACCGTGGCCCGCGCGCGTAAGATCCAGCGCTTCCTGTCGCAGCCCTTCCACGTGGCCGAAGTGTTCACCGGGATCCCCGGCAAGTTCGTGCAGGTCGAAGACACCGTCAAGTCGTTCAAGGCTGTGGTGGATGGTGAATATGACCACCTGCCCGAAGCTGCCTTCTACATGGTTGGCGGCATCGAAGAAGCCATTGAAAAGGCCAAGAAGCTGGCTGCGGAGGCGTAATTCTCATGGCGCTGCACTTTGAACTCGTCACGCCTGCGCGTCTGGTCCGTTCCGAGGATGTCTACCAAGTGGTCGTCCCCGGTTCGGAAGGCGAGTTCGGCGTGCTGGCCGGTCACGCACCTTTCATGTCCACCATCAAGGATGGCGTGGTAAAGGTGTTCAAGACCGAGAACAGCCCTGCCGAAGAAATCGCCATCGTTGGTGGTTTCGCCGAAGTGACGCCTGAAGGCCTCACCGTGCTGGCGGAAAGCGTGGCGGCTTAATCAGCCGCTTACGCCGGATTTATTGAAAAGGGGCTGGAGAGCATGGCGCTTTCCAGCCCCTTTTTGTATGTTTGAAGCACGCATTATGCCTCTGTCGGGCGTTTTATGCCTCCGGCGGGCAAAGGGCGGGGGCCCTTTGCAATCCCGTTAATTTGGCGGTGAGGGTGGAGGTGGGGCTCCCTCATGGGTGCCTTCCTCGCACTTTCCTTTTATGTTTCGGCATTGATATACTGCGTCAATCCATTCTCGAACCGCATTGATCCTTTCACAATCAACTGACCCTTGATGAACATATTGAATATAGGGCTGAGGAAGCAATGTCTGCGCTTCGCGCATAAGCTCCCCTGCCTCGATCTCATCAATCGGTCTGCCATTCCATACGAGATTGCCGTCAGTCTTCAATTCCATCCGATTCATGATTGGCAACAAGTCTCGGGCGGGCATTTTTGACAGACGTTCCGGCGTCACCCACCACTCTGGGGGCTCCTTGCACACCTGCGGCTTCGCCGCCTCTTTAGACTGCGGGAAGCATCCAGCACAAAAAGCCAAAGTAAAGATCAATCCGAACCGCATCGCCCAAAAATGCTACCCTCAAGCGCCGCAGGCAACAATTCCACTGCGCCACCCACACCTGCGACGCCTAACGCTCCGCACCATCCTTATCGGCCTTGTTAAGGGCCCCCGCCCTTAACCCGCCGGAGGCAAAAAACCCTCACCGCCCCTTCTTGGTCGTCGGTACAAAAAAGTCGGGATCTTTCCCCTCCACCCATGTCAGAAACTTGGCCATCGCCTCATGGGCGCGCAAAGCCTCCACATCCTCGCCAATGCGGGCCAGTTGGGCGTTGGTGAAATTGGCATGGATCGTCTGGTTGCAAATGGGATGCACCGAGACGACCGCCCTGCCCCCTTTGCTCTTGGGCACGGGGTGATAAGCGTCCACATTTTCACCCAAAGGCCGCTGGCAAAACCAGCAAGGCTTGGCTGGCGCGGGCGCTTCATTATCCTCTTCCTCCGTATAATCCCAGGGTCGCTTGCGAGCCATTAGTAAATCCTCAAAGTTTGGGGCTTATTTACCTTACTGTGTAACACAGATGTGGCGCGCCTTGTGGGCGCAACGCGGGCAAAAGGAAAGCAGGCAATCATGAGCGCATTCGGGCGTAGGACTGGCCCCAACGGCGGCGCTGGCATCGCGCGTGCCCAATTCGGCGTGGCCCGCCCCATGCGCAGCGAAGCCGTGCCCCTGGGCAGCCATGTGCAGGACAGTTTCCCTGTGCCGGTCGAACCTGGCTTCATGCCGGACGAGGCCGCTGTGGGCAATGGACGCGGGGATGCCTTGGCGCGGCTGGCCGACCGCATGAATGCCACGGTGGAAACCACAAAGCAGGCCGAAGGTTTTGAAGCCAGCGTTCACAAGATCAAGGAGCAGGTGCTGCCCCGCCTGCTGGAACGCGTCGATCCGGAAGCCGCCGCGACGCTGACCAAGGATGAGCTGGCCGAAGAATTCCGCCCGATCATCATGGAAGTGTTGGCGGATCTCAAAATCACGCTCAACCGGCGCGAACAATTCGCGCTGGAAAAGGTGCTGATCGACGAATTGCTCGGCTTTGGCCCGCTGGAAGAATTGCTGGGCGATGCGGACGTGACCGATATTATGGTCAACGGGCCGGACCAGACCTATATTGAAAAGAGCGGCAAGCTCCAGCTTTCCACCATACGCTTCCGCGATGAACAACATCTGTTCCAGATCGCCCAGCGCATCGTCAATCAGGTTGGCCGCCGCGTCGATCAGACCACGCCGCTGGCCGACGCCCGCCTGAAAGACGGCAGCCGCGTCAACGTCATTGTGCCGCCGCTGTCTTTGCGCGGCACGGCGATTTCCATTCGTAAATTCTCTGAAAAGCCGATCACGCTGGATATGCTGCGCGATTATGGCTCGATGAATGACAAGATGGCCACCGCGCTGAAAATTGCGGGCGCCTCGCGCATGAATATCGTGATTTCGGGGGGCACCGGCTCGGGCAAAACCACGATGCTCAACGCCATGTCGAAAATGATCGATCCGGGCGAACGCGTGCTGACCATTGAAGACGCCGCCGAACTTCGCCTGCAACAGCCCCATTGGCTGCCGCTGGAAACCCGCCCGCCAAACCTTGAAGGCCAAGGCGCGATCACCATTGGCGACCTGGTGAAAAACGCCCTGCGTATGCGTCCAGACCGCATCATTCTGGGCGAAATCCGTGGCGCGGAATGTTTCGACCTGCTGGCCGCGATGAACACCGGCCATGATGGCTCGATGTGTACGCTCCACGCCAACTCCCCACGCGAAGCCTTGGGCCGTATGGAAAATATGATCCTGATGGGCGACATCAAGATCCCCAAGGAAGCGATCAGCCGCCAGATTGCCGAAAGCGTCGACATGATCGTTCAAGTCAAGCGCCTGCGCGATGGCAGCCGCCGCACCACCGCCATCACCGAAGTGATCGGCATGGAAGGCGATGTGATCGTGACGCAGGACCTGTTCCGCTTTGAATATCTGGACGAAGACGCTGACGGCAAGATTATCGGCGAATGGGTGCCTTCGGGCCTGCGCCCCTACACTCTGGAAAAGGCGCGCCAGTTCGGCTTTGATCAGGCGTTTCTGGAAGCCTGCCTGTAAACTTGCGCCTTTTGCCCCCTTGCCCTGTGCTGTCAGGGGGTTAAAGCCAAGCCGTGCCTGAACATAACCGCCCCTTCCTCGCGCTGGGCCTGCGCCTGCTGGCCGCCTTTGCGCTGGCCACGCTCTATATGCTGGTCAAATACGTCAATGCCCAAGGCGTAGCCCTGCCGGAAATCATGTTCTGGCGGCAGGCGGTGTCCTTGCCGCTGCTGCTGGGCTGGGTTTTCGCCACGGGGCAAACCGCGCAATTGCGCAGCCAGCGGCGCAAGGCCCATGCGATGCGATCGGTGATGGGCACGATCGGCATGGTCACCTTGTTTGGCGCGCAAATCCTGCTGCCTTTGGCGGTGGCGACCGTGCTGGGCTTTACCACGCCCTTGTTCGCGGTGATCCTGACCGCGCTGGTGCTCAAAGACCGCGTAGGCCTGTGGCGCTGGGCGGCGGTGGTGCTGGGCTTTGCGGGCGTGCTGGTCATTGCCCAACCGGGCAGCGCGGGGGCCATGCACCTGCCGCCTTTGGGCGCGGCGGCGGGCTTGCTCACCGGCCTACTGGTGGCGATCATCAGCCTGCAAATCCGCGATCTGACCCGCACGGAAACGCCTTTGTCGGTGGTGTTCTATTTCGCGCTGTTCTCCACCATGATCCTCGCGCCTTTGCTGCCCTTTTTCGCTACGGCGCACTCGGCGCAGGTGTGGGGCATCATTTTGGTGCTGGGCGTGATCGGTACAGCGGCGCAAATGCTGCTGACGGCGGCGCTGCGTTATGGCGCAGCGGCCAGCGTGCTGGTGATGGATTATACCACTCTGGTGTGGACTACGCTCTATGGCTGGCTGGTGTTTGATCAATTGCCCCCCAGCCATACGTGGCTAGGCGCGCCCTTGATCGTGGCCGCGGGTCTGGTGATTGCGTGGCGCGAACATATCAAGCTGCGCCGCTTACAGGCCGTCGAGCAAACGCCGCCCGCGTAAGGCCAGTTCTACCCGAAAGGCGCAGACCGAACCGATGGCCATGCCCAGCAGTGCCTCGCTGGCCATATCCAGCCATGGGCTAGGCGGCATATCCATCATTTGAAACCGCGTATATTGCCGCGCCGCGACCAATCCCATCAGCAGGACCATCGAGGCTGCCGAGGGGCGCATCATCAGCGCCCCGCTGGCATCATCCAACCTGAGCGCGGTCAGCTTGCCACGATGCCAGCCCAAGGGCAGACCCAGCACAGCGCCCAGCGCCAGCCCGCCGATCTGCGCGGCGTCGGGGTGTTGGCGCGACAGCATAAAGCCGATGCCCGACACCACCAGTACCGGCACGACCCAGACCCAGCGCAGCTTTAACACCCTCTCGCGCCCGATCTCCCGCGCACGCAGCAGCATGACCAAAGCCACAATCGTGACCGCGATCCAGATGCCCAAATGATTGCTTGCCGCCATGAAAAAGCCCCCTTGTGTATTAGCATGCTAACACACAAGGGGGCTCCTCGCTACCCGATTGTTAAGGGCTGAAAGTTCAGTCCTTCCACACCAGCTTGGGCTTGCGCGCGGCCAGCGTTTCATCGACGCGGCGGCGCGGCGTGTAATGCGGCGCGCTTTTCAGCGTCACGTCACCCGCCTTGGCGCGTTCAGCCAGAGCGCGCATCGAAGCGATCAGGCGATCGGTACCCGCCTTGCTCTCGGTCTCGGTCGGTTCGACCAACATCGCGCCATGCACCACCAGCGGGAAATAGACCGTCATCGGGTGGAAACCCTCGTCGATCAGACCCTTGGCGACGTCCAGCGTGGTAAAGCCTTCGGCCAGACCATTGTCGCTGAACAAAGCCTCATGCATGCAAGGGCCAGCAGCGGCGAAAGGCGCGTCCAGCACGTCTTCAAGGCTGCGCAGGATGTAGTTGGCGTTGAGCACCGCATCCTCGGCCACCTGACGCAGGCCGTCATTGCCATGGCTGAGGATATAGGCCAGTGCGCGGGTGAACATGCCCATCTGGCCATGGAAGGCAGCCATACGGCCAAAGCTCTGCGCGTGGCCCTGGGCCGCGGCATCTTCTTCCTCGATCAGATGGGCCACGCCAGCGTCATCGCGCTGCACGAAAGGCAGAGGCGCAAAGGGGGCCAGCGCCGCCGACAGCACCACCGGACCCGAACCGGGGCCGCCACCGCCATGCGGGGTGGAGAAGGTCTTGTGCAGATTGATATGCATGGCGTCCACGCCCAGATCGCCCGGACGCACCTTGCCCACGATGGCGTTGAAATTGGCGCCATCGCAATAGACATAGCCACCAACCGCATGAACCGCGTCCGAAATGCGCTTCATGTCGCGCTCGAACAGGCCGCAAGTGTTGGGGTTGGTGATCATCACACCCGCCACATCGGGCCCAAGGCGCGACACCAGCGCATCGAAATCGACGCGGCCATCGGCATTGGCGGGGATGCTTTCCACGCGGAAACCGGCGAAGGCAGCCGTTGCGGGATTGGTGCCATGCGCGCTTTCGGGCACCAGCACCACGGGGCGGTCTTCGCCCTTGGCCTCAATCGCGGCGCGGATGCACAGCAGGCCACACAGTTCGCCATGCGCGCCCGCCTTGGGGCTGAGCGCCACAGCGGCCATGCCGGTCAGCGTGATCAGCCAGTCCGACAATTCGGCAATCGCTTCAAACGCGCCCGCCACGCTCTGCTTGGGCTGCAAAGGGTGGATGTCGGCAAAACCGGCCAGACGCGCCATTTTCTCATTGAGGCGCGGATTATGCTTCATGGTGCAGGAACCCAGCGGGAACGGCCCCAAGTCAATCGCATAATTCTGGCGCGACAGGCGGGTGTAATGGCGCACCACTTCCGGCTCGGACAGGCCGGGCAGAGCGGGCGCGGCCTTGCGCAGGAATTTGGACAAACCAGCGACAGGCGCGGCTTCCGGCTCAGGCAAATCAACGCCATAGGTGCCAGCCTGACCCAGTTCAAAGATCAGCGCTTCTTCCAGCTGCAAACCCTTGTCGCCGCTGGCGGTGGTGGGCAGGGCGCTGCCAGCGGGCCCCATTTCAGGCTTCCAGCCCGATGCATTAGGAGCGTTCATCACAGCACCTCCTTCAGCGCGGCCACCAGTGCCGCAATATCCTCATCGCTCGTGCATTCGCTGGCCGTGACCAGCAGGCCCGCATGCAATTGACTGGCCTGCGGATAGAGGCGACCCAGCGCCACGCCGCCCAGCACACCGCGATCGGCCAGAGCGCGCACAGCCTGACGCGCGTCCGATGGCAGCAGAACGGTGAATTCGTTGAAATAGGCGTTGTTGAGCAAAGTCACCCCCGGCAGAGCCGAAAGCGCAGCCGCCACCGCCTGCGCACGGCCATGGTTGACCGCCGCCAGTTGCGCGAGCCCTTCCCCGCCCAGCAAGCTCATGTGGATGCTGAAGGCCAGCGCGCAAAGGCCTGCATTGGTGCAGATATTGCTGGTGGCCTTTTCGCGGCGGATATGCTGCTCACGGGTGGACAGGGTCAGCACAAAGCTGCGGCGGCCATCGGCATCCACCGTTTCGCCACAAAGGCGACCGGGCATCTGGCGCACGAATTTCTCGCGGCAACCAAACAGGCCCAGATAAGGCCCGCCAAAATTGAGGCCCACGCCCAGAGACTGGCCTTCACCCACCACAATATCCGCGCCCAACACACCGGGCGCTTCCAGCAGGCCCAAAGCCACGGGCTCGGTCACCACCGCGATCAGCAGTGCGCCCTTGGCATGGGCGGCCTCGGCAATCGCGGCCAGATCGGGCACACGGCCCAGAATATCGGGATATTGCACCACAACCGCGCTGGTTTCGCCATCCACGCCAGCGATCAGCTCGGCGTCATCGGCCTCGGCGCTCAACACCGGCAGGCGGGCTTCCAGCACATCGCCGGTAAAGCGCGCCATGGTTTCCGCCGTCGCCACATAATGCGGGTGGAGACCGCCCGACAGCAGCACCTTGTTCCGCTTGGTCACGCGGCCCGCCATTGCAATCGCTTCCCAGCAGGCGGTCGAGCCGTCATACATCGAAGCATTGGCAATATCGGTGCCAAACAGGCGCGCCACCTGCGTCTGGAACTCGAACAGAACCTGCAACGTCCCCTGCGCGATTTCCGGCTGATAGGGCGTATAAGCGGTCAGAAACTCGCCGCGCTGGATCAGGTGATCGACGCTGGCGGGGATATGATGCCGATAGGCGCCTGCGCCCAGAAAGAAGGGCGCGGCACCGGCCGAAAGGTTGCGCGCGGCCAGCTTGGTCATGTGGCGTTCGACCGCCATTTCGCTAGCATGCGGGGCCAGACCGGCAATCGGGCCAGCCTGCAACGCATCGGCGGGCACATCGGCGAAAAGCTCGTCGATATGCGCGGCGCCAATGCGCTCCAGCATGGCGCTGCGGTCGGCTGCTGTGAGAGGCAGATAACGCATGAGGGCTTAAAGCTCCGCAATATAGGCAGCGTAAGCCGCCTCATCCATCAAATCGCCAAGTTCGGCGGCATCGGCCACGCTTTGGCGCCACAGCCAACCTTCGCCGTCGGGCGCGGTGTTGACCAGTTCGGGGGCTTCTTCCAGCGCCGGATTGCCTTCCAGCACTTCGCCGCCCACGGGGGCGTAAACGTCGCTGGCGGCCTTCACGCTGTCGACCACAGCGGCGGTGTCGCCCTTGGACAGCGCTTTGCCCGCTTCGGGCACTTCGACAAAGGTGATGTCGCCCAAAGCGTTCTGGGCATAATCGGTGATGCCTACGGTGGCGACGTCGCCTTCAACGGAAATCCACTCGTGGTCCTTGGTGAAATAGCGGGTCATTACGCGGCTCCTTTCCGGAAATAGCGATGGGGGACAAAAGGCATGGGGGTGACGATGGCGGGCAGCTTCTTGCCGCGCACATCGATGAAAAGTTCAGTGCCAGGGGTGGCCAGCGCGGCGGGCACATCGGCCATGGCAATGGGCTTGCCCAGGCTGGGGGCGAAACCGCCCGAGGTCAGCACGCCAACTTTTTCCTCGCCGTGATAAACCTCCGCGCCTTCGCGGGCGGCCTGACGGCCTTGCAGGGTCAGGCCGATGCGCTTGGTTGCGGTGCCTTCGGCCAGCGCGGCCTGAATGCGTTCCGCACCGGGGAAACCGCCTTCGACGCGGCGGCGCTTGTTGATGCCAAAGGTCAGGCCAGCGCTGATCGGGTCGATCTGTTCGTTGAGATCATGGCCATAGAGCGGCAGGCCCGCCTCCATCCGCAAGCTGTCACGCGCGCCAAGGCCGATCGGCTTCACGCTGGGATGGGCGCAAAGCGCATCGGCGAAGGCGGCGGCATGTTCGGCGGGCAGCGAGATTTCATAGCCATCCTCGCCGGTGTACCCCGAACGCGAGGCGTGGATTTCAACGCCGTTCCACAGATAGGGCCCAGACTGCATGAAGCCCAGCTCATCCACCGCCACAATCTGAGGCTGGGCAGGCGTCAGGCCCAGCGAGGCCAGCGCCAGCGCCGCTTCCGGCCCTTGCAGCGCCAGCAAAGCGGCCTCTTCCAGATGGCTCAGCGTGATTTCATCGGGCAGATATTCGCGCAAATGGCCGATATCATCCCACTTGGTCGCGCCGTTCACCACCATATAGAGGCCCGAATTCCAGCGCGTGACCATCAGGTCATCCAGCACGCCGCCTTCTTCGTTCAGCAGCAGCGAATAGCGCTGACGACCAACCTTAAGCGTCGACAGGTCGATGGGCAGCAGCGCTTCGACCGCCGCATCCAGACCTTCGCCCGCCAGATAGAGCTGGCCCATATGGCTGACGTCAAACAGACCGGCATGTTCGCGGGTCCACAGATGTTCGGCCATGATGCCTTCATATTGCACCGGCATCCAGTAACCGGCGAATTCCACCATGCGGCCGCCGCGTTCACGGTGCCAGCTGTCCAGCGGAAGAATGAGGGTTTCGGGCGTTTCGGCCTCTTCAATATTGTATGTGTCGCTCACAAATCAGACTTCCACGCAAGGTTGCACCGGTTACGGCGCCCCCTCTGTCACGGAAACCTGAGAGCTTGGCCCATGCCTGTCGGCACGAGGTTACCCCTTCGGCGGCCACTCGGCGTCTAGCACCAGTGGCTCTTTCCAGAGCATCGCTGTTGATCGACACGGTCCCTTGTGCCTGAGAGATTCCGGGGCGGTTGCTCCTTCGGCGTCCGGCAATTCTGGCGAATCACCGGAAACTCTCCCGCATCGATCAGCGATGCACCCGCCTTTCCCTGTTGCAGCGCAAAAGTCAAACCGGCGCGGCGGGCAACGGGGCATAATCTGTCATGAAATGATCCCAATGCGCAGAACTGCGCTAGGGAATTGGGCCTAAACGTTGGAAAGCCCCTCCGGCGCGCTGCCGTAAATCTGGGCATATTGCGCAATGGCGAAACGGTCGGTCATCCCTGCAATAAAATCGGCAATATGGCGACTGGCCTGCGGTTCGGATGCCGGCATGCGCGCCAGCCAATCGGCCCCCATCAGCGCCGGATCGGCGCGATAGGCAGCGAACAGGCCAGCGGTCACCTGCTTGGCCTTGGCGGCGGTGGCCAATTGTTCGGGGTGATAATACAGCCGGTCATACATGAAACGCTTCAGGCTGCGCTCGGCCTCCGCCATGGCGGGGGAGAAGGCGACGCTGGCCCGCCCTGCCCCGCGCACATCGGCGATGCTGGCCATACCTGCGGTGCGCTCTTGAGTTTCGGCAATCAGGTCATTGACCATGATGCCGATCTGGCTGCGCACCAATTCGCGCAGCTTGCGGTCATGCGGGGCGTGGGGATGCTTGGCCTCCACCGCGCGCCATTGCTCGGCCACAAAGGGCTGGGTCATCAGGTCATCAAGGCTGAGGAAACCGGCGCGCAGACCATCGTCAATGTCGTGGTTGTCATAGGCAATGTCATCGGCCAGCGCCGCCACTTGCGCCTCTAGGCAAGACCATTCGCCCAGATCCAGCGCGAAAGCGGCATCCAGTTCGGCCAGCGCCCAATTGGGATCGCGCACGGGGCCATTATGCTTGGCCAGACCTTCCAGCAATTCCCAGCTAAGATTCAAGCCATCATGCTCGCAATAGGGGCTTTCCAGGACCATCAACGTGCGCAGAGTATGGGCATTATGGTCCCACCCGCCCTGCCCTGCCAGCGCTTCGTCCAATGCGTCCTCACCACTATGGCCAAAGGGCGGGTGGCCGATGTCATGGGCAAGGCACAGGGCCTCCGTCAGATCCTCGTCCAGCCCAAGGCTGCGCGCAATCACGCGGCCGATCTGCGCCACTTCCAGACTATGGGTCAGCCGCACGCGGTAATGGTCCCCATCAGGCGCGATGAACACCTGCGTCTTGTGCCGCAAACGGCGGAAAGCGATGGAATGGATGATCCGGTCGCGGTCGCGCTGATAGGGGGTGCGCGGACCACGCGCCACGGCGCCTTCCAGCGCGAATTGGCGGCCGCGCGTTTGGGCGGGATTACAGGCTAACGGAGAAAGAGGCATAATCTGTCGGTTAGCCGAGCGGGCCTGCCATGACTAGCGGCAAATCACCGCAACCAGCACACGCCAGCGGCGGTCAGTGTCACCTGCATCACTTGCGGATCATCAATCTTTTGCAAGGCGGCGGCAATTTCCAGCGGAGAACGGTTCACACCCTTCAGCGCCTCCAACTTGCGCAATTGCGCCATGGTCAGTTGGTCGACCATCCGGCCCGCCATGCAACTGGCGACCGGAACAGGCATCCCCGCCCCTGTCAGTGCCCTCTCGATCCTTCCGCGCGCGATGGATTCGCCACAACCGGACAGGGTCAGCACCAGAACTAGAGCGGGGAGCATGGAACGCATGGAATGTCAGAACCTTATATCAAGGCCTTGCCCATCAATGCTGGAGGGATTTGACAATATCCTCCACCATCTTCTTGGCATCGGCCAACAGCATCATGGTCTGATCCATGTAGAACACATCATTATCCACGCCTGAATAGCCCACGCCACCCATCGAGCGCTTGATGAACATCACGGTCTTGGCCTTGTCCACGTCGAAGACGGGCATGCCATAGATCGGGCTGCTCTTGTCGCTCTTGGCGGCGGGGTTGACCACGTCATTGGCGCCGATGATGAAGGCCACGTCGCATTGGCCAAATTCGGCGTTGATGTCTTCCAGTTCGAACACATCGTCATAGGGCACATTGGCCTCGGCCAGCAGCACATTCATATGGCCCGGCATACGCCCTGCCACGGGGTGAATGGCATATTTGACGCTGACGCCTTCCTTTTTCAGCACATCGCCCATTTCACGCAGGGCATGCTGGGCCTGAGATACGGCCATGCCATAGCCGGGGATGATGATGACATTTTCCGCTTCTTTCAGCAGGAAAGCGGCATCTTCCGCGCTGCCCCGCTTCCACGGACGCTGCTCCTTGGGAGCACCACTGCCGCCTGCTTCCGGCGCGGCGCCAAAGCCACCCGCGATAACGGCAAGGAACCCACGGTTCATCGCCTTGCACATGATGTAGCTGAGGATCGCGCCCGAGGAACCCACCAGCGCACCGGTGATGATCATGGCGGTGTTATGCAGGGTAAAGCCCATGGCGGCGGCGGCCCAACCCGAATAGGAATTGAGCATCGAGACCACCACCGGCATATCCGCCCCGCCGATCGGGATGATCAACAGGAAGCCGATGGCAAAGGACAGCACCGTGATCAGGCCGATCACCCACAGGCTCTGGTCCTGCGTGAAATAGGCCACCAGCCCCAGAATGGCCAGCAAAGTACCCAGATTGATCACATGACGGCCCGGCAACAGGATCGGCGCGCCGCCCATCTTGCCCGCCAGTTTCAGGAAAGCGATGACCGAACCGCTGAAAGTGATCGCACCGATGGCGATGCCCAGCCCCAGTTCGATACAGCTTTGCAGCATGATCGCCGGAGCAGGCGCTTCAGCCTTCAGTTGCGCCATGCGCAGGCTTTCCTCAAACACTTTGGTCATGGCCGCAGGGTCGGAGGAATTGCTTCCCAATGCGATAATGTTGCTGGCATGCGGCACAGCCTGCGCCACCACATCGGCAATACCGAAAGCCTCGGGGTTGAGATAGGCCGCCCAGCCCACCAGCACCGCGGCAAGGCCAACCAGCGAGTGGAAAGCGGCAACCAGTTGCGGCATATCGGTCATGGCGATGCGACGGGCGATGATGAAGCCGATGCCGCCGCCAATCGCCAAAGCGCCGATGATCTCGGGCAGGCTGGCCACTTCATGTGTGACCAGCGTGGTGCCCACAGCAATCGTCATGCCCAACATGCCATAGCGATTGCCCGCCCGACTGGTCGCTGGCGAGGACAACCCGCGCAGGGCCAGAATGAACAGCACGCCCGACACCAGATAGGCCAGCATGGCCCATGAAGGCACAGCGGCATGGGCGGCTCCCGCCGCCGCGCTCAGAAGAGAGAGAACCATCACTTCTTCTCCTTCTTCTTATACATGGCCAGCATACGCGCCGTTACCGCAAAGCCGCCGAAAATATTGATCGAGGCCAGCACCACCGCGCCCAGCCCCAGCCATTTGGAAATGCCCGCTGCCTCGCCCAGACCGCTGGCCGCAGACGCGATCAGCGCGCCCACCACGATCACCGAGGAAATAGCATTGGTCACCGCCATCAAAGGCGTATGCAGGGCCGGCGTCACCGACCAGACCACGTAATAGCCCACGAAACAGGCCATTACAAAGATCGATAGAATCGAGATAAAGTCCATTTACCGCCCCCTTCAGCCCAACAGCCTTGGATGCACAACCGCGCCATCCTTGGTCAGACGGATCGCATTGCCGATTTCCTCGTCCAACACAGGACGCCCCTGTTCCTTGTCCCAGAAAGCGGAGAGGAAATTGTAGAGATTGCGCGCAAACAGCGCCGAAGCATCCGCCGCCAGATGCGCGGGCGTGTTGGAATAGCCCATGATCTTCACGCCATGGCGTTCCACGATCTGATCCTGCACGCTGCCTTCGACATTGCCGCCCTGCGCCACGGCAAGGTCGAAAATGACGCTGCCCGGCTTCATGGTGGCAATCTGCGCATCGGTGATCAGACGCGGCGCGGCGCGGCCGGGGATCAGCGCGGTGGTGATCACAATATCCTGCTTGGCAATATGGGCCGAAACCAGTTCGGCCTGCGCTGCCTGATATTCAGGGCTCATTTCGGTGGCATAGCCGCCCGCGCCCTCGCCCTCGATACCGGCGACCTTTTCCACGAAGATCGGCTTGGCGCCCAGCGAGAGGATCTGCTCCTTGGTCGCGCTGCGCACGTCTGTGGCCGAAACCTGAGCGCCCAAACGGCGCGCGGTGGCAATCGCCTGAAGCCCTGCCACGCCCACGCCCATAACGAACGCCTTGGCGGCCGAGATCGTGCCCGCCGCTGTCATCATCATCGGGAAAGCGCGACCATAGGTCGCCGCCGCGTCAATCACCGCCTTGTATCCGGCAAGGTTGGACTGGCTGGACAGGATGTCCATGCTTTGCGCACGGGTGATGCGCGGCATGAATTCCATCGCCAAAGCCTCTATGACACCGGTGGCATAGGCATCAATGCGCGCGCGCTGGCCAAAGGGATCCAGCCCTGCGGCCAACATCGCCCCCTGCTTCACACCTGCCAGCAAATCCGGTTCCGGCCCCTGCACCGCCAACACAATATCCGCGCCTGCCACGGTGGTGGCGGCATCGCCCAATATTGCGCCCATGGCAGCATAATCAGCATCGCTGATCGAAGCGGTAAGTCCTGCTCCGCTTTCCACCGCCACAACAGCGCCCAGAGCTGTAAATTTCTTCACCGTTTCGGGTGTAACGGCCACGCGAGTTTCCCCGCTGCTCCTTTCTTTTAGAACAGCGATCTTTATCTTATCGATCATCCGGCCCCCTTAACGCGTCAATAGATAGACCACGAGCATGGTGATTAACGCAATGATTGGCGTAGCAACTTTGATAAGGCGAATAAAGCCTTGATAAGTTTCTTTTGCGGCTGCGATATTTTGGGTATTAGCCATAGCAATTCTCCCGCCAAGTCTTGTTGTTATGGGGTGACTGTAGCCAGAGCCACCCCGCCTTACAAGACCAAAGGCACGCGCCACAGGCTATCCCTTTGGCCATCCTTTTGGCCAGTTTATGTGCGCCACCCGCATCAGCCTTAAGAGCCTCTTTACCCGTTCCCTCTACACAACTGGCCCATGGGAACAGGCCGGGACACTATGTCGGACAGCGAACAGCGGCTCTTGATGTTGATTGATGACGAACCGGCGCAAAGCCGGCTCATCACCGCGCTTGCCGCGCGTGAGGGCTGGCGCACGCTGGTGGTCAGCGATGCAGAAACCGCGATTGCCACGCTGGGCACGCGGCAGGGCATGCAGTTGGGCGCGGTCATCCTTGATCAGTGGGTGCCGGGCGATGATGCCTGTGCGCTGATTGCCGAATTGCGCGGCCGTCGCCCAGCCTTGCCGATCCTGATGCTCACCACCTCCTCCTCGCCCTTGCTGGCGGTGGAAGCGATGCGGGCGGGCGCTACCGATTATCTGATCAAACCTGTCGCGCCCGATCGGCTGATGACCGCGCTGCGCAGCGCCACCACGCGCGAAGCCCCGCGCGATGAATTGCAACCGCTGACAGAGAAAATGCCCTCCTCGCCCGATTTCGAAGCGATGATTGGCGCGGCTCCCGCCTTCCGCACAGCCTTGGCGATTGCGGCCAAATCGGCGCGGGGTAGCGGGCATATTCTGGTGGAAGGTGAAACCGGCACCGGCAAGGAAATGCTGGTGCGCGCCATTCACGCTGCTTCTCAGCGTTCCAAGATGCCTCTGCGCATCATCAACGTAGGGGCGACACCCGCCAATTCGATTGAGTCGGCGCTGTTCGGCCATGAAAAAGGCGCCTTCCCCGGTGCTTTTGACCGGCAGATGGGTTCGCTGCAACATTGCGACGGCGCAACGCTGGTGATTGACGAGATCGATCGCCTGCCCTTGGTGGTGCAGCAAAGGCTGGCCGAATTTCTGGTGCAGGGCTCCTGCCGCCCGATTGGCGCACGCCATGCGTTTCGCGTCGATGTGCGTCTGATCGCCGCCTCGAACTATCCGCTCAAGGAACTGGTCGAACACGGCGATTTCCTGCCCGAACTCTATCACGCGCTTTGCGGCACGACCGTTATGCTCCCGCCCCTGCGCGCCCGTTCCGGCGATATTCCGGCGCTAGCCCGCCATTTCCTGGGCCGCATTGGCGAACAGCCCGGCCTGCGCCCCTTGGGCATCACCGATGGCGCACTGGCGCTGCTGGGCGCCTATGACTGGCCGGGCAATGTGCGGCAATTACAGGCGGTGCTGTTCCGCGCTGCAGTCTTCTGCGATGGCGATGCACTGACGGCGGATGACTTCCCGCAATTGTCCAGCATGATCAGCGCCGAACCGCCCAGCGCTGGCCATAATGGCATGGCGCATGAAAGCGCGGGCGTGATGTTGTTCACCGCCGATGGCAATTTGCGCCCGTTGGAGGACATTGAAGCCGATGTCATCCGTCTGGCCATTGGCCATTATCGCGGTCGCATGACCGAAGTCGCCCGCCGTCTGGGGATTGGCCGCAGCACGCTTTACCGCAAGCTGGGCGAATTGGGGATTGGCGACGCGGCTTGATGGCCGCTCCATCAACGCACTGGATATTTCGAAATCAGGTAATAATGTAAGGCGTCATCACCCTGTTCAGGATGTCGCCATGCAAAAATCTGTCCCATCCCTCTTCGCGCTATTGGCCGCGCCAGCCTTGGCCGCTTGTGCCATCGCCAGCCCCGCCGCCGCCAAGCCTGCGCCAAAAACCGCAACTGCCGCCCCTTGGAATGCGTTTGTCCGGCAGACGATCGACCAATGGTTTGCCATCGATCCGTCCACCGCAGTCTATGTCGGCAACCACAAGTTTGACGGCCAATTGCCGGACTGGAGCGCATCGGGCCTGAAGCGCAAGGAAGCCTTCCTCAATGGCCTGATCGCCCGCGCTGGCCAATTCAAGGGCTTGAGCGATGACCAAAGCTTCGAACGCGACTATCTGGTGCAAGTGGCCAAGGGGCAGTTGTTCTGGTTGACCGATGCTGACCAGCCCCACCGCAACCCCGCCTTCTATGTCGGCGGCGGGCTGGACCCCAACGTTTATATCTCGCGCGAATATGCGTCGCCCAAGGTGCGGATGCAGGCGCTGATCCGCTTTTTCGAAGCCGTGCCCAAAGCCGCCGCACAAATCCGTGGCAATCTCAACCAGCCTATGCCCGAAACTTTCCTTTATTACGGGGGGGCGGGCTTTAACGGCTTTGCCGATGCCTATGCCAAGGATGCGCCGCAAGCCTTTGCCAATGTGAAGGATGCCGCGCTGCAAGCCCGCCTGAAAGCCGCCTCGATCAAGGCCAGCGCAGCAATGAAGCAGGTGGGCGATTGGCTGAAGACGCAAAAGCCTGCCGGCGATTATGCGCTGGGCGCGGATCGCTTTGCACGCATGGTTTCGGCCACCGAAGCGGTGGATGCCCCCGTTTCCGCCATTGCCGCCGCTGGCAAGGCCGATCTGGAGCGTAACCGCGCTGCCCTGGTCGAGGCCTGCAACAGCTTTGCCCCCGGCCTGTCGGTTCCGGCCTGTGTGGACAAAATGAATGCCGAAAAGCCCGAAGGCGGCCCCGTGGCCGAAGCGACCAAACAGATCCCCGATCTGGAAGCCTTTGTCCGCGCCAACAATATCGTGACCATCCCCGGCACGGAAAAGGCGCTGGTCCGCCCCAGCCCGCCCTATAATGCGCAAAACAGCGCCTATATCGATCCGGCAGGGCCGCTGGATAAGGGGCTGCCCTCCATCTATTACATCAGCCCGCCTGATCCTTCATGGTCCAAGGAAAAGCAGGACGCCTATATCCCCGGCAAGGCCGACCTGCTGTTCACCAGCGTGCATGAGGTGATGCCCGGCCATTTCGTGCAATTCCTGCATTCCAACCGCGCCAAATCGCCGGTAGGTCAATTGTTCGTCGGCTATGCCTTTGCCGAGGGTTGGGCCCATTATGCCGAGGAAATGATGTGGGACGCTGGTCTTGGTAACGGCGATCCCAAGGTGCATATCGGCCAGCTATCCAATGCCCTGCTGCGCGATTGCCGTTTGCTGTCGGCGATTGGCCTGCATACGGGCGGGATGACCGTCGCCCAGTCCAAGGCCATGTTCCAGGAGCAATGTTTTCAGGATGAAGGCAATGCCGACCAGCAGGCCGCGCGCGGCACTTATGATCCGGCCTATCTCAACTATACGCTGGGCAAGCTGATGATCCGCCGTCTGCGCGATGACTGGACCGCAAGCCGTGGCGGGCGGGCAGCATGGCGCGCCTTCCACGACGAATTCCTGTCCTATGGCGGCCCGCCGATCCCGTTGATCCGCCAGAAGATGTTGCGGGAAGCAGCACCGCATGCCCAATTTTAAAAGCGGGCAATATTAAAGGGTAAAGCGGTGAGAGGCGCCGGTCAGCCACGCCTCTCACCGCGACCCGCCTCCGTTGATAACAGCGGGGCGGATCAATCCACGATCTGGCTGAAATCCGTCAGCGCTCCATCGCGCATCCCGCGCCATACGCGCAAAGCCTGCGCGGTTTCGGCCACATCATGCACGCGGATCACCTGCACGCCCGCCGCCGCCATCTGCAGCGCCAAGGCCAGCGAACCGCCCAAGCGTTGATCGGCAGGCGCTTCATGCGAAAGCGCGCCAATCATCCTCTTGCGGCTAGCCCCCACCAACAGCGGGCAACCCAGCGCATGAAACAAAGGCAGCGCATTCATCAGCGCCAGATTTTCCGCCAAACTCTTGCCAAAGCCGATGCCGGGATCGAGCAGGATCATATCCCGCGCAATGCCCGCAGCTTCCGCCGCATCGCGCCGCTCGCGTAGCCAGTCGAACACATCGAGCACCACATCGCTGTAATGCGCGTCGGCATGCAGGTCTTCCCCGCGCCCCGGCGCATGCATCAGCCCAACGGGAATGCCCGCCTTAGCCGCATAGTCCAGACTGCGCGGATCATGGCGCAGGGCGGATACATCATTCCACAATTGCGGCCCCGCCCCCGCGCCTGCGGCGAGCGCGGCCTCCATCACGCCAACCCGCCGCGTATCCACGCTGATCGCTGCGCCAGTGACCGAGAGCTTTTCCACCACCGGCACCACGCGGGCAATCTCGTCGCCCTCCCACACTGGGGCGGCATTGGGACGGGTGGATTCCCCGCCAATGTCGATGATGGCCGCGCCCGCTTCCTGCATCGCGCCCGCATGGGCAAGCGCCGCTTCCAGATCGGAGCCATAGCGCCCGCCATCGGAGAAGCTGTCAGGCGTGATGTTCAAAATGCCCATCACCTGCGGCTGATCCATCCGGATCTGGCGCTCACCCAATTGCAAAGCCTTACGAGAAGCGCGCAGGCCATCCCATTGCGCCTGCGCTTCCTCGCGATCATCGCCGGACAGAGCAGCCAGAGCCGAAGGCACATCCCCCGCGCCCAACACCTGCCGCGCCACCACGCGCGCGCCATCACGGCGGATCAACGCGAAATGGCTGGCATAAGTCAGGCCGCCCGCGATGCGGACAGCGCCGCCCTCCATCGCCTGCGGACTATCCACCAAGGCGATGGGACGAAGATACAGCGTCATAAAGCGGGGATCAGTCTTCCGTAGCCAGCAGGTAAAGCTGGCGCACGGCGTCCAGAGGCTTCACCTCGCCCTCGTGCTGCAGATGCCAGAAGGTCCAGCCATTGCAGCTGGGCGCGCCCTGCAATTTGGCGCCCACGCCATGGATCGAACCATTGAGGTCATCCACCTGCAACGAACCATCGGCGCGCACCACGGCGCGGTAGCGACCCTTCTTATCCTGCACCATCGTGCCCGGCGCGATCCAGCCCGTTTCCACCAAAGTGCCAAAGGCCACCTTGGGCGCGGCGCGCTTGCTCTGCATGGTTTTCAGCGCACTTTCATCCAGCGGCAGCGCCATTTCGATGCGCTCCATCGCCGCTTCGCGATAATCGGCCTGCTGTTCGCAACCGATCCAGTTGCGCCCCAAACGCTTGGCCACAGCGCCGGTGGTGCCGGTGCCAAAGAAGGGATCAAGCACCACATCGCCCGTATTGGTGGTGGCCAGCATCACGCGATAGAGCAGTGCTTCGGGCTTCTGCGTGGGATGCACCTTCGTGCCACCCTTCTTCAAACGCTCCGCGCCATTGCAAATCGGCAGCACCCAGTCCGAACGCATCTGCAATTCATCATTGAGCGTCTTCATCGCGTTATAGTTGAAGGTATATTTCGCCTTCTCGCCCATGCTGGCCCAGATCAGCGTTTCATGCGCATTGGTGAAACGCGTGCCCTTGAAATTGGGCATGGGATTGGCCTTGCGCCACACGATATCGTTGAGGATCCAGAAGCCCAGGTCCTGCAGGATGGCACCCACACGGAAGATATTGTGATAGGAGCCGATCACCCACAGACTGCCATTGGGCTTGAGCACGCGGCGCGCTTCGGTCAGCCATGCGCGGGTAAAGGCGTCATAGGCGGCAAAGCTGTCAAACTTGTCCCAATCATTGGTGACCGCATCGACATGGCTGCCATCGGGGCGCGCCAGATCGCCACCCAACTGCAGGTTATAGGGCGGATCGGCAAACACCATATCCACGCTGGCGGTGGGCAAACGGCGCATCGCCTCGATGCAATCGCCCTCCAGAATATGGCCCAGCGGCAGATCCACCCGCTGCGGAACCAGAGCCTCCGGCAATTCCCGTGCAATGCGACGCGTCAGCTTGGCGCTTGCGGGGGTGGAACGGATACGTTCCTTGAGAAGGACCTGGCCCATGGGGATTCCTGTGCATAATTGGGTGATAACGAGGCACAGTTTGAGTCATTGCGGGACTCTCGTCAAGCCGCGACTCGTGGATTCACCGCGAGTCGCGGCCAAAATGGGGAGTCAACTGAACGAGAACGGAAAGAGTCCGACACAAGGGATAGAGTCCCCCGAGTCGCTGGAGACTCAACATATGGTAGGTGGGTCTGTGTAAACTTCTGTGGATATTATTTTTGCACGGCACCTAAAACCTTCGCTACTGGCGCAAAGCTGACGCGGTGATGGAGCGTGGCGCCATGAGCTTGCAAGGCGGCCAGATGTTCCGCCGTGCCATAGCCCGCGTTACGCTCCCACCCATATTGCGGATGCTGCGCGGCCAGCGCCTGCATGATGCGGTCGCGGTGCTCTTTGGCGATAATGCTGGCAGCGGAAATGGCGGCCTCGCTGGCATCCCCCCCCACAATCGCGCGGGCGGGCCAGCGCCACGCCTCCACGCGGCCTTCGGGCGTTTTATTGCCATCGATCAGCACCATGGGCGGATCGCCAACCTTTAGCACCAAAGCCTCCACCGCCCGCGTCATGGCCAACATGGTGGCAGCGAAAATATTGATGCGGTCGATCTCCGCCGCCTCCACCACACCCACAGCCCAATGCGCCTGTGCCTTGATCTGCGCCTCCAGCACGGCGCGGCGTTTCGCGCTCAGTTTCTTGCTGTCATTGAGCCCCGCAATCGCGGCGTCACCCAGCCACACGGCCCCCGCAACCACCGGCCCCGCCAAGGGGCCACGCCCCGCCTCATCCACGCCAAAGCACATCATGCCGTCTCCATGGCACAATTTGGCACGATGAACAGGCCGGTTTTGATTGCAACCAACGCCCCCCTGCCCTATCCGCCAGCCCATTATGGCCGTTGAACCCTCTCTCATCCCGCTCGACAATGTGGACCCCGCGCTGGTCGAGACCCTGCTCGACCGCGCTTTCGAGCCTGAACGCCGCCAGCGCACCGCCTATAAGGTGCGCGGCGATGCCGACTGGCTGCCCGCTTTGTCCTTTGCCGCGGTGGACGAGGAAGAGCATCTGGTGGGCACGATCCAGTGCTGGCCGGTGGCCTTGACCGATGCCGAGGGACGCCCGCATCCGATGATCATGGTCGGCCCCGTGGCCGTTCTGCCCGAGGCGCAGGGGCGCGGTTTTGGCAAGGCCTTGGTCAGCGCGACCATTTCTGCGCTGAACCCCAAGGCACAGCTGCCCTTGGTGATGATTGGCGATCCGGAATATTATGATCGCTGGGGCTTTTCGGCTCTAGCCACCGGTGAGTGGGAATTGCCCGGCCCGTTTGACCGCCACCGCCTGCTGGTGCGGCACGAGAATGCCGCCGTGCTGCCCAAGCAGGGCACTTTGGGGCCATGGACTCGCTAATAGATTAGTTGCGCTGATCCATCGGGGAAAAGCTTTGCCGGACGCTAGCCTCTGGCAAAGCCATAGCGCATAATCCGCCTATGCCGATGGATGTGCCCCCTCCCCTTGCCGCCTGCTCGCTGGCCGAGCTGACCGCTTTGGCGCAGGGCGCAGGGCTGCCGCCGGTGGAGCGCTGGCATCCGACAGAAGTGCTGGACAGCCGCATGGTGATCCGCGCCGATGGAGCATGGTGGCATGAAGGCGCGCCGATTACCCGCCCCGCCATGGTGAAGGCTTTCTCCACGCTGTTGATGCGCGATGAGGCTGGCCAACATTGGCTGGTCACGCCGCAGGATCGGCAGACGATCGAGGTGGAGGATGCCGCCTTCATCGCCGTGGATGTGGTGGAACGCGATGGCGCTCTGGCCTTTCGGTTGAACACAGAGGACACGGTGATTGCCGACGCCGCCCACCCATTGGTGGCGCGCGGCACGCAGGATCACCCTGCGCTCTACCTGTCCGTCCGCCATGGCTGCGAGGCGCGTTTGAACCGCTCCACCTGGGGACAGATTGTCGACATGGCTGTGGATAAATGCGGCATGGATGGTGAACTCTGGGTGGAAAGCATGGGGATACGTTTCCCGATCACCCCACAAAACCCCGCCTGATCATGGGGCTTTGGCACGACCGCCTTGCCGCGCGCTATACGGCGGGCCTGCGACGCCCGCCCACCCCCGCACTGTTCCCCGACCCGCGCAGCAGCGGCGCCCTGAAACCCGCCGCCGTCCTGCTGGCGGTGACCGAGCGGGAACAGGCGGGGCTGCTCTTGCTGCATCGCCCATCGCATATGCGCGCCCATGCAGGACAAGTGGCGCTGCCCGGCGGCAGGCTCGATGCGGGCGAGACCGTAGTGCAAGCCGCCTTGCGCGAGGCGGAGGAGGAGTTGGGGCTCGATCCGACCAAGGTGCGCGTGATCGGCCCTTTGGCACCCTATCACACAGGGTCCGGCTATGCCGTGACGCCGGTTCTGGCCACGATCCCGCCTGATCTGCCCATCACGCCCAATCCCGATGAAGTAGCGCAATGGTTTGAAGCCCCGCTCGATTATGTGCTGAACCCCGCCCATCAGATTGCAAAATCGGTGGAATGGCAGGGCGCAATGCGCCAATACGTCGAAATCTTGTGGCAGGGCCATCGCATATGGGGCGTAACCGGCGCGATCCTTGCCAATCTCTCTTGTTTTCTGGACTGGAATGACAAAGCTTTTACCCCCGAATGATTGGCAGAACCGCGCGGATCTGGCCGCGCTGGTGGAGGCGCTGGGCGCGGGCAATTTGCGCTGGGTGGGCGGCTGCGTGCGCGACACGCTGCTGGGCCTGACGGTGAAGGATATTGATGCAGCCACGCCCTTGCTGCCCGACGAGGTGATGGCGCGGTGCAAAGAGGCAGGCCTGCGCACGGTGCCCACCGGCATCGAGCATGGCACTGTTACCGTGGTGCTGGAGGGCGGGAATGTGGAAGTCACCACCCTGCGCCACGATGTTTCCACCGATGGTCGCCGCGCCACGGTCAGCTTTGCCAAGGAATGGCGCGAGGATGCCGCGCGGCGCGATTTCACCATCAATGCGCTTTATGCCGATCCGGCGGATGGCGCGGTGCATGACTATTTCGGCGGGCTGGAGGATTTGGCGGCGCGCCATTTGCGCTTCATCGGCGATGCCCGTCAGCGCATTCGCGAGGACCATTTGCGCATCCTGCGCTATTTCCGCTTTCAGGCCCGTTTCGGCAGCACGCCCGCGGATGAGGAAGCCGAGAGCGCCTGCCGTGAACTGGCCGCCACGTTGAAAGGCCTGTCGCGTGAGCGGATTGGCATGGAGATGATGAACCTGTTGGGTCTTGCCAATCCCGCGCCCACCTTGGCGCGGATGGCAGAACTGGGCGTGCTGGACGTGATCCTGCCCGAGGCCGATGTGGCGGCTTTGGCGGCGTTGGTCGCGCAGGAGCAGGCACAAGCTGTTGCTCCCGACGCTTTGCGCCGACTGGCCGCGCTGCTGCCTGCCGAACCGGCGCTGGCTGAACAGGTGGCTTCGCGCTTCCGCCTGTCGGGCGCGCAAAAGAAACGATTGGCGACGGCCGCCGCGCGCAGTGGGGATGACAGGCATGCCCGCGCCATGGCCTATGATCTGGGGCAGGAAAGCGCGCTGGACCGCTTGCTCTTGTCGGGCCGCGCTGTCGCCCCGCTGGAAGGCTGGATCGTTCCCAGCTTCCCCTTGAAAGGCGGGCAGATTGTCGCGCGTGGCGTCGGCGCTGGCCCCGATGTGGCGCGCCTGTTGCGGCAAGTGGAACAGCTGTGGATCGCCGAAGGCTTCCCCGATGAGACGCGGGTGCAGGCTTTGCTGGATGAAGCACTGCAGGCATGAGCGCCGGGGCGGCCTCCTCGCATTCTGGTGACGCTTTGGGCCAATTGCTCGGCGCGGCATCGGGCCTGGTGGAACAGGTAGGTGGCATGGTGGCCAACCAACCCCTGTTGCAAGGCGCGCTGGTGGCCATGGCCTTGGTCGCGCTGGGCAGCCTGATGCGGCCCGCCATGCCCTTGCTGGGCGGAGTGATCCGCTTTTTCGGCAATCTGGGGCTGATGGCGATGCTGGTGCTGGGCGTGTTGCAAGTGTCCGGTGCCGGAGGGGCAGGCACGCCGATCGATCAAATCCGCAGCCTGATCCCCGGCCTTGCCCCGCAACAGGAGATTTCCGGCAAGACCACGCGCATCCCGCAAGGTCCAGACGGCCATTTCTGGGTGTTGGCACAGGTCAATGGCGTGAAGCAGCGCTTTCTGGTCGACACAGGCGCGACGATCACCACCATGTCGCCCGAAGCGGCGGACAAATGCCATTTACGCGCCGATCCCGCATTGCAACCGGTGGAATTGCGCACCGCCAACGGCGCTGCAACAGGCCGTCGCGGGCGGATCAGGGAACTGCGTATCGGCAATGTGGTGGCGCGCCAAGTGGATGCGATTATCGCGCCGGGAATCGGGGATACCAACATTCTGGGCATGAACGTGCTCAACCGTCTGGCCAGTTGGCGGGTGGAGGGAAGAGTGATGGTTCTTGTACCGCACCACCCGTCTGGACCAAATATTGAACAATCACTTCAATAACTTAATGACATAATGAGCCTTGTCTCTCAATGAAACATCCGGCATGATAACCCCGCATTGCCCTTCGGTGCCGAAGCGGCAATAAAGCGGGGCCAGTAAACCCATGAATAGGCTCGACTTGCAACTTATGCCGATCTTGATGCACCTGCCCAATCATGTGGTGCTGTCCAGCGCATTCACCTTTATGGCGCTTGTGCTGGTGGGTGGAATTGTGCGGCGCGAAGCCAGTCCGACAGGCGGAATGCTGCTGCGCGGCATCGGCAATTTCGGCCTCACCATCGCTTTGGCCATTACGCTGCTGCAATTGACCGGCATGGTGCTCAACACACCCGCCCTGGCCAGTCTGGCCGTCACCAGCGCCATGCACAGGACCAGCGCCCTGCAGGGCAACGAGACCCGCATTCCTTTGGCCGATGACGGGCACTTTTGGGTGGATGCGGCGATCAATGGCGTCAACCAACGCTTTCTGATCGATACGGGCGCGACCTATACCACGATCTCCAGCGCGCTGGCCCGCGAAGCCATGATCGAGGCGCAGGCCGATAGTGATGTCAGCCTGCATACCGCCAATGGCGAAACCGAGGCCAGTTTCGGTGTGATCCGCGATCTAAAGGTGGGATTGCTCTCCACCCGCAGTATGCGCGCCATTATCGCGCCTGATATGGGCACGACCAATGTGCTGGGCATGAATTTCCTGAACAGCCTTTCGGGCTGGCGCGTGGAAAACAATGTGTTGATCCTCAGCCCCAAGCGGAGCTGAGGAATTAAGGCTGAAACTTATTGTCGCGGGGGAAGCCCTGCGGCGGAAAGCTGCCTGCTGCCCCGCGCGCGACCTTCCACTGGCGCAGATCTTTCTCGCTGCGGGTACGGCCCGTTTCGCCGCCCATGGTCCAGCTGAGGCCATCTTCCAGACGCAGCGTGATAATGTCGGACAGACCGCCATCCCGATAGCGTTGCAAGGTAACCCCCTGCCCCTTGGACAGCACCGGCAATTCCGTCAGGCTGAAAATCACCAGACGGCGGTTTTCGCCCATCACCGCCACATGATCATGGCTTTCGGGGATTTCGCGCACCACCATCAGGCGAACGCCTTCCTTGGTGGTCATCACCGCGCGCCCCTTGCGGGTTTCGGCCAGCAATTCCTCGGATTCCACCGCAAAGCCGCGTCCGGTGTTGGCCGCCAGCAGCACTTGCGCCTTGGGACGATAAATCAGCAGGCTGACGATATGGGCGTTGCTGTCAATATCCACCATGCTGCGCACAGGCTCTCCAAAGCCGCGCGCGCCGGGCAATTTATCACAGCCCAGCGTGTAGAATCGGCCATTGTCGCAAGCGATCAACAGCTTGTCGGTCGTTTGCGCATGCAGGGCAAAGGCGGGACCATCACCCTCCTTGAACTTCCAGTCCTGATCCAGCGCCACATGGCCCTTGGCCCCGCGGATCCAGCCACGGGCCGACAGGATCACCGTCACCGGCTCCTTCTCGATCATCGCATCCATGTTGAATTCGCGCGTGGGGGCGGCTTCCTCCAACGTGGTACGGCGGCGGCCCAGCGCGGTGGTCTCGGCATAATCCTTGCGCAAGGCCCGCAGGTCGCGCTTGAGCCTGGTGCGCTGCAAGGCCGGACTTTCCAGCAGCTTTTGCAGCTCCTCCTGCTCTTTGAGCAATTCGTCCCGCTCGCCGCGCAGTTCCATTTCCTCCAGCTTGCGCAAAGAGCGCAAGCGCATGTTGAGGATCGCCTCTGCCTGACGCTCGGTCAGGTTGAATTCGGCCATCATCACCGGCTTGGGTTCATCCTCTGTACGGATGATCTCGATAATGCGGTCAAGGTTGAGATAGGCGATGATATAGCCCTCAACCAGTTCCAACCTTGATGCAATCTTGTCCAGACGGTGCTGGCTGCGGCGTTGCAGGATGTCGATCTGGCTGACGACCCATTGCAGCAGCAAGGGCTTCAAGCCCAGCACACCGGGCGTGCGCGTCGCATCCAGCACGTTGAGATTGAGGCTGAACCGGCTTTCCAACTCGGTCAGCTTGAACACGCTTTCCTTGAGCAGATCAGGATCGATATTGCGGCTCTTGGGAACTAGAACGATGCGGATTTGCTCGTCCGATTCATCGCGCACATCGTCAAGGATCGGCAGCTTCTTGTCAGCGATCAGCGCCGCCAATTGCTCGATCAACTTGCCCTTTTGCACCATGTAGGGGATTTCGGAGATGACCAGCTGCCACTGGCCGCTGCCCAGACGTTCGATGCCGGTCGTTTCCCATTCGCCGTTTTCATCGCGCCCCGTCGAGAAACGCGCCCGCACGCGGATCGCCCCCTTGCCCGTGGCATAGGCGTGCGAAATCGCCGCCGGCGTGTCCACCACAATGCCGCCCGTGGGGAAATCCGGCCCATGGAACACTTGCATCAATTGCTCGTGCTCGGCCTGCGGATTGTCGATCAGCATCAGCGTGGCATCGACAATCTCGGCCACATTATGGCTGGGGATGCTGGTGGCCATGCCCACGGCAATGCCGGTGGCGCCATTGGCCAGCAGATTGGGGAACAGGCCGGGGAAAATCTCCGGCTCTTCTTCCTCGCCATTATAGGTGGGGATGAAATTGACCGTGCCTTCGTCCAGCCCCGCCATCAATTGCATCGCGGTCTTGGTCAGGCGCGCTTCGGTATAGCGATAGGCCGCCGCGCCATCCCCGTCGATATTGCCGAAATTGCCCTGCCCCTCGACCAAGGGGTAACGCAGCGCGAAATCCTGCGCCAGACGCACCATGGCATCATAGACCGAGGCATCGCCATGCGGGTGATATTTACCGATGACATCGCCCACCACGCGGGCCGATTTCTTGAACGCCTGCGCCGGATCCAGCTTCAATTGCCGCATCGCCCATAGCAGGCGGCGGTGAACCGGCTTTAACCCGTCGCGCAGATCGGGCAGCGATCGCGCGGTAATCGTGGAAAGGGCATAGACCAGATAACGCTGCGATAGCGCCGCATCAAAGGGGGCGTCGACGATAGCGTCAAACGGATCGGGTTCACTCAGGTCGCTGGCCATGGGCATGCTCTAGCAGGCCATGGCCCCGTACCCAAGCGTTAATCAGGGCCTAGCCCCGCTGCATATCGCGGCTTTCCCCCGGAATTTTCACCAAAAGCCCGTCCATATCCTCGGTCAGGCTGATCTGGCAGGCCAGACGCGAGGTGGCCGCAACGCCTGCGGCCAGATCCAGCATGTCTTCCTCATCCGCGCTGGCGGCGGGCAGGCGCTTGAACCAGTCGGGCGCGATAATCACATGACAGGTGGAACAGGCCATCTGCCCCTCGCATGTGCCTTCCAGCGGCATGCCTGCGCCCTGCGCCACTTCCAGCAGGCGGACGCCCGCCTTGGCCTGCGCCGCGACCCGTTCGCCACGGGGGGTAATGAACTCGACCTTCACCACTTTGCTCGATCCTATCCGATGTCTTGCGCTGCTGCGGCAGCGTCGATTCGTTTCAGGGCCTCGGCAAACTCTCCTTCCTCCGTATAGCGCCCGAAACCGAGGCGGATAGAGGATTTCGCTTGGGAATCGGTCAGTCCTATCGCTTGTAATACATGGCTGGGCCTGCCCGAACCGCTGGCGCAGGCGCTGCCGGCGGAAAAACAGATGTCGCGCAGGTCGCTCATCAGGCGGGCAACATCCAGCCCATCGCGCCTCAGGTTGAGATTGCCCCGCCAGCGTTGGTCAGGGTCGCCATTCAGCGTCCAGTCGGGCAGCAGTTCGCGGGCGGTTTTCCACAGCCTGTCCACATGTTGTCCATCACTTTCCCGCATGCTTACCCATAGCGCCGCCGCAGCGCCAAAACCGGCGCAAAGCGCAGGGCTAAGCGTGCCCGAGCGCAAGCCGCCCTCCTGCCCGCCGCCGTGGTTCAAGGGCTGGATTTCCACCCCATCACGGACCCACAAAGCACCAATGCCTTTGGGCCCATGCAGCTTATGCGCAGATAGGGCGATCATATCCGCCCCCTCTGGCGCGGCCAACCTGCCCGCCCCCTGCACCGCATCACACAGCAGCAAGGCACCCGCCGCATGGGCGCGTTCAGCCAGAGCGGCGATGGGCTGGATCGTGCCGATCTCATTGTTCACTTGGCCCACAGCCACCAGATCGGTGCCATCGGCAAGGTCGGCATCCCCCGC
The DNA here is from genome assembly GCF_004005905.1 of Novosphingobium umbonatum. Classification (GTDB taxonomy): domain Bacteria; phylum Pseudomonadota; class Alphaproteobacteria; order Sphingomonadales; family Sphingomonadaceae; genus Novosphingobium; species Novosphingobium umbonatum. The sequence goes on from NZ_SACO01000003.1 coordinate 356,538, forward strand.
CACCAGCCCCATGGGCGACACCGGCAAAATGTCCACCCGCGCCCCGCTGGCCTTGGCCGTTTCCAGCACGGCGGCATGTTCTATCGCCGAAACCGCGATCCGGAGCGGCTTACGGCCCAGAATGGCCAAATTGAGCGCCTCGGTCGCCCCGCTGGTGAAAATCACCCGCCCGCCTGCGGGCAGCAGCGCCGCCACCTGATCGCGCGCCACAGCCACCGCCGCCGCCGCCGCCCGCCCCATGCGATGCGGACTATGCGGGTTGCCAAATGCCTCCTCGCCCAGCCAGCGCAGCATGGCCTCGCGCGCTTCAGGCGCCAGAGGCGTGGTGGCCTGATAATCCAGATAGATCACAGGGTCACCTTGCGCAAAACCTCAAGTAGCGCCTCCAGATCGCCCCTTTGCGTTTCGCGCCCGATCGACACGCGGAACACTTCGCGCGCTTCCCCCTCGCTATAGCCCATGGCCAGCAAGGTCGGGCTGGGCTTGATACTGCCGCTGGAACAGGCCGCGCCGCTGGAAATGGCGATACCGGCCATATCGGCGCGGATCAGCAACTGCGTGGCATTGCGTCCGGGCAGGCGATAGGCACCAATGGTGGGTATCCGCTCGGCGCCTTCGGCGATGATCTGCGCGCCCAATCCGCGCATCTCGCCTTCAAACCATGCGCGTAATGCGGCGGCTTCGTCCAGCCAGCCCCTATCCGCTTCCAAAGCCTCGGCAAGGCCAAGGATCAACGGCAGGTTCTCCGTGCCGCCGCGATAGCCTCGCTCCTGCCCTCCGCTGGGCGAGAGCAAGCCCAGCGAGCGCACCAGCAAAGCCCCCACGCCCACCGGCGCGCCAAATTTGTGCCCCGCAATCGCCACCATATCCGCAGGCGGCAGCACGATTTTGCCCGCCCCTTGCGCACAATCGGCCAGCCAAACCGCCCCGCGCGCATGGATCGCCTCGCCCAAGGCAGCGCAATTCTGGATCACGCCCGTTTCATTATTGACCTGCTGCACCGCGATCAGATCGGCGGCAGGCAAAGCATCGCATTCCACCAAGCCCAAAGCGTCGACCGGAACCGGCACGCTACCCTCCGCCAGACGCGACACGGCGGCATGTTCCACCCCGCTCGCCACCCGACGCAGCGCCTGACTGCGCCCCCAGCCCAAAGCCAGAGCCTCGCTCGCCCCGCTGGTGAAGATCACCTCGCCATCCCAGTCCAGCGCCTTGGCCACACGAGCGCGGGCATCCTCCAGCGCGGCACGCGCCTTGCGCCCCGCCGCATGCTGGCTGGAAGGATTGGCCCATCGGCCAAAGGCCTCCATCACCACCTGCACAACTTGCGGCAAAACGGGGGTGGTTGCGGCATGATCAAGATAAATGGAGGGGCGTTTCATCAATGGGCAACTTCAATCTTTGCGGAAATGCTCGAAAACATTGCTTTCGGGCCATGTGTTTCTATATAGCACCTCCCTCCCATTCACAGTCCCTTGCGGCGTCTATGCGCGACAATTTTCGCAGCCACCGCCTTGGACCTCTTGCCGATCAGGGATTTAAACGATGCCCGCAGTGATCTTCCCCGGCCCTGAAGGACGCCTTGAAGGCCGTTTCCAGCCCGGAACCCGCCCCCGCGCGCCGGTCGCCATGATTCTCCATCCCCACCCGCAGGCCGGTGGCACGATGAATGACCGCATCACGCAGGCGCTGTACAAGACCTTTGTCGCGCGCGGCTTTGCCACTTTGCGCTTCAACTTCCGTGGCGTTGGCCGCAGCCAGGGCAGCTTTGACAATGGCATTGGCGAATTGTCCGATGCCGCCTCGGCGCTGGACTGGGTGCAGTCGATCCATCCGGAAAGCAGCACGACATGGATTGCCGGTTACAGCTTCGGCGCGTTGATCGGCATGCAATTGTTGATGCGCCGTCCGGAAATCCGTGGCTTCATCAGCGTGGCCCCGCCGGCCAACATGTATGATTTCAGCTTCCTTGCCCCCTGCCCCGCCAGCGGCATTATCGTGCAGGGCGCAGCCGACACGGTGGTCACGCCCAATGCGGTGCAAAAGCTGGTGGACAAGCTGCGCACGCAAAAGCACATCACCATCCACCATGATGAAATCCCGCGTGCCAACCATTTCTTTGAAAATGAATTGGACGACATGATGGGTGCGGTGGACAATTACCTCGACATGCGCCTGTCGCCCGATTGCCCGATCCGCTAATCGGGTCACGATGTTGAAAAAGGCGCTTGAGGGTTCTGCCCCAAGCGCCTTTTTTATGGGCTTATTTGCCGAACAGCCCCTTGGCAAAACCCAGCACGTCATTCACCGCGCTGCCATCGCCATCCTTGTCCAGAAAGCTGTTGAGGCCGGACAGGATTTGCGGATTGGACTGCACCAAAGCCGCCACCTGCGCCAAACCTTCATGGCCACCCAGCGCGCCAACAATCTGGTTAAGCACCGCCGGATCAATGCCAGTTTGCGCAGCGGCGGTTTCCACCGTGTCGCCATCCTGCCCCTGCGCCTGCCCCAAAGCGGCCAGAGCGGTTTGCGCCATGGCAGGGTCTACGCCTGCCTGCGCGGCCAGTCCGGCCAGATCGAACTGACCACCCAGCAAAGAATCGAGCATGCTCATTGTATGTCTCCAGCCATTTTGATCGAAAACATCCTGTCACGCCTTTAACGCCTTGGCCACTTCTCCCGACGGCATAGCGCATAAAAAGGCGCCGGAGACCCGAAAGCCCCCGACGCCCCTCTCCTCACAAACTTCCCTTTTATCGCCTTATAACTGGCGATACCGTCAGGCCAGTTCGGCAACCTTGGGCGCTGCGGCAATCACGCCTGCGTCCACATGCTGTTCGAACTGGGCAAAATTGGCGACAAATTGCTGCACCAGAGCCGCCGCGGTCTTGTCATACTCATGCGCATCGGCCCAAGCGCCGCGCGGGTCGAGCAGCTTGCTGTCCACACCGGCCACAGCCACCGGCACTTCAAAGCCGAAGTTGGGGTCAATGTTGAACTCGGCATCATTCAGGCTGCCATCCAGCGCTGCGTTGAGCAGGGCACGGGTGGCCTTGATCGGCATACGCTTGATGCCTTCCTGCGTGGCCTTGCCGCCCGACCAACCGGTGTTGACCAGCCAGCATTTCACGCCGCCCTTGGCGATGCGTTCCTTCAGCAGATTGCCATAGACCGAGGGGTGACGAGGCATGAAGGCGGCGCCGAAACAGGTGCTGAAGGTCGCCTGCGGTTCGGTCACGCCGATTTCGGTGCCGGCAACCTTTGCGGTGTAACCCGACAGGAAGTGGTACATCGCCTGTTCGGGCGTCAGACGGGCGATCGGAGGCAGCACGCCATAAGCATCCGCCGTCAGGAAGATGACGTTCTTGGGCACTGGGCCCAGATTGTCCTTCGAGGTATTGGGGATGAAATCGATGGGATAGGCGCCGCGGGTGTTCTCGGTTTTGCTGGAGTCGGTGAAATCCAGTTCGCGGGTCGCCGGATCGATCGCCACGTTCTCCAGAATGGTGCCGAACATCTTGGTCGTCGCATAGATCTCCGGCTCACCCTCGGCCGAGAGGTTGATCATCTTGGCATAGCAGCCGCCCTCGAAGTTGAACACGGCCGAGTCCGACCAGCCATGTTCATCATCGCCGATCAGCGTGCGCGAGGAATCCGCCGACAGGGTGGTTTTGCCCGTGCCCGACAGGCCGAAGAAAATCGCCGTGTCGCCATCCGGGCCAATGTTGGCCGAACAATGCATCGGCATCACGCCCTGCGCCGGCAGCAGGAAGTTGAGCAGACCGAACACGCCCTTCTTCATCTCGCCCGAATATTCGGTATTGCCGATCAGAATCAGCTTTTCACTGAAGTTGACCGCGATCACCGTGTCGCTGCGGCTGCCGTGACGTTCCGGGTTCGCCTTGAAGCTGGGCAGGTTGATGATGGTGTATTCGGGAACAAAGTCGGCCAGCTCGACATCGGTCGGGCGCACCAGCAGGGTACGGACGAACAGGCTGTGCCATGCCAGCTGGGTGATGACGCGGACGTTCACGCGATATTCGGGCTGGCTGCCGCCAAACAGGTCGGCCACATACAGTTCCTTCTGGTCCTTAATGGCTTCCAGAAAGTCAGCCTTGAGATTAGCCCAATGCGCGGGGCTCAACGGCTGATTGATCGGCCCCCAGTTCACGGCGGTTTCGGTCACGTCATCGCGCACGATGAACTTGTCCTTCACGCTGCGCCCGGTAAACTTGCCGGTATCGACCAGCAGTGCGCCGTCCTTGGTCAGAATGCCCTCGCCTTTGGCAAGCGCATGTTCCACCAGAGGCGCGGTGCCAAGGTTGGGGAAGATCTGGGCGCTGGTGGCAAAACCCTGTTGTTCAAGGCTGGTGCTGAGCGGGAAGGTCAAAGTCTTTTCTCCGAAGGATGGCAAGGCCAACTGGTTGATGGCCCTTTCGGGGGTTGATCTCGCAACCGCAGCAAAATCGAAGGATATTGCGCACTTGCACAAATCCATACGAATTCCGCATACGAATGCGCGATTCAACTTTCGGATAATATAGCCAGCCCGTTTCGTCAAACCGCCTTTGCAAAAATCCCTGATTTTAGCCGTTTGTCAGACAAATGCGACAAGTCCCGAATGGAGACTCTCCAGCGCTCTCCCGCCACATTTCATTGCCAAGCCTGCCACTCATCGCTAGGCCTTGGGACCTGTATAATTGCATCTTTCAAGCTGGTGCCCCGCATGGATCGACCCCATGGATGAACCCCGAACCGGCGCTGCCCAAAGCGCTCCGCATCAGGATGCCGAGGCGACGCCAACCTACACCATCGCTTTGGTCGATGATGACCGCAACATCCTGACCAGCGTTTCCATCGGTTTGCAGGCCGAGGGTTTTACCACCCGCGTCTATGCCGATGGTGCGACGGCCCTGCGCGCCCTGCTGGACAATCCGCCTGATCTGGCGGTGTTCGACATTAAAATGCCGCGCATGGACGGGCTGGAACTGCTGCAACGGCTGCGTGAGAAATCGGCGCTGCCGGTTATCTTCCTCACCAGCAAGGACGAGGAGCCGGACGAGGCGTTGGGTCTGGCCATGGGCGCGGATGATTATATCACCAAGCCTTTCAGCCAGCGCCTGCTGGTCGCCCGCATCCGCGCTATCCTGCGCCGCGTCGAGGTTGCCCGCGCCGACAAGGCCGCCGCCGCGCCCGATGCGCCCGCCGCGCCACAGCCGGAACTGGTGCGCCGTGGCCGCCTGAGCATGGACCCTGCCCGCCACGAGGTGCGCTGGGCCGACAAGCCGGTTTCGCTCACCGTCACCGAATTCCTCATTCTGGAAGCTTTGGCCACCCGGCCGGGCGTAATCCGCAGCCGCAACCAGTTGATGGACTGCGCCTATAGCGACGACACCTATGTCGATGATCGCACCATCGATTCGCATATCAAGCGCCTGCGCCGCAAATTCCGCGCGGTGGACCCGACATTTTCCGCCATCGAAACGCTTTATGGCGCGGGCTATTCCTTTGCCGAAGGGTAATCCCCATGCGCCGCGATGATGATACGCGCCGCCGCCTTGCCGCCCTGCGACGGGGCGCGCCATGGCGGGGCGTATCGCTCACCACGCGCATTCTGGCGGTCAATATTGTGGTGCTGGCGCTGATCGCCTTCAGCCTGCTCTATATCGACTCCTACCGCCGCGAAGTGCTGGGCGAGCGTTTCAAACGCGCCAGCAGCGAGGCCGAGATTGCCGCCGAGGCGCTGGCGCAGGCCAATGCGGGGGCAAGGCTGGCGGTGCTGACCTCCATCGGCCAAAGGCAGCACCTGCGCCTGCGGATTTTTGACGGCGACGGCGCTTTGGTGGCCGATAGTTTTACCCTCGCCCCGCCCTCCTTCACGCTGGAGGATCCGGCGCGCCAGCCTTGGTATCTGCAAGCCGCCCGCCTGCTCGATCGCGGCATGGACTGGCTGCTGCTCGCCCCCGAAGTGCCCGCCTATGCCGAACCGCAAGGCATATCGCGTCTGGAAAACTGGCCGGAGGCGGTGCAAGCCAAGGCCAGCGGCAGCACAGTGGTGCAGGAAAGCTATGCGCCCGACCGCACGCCTTTGATCAGCACAGCCACCCCGCTGGGCGCGCGCGGATCGGTGCTGCTGGTGCAGCAAAATGCCCGTGACGTGACGCAAAGCGTGCGCGATGCGCGGCAAACCTTGGCCATCATTGTCGGCGTTGCGCTGCTGCTGACGGTCTATCTCTCGCTTTTTCTGGCGCGCACGATTGTGCAGCCTTTGCGCCTGCTGGTACGGGCGGCGGTGCGGGTGCGACTGGGGCGGGACCGCGCGGTGGTGGTGCCGCGCCTGCCCGATCGCGGGGATGAAATCGGCCTTTTGGCCCGCGCCCTATCCGACATGAGCAAGGCCCTGCGCGAGCGGATGGATTCGGTCGAAGGCTTTGCCGCCGATGTGGCGCATGAGATCAAGAACCCGCTGGCCTCTTTACGCAGCGCATTGGAAACGCTGGACAAGGTGGAAGATCCCGCTCTGCGCCGTCAATTGATGGATATTGCCGGCCATGATGTACAGCGCATCGACCGCCTGATCACAGAGATTGCAGAGGCAAGCCGGATCGATGCTGAACTGGCGCGCACGACTTTTGAGCCGGTCGATCTAACGCAACTGGCCCGCGCCTTGGTGGACAATCGGCAAAGGCGCGGCGCCAACCGCGATTGCCGCTTGGAGCTGGCCTGTGAAGCCCCCGCCATGGTGGCCGGCGTGGCGGCAAGGCTGGAGCGTGTGTTTGACAATCTGCTCGACAATGCGGTGTCTTTTTCCCCGCCGCAGGGCGTGGTCAGCATCAGCATCCTGGCCTCGCCCGAGGCTGCGCTTGGCGTTGCGCCCGAAACCATCACGGTCGAGATTGCCGACAACGGCCCCGGCATTCCCGTCGCCGCGCGGGAAAGAGTGTTCCAGCGCTTCCATTCGCTGCGCCCCTCGGCCGAGGATTTTGGCGCACATAGCGGGCTGGGTCTGGCCATTGCACGCACGATTGTGGAGGCCCATGATGGCAGCCTGACCGCGCAAGACCCGCTGCCCCCGATGAAGGGGGCAAGGCTGGTGATGGAATTGCCCGCCTTTACCCCGCCGGAGGAAGACGAGGGATGAGCGCCCCCTTTGCCCATCAGGCCGGATGCGTGGTGATCGAGGGGCGCGGCGTGCTGATCGAGGGCGCACCGGGTGCGGGCAAATCCTCGCTGGCGCTGGCGCTGATCGATCGCGGGGCGGGCTTTGTCGGCGATGATAGCGTGATGCTGGAGGTGGTCGATGGGCGTTTATTGGCCCGCCCCCATCCCAACACACGCGGATTGATGGAGATTCGCGGGCTGGGGCTGGTGCCTATGCCGGTGGTCGATGCCGCGCCTGTGGCTTTCGTCCTATCCCTTTCGCGCGATGCTCCACGTTATATTGAACAGGCCCCGATTCGCAGGCTGGGCGCCGTCGATCTGCCGCATATTACCCTGTGGCCCGACAGTCCCGTGCTGCATTTGCGAGCGGAATGGGCGCTGCGTCACTATGGCCTGCCCAGCGCCCCGCTTGAGAAATAAGGGAATTTACATGGAAAGACCCCCTTCCCTTTTCGACAAGAGCAAAGCAAAAGAACAGCAATGACCCTGCATGCTCCCCCGCCCCCCGCCGATGAAGCGGCCAATAGCCAGCGCCAGCGCATTCTGCTGGTGACGGGCGTGCTGGGCGCGGGCAAAACCACCGCGTTGCGCGCGCTGGAGGATCTGGGATGGGAGACGATCGACAATTTCCCCATCCGCCTGCTGGAACGCCTGCTCGACAGGGGCGAGGAAGCGCCCAAATCGGGCCGCGAGTTAAGCGAGAATGTCGCCATCGGCTTTGATTCGCGCACCCGCGGTTTTGACCCGAAAGCCGTGGTCGAACTGGTCAAGCGACTGAGCCAGCGCGAGGATTTGGAACTGACCACGCTTTTCCTCGATTGCGACGGGCCGGAACTGGAACGGCGCTATAATGAAACGCGCCGCCGCCACCATCTGGCCGCGGACATGCCGGTGTCCGCCGGTATCGCCGCCGAGCGCGAGGTGATGGAATCCCTGCGCCGCTGGGCCGATCTGGTGGTCAACACCACCCGCTTTTCCGCCAACGCCCTGCAACAGGCGATGCGCGAACAATTCGCCCCCGAGGCAGGGCCCGCCTTGACGCTGACCATCACCAGCTTCGGTTTTGCCAAAGGCATGCCGCCGGTGGCCGATTTCGTGTTCGACATGCGCTTTCTGGACAATCCGCATTGGGACAAAGTCTTGCGACCGATGACCGGCAAGGAAGCGCCGATTGGCGAATTTATCCGCCGCGATCCGGCTTTTGACGAGGCCTTTTCGCGCATTCGGGACCTGCTTCTCCAACTGATCCCGCGCTTTGCCAGCCAAGGCAAGGCCTATGTCCATATCGCCTTTGGCTGCACCGGCGGGCGCCACCGTTCGGTTTTCATGGCCGAACAGATGGGCGCGGCCTTGCGCGCTTCGGGATTTTCGCCCACTATTCTCCACCGCAATCTGGGTTCGCGCGCGGCCGACCTGGTGGAGCGGGGCGCGGCGCAATGAAAATTGCCGCCACGTTCCGTCAAAGCACATCGCCCGTGAAAGGTTTCAGTTTCAGCATGGCTCTGTCGCTCCCATCCCTGCCCCGCCCCCTGTTTGGAGGCATGGCCGCATGATCGGGCTCATTCTGGTCACGCATGGCAAATTGGCCGAAGAATTCGTCCGCGCGATGGAACATGTGGTGGGCCGGCAGGAAGCCGTGGCCACGGTCTGCATCGGACCCAATGACGATGTGGAACGCCGCCGCAAGGAGATTGCCGAGGCGATCCGTACCGTCGACAGCGGCGATGGCGTGGTGGTCTTGACCGACCTGTTCGGCGGCACGCCTTCCAATCTGGCGATTTCCTTGATGGAAACGGGCCGTGTGGAAGTGATCGCGGGCATTAACCTGCCCATGCTGATCCGTCTGGCCGGTGCGCGCCGTGGCGGCAATGTGCAAAGCGCGGTGCAGGCTGCGCGCGATGCGGGGCGTAATTACATCACGATCGCGTCGGAATTTCTGGGTCAGGATTGCTGATCCATCTCGTTTAAAACCAAAAAACAAAACAGGGTGTGAGGGATACATGGCAGAAGCGCGGGAAACCGTCGAAATCATCAACGCCAAAGGTTTGCATGCGCGGGCCAGCGCAAAATTCGTCAATATGGTGGCCATGCTGCCGGGCGGGCTCGACGTTAAAGTGCTGAAGGACGGCAATGAAGCTGCTGGCGGTTCGATTCTGGGCCTGATGATGCTGGGCGCGGCGCGCGGCGACAGTGTGGACATTGTGGTGGCGGGCGATGGCGCGGATATGGCGCTGGCCAAGCTGTCCGGTCTGGTCAAAGACGGTTTCGGCGAAGACTGATCCGGTAGGCTTACGGCTAGGGTTCGACAGATGGCGTCCGGCCAGCTATAGGCTCGCGCTTTCCTTGCCAGAAGGCCCGATTTCCCATGCGCCGCAGCATCACCGGCTTTTCCAACCCCACCGTCAAATTCCTCAAATCCCTGCGTGAAAAGAAGCATCGCAAGCGCGAGGGCAAGTTTCTGGCCGAGGGCCTACGCCTGCTGACCGATGCGCGGGAATCTGGGCGCATTCCCGAAATGCTGGTGATGGCGCAGGGGCGTGATCCCCACCCCCTTCTGGACGCGCTGGAGCGTGACGTTCTGGCCGCCGGTGGCGAAGTGGTGGAAACCAGCGAGGACATCCTGTCCAAAATCACCGGCAAGGATAATCCTCAGGCGGTTTGCGGACTGTTCAGCGAATTTGACACATCGCTGTCGGGCGTGGACCGTCATGCCGCGCCGCTGTGGCTGGTGGCTCAGGCGATGCGCGATCCGGGCAATCTGGGCACGATGTTGCGCACGGCCGATGCCGTGGGCGCGGGCGGTTTGATCCTGCTGGATGATTGCGTGGACCCTTTCAGCGTGGAAGCCGTGCGCGCCAGCATGGGCGCCATCTTCACCCAGAAACTGGCCATGGCGCGTTGGGAAGAATTCCTGCCATGGCTGCGCGCGGATGCTGGGCAGTTGGTGGCGGCCTCCCTGCGTGAAGCGGTGCCCTATCGCGGCGCGCCTTATGCTGGACCGTGCTTTGTGATGGTGGGCAATGAGTCGCAGGGCCTGCCCGAGGACTATGAACTGGCCTGCGACCTGCGCGTCACCATGCCGATGAAGGGGCGCGCCGACAGTCTCAACGCCGCTGTGGCCGGCGCCGTGCTGGCCTATGAAGTGCTGGCCACACTGGACGCGGGCTAAAACGAAAAGGGCGGGATTTAACACCCGCCCCTTCCCTTCATTCCCCATCCGGCCAAGGCAGCGCGGGCGTTTCCAGCGGCACATCATGGCGCGGGCGATTGTCCACCAAGGGCACATCCTCCAGCTCACGCTTGCCGATCTCCACCCCCTTGTCACGCAGACGGCGACCGGCGGACATCACATTGCGTTCAAAGCTGCCGACGAACTTGTTGTAATTGTCCACCGTGCTGGACAAGCCGCTCCCCATGCGTTTCAGGTGATCGACCGCCACGCCCAGACGGTCATAAAGCTCGCCACCCAGCTTGCCGATCTCGCGCGCTTCCTGCGCCAACTTGTCCTGCCGCCAGACCTGCGCCACGGTGCGGGCAATCGCCACCAGATTGGTAGGTGTGGCCAGCAAGACCTTGTTGCGGAACGCATAATCCCAAAGCTCGGGATCCTTCTCCAAAGCCGCCGCCACAAAATGTTCGCCCGGCACAAACATCACCACATAATCGGGCGCATCTTCAAACTGGCTTTGATAGCTCTTGGTGCCCAAGGTCTGCACATGGTTGCGCATAGAGGCCACATGCGCCGCCAGCGCCAGATCGCGCGCCGTGTCATCCTGCGCCTCGAATGCTTCCTGATAGGCGTTGAGTGAGACCTTGGCATCGATCACCAGTTTCTTCTGGCCGGGGATATTCACGATTGCATCGGGGCGCAGGCGGCCTTCATCGGTATCGATCGAATGTTCGGTCACAAAATCGGTGTGCTCGGCCAGCCCGCATTGCTCCAGCACATTGCGCAATTGCTGCTCGCCCCAGCGGCCGCGGGCCTTGGGCGCATTGCGCAAGCTGTTTCCCAGACGCGCCGCTTCCTCGCGCACCTTTTCCTGCCCCTCGCGCATGGAATTAATGAGGCCGGTCAATTGCCCGAAACTGTCAGCGCGGGTGCGTTCCAGCGCGGCAACTTGCTGCTCATAGGCCTGCAAACGCTCGCCCACCGGCGCCAGCACGGTCTTGATCCGCTCCGCGCTGGTCTTTTCACTTTCGGCAAAACGGGCCTCGGCACGCGACAGGAATTGTTCCTGCGCCTGCGCCAGAACCTTGGCACCGGCATTTTCAAATTCGCGCTTCAGCTTGTCCTGCGCTTCCAGCAAGAGCTTTTGCTGCTCGGCAAAATGTTCGGCCTGCGCCTTCATATGCGCCAGTTCGGCATGAAGCTGCTCGCGCTCGCGCTGCATCTCGGCCACTTGCTGGGCAAGCTTGTCGGCATGCAGGGCGCGCTCTTCTGCGGTGGCCAATTCACTGATCGCGCGGCGGAATTTCTCGTCCACCTCGCGCAGACGGCCCACATGGGCGCGCAAATCATCTTCGCTCTGCATCACGCGGGCCAGTTCGGCGCGCAATTGTTCGCGCTCCTGCTGTGCCTCGCCCAAGGATCGCGCCAGAATATCGCTGCGGGAAGCGCGCTCCTCCGCGCCGGCCAGTTCGGTGATGGCCGCGCGGAAGCGCTCGTCCAATTCGCGCAGGCGGCTTTCCACCTCGCGCAAATCCGCCTCGCGCTGGTCGACCCGCTGGCGCCATTCGCCCACAGGCTGCCCGCCAAGGCGATAGCCCACAAAACCAAACACCAGCGCGACCACGATCAGCGCCAGAACGAACATCAGGATTGACGGGTCCACTTTCCACTCCACCAGAACAGAAAGTGAACATAGCGCCTAACCCCCGTCAAATCAACCCAGCTTGCGGGCCTTTTCCAGCTTCTTCAACGCCATATTGCGCTTCAATCGCGACAGGTGATCGATGAACAGAATGCCTTCCAAATGGTCCATCTCGTGCTGGATGCAGGTGGCCATCAGGCCTTCCAGCTGCTGTTCATGCACATTGCCATCCACATCCTGCCAACGCAGGCGACAGGTGGCGGGGCGTTCCACATCGGCGAAAATATCGGGAACCGACAGGCACCCTTCCTGATAAACGGAAAGATCTTCCGACGGATCAAGGATTTCGGGGTTGATGAAAACATGCGGCTCGCGCTTGGTAGGCTGATGCGTATGCTCATGCCCGCCATGGGCGGTGCAGACTTCCGGCTCGGCATCGGGGTCTTCAGGCTGAAGATCCACCACCACCACGCGCAGCGGCACGTTGATCTGGATCGCGGCCAGGCCAATGCCGGGCGCGTCATACATCGTGTCAAACATGTCCTGCACCAGCGCCTTGAGTTCATCATCGAACGCAGTGACAGGGGCAGAAATCTGCTTCAGGCGCGCATCGGGCGCTTCCAATATCGGTCGAATAGCCATGGATGGCAGATAGGCCGCAGCGCCCCGCCGCGCAAGGCCCCTCTGATCAGGAAACCGGCCTTCTGGCCCGCAGCGCCTGCGCCAAGGTTCCCTCGTCCAGATAGTCCAGCTCGCCCCCCACCGGCAGGCCATGGGCCAGCTGCGTCACCCGCACCGCCATGCCTTCCAGCCTTTCGGCAATATAATGTGCGGTGGTCTGCCCCTCCAGCGTGGCATTCATGGCCAGCACCACCTCGTCAATCCCGCCGCGAGCCACGCGCTCGATCAAGGGCGCGATAGAGAGGTCCTCCGGCCGCACCCCGTCCAGCGCCGACAAGCGCCCGCCCAGAACATGATATTTGCCGGTAAACAGCCGCGCGCGATCCAGCGCCCACAGGTCCGCCACATCCTCCACCACGCAGATCGAGCGCGCCTCGCGCCGCGTATCCGCGCAAATCTGGCAGGGATTGCACGTATCCACATTGCCGCAAGTGTCGCATTCCACCAGACGGTCTTTCAACACTTCCAGCGCGTCCAGCAATTGCACCAGCGCCGTGTCGCGCCGCTTGATAAGCCACAGAACCGCCCGCCGCGCGCTACGCGGCCCCAGTCCCGGCAGACGCGCCAATCCTTGCGCCAGTGTTTCGATCTCTTGCGATGCCATGCGCGCCCAGATAGGGCATCGGGCCAACAAGGCAAAGAGGCCAGCAGGGCAAGGGCAAGACTTATGCGCATCATCTATATGGGCACGCCGGAATTCGCGGTGCCGGCACTGGAGGCTTTGGTGGCGGCGGGGCACGAGGTGGTGGCCGTTTACAGCCAGCCCCCGCGCCCCGGTGGCCGCCGCGGGCGGGAATTGACGCCATCCCCCGTGCACAAACGCGCGCTGGAACTGGGGATAGAAGTGCGCCATCCCGTCTCGCTGAAAGGTCCGGAGGAACAGGAAGCCTTTGCCGCTTTGCAGGCCGATGTTGCCGTGGTGGCCGCCTATGGCCTGATCCTGCCCAAGGCGGTGCTGGCCGCGCCCAAGCATGGCTGCCTCAACCTGCATGGATCGCTGCTGCCGCGCTGGCGCGGGGCGGCGCCGATCCAGCGGGCGATTCTGGCGGGGGACGCCGAAACCGGCATTGGCATCATGCAGATGGAGGCGGGGCTGGACACTGGCCCTGTGCGCCTGGAAGGGCGCACGCCGATTGCGGGCAAAACCACCGGCGAATTGACGCAGGAACTGGCCGCTATGGGGGCGGAGCTGATCGTGCAGGTGCTGGCCGATCTGGAAGCCTATCCGCCCCATGCGCAGCCTGACGACGACATCACCTATGCCCACAAAATCGACAAGGCCGAAGCCCGCCTCGTTTTCTCCGCCAGCGCGCAGCAGGTCTTGCGCCAGATCCGCGCTTTCATGCCCGCGCCGGGGGCCTTCTTTGAACTGGAGGGCGAGCGTTACAAGGTGCTGGCCGCTGAACTGGCGGAAGGCTCGGGCGAGGCTGGCACCACGCTGGACGACATATTGACCATCGCCTGCGGCTCGGGCGCGATTCGCGTGCTGACCGTTCAACGCGCAGGCAAACCCGCCATGCCCAGCGCCGACCTGCTGCGCGGCCGCCCCATCCCTGCCGGAACCTTGCTCGCATGACACGCTTTGCCCTCACTCTGGAATTTGACGGCACGCCTTTCATGGGCCTGCAACGCCAAGCGCATGGTCCTTCGGTGCAGCAAGCCGTCGAAGAAGCCATCACCCGCGTGACCGGCGAGAAAGTGGTGATGTTTGCCGCTGGCCGCACGGATGCTGGCGTCCATGCCTTGGCCATGCGCGCCCATGTGGAGGTGGCAAAAGACATTGCCCCCTTCCGTCTGATGGAAGCGATCAATTATCACCTGCGCCCCGCACCCATTGCCGTGCTCGATTGCCAGATTGTGCCCGATGACTGGCACGCCCGCTTTTCCTGCATTGGCCGCAGCTATATTTACCAGATCGCCAACCGCCGCGCGCCTTTAACGCTGGAGGCCAACCGCGCATGGCTGGTAACGCAGCCCTTGGACGCGGAAGCCATGCATGAAGCCGCGCAAAGCCTGATCGGCCTGCATGATTTCACCACCTTCCGCTCGGTCCATTGTCAGGCCCAATCGCCGGTCAAAACGCTCGACACCTTAAACGTGCGGCGCGATGGGGACATGGTGGTCATCACCACCTCGGCGCGCTCCTATCTCCACCATCAAGTACGCTCGATGGTCGGCTGCCTCGCTCTGGTGGGCCTAGGCCGCTGGCGGGTGGAGCAAATGGGCGAAGCGCTGGAAGCGCGGGAGCGGAAGGCGCTGGGGCTGAATGCACCTTCCTGTGGGCTGTATTTTGATCGGGCGTTTTATCCGGAGGAGTTGGGGTAAAACAATTTGCCGAACGTTCTGCCGAGGTATATTTTGACAATACGCCAACAGGTAGGACTTGGCCCATGAAAGATACAGAACAGCCGAAATATTGGTTTCCCGCCAAACGCTATGGCTGGGGTTGGGGAGTACCACTCTGCTGGCAAGGCTGGACGGTGCTGACAGTCTATACTTTGATCGTCATGGCAACGCCGCTTTTGCCCGCCATCCTATCTTGGTCCGGTGGCAAAGGGGCAGCGGTCAGCACGATCACCGTACTGATCGCAACAGCGGCCCTCATCGCCATATGCTATCGCAAGGGAGAGCCGCCCCGCTGGCGCTGGGGCGGCGATTGATCCCTCAAGCCTTCGCCACCACACTTTCCGGCAATTCCGTGCCAAACACGCGCTGGTAATATTCAGCCACCAACACGCGCTCCGTCTCGTCACACTTGTTCAAGAAGGACAGGCGGAAGGCAAAGCCGACATCCTTGAAGATCTCGGTGTTCTGCGCCCAGGTGATGACCGCGCGGGGGCTCATCACGGTGGAAATGTCGCCATTGATGAAACCGGCGCGGGTCAGGTCGGCCACGCGCACCATATCGGCAATGGTCTTTTCCGGCAGGTTCGGCACCTTCTTGTGCACAATGCCCGTCTCGGTGGCATGGGGCAGATAGTTCAGCGCCACCACCATGTTCCAGCGGTCCATCTGGCCCTGATTGATCGCCTGCGTGCCATGATAAAGCCCGCTGGTGTCGCCCAGACCAACGGTGTTGGCCGTGGCGAACATACGGAACCACTTGGAAGGGCGGATCACGCGGTTCTGGTCCAGCAGGGTCAGCTTGCCCTCGGTTTCCAGCACGCGCTGGATCACGAACATCACGTCGGGGCGGCCCGCGTCATATTCGTCAAACACCAGAGCGGTAGGAGTTTGCAGCGCCCAAGGCAGAATGCCCTCGCGGAATTCGGTGATCTGCTGGCCATCCTTCAACACGATGGCATCGCGGCCGATCAGGTCGATACGGCTGATATGCGCGTCCAGATTGATACGCACGCAGGGCCAGTTAAGGCGCGCGGCCACTTGCTCGATATGGGTGGATTTACCCGTGCCGTGATAGCCCTGCACCATCACGCGGCGGTTAAAGGCAAAACCGGCCAAAATCGCCAAAGTCGTGTCCGGATCAAACACATAGGTGTCATCACGATCGGGCACGCGTTCATCCGCCACCGAAAAGGCGGGCACATGCATGTCAATGTCGATGCCAAACACCTCGCGCACATCAACGCTGGTGTCGGGAGCGCTCAGAATGGTGGTGGAGCGGCTGTCGGGCTGGATATCAAGAATCTGGGTCATCGCGAAAACGACTATACGTTGCCCCTTCGCGCTGCAATATCTTTGACCAGAATAGGGCATAAAGGGAGATCGATTCATGGAACTGATGGGTGCGCTGTTTTCGCCTTTCGTGCGCAAGGCCGCTTTGGTGCTGGCAGAAAAGGGGCTGGCCTTTGAAAACCCGCCTTTCAGCTTTGCCGAACCTTCGGAGGATTTTCTGGCCGCCAGCCCTTTCCGCAAGATCCCCGCGTTGAAGGATGGCGATTTCCTGATCAGCGATTCCACCGCCATTGCCGCCTATCTTGACGCACTGCACCCAGAACCGGCGCTCTATCCGGCCGAACCCCGCGCCCGCGCCCGCGCGGTATGGTTCGAGGAAGTGGCCGATACGATCATGGTGCCCAAGGCTGGCCCTGCCATTTACAACCGCTTTGTCGTGCCGCGCATGTTTGGCAAACCGGGCGATGAAGGTGCCGCCGTGGCCGCGATGAAGGCCTTTGCCTCGGCGATGGATTATCTGGAGGCCAGCGTGCCCGATGATGGCTGGCTGGCAGGAGACTTCTCCATCGGCGACATTGCCGTGGGCAGCGTGCTGCGGACACTGGACTACATCGGCGAATCGCTAGCTGTCTCCCGTTATCCGCGCGTGGCCAGTTGGTATGGCCGCCTGACCGCCCGCCCCGCATGGCAGGCCGTGGCCGAATTGGAAGCCGCCGCTTTTGCTGCTGCCTGAGGGATATAGCCATGACCAAATTGCAAGGCGCGTGGATCTGGTATGAATTGATGACCAGTGATGCGGCGGGCGCGAAAGCCTTTTACGAGGCGGTGGCCGGTTGGCAGATCCCGTTAAGCGGGCAAGCACCGCTCTATTACAGCCATATCACCCGTGCCGATGGACGCGAGGTGGGCGGATTGCTGCCTTTGACGCAGGAGATGATCGCCCAAGGCGCGCATCCGGCATGGGTGGGCTATATTGGCGTCGACGACATCAACGCCACGCTCGACGCCGCCTTGGCCGCAGGCGGGCGATTGCTGATGCCGCGGATGGATATTGACGAAGGCAGCTTTGCCATGGTCACCGATCCGGGCGGCGCGCCTTTCTATCTGATGCAGCCACGCGCCATGGGCAGCGGCCAGACCAGCGTGTCCTTCAGCGTGGAAGATTGCGGCAGCATGGGCTGGAACGAATTGCCCGCAGCCGACATGGCCCGCGATCTGGCTTTCTATCAAGCCCTGTTCGGATGGGAGGTCACAGGCGCGCTGGATATGGGCGCCTATGGCCAGTACCAATTCCTTGCCCATGATGGCGTGACAATGGGCGCCATCATGCAACGCATTCCCGAAGCGCAGGGTTTTGGCTGGAACCATTACATTCGCGTGGCCGATATTGATGCCGCCGCCAGCGCGATCAATGCGCATGGCGGGCGGGTGCTACGCGGGCCGGACCCTGTGCCCGGAGAGGACTGGATCATCCATGGCCGCGACCCGCAAGGCGCAAGTTTCGCGCTGGTGGGCAAAAGAGTGGCGTGAGCCCTCAGGCAAAACCGGGCAATTTGCGCAACAATTGATAGGCCTCCACCACCGCTTGCAGCTTGGATTCGTAACGGCGGTCGCCGCCATTACGGTCGGGGTGATAGCGGTGGAGCAGGTCTGAATAACGCGTGCGCAAGTCGCGCCGATTGGCGTCCAGTTCCAGATCAAGCGCTTCCAAGGCCCGCTGCTCCTCCGGCGAGACCAAACGCCCGTCGGGCCAGCGGCGCGGCTCCATGCGGTTGGCAAAGCCCTTTTTGGCATGACGGGCGCGGGCAGCAATCGCTTCCAACGGGTCATCAAAATCGGCCCAGCGCGGGGCCGAATCCACCCCTGCCGTGGGGCGAAAGGCACGCGTTTCGCGTTCCCAGCCATGAATGGGCGATTGCGCGGCCCAGATTTCCTCGGCGCTCATGCCGGCAAAATAATCATATTTGGCGTTGAAGGCGCGGATATGTTCAAGGCAGAACCAGCGGAAATCCCCCGGCCCGTCAAAGCCCGAAGGCTTGATGCCGGGCGCGCGAAACTCGCCCGCCTCTGTGCATTCGCGCCAATCGCATCCGCGCTGCGCACCCTTTACCCGTCCGTGGAATCGATCCTGACTCATCTATTCCCCATGCCGCCAATTGGGCTAAAGGAAAAGGCCAAGCCCTGCCCTCATCCCCAAAGGACGCTTATGACCGGCCCCGTTGCTCAGGAAATCACCGCGCTATTGACCGAGGCCTTCGCGCCCAGCGCGCTGGAGGTGATCAACGACTCGCACCATCACGCAGGGCATATGGGCGACGATCAAAGCGGCGAATCGCATTTCACCGTGGTGATCGAAAGCGCGGCCTTTTCGGGCGTAAACCGCGTGATGCGCCAACGCATGGTGAACAAGGCGCTGGGCGATATTCCGGGCCAGCGGGTGCATGCCTTGGCCATC
This sequence comes from Novosphingobium umbonatum, assembly GCF_004005905.1. Lineage (GTDB taxonomy): Bacteria > Pseudomonadota > Alphaproteobacteria > Sphingomonadales > Sphingomonadaceae > Novosphingobium > Novosphingobium umbonatum. Next base: position 375,282 of record NZ_SACO01000003.1, read on the forward strand.
CGCGCCCGCGCACCGGGGGAATGAGCCTGCGCCACATCAGCCTGTCCGATGGTGAGAGGCTGGCCGTGTGGGAAAGCGGGCCGGAGGACGCGCCTGCCTGCCTGTTCCTGCATGGCTTTCCGGAGAATCACCGCGCATGGCGGCACCAGATCGCGCATCTGGAAAGCGCCTATCGCTGCATCGCGCCCGATCTGCGCGGCTATGGCGCATCGTCCAAACCGGCAGATGTGGCGGCCTATGCTACGCCGCGTCTGGCGGGTGATGTGCTGGAACTGGCCAATGCGCTGGGGCTGGAACGCTTTACGCTGCTGGGCCATGATTGGGGCGGATTGCTGGCTTGGGAAGTGGCCACAGCCGCACCGGACAGGCTGGAAGCGCTGGTGGTGGCCAATGCGCCCCACCCTGCCCTGTTCCAGCATGTGCTGAACACAGATCCGGCCCAACTGGCGGCCAGCGCCTATATCGACCTGCTGCGCGACCCCGCGATTGATCCCGTACTGGCCGAACATGGCCTTGGCCCGGTGCTGCAACGGGCCTTTGGCGATGGCGCCCTGCGCGCGATGGAGCGGGAAGAACTGGGAGCACTGCTGAAACAATGGCGCGATCCGGCCGCCGCCTTGGCCATGGTCAACTGGTATCGCGCCAGTGGCATCACCCTGCCCGACGCAGCCGCCCCCGCAGCGCCGCCGCCCGCACCGCAACCCATCGCCACCCCCACGCTGGTGCTGTGGGGAGAGGCGGACACCGCCCTTCTGCCCGCCAATCTGGACGGCTTGGCGCAATGGGTGCCCCATCACACCATCACTCGCCTGCCCGATATCGGCCATTTCAGCCCTTGGCAGGCCCCCGAAGCGGTCAATCAGGCGATCAGCGCCTTTATGGGCAAAAACCGATTATCCTGATCGAAAGGACGCTGCGCTGGGCGGTTGCCCTTTTGCCCCCCGCGCTTTAAGGCGCATCCCATGTCTGCACAGCTCAAACCGCTCACTTTCGCGATCCCCAAGGGACGCATCCTTGACGAAGCGCTGCCCCTGATGGCGCGCGCCGGTGTCGTGCCCGACAAGGAATTCTTCGACAAATCCTCCCGCGCGCTGTCTTTCGCGGTGGAAGGCTCGGATATGCGGCTGATCCGCGTCCGCGCTTTCGACGTAGCCACCTTTGTGGCCCATGGCGCGGCGCAGGCGGGAATTGTCGGTTCGGACGTGGTGGATGAATTTGCCTATGCCGATCTTTATGCGCCGGTCGATCTGGACATCGGCCATTGCCGCCTGTCTGTGGCCGAGCCGGTGGATGCGGCCAGCACCGCCACGGCCAGCCATGTGCGCGTGGCCAGCAAATATCCCAATCTGACGCGCAAGCATTACGAACGCCAAGGCATTCAGGCCGAGGTGGTCAAATTGAATGGCGCGATGGAACTGGCCCCGATGCTGGGCCTTGCGGGGCGGATTGTCGATCTGGTCTCCACGGGGCGCACATTGAAGGAAAACGGCCTGCGCGAAACCGATGTTATCATGCAGATTTCCGCCCGCCTGATCGTCAACCGCGCCGCGCTGAAAACCGATCCGCGCGTGGGTGAATTGGTGGAACAGTTCCGCGCCATGGCGGGGCAAGCCAGCGTGGAAGAGGTGGGCGCATGATCCGCCTTTCCGCCACAGACGCCGGTTTCGAGGCAGCCTTCGCCCGTATCGTGGCCGACCGGCGCGAAAGCGATAGCGATGTGTCGGGCGCGGTCAGCGCTATTCTGGCCGATGTGCGCGCGCGCGGCGATGCCGCTCTGGCCGATTACACCGCCCGCTTCGATGGGCACACGCTGGACAGCGAAGCCGACTGGCGCATTTCGGCGCAGGCCTGCAAGGCCGCTTTTGACGCGCTGGACCCGACTTTGCGCGCCGCGCTGGAAACAGCGGCCACCCGCATCGCCGCCTATCACGCCGCGCAAAAGCCGGAAGACCGCGACTATACCGATGCGCAAGGCGTGCGTCTGGGCGCGGTGTGGAAGCCGGTGGATGCGGCGGGCCTTTATGTGCCCGGTGGCCGTGCAGCCTATCCCTCCAGCCTGTTGATGAACGCCATCCCCGCCAAGGTGGCGGGCGTGCAGCGTCTGGTGGTGGTCACCCCCACCCCCAAAGGCGCGCTCAACGATCTGGTGCTGGCCGCGGCCCATCTGGCCGGTGTGGATGAAATCTGGCGCGTGGGCGGGGCCCATGCCGTGGGCGCGCTGGCCTATGGCACCGACCGTATAGCACCGGTGGATGTCATCACCGGCCCCGGCAATGCCTATGTGGCCGAAGCCAAGCGCCAGCTTTATGGCGTGGTGGGCATCGACATGGTGGCTGGCCCTTCGGAAATTCTGGTGCTGGCCGATGGCAAGAACAACCCCGACTGGATCGCCGCCGACCTGCTGAGTCAGGCCGAGCATGATCCGGTGGCGCAGTCGATCCTGATCACCGATGATGCCGCTTTTGCCGATGCGGTAGAAGCGGCCGTGGAGCGCGCCTTGCAAAGCCTGCCCACGCAGGCCACCGCGCGCCAGTCCTGGGATGATTTCGGCGTGATTGTGGTGGTCGATGATCTGGAGCGCGATGCTGCCGCTCTGGCCAATCGTCTCGCGGCGGAACACGTCGAAATTGCCACCGACGATCCGCAAAGCCTGTTTGCCCAGATCCGCCATGCCGGTTCCGCCTTCCTTGGCCGCCATACGCCTGAAGCGATTGGCGATTATGTGGCGGGGCCGAACCACGTGCTGCCCACCGGGCGCCGCGCGCGCTTTGCCAGCGGCCTGTCGGTGCTTGATTTCATGAAGCGCACCAGCTTCCTCCAGCTTGACGAAACCGCCCTTGCCGCCATAGGGCCTGCCGCTGTTGCTCTGGCCGATGCCGAAGGGCTGCCCGCGCATGGACTTTCGGTGTCCGTCCGTCTGGGCCATAAAGGATAATCGCATGAACGCCCGTTCCCAATTGCCCAAAAAGGGCATCGCCCGTTCCGCCGCCCGCCTTGCCGCGGTGCAGGCCCTGTATCAGCACCAGATGGAAGGCACGCCCGAGCCGCAATTGCTCGACGAATTCCACCGCCACCGTCTGGGCGCTGAAATCGAGGATATGCAGATGGTGGATGCCGACCGCATCCATTTTGACGACGTGGTAAAGGGCGTGCTGGCCCGCATCACCGAAATCGACGCGCTGTTGTCCGAAAAGCTGGCCGAGGGCTGGCGTCTGGAGCGTCTGGACAAGACGATGGTGCAGGTGCTGCGCGCCGGTGCCTATGAAGTGATCGCGCGCGAGGATATTCCGGCCGCCGCCATCATCACCGAATATGTCGATGTGGCCCATGCCTTCTTTGAAGAGCGCGAGGCCAAATTCGTCAATGGCGTGCTGGACGCGCTGGCCAAGTCCGCGCGCAAGGCCTGAAGGCCCGCGCACTGACCGGCGAATTCGCCTTTATCGAGGCGCTGCGCGCCCTCGCCCGCGATCCGGCGGCGCGGGGGCTGCGCGATGATGCGGCGGTTTTGCCCTTTGGCGGCGAATTGCTGGTGTTGACCCATGACACGATGGTGGCGGGTCATCATTTCCTGCCCACCCAAGACCCTGCCGATGTGGCATGGCGTCTGGTGGCCACCAACATTTCCGACCTAGCCGCCAAGGGCGCGCAGCCGGTGGGTGTGTTGCTATCCTATCAATTGACCGGCGACGAAGCGCGCTTTCTGGAAGGGCTGCATCAGGCCTTGGCACATTATAACGTGCCCCTGCTGGGCGGGGACACGGTGGCTTCCAGTGGCGCGCAAGTGCTGGGCCTGACCGCTCTGGGCCGTGCCTCCCATCGCCCTGTGCCCGCGCGAGATGGCGCGCATGTGGGCGATGGCATTTACCTGAGCGGGCCGGTGGGCGGGGCGATGATGGGGTTTGAGGCTCTACAGGCCGGTAGTCAGGATGAGGCGCTCACCCTGCCCTATCGCCGCCCGCAGGCGCATCTGGCGCAGGGTATCGCCTTGGCGCCCCATGTCAGCGCGATGATGGATGTGTCGGACGGGTTGCTGCTGGATGCGGCAAGGCTGGGCAAGGCTTCTGGCGTAACGATGGCGCTGGACAGCACCGCCGTGCCTCTGGCCGCGCCGGAAAGCCGCCGCGCCGATGCCTTGCGCTGGGGCGATGATTACCAATTGCTGTTCACCGCCAGCGGCCCCCTGCCTGTGCCTGCTTTCCGCATTGGCACGGTAATGGCGGGAGATGACCCTGTGCTGCTGGATGGCGCTGTGCCAGAGGGCAATCTGGGCTACATGCACTGATCCATTTACGCTTCCTTCGCCCTTGGCGCGTTAGGAGGAAGTGATGCGACAATCCCCCTCCCCCACATGGCGCGCGGTGCCTTGGCAGGCCATGCAGACGCCTGATGCCGTGGCGGCATGGGAAGCGCTGGCCTTGCGTGCGGTGGAGCCTAATCCCTTTTTTGAAAGCTGGTTCTTGCTGCCCGCGCTTGAGGGGCTGGATCGGCAGGGCAAGGTGGAACTGTTGCTGCTGGAAAATGGCGGGCAATGGCTGGGCCTGATGCCGGTGGTTCGGCAGGCGCGCTATTATGGGCGACCTATCCCCCATCTGTCGGGCTGGATGCATCCCAATGGCTTGATCGGGGCGCCTTTGGTGGCGGCGGGGATGGAGATCGCCTTTTGGCGGGCGCTGCTGGCATGGGCCGATGCGCAGGGGGGAATGAGCCTGTTTCTGCATCTGGCCGACCTGCCGCTGGAGGGTGCGCTAGCCGAAGGATTCCGGCAGGCCTTGGCAGAGGATGGTCGCCGCGCCACGCTGGTGGCGCAGAGAAATCAGGTTATGCTGCGCAGCAATTTGGCGCCAGAAGCCTATTATGAAGCCACCGTTTCAGGAAAGAAGCGCAAGGAATACAGGCGACAAGCCAACAGACTTTCGGACTTGGGCGAAGTGCAATTCTGCCGCCAGAGCGATGCCGAAAATGTGGACGCATGGGCGCAGGACTTCCTCGACCTGGAAGCCGCAGGATGGAAAGGCAAGGCAGGTTCCGCCCTTGCCAGCGCCGCCCATACCGAACAGCTCTGGCGCAAAGCCTTGCATGGTGCAGCGCAGCGTGGCAGGCTGGAACGACTGAGCCTCACCCTAAACAACCGCCCCATCGCCATGCTGGCCAGTTTCATCACCCCGCCCGCCGGTTTCATGTTCAAGACCTGCTTTGACGAAAGCCTCGCCGCTTTCTCCCCCGGCGTACTGCTCCAGCGCGAAAATCTCGCCATGTTAACCCACCCCCATGTCCAATGGGTGGACAGTTGCGCCGATGAAAGCCACCCGATGATCCCGCACCTATGGCGCGAGCGGCGGCGGATCGGGGCAGTTTCCATCGCCATTGGCGGCGGATTGCGGCGGGCTGTGTTTGCGCCTTTGGCGATGCGGGAGCGAGTGGGAGACGTCTGAATTTGCCTGCGTTGGGTTTTTAGAAGGTGCCTCCGGCGGGCAAAGGGCGGGGGCCCTTTGCAATCCCTTGAATGGGTTAAGATAGAATGGCGGCTATGCGCATAGCCGAAGCGCCGCAGGCTTTATAAACCGCTTCGCGGAAAGGCGCTGCATGGCAAGCTTGGCACCGATATTGATGGGTTTGCAAAGGGCCCCCGCCCTTTGCCCGCCGGAGGCACCTTCCAAAAACCTCAAGGATGGTAATAATCAAACACCGTCCGCGCCACTGCCTCGGACACACCGGGCGCGCGCATCAAATCCTCCAGAGCCGCCGCCCGCACCCTGCTGGCCGTGCCGAAATGCAAGAGCAAAGCCCGCTTGCGCGCAGGGCCAATGCCGGGAATTTCATCCAGCGGACTGGCCGTGATCGCGCGGCTGCGCTTGTCACGGTGGGCACCGATGACAAAGCGGTGAACCTCGTCGCGCATACGCTGGAGGTGGAACAGCACCGGCGAATTGACCGGCAGCATCTTCTCGCGCCCGTCGGGGAAATGGAAGACTTCGCGCCCGTCACGTCCATGATGCGGGCCCTTGGCGATGGCGACGAGGTTGACGTCCTCCACCCCGATCTCCTCCAGCGCCGCCTTTACCGCGCTCATCTGCCCCTTGCCGCCGTCGATCAGCACAAGGTCGGGCCATAGGCCCTTGTCGCGATCGGGATCTTCCTCCGCCGCGCGGGAGAAGCGGCGCATCATCACCTCGCGCATCATACCGAAATCGTCGTTGGTCTGGGCCTCGCGGATGTTCCATTTGCGATATTGGCCTTTGATGAACCCCTCCGGCCCCGCAACGATCATCGCGCCAAGCGCATGTGCGCCCTGAATATGGCTATTGTCGTAAACCTCGATCCGCTGTGGATCGTCCAGTTCAAGAAACTCGGCCATCTCGCGCCAGACCTTGGCCTTGCTGCCGCTCTCGGCCATGCGCCGGTCCAGAGCCTCCACCGCATTGCGCGTGGCCTGTTCCACCAATCGCTTGCGCTCGCCGCGCTGCGGGGCCGATATCTCCACCTTGCCTCCCGCCGCATCCTTTAATGCCTCGGCCAAAAGCTCGCTTTCAGGCAAGGCACGATCCAGCAGGATAACCCGCGGCGGCGGCACTTCCTCATAGAATTGCGCAAGGAAACTCTGCAAAACTTCGGCCTCATCCAGCCCTTCGGTGCGCGAGGGGAAGAAGGCGCGGTGCCCCCAATTCTGCCCGCCACGGATGAAGAAGGCCTGTATCCCCATCTGCCCCGCCTTTTGCGCGATGGCAAAGATGTCGGCATTGGGCACACCCTCGGCATTGATCGCCTGACTGCCCTGAATGAAAGTCGCCGCCCGCAAACGATCGCGCAACATGGCGGCGCGCTCAAAATCCAAAGCCTCGGCGGCCTCGCTCATCTGCGCCTCGATCTCGCGCTGCACCGCATTGGATTTGCCGCCCAGAAAATCCTTCGCCTGCCGCACCAGATCGCCATAATCCTTGGCGCTGATCCGCTCGACGCAAGGCGCGCTGCAACGCTTGATTTGATAGAGCAAACAGGGCCGGTCGCGGCGGCTGAAGAAACTGTCGGTGCAGGATCGCAGCAGAAACAGCTTTTGCAGCGCGTTGATTGTGGTGTTGACGCTGCCCGCGCTGGCAAAGGGGCCGTAATAATTGCCCTCTGCCCGCCTTGCCCCGCGATGCTTCATGATGCGGGGAAAATCATGGTCCGACCGCAGCAGGATGAAGGGAAAGCTTTTATCGTCGCGCAAAAGCACATTGTAAGGCGGGCGAAACCTTTTGATCAATTGCGCTTCCAGCAACAAAGCCTCGGCCTCGCTGTTGGTGGTCACAATCGTCATGCTGCGTGTTTGCGCCACCATGCGTTGCAGGCGCAAAGGCAGCCGGTCCACCTGCGTATAATTGGCCACGCGGTTTTTCAGCGCCCGCGCCTTGCCCACATAGAGCACATCGCCGCGCGCATCCTGCATCCGGTACACGCCGGGCCGCAGGGGCAAGGTCGCCTGCACCTCGCGGATCGCCGCCACGCCGGTTTCAAGATCGGGGCGCTCGCCATCGCCACGGATCAGGCTGGTGGCGCGGTCTTCGTGAAAGCGGGTTTCTTCGCGGTCAGGCGGGTTCAGGGCATCCTCGGACATGGCCCTGCCTTAGGCCATCACGCATAAAAAGGGGAGAGGCCTCGCAAGACCTCTCCCCAACCTGTCAGAACATCTTGCGGAATTCGATGTTCAGAATGCGGCCCTGCGGGTCCATATAGGCGGGCAGATAATTGGTCGGCGTATTGCCATTCTGGTCGGTCACGCGCTGGCGCTGGTTGAAAAGGTTCTTGGCGCCAATCGACACGCGTGTATCCTTGAAGAAGGGCGCCTTTTCCACCAGCGACTTTTGCTGCCCAAGATCGGCGAACAGGCGTGCGGTCACCTTGAACAAGGCGCCGAAACGCAGATCGGTGGTGCCGCTGTCGACATGGGTCGGCGCGGTCCACGTGCCGTTGAAACGCGCACCAAAGCCCTTGTAGAAGAAGCCGCCCTCGCCTTCGAGCGAGTGGCGTGCCGTGCCGCTGGCCGACAAAGTGTCACCGCCCAGCAGATTCAGCACCGGCCCGTTTTCCGCCACCAACACGCGGTTCACGAAATTGACCGTGTGATAGAGCGAGATGTTCCAGCGGCCTTCAAACCGCCCTTGCTTGCCACCGGGAGGGCCTCCGGGTCCACCGGGACCGCCACCGCCACCCGGAGGGCCACCAGCACCACCGCCCGGAGGAGGCCCACCGGCCCCGCCACCCGGAGGAGGCCCACCCATCGGTCCACCAAAGGCGCCGCGCGTGCTCTTGATTTCCTTGCCCAGCGTGCCGCCGATGTTCAGACCCCAACGGATATGTTCATCGCGCGTTTCGGCCAGAGTGATCGCGCGGCGATCAATCGCCGTGATCACGCCTGCGCTGTTGCGGGTCACACGGCCGGCAAAGGCCGATTCCAGATCGCTGGTCAGCGTGGTCGGGAAGGCGGAGGTCACATTGTTCGACCGGTTGTTGAAATATTCCACCACCAATCGCGTGGAATCCTGCAAGCCCGGCAGCGTCCAGTTCAGGCCCAGCTTGATGTCATTGCGGCGCTCACGCTGCAGGGCACTGTTACCGCCGGTGGTCACCGTGGCCAGCACAGTCTGCTGCTTCACAAAGTCGTAAACCGAGGCATTATAGGTCACCACCAAGGGCGATCCGAGGTTCGACAGCGAAGGCGCCGCCTCGCTGTAGAGGTAGCTGCCCTGCAGCCCCAGCTTGGTGGTGATGTTCCAGTTGAGCCCGCCATTCCAGTTGGTCAGCCAGCCAAAGTCGGACAGGCGATTGCCGCCAATCGACAGGTTGGCCGAAATATCGCCCAGAAATGCGCCAAATTGCTCGCGGGTGCTGGTGATCGGAATGCCCAGATTGACCTGCGCCGAAGCGTCACCGCGCCGCAGCGAACTGGACACAGCCCCCACCGCATCGCTGGAACCGGCCAGCGCGCTATAGGCAAAGCCGAGCTTACCCGTTACCGCCATCTTGCCCGCTGGCAATTGCACCGGACGGCCCACAATCGTCACCATGCTGGAGACGGTATCGGTGTTGCTGCGCGTGGTCGTGTAACCACCGCTGGGCGAGGTGCCCGAAGCCAACGCCGCCGCCAGCGCCGCGCTGTCCGTCACGCGATTGGCCACCACGGTGGAGGCCTCGACATGGCTGACATCCATCGTGGCCGACAGGTTCCAATTGAGCAGGTTGCGGTTCAGCCCCGCCCCCGCCGAATAGGTATCGGTGCGGGTGTTGGTGGTCAGGGGCCCCGCGAAGGTCCGCACTACGCCGCTGCTGGGCGTATAGGTGTTGAGGCCAGACCAACTCTCGCTATCGGCGCGGCTGAACAGGCCGTTGATGGTCATATTGCCATCAAGACCACCCTTACCGATCGGCGCGGTCAGCGTGCCGTTGAGCGAATAATTCTGCTTGGACGCCACCAAAGTGCGGTAATCGGCGGGCTTGGGGTCACTAGCAACGGTCGGTTGCGTGCCCTGACTGACCCCGCGTTCGCCTTCGGTCAGGCGCGAGGTGGTGTCCGCCTTGGCGGTCAGGTTCAAACGCTTGCCATGGTCGATGCGCAGCAAGGTGGCCGTGCCCTGCGCCGTGCCAGTGCCGCCCGAATCCGAACCGCTATATTCCGCCTCCAGCGAACGGGCCTGAAAATTATCCTTCAGGATGAAATTCACCACGCGCTGATCGGGGCCATAGCCGAAACGCAGCGCCACTTCCTCGGGCAGCACTTCGACCTTGCGGATCGCTTCGGGGGGATAATTCATCATTTCGCGGAAATTGGTGATCCGCTGGCCATTGACCAGAATGACCGGCATCGTCGAACCGCGCCCGCGCCCGCTGCCGGTTTGCGGCGAAATCGCGTCCAGCAGGTCGCTGACCGAGGAGACGCCATAGGCGGCAATGTCTTCCTCGCTAAATTCGGCAATCGGCTTTTGCGGAGCGTCGACCTGACCTTTGATGCGGTCGGCGATCACCACGATTTCCTGCTTCTTGCCCTTGGTGGTCGGATCGGTGGCATCGGCCCCGCCGCCTGCAGCATGGGCCAGGGCCGTCTCGTCCGTGGCCGTGGCATCCACCGGCGGTGCGGCGGCCAGTTCGGGCGCGGGCGCTTGCGCCAAGGCAGGCGCGCCCGCGGCGGCCAAGGCCCAGACCAAGGAGACAGGAATGAGTGACAGCTTCGACAAAATAGGAACTCCCTGAAACAGGGCATGCCTATGGGCGCCCCGTCATCGCAGGGCGGGAATGCAGGAGGCGAGGCCTCCTCGCAAGCGCAGCATTGTATAATATTGTCGCATGGTTGCGACAGGGTGTGTATCAAATGTAACCAACCTATAAACGGCAGGCCAGCTTGGGCTTTCCTTTTGGCACAGTTGCCGCTATGGCGCGCCGCATTCCCTACAAGTTGATACAGAGAACCGAAATCCCGGATGGCAAAAGAAGAACTTCTCGAAATGCGCGGCCAGGTGGTCGAACTGCTGCCCAACGCCATGTTCCGTGTGCGTCTGGAAAATGACCACGAAATCCTTGGCCACACCGCTGGCAAGATGCGCAAGAACCGCATCCGCGTGCTGGTGGGCGATGAAGTGCTGGTGGAACTGACCCCTTACGATCTGACGAAGGGCCGGATCACCTATCGCTTTATGCCCGGTCGTGGCGGCCCCGGCCCCTATTGAGCGACATCATGACGCATCCCACACTGTCGCTGGTGCTGGCCTCGTCCTCGCCGCGACGGCGGGAATTGCTGGGGCGTTTGGGGGTGGAACCCGCCCGCATTGCCAGCCCCGACATTGACGAAACCCCGTTAAAGGGGGAGCGCCCGCGCGCCTACGCCCTGCGTCTGGCGCAGGAAAAGGCGCGGGCGGTGGCGCTGGAGGCTGGCGAGATTGTGCTGGCCGGTGACACGACCGTCGCTGTTGGTCGCCGCATCCTGTCCAAGGCCGAAACGCCCCAAGAACAGCGCCAGATGCTGCAACTGCTGTCGGGCCGCCGTCATCAATGCATCTCCTCGGTTTGCGTGATCGATGCCGATGGCCGCGCCCGCAGCCGCCTGTCCGAAACCATCGTCACCTTCAAACGGATGAGCGAGGATGAGATCGAAGCCTATATCGCCAGCGGAGAAGGCTTGGGCAAGGCGGGCGGCTATGCCATTCAAGGCCGCGCCGAAGCGCTGATCCGATCGATTGCGGGCAGCCATTCGGGCGTGATGGGCCTGCCCCTTTACGAAACCCGCACCTTGCTGCGCGCTGCCGGTCTGGCGCTGGGTTAAACATCATGCGCTGGCTGGTGGAGCAGGGCATTGGCGAAGACCGCGCCCTGTTGGTGTCCGGCGGTGAGGTTTTGGCGGCCAAGCTCGATTGGCCGGCCTCGGCCACTGGCCGCGCTGCGCCGGGGCTGATCGACGAAGCCACGCTTATTATACGCCACGCAGGCTCCAAGCGCGGCATAGTGCGCCTAAGCCATGGCGAGGAGGCCTTGGTCGACCGCCTGCCGCGCGAGGCCTCGCAAGGCGCGCCCTTGCGCGTGATGGTCACCCGCGCGGCTTTGGCCGAAACGGGGCGATTCAAACTGGCCCATACCCGCCCTACCGATAAAGATCCCCGCCCCGCCCCCAGGCTGGCGCAAGTGCTGGACGCCGAAATTGTCCGCCGCTTTCCCGCCGGCCAGTGGGAAGATGTGTGGGAAGAGGCTTGGAGCGGAACGGTCAGCTTTTCCGGTGGCTCGCTGGTGCTGTGCCCCACGCCTGCCATGACGGTGATCGACGTGGATGGCGCCCTGCCCCCACCGGCACTGGCGCTGGCCGCCGCGCAGGCGGTGGCGCGAACGGTGCGCAGAATGGATCTGGGCGGCTCTGTGGGCATAGATTTCCCCACACTGGAGGCCAAGGCTGACCGGCAGGCGGTGGACGCTGCCCTGCAAGCTGGGCTGGACGATTGGCCGCATGAGCGCACCGCGATGAATGGTTTCGGCTTTGCCCAGATCGTGTCGAGGCTGGAGCGCCCCTCACTGCTCGCCCGCCTGCATCATCAAAGGCTGGCCGCTGCCGCCCGCATGGTGCTGCGCCGCGCGGAAAGGGTGGATGAGGCAGGCAGCCTGCTGATCCGGCTGAACCCCATGGTGGACGCCGCCATCCCCGATAACTGGCGCGAGGAATTGGCGCGCCGCACCGGCCGCCGCCTGATCTGGCAGCATGACGAGACACTTGCGCCCGAGGCCGGATTCGCGCAGGCCATTGCCGCATGACGAACAGCAATTTTCGCAAATGCCCCATCTGCGGCAAGCCCCGCAGCGAATCGCATAGCCCCTTTTGCAGCAGCCGTTGCCGCGACCGCGACCTGATGCAGTGGTTGTCCGAAGGCTATGCCCTGCCCGCAGAGCCCGTAAATCCGGCGGTTGATGAAGAAAATTTCCATGACTGAATTTTTTCTCTTGCCAAAGTCGCCACCCTCCCCCATAGGCGCCGGACCGCAGCGACGGTGAGCTTCTAAAGCTTCACTAAATAGCTGAAATGGTTAGATGCCCGGGTAGCTCAGTTGGTAGAGCACGTGATTGAAAATCACGGTGTCGGCGGTTCGATCCCGTCCCCGGGCACCACAGCTTAAGGCTGTTGTCCCTCCCCCAAACAATATACTGCAAAGCCAGTCTACTGGCTGTTTGTCCATTGCAACAAGGCCGCGCGACCTTTGCGTCCGTCGGTGCTGTTGGGGGTATTTTTGGGGGTATCTGTTAATTCCCCAAACCCAATCCCCCCCAATACCCCCAAAGCCGTCACACCAACCCGCGCGGGTCTTCCGTCGGCGCCACCTTGGGTCCCAGCGCCTGCCCGCTGCCCGCCAATTGCTCCAGCGTGTCCCCCTGCAATGGACGCGAGTAGAGGAAGCCCTGAAAATGCTCGCAGCCGCATGCCACAAGGCAATCGCGCTGGGACACGGTTTCCACGCCCTCGGCAATCACGCCCAGATTGAGCGCCTTGGCCAGCTTGATGATCGCCTCTACCAAAGTCACCGAATCGGCCGAACCGCCATCCAGATTGCGCACAAAGGCGCGGTCGATCTTGATCTTGTCGACCGAGAAACGCTGGAGCGAGGACAGGCTGGAATAGCCCGTGCCAAAGTCATCGAGCGCGATGGTAAAGCCTTCCTGTTTGAGCATAATGATATTGTCGCGCGTGGCGGCATCATCACCCAGCAAGACGGTTTCGGTGATCTCGAATTCGTAATTGCGCGCATCAATAGCATTTTCCGCCACCAATCGCGTCACCGCCGCCATAAAGCTGGGCGAACGCAATTGTAGCGCGGACACATTGATCGCCACCGGCAGACCAACCCATTCGCGCGTTTCGGCAAAGACGCGGCGCACGGTAAACTCGCCCAGTTGCGAGATCAGCCCGCTTTCCTCGGCCAGCACCACAAAGACATTGGGGGGAATCGGCCCCTTGGTCGGGTGGTTCCAACGGACCAGCGCCTCGACCCCCATGATCCTGCCCGTTGCGTCCACCTGCGGTTGATAGACCATATGCAGCTGGTCCTGCGCCAGAGCCTCGCGCAGATCGACTTCCATCTGGCGGCGCATCCGCAATGCGGCATCCATTTCCGGCTCGAAGAAGGTGGCGCAGTTACGCCCCTTTTCCTTGGAACTATACAGCGCCAGATCAGCCTGACGGACGATTTCAGACGCAGGGGCGGTCGGATCCGAAATCAGCGTAATACCGACAGAGCAGCCAATCTGTACCGAATTGCCATCAATATCGAACGGGCGTGACAGCGCGCTGATCACCCTTTCCGCCAACAGCGAGGCCCCGTTGGCGCCCGTATGCGGTTGCAGGATGACAAATTCATCGCCGCCGATGCGTGCCACCGTATCGGTATCCCGTACCAGCTCCGCCACGCGCCGCGCGGCCGCGCGGATCAAGGCATCGCCTGCCGGATGGCCCAGCGTATCATTCACTTCCTTGAACCGGTCCAGATCCAGACAATGCACGGCCACTTCCAGCGATTGCCGGTTGGACAAGGAACGCATCTGGTTCAATCGTTCGAACATCAAGGCCCGGTTGGGCAATTGGGTCAAAGTGTCATGGAAGGCCAGATGGCGCGCCTTGGCCTCGGACAGGATCAGGCCGCGCGCATAGCGGGTAACTTCGCGCAGCAAGATGCCGCCCAGCAGCAACAGGATCAGCAGCATGGAAGCCAGGGGCCATTGCAGATTGACCAGCAAATCGCTGCCCGGTTTGCGCGGATGCCAACTCAGCGCCGCAATCGCCCGCCCGCGCGCGTCATAGAGCGGCAAGGTCGCGCGTTCATCACTCTCGCGCAGGTCGATGCCAATGGCCAGATCGGTCACCAACTGCCTCGCGCCGAACCGTTCCAGCAGGCGTTTATCGAAAGGCATGGCCGTCACCACCACCGGCGCATGGCGGGCGGGCAATTGGGCACGGCCAAAATCGGGCTGCACCAGAGTCAGCGCGACCATATAGACGCGACCATTATGGATCGTGATGTTGGTCCGCTGCACCGGTGGCAACAGGGATGCATGCAAAGGCATATCGGGTACAGGCTGAGGACGAGCACCTTCGGCCTGCCGCAATTCGGGCAATATGTCGGCGACAGCCTCCGCAATCGGGGCGGGCATAGCGGGTGTGGGGATCGCCACGCCATTATGGGCGGAAAATTGCAACTTGTCCTGCGCATCCAGCACGAACAGGTCGCTCACCGCGTTCCGGTCGTGGTAATAATGCGCCAGATCATGCTCGGCCCATTGCGGATCGAAGCGGATCGCCAGATGGCGCACGGCATCGTCCGACACCACGCGCTGCTGCACCAGTTCGGTATGCTCGGTAAAGCGGTTGAGATAGCCGCGTTGCGCCGTCTGCTGCTGCTGTTGGCGCGACACAGAATCAAACTGGTGCACCATCACCGTGATGACCAAGGCCAAAACGGCAAACACTGCCACTGCCAACACCAGAACCGGCCGGAACAGGCCCGAACCCATCAAGCGGTTCTGGCGCGCCTTCGCGCTTTTCATCTACACATACCCCACAAGCTGACCCCACAGGCTGGGGAGGCGCGCAGGCGCCCTAACTGTTGCCGCATGACCCTGATTTCTTTAAGCTTCAACGGCTTGCCAAAGCTTGCGCGAGAGCCCCACGTAATAACCGCGAGGAAAACTTGCCAAATGCATGAAGCCGGCTCTGGCTTGCACCAAAACCGGCCTTTCTTGTCACGCGATGCAGATCTGGTTTCGCCCGCCGCGCTTGGCTTTATACAGCGCGGCATCGGCCGCTTCCAAGGCAGCCCTTGGGTCGGAGTAGCCAAACACATCGGCCACGCCGCCAGAGAAAGTTATCCCGCCAATCGGCTCGTCGGTCTTGCGGTTGACGAAATTGCGGTTCGACAATTGCTCGCGCGCATCGTCCAGCTTTTCCATCGCCTCGCGCGGGGACATGCCGCGGAACAGCATCACGAATTCCTCGCCTCCGTGACGGGCAACATGGCAACGCTCGTTTGAAATACGCTGCAACACCGAACCGATGGCCTGAATGACGCGGTCGCCGGTTTCATGGCCATGGGTGTCATTGATCCGCTTGAAATGGTCAATGTCGCAAAAGGCCACGCTCAGCGCCTCGATATTGGCCTGCGCCTCGCGGTAATTGGTTTCCAGCACGCCTTCAAACGCGCGACGGTTGGGCAGACCGGTCAGATGGTCGATCTGGGCATCGCGCTGGGCGCGTTCCAGACTCTTGCGCAGGGTCGAGGCTTCTTCCTCGCTCTTGCGCATGCTTTCTTCCATCGCCTTGGTGCGCTCGATCATCGTGCGGGTCAAATCGGCCAGGCTGGCGATCATCACGCCGGTCGCGTCGGCCTGCACCAGATTGGACGCATGCTCTTCCAAGGCCGACTGATATTGGCCCGTGGCGGCACGGGCGCTGCTGGTCGCCTTGCTGAACCCTTCCAGCCCGCTGTTGAGCCGCGCCAACATCGCCTCGGCCTTGTTGGCCGGACGGTCGCCATCATCATTGCTGGCGCGAATTTCTTCCAGCCATTCCTGCGTAATCTCGCGGTTCTCTTCGCGCATGACCCCAAATTTGCGCGCGAGACGAGGCGAGGAACCGGAAAAAGCGGCATGGGCGGTCAGCAGATTGTCTGCCGTCACTTCCAACCGGTTTTCCAGAAAGAACTCGCGGATGCGGTCGAGCAATTGCTCGCGTCTGGCATCTTCCAGCGAGATGGTTGTCGCGGCCGCGTCGGTCGACGCGGTTTCTGCAGTTGCTGCCGCCCCCATTCTGAACAAGCGCAAGATTATTATCCTTAGGTTCACGCGAAATGCGTTCGCTGCTGTTGCGCTCGTCTTAACCTTGACCGCTTAACCCCCATTTATTCGCTTTTTGCGTATTCGACACAGGCAAAGGGTAAAGCTTCACTTCACATCACGCCAAAACCCAGCAATTCTGCGGAGAATGCATCGCTAACAATCTGATTTCCATAGCTGGTGCCTGCGGTTGCCAGACGCACTGTATCAGGGAAAATTGCTAGGTGTTATCATGTGTTAGTGGAAGGCTCTTTCCCCCACTTACCAGCTCCGGATCAGCGGCCAATCACGCAAAACCGCCCTTGCCGCTAACCAATTGGCAGGGGAGCGGGTAAAATCGCCGCTAACGAAAAAAACCTACGCCTTTTTACCGCGCTTCATGGGCGCAGGGCGTGAATGGCAAATTGACGGAATTGCTCCAGACGAGAATCATCCCTCACCCGTCCCCCGCGCGGCGGTACATCCAGCGCGGCAGCGGTCACAAAACGGATCCGCCATTGCAGCACATCGCTTGATACCTCTGGCAAAGCCTCGCCAAGCCTTGCCGCCACCTGCGCCACGCCATCGGCAAACAGGGCCCAGATTTCTTGCCGCAGTGGCGCAGTGGCGCGGGAGAAGATTTCATCCAGCACGACAATGGCGCGGTAATCCTCGCCCATCGCGGCCGTGGCCCATAAAGGCTGGATCAGGGCCTCGACCGTCTGGGCGAAACCGGCGCCCTGCTCCAGCAAATCCTGCCGCGATTGCGCAATCCTTGACGCATTACGCAGGGCCAATTCACGCAGCAACCCGTCCGATCCACCAAAATGATACCGGATCAGCGCCGAATTGACCCCCGCCAATCCCGCAATCCGCCGCACGCTCAACGCATGAACGCCCTCGCCCACCACCAATTGCTCGGCGGCCAGCAACAGGCGCTGGGCGGTGGAGGTGGCTTCGATTGCGCTGCTCGGGCTCTGGTCCATGGGCCTACCCTAGCAAAGGCAGGCCATGATGCCAGAATTTTAGGATCAGTCCCGCGTTACCGAAGGCACGAACAAATAGCCCTCGTTGCGCACGGTGCGGATAATATCCTCGCTGCCACGCCCACCCGCCAGCTTGCGGCGCAGGCGCGAGAGTTGCACGTCAATCGCGCGGTCATAATGCTCGGTCTCTTCGCCGCGCGACCATTCCAGCAATTGATCGCGCGTCAACACGCGGCGCGGATGTTCGGCAAAGGCACGCAACAGGCGGAACTCGCCATCGGAAAGCGTGATCAACCGGCTTTCCGGATCGAACAGCAGCCGCAGCCCCAGATCCATCCGCCAACCGGCAAAATGCAGGTTCTCGCCCGAATTAGGCTCGCTGGGGTGATCGTCATTGGCCGCCTTGGCCAGCTCGCCGCCCGCCACCTTTTCATGGCGGCGCAGAACGGTGCGGATACGCGCCAGCAATTCGCGCGGGTTGCAGGGCTTGGCCAGATAATCATCCGCGCCCATTTCCAGCCCGACAATCCGGTCCACATCCGTGCCCACCGCCGACAACATGATCACCGGCGGAGCATCGGGCCCCAGATGGCGCAGCGCGGTCAAACCATCCTCACGCGGCATCATCACGTCCAGCACGATCAGATCATAGGCATCGCGCGCCAACATCTCGCGCATCTCGATCGGATCGGCCGCCGTGGCCGTGGCAAAACCATGCTTGCCCAGAAATTCCGAGATCAGCGTGCGGATGCCTTCATCGTCGTCAACGATAAGGATGCGGGTTTCAAGGTCCATGGGGAGGCGTTTTACGTTCATGGCACCAAATTACAAATGCTGTTTGGCCGCCGCGTTTCACCCGAATGCCAAAAATTTCCAAAGCGGAGCGATTTTGGCCAATGTTGCAATCTGCGTGCAACATGCGGGAAATTCACTGGCAAACCATGGAGCGGAAAACCAAACTCATGCAGCGGCAACCCTTTGAGACCTCTCACGGGACCATGCCTTGCGCCACATTGCTGGCGGGCGAAAGCTCCGCACAGAAGCGTAGCGCGGGTTTACAGCCGCTCGACTTGTTCACGTGGGGAGGTTCGCATGCTGCCCTGCGTGTTAAAGGGGCCGTCCGGCGTCATGGTTCACATGTCGCACCCGACCATGGTGTCGGACGGTTCCGGTCGGCCGGTCGTCGGCGTTTTGCAGAGCCATGGCTCGCCTCCCCCCCCCTGTGGCCATGGCTGCACATCTGCAAGACAAGGACGACCGGCTCCCTCCGGCACCCGTATGCTGCCCAAAGCGAAAACTCGCCAAAAACTTCCTTTCGTGGCATGGCACTGGAATATGGGAGTAGTCCATGAACATGCTTAAACCCCGCCAAGTTTCCGGCCTTCCGCTGGGCGTCCAATTGATGGCGTTGCTGGTCTGTGCGCTGGTGGGCGCACAGGCGGTAACACTGGGGCTGACCGTGCTATTCCCGCCCGAACCATCGCGGCAATGGAACCTTGATGACGTGGCGCAGGCCTTGGGCGGCGGCGCGCTGCCCGACCGGCTTGAACGGGTGAGCATGGCAGGCCCGCCCGACATTTCGGCCTCGGGCTGGCTGGTGTCGCAAACGTCTCAGGAAGCTTTGGCCACGCGGTTGCAACGCGCGCCGCATGAGGTGGTGCTGGCCTTTTACACGCAATTGCCGGTGGGCGGCGTGGCCGTCCCCGCCGCGCGCAGCCCCTTGGCCAGCGGCGACCCCTTGCGCTGGCGCAAGATTTTGGACCGCAACCTGACCGTGATCCCCAGCGCACAGGCGGGCACTGGCCCCGGTGGTCCGGGCGGCAGCGGCACCTTGCCCGGCGGCCCGATGCAGGGCGGACGCTTCCCCGGTGGCGGTTTCCCCGGCGGCGGCTTTCCGGGTGGAGGTTTCCCCGGCGGCGCGCCCAAGGGCGGCATCCCCGGTGGCGGTTTCCCCGGCGGCCATGCCGGTGGCCCTGTTGGCAGCCCCGTCGCTGGAATGCCTTCTGGCGTCACCGGTGGCTCCATGCCCGCTGGCATTGGCCCACGCGCTGGCGGACCTTCGGCGGCCATGGCCGCTGGGCGCATGTCCGGTACGCCCAACAGTTCCGCATCCAATGCCGCTGGCAACAATCTGACCAGCAACAGCAATGCTGCAACCACCAGCGTCGGCAGCAGCCAAAAGGCGACAATCGTCGGCACATCTTTGCAAGCGATCACCAGCGGCGGCGCCTCCTCGGGCGCGAATGGCAATGCAGGCCTGTCCGGCCAAGGGGGAGCAAACGGCCCCATGGGCATCAGCGGCATGGGCCAAGCCATGGGCATGATGGCGCAAAACGGCATGGCCCAGCAAGGCATCGGACCGATTGGCCCGATGGGACCTGTTGGCATGGTCGCCACCCCGATCCCCACGCCGACGGCCTCGCTGCCCGCCGCCGATCCCAGCCCCCTGCCACGCGCCAGTTTTGACGCCGATGCCGCGCTTAGCCTGCCCAGCCCGCGCCTGCCTTCGGGCGGTCTGGTCAACACCGACATGGGGCAAGCCGCCATGGCCAAGCCTGCCTCCGTGACGCCCACCGCCAAACCGCAGCCCATCCCCTTCCGCCACGAAACCAGTGGCCTGCTCACCTTGGCCACGCCGCCCTTTATCGAGGGTGATTTCATCGCGGCTGTGCGGCAGAAGGATGGAAGCTGGACTGCGGTCGCCCCGCGCCCAGAACCCTTCCCCAACCGTTGGCAAATGCAGGTGATGGCATGGTTCATCGCCTCCATGGCGATTGTCAGCCCGCTGGCATGGCTGTTTGCCCGCCGTATCGTGCGCCCGTTGGAAGGCTTTGCCCAAGCCGCCGAAGCCTTGGGCCGCGACCCTTCGGCCACGATCATGCCTTTGTCGGGCCCTGCCGAAATTGGCCGCGCGGCTTATGCCTTTAACCTGATGCGTTTTCGCCTGCGCGCCTTTGTCGATGATCGCACCGCCATGGTGGGCGCGATCAGCCACGACCTGCGCACCCCGCTCACCCGCCTGCGTTTCCGCGTGGAGGATGTGCCCGATGAACAGCGCGAGGGTATCCTGAAAGAAGTGACCGAGATGGAGGCGATGATCGCCCATGTGCTGGCCTTCATCCGCGATGCCTCCACGCCGGGCAAGCGCGAGACGGTCGATCTGGCCGAATTGCTGGAAGGTTCGGTCAAGGATGCGCAATTGGTAGGCGGACGGATCGAACTGGAAACCAGCGCGCATCTGTCCGTGGAGGTCGATCCGGTCGGCATCCGCCGCCTGCTGGGCAATTTACTGGAAAATGCGGTTAAATATGGCGAAAAGGCCCGCGTTCGCCTATCCCTGCGCGATGGCGAGGCTGTGGCGGAAATTATCGACTCCGGCCCCGGCATTCCGGAAAATGAATGGGATCACGTGTTCGAACCTTTCTATCGCACCGAAGCCGCCCGCAAATCGGGCAAGCCGGGTAGCGGGCTTGGCCTTGCGGTCTGCCGCTCGATCGCGCGCGCGCATGGTGGCGATGTCGTGCTGGGCCGCCGCGAGGATGGCTTTGTCGCCAGCGTCAGCCTGCCCCTCGTGATGGGCGGGGTTCGGCGCGCGGCATGATCCGGTCCTGCTTGTTGTTGGCGGCGGCCTTGTCCGCCAACCCCGCCTTTGCGCAAACCACGCAGACGACCGCCAATGCCGATGTCGTATCCGTGCCCGCCGCCACCGAGCAACAGGCGCAAATTGTGCCGCAAGCCGAGACGACGACAGTTCAGCAAGGCCCGCAATGGCTGGCCGAAGTGACCAGCGGCTATGCCAAGCGCGATGCGGGGCCTTCGGGCCTTTTCGCCGCGACGGCGCTCAACCGGCGTTTTGGCCGCATGTATGGCCGCGCAGCGCTTACCGCCTATCGCTCCACCATTGAACAGATCGATACCGCGCTGCCCTCCACCTATCTGGTGGGTTCGGTGGGCACCGGCGGCAATTTCAACAATTGGGTATTCGATGTCTGGGCCAGTTGGGGTTGGCAACATTACGGCCAGATCCAGACCAGCCAAGGCCCGCGCCGCAGCAATAGCACCGGCAGCCCCTATGTCTCCTTCGGCTTTGATGCGGGCAAAATCCTGCCTCTGGGCAAAGGGTTCTATCTGACCCCCACGGTGGGCGGCACCTATGCCCACGATCGCTTGCTGCGCCCTTCGCCCAATGTCGAATTCTGGCCCGATTATGAATCGCGTGAGATTGCCTGGACCGGCATGGCCTCAATGCGACTGGACAAGGCCTTTGGCAGCAACCGACAGCATTATGTTGGCGTGGGCGCCAGCTGGCGCGTGACCAACAATGGCCTGTCAGTGCTGGTGGTGCCCCCGATGGATTCTGAGGACCAGAGCTTTTCCACCCGCCATTATGCCGATGGCTGGGGGGAAATTACCGGCAATGCAGGCTTCCGCCTGACCCCATCGCTGCGTCTGGAATTAACCGCGACCCGCAGCATGAAGGCGTTGGCGGGCAATGCGACTACCGCATCGGGCGGGTTTCGGCTGGCGTTTTAAACCCGATCATTCAGCGGCCACCGGCAAAGCGGGCATGTCCACCGTGCCATCCCATTCGCGCACATCAAGACCGGTCAGGCAGGCAAAGGCCGCAATGTCCTGCGCCAGTTCGGCCTGTACCAAGGCGCGGTCAGCCATGGTGGGCACGCTGGGATAGGCCACCGCAGGCCGCGCATTCTCGCGCAATTCGGACATATAGCTGAAAGCATCGATGCGCAGAAAATCGGCGATGCGGTTCAGTGTGGCCATGTGGTCATAGGCGAAGTCCTCCGATTTCAGGAATAGCAGGTTTTCACGCGGGAACAGGCTGAGCGCGCGGATCACCTGTCGGGCGTAATAGCCACGCTCGACATAGCTGTAGACGCGCATCGCCTGCCCCAGCGGGTCCTGCGGCGACATGCGGCGGCGGCCCTCGCGGATGGCTTTGGCAAAGGGCATAGTGTCGGCGCCGCGCGCATATTCCATGCACCAATGCGACCATGCCCGCGCAAAGGGATCGCGGAACAGGAAAATCAACTTGGCATCGGGATTATACGCGCGAATACGGCGCAGTGAAGGCTGCCAGAAACTGTAAATCGGCGTGGCGTCAAAGCGCATCCGACCTTCATCCTCGGCGCCATAAAACCGGTCGATCTGAATATCGGCGGGTCTGAACCAGTCCAGCGCCTCATTATAAAAAACATGCAGTTCCTTCTGGCTTGGCGGCGAAAGGGCCGGATGCTGGCGCAGATAGGCATGCATGGTGGTGGTGCCGCCCTTTTGGGCACCCGCGACAAAGACTTCTATGCGGCGCATAGTTTGTGCTCCCCTGCTTGTTTTATAAGAATTTCGCTGATCCGGCGCTGGCCACCGCTGCGCTCCACCAGCACCACGGCGTCGATGGCGCTGCGCAAATAGGCCAGAATATCCTCTCGCCGCATGGCAGAGCCCGCCTGCAACAGGATCAGCGCCAATTGCTCCAGCGCGCCTTGCGGGCTGTCGGCATGGATGGTGCTGATCGAACCGGGGTGGCCGCTGTTGATGGCCCGCAAATAGCTATAGGCCTCGGCCCCGCGTATCTCGCCCAGCAGCAGGCGGTCGGGACGCAGGCGTAGGCTGGCTTGCAGCAAATCCTCCACATCCACCCGCGCCTCGCCCTGCCCGCCGCGCGACGCGATCAGGCGCAACTGGTTGACATGGGGCGGGGTCAGTTCGGCGGCATCCTCGATCAATACCAGCCTTTCGAGCGGCGGGATCTGCGCCAACAGGCTGTTCATCAACGTGGTCTTGCCGCTGGACGTGCCGCCACAGATCAGAATGTTGCGACGCGCCTGCACCATTTGCCGCAGCATGGCCGTGCGGTCGGCGGGCCAGACCATCGGCGTTGGTCGGGAACCAACCTGCTCCCACTGGTCAAGCGACAGTGCCCCCACCCCATGTTTGCGTATGGCCAGCGCCACCCCGTCCATGGCGGCAGGCGGGGCCACGATCTGCACCCGCCCCCCCTCGCCCAAACTGGCCGACAGCAAGGGATGGCTGCGGCTGATGCCCTGATCGCTCTGGCTGGCGATTTGCCGCGCCAGATGCCACAGCCAGCGCCCATCCATTTCAGGCAGGCTCAGGCATTCCATCGTCTGCCCGCGCCGCTCCACCCAAATTTCGCCCGGGCGGTTGATGCAAATGTCGGTCACCGCCGGATCATCCAGCCAGGGCCTGAGCGGGGCCAACCAGAGGTCGAGATAGGACAGGCTCATGGCAGCACCGGCGCACCGGCAAAGTCCAGATCGCGCGCCACCAGCACGGCAATCTCGCTGCCTTCGCGCACCTTTACCGTGGCGGGACGATCCACCGATGGCGCCAATTGCTGCCCCACCGCGCTGCCACTCAAGGGCATGCCATAAAGCACCGTTCCGCCCGAGGAGATCGCCGCCGCGCTGGCCACATTCACGCCCACGCTGAGCGCGGATTGCAGCACCGCATTGGCCAGCCTCTGCGCGGCATGGGTGTTGACCGAGCCTGCCACGCCCGCCCCGCCCATCGCATCGGTCGCAGGCGAGGCAATGCGGATCGCCACGCCATCAGGCCTGATCAGCCGCCCCCAAGTTACAAACACCCGCCTCTTGCCCGCCGAGGCATCGGCCTTGAACTCGCCGATCAAGCGGCTGCCGCGCGGGATCAACACGCGGCTGCCGTCAAAACCGCGCACATCCTGCGTCACCAAAGCGCGGGCCATGCCGGGGCGATCAGAATTGAGCGGCGTTTCCAGCACGGCGGCGATGATGGTGCCTTGCGCAATCACACTGGCCCAACCGGTGATCAAAGTGGCGCGGACAGGCTCATCCTCTTGGTTCACCCCCTGCCCCCGCACAGATGCGCCGCCGGTCAGGTCAATGGTCAAAGCCCCGCCATTGGCCGCCACCGTCGCCGCCATGGAGGCGCGAGCAGGTGGTAACGGACGGGAAACAGGTTGCGGCGCAATGCCGGAAGTGGGCGCAGGCATGTCTTCCAACGCGATCTGACCAGAGGTCTGGCGATAGGGCTGCCATGGTGTCCCGCGCGGATTGGCGGGCGGGAAAAGGCGCAAAGGCTCGGAATAGGCCACCACGTTGCGGGGGGCCTCGGGCTTGGTTTCCGGCGCATCAGCCAGGGGCAAGGCGGACAATTCCGGCACAGGTGCCACGCGTTCCGGCATCGGCGCGGCCTTGGCCTCCGGTGCCAACCGATGCCGCTCCAGCGTCACAAACAGACCCAGCGCCAGCGCGGCCAACATACCGCCCATCACCGGCAAGGGCAGCCCCTGTTTCGGCAAGGCCACTTGGGGGCGGATATCGCGCATATCCTCACTCATGGCCGATCCTCCTTGGCCATAGCGCGCCGGACCTGCGCGCTCTGCCCGCCCAGCACCAGCATCAGACGGGGGAACACGCCCTCCACCACATAGGCCCCATCGCGCAGCGCCCCGTTCACCAGCGCTCGCCTGCCCCAACCCTCCACACGATAGACCGCAGGCATGGGCACTCCCGCCGCCCAGCGCAGGCGGGTGAAGTGCCCGTCATCGCTCAATTCCACCGGCCACAAGGCCTTGTCTCCGCTGAGGCGATAGGTGGCTGCGGCGAGGGCAGGCGTGCTGGGCACAGGCGGCGCAGGATAGGTGAAGGTCAGGAGATAAGCCTGAACGCCCTCCCCCGCCGCGGTGCCATAGAGCGCGAAAGCGTAGGTGCGCGCATCACTCACCACGGTCAGATTGGTGACGCCAGCGGGCAGCAAAGGCTTGATAACCAGCGTATCGGCGCGATGGTTGGTCTGCACGCTCCAGCTTTGCGGATCACCCAAAGTGACGGTCTCGATCCGCTCATCCGCAGCAAAACGAACCGTCAAGGCAAAGCCGCTGGCCACGCGCAGGGCGACCACTTCATTGGCGTCATAGGCGACTGTCTGGATATGCGGATCACACCCGCCCGCGCGGGGCACCACCTCGGCCATGGAGGCCACCGGCGCCAGCAGGGCTATCAGCGCCAACACCCGCCTCATGGCTGGGCCGCCACGATAGGCGCCTCCTGATCGCGGCGATATTCGGTAATTTGCAGGCCAAGCGGGTTGAGCAAACGGTCATTCAATCCCGCAGGCGGCGTGGCGAAATGATAGTGGATGATCGCCACCCAAGGTCGTGGGTTTTCGCCATCCAGTATGGTGGAAAAGCGCAGCATCGCCCGCCCCTTGCCCAGCGGCGAGACGCTGGCCACCTGCACACTGACCTGCCGCTTGCGGCCATAAAGCGTGATCGGGCTGGACGGATTGCTGGCCGCCATTTGCGCCAGATAATCGCGCCGCGCCATGCCGCCCGACCACAGCGCCACCTTGCGATAGGCCTCGGGTAAGTTACCGGCGCTATACCCCTCGCGCGCCACGACATATTGCGCCAGCAGCGATTGCTCCAGCGCCTCATCAGGCTGGATGCTGGGGGTCTGCGTGCCCTCCACCATCTGGGCAAAGCCGGTGTCGCTATCGACCAGCAGCGTATAGGGCACGGCGGTTTTCAACGGCGCAAGCGAGGCCAGCGCCAAAGCCTCCAGCCCCGCCACGGCACAGGCCAGTCCCGCCACGCTCCAGGCCAGCCTTGATGACCGGCGTCGCGCGGCTTCCCGATCCTGCGCCCAGTTTTGCGCGGCGGCGTAATAGTCGGCGCGGGTGTGGTCGGGGGCGCTCATGCTTTGCGATCCCTATGCTGGGCCAGAGCGCTGCGGCGGCTTTGGCGGGTTTGCGATGCGGCAGGTGGAGAGGCCGAAAGAACCGGCTCCGGCGCCATCAGGCGGGCCTGTTGCCCCAAAGGCAGGACATGGGGCGCGGCGTCAGTCCTGCGCAGAACGGCAAGGCGAGATCCATGAACAGCAGCGCGCTCGCTGCGGGTGAAGGCTTGCACCAGCCTGTCGATGCGGTGTTCCGATAGTGCTGGCGCTTGCGGCGCGGGCGCTTCGATCTGCGGCACCGGCGCATGGGCGCTATCCGGCCAGCGCAGCGCCATTGCCGCCAGCCCAACGCCCCCCGCCACCAGCAGCAAGGCCAAGCCAAAGCCCCAGACGCAAGCCTGCAACATCGGCACTTGCGCGCCCGCCACAGCAGGATCAATCGTGTTCAGGCCAGCGACCAAAGGCTCCACCACGCCCAGTTCCACCACCAACACGCAAGGCAGCACCGCCCCGGCCAGCATGGCCCGCAGCCAGCCCAGCACCAGCCCACGCGTACCGGCAAACAACAGGCCCGCCGCAAACACAGGGCCCAGCCCCAGCAACACGCCCAGCACCAGCCTCTGCGCCACCAGAGCGCCGAGCGCGCCCGCCAGCATAACCTCCTGCGTCGAACGCAGAGCCTCGCGCAGGTCTTGGGGCAAAGCGGCCTGCCCTTCGGCGGACCATGCCGAAAGGGCGCTGCTCAAATTGTCCAAGCGTTGAACCAGTCCGCCCGCCTGCTCCCCCATCAAGGCCAGCGCCCAATCCTGCGGCGCCTCCAGCGCCATGCGATAGACCACCGCCTCCCACGCGGCCCATTGCGTGGTGAGCGCCAGCACCAGCCCCAAACGCAGCACCAGCCCCAACGCGCCATCCAAGCCCAACCGGTGCCCCAGCGCCAACCGATAGCCCACACCCGCCACCGCCAGCACCATCAGCCCAGTCAGCCAGCCTTGCGCCCCCAGCGCGCTCCAGCCCGCCTGCGCCATGCCCGCCACATGGCAATCCACGCTGGCCAAAACGGGGTCAACAAAGCGCCATCCCCCAGCGACAAAGGCGCGCAAGCCCCCATCACGCCACCTCGCGCAGCATGGGGCCATGCCTTCCGGCCAGCACATCGAGCAGCGCCCGCTCGCCCCCAGATCGAGCCGCAGCACCACGCTTTCCCCACCCTGCTTCACCAGAAAGCAGCGCGAATTTTCCGGCAGGGCACGCAAAAGGTCGAATTCGTGGCGGGTAAGGCCAAAGCCGCCCTGATAATCCTGCGCCCGCGCCTTGGCATTGGGGGTGAAAATCTGGGTTGCCGTCTGCTCGACAATCGCGCCCGCGATCTGGCTGGACAGGGCGTCCTCGGCATTTTGCGTGACAAAGCCCAGCAACCCGCCGCGCTTCCGGATGGTTTTTTGCCAATCACGGATGCGTTGAACAAAAAGCGGGTCGTCCAGCGCCTTCCAACCCTCGTCCACCACGATGATAGTGGGGGTGCCGTCCAGACGTTGATCCACGCGGTGGAACAGATACATCATCACCGGCGTGCGAAGGGCCGGTGCGTCCAGCACCATGGTCATGTCAAAGCCCAGCGTGGGTTGCTCAAGGTCCAGCCCGTCACCGGTCGCATGGGCCTCATGATCGAACAGCCAAGCCCGATCCCCTTCACCCCACCACGGGCGCAGGCGGTCGAACAGGTCGCCGCTGGCGGGACGCTCCCCTCCCCGCAGCAGGCTGACGAAATGGCGCAAGCGGCGAAGGGCCATCGGCGCTGCGAAATTGGCGGCCACCGCCTCGGCCAAGGCCTGCCCCTCGGCCCCATCGCGCAAGCCACCGGCCAGACAGGCCAGCCAATCGCACAGGAAGGCGCGGTTGGCGGGCGTATCACCCATGGCCAAGGGATTGAGGCCGCAGGGCGTATCGGGCCGCAAGGCGGCATAATGGCCACCCAGCGCGCGGATAAAGCTTTCCGCGCCGCGATCTTTGTCGAAAAACACAATGCGGGGGGCAAAGCGCCGCGCCTGTGCCAGCAGGAAATTGACGATCACCGTCTTGCCCGAGCCGCTGGGGCCAATCACGGTGAAATTGCCCAGTTCGCCCGCATCGCCGCTGGCGTGGAAATTGAAATAATAGGGCCCCGCCGCCGTGGTTTCAAACAAGGCCACCGGCTGCCCCCAGCCCAGCGCCCCGTCGGCACGGCCCAGCAGGAAATTATGCCCGCTGGCAAAGGCCGCAAAATTGGCGGTGCTGATCAGCGCCCGCCGCCCGATATAGGCAAAATTTCCGGGGAATTACGCCCAGAAGGCGGGCTCCAGCCCCACATCCTCGCGCACCGCCACCAGCCCCAGATCGCCCAAGGCCGCCTGCACCTCGGCCACATGGGCGTCCACCTGCGCCTGACTATCGCCGCGCAGGCAAAGCGTCAGATGATGCTCGCCAAACAGGGCGCGGCCAGCCGCCACATCATCCTTGGCCAGCGCCAGATCAGCCCGCAGCGACAAAGCCTCGTCATCGGCCGCCCGCATCCGCCGCATGGCCAGATTGATGCGCGACAGGCTCTGCCCGCGCTCGACAAAGGCAAAGCTCTGGCTGATCGTCATGGCGCAAGGCAGGCGCAGCAGATCATCCAGCATACCCGGCATGGACTGGCCCGGATAATCCTTCACCGAGACCATCGCCGCGAATTGGCGATCCGCGCCGCTGCCCAATTCCAGCGTATCCGCGCCAAAGCTGACGCGGCACTGGGGAAGATATTCCCCCACATCGCCATAGGGCAGCCGCACCGGCCCCAGCGGGCCATGGTAAAGCGCGGAGAGAAACTCCAGCACCTCGCTGCAAGGGCCATGCTGCGTATCGTAAACGCCCAGCAGCCGCGCGCCATAGGGAGCCAGCGCAGCCAGCAGCTGATCGCTGGCGGCATGAAGCGCGCGCCGTTCGGTGGCCTGATCCGTGGCGCTATGCCTCCACCAAAACCCCTTTAGCGCAGGCGGACGGCGCAGGATGGTGATGAACAGATCATTGGCATAAAGCTCCCGCGTGGCCAGCCTTGCCTGCCATGCCGCGTCCAGCCTTGCGCTGAACGCATCGGGGAACGTGCCGCCCAGCCTTGGCTGCACCCACCGCCGCAGGATGTGGTGGTATAGCGCAAGCCTTGGGGAACCCACCGCCCGCAGCATAGCCTCGCGCAACATGTGCCGATGGTTCAGCATCCCCGTTTCGGCCGTTTCAAACAGCAGTCCGTCCAGCCTGATCACCTGACACAGGCTGCCATCGCGCAGAGCCAGGGTGGTGTCATCCACATGATGCGAATAGGGCAGGCGCGATCCCGCGCAGGCCTCTTTCGCAAAGGAGGGTCGGGCAGCGTCCGTCATGGCCGGTAGGAATTGCAGCGCCAGAAGGCGAAATTGCCCACGCGCGGGCAGCGCATGCGGCGGAGAAGCCACAGGTCGATCCAGCGCGGTTCCTCCCGCCCCATCACAACGCTGACCCCATGCAGCGCCAGAGCCAGCGCCAGCACCCATGGGCTGCGGATGAGAAGGAAGGCCTCTGTGGTGATAACCGCATTGATGACGAAGAAGGGATAGGTGACGCCCGCCCGCATCTGCGGACGGGTCAGCGCCACGAACAGAGGCGCCTGCACCAGACGTTCCGTTTCCGGTGTCGCGCCGCGACCCTCGGCCATATGAAGGGCCGCGCCCGTCATTGCCCCATACTCGCGGCCGATTGGATGCCCGCCACGATGCTGGCTGCGCCAAACAGGATGAAGCAGCCGACAATGACGCTGGCCCCGTGCCTCCAATTGACCCGCCCCGACAGCATGCCCAGCCCAACCGCCGCCACGGCGACCACCGCCACCACCGTGGCCAGCGTGCCCAGCAACGTGCCCTGCAACCAGCGCACCGCCCCCACCAGAGGGCCAGAGCCTGCCGGATCGGGCGCGCCATAAAAGCCGGCCTGCGCCATCGCCGCCTGCGACCACAAAGCCGATAGGGCAATCACCCCGCAGCGCAACCAGGATTTTGGACAAATTCGTCCTGCACGCCCGGACAGGGCGCTTGAAAAGAAGCGGTTTTTCGTCATGCCTTGCAAGCTATGCCCAAGGCTTGCCGCTGGCTAGGCGATGCATCCCTATTGGAATCACTCTAGGGAGTTACCCTGTAAAACGGATCAATCCGCAGCCCCTTTTTTGCCAGCTTGCGCAGAAACCTTGCCCCAAAGCCGCGCTTGCCCTATAGGCGCCGCCTTTCACGGGGGCGGCTGCACAGTTGCTCTTGCCTTTTGGCCGCGCCGGGAGCCAAAAGGCATTTACCACGTCATCCCGCGCCAGAATCAGGGGAAAGCCCATGTCCCGTCGCCGCCAGATCTACGAAGGCAAGGCCAAGATCCTTTACGAAGGCCCCGAGCCCGGCACGATCATCCAGTATTTCAAGGATGACGCCACCGCTTTCAACGCGCTCAAAAAGGGCACGATCAACGGCAAGGGCGTGATCAACAATCGCATCAGCGAATATGTGTTCACCCGTCTGAGCCATATCGGCATCCCCACCCATTTCATCCGCCGCCTGAACATGCGTGAACAGCTGGTGCGCCAGTGCGAGATCGTGCCGATCGAAGTGGTGGTGCGCAATGTGGCCGCCGGTTCGATCTCCAAGCGTCTGGGCATTCCCGAAGGCGAGCCCCTGCCCCACACGCTGATCGAATATTATTACAAGGACGATGCGCTGGGTGATCCCTTGATCGCCGAAGAACACATCGCCTGTTTCGGTTGGGCTAGCCAGGAAGAGATGCAGGACATCTCCAGCATGGCGATCCGCATCAACGATTTCATGTGCGGCATGCTGGCGGCGGTGAACATCCGCCTGATCGACTTCAAGCTGGAATTCGGCCGCATCTGGGACGGCGATTTCAGCCGCGTCATTCTGGCCGATGAAATCAGCCCCGACGGTTGCCGCCTGTGGGATATGACCACGGGTGAGAAGCTGGACAAGGACCGCTTCCGCCGCGATCTGGGCGGTGAAGAGGAAGCCTATCAGGAAGTGGCGCGCCGTCTGGGCCTGCTGGAAAATGACGGGCCGAGCGAAGTGCTGGATCTGGGCGCGCATCGTAAGCTGCGCGGCAAGTAAGCACTGCCAAGCAAACCAATCGGAAAAGGGGAGCCTCACCGCTCCCCTTTTTTGTTGTGCCGCGTCCAAGGCCAACTTGTGCAGGGCCATCCGGCTGCTAGGCTACCCCCATGACCCGCGCCAAGCTTTGCCTCGCTCTATTCCTCTCGGCTTCCATACTGGCCGCGCCGCCCATGGCCGTGGCGGCACCGACGCGCAGCCTGCATCACGCAGCATCCCCCAAACCAGCGCCATGGGTGTTTGTCAAAACCGACGTTGCGCCCGATCCGGGTTTTCGCACCGGCCAATTGGCCAATGGCATGCGCTATATCCTGCGCCACAACGAAACACCCAAAGGCGAGGTACTCGTGCGCCTTGCCATTGCCGCCGGTTCGCTGGACGAGGGCGAGAATGAACGCGGCTATGCCCATTTTGTCGAACATATGGTGTTTCAGGGCAGCACCCATGTGCCGCAAGGCGAGATGATCAAGCTGCTCGAACGGCAGGGTCTGGCCTTTGGCGCGCATACCAACGCTTTTACCGGCGCCGAAACCACCACTTATCACCTCGACTTGCCCCGCAACACGCCGACGCTGATCGACACCGCATTGATGCTGATGCGCGAGACGGTGAGCGAGTTGACCATCGATCCGGCCACCGTGAAGCGCGAAAGCGGGGTCATTCTGGCCGAAAAGCGCGACCGCGATTCGTGGCAATATCGTGAAATCGTGGACCGCGCCGCCTTTGCCGACCCACAGGCGCGCTATACCAACCGCATGCCGATCGGAACCGAGGAAAGCCTGAAAGGTGCCACCGCCGATGGTTTGCGCGCCTTTTGGCGACGGAATTATGTGCCGTCCAAGGCAGTGTTGATCGTGGTGGGCGATGTGGATGTCGCGCAAATCGAGGCCAGTATCCGCGCCCGCTTTGCCGACTGGCCCGCCGCCCCCGCCGCGCCACAGCCTGATGCTGGCCCCATCGATCTGGCGAACAAGGGGCGCAGCAGCATCTATCTTGACCCCGCCCTGTCCGAACATCTGGCCATCACCCGCCGCAGCGCCTGGTCCAAAATACCCGACAGCTGGGCCAACCGGCGCGAGGCGCTGTTGCGCGCCATCGGCTATGGCATCATCAACCGCCGCCTGCAAAGCATCGCCCGCAGCAGCAATCCCCCCTTCCGCGCCGCGCAATTCGGCACCGGCAATCTCTATCGCGCCGCGCGCGAAACCGCGCTGCATATCGACAGCATCGACGGCCAGTGGCGCCGCGCCATGCTGGCCGCTGTAACCGCTTGGCGCGGGGCGATGGAGCAAGGCGTCACCCCCGCCGAGGTCGAGGAACAACTGGCCAATCTGCGCGCCGGAGCCGAGGCGATGACCGCCCGCGCCGCAACCCAAAGCAATGGCGCGCTGGTCGATCAGGCGCTGGCGCTGGTCCGCTTTGACGCGATCCCCGGCGTTCCTGCCGATTATCTGGCCTTTCTGCGCCGCACAGAGCCGGAGATCACACCCGATGCCGTGATGGCCGCCGTCAAACGCTATGCCGCGTCGCTGGACGATCCGCTGATCCGCTTCACCGGCCGCCGCGCGCCAGATAGCGGCGAGGCCGCTTTGCGCAGCGCATGGAACGAGGCCATGGCCGCGCCTTTGACCGCCGCCGCCACCAAACAAGCCGCCAGTTTCGCCTACACCGATTTCGGCCCCGCAGGCAGCGTGATCAGCGACCGGCGCGAGCCTGCCTTCGGCATCCGCCAGATCCGCTTTGCCAATGGGGTGATGCTCAACCTGAAACACACCGATTTGGCCAAGGACAGCATCCTGTTCAGCCTGAAGCTGGACGGCGGACATTTGCTGGCCACCAAAGACAACCCCTTGGCGGTGGAAATGACCTCGATGCTGGCCTCCAGCGGCCTTGGCAAACATACCACCGATGAATTGCAGACGCTCAATGCGGGTAAAGCTGTGTCCTATGGGCTGGGCGCAGGGGCTGACGCTTTCGGTTCGGTGACGACCACCCGCCCCGCCGACCTGCTACGCCAATTGCAATTGCAGGCCGCGCTGCTGACCGATCCGGGCTATCGCCCCGAGGCCGAGGCGATCTTCCGCCAGAACGTCAACACCTTGTTCCTGCGTCTGCGGGCCACGCCATCCTCGGCGCTACAGGCCGAGATAGGCGGCATCCTGTCGGACAATGATCCGCGCTATAGTTTGCAACCGGTCACTGCCTATCGCGCGCTCACCTTTGCCAAATTGAAACGCGATATTGGCGACAGGCTGGCCCATGGCGCGCTGGAACTGGCGCTGGTGGGCGATGTGGACGAGGAAACCGCGATCAGGTCCGTGGCGCAGACCTTCGGCGCCCTGCCCCTGCGCGAGACCGAATTCCAGCCCTATCCCGACGCCCATCAACGCAGCTTTACCGCCAACCGCGCCCCGCGCCAGATCACCCATAAAGGCCCCGCCGATCAGGCGCTGGTGGAGGTCGTCTGGCCCACCCGTGATGACAGCGACCCGCAGGAAAAGCAGGTGCTCAACCTGTTGCAACGCATCATCCGCCTGCAACTGACCGAAAACCTGCGCCAGAAACTGGGCCGCGCCTATTCCCCCTCAGCCTCCAGCGAGCCGAGCCGCATCTGGAAGGATTATGGCACTTTCAGCATCGCCGCCTCGGTCGATACCGGATCGGTGGAGATCGCCCGACAGACTATCGCGCAAACCGTGGCCGAACTGGCGCAAGCGGTGCCTTCGCAGGATCTGATGCTGCGCGCGCGCCAACCTTTGCTGGAAACCATCGATAATGCGCTCAAAACCAACGGTGGCTGGCTTTCTCTCACCGCCCGCGCGCAAAGCGAGCCGGACCAGATCGAGCGCCACCTCCATGCCCGAGAAAGGCTGTTGGCGCTCACCGCAGACCAAGTGCGCGATGCTGCAACACGCTATCTGGTCAAGGGGGGGATCGAGTTCATCGTCACGCCGGAAATCGCCGCGAAAACGGCAGCCCAACAAACGCCCCAGCCCGCGCAAAGTTCCTCCAAAGAAGTGGTTTTGCGGCAGGTTCCATAGATTTTGGCGCAATACGCAGTTTGCACCAAGGTTTGCGACAAAATGTTACTGAATGTGACCGGATTAGCCCCCCCGTCGGGCTTGACCTTTTGCGCTGCAGAACGGCAAGGGCACAATCAGTATTCCTTATAAAGCCGGGTGCCCCCATGCTTGCCAAGTCGCTTGCCTCTCGTTCCTCCCTGCTCGCCGCCACCGGCCTTGCGCTGATGCTGGCATCCTGCTCGAAAGAACCGGAAAAGAACAAGCAGGTGCCGCAGGTCGGCTTTGTCGTGGTCAGCGAGACCAGCGTGCCGGTGGATGTCGAATTGCCGGGCCGCACCGCGCCTTTCGCGCAGGGGCAGGTCCGCCCGCAGGTGTCCGGCGTAATCCAGCGCCGCCTGTTTACCGAAGGCCAGTTGGTGAAGAAGGGGCAGGCGCTGTACCAGATCGACGCCAGCCTCTATTCCGCCGCGCTGGATCAGGCAGGCGCCAATTATGCCAGCGCCATGGCCAGCGCCGAAGCGGCCAAGGCCAAGGCCAAACGTTACAAGCCTTTGGCAGATAGTCAGGCGGTGACGCAGCAGGATTACACCGACGCCGCCGCCGCCGCCCGCACCAGCGCTGCATCCGTGGCGCAAACCCGCGCCGCCATGCGCACCGCGCAAATCAACATGCGCTTTACCACCGTGCCCGCGCCAATCACCGGCGTTATCGGCCGCTCGCTCTATACTGAAGGCGCACTGGTTACCGCCAACCAGACCGATCCGCTGGCGGTGGTCTCCACGCTGGACCCGATCTATGTCGATATCCAGCAGAGCAGCACCGATCTGATGCAATTGCGCCGCAAGCTGGAACAGGGCGGCGCCAAGCCAGATTCGCGCAAGGTTACGCTGATGCTGGATGATGGCAGCGAATATCCGCTGTCCGGCACGCTGAAATTTGCCGAAGTCACGGTGGATTCGACCACCGGCACCGTCACTTTGCGCGCGCAATTCCCCAATCCCGACGGGTTGCTGCTGCCCGGCCTGTTCGTCCGCACCCGCCTGTCCGAAGGCAAGCAGGACCATGTCGTGCTTGTGCCCCAAGGTGCCCTCAGCCGCGACCCTCGTGGCAATGCCACGGTGATGGTGGTGGGCGCGGGCAACAAGGCCGAATTGCGCAAGGTGACCGCCGAACGCACGCAGGGCGATGCATGGGTCGTCACCGCTGGCCTGAAAGCCGGTGACAAGCTGATCACGCAGGGCCTTGGCAAGGCGCGTCCCGGCCAGCCCGTGCGCCCCGTGCCCGACAGCACGCCTGAAAAGCCGATGGCACCCAAAAAGCCCGGTGCTGCACCCGCAAGCGCCGCCAAGTAAGCGCGGGAGAGCCTGAACCATGTCGCGCATCTTTATTGACCGGCCCATCTTTGCATGGGTGCTGGCGCTCATCACCATGTTGATCGGCACCTTGTCGGTGCTCAACCTGCCGGTACAGCAATTCCCCGATATTGCCCCGCCGCAGGTCAATATCTCGGCCACCTATCCCGGTGCCGCCGCCGCAACGGTGGAAGGCAGCGTCACGCAGGTGATCGAGCAACAGCTGACCGGTCTGGACGGCTTGCTCTATTTCTCGTCGACCAGCAGTTCGAACGGGCAGGTGCAGATCACCGCCACGTTTGAAAAGGGCACCAACCCCGACATCGCGCAGGTGCAGGTGCAGAACAAGGTGCAGCAGGGCCTGAGCCGTCTGCCCAGCGCGGTGCAGTCGCAGGGCGTGCGCGTTACCAAGTCGAACCCCGACTTCCTGATGGTGGCCACCATTGCCGATACGTTCGACCGCACCACCAATATCGACGTTTCCGACTTCATGGTCAGCCGGTTGCAGGAAACCATCGGCCGTATCGAAGGCGTGGGCCAGACGCAGGTGTTCGGCTCGCAATATGCGATGCGCGTGTGGCTCGATCCCAACAAGCTGGCCGCCTACCAGTTGATGCCCTCCGATGTGGTGAATGCCATCACCGCGCAGAACACCGAAGTGGCAGCAGGCGAATTGGGCGCGGTTCCGTCCAATGAAGGCCAGATGCTGGACGCCACGGTCACCGCGCAATCGCGCCTGTCCACCCCCAGCCAGTTTGCGCAAATCGTGGTCAAAACCACCACCAGCGGCGCAACGGTGCATCTGTCCGATGTGGGCCGCATTGAACTGGGCGCGGAAAGCTATGGCGTGGTCAGCCGCGTGAACGGGCATCCGGGCGCGGGCATGGCCATCTCGCTGGCGCCGGGTGCCGACGCGATGAAGACCGCCAAGCTGGTGAAGGCCGAGTTTGAAAAGCAGTCCAAGACTTTCCCCGCCGGTTACACCTATGGCTTTGCCAATGACTCCACCCGTTTCATCACCAAATCGGTCGATGACGTTATTGTCACGCTGATCGAGGCCATCGCGCTGGTGGTGGTGGTGATGTTCGTGTTCCTGCAAAGCTGGCGCGCGACCTTGATCCCCGCGATTGCGGTGCCGGTGGTCTTGCTGGGCACTTTCGGCATTTTCTCGGCGGCGGGCTATTCGATCAACACGCTGACCATGTTTGGCATGGTGCTGGCCATTGGCTTGCTGGTGGACGATGCCATCGTGGTGGTGGAAAATGTCGAACGCCTGATGTCGGAAAACCCCGGCATGACCCCGCGTGAGGCAACCATTGCCTCGATGAAGGAAATCTCGGTGGCGCTGGTCGCCATTGCGCTGGTGCTCTCGGCAGTGTTCCTGCCGATGGCCTTCTTTGGCGGCTCGACCGGCGTGATCTATCGCCAGTTCTCGCTGACCATCATCTCGGCCATGGGCCTGTCGGTGCTGGTAGCGCTGATCTTCTCGCCCGCCTTGACCGCCACCTTGCTCAAGCGCCCCGAAGATGAGGATGAAACATCCCTGATCGGCCGCGCCAGCCATTGGATGCGCGTGCGTTTCGAGAAATATTTCGGCCGTCTGGTGAACTGGTATCACCCCAAGGCTGAATGGGTGGCGCGCCACCGCAAGCGCCCGCTGCTGGCCTATGGCCTGCTGGTGGCGGTGTTGGCGGTGCTGTTTGTGCGCCTGCCCACCGGCTTCCTGCCCAATGAAGATCAGGGCATGGCCCAATTGAGCTTCCAGTTGCCCGCCGGTGCGACGCTGGAGCGCACGCAGAAGCTGCAGCTGGAAATCGAGAAATATTTCAACACCCGTGAAAAGAACAATCTGGACGCGGTGCTGGTGGTGGCCGGTGGCGGCAACG
The DNA here is from genome assembly GCF_004005905.1 of Novosphingobium umbonatum. GTDB lineage: Bacteria > Pseudomonadota > Alphaproteobacteria > Sphingomonadales > Sphingomonadaceae > Novosphingobium > Novosphingobium umbonatum. The sequence goes on from NZ_SACO01000003.1 coordinate 412,683, forward strand.
GCGGCGGTTCGGGTCAGAACGTGGGCCGCGGCTTCATCTCGCTGACCGATTGGGACCAGCGCAAGGGTGCGGAAAACAGCGCCGAAGCGATCACCAAGCGCGCTACGGCGGCGTTGACCGGTGGTTTCCGCGATCTGGAATTCTTTGCGCTGCAACCCCCTGTGGTGCGCGGTCTGGGTCAGGCTTCGGGCTTTACCGCCGAAGTGCTGAACAGCGGCGGCCTGTCGGCGGAAGATTTCGCCAAGCTCCGCGCCGAAATTCTGGCCGAGGCGCGTAGCCTGCCCCAGATGACGGCGGTGCGCCTGACTGGCCTGCCCGATCAACCGACTTTGAAAGTTACCACCGACACGCAGAAGCTGGCCGCCTTGGGCGTGGCTGCTTCGGACGTGAACGCCACGCTGACCTCGGCATGGGGCGGGCGTTATGTGAATGACTTTATCGACCGTGGCCGCGTGAAGCGCGTCTATGTGATGGGCGATGCGTCCTTCCGTTCGCGTCCGGAAGATCTGGGCAATTGGCAGGTGCGCAACAGCGCGGGCAAGATGGTTCCCTTCTCGGCCTTTGCCCATTTCGAATGGTCCTCAGCCCCGCCTTCGACCTATCGTTTTGAAGGCACCAGCAATTTCGAAATCTCCGGTCAGGCAGCCACGGGTTACTCTTCGGGCGATGCGATGAACGCGATCGAGGCTTTGGTGGCGCAATATCCCGATGTCACCCTGTCCTGGTCGGGCGCCTCCTATCAGGAACGCCTCTCCTCCGGTCAGGCGCCGCTGCTCTATGGCATTTCGGTGCTGGTGGTGTTCCTCTGCCTTGCCGCGCTGTATGAAAGCTGGAGCATCCCGCTGGCCGTGCTGTTGATCATCCCCATCGGCCTGTTGGGCGCGGTGGCAGCGGTGTCGGCCCGTGCCTTGCAGAATGACGTTTACCTGCAAATCGGCCTGACGACCACGATGGGTCTGGCGGCCAAGAATGCGATCCTGATGATCGAATTTGCCGAACAGGGTGAAAAGGCCGGCAAGACCCCGATTCAGGCGGTGCTGGACGCGGCAAGGTTGCGCTTGCGCCCGATCCTGATGACCTCTTGCGCCTTTATCTTTGGCGTGTTGCCGCTGGCGGTTGCTTCGGGTGCGGGTGCCAATGCGCGTATCGCCATCGGCACCTCGGTGATTGGCGGCATGGTGGCGGCCACCGGCATCGCCATCTTCTTCATCCCGCTGTTCTTTGTGCTGGTGCGCAGCGGCGCTGGTCAATTGCTGACCAAGCTGCGCGCCCGAAAAGCTGCTGCTACGGAGGCGCAGGCATGATCCGTCCGATCCTTTCCCTGCCCCTGCTGGCGCTTGCTCTGGTGGCTCAGCCCTTGGCCGCCCGCCCCAAGGCCAGCGAGCCCGCGGATGCCGCGCCCCCGCCGATCCCCACCGCATGGCCAAAGGGTGAGGCCTATGTGCTGGCCTCGGATGCAGCGCTGCCCAGCTATTCCTATCGCGATGTGCTGGGCGATGCGCGACTGGTAAAACTGATCGATCTGGCGCTGGCGCATAATCAGGATCTGGCGGTGGCCTTAGCCAATATCGAAACCGCGCAGAACCAGTATCGTGTGCAGCGTGGCGCGCTGATGCCGGAAATTGACCTTGGCGGCAGCTATTCCCATGCCGAGGGCGATGGCACCCGCGTGTCGGGCGCCACAACCAAGGGCGATTATGCCAGCGCGACCACCACGCTGGCCAGCTATGAACTTGACCTGTTCGGCCGTGTGCGCGGGCTGACGGCGGCGACCAAGGCCAGCTATCTGGCCACCGAGGCCGGTTCGCGCGCCACGCGCCTGACTTTGATCGCCAATATCGCCAATGGCTGGCTGACCTATGCCAGCGACCGCAGCCTGCTAAAACTAGCGCAGGACACTGCCGCCAGCGCGCAGACCAGCGTGGATTTGACCCGTGCGCGTCTGGATGGCGGGATTGGCCTGCTGGCCGACCTGCGCAAGGCGGAATTGACCCTGCGCACGGCGCAAGCCGATGTAGCGGCGCAAACCAATGCCGTGGCGCAGGATTTGAACGCCCTGCGCCTGCTGGCCGGTAGCGATGTGCCCGAAGAGCTGCTGCCCTCCAGTCTGGATGATGCGGCCAGCCAGTTGAAGCCGGTGTCTGCGGGGCTGGACTCCTCGATCCTGCTACGCCGCCCCGATGTGATGCAGAGCGAGTTTTCCTTGCGCGCCGCAGAGGCCAATGTCGATGCCGCCCGCGCCGCGCTTTACCCCAAGATCACGCTGACCGGCGTGACCGGCTTTGCGACGCTGGCCTTGGGCAGCCTGCTCACGCCCGGCAATTTCGCATGGGGCCTGACCTCGGCGGCCTCCTATCCCATTTTCAAGGGCGGCGCGGCCAAGGCCAATGCGAAGGCAGTGGCCGCCACGCGCGATGCCTCGCTGGCCACCTATCGCAAGACGGTGCAAACCGCGTTTCAGGATGTGGCCAATGTGCTGGCCCGTCGAGGCACGATCGAGGCGCAATTGAGCGCGGTGCAGGCCGCGCGTGATGCCGCGCTCGACAATTATCGCTTGGTGGATTTGCGCTATCGTGGCGGGGTGGGCACCTATCTGGATGCGCTGACTGCCCAGCAATCGCTCTATAGCAGCGAGAAAACACTGGTGTCGGCCAAACTGACCCGCGCCAGCAATCTGGTCGGGCTCTATCGCGCCATCGGCGGCGATGCGGCCGCGATCCCCAAGCGATCATCCTGATCCGGATCAGCCTATGGCGCATTTGCGGCACCAAGCCTCTTGGCTTTTGTTGCTTCACACGCCATAGGCACCCCCGAGTCCGATTTGAATTTTCCCATTTGCCATTCAGGAAAGGCCCCTGCGATGAAAGTTCGCGTCTTTGTCAGCCTCAAGAACGGGGTGCTCGATCCGCAGGGCCGTGCGATCCATCACGCCATCGAAGGCCTCGGTTTCTCGGGCGTTTCGGATGTGCGCGCCGGTCGCATGTTCGAACTGGAAGTGGACGATAGCGTCACCGACGCCATGATCGATGAAATGGCGCAAAAGCTGCTCGCCAATATGGTGATCGAAAACTATCGCTTCGAGCGGGTGGCGTAATGGGCTTCCGCTCGGCTGTCATCACCTTCCCCGGATCGAATTGCGACCGCGACATGGCGGTGGCGATCGAGCAGGTCTGCGGCGGGGAAGTCCATCGCGTGTGGCATGGCGATGCCACCCTGCCCGAAGGTCTGGACTTTATCGCCCTGCCCGGTGGTTTTTCCTATGGCGACTATCTGCGTTCCGGCGCGATGGCCGCGCGCAGCCCGATCATGCGGGCCGTGGTGGAAGCCGCTGGCCGCGGCGTGAAAGTGCTGGGCGTGTGCAACGGCTTTCAGGTTCTGACCGAATCCGGCCTGTTGCCCGGCGTGCTGATGCGCAACGCCGGCATCCGCTTTGTTTGCCGCGAAGTCGCTCTGACCGTGGAAAACAACACCAGCGCCTTCACCCATCGCTATTTCAAGGGTCAGAAGATCACCATCCCCGTGGCGCATCACGATGGCAATTATTTTGCCGATGATGCCACGCTCGACCGTCTGGAAGGCGAAGGCCAGGTGGCTTTCCGTTATGCCGAAGAGGTCAATGGCTCGGCCCGCAACATCGCAGGCGTGCTGTCGGAAAAGGGCAATGTGCTGGGCATGATGCCCCACCCCGAACGCTTTATCGAGGCCGCCCATGGTGGCATCGATGGCCGCGCCCTGTTTGAAGGCGTGGTCAAGGGTCTGGTTCGCGCCTGATCCCTGCCGCATCGTAAAAAGAAAAGGGGGCCGCAAAGCCCCCTTTTTTGTGCGCAAGGGAAGCGGGTTTCATCCCACCATCGCCACATCCTTGTTGCCAAACAGATCGGTCACATCCTGCACGCTCATCGCCGCGCCATAGGCCATGCCTTGCAACCGGCGGCAACCCAGCGACCAAGCGATGTCCAGCTCTTCCTCGCATTCCACGCCCTTGGCGGTGGTGGTCATTTCCAGACTATCGGCAATGGCCACCGCCGCTCGGATCATCGCCACGCTTTCGGCATTGCCCGAGGCCGCGCCCTTCACCAAGGCCCGTTCCAGCTTGATCGCGGTGAAACGCTGGCTGCACAGAAAGCTGATCGAGGCATTGCCCGCGCCGAAGTCATCCAGCGTCACCCCGCAACCCAGCGCGGTCAACCGCTCCAAAGTCGCCCGCGCCAGCGCCCCGTCGCGCAGGAACAAGGCCTCGGTCACTTCGATCTCCAGCCTCTGCGGCGGCAGACCACTGGCCGACAAAGCGCTGACCACATGGTCGATAAAGGCAGGGTCCAGCGCCTGCCGCTCGGTAACATTGACCGCCACGCGCAAATTGCCCGGCCATGCCATCACCTGACGGCAAGCCTCGTGCAGCACCCATGCGCCAATCGGCAGGATCAGGCGGGTATCCTCGGCCAGACGCAGGAAAGTGGCAGGCGAGACTTGCCCCATCTCCGGACTGTTCCAGCGCAGCAGCGCCTCGACGCAGACCACCCTTTCATTGCCCGCATCCACCACCGGCTGATAAAACAGCTCGAATTCCTTGCGCTCCACCGCCAGACGCAGCGCCTCTTCCATCTTCGCCCGAGCCTCGGCCTCGGCGCGCAGGGCCTCGTCAAAGGCCGAATGCCGCCCGCGCCCCTGCCCCTTGGCGCGATAAAGCGCAAAGTCGGCATTGCGCATCAGGCTCTCGCTGGTGGAACCATTGTCCGGCCCAAAGGCGGAACCGACGCTGGCGCCGATCGACAGCTCATGCCCGTCAACATAATAGGGCTGCGACAGATCATCGATGATCGCCTGCGCCAGACGCGGGATCAACGTGCGCTCGGAAGCATTGCGCACCACCACGCAAAATTCATCGCCGCCCAAACGACCACACAAAGTGTTGGCCGCATCCAGCACTTTCAACCTCTGCGCCACTTGCGCCAGCAATTGATCGCCCACCGGATGACCCAGAGTGTCATTCACCGCCTTGAAGCGGTCAAGGTCGATCATCAGGAAGGCACAGGGCCAGCCCCCTTCCTTGGCCGCCACCAGCGCCGTTTCCAGCGCATCCATCACCATCATGCGATTGGGCAATCCGGTCAGCGTGTCATAGCGCGCCAGATAGGCGATCTTTTCCGAGGATTCCTGCTGCGCCGTTACGTCAGAAGCCACGCCGCGAAAGCCGAGGAAATGCCCGTTTTCATCCAGCCTTGGCGCGCCGGACATCGACCAATAACGCGACCGGCGATCGCCCTGCACCCGCACCCGCACCAACAGGTTGGAAAATGTCTCGCGCGCCTTCAAACGCTCCGACAGTTCCTTTAGGCCCGCTTCCAACTGCCCGCTTTCGCCCTTGCCTCCGGCCAACAGCGCCAGCAGGCTCTCGCCCTCGATCTCGTCCGGAGTCTGGCCCAAGGCCTCGGCAAAGCGGGGATGCGCGGCGCGGACGCGGCGCTGGCCATCGACTTGCCACAGCCAGTCGGCATCCTCCTCGTCAAATTCGCGCAGCAGCAGGCTGACCACCTCGTTCTTTTCCGCCATGCTGGCAATGGCCAGACGCGAAACGAGGAAGTGGCGCGAGGCCTCTATCGTGCCCATCGCAATGCACAGCACAAACAGCAGCGACACCGCCGCCATGCCCGGTTGATGCAGCGCCAGAAAGCTGATCACCGAGGCGCCACCGACAATCGCGGAAAAGATCAAGGTGGCCAGCGGCACCGTCGGCACGATCACCGCCGAAACGGTCATCAACATCGCCAACACGGTCCAGAATTCCAACCGCACATGCACCATCGCATGCGGCGAGAAAACGGCCACCGGCGCGGCCCAGACCAAGGCATTGGCCAAAGTGCCCGCCGCCTGCCGACGCATATCGCCGCGCGTCATCCGCGTGTGATCGGCCCGCCCCAAACGCCTTTCGTTAAGCAGGCACAGGCCCGCCGACAGGACCAAGCCCCCCAGCCACAAGCCAAGTTGCACCTGCCCCACCGCCGGGGCAAACAGCACCAAAGTCGCCGCCGCCGCCAGGCCTTGCGCCAACAGCCGCGCCCGCGACACCAGCGCCAGTTGGGCATATTGGATGCTGCGCAACCGCGCCCATTGCTCCGTGCCGCGGCCCGTCAGGCCAAGCACGGCCCAGATGCTCAATTCGGCATGAATATAAGGAGGAATGCGGGTGGTCATCGCAGGTCAAGCTAGGTTCCAATCCTTGCCAAGACCGCTAATGCAGACAGTTAATTTCTGCTTTATTGTGCAATGCAACCGATAAACTTGCCTTGCGGCGCCGAGATTTATCGGCGCCGCCATGCTTATCTTGTATGCGTTATTCAACAGTAACCGATTTGGCCAAGTTACGTGGTTGGTCAACATCGGTGCCTTTCACACAGGCAACATGATAAGCCAGCAATTGTACTGGAACCGCATAGACCAAAGGCGCGATAAGCGGATGAACTTTGGGCATTTCGATGGTGGCAATACAGCCCTCACCCGCCTCGGCCAGACCTTCCGCGTCGGAAATCAGCACGATCTTGCCACCGCGCGCACGCACTTCCTGCATGTTGCTGACGGTTTTTTCAAACAAGGGCCCGCTGGGCGCCAGCACGATCACCGGCACATGTTCATCAATCAAGGCAATCGGCCCATGCTTCATCTCGCCGCTGGCATAGCCTTCGGCGTGGATATAGCTGATTTCCTTCAGCTTGAGCGCGCCTTCCAGCGCCAGAGGATAATCCTGACCACGGCCCAGATAGAGCACATCGCGCGCAGGAGCGATCAGATGGGCCATGGCCGCAATCGCATCATCATAGGCCAGCGCAGCATTCAAAGCGGCGGGCGTTTCGATCAATTGCTGCACCACATGGCGCTCTTCCTCGCGGCTCATACGCCCGCGCTTGACCGCCAGATGCGCGGCCAAAGCGGCCAAAACCGCCAACTGGCAGGTAAAGGCCTTGGTCGATGCCACGCCGATTTCGGGGCCGGCATGGGTGGGCAGCAACAGATCGGCCTCACGCGCCATCGAACTGGTGGGCACATTGACCACCACGGCAATCGTCTGGCCATTTTCCTTGCAATGGCGCAGCGCGGCCAGCGTATCGGCCGTCTCGCCGCTCTGGCTGATGAAAATGGCCAGACCGCCAGCCTCCAGCACCGGATCGCGGTAACGGAATTCGCTCGCCACATCGATGTCCACCGGCAGGCGCGCAAATTGTTCAAACCAGTATTTGGCCACCAAACCGGCATAATAGGACGTGCCGCAAGCCACGATGGTCACGCGCTTGATAGCCGACAGGTCGAAATCGATCTGCGGCAGGGCCACGCTTTCATCCACCACCCGCACATAGGAACGCAGGGTCTGCGCCACCACGGTCGGCTGCTCGAAGATTTCCTTCTGCATGTAATGGCGGTATTTGCCCTTCTCCACCGCCGCCGCCGAAGCGCCGCTGGCCACGATCGGGCGGTCGACAGGCTGGTTATCCTTGTCGAAAATCTGCGCGCCATCGCGGCGCACGATCACCCAATCGCCTTCTTCCAGATAGCAGATGCGCTGCGTCAAAGGCGCCAGCGCCAGCGCGTCCGAGCCCAGATAGGTCTCGCCCTCGCCATAGCCCACCACCAGAGGCGACCCCAGACGCGCGCCGATCAGCATGTCCGGCTCGTTACGGAAAGCAATCGCCAGCGCAAAAGCCCCGCGCAACAGAGGCAGCGAAGCCTTCACCGCTTCCACCGGCGAAAGGCCACCTTCCACCTTGTCCGAAATCAGATGCGCCACGACTTCGGTATCGGTCTGCGAGGTGAACACGCGGCCCTTGGCTTCCAGCCCTTCACGCAAGGGGCGGAAGTTTTCGATAATGCCATTATGCACCAGCGCCAGCGTTTCGGTCGCATGCGGGTGGGCATTGGCGGCGGTAGGCGCGCCATGCGTGGCCCAGCGAGTATGGGCAATGCCAGTGGTGCCATGGGCCGGATTGGCGGCCAGTTCCTTGACCAGCCCGATCAGCTTGCCCGGCGCGCGGCGGCGCACCAATTCGCCGCCATGCACAATGCACACACCCGAGGAATCATAGCCGCGATATTCCATCCGGCGCAGACCATCGACCAGACGATCCGCCACATCTTCCTTGCCGACGATGCCGATAATGCCGCACATACCCAAAATCCTTGTTGTTCTTGGCCCCTGCCCGCCGCCTCCCGCGCCGGTTCAGGGGCTTGTTACCCTTGGCAAGCTTGCTGGCGGCTGAAGCTCAGCCTCAACCCGGCCTCAGCCCTTCTTTTCCGCCTTGCGGCGGCGCATAATGTCGTGGAACTGGTCGGCCCAGCCGGGCTTGACCAATTGTTCGGCGCGCACCAGCCGCAATTCGCCATCGCCCACATCGCGGCTGACCGCGCTGCCCGCGGCCACAATCGCATCGGCGCCAATCTTGACCGGCGCGATCAGCGCGGAATTGCTGCCGATAAAGGCGCGCTCGCCAATGATGGTCTTATGCTTGAAATAGCCGTCATAATTGCAGGTGATCGTGCCCGCGCCCAGATTGGCGCCAGCCCCCACTTGCGCATCGCCCACATAGGTCAGGTGGTTCGCCTTGGCGCCCACACCCATCACGGCGTTTTTAATCTCGACAAAATTGCCCACCCGCGCCTTTTCGCGAATATCCGCGCCGGGGCGCAAACGGGCATAGGGGCCGATGTCGGCCTGCGAGGCAACCTTGGCACCGGCCAGATGGCTGAAGGCATGGATGGTCACATGGTCGGCCACCTCCACGCCGGGGCCAAACACCACATTGGGTTCCACCACCACATCGCGGCCCAACTTGGTATCCCAGCTGAACCACACCGTTTCAGGCGCCACCAAAGTCACGCCATCATCCATGGCCTGCAACCGGCGGCGCTTTTGCCAGCGCCCTTCGGCCTCGGCCAGTTCGGCGCGGCTGTTGATACCCGCCACTTCATCGGCATCCGCCGTCACCACCACCGCGCAAGGGCGACCATCGGCCAAAGCGATATTGACGATATCGGGCAGGTAATATTCGCCCTGCGCATTATCATTGCCCACCCGCGCCAACAGGGCAAACAGATCGCTGGCCCGCGCCGCCATCAGGCCCGAATTGCACAGGCGGCAGGCGCGCTCTTCCGCGCTGGCGTCCTTGAACTCCACCATCTTGGCAATAGCGCCATCCTTGGCGATGATCCGCCCATAGGCCAAGGCATCGTCGGGCTCAAAGCCCAGCACCACCACCGCGGGCTGATCCGCGCCGTGCAGACGCCCAATCATCGCCCGCATCGTATCGGCGGACACAAAAGGCACGTCGCCATACAACACCAGCACATCGCCTTCAAAACCGGCCAGCGCGCCTTCGGCCTGCTGCACGGCATGGGCAGTGCCCAATTGCGGCTCCTGCAAAGCCATGGCCGCGCGGCCCGCCAGCGCCTTTTCCAATTGATCGCGCCCGTGGCCAGCCACCACGACCTGCCGCTCGGGCGATAATTCCCCCACGCTGGCCAGCAGATGCTCCAGCATCGGCCTTCCGGCGATCGGGTGCAGCACCTTATGCGTGTCACTTTTCATACGGGTGCCCTTGCCAGCGGCCAGGACGATGATGGCGAGCGGATGCGAAGCTTCGGTCATGGCTGCATCCCATGCCAGCAATTCCTTGCAGTTTCCATACGGGGCAGGCATTTCACAAAACCATGCACAATTTTCCTTTCGATCTCGTCGGCTTCGACCTTGATGGCACCTTGCTGGACACCAGCGGAGACCTTGGCGAAGCGCTCAATCATGCGCTCTCTCTGGCAGGCAGACCGCCGGTGGCGCGGCAGGAGGTCTATGCTCTGGTGGGCGGCGGGACCAAACTGATGCTGCAACGCGCGCTGGAACGCAGCGGCGGGCCTTTGCCCGAGGAAGAAACCGCCGCTTTGACCGCGCAACTGGTGGCCTATTACGAGGCCCATATCGCCCAGCACACCCAGCCCTATGCTGGCGCGCTGGCCATGATGGACGCGCTGGCCGCCCAAGGCGTGACGCTGGCGCTGGTGACCAACAAGCTGGAGCATCTGGCGCGCAAGCTGCTGGACGAACTGGGCCTGAGCAGTCGTTTCGCCACCATCATCGGCGGGGATACTCTGGGCGCGGGCCGTGCCAAGCCCAAGCCCGATCTGCTGCAACTGATGGTCGAACGCACCGGCGCGCGCCGCCCCGCCTATGTGGGCGACACCAGTTTTGACACTGGCGCCGCGAGGGCCGCTGGCATCCCCTGCGTGGTGGTCAGCTTCGGCTTTTGCGACGCCCCGCCCCATGAATTGGGCGGCAATGTGGTGATCGACCATTTTGACGAGCTAATTCCCACCCTCACCAAACTCGCCACGCAAACCGCCTGAAAGGAAGCCCCATGTATTCCGAAAGCGAATTGGCCAAAGCGGTGGAGGCGGGCATTCTGGCCCCCGCCCAACTTGACGCCCTGCGCGCCCATATCGCCGTCCAGCGCGGCGAGGCCAGCACGGCGGACGATGAACAAATCCGCCTTGTTACCGGCTTCAACGATATTTTCGTGACGATTGCGGTGGCGCTGGTGATCTTTGCCGCATGGGCCATGGGCTTTATCCCCGATGGCAATGGCAAAACGCTGTGGCTTTCGGGCCTGTCGACAGCGGCGGCCAGTTGGCTGATGGCCGAAGTGTTCACCCGCAATAAGCGTATGGCGCTGCCCTCTATCGTGCTGTTGCTCTCCTTTGTGGTCGGCCTAGGCTTTTTCGGCGGCGGCTTGGCGGAACAAGGGATGACCTATCACGATGTCACCCATACACTAGGCGTCCAAGGGTGGCAGAATGGTATTGCCGACACGCCCAGCCAACATAGTTACACCGCCCAAGAACTCTACCCTTGGCAAGTCGAGCTGATCGCCGCAATCGCCGCCATCAGCGCCGGAATTGGCGCGGTGCTGCACTGGCTGCGCTTTCGCGTGGCGATCACCGTTGCAGCAGTGGTGGCCGCGGTCGTACTGCTCATCCTGTCCGGCGTGGCGGCGGCCACCGGCACCCAACTGGAAAGCAACACCTTCGTCGCTCCGGCAGCGCTTGCCTGCGGGCTGCTCGTCTTTGCGCTGGCCATGCGGTTTGACCTGAAAGACCCCGCCCGCACCACCCTTCGCGCCGATATCGCCTTCTGGCTCCACCTGCTGGCCGCGCCCTTGATCGCGCATCCCCTGTTCTACTGGATCGGCGTCACCAGTGGCGACTCGATCTCCACCATGGCCGCTTCGGGCGTGGTCTTGCTTTATGTGTTCTTTGGCTTGGTGGCCTTGGCGGTGGACCGGCGGGCACTGCTGGTCTCGGCTTTGGCCTATGTGCTGATCGCTCTGGCCAGACTGCTCGAAGGCAATGGCCATATCAGCGAAAGCCTGGCCCTCACCGCGCTCATCATCGGTTCGGCGCTGCTCACCCTCTCGGCCTATTGGGGTAAGATCCGCAATGGCCTCATACAGCGACTGCCCGCCATACTGACCATGCACTTGCCATCGGGGCACTTGCCATCGGGCATCAAGCCCTAATTCTCCACCGCTTTCACGAGGCGGCGTTCCAGTACGCTGAGCACATTGGCCAGTTCATGGCCGCGCTTCAGCACTTGGCCCGCCTCGCCATACAGCGCCCACATGCCTTGTTTACCGCGCAAGGAGGGGCGCTTTTCAATCCGCGCCTGCGGCCTTTCGGCGCTGCGTTTAAAGGCGGAAAAACTGGCGGCATCCTTACCGAAATCCATGGCATAATCACGCCACTGGCCCGCCGCCACCATCCGGCCATACAGATCAAGGATGCGCATTAACTCGGCGCGGTCAAACGCCACCTGCAACACAGGGCGCGGGAAAGGGATAACGGCAGGTTCGGCAGGTCGGGATGGCCCTTCCGGCTCCATTGATCTTAACCCTGTGTTCCGTCCCGCTGGCCGCTGGTCAATTGCGCGACGGTTGCGCGTAATTCGGCCAGTTCAGCCTCCATCGTGGCAATCCGCACCGAAACCGGCTCTGCATCCGCGCAAGGCTCCTTGCAGGGCGTGCCATAGGGAATGAAATCCTTGGCCCATGTTTCCGCCGCCACCAGAGTGGAACGCGCCTTCACGCCCACCATAGTCGCGCCCTCGGGCACATCCTCGGTCACCACGGCATTGGCGCCTACGCGGGCGCGGCGGCCCACAATGATCGGGCCCAGAATCTGCGCGCCCGAACCGATGATCGAATCATCGCTCAAGGTCGGGTGGCGCTTGCCCCCCACCCCATTGGCCGGATTGGTGCCGCCCAACGTGACGCATTGGTAGATGGTGACATTGTCGCCAATCTCCGCCGTCTCGCCAATCACGGTAAAGCCGTGGTCGATGAACAGATGGCGGCCAATCGTCGCGCCGGGGTGGATGTCGATGCTGGTCAGCAAACGGCTGATGTGATTGACCAGACGCGCCAAAAAGAACAATCGCGCCCGGAACAGGCCATGCGCCACGCGGTGAAAGGCCACAGCCCACAGGCCGGGATAAAGCAACACTTCCCAACGCGAACGCGGCGCAGGGTCGCGCTTCACAATGGAGTCCAGATAGGCGATCAGGCTTTTCATACGGCTTCTATCCCACGGCCCACTCTTCAAGGCAAGCTAGGCCGCCTGATAGGGCAGGTATGCCATTCAGAGCAAGCGGACTAGAGCAGGCGCGGTTCATCCGGCCCGTTGATCTCGTCCAGCGCCTCGCGCCAGATCGAAGGGCCAGCGGCAGCTTTGCGCTCCAGACTGATGCGGTCAATCGCCGCGACCAGCCTTTCGGCCCCCTGATGCGACCGTTCGCAACGGGAGGACAGATAACGCCACGCATCCTCGCCCAAAGGCAGACCGCGCGCCTCGCAATGGACCGAGATGAGGTCCATCATCATCGCATCATCGGGCACGCCGATTTCCAGCCACAGCGCCGCCCCCAGACGCGAACGCAGATCGGGCAAGGCAATCGGCCAGCCCCCTTCACGCAAGGTCGCGGTCAGCAACAAAGATGTGCCCGCCTCCTGCGCGCGGTTCCAATGGTGGAACAGGTCGGTCTCATCGGCGCGGTCGGCATCATCCACCACCTCGCCCCCGCCCTGTTCGGCAAACCAGCGCGCCAACAGGCTTTTTCCCGAACGCGGCGGGCCCAGCAAAACGGCGGTGCGAAACGGCCAATCATCGGGGTGGGTCAGGCCCAGCACGGCCTGTTCATTGGCCTCTCCCACCACGATGCGCCCCGATCCCATCGGGTGCAAAGGCGTTAGAGGCAGGGCAATCTGTTCCGGCTCAACAAATTTCGACACGATCATTTCCGAATACGCAACGTGCCGCCCGCAACGCTCACCTGCCAGCCCTTGGCGCGCAGGGCCGCAGCCAGCACATCGGGCGCGCCGCCAAATTGGGCGCGCATCACCGACGTGCCGCCAATGGCGATAGAGGTGGTGGCGGCTTCCCCCACCCCTGCCGTGCCGCGCACCGCGGCCAGCGCCAGATCCACCGCCCGCGCATCGGGCGAGGCAAATTGAATGGTGATAGACTGTGTGGGCACCAAAGGCTTGGCCTCGATTCGCGGAGCCTCGGCCACGGGGGCCACCTCCGCCGCCGACACCGCCGCCGATTCGGCCGCCAGCGCTGCCGCCTCTGCCGCGCGACCACGCTCGATCACCGAGGCAAGGCCCGGATCGATGCTGGGGTGATCGACCGACAGGGTGGGATCGGGATGCAACAGGCCCTTGGCCAGAGCATCGGTATAAAGCTGGTCCATCCGCGCCAAGGCCTGCGCCAACATCGCGGGCAAACCGTCCTCATCCTTGGCCTGCAAGGTAAAGCTGCCGATCACGCGATTGTCGGGGCCATAACGCGCGGTGAACGTGCCCTGCACGGGGCCACCGGGCCATTGCCGCTCCAGCCTTGCCACCGGGATCAACACATCGCTGGCGCTGAACTGGTCCAGAATGCCGCGCCACCACACGCGGCTGCGGCGACCGGGCTGCCCTGCGGTGATCAGCAGCGATTCGCCGCCTGCCCCGCTGGCGCGCACATAATCAATCGCGCTGGCACCGGTGCGATATTCGGCCCAGACCTTTTGCCAAGGCCCGCGAATTTCGAACACCTGCCCCACGCCGCCCGAATACAGCACCGGAATGACCAGCATCGGCGCCGAGCGCAGCTTTACCCCGCCGCTGCCCGCGCCATATTGCGCCGCGCGACCGCGATCAAAGGCTACCACCAATTTGCCGCGATAGCGATGCGGGCCGATCTCTTCGGATTCGACCACCACACCGGCCACCAGAGATTCGATGGTGCCAGCATCCAAAGCAGGCCCATGGGCCGCTTCCCACGCCTTTTTATAGGCTTCGCGCCAGGCATTCATCTTGGCTTCTTCGCCGGTGCGGCCGGTACCTTCCACCTCGATACCGCCAATCTCGATATCATTGGTGGCCACGACAGGGGCGATTCCCCGCTCACCCTCCACCTGCGCGATCAAGGCCTGCGGGCCAACAAAGGCCACGCCCGCAATGCCGCAAAAAGCCGCGCCCATGGCGATGCGTGCCCCCATGCTGGAGCGAGCCATCAGGCGTTTGAAACGCGGGGCGAAAGGGGCGCTTTGGCTGGTCATAGTCTCAATCTTGAGCCTATTGCCCAATCCCCCATGGAAATCCAGCCAAGAAAGCGCTAGGCGCGCGGTCAAACCTGTGGGCGAAGCTGTGGCTAAATGCAGCGGCCCCGCCCGAAGCGACCCGTTAAAAAGAGAGCAAGCCGATGACCGACACCAACAAATCCGGCCCCGCCAGCTACACCTATGAAGACGCAGGTGTGTCGATTGCGGCGGGCAATGCGCTGGTCAAAGCCATCGGCCCGCTGGCCAAGAGCACGCGCCGCCCGGGTGCCGACGCCGATCTGGGCGGCTTTGGCGGCTTCTTCGATCTGCGCGCGGCGGGCTATCAGGACCCCATTCTGGTGGCGGGCAATGATGGCGTGGGCACCAAGGTGAAACTGGCCATCGACCATGATCGCCATGACAAGATCGGCATCGACCTTGTCGCCATGTGCGTCAACGATCTGATCGTGCAGGGCGCAGAACCTTTGTTCTTCCTCGACTATTTTGCTACCGGCAAGCTGGAAAACGGCGTGGCAACCCGCGTGGTGGCCGGCATTGCCGAAGGCTGCCGCATGGCAGGCTGCGCGCTGATCGGCGGCGAGACGGCCGAAATGCCCGGCATGTATGCGGCCGGTGACTATGACCTTGCCGGTTTCTGCGTCGGCGCGGTGGAACGCGGCGAGCAATTGACCGGCGACCGCGTAGCCGCTGGCGATGTGCTGCTGGGTCTGGCCTCGTCGGGCGTGCATTCCAACGGCTATTCGCTGGTGCGCCGTCTGGCCGCCGACAAGGGCTGGAAGCTGGACCGCCCCGCCCTGTTCGATGCCGACCGCTTGCTGATCGATTATCTGATCGAACCGACTCGCATCTATGTGAAGGCGCTGCTGCCCTTCATTCGCTCTGGCCGTATCAACGCGCTGGCTCATATCACCGGCGGCGGCCTGCTGGAAAACGTGCCCCGCGTGCTGCCCGAAGGCCTGCATGCCCATATCAGCGCCGACGCGTGGGAGCAGAGCCGCCTGATGGCTTTCCTGCAGGCGCAGGGCAATATCGAGCCGGAAGAAATGGCCCGCACCTTCAACTGCGGCATCGGCATGGTGCTGGCGGTCAAGCCTGATGAAGCCGAGGCGCTGGCCGCCGATCTGGCCGCCGCTGGCGAAACCGTCCATCGTCTGGGCGATATCCGCGAAGGCGCACGCGGCTGCACCGTTTCGGGCAGCGCGGAAAGCTGGAGCGCCCGCGCCGACTGGACCGCCACGCATAATGCGTAATCGCGCAAAAGTCGCCGTCCTCATCTCTGGCGGCGGCACCAATATGGCCGCGCTGCTCTATGCCAGCCGCGCGGATGATTGCCCGTTCGAAATCGTGCTGGTGGGCTCGAACAACCCCGACGCGGGCGGCCTGAAACTGGCCGCTGCCGAGGGCGTGCCCACCTTTGCCCTGCCCCACAAGGGCATGGCGCGGGCCGATCACGACATGGCCATGGATGCCGCCATCCGCGCCAGCGGCGCCGAATATGTGGCGCTGGCTGGCTATATGCGCATTCTGACGCCGGAATTTGTGGCCGGATGGGAGGGGCGGATGCTCAATATCCACCCCAGCCTTCTGCCCAAATACAAAGGCCTGCACACGCATGAACGCGCCATTGCAGCGGGCGACAGCCATGGCGGCGTAACCGTGCATCTCGTCACCGCCGAACTGGACGACGGGCCAATCCTTGGCCAGACCCCCGTGGCCATCATCGCTGGCGACACGGCCGACAGCCTCGCGGGCCGCGTCCTCTTCGCCGAGCACCAACTCTACGCCCGCTGCCTGTCCGAACTGGTCACCCGCCCCTATCGCGCCGACTGGCTGCTGGAACAGGTCAAGGCCCTAGCCATCGCCCTGCCCGAAGCGGAATATCGCGAAAGCCACGGCGCCCCCGCATGGAGCATCAAGGGCGGCAAATTCTTCGCCTATTTCAACGACCAGCACCATGGCGAGCCCCATATCGCCCTACTCGTCAAAACCAGCGGCCAAGACGAACTCTCCGACCTGATCGAAGCCGCCCCCCACATCTGGTTCCGCCCCGCCTATTACGGCGCCAGCGGCTGGGCCGGCCTCATCCTCAACCGCGATGATGTCGATTGGGACCAAGTAAGCGAATGGCTGGCCCGTAGCTGGCGTTCCGTCGCGCCCAAGCGCCTGACCAAGCTGATGGATGTGGCGGAGGGGTTTTAGTTTAAGGATTTAGAATTGCCTCCGGCGGGGGTTTTTATGCCTCCGGCGGGCAAAGGGCGGGGGCCCTTTGCAAACCCGATAATGGGGGGATTTCCGACCAGATCACGACGTTCCGGTTAGGTGCTTGGAATGACGGCTTCCGCCAACACCGGTCATTTCGCGCCGCGGACACTGTCTCTGCGCGTCCCATGCATGTCGCTAAAGGCCCCGGCATACGCCATCGCGATCCGTCACAGCGTCAGCCAGCAACCCAGGAGTGATACTCCGTGCGCTAGGGCTACCCCCAAAGTCCGAGACGTTGCCAGCTGGTCTTTTTTTGCGTGATATTCGAGGCGCCGTTCAGAAATACATGCTGTCCTAGGGCAAAACTGCGGGCAAAATCGGACGTGTCGTGGACGAAGGTGATTTGCAAGAAAACTCAGAAACTGCCCATCTGCTGTTCGATCAGAAAATCGATCACAGCGCGGATGCGTTTTGCCCGCTGGCTGTTTTTCGGGAAATAGAGGTAGAGCGGTGGATAGGTTCGCCAGTGGGGTTCGAGCACAGGCAGGAAGGTATCACGATCAGGCAAGGCTGCATGGATCGGTTCGAACAGGCGCCCGATGCCGAGGCCCTGCCGTATGGCATCGGCGGTCACCTCGATATCATTGGTGACGATAGGCGAAGGCATGTCGATGGCAAGTTCATCCCCATCCTGATCGACAATCAACGGCAACATGCGGTTAGCGGTGATGAAACGGTAGCCGATCAATCGGTGGTTTCTGAGGTCCTGCGGCGTGGCGGGTATGCCATGACGCAGGGCATAGGCGGGCGAGACATAGAGACCTTCGCGCATAGCGGGCATCAGCCGACGGGCAATCATGCCTTCCTCAAGCCGATCCCCAAAACGGATTCCCAGGTCAAAACCTTCGGCAATCATGTCGATGGTGCCATCTGAAATCGAGATTTCCAGCTGGATATGCGGATAGGCCTCATAAAATGCGGCCAGAACCGGGCGCAAAACCCATTGATAGGCGAAGCGTGCCATGGTGATGCGTACGGTGCCACTGGGCAACTGCCCCAAGTCCTGCACGCTTTCAAAGGCATAGTCGAGCTGGCGCACGGCATCCTGCGTGCGCTCGCGCAACATCTGGCCCGCCTCGGTAATTTCCAGCTTGCGCGTTGTGCGGTGGAACAGGGGGAGGCCGGCGCGCGCCTCCAGCGCCTTGAGCGATTTGCTGATGGCTGGAACGCCCAGTTCCAGCCGCCGTGCGGCGCCCGTGATGCTGCCTTCGGCGGCGATGGCGTGAAATATGGTCAAATGATGGAAAATCGCGCCTTCCACGGGTCATTCTTTCTCATTTGGAAATTCTGATTATGTCTGATCCTATCTAAATGACAAAAGTCATTTGCGCTATCTGGCGGTGATCGTAACGCCCAACCGCTGGAGGCTCGCTTGAGCAAAGTCCTCATCCTGTCTGGCCACCCTGATCTTGATGCATCGCTGGCCAACCGCATCATCCTTTCCGATCTGGCCGATGAGCGTGGCATCGCCCCCGAAATCCGCCGTCTCGACCGGCTTTATCCCGATTACCGCATCGATGTGGCCGCCGAACAGACCGCATTGGTCGCCGCCGATGTCATCGTGTGGCAATTCCCGTTCTATTGGTACGCGCTGCCCGCCCTGTTCAAGAAATGGGTCGATGACGTGCTAGTCTTCGGCTTTGCCCATGGCGTGGGCGGCGACAAGCTGCACGGCAAGACGCTGGTTCTCTCCTTCACCACCGGCGCGCCCGAGGCCGCTTATGCCCATGGGCAACCGATGAACCATACGGTCGAGGAATTCCTGCCGCCGCTGCGCCAGACTGCGGCGCTGTGCGGGTTGAAGCTGGCAGATCCAGTCCATTCGCACGGGATGATGTTTATTCCGGGCGTCACCAGTGATGCCCAGCGCGCCGAGGTGGAGGCACGCGCCCACAACCATGCCGCGCGCCTGATTGCCACCCTTCAACCACTGATCTGACCCATTCAGGAGGATAACCCATGAGCAATCCCACCTATTTTATCGCGGAGGTCGAGATCTGCGACGCGGCGGCCTTGCAGCCCTATCTTGATGCCGTGGGCGCCACCATTGTGCCCTTCGCGCCGCAGATGCTGGTCAATGGCGATGCCGTGACCCAGCTGGAAGGCCAGGGCCCCGAGGGCAAGATCGTCATCATGCGCTTTGACAGCAAAGAGGCGGCGCTCGGCTGGTACAACTCGCCCGCCTATCAGGCGATCATTGGGTACCGGACCAACGCCACCATCAGCCGCACCTATCTGGTCGAAGGCCTGTAAGCCCGTTTGGTAAGGACGAACCCCATGGATAACAACATTTCCGGCAAGACTGTCATCATCACCGGCGCTTCCTCGGGCATTGGCGAGGCCACCGCCCGCCTGTTGGCCGCGCGCGGGGCGAGGCTGGTGCTGGGCGCAAGGCGCGAGGACCGGCTGAACACCATCGTCGAGGCGATCCGCAAGGACGGCGGCCAGGCTATCGCGCAGGCGCTGGATGTGACCAGCCCGGACTCCAACGCCGCCATTGTCGAGCGGGCAAAGGCCGAATTTGGCCGCATTGACGCCATTTTTCTCAACGCGGGACTAATGCCCAATTCGCCCATTTCTGCGCTCAAAACCGATGAATGGCGCCAGATGGTCGATGTCAACATCAGCGGTGTGCTCAATGGCGTGGCCGCCGTGATGCCCACTTTTGTCGCGCAAAAATCGGGCCATGTCATCGCCACCTCCTCGGTCGCCGGGCTCAAGGCCTATCCCACCACCGGCGTTTATTGCGGCACCAAGTGGTTTGTGCGCGCCTTCATGGAAGTGCTGCGCATGGAATCGGCTAATGAAGGCACGAACATCCGCACCGCCACCATCTATCCGGCCGCGATCAACACCGAATTGCTAGACACGATCAGTCATGCCGGTGTGTCGGAAGGGATGCGTGCACTCTACAATCAATATGGCATCGCACCCGAACGCGTGGCCGATGTGGTGGCCTATGCGCTGAACCTGCCCGCCGACACCACCGTCAACGAATTCACCATTGGCCCGGCCAACCAGCCCTGGTGAGGTACTACAGTGCAATCTCCGGGGCCCCACAAGGCGCCCAGAGATTGCGCCTTGGGCATGAGTTGCGACAAACGCAATGGTGCGCGCATCCGATGACCCGTCACTTCCAATAAAGCAAATGGACGTACCCAACCACACGGTCTAAACAAGTTGGTATGACGTGTGGAAAGCCCACCATAGGCATGATGCAAGTTCAGTTCCAGCTGAGGGTTAAGGCCGTTTGATCCTAACTAGCTAGTAAAAATGAATTTTTGGCCCGCTCAATGTTCACTCATCGCCTCGATATTAGCTGGGTAGCGGGCGCCTTGAATGTCGATGGCCGCAGCCGCCTGTTCGATATCCGCAAGGTCGCCGTCAGCCAGGATTAGACTCGCACCGCCGATGTTTTCGACAAGGCGCTCGGGCTTTCGGGTGCCCGGGATGGGCACGATCGACGGGCGCTGCGCCAGAAGCCATGCCAGTGCGACTTGCGCAGGGCTGGCGTGATGGCGTGTGGCAATGCTGCCAAGCAAATCCACTAAGGCTTGGTTGGCAGCGCGCGCCTCTGGGGCGAAGCGGGGGATGGAATTGCGGATATCCACACCGGGGAATTCCGTGGCAGGGTCGATCTTTCCGGTGAGAAACCCCTTGCCAAGCGGGCTGAAGGGCACAAAGCCAATGCCCAATTCGTCAAGCACGGGCAGGATTTGCACCTCGGGCTGGCGATACCAGAGCGAATATTCGCTTTGCAGCGCCGTCACGGGGGTGACTGCATGGGCGCGACGGATCGTGGCGGCTCCCGCCTCGGACAGACCGAAATGGCGCACCTTGCCCTCGGTAATCAGGTCGCCCACTGTGCCAGCCACATCCTCGATTGGCACGGCAGGGTCCACGCGGTGCTGATAGAACAAGTCGATCACTTCGCTCCGCAGGCGCTTCAGGGACGCCTCGCACACGCGGCGGATCTGCTCGGGACGGCTATCCAGTCCGCCATGGCCGGTATGCCCCGCATAGCCGATATCAAAGCCGAATTTTGTGGCGATCACCACTTGGTCGCGCACCGGGGCCAAGGCCTCGCCCAGCAATTCCTCGTTGGTGTAGGGGCCATAGACTTCGGCGGTGTCGAAAAAGGTCACCCCCAGATCGACCGCCTTGCGCAGTAGGGCGATGTTGTCGGAACGCTCGCCCGCAGGGCCATAATGCACCGAAGACATACCCATCGCGCCATAGCCGATGGCCGAAACTTCAAGACCCTGCCCCAGAATACGCTTTTGCATGTGTATGTCCTTTTATGGGCGCTGCCAGACGACGCGCCAATGTTCGGCCGGATTGGTAGAGGTGATAATCAGGCGATTGCCTTCCAACCGGATCGCGCGGGGCAGATCGCGCCCCACCAGATCGCGCACCAGCGCGCCATCGACATGGAACACCATGCTCTTGCCATCCGGCGACATTTTGAACGTGCCATAGGAGGCTTCGTAGCCGCCGTGAGAATAGGCGTTGATCATGCTTTCCGGCAGCATGACCTGCACCGCCATATGGCCATCTTCGGTCAGCGTCAGTAGCCCGCAACAAGGGGTTGTCTGCATTTGCCCATCGGGGCCGGGCTGTTCCAGACTGGCGATCTGCCATGCGCCCAGAATGTTCTGGCGAGCCTGCACGGCCGCTTGGGATGCCGGTGCGCTTGTCGCGGACGGTTCGGTCGCCTGCGCCGGTGCAGTCACGCCCGAAACCAGCGCGAGTGCCATGGCCATGCTTGTCATACTATCATTCCGCTGCATTGGGAAATACCGGAAGCTTGGCTACGTCGCCGGGTTCGTGCTGAATGATAACTTGTGCATTCAACCGGGTGGCTATTTCCTCGAACCGCTGCATCGAGGCCTGCGTCTGCGCGCGGTCGGTGTTGAAAGCGGGCACTTCGCGGAAGTGCCGATTTTCAGGAAAATGATAGAGGTCGCCCGAAAGCAGCACATTGCCCCTCCTTGGCAGGGCGACAAGCAGCGCTCGATGGCCGGGCGTGTGGCCGGGCAGACGAAGGACGCGCACTGTGCCATCGCCAAATACGTCATGGTCTTGCGAGAGCAATTCCACCTTGCCGCCCCCCACGATCCATGGCGCAAGCCGCAGGCCGCTGGTGGTGGAATTGTCGGGCAGGCGCGCGCCCTGCCGGACCGCCGCGAAATCTTCCGCGCCAATCAGCAGCGTGGAAACGCCAAAGTCTGCGGCCTGACCGATGTGATCGAAATGATAATGGCTCACCCCCAAAAAGCGGATGTTCAAGGGTGTAAGCCCCAATTGCGCTAGCTGATCGACGATGCGGGGGGCCTCGGTGCCTGGCAGACCGGCATCCCAAACCATGTAGTCATCGCCATGCTTGATGAGGTAGCAGCTGAAAGTGAAGTCCTTGGTCGAGCCTTCGGGGTAGCGGAAGGCGTCGGAAAACATCGGCTTTGGCAAGGGCTGATCCTTCCCACATTGCATCCGCCACAACTTGACAGGGACCGGCTGAGCCGAAGCGGGAATGGTAGCGCAAAGTGCCGCCGCAGAGATGAGCCCACTAATGGCATATCGCGCCATCTTGCGCATCCGTGCAATTGCAATGCGGGGGTAATGAGCAGAGGCCACGGCAGTCTCCCTAGTACAGTCCATGATGCACGGACCCAACGCAAGGGGCGGTTTAGCCGATGCGCTCGCAAATGACTTTCCTGATCCTGCCAATTTTTTGCCTGATTCTCTGAGTTCCGAAAATCAGCCTTGTCAGATTGGACCGACGCACGCACTGTCGCAATATGTCGGACGCCCTTGACCAAACCCCATGCCTCGGTAATTTGTGCCAAGGCATACTCGCGTATACGCCCCATGTGGGCGAGAATATCACCCCTATAACTGGCCTGTCGCTATATCGCCGTATTGCCCAAACACCTTGCTATCGGGCGATTTATGATCCCAGCCTCACGCTGTTTGCGCAAGGGGCCAAGGCGGTGAATGTGGGTGGGGTGGATTATCAGGGTATGGCCGGGCGGTTTCTGATCTCGTCGGTCGACTTGCCCGTGCAGAGTCAGGTGATCGAGGCTAGTGCGGAAAAACCATTGCTCTCGATGTTGCTTTCAATCGACAGTTCCATGCTGCGCGAGGTGATCGCACAGCGAGAGCCGCAGCCGGTAAGACCGGTGCAAGGTGCGTTAGCGTTGGGCCAAGCCCCACTCAGCCTCATCGACGCCTGTGCTCGGCTGGTTGGCCTGCTGGATTGCCCACAAGACATCGGCTTCATGGCGCCGCTGATCCAGCGTGAAATCTACTACCGCTTGTTGCAAACCCCTCAGGCCGCACGTCTCCACGCCATTGCCTCGGCCAGCGACCACAGCCACCGCACCGCCCGCGCCATCGGCTGGTTACGCCGCAACTATGACCAGCCACTGCGGATCGAGGCGCTGGCCGATTTGGCCAGTATGGGCGTATCGACCCTGCACCACCATTTCCGCGCAATGACAGCCATGAGTCCGCTACAATATCAAAAGCAACTGCGCCTGCAGGCCGCCCGCGAAAAGATGATAGGCGGTCTGGATGCCACTGGCGCGGCATATGCTGTAGGCTATGAAAGTGTCAGCCAGTTCAACCGCGAGTATGCTCGGCTATTCGGGCAGCCTCCGTTGCGGGACATGAGAGCGTTGAAAGCGTGAAGTGTGATCGACAGCATTAAGTGGCAGATTTTGGCAGGAAGCCGCCCTTCGCGCGGTTTGATACAAATAGCTGCTTCGTCGAAGGGTTTCGGGCGCCGACAGGCGTACGAAAGTCTTACAAGTACGACCCGCGGTGAGGCTCGCCTTGGTCTATGGGTAAAAGGGCTTTGGTGTGGCTTGGTTGGGCTGAAGCAAGCTTGCCGC
>NZ_SACO01000040.1 GCF_004005905.1 Novosphingobium umbonatum
TGCGCGCGAGCGTCGATCCGCTGGTCGCCGCTACGGGTAAAACGTCCTATGCTGCCACCGCCAATTCGGTCAAAGAAGCTCTGCTTCTCCACGCCAGCCGCATTGCCCAACCAGATCCCCTGCGTGCCGTGGATAGCTTGTTTCGCGTCCTCTATGCCTCGATCGCCCGCTATCTGGGTTTCGGATCGGCGACCACTGCGGCGTGGGAAGGCGATTGGGAAGTGTTGAAGCAGGATCTGGCGCGCATGATGGCGGCTTTTCTCGTCACCGCTCCGGTGGTCTGAATGAAAAAGGGGGTGACCTGCCCCCCGAAAGTTCCCTCATTCTGATGTAGAGTCTGCCATCTGGAAGGAGCAGACGCATGAGGAAGAGCCGTTTCACCGAGGCGCAGATTATCGGGATGATCAAAGAGCAGGAGGCCGGTCTGCCGACTGTGGAGATTTGCCGCAAACATGGTCTGAGCACGGCGACGTTCTACAAGCTGAAGGCCAAATACGGCGGATTGGAGGTGTCGGATGCCCGCCGCCTGCGCCAGCTTGAGGACGAGAACGGCAAGCTGAAGCGCTTGCTGGCGGACAGCATGCTCGACAACGCGATCCTGAAGGACTTGCTGGGAAAAGTCTGACGACACCGGGCCAGCGGCGGGACGCGGTGCTGCGGGTGTTGCGGGACTATGATGTCTCGCAACGCCGGGCCTGCCGGCTGATTGGTGTCGATCCCAAGACTGTTCGGCGCGAACGCCAACCGGACCACAGCGCCATCCGCGATACCATGAAGGAGGTTGCGGGCAAGCGTCGTCGCTTCGGCTACCGGCGGATCGGCATCATGCTCGAGCGTCAGGGGATGATCATGAATCACAAGAAGCTCTACCGGCTTTATCGGGAGGAAGGCTTGTCAGTGCGCCGGCGTCGCGGACGCAAACGGGCGCGGGGCAGCCGTACACCGATGCCCGTGCCGCTGGCGCCGGGGGCACGCTGGTCGATGGACTTCGTATCGGACACGTTCGGCGCATCGCGCAAGTTCCGGATTCTGGCCATCAATGATGACTGTTGCCGCGAAAACCTGTGCCTGATCGCGGACACCAGCATATCCGGCGCCCGCGTGGCGCGCGAACTCGACACTTTGGTGCGCCTTTATGGCAAACCGGCTTGCATTGTCAGTGATAATGGGACCGAATTCACCAGTCGGGCGATCCTGGAATGGGCCGCCAGAAACCAGATCGAGTGGCACTACATCGATCCCGGCAAGCCCTGGACTTGTAACGGCTTTGTGCCGGTCACCTATCTCACTATGCCACCTTGGCCTCGAATGCGAGGGGGCTGATGCCGCCCAGATATGAATGGCGCCTACGTGGGTTGTAGAAGCCGTTGATGTACT
>NZ_SACO01000041.1 GCF_004005905.1 Novosphingobium umbonatum
AGCTTGCGGTGTTGCAAGCGGCGATGTTCGATGGTCTGCTTCTTGATGGCGGCACGCTGGGCGTGGATCTGCCGGTCTCTGCCGAAGTAGGCGTCGGCGGGCGTCACATTGCCCAGACTTTCGTGATAGCGCTGGTGATTATAGTGCTCGATGAAGGCCTCGATCTGGGCTTCGAGATCGCCGGGCAGGTAGTAGTTTTCCAGCAGGATGCGGTTCTTCAAGGTCTGGTGCCAACGTTCAATCTTGCCCTGCGTCTGGGGATGGAATGGGGCGCCGCGCACATGGCTCATGGCCTGCGCCTCGATATAGGCGGCCAGCTCGCCCGCGACATAGCTGGGTCCATTGTCGGACAGCAGGCGCGGCTTGTGCAGCACGGTGGCTCTGTCGCAGCCTGATGCGGCCAACGCCAGATCCAGCGTGTCGGTGACGTCACCCGCCGTCATCGTGGTGCAGAGTTTCCACGAGATGATGTAGCGGGAATAGTCGTCGAGCACGGTCGAGAGATAAACCCAGCCCCAGCCGATCAGCTTGAAATAGGTAAAATCGGTCTGCCACATCTCGTTGGGCCGGGTCGTCTTGGTGTGGAACGCATCGCGGGCTTTGATGACGATATAGGCCGGGCTGGCGATCAGATCCTGCGCCTTGAGCAGGCGATAGACCGTGGCCTCGCAGACAAAGTACTGCTTCTCATCGGTAAATTTAGTCGCCAGTTCGCGGGGCGAGAGTTCGCTGCTTTCCAGCGCCATGTCGATGATCTGCTTTCGCACATCGTCAGGCAACCGGTTCCACACCCGGCTTGGCGCCGAAGGGCGGTCCTCCAGCGCTTCAGGCCCGCCATCAAGATAGCGGGCATACCAGCGGGCAAAGGTGCGGCGGGGAATGCCCAGCTTGTCCAGCGTCTGGCTGGTGGACAGATGGGATTGCTCGACGAGACGGATGATTTCCAGCTTCTCAGCTGCAGGATACCTCATGCGTCGTCGCCCCCACCCGCGATCA
This sequence comes from Novosphingobium umbonatum, assembly GCF_004005905.1. GTDB lineage: Bacteria > Pseudomonadota > Alphaproteobacteria > Sphingomonadales > Sphingomonadaceae > Novosphingobium > Novosphingobium umbonatum. The sequence goes on from NZ_SACO01000041.1 coordinate 997, forward strand.
TGCTTTTTTTGAGCAGGCGGTTCTCGAGCGTCAGGTCGGCTACACATTCCTTGAGGGCCAGCGCTTCCCGGCGCAGATCCTTGACCTCGTCACTGGTGGCAGCGCGGGTGGTATCCCCCGCCAGGCGGCGTTTCCCGGCCTCGAGGAATTCCTTCGACCAAGAATAGTACACGCTCTGGGCGATACCCTCGCGGCGGCATAGCTCGGCAATGCTCTCCTCGCCGCGCAGGCCTTCGAGCACGATCCTTATCTTGTCTTCAGCCGAGAAATGCCGGCGTGTGGCGCGGCGAATATCTTTCACCACGGCCTCGGCAGGCTTCTTCGCGAGCTTGGCAGCCGATTTTGGGCTGGAGGGATTGGGTCTCATCT
>NZ_SACO01000042.1 GCF_004005905.1 Novosphingobium umbonatum
TGGACACCTCGAAAAACTCTGGCTTTTGAGTGGCAGATTTGATTCATATCGCTGACGATGCGGTGGAGGCGACGATGGCAGGACAGCCCAGTTTCTTTGACCTATCTGACCGGTACGAGGCGCTGAGCGCGGCGGGCGATCCGCTGGAGCGATTGGCGGCGGTGGTGGACTTCGAGGTATTTCGCGGACCGTTGGTTGCAGCGCTTCGCCGCAGCGTTCGCGGCAAGGGCGGCAGGCCACCGTTTGACTCGGTGCTGATGTTCAAGATCCTGGTACTTCAGGCGCTCTATTCGCTGTCCGACGAGGCCGCCGAGTTCCAGATCAAGGACCGCTTGTCGTTTCAGCGGTTCCTGGGCCTCGGCCTCGACGGCACCGTGCCCGATGCGACGACGGTGTGGTTGTTCCGCGAGCGCCTGGTGCAGGCCAAGGCGATCGACAAGCTCTTCGCCCGCTTCGACGCCGCGTTGAAGGACCGAGGCTATCTCGCGATGGGCGGGCAGATCATCGACGCCACGGTGGTGCCGGCGCCCAAGCAGCGCAACACCGAGGCCGAGAAGGCCGCGATCAAGGAAGGGCGCGTGCCCGAGGAGTGGAAGCCGGCGAAGGCGCGACAAAAGGACAGCGATGCGCGCTGGTCGATCAAGTACAGCAAGGCCAAGGTCCGCGAGGGCGCCGATCCCAAGGCAGCGAAGCCTGTCGATCTGGCCATCCCGATGTTCGGCTATAAAAATCACATCGGTATCGACCGGGCCCACGGCCTGATCCGCACCTGGGGCGCCAGCGCCGCCAACGCCCATGACGGGGCGCGGCTGCCAGACCTGATCAGCAAGGGCAACACCGGTTCGGGCGTCTGGGCGGATACGGCCTATCGGTCGAAGAAGAACGAGGCCTTCCTCGAAAGTGGCATGTTCACCAGCCATATCCACCAGCGGCGCAAGCCAAAGCGTCCGATGCCCGAGCGGATCGCCAGGGCCAACACCCGGCGCTCCAAGATCCGCGCCCACGTCGAGCATGTCTTCGCAGGCCAGAAGCACCGCATGGGGCTCGTCGTGCGCACCATTGGCATCGACCGCGCCACCATCAAGATCGGCATGGCCAACCTTGCCTACAACTTCCAGCGCCTCGCTTGGCTTGAAGGGCGAACTGCGCCCGCTTGACACCGATCCGGCCCGAAAGGCCGCCCGACCGACCAATAATCGTCCGCTCAACCCCGCAAAACGGCATTCCCTGCGCCGCCGACAACCCCTCGCGCACTTGCCACGCCAAATTTACACGGTTCTTCGAGGTGTCCAG
>NZ_SACO01000043.1 GCF_004005905.1 Novosphingobium umbonatum
TGGACTTGTAACGGATTTGTGCCGGTCACCTGAGCGTTTTATGCTCGCAACAGGAGACCGACGAGATGATGAAGCATAGTGAAGATTTTAAGCGAGAGGCGGTTCGGATCGCGCTGACCAGCGGGCTGTCACGGGAGCGGGTTGCCGCGGATTTGGGGGTCGGCAAGTCGACGCTTGGCAAATGGATTGCTCACTATCGCCCGACAGATTTGGTGGCGGAGCCACAGGCCGATCTGGCCCGTGAGAATGAGCGCCTGCGCCTGGAAAACCGTATCCTCAAGGAGGAGAGGGACATTCTAAAAAAAGCAACGCAGTTCTTCGCGAGCCAAAAATCGTGAGGTTTGCGTTCGTTCATGAGCACCGCGATCGCTGGCCGGTTGAAGGCCTATGCCGGGTCTTGCAGGTGTCTACGCGTGGCTATCGGGTATGGGCGTCACGCCCGACCTGCCAGCGCGATCGCACAGATCTGAAGGTGCTGGCGCACATCCGCGAGCAATACACCCTGAGCCGCGGTACTTATGGTCGGCCCCGGATGACGATGGAGCTCAAAGAGGCGGGTCTCGATGTGGGCGAGCGTCGTGTGGGACGGCTCATGAAGATCAATGGGATACGGCCCATTCGCACCCGTCGCCACAAGGTTACCACCGATAGCCAACACAACCTTGGCGTTGCCCCCAATTTGCTGGACGGGGATTTCCTGGCCGCTGCGCCGAACCAGAAATGGGCAGGCGATATCAGCTATATATGGACCACCGAGGGCTGGCTTTATCTGGCTGTCGTCATTGATCTGTTCAGTCGGCGTGTCGTTGGTTGGGCAGTCAGCGATCGGATGAAGAAAGACCTGGCAATCAGGGCGCTGGAAATGGCCATAAACCTGCGTCAACCGCCCAAGGACTGCATTTTCCATTCTGATCGCGGCAGCCAATATTGCTCTTACGACTTCCAGAAAAAGCTGCAGGCCCACGGTTTACGGCCCTCGATGTCGGGCAAAGGTAATTGCTACGACAATGCGGCTGTCGAAACCTTCTTCAAAAGCCTGAAGGCCGAGGTGCTCTGGCGCCAAACCTGGCCAACCAGGCGTCAGGCCGAGACCGCCATCTTCCAGTACATCAACGGCTTCTACAACCCACGTAGGCGCCATTCATATCTGGGCGGCATCAGCCCCCTCGCATTCGAGGCCAAGGTGGCATAGTGAGATAGGTGACCGGCACAAAGCCGTTACAAGTCCA
>NZ_SACO01000044.1 GCF_004005905.1 Novosphingobium umbonatum
CTAGGCAGCGTGGACAAATTTGAGCCAGTATCGGGCGGTGGCGAGATAGACCATCCCGAGGAAGCTGCTGGCCAGTTGGTCATAGCGGGTGGCGATAGCGCGGTTGATTTTGAGATGCCCGAACATGCGCTCAATGCGGTTGCGCTGCTTGTAGAGCGCCCGATCATACTCGATCTTCACGCGGCGATTTGACCGGCCGGGGATGACGTCCATGATCTTTCGCTCGGCAAGATCGGCGCGGATGGCATCGGCATCATAGCCTTTGTCTGCAAGGAGGGCGTCGGGGGCCTGTTCAGGCAGGTCGATCAAATCATCATACGCCTTGCAATCTGCCGCCTCGCCGCCCGTCAAGTGAAAGGCTAGTGGTCGTCCAAGGGCATCAGCCAGACAGTGAAGTTTACTGGTGAACCCGCCCCGCGAGCGGCCAAGAGCGCGTCGATGAGTCCCCCTTTTCCACCCGCTGCCGAGACGTGGGCGCGAACAGTGGTGCTGTCGATGCTGTAGTGGCCGCTGTCTGCCATGATCTCGGCCAATGTCACGGCGACAGCCTCCCAGACTCCGGCTTCGCTCCACCGCCGGAACCGGCGATAGATTGTGTTCCAACTCCCATATTTGGGCAGGACATCGCGCCATGGAGCGCCGCAGCGGAGCCTCCAAAGTACACCGTTGATGATCGAACGGTTCTGCTCCGGTGGCCTGCCTCGGCCACGGTTTTCAGGCTCGATTGGCAACAGGTGCTTCAAAACGCGCCATTCCGCTTCGGTGAGATCGCCCCTGCTCAAGCCCGCCTCCAAAAAGCAGCCTTGAATCAAGAGGGAGTCGCGACGTCAACGGTGCATCGACACTTTGATGACCGTCCTTCCGATGCTATCCTACCAACATGACGAAAGATGCCCGACAGTCATTGATAGCGCTCGGTTCGGTGACGTTGTTCATCGGGCTTTTCGTTGTAAGTCTCAGCTTGCTCAAAGGCATCGAGATTCCCAACTGGGTCCTTCCTTTGGGCTTGGTGCTGATGACAGTCGATTTTGGCTGGCGCATCTTCCGATGGGCACGTCCAAAACGCGCGCCCTCCGAGGAAACTCCTACGTAGATAATTTGTCCACGCCGCCTA
>NZ_SACO01000046.1 GCF_004005905.1 Novosphingobium umbonatum
ATTGGCGCTATGGCCAGACTATGCGCACTCGTTATCCTGCCGTCCAAGTGGACGAGGCGTCTCTGTATCATATGCATAACCGGATATTTACTTCGGCGGGCAGCGCCGCAGGTATCGATCTGATGATCGAAATCGTGCGGCAAGACTACGGGCCGGACGCGGCCAATTCAGTCGCGCGGCGTATCGTTATGCCCGCCCATCGCAACGGAGGGCAGGCTCAGTTTCTTGAGCGCCCCGTTGCCATCCGCCCGAATAGTGAAATTGGGCCGGTGCTTGACCGCGTGCGTGAGGACATCAAACAGCCTTGGTCAATTGCGCTGATGGCAAAACAAGCAGCGATGAGTCGGCGCACTTTTGAACGCCGTTTTATCGAGGCCACGGGGCAAGGCCCGGGCGATTGGCTAGCGGCAGAACGCGTGGAAGCAGCCAAGGATCTATTGATCCGCACCCAGCAACCGATGGATGATATTGCCGCAGCCGTTGGCTTCGGCAGCGCCCATGCCTTGCGGCACCATTTCCGTGCCCGAGTAGCCCTCAGCCCGACGGAATACCGACGCGAATTTGGCGAGAAGTAGGGAGCAAATTTATGGGCAGCTTTGCGCTAGATATGACGTTCAAGTACGCTCGTGTGAGTGACCGGACTTGGTCGGCTGCTTCCGGTTCACATCGAAAGGAATTGCCGCCTTCTTTCCGGTCGTTCAGGGATTCGGTCTGGTGCGTCGGAACCCGTCGTTCGTTCACCGTCGCCGTGGGGCTCTTGGATGAGGAGGGCTGGGACAAAGCGGTCGTTCGCCTGTGGCTTGTAGGAACGTCCGGTTACGGCCAAACTGAACATTCACCGGCCCGAGAAAACCCTCTAACCTGAGGCTAAGGCGAGGACGGACCAGAGAGGTGGTGAATCTTGATGCCATTGATATTACAACCGACAAGGATTGGACTTGTAACGGCTTTGTGCCGGTCACCTATCTCACTATGCCACCTTGGCCTCGAATGCGAGGGGGCTGATGCCGCCCAGATATGAATGGCGCCTACGTGGGTTGTAGAAGCCGTTGATGTACT
>NZ_SACO01000047.1 GCF_004005905.1 Novosphingobium umbonatum
CCTCGTTTGAATGTGGCTGCTGCAGGTGCGAGTGCCGCGATCGCTGTGGCGGCTATTGGTCCAATGCCGGGGATGGTCATCAGCCGACGAGCGACTTCATCTTCACGGGCTCGCCGCGCAATTTCCTTGTCGAGTTCCGCTATCCGGTGATCGAACTCCTCAAGGATGCCGAGCATGACGCGGAACATCTCTCGCGCAGCCGGCGGTAGCGACGCGGTAACCGCATCATCGATCAGTTCACTAAGCTGCGCTACCCAGCTTGGCCCTTTCGGTGCAACCCAGCCATACTCAGCCATATGCCCCGGAATCGCGTTGATGGTTTGCGTGCGTTGCCGGACAAGAAGATCGCGGGTTCGGAACACCAGTGCCGAGGCTTGCTCCTCCTCGCTCTTCACCATCACAAACCGCATGTTCGGACGCTGCGCAGCCTCGCAAATGGCCTCGGCATCAGCGGCATCGTTCTTTTGCCGCTTCACGAACGGCTTCACGTAGGCTGGCGCAATCAACCGAACGTCATGTCCTATACGCATGAGCTCCCGAGCCCAATGGTGCGCCCCGCCGCAAGCTTCCAGCGCGACTAGGCACTTTGGCTGAGCAGCAAAAAACGACAGCACTTTACCGCGCGTAATCCATCGACTGAAAATCTGAAACCAGTTCGCATCGGCCCCGTGCGCATGAAACACATTCTTTGCGATATCCAATCCGATCGTGCTAATCTCCGACATGGACGCCTCCTCAAGTGGTGTTCAACACCTCCACTATGGCACATCAATGCCGTCGGGGGGGGG
>NZ_SACO01000048.1 GCF_004005905.1 Novosphingobium umbonatum
CGCAGGTGTTCAGATGTGGCTTAAGCAGCTGTACGAGCCGCAGCAGGCTGATTTGTCTGTGTTCATGGCGCATCTGGAAGAGCAGCCTGATCAATTCCATTATGCACCGGGCCAGTCCGGGTTCCTCCCCGAGGCGCCAGCGCCCGTGCGCCAGGCATTTGCCCGCCGCAATACGCCGGAATTTCAGGGTATTTTAGCCAACTATATCGAAGGCAATGCGCAGCTTAAGGCGCGACTTGAGGCCGCCAATCTGCAGCGGCAGCAGCATGCTGGCCAAAGGCTGGTCCCGCCGGGCGCGCAAAAGGCGCCGTTGGCTGACACCAATGCGGCAAGGCCGGGCATGGCGCCTGATAGTCGCGCCGGGTTGGCCGCCGATCAGGCGAAGCAGACTTCCGAACCTGCTGCTCCCCAAGGGGGCGACGAGCCAAACGTCAATCTGCGCCAATTCATGGCCGATAGGGGAGGCTTTAGCCGATAGGGCAGGCGCGTCCTTTCCCTCGCAAAGGAAAGTGCGCGTCACAATGCAGAGTAGAAGACCCGGATCGCTGTTCTGGGCGATGCTGCAGTGATCCCGCGCGTGTTGTTCCTTCGCTGGCAAGCGTCGGATCTGCATTTGGGCGCGCTACATGCATTAATTGACACTCTCGTGGTCGGATATTCATTCCTATTACGATTTAGCAGACAAAGTACCATTCTGGATTGGCCTTTGGGCCGATGGGATATTTTGGAAAATACCTCATTGGTCATCTCAAATGACAATCGAGAAGGCATTTCTATGAAAAAGGA
>NZ_SACO01000049.1 GCF_004005905.1 Novosphingobium umbonatum
GGGCGAGGTGCTCGAAAGCTACGTTACTAAGAAACGTGACAAAACTGCGGCTTTGGCCTTCCTGAAGAAGGCATTGAAGCGCCACGGCAGGGCGGAGAAGATCGTCACCGACGGGATGCGGTCTTACGCTGCCGCGATGCGCCAGATCGGCAATCTGGATCGCCGCGAAGTGGGCCGCTGGCTCAATAATCGCGCGGAAAATTCACACCTTCCGTTCCGACGACGAGAGCGGGCGATGCAGCGTTTCCGGCGTATGAAGTCGCTACAGAAATTCGCCTCAGTCCACGCTTCGTTTCATAACCACTTCTCTCAGGAACGCCATCTCGTCGATCGCCAGACTTACAAGCTTCGCCGCTCGGCCGCATTGGTCGAGTGGCAGTCGCTCGTGGCATAAGGCTACGCGGTTTTGGGGCATCTGTGCGAAACGGAGACTTGTAGCGATTAGACTGACAGCACCCCTAGCTGCCTTGCCGTGTTTAACCGCCGCATCTGCATTGCGTAGGGTTGGGGCGACAATCTTTGGGCTGGTTGCCGTGCCGGCGAAGGGGGACTTCGGGATCGAATCGTCGCCGAAGGTGCTTTGCATTTTGATTGGGGTATGATTTTTTGCGGTGTGGAATGTTAGATATCCACAGTCACGAGAGTGGTACACCGTCGATATCCTGCCCCCGCAACCATGGCTGTTGAGCCTTGGTTTAGGTTGGGATGTATTTTTTGCGAGGAATGGAGTTGACCGAATCGATGTAGGT